>NC_007677.1:0-1200000 GCF_000013045.1 Salinibacter ruber DSM 13855
AATGGATCAGTCCGCCGACCGCGCCTGGAACGAATGTCTCGACATCATCCGGGACAATGTGAGCCGCCAGAGCTTCACGACCTGGTTTGAGCCGCTGGAGGCCCACTCCTTGGAGGACGAGGACGACCTGCGCAAGCTGACGATCCAACTTCCGAGCCGGTTTTACTACGAGTGGATTGAGGAGCATTACTTCTCTCTGCTCCGAAAGACGGTCACGCGGGTGCTCGGCCCCCACGGCCGTCTGGTCTACGACGTGGTCATCGAGCAGGACGACCCGGAGGACCCCGACCGGGGCGCCTCCATGCAGCTTCCGGCCCGGCCGGCCGACCCGGAGTCGGCTCCGCCCCCCAACGCGCCGGACGAGCCGGAGGCGCCGCCCAGTTCGTCGGAGGCTTCCGCGTCGTCCTCGGAGCCGTCCGCGCCCGCCCCGTCCGGCGATGAAGCCCGCCCCGACGACGCGCAGGCAGGCGCCGAGGGCGACGAGAAAAGCGCCCCTCCAGTCCAGAACCCGTTTGCCATACCGGGCCTAAAGAACGCCGAGGTCGACAACCAGCTCAACGACAGCTACACGTTCGACCGCTTCATCGAGGGGGCGTGCAACCGCCTCGCTCGCAGCGCCGCCCACTCCATCGCTACCGATCCGGGCGAAACGAGCTTTAATCCGTTTCTCGTGTACGGCGGCGTGGGACTTGGCAAGACCCACCTCATTCAGGCCATCGGGAACCACGTCGCGGCCCGGGACGCCTCGAAAACCGTCTTCTACGTTTCCAGTGAACGGTTCACCACGGAGTTCGTCCAGTCGATCCAGGAAAACCAGATCGGCGAGTTTTCGACGTTCTACCGGCAGGTCGACGTGCTCATCGTGGACGACGTGCAGTTTTTCGGCGGCAAGGAGAAAACCCAGGAGGAGTTCTTCCACATTTTCAACGCCCTCCGGCAGGCGGGCAACCAAATTGTGCTGTCGGCGGACCGTCCGCCGCGCGAGATCGACGGCCTCGAGGAGCGGTTGCTGTCTCGCTTTCAGTGGGGCCTCTCCGCCGACCTGAAGCCCCCAGGCCTCGACACTCGCATCTCCATTCTCCGCCGCAAGGCCGAGGACGACGGGATCGACCTCGACGATGACGTTGTCGAGTTTATTGCCCAGAGCATCGAAAGCAACATCCGTGAGCTCGAAGGCGCGCTGATCCGCCTTCTGGCCCACGCCACCCTTCACCAGCTCGACATCACCCTCGACCTCGCCAAAGAGGTGCTCCACGACCTCTTTCAGGAGCGGGCCGCCACCCTCACGGTCGACGACATTCAACGCATCGTTTGCGAGCACCTCGGCATCTCGCAGGAGAAAATGCGGAGCAAGACCCGCAAGCGAGACGTCACCCGCGCCCGTCAGATCGCAATGTACTTCACCAAGAAGCACACCCAGCACTCCCTGAAAGACATCGGCCTCCACTTCGGCGGGCGGGACCACTCGACCGTCATTCACGCCAACAACGCCGTGGAGGACCGGATGGCGGACGACGAGTCGTTCCGGGACACGGTGGATGCCATCGGGCAGAAGCTCGAACGCCACGGCCAATGAGTAGCGGCAAGGCCCGCTTGGGGCTGAATCTTTCGTCGCCCCCTTCCGTACAGAGTCATAGATGCGGTTTTGCATCTCTTTATTCCCACGCAGAGTTCCTCGACGCTTCCTTTCCGCAACGCGCCGACACCCATGAAATTTACTGCCTCCAGCGCCGACCTCCTCGAGGCGCTCAACACCGTTAAGGGCGCCGTTCCGTCGAAGAGCACGATGCCCATCCTGGAGTGCATCCTCTTCGAGCGGGACGGGGACACGTTGCGTCTGAGCGCCACCGATCTCGAAATCTCGATCATCCAGACCGTGCCGGTTCAGTTCGAAAAGAACGGCACGCCGGAGAGCACCCCCATCGCGGTGCCGGCCCAGCGGTTGATCGATACCCTCCGGGCGCTGCCGGACCTGCCCATTGAGTTCGCGGCGGACAGCGACTTCGAGATTCGGATGGATACCGATCAGGGCCACTACAAAATGGTGGGCCACGACGGATCGGACTATCCGGAGCTGCCGGAGCTGGAGGAGCAGCACGAGATCAACGTGGAGGGGGGCCTCCTGGGCCGCTCCATCGACAAGACGGCGTTCGCCGTGAGCCAGGACGCCCTGCGCCCCGCCATGATGGGCGTGTACTTTCAGGTCAGCGAGGAGGAAACCTCGGTGGTGGCGACCGACGGGCACCGGCTCGTCAAGCTCACCCTGCCGGAGCTCCGGGCCGACACGTCTGCCGACTTCATTGTGCCGGAAAAGGCCACCAAGCTGGCCGGGCGGATCGTGGAGGACGACGAGATCTGTACCGTCCGGGTGGACGACAGCCACGTGAGCTTCGAATTCGGCGAGTCTCGGGTCCTGGCCCGCCTCATCGACGAGACCTACCCCAACTACCAGTCTGTCATCCCGGACGGGAACGACCGCAATCTGGTCGTCAACCGCGAGGACATGCTCAACGCCGTCAAGCGCGTGGGCCTTTACTCCTCCAGCATGACGAACCAGATTCGGCTCGACATCACGGCCGATACCGTCACCATCTCGGCCGAGGACGTGGAGCGCTCCAGCGAGGCCGAGGAGACGATCCACTGCGACTACGACAACGAACCGATGGAGATCGGCTTCAACTCGGAGTACCTCACGGAGGTGCTCAGCAACGTCGAGTGCGACGAGGTGGTCTTCGAGCTTAGCTCCCCGAACCGGGCCGGCATTGTGTTGCCCCGCGAGGGCGCCGACGACGAGGACATTCTCATGCTCATCATGCCGGTGATGCTCAACACCTACGCCTAATCTCGCCCGGAGCGAGATCCCATCGCGATCCGTGTCTAGACTGGGGGCCGGCGTGTTGCACCGGTCCCCAGTGCTGTTTGGGAAGGGGAGGGCCTACGGCTGGGTTCCGCTGTACTCCTGCTGAAGGGTTTTCAGGATCTCGTAGGCTTCCTGGGTCTGTCGGCCCTCCCGCTGTACGACGGTCTTGAAGTGCGTCCGCGCGGCGTCAACGTTTTCCTGCGCAAGCGCAATTTTTCCGAGATAGAAGTGTGCCTCAAGCGCGAGGAACGAGTTGGGCTCCGCCTTCTCCAAAACCGCTCCGAGACGCTTCTGGGCCCGGTCGAGCCGGTCGGTGTCGTACCGGGGAAACAACCCCAACGTGGAGATGCGTGCCTTCTCTAAAATCGAGAGTGCCTCCAGGTACCGCTCGTCGGCCGCCGACGAAGCCTCCGGCGCCGCGCTGCGCATCCTCGCACTGGCGTAGTTGTCGACGACCTGATCGCTGACCTCCATGGCAGCAAGCCGGTCGAGGGTCGATTGCGTCGTGAGGCTGATGCCGTACAGGGCGCCGTATAGCGCCACGAGAACTACTGCGACGGCTACGCCCCGGGGTACGCCCCGCGGAAGCCCCCCAATCACGTCCCACCAGGAGGAAGAAGCAGCCGATGAGGATCCCGGCTCCGCACCGGCCGCGTCGGGGGCCTGCACGTTCGCTCCCTCTTCAACCTCCAGGTCGTGCTCCGTGAGTGCCTCGAAGTGCGAGACCGGATCGACCGCCGCTTCTGTTTCCCTCAGCCGGCGCTCCGCCGCCTCCACCTCGCGTTGGAGCGCACTGTCCTCCGCAATGCGCGCCTCGAACCGGGCGAACGCCTCCCGCACCCGGGCCGACTTCGTCTCCCCGCGGTCCAGGTGGCGCACCATTACGTAGGTGGCAAAGAGGGGGTCGGAGGGAGGCCCTGTGCTCTCGTGCGACGCGAGGCTCTCGACCGACCGGATGTCGTTAAGCAGGGGGGCCCACTCCGGGTTTTGCTCCACGTATGCCTCGATGTCCCGCTGTTTCTCCCGAGAAAGGTGGGGGTACGAAAGGATCTGTTCTTCAACGTCATTCATGAGCGACACGCTACACGACTACATGCGAAAGGAAGTCCACCGACGCTCCGGAAGGGCCCCAGTATGGGCGGAGTCTGCTTCCGAGAAGACGAGAGGGGTCCATCCCGACGTGCTACAATTCAACACGAGGGAAGCCTCTCTTTCGGGAAATCACGTAAAGAACAGGCGGACCTATGGGGACTTGAGAAGACACTCCAAGTTTGCACGTATAACCAGCTAAACGATAATTTTATATTTTCTGCCTACAAGTCGGTCTGGTTCACGTACTCACGGAGGCGTTCATCGGTACGGAGCTCCTTCATGGCCTTGTGCTTGTATGTTCGAACCGTCGCTACGGGCTTCCCGACGGCTTCGCTGATTTCTTCAAATTCTCGGTTTTCCAAAAAGTAGAGGCGGGCCGGCTCCTGCAAATAGTTCGGGAGTCCCTCAATCGCCTCCACGAGCGCTTCCTGCACAAAGCCAACCTCCGCGACCGCATTTGTGGTTTCGGCGGTGAGGGTGAACCGGTTTTCCCCGTCGATCGACTCGGAAAACTGGTTGCGCCGGGTGTAGTTGAGAAGTGTATTTTTACACACCACGCTTACCCAGTTGGCGTATCGGGCCGCATTCCGCACCCCGTCGCGGTTCTCCTGCACCTTGCGGTAGGCCCTCGTGATCAGCTCGTCGGCGTCGGACGGATTGTCGAAGGTGCCTCGGGCCGACTTTCCGAGGAAGTACCGACAGACGTAGCAATACGTCCAGAGGTCCGCGTGGCGTTTGGCCTTCGGGTCTTCTTCGTCCCGCCACCGCCGAAAGGATTCGTTCGCGGCGTCGGTATCGTCTACCGAAAACGGCAGCCGATCGATCACGGTCCGGAGCTCGGAGGAAGGAACGGACATGGGGCCCCGTGCGCAGAAGGAATGGCAGCGAGCTTGGACGAGATGTTTTTGTTATTCCCCTAACGTAGGTGATTATAAGGCACAACGCCACGGACATCAACGGTATCGCTCCTTCGCCCGAATCGCCGCGACAGAAGAAGCATTTCGTAAGACGAAGGGGCTTTTCTCTTGTCTGACGGGTCGCCCCCCCGACACGATCGACCTGGAAACTGCGTGTGCGGGACAAATGGCCTCCCCGAAGGGGCCCTGCAAACTTTTGGCGCCGTGCCGGATTTAACTAGACGGAATTTTTCGAACCTCCTTTCATTCCCTATGCCCGATACACGTCCTGCGAAGGCGGGCGGGCAGCCCCGCCCCTTCTTTCGGCTCGGAGTCGTTCGGTTCGGATTGGCAACGGCCCTCGCGCTGTTCTGGGTCGGGGCCTTTGCCTCAACGGCCACCGGCCAGCGAACCAGCCGCACCCCGGACCAGCTTGAGAACGTGGGGGTGGACCAGAAGCTCGGCGCGACGATCCCGAAGGACCTCTCGTTTCAAAACGAGCAGGGAGAGCCGGTCCGTCTCAGTCAGTACTTCGACGGGTCGACGCCGGTCATGCTGACCCTCAACTACCACCGGTGCCCCCAGTTGTGTCGCATTCAGCTGCAGAAGTTCACCAAATCCCTGAGCGGCATGTCGTGGACGGCCGGCGACAAATTCAAAGTGCTCACCGTCGACATCAGCCCCTACGAAGGCCCCAAGATGGCCCGAAAGGCCCAGGAGCGCTACGCCACGTTTCTGGACCGTCCCGAAGAGACGGTTGACGGCTGGCACTTTCTGACCGGCAACCAGGCAGCGATCGAAACGCTTACCGACTCGGTGGGCTTCCGCTACCAGCCCCTTCCGGAGAAGGAGAAGCAGTTTGCCCACCCCACGACGATCATCTTCCTGAGTGGCGACGGCACCATTACCCGCTACTTTACCACCCTCGACCCGGCCCCGGGCGACCTGCGGACGGCGCTCGTCGAGGCCTCCGATGGCACGGTCGGCAATGTCGTCGACAAGGCCTTTCTGGCCTGTGCGCGATTCAATCCAGACTCGAATTCCTACTCCGCGAGCGCATTCAAGCTAATGCAGTACGGCAGTGTCCTCACGGTGATCGTAATGGGGGCCGCGCTGTTTGTCTTCTGGCGCCGCGAAAACGAGCAGCTCGAGACGGCACACGAGGAAGGGCTCAACGCGATGGTTGACGAACAGGCATGATGGGCGTTGGGACATCCTCAGGGACGCCCCCGCGAAAAGAGACACGACGCCCGCACGCCCCGCCGTCCTATCCTGGTGCCCCGTCCTCGTCCACCTCGGCGAGCCCCGTCATCTCCCGGCTGATCCGCCAGAGACGCGCCTCGGCCTTCTCGTCGTAGGCCTCGGGGGATGGGTTCACCACCTCGGTTTCTTTGAAGTACTGGCCCGTGACGCCCTCCACATCGGGCGACGCCGCAAGGTAGACGACGTTGCGCGCGCCCTCCTCCGGGCGCTTGTACAGCCACGAGAAAAGACGGGCAATTCGGGAAATCCAGCCGGAACCGCGCCAGATGTTGGTGTTGACGATCCCGGGGTGCACCACGTTCGCGACCACGCCCTCGTCCTGCAGGCGACGGGACAGCTCGTGGGTAAAAAGAATGTTGGCGAGTTTCGACTGGGCGTAGGCCTGCAGCGGGTTGTAGCCGGTCTCCGCATTGAGATCGTCGAAGTCCATACTTACGCCCCGGTGGGCCTCCGAGCTGAGGGTGACGATACGGGCCTCGCCGGCCCGTCCGGCCGTCTCGCGGAGGCGGGGCAAGACAAGATGGGTGAGCAAAAACGGGGCGAGGTGATTGACCGCGAAGGTGGCCTCCACGCCATCGACCGTCTCTTCCCTCGACTCGAGGAAAACGCCCGCATTGTTCACGAGCACATCGAGCCGGTCGTAGTCCGCCCGGAGCGTCTCGCCAAGGTGATAGACTTCCTCCTGCACGCTGAGGTCCGCAATGCGGAGGTCGATTGTGTCCGCACGGCTGGGATGGGCCGTCCGGGCCTCGGCCCGGAGTTCGGCCTGGGCCTCTCGCCCACGCCCTTCGTCCCGGCACACCATCACCACCCGCGCCCCGAGGCGGGCGAGCTCGGCGGCCGTGGCCTTCCCGATGCCCGAGTTGGCCCCGGTCACCACGCACACCGTGCCGCTCATGTCCTTCAGGTCGGAACGCGGGTTCTCCATGGCCCCTACTGCGTTCGGTGAGTGGGTTCCCCGCCGGCAATCACGGGGCCGCTACGGCCGCGCGGATCGGCGAGCTGCGTGCCACAAAGGCTTGTGTGTGCGGGCTTCGGGGGAGCCCGTCACACCGTGAGGGTGAGCGCGTTCCGGAGGGCCTCGACGTTTTGCGGGACGGACTGCTCCCCGCCGAACACGGCGCTTCCGGAAACCAGTACGTCCGCTCCGGCCCGCACCAGTTCCATCGCGTTGTTTGGGGTGACCCCCCCATCCACCTCCACGTACGCACTGGACCCGAGCGCATTGAGCTGGCGACGCACCCGCTGCACTTTCGCCGTCGATTCCGGAATGAAGCTTTGCCCACTGAAGCCCGGATTCACCGACATGACGAGCACCAGGTCGACGAAGGGCAGAATGCCTTCGAGGTGGCCGAGGGGGGTGGCCGGGTTGAGCGCAACCCCGACCTCACATCCCGCGGCCCGAATCGTCTGGGCGACCCGGTGCAGGTGGGGGCAGGCCTCTACGTGCACGGTAAGCATGTCCGCCCCGGCATCGGCGAACGTGTCGACGTACTGCTGAGGCTCCTCGATCATGAGATGCACGTCAAGCTGCGCGTCGTGCTCGTCGGCCACGGGCCGGAGGGTCCGCACCACGTCGGGGCCGATGGTGATGTTCGGGACGAAGTGCCCGTCCATTACGTCGACGTGAAGCCAGTCGGGCCCGGCCCCGAGGACCTCATCGGCACAGGCGGCAAATCGTCCCGAGTCGGACGCAATGATCGAAGGCGCGAGTGTCGGCATCGTAGGGGAGGCAGGCATGAGGAAAAAAACGCGATCAGGAGCAGAGGGCAAGCGACACACTTAGAATAAAAGGCGCACTCGGATGAACAAAAAGACGAACCGCAATCTTTCGGTGAAAGGCTCGATGGAGCCCTCCATTTTGATCCCGGCAGTCTCCCCACCGTACATCTTTTCCGATCCCCCCGTCGGAGAAACATCCTTTTCCACGGGGAAGTAGGGGGGGGCAGGATGCTCCCCAACACGTACCCAGTGCCCGGGCCTCAGCTCGCTCATTCACTCGCCCCCACTCCCATGCCGGTTCGCGACGCCGACCGTGACGACATTACCGATCGCCTCAGCCGTATCGAGGGCCAGATTCGAGGCCTGAAGCGAATGGTCGAGGAGGACCGCTACTGCGGCGACATTCTCGACCAGATTCATTCAGTGCAGCAGGCCCTCAAGTCGGTGGGGCGTGCCATCACCCGAAATCACCTGGAGACGTGCGTGACCGACGCAATCCGGTCGGGCGACGAGCAGGCCGCCCAGGAGAGCTACGACGAAATCATCGGACTGCTCGAAAAGGAGTTGTAGCCAGTCGCCACCACGCCCGACGGCCTCGTACGTCCACCTGAGACACTCGGAATATGGAGGACCTCCTTGCCAACCGCTCATCCCCGGACGACGGGTCGCCCTCCGGTGACGGACGTAAAGGGGGACGAACGGTCCACGTCAAGTTTAAGCTCAGCAAGGACGCCATGGAGGCGAAAGAGGCCTTGGCCGCCCACTGGGACGTCTCGGAACAGGAGGGAGCCGAAATGGCGGCTCAACTCACCGTGTCCTTCCTGAAGGACGAGGGCGAAGACACCCGACACCGGTTTGTGGAAAAGGCCCGCGACCAGCCTCGTCCACGCACGCGGACGACACACGCGGTGCGTCGTGCCACAAAGTCGCTTCTAGAAACGACAGCAAGCAATCTCGACCTGACCCGGGATCAGTGCCTCGGCGCGTGCCTCCGCCTCGCCCATACCATCATTCAGTTTCTCCGCGAGGACCAACTCGAACGCCATGAGGCACACCTCTCCGCGCTGCGCACCCTCCTTGACCGGGCCCAAACGATTGAGGCGGACCTTCAGGAAGAAGCGACCGCCATCGATCCGCTGAAGCCGGCCATCACCGCCGTTCGGCGTCGCATCGAGGCGATCGTGGAGGACGTCGAGGACGAATTGTCGCGCGGCCGACCCCTCGATCGCACCCACGATTTTACGTAGTGGGGCTGCGGGTGTGTTCTGTTTTCGACCGGACTGCCCCGCGAAGCATCACGGATCCCGGCCCGATTCTTCTCTTCTCGTTCTCTCGAGGAGGGGCGTGAGCCGCGGGTAGACGACGCTGCCTCCGACTCGACGTCGCGAGAATGCCTCTGTTCGCGTGGCAACAAAGAAGAGCAGTCGCCGCTCGGCGTCAGTGCCCACTCGTGCCTCGCCTTCCTCGACCGCGTCGCGAATTCGTCGGTTGATCGTGACCGCCCGCTCCCGTAGCGCCCGGAGGGTCCCCTTGGTGGCCTCGGGGGTCCACGTGCCGTCCACATGGTCGGCCACTGGCGATTCCCGATCGGCGTCGGCCCGCCAGAACACAGGCTTCAGGAAAATGCGCGGGTCAGGGTGGTGCCGAATGCGCTTCAGATGGTGATAGGGTGTCTTTCCCGCCCCCCGCAGAAGGAATGCGCCGGCCCGTCGGGCACGGGACCCAGATAGGCTGTGGATGCCGATGGCGGTCGTACTGCCCTCCGAACGACCGGTGATCCAGAGAAACGACGACGCCGGGCGGGCAGGAACCGCAGCTGATCGGGGCGATTCCTCGCTCGAACCCGTCTGGGAGGGCCTCCGGCGCCGTACTCGCCTCGCGTAGAAGGCCCGACGGAACGCCAGCGCGAGGTCGTCGGGGGCATCGGCTCCCTCATCGGACTGGCGCGTTTCCTCCCCCACTGCTCCGCCGGACACGGACGTTCCCGCAGGCTCCCTCTCTGACTCCGACGAGGCGGGGGAGGGCCCCGTCGCCCCGGCGGGGCGTTCTTCGGGAACCGGGTCCACGGCGCCGCCCCCCTGCGCCTGGTCATCGGCGGCCCCGGTCCAGATCTCGCCGCCTGCCGCCCGAAATGCGTCGACCGTGTCCTCCACCCACGCCTTCGTCGCCTCCGCGTCCTCCTTCTGGAGGGGCCCCGGCTTCTCGTCGTCGCCGAAGCCCGACGGCACCCCGTCGTTCTGGGTCGTTCTTCGTGATGGGGTTGGTCGGGGCCCCTGCTCCCCCCCGGCCCCGATCGCCGTCCGGAGGGCAGCAACGATGCGTTCCGGCGAGGGAAGCGGTCCTGACATGGGGCCTGGATTGTTGTCGGGGGATGCGTTGGTCCCAGCCTCGGCGTCGGCGGCATCACATCCGGAAACGAAAACAGTCGTTTCGCAGAACAGCGCCGTCCTTCCGAGGTTCGCCCGTCTCGTTCGCGTTCTGATCCTCCCTGCAGGATTGCGCGGGGCCGATTTGCTCTCGATCAGGGCCCCGAAACGGACATGCCTACGGGCTTGATGGCATTTTCAGCGGAACGGTCTCGGTTTAGGGAACCGTTCGGCAGACGCACTGTCTCATTTAGCACAACATTTCGCGGGGATTCCCCGCACCGACAAAGGGCAAGTCCCGCACGGCCAGCTCCCTCTGAACCCCGTCAGGGCCGGAAGGCAGCAGCGGTAGGAGGTCGCAGCGGCGCGCTGCGGGTCGCTTGCCCTTTTTCTTTTGTCGTGGCCGCCCACGGCCACATCCCGGTTCGGGCGAACCGGCCGTTTCCCGCCCCGTTTACTGGGCGATGCGCAGTGTTCTCACTCCCTGTCGTGGAGACACTGCGTCCCCTCCCGAATTCTGACTTTCGAACACACCCACCATGCTTTCTCCTCTTCTCTCGGCCCTGGATCCGATTCTCCTCGTCGGCCAATCCGGCAGCGGCAGCGGCGGCATTGTCGGCCTCTTGTTCCCGCTGGTTCTCATTATCGGCGTCTTCTACTTCTTCATCTACCGCCCCCAGCAAAAACGCGAAGAGGAGCACCAGGAGATGGTCGAAAACCTGGAACAGGGCGACAAAATCGTGACCGTGGGCGGTGTCCACGGCACCATTCAGAAAATCGACGAAGACAGCGTTCTGGCGCAGGTCAACAGCAAGGGCACGCGGCTGCGCTTCAACAAGGACTCCATCGCGAGCCTCGCCAACGACGAGGAGTAGCTCTGCCTCCTTCGTATCCTTTCGGGACCGAACCAAACGGGTCCGCCCCCCACCATGAGTTCTTCCCCCAGCAGTTCCTCCCCGTCTTCGGAAAAGCCCTTCGACACCATCGAAGACGCCCTCGCTACCATCCGGGACGGCGGGCTCGCGATTGTCGTAGACGACGAAGATCGAGAAAACGAAGGCGACTTCATCGGAGCGGCCGAGGCCATGACGCCCGACCTCGTCAACTTCATGACGAAGGAAGGACGCGGCCTCCTCTGCACGGCCATCCCGCCTGAGCGGGCCGAGGAGCTGGACCTCGACCTGATGGTCGACGCCAACTCGTCGCTCTACAGCACCCCCTTCACCGTCTCGGTCGACTACCGCCAGGGCACGAGCACCGGCATCTCGGCGGCGGACCGTGCAAAGACGATCCGTGCCCTGGCCGACCCGGACGCCTCTCCGTACGACTTTGCCCGCCCCGGGCACGTCTTTCCGCTTCGGGCCCGCACGGGAGGGGTTCTGCGGCGTGCGGGACACACCGAGGCGGCCGTGGACCTTGCCCGCCTCGCCGGCCTGGAACCGGCCGGGGCCCTCGTCGAGATTATGAACGAGGACGGGAGCATGGCCCGCGTTCCTCAACTCCGCGAGCGGGCCCAGGCCCTGGACATGCCGCTCATCACGATCCAGGACCTGATTGCCTACCGCATGCAGAACGAGCGGCTCATCGAGCGGGCGGCGGAAGTGGACCTGGACACCGCGTTCGGCACCTTTCAGGTCGTCGCCTACGAGGAGACACTCACCGGCGACGTACACCTGGCCCTGCTCAAGGGCGACTGGGCCGAGGACGAGCCCGTCCTCGTTCGCGTACACTCCCAGAACGTGCTGGGGGACGTGCTCGCCGCACGGCGCGAATCGTACAGCGAAGAATTGGCCGAGGCCCTGCTCCAGGTGGAGCACGAAGGCACGGGCGCCATTCTCTACATGATGCAGAGCAATCACGGCCAGGGCCTCCTCTCGAAACTCAAGGATCTGGAGCGCCATCAGAACCAGGACGACGGGGCGCCCACGGACGTGTCGCTCGAGATGGACCACCGCGACTACGGCATCGGGTGCCAGATTCTCCGGGACCTCGGCATTCGCAAGCTCCGACTCCTCACCAACAATCCCCGAAAGCGAATCGGGCTGGCCGGGTACGGCCTCGAGCTCGTCGAACAGACGCCGATCGAGTTGCCCACGGAGGCCCGAGACCACCTGTCGACCGTCGCGGCGGACCGGCTCACGCCCCTTCTCATGGAGCTCATCGACGCCGGCACATAGCCTCGAAGCCCTTCCCCCTCGTTCGTGTCCGTGGTCCCGTTCCCTCCTCCGTATGTCTAGCACCCAGATCTTTCAGGTCATCTACGCGCTCATTGCTATTTTCGGCGCGTCTCTCACGGTGATTCGTCTGCAGGCCGGCGACTGGCTGGCCGCACTGTGGCCGGCCCTAATCGCCGGCTTCTGCGTCTACCGCCTCTTTACGGTCACGGAGGAGTAGCCCCCGCCCCCCGTTCTCCCCGGGAGAGCGTTCGGGACACGCCGCCTTGCCCCCTCCGTATCTCCGCGGAATCCCCTTTATCCACAAGATTGTGGATAACTCGTGGATAAGTGGGGGATAACGTCTGGATAATCCGTGCACGAAAATTGAGGATCCGTCGGCCGTGCATAACTCATGGGGATATCCACACTCGTCCCCGCCTCGTGCACACTGTGGACGAGTGTGCATAACCACGTCCACAAACTCCCGGCTTTTCTTGTGGATTGCCGTGGAAACGTGGAAAACCAGCCCTGCATCGGCCTTCAACGCCGTGTGCCGGCTTTTAGGAGGTCCCCATTTGTGGATAACCCTGTGAACGACTCGGGCGACTGTCCACATCCGGACGGCTCAGTTGTGGGCAACCCAGTTATCCACATTTCCACACGACTAATAATAACAACCACATCTTTTAAAAAATCCCCAGTGCCTCATCCATACTAGGGGATGTGGATAACTTGACTCGCGACCAGTGCCGACGCAGAAGAACGACGATGGGGATGGATCTCCTTCAGAAGACCGATATCCAATCATGTATCAATCTCAAGTAGAGGATATTCCCACGAAGGAATACTGTGAGAACAGAATCGCACAAACGCTCACGTACCATGCATTGGCACAAGGCCCTCTTACTGCCACTGCAGACGCCATACCTCTTCACCGTCAGTCCTCATCCACACCGCCCCCCTGTCGGCCGTGCTGTGAACTTGCCGTGCTTCTCGCCGCCATCTACGGATCACTCTAGCGTCTGGCATTCCGTACCGGGAGCTGTGCCCCACACTGACCACCGCATGCGTCTGCGTGGAATCGGACGCGGAACGCACGAACGAAGGACGGCTGCTGGTCTCCGATCCGTGATGGGGGACCTTCACCACGTGTCCTAGAAGCTTCTCTCCGTACGTACGGACCAGATTTTGTTCAATGGCCTTCTCGATATCTCCCGGCAGCAGGATGTTTACGTCCCCATAGTTTTCTGTTGCCAGCGTACTTCGCCCGGGAGGACTGAGAACCTCTGTCCGGATTGACGAATCCATCTGAAGGGTATCCCCTCGATGAGCGGCCTGTCGGGAGACCCCGTTCCGACGAAGGAGACGACGGGTTTGACTATACAGATCCGTATCCACAGAGCAGCCGTTGTGAACCACTCGGTCCACCCGTACTGCCTGTAGGAGTGTTGGAAGGCCCCCCAGGTGATCCTCATCAGAATGAGAGACCACGACGAGATCCAGCCGACGAATCCCCCATCGTCGTAGAAACGGAAGAACCGCGAACTCCGCAGTCGCCCCACTTGGGGACCGAGGACCGGCATCGATGAGCACATGGTGGTCCGAGGGCGTTTTGAGGAGGGCAGCATCCCCCTGCCCCACATCGAAGAATACGATGTCGAGCGTCGGCGCCGTCCCGCCTCCGACTACGGGCCCCCAGACGGATGCCGTCATGAAAAGCCCCCCAATGACAATCCAACGCCATCGGAGACGAGGCCGCGGCCACTGTGCTACGGCAATCAGTCCCGCCCCAAGAGCGGTCAGTTCCCATAGGTCCGGCGTCGCCATTCGGATGCCCGCCCACGAGAACCACGCGGCTCCGTACCTGGACGTGGCAAGAAGCCCCTGCAGGAACACGTCCGCCGCACTGCCAAACGAGGCGGCCGCCGTGGGCCACAGTCCCCCCACTGCCACGGTGGCGATCGCCGACGTAAGGGCCAGTCCGGTACACGGAATCCCGACCATGTTTAGGAGCAGCCCGGCGACCGACACCCACCCAAAGTGATAGAGCAGGACCGGGGCCGTTCCCAGAATGGCGGCCGCCGATGTCGTACCGGTGGACAGCACCCAGTCCAGGGCCTCAGATGTCCGATACCGATCCGGTACCATTTCCAGGAATCGGGGATTGAGCGTCACAATTCCCGACACAGCCGCCATCGACAGCTGAAACCCGACGTCAAACAACATTGGGGGCCGGACCGCAAGCAGCCCGAGGGCCGCAACACCGAGGGTGTTGAGCGAATGGGCCGACCGCTGGAAAAAGATGCCGCCGATGAACAACGTCGCCATGATCACGGCCCGCACGACCGACGGCCGCCCTCCCGTGAGCAACATGTAGAAGACCAGCACCGTGATCGTGAGTGCGGCCCGCACAACTTCCGCTGTGCGCCACCGCAGCCGCAGGCGCAGCAAAAACGGGCGAAGCAATGCGTACAGCACCATCCCGACCAGGAAGACATGCAGGCCCGATACCGCGAGAAGATGCATAAGGCCCGTCTTTGCAAAACGAGCCCGCTGGGCATCGGTGATGCGACTCCGATCCCCCAGCAACAGGGCCCGCAACACCGCCCGTCCCCCAGTGCTCGGTACGTACCGGTCCACCTGACGGCGGACGTGCGCCCGCAGGAAGACGAGTGCATTCTGCACCCGTCCCCGCCGATCCCCAAGTACGGCGACGCGGTCGGGGGCGTCGACGTACAGGGTGCAACAGATGCCTCGCCGGGATAGGTACGCGGCATAATCGAACCCTCCAGGGTTCCGGAGGCCCGGGGGACGCCGCAACGACCCACGAAGCCGAGTGACGTCGCCCTGACGGAGTCTGGGAAACGAGGGGACGGTGTTGGCCCACGGGGACGGCTTTAGCGTAACGCGCACTCGTCCCTCCACCGCGGCCGTATCCCGGGCCCCAAAAAGAGTGTTCACCGCCAACACGAATTGGGTCGCCTCGTCGGTCCGCTCCGGCGCATTTTCGACAATGCCCTGCACGGCCACGGCATCGTCGCTCGCCTCGGCCGCCGGGGCGAGCCCTCGGGGCGACGGCCCCTGATGGATGCTATGACGGGCCCCGCCGGCACACCCCACCACCACGATAGCGGCCAGCACCCGCCCAAGGGGCGCAAGGGTAACGAGCCGAGTCCGATCCCACCACTGCATCCCTGCAAACAGCGCAAGTCCAGCCCCGGCGCCGCCCAGCCAAAGGGAAAAAGGGATCCCTTCGAACACCGAATTCCCGAAGACCCCGAGCGCGAAGGCGACCGCCACGTAAAGGGCCGGATAGGCGCCCCAGTGAACCGATGAGTCAGGATCCATGGCCCGACACGCCTCCATGCAGGGAACACGGACTGGACAGACACACCGTTTGGGGGCAGCGTAACGTTCGTCCGGGGCACGGACGGCCCGCCCCCAAATCCAAATTTGGGGGAATCCACGTCCGGGACCGAACTTGACTCCGCCTCAGAAAATAAAATACGTCTCCGCGCATTTGCGGGTCGTCCATTTTCCACTCCCCCAAACGGTTCGCCATGAGCTCCCGACGCGACGCCCGCGAGCAGGTCATGAAGACGCTCTACGCGAACGAGCAGACCGACGGGGACGCCGAGCAGGCCCTGCACGCCCTCGTCCGGGTTCCGCTTGACGAGGATCCCTCAACGCGCGATTTTGCGGAGCACCTCTTCCGAGAGACACTGAAGACGATGGAAGAGGCCGACGAGATTATCGAAAAGCACGCGGACAACTGGGAGATCCACCGCATCGCGGCCATCGACCGGTCCCTCCTCCGAATGGCAACCACGGAGCTGCTGAAATTCGAGGAGGTTCCGCCGAAGGTATCGGTCGACGAGGCGATTGAGATCGCCAAGCGGTACAGCACCCCTCGAAGCGGCACGTTCGTCAACGGCGTGATCGACGCCATTCTGCTCGATCTCCACGACCAGGGGCGACTCAACAAAACCGGCCGCGGCCTCATCGGAATGGATACAATTCAGGAGCGGGCCGGCTCGTCGTGAGTCACAAGCCCCGGGTCGCCTTTTCTTTCGCCCACACTGCAGGACACACGCGATGGGACTCATAGCCGTCGGCGACATCCACGGATGCCTCGAGTCGCTCAACGCCCTTCTGGATCGGCTGAACCCCTCGTCGGACGATCATCTCCTGTTCGTGGGCGACTACATCGACCGCGGCCCCGACTCGAGGGGCGTCATCGACCGGCTTTTGGACCTGCGCGAGAGCATCTCCTGCACGTTTTTGCGGGGCAACCACGAGGCGATGATGATCGACTACCTCGACTCGGGAGCCTTCAGCCTCTGGCGCATGAACGGAGGGGTCTCGACGCTCCAGAGCTACCTCAAGGGCGAGGGCTCGGAAGTCCACATCCCGGCCGCCCATGCCGAGTTTGTTCGGGACACGAAGCTGTACCACGAGACGGATGATTTCCTGTTCGTGCACGCCGGGCTGCGGCCCGATCTCACGGTGGAAGAGAATCTGGATCAGCCCGATGAGGAAGTGCTCTTGTGGGAGCGTGGGCACCTGGAGGCCTCGGGGCTGGCCTGGGAGAAAACCGTGGTCTGTGGCCACACCCCCCAGCCCGACCCCATCAGTCACGAGAAGCTGATTCTCATCGACACCGGCTGCGTCTACCACATGAAGCCGGGCATGGGGCGCCTCACGGCGGTGCACCTCCCGCAACGCGAATTTATCGATGTGCCGTACGCCGACGGATAGTCCTGCGTTAAACTCGGAGCAGGAACGCACCCGTTGGCCGAGCCATGCATCCCGGTCGTCTTTCCGTTCAGGTCTCAATCCTCCAATGTCTCTTCAGTGCGGCCTCGTCGGCCTCCCCAATGTCGGCAAGTCGACCATCTTCAATGCGCTGAGCAGTGCCGGGGCCGAGGCCGACAACTACCCCTTCTGTACGGTCGACCCGAACGTGGGGGTCGTGCCGGTTCCCGACGACCGGCTCCCCCGCGTTGCCGAACTGGCCGGGTCGCCGGAGACGATCCCCACCAGCATCGAGTTCGTCGACATCGCCGGACTCGTGGAGGGGGCGGCCGAGGGCGAAGGGCTGGGCAACCAGTTTCTCGCCCAAATCCGGGAGGTCGACGCCATTATTCACGTCGTGCGCTGCTTCGAGGACGAGGAGGTGGCCCACGTGGCCGGCTCCGTGGATCCGACGCGGGACGTGGAGGTCATCAACACAGAGCTCCTGCTGAAAGACCTGGAGACGGTCGAGAAGCGGCTGGACACGGTGAAGACGGCCGCGAAGAAGGGGGACCAGGAGGCCGCCGAAGAGCTGGAGGTGTTCGAACGGCTCCACGATCACCTGAGTGAGGGCGCGTGGGCCCGCTCGTTCGAGGCGGGAGCGGCCGAGCGGCCCCTCGTTGACGAATTGTTTTTGGTGACCGACAAGCCGGTCCTGTACGTTGCGAACGTGGGCGAGAACGATCTGCCCGACGGGAACGCGTACGTCGATCAGCTCCGGCCCATCGCCCAGAATGAAGGGACCCGCGTCGTCGTCACGTCGGCGGAGCTGGAGGCCCAACTGACCGAGCTTGATCCCGAGGAGCGTCAGCTGTTCCTGGACGATTCGGGACTGCAACGTGCCGGCCTCGAACGGCTTATCCACGCCGCGTACGATGTGCTGGATCTCATCACCTTCTTTACGGCCGACGAGAAGGGGGCGTACGCCTGGGCCATCGAGGAGGGGACCCGTGCCCCGCAGGCCGCCGGGGAGGTCCACAGCGACTTCGAGCAGGGGTTCATCAAGGCCGAGACGATTCACTTCTCGGACTTCGATGAGGCTGGCTCCGAGGCTGCCGCCCGTGAGGCGGGGCTCCTTCGGACCGAGGGGAAGGACTACGTGGTGGAGGACGGGGACGTGATGGAGTTCCGGTTCAACGTGTAGGCGACCAAGTAAGCACGAAGAAATACGTCTCTTCGAGCGTCCTTCTGGGCGACCGACGATCGAAGGGAGGCGGGAGCCGAAGGGGCCTGCAGGGTCATCCTCTGGGAATCGTTCTGGCTCAGCGAGGATGCTGATTTCGGGACTCATCGGTCTGACGGGTGCTTCTGCTGCCCGTCGAAGAGATTTATTTTATCAGTCGCTTCGCTCGTGTCTCGGCTCCGCTTCGCTGTGCTCGGAATGACTCATCAGTACCGTTCGTGTGCGGTCTACCTGGGGGGAGGAGGCGAGGCCCGAAGGGCGGGCACGCGTTCCCCATCCAGCCTCCGGAGGTGCAAGACGCCCGGTCTGCACCTCTGCGGTCCGCCCCATATATTGACACGCGTCCTGTCCTTCCAAGCGACACGTCTCTCGTCATGACCTGCGTTCGTTCGTCGCTGCTCGCGACGCTCCTGGTGGGCGGCCTGCTCTGGGCGGGCTGCGCGTCGGACTCGGCCTCTAATTCCGAGCCCACCGTCTCCCCCACCGATACGATTGCGCCCGAGACGCGGGCCGACTCGGTCGCCTACCGGCTCCTCCAGGCCCACGGGATCGACGCGTGGGCGTCGTCCCCGTACCTTCGGTTTAACTTTGGCATCGAGACCCCGGGCGGTGCCCAGACGATCGCGCGACACCTCTGGAACCGAAACACGGGCGCGTACCGGATGGAGTGGTCGGCCGGCCCGGATTCCTCCTACGTGGCGCTCGTCAACGTTCGGGACTCGCAGGAGGGCCGCCTGGGCGGCACGGTCTACCTGAACGGGAGCGAGCTGACGGGAGCGGCGGCGGAAACCGCCCGCGAAGAGGCCTACGGCCGGTTCGTGAACGACACGTACTGGCTGTTGGCCCCCCTGAAGGCCTTCGATCCGGGCGTCAACCGCACCTACGTGCCGGACTCGTCCACGGCCGAGCACGACGTGATCCAGCTCACCTTCGACGATGTGGGGCGCACTCCGGGCGACCGGTACTGGCTCTACGTGTCGACCGAGACGGGCCGGCTCGACCGGTGGGCCTACCACCTCCAGGGAATGCCGGAGGACGCGCCGCCGCAGTTCTACGACTGGACGCAGTACCGGGAGCTGTCGGCAGCGGACGGAACGGTGCGCCTTGCGTCGCGCAAAGAGGCCATCGGGGCGGAGCAGGCGCTCCTCACCAATCAGTTGGCGCTGCCCGAATCGCCCCCGGAGGGGGCTTTCTCGAACCCCGAACCGATGCTGGGCGGCGAGTAGTCCTGCGTCTTCCGACGGGCCCTGGCGTGCCCAGGGCCCGTTCTGTGCTGATCGACCGACGACCGACGAACCACCGTGGACTACCGGTTCCAAATCGCGCGGCGCTACCTGGCCAGCCGACGTGAGGTGTCGCTCATCTCAATCATCACCGGCATCTCGACGGTGGGGGTGACCCTCGGGGTTGCGTCGCTCATCGTGGTGCTTTCCGTGATGAACGGGTTTTACGACGTCGTGCGGGGCGTTCTCGTGTCGCTCGATCCGCACGTCCGGGTTGTGAGTGCGCAGGGAGAAGGCGTCGCCAACGTGGACTCGCTTCTCCGCGTCGCTCGCGAGACCCGGCACGTGACGGCCGCGGCGCCCTACGTGGAGGGCAAGGCCCTGCTGATGAGCGACAACACGGGCGACGCCAATCGGGTGGTGCGCGTCCGGGGGGTCGAGGCGTCCATGATGAAGGGGGCGGCCCCGACGATGGCCATGGGGCGCTTCGACCTGAGCCGGAATGCGGACGGGGTGCCGGGGGTCGTGCTGAATCAGCGACTTGGGCAGCGCGCCGGGCTCGTGCCGGCGGGCCGGACCCAGTCGAGTACCGCGGTGGGGTTGCTGTCGGCACCGGCCGTGGAGCGCACCCTCACGAACATCTTTGGCAGCCCGCCGGTGCGGCGCTTCGAGGTGCGGGGGCTCTTCCAGTCGCAGGGGACCTCGAAGGGCCAGCGCGTCTTCGTGTCGCTGGCGGAGGCGCAGCAGCTGTTTCGGACCGAGGGCCGGGTGACCGGGGTGGAGCTCCGCCTCGACAACCTGGAACGGGCCGCGGGCGTGAAGGCCGCCCTGCAGCGGAAGCTCGGGACCGACCGGTACACCGTGCAGACGTGGTACGACCTTCAGCGGTCGCTCTACGACGTGATGCAGCTGGAAAAGTGGGGCGCGTCGGCCATCCTCGGGCTCATCGTGATCGTAGCGGCCTTCAACATCGTCGGCTCCCTGACGATGGTGGTGATCGAAAAGCGGGCCGACGTGGGGGCCCTCCAGGCCATGGGCGTGTCTCGGGGAGACGTGCGTCGCATTTTCCTGCTCGAAGGGGCGCTCATCGGCGCGCTCGGAACGGGGCTGGGCCTCGTCTTGGGACTGGGGCTTGCCTTTCTGCAGCAGCACTACGGACTTGTGCCGATGGCCCAGGCCGAGTCGTTTCTCATCGACGCCTATCCGGTGTCGGTACAGGCGCTCGACGTGGTGCTCATCGCGGTCGTTTCGTTTGGGCTTTGTGTGCTGGCCGCCCTGTATCCGGCCGTTCGGGCGGCCGCCATCGAGCCGGCCCGGGCCGTGCACCTGGACGGCTGAGTCGACGGGCATTGGGGCAGGGGTTGGACCCGGTGCCCGTTCAGTCCCATTAGAACTCCCGGTACGGCCGTTCGACCGGGCGTCGTCCTTTTTCCGTCTTGTGCCTCACTCTCATGACCAACGACGCGTTCGATCTGATCGGCCTTCCGGACCGTCCCGAAAAGCCGCGGGAGCGGGGGCTGACCCACATGCTGGACAAGGGCCTGTCGGCCCGAGAGGTCGAAAATGTGCTCAATGGGGCCGCCCACATCATCGACGTTGCCAAGCTCGGGTGGGGAACGGCCGCCGTCACGAAGAACCTGGAGACGAAACTGGACGTCTACCGGGAGGCCGGCATTCCCTTTTTCTTCGGCGGCACGCTCTTCGAAGCGTACTTCCTCCGGGACCAGATCGACGACTATCGCCGCCTCCTCGACGACCTGGACGTACACCACGTCGAGATTTCCGCCGGGGCCGTTGCGATGGCGCACGAGGACAAGCTGGACTTCATCGAGCTCTTCGCGAACGACTTCACCGTCGTGAGCGAGGTCGGCTCCAAGGACTCCAGCGACGTGATGGCCCCGTACCGGTGGGTTGAGTTTATGCAGGCGGAGCTGGCGGCCGGTAGCTGGAAGGTGACCGCCGAATCGCGAGAGGCCGGAACCGCCGGTCTCTTCCGCCCGAATGGCGAGGTGCGGACGGGGCTCGTTGACGAGATCTTGTCCCGGGTCGACCCCCACGACATCATCTTCGAGGCCCCCAACAAGAAGCAGCAGGCCTGGCTCATCAAACACCAGGGGGCCAACGTCAACCTCGGCAACATTCATCCCGAAGAGGTCGTCCCGCTCGAAACGCTGCGCCTGGGCCTGCGCGGGGATACGCTCTTTGAATTTCTCACACCGGGGATCACGCCCCATCTTCCCGGCGGCTCCCCTTCGGGAGACGGGCATTCCTGAGCGGGCGCACGGCTACGCCCCGAGACGAGCGGGAGACGAGAACTCGTATCGAAATTGCGGTGTCTTCACGAACAAAGCCCCGCAGTGCCGCCTTCAACCTTGTCGATCTGACGCGCACAAGCCGCACGCTCGGCCCGCGTCGTTTCGGAACGACGACACGTCAACAGACACGAACCGTCCCAAGAGGTGCGTTATGGCTCGCAAAGATGACGTCACGGGCGAGGGGCCGGTGACGGGAAACAGCGTCTCCGACTCCAACCAGAAGACCAACCGCCGCTTCAAGCGCAACCTGCACGAAAAGCGGTTTTACATTCCCTCCGAGGACCGTCACGTGAAGCTGAAGGTGTCCTCGAAAACCCTGAAGACCATCAACAAGAAGGGCATCCAGGCGGTTTTGGAGGAGGCCCGCAAGCAGGGCTACGACGTGTAGGGCGCTTCGTTGCTGGATGCGCCCCCGTGGCGTTTCGAAGCCGCAACTGACCCAACCAACCAACCCACAGTCCGATGGCCACAGGTGATCGCGTTCAGGTCATACTCGAGTGCACGGAGGAGCCGGGAACGTCGCGCTACCACACGACGAAGAACCGGAAGAACACCTCCGACCGGCTCGAGCTCATGAAGTACAACCCCGTCCTTCAGAAGCATACCCTTCACCGAGAGAAGAAATAAGCCATGGCAGACCAGAGCACATCCGCCTCGCGCAAGATGGCGAAGCTCATCGTTGCCGAGGAAAAAGAAGACGGCAACTACGGCTTCCGTGAAAAGATCGTCCCCCTCGACGACGTCGAGGAGGAGCTTGAAGAGGCCAAGGAGTTCACCTAGACGGGCGCCCACCGCCACTCGGGGCGTGGCGCAGTCTGGCAGCGCACCTGCTTTGGGGGCAGGTGGTCGCCGGTTCGAATCCGGCCGCCCCGACACCCACCCCTAGAGCCGCTCCGTGTGATCAATAGAGCTCCATGTTTCGCTCTGCGCCCGTAGCTCAGTTGGATAGAGCAGCGGACTTCAACAGGAGCGTCCACGTGGCGACGCGTGGACTGCACGGTGCCGTAACGGGGAATCCTGTGAAATGGCAACCCCGTGGAAACTCAAGAGGACGACCTTGAGGCTCCGTAGAGACTGTACGCATCGCGCCCCGGGCGTCTTCGGGACGAAGAGACAGTCCAGGCCACAAATCCCGAGCGTCATCGGGAGCAGCGAAAGCTGCAGTGGTATGCTAATCCGCAGGCCGCAGGTTCGAATCCTGCCGGGCGTACACTTCGGGCCGTCGTTCTCGCCCTGAGGAGAGGAACTCAGTCCGGAATCTCCTCATTACAACATCGGGATACATTTTGGTGACGTGGCCGAGTGGTCAGGCAGAGGCCTGCAAAGCCTCCTACGGCGGTTCGAATCCGCCCGTCACCTCCTGCAGGCGCCCCTGGGCTCGGCCCGGCGGGCGCTTTTCGTCGTTCACGCCCCTCTGCCGATATTTGTGCTGAGAACCGGACGGCCGATGCCCTCCGTTCCGCGGCCGCGGCCGCAGAGAAAGCGTCGAACTGCTTGAAGAGTGGGGCCCCGACGGCACGCCGCAGTGTGCACTAGAAGGGCTAGAAGGGTGCGTCGTCCTCGAAGGAGTTGCCCCCGCCCCCGCCCGCGTTCCCGTCGGGGGGCATGGGGGCGGAGCCGTCGCCCTGAGGCGGGCCGCCCCCGGGGTTGTCGTACTGCGTGGTGAGGGGCTCGAAGCGGGCGTACTGGTCGACGAACGCCAGCTCGACGGAGCCGATGGGGCCGTTGCGCTGCTTGCCCACGATGATCTCGGCGATGCCCTCGGTGGAGTTGCCCTGCTCGTCGACCGTGATGCCGTAGCGCTCGGCCCGGTAGATGAACGAGACCACGTCGGCGTCCTGCTCGATCGAGCCCGACTCGCGGAGGTCCGAAAGCTGGGGGCGCTTGTCGCCGCCCCGATTCTCGACGGCCCGGTTGAGCTGAGAGAGGGCGATGACGGGAATGTCGAGCTCCTTGGCCAGGCCTTTGAGCGAGCGGGAGATGTGGGCAATTTCCTGCTCGCGGTTGGCCCCGCTGCGCAGGTTGGCGCCGGAGGCCTGCATGAGCTGCAGGTAGTCGACCACCACGAGCCCGAGCTCGTGCTCGGCCTTCAGGCGGCGGCACTTGGCGCGGAGCTCCAGCACGCTGAGCCCCGGCGTGTCGTCGATGTAGATGTCCGCGTCGCTGAGGGCGCCGGCCGCCCGGGCCAGGCGTTGCCAGTCGTCGTCCTTCATGCGGCCCGTGCGGGCCCGGTGGGCGTCCACGCGGGCCTCGGAGGTGAGCATGCGCTGGGCGAGTTGCTGCGCGCCCATCTCCAGCGAAAAGATCGCCACGCCCGTCGAGCGCTCCGGGTGCGTGGCGGCGTTCTGGGCCGACGCGAGCGCGAAGGCAGTGTTGTGAGTGACGGTCCCATCCCCGAGTAAAAACCGGCCGTTTCCGTCAAGGGTAAACCCAAAATAGTCCCCCACTCCATCGGGCTCCACGTCGATTCCCGTCATCCGCCAGTCCCGAACGTCAGTCCACGGCGAGGCTTTTTTCCGCTCGACCCGGACGGGAATCTCATCTACATTTCCATTGAAACGGACGCGGTGCACCTCGGACTCGTACCCGGTGGAGCTGATTCGTGCCGTTTTCTGCGTCAGAGAGGTTCGGTAGCCGAGCGTGTCGCACAGAAACTTGATGTCCCGGGCAAGCTGTTCGCTCGACTGTGTAATCTCGTAGGTGCCTCCGTGCCCGTCGTTGAGGTGGCCGTCGCTGTCGATGAGACCGGCCAGAAGACGAAGCCGCTTCCCGCGAGAATTGCCGAGGTAGAGGTGAGGAATGTGCTTGTCGCCCAGAACGCCCAGCGCACGCAGGGCGCCCTGTACAGATTCACGGGTGGCCATCGCTCCGCCTCGATCTCCACTCTTCACAAGGTAGGCGGGGCAGCGGCGGTGCTCGTCCGAGACGCTGATCGTATCCCCGCGCTTTTCGGCAATCTCCTGAAGTCCCGTGATGACCTCCTCGTCAGTGGTGTAGATGCGGGCGTTGTCCGACTTCCCGTCTCCGAGCCAGAGACCCAGGAAATACGGATCGAGGGGAACGGGCTGATCGGGAAACTCCGCGGCGACCTTGAACCCCTTATTGTCGTCCTTCCACTTGTCGGACTGGTCGAGGTAGTCGCGGACTGAGATATCGGCAATCGACCCCCGGTCGCGCGCCCCCTCTCGACGGCTCTTCTTGAGCGATAGAATATGACTCTCGTTCACGCGGTAGTCCATTCCCCGTTTCTGCCGAACCCAGTACATTTGTTCTCGGCCACGAGCAAGAGACTGCACGGTCCGCGGTGACCCGTCGTCCCCCATGAGCCGATCACCGACTTCCACCTTCTCTACGGGCTTGGTGCGTCCGTCGTACATCATCACCGGTGTGCCTTTCCCCAGGCACTTTCCCATGGAGGGCCGCGCGGCGATGATGATGAGGTCGGAGTCCTGCCAGCCGCTCGTGAGGTCGTCGAGCTTGGGAAAGCCGCTGGGCACGCCCGTAATGCCGCCGTCCTGGCCGTGGATGGTCTCGAGACGCTCCAGGGTATCTTTCACCACCTCGTTCATCGGGGCGGCGGCCTTGCGGAGCTGGTTGTCCGAGATCTGAAAGATCTTGCTCTCCGCCTCGTCGAGCAGCTCGAAGGCATCGGCCCCCGGGTCGTAGGCCTTCTGCACGACCGTCGTCATCGTCTCGATCATGCGGCGGAGCAGCGACTTCTCCGCGATGATGCGGGCGTGGTACTCCACGTTCGCCGCGGAGGCGACCTGCGTGGTGAGCTCGGTCAGGTAGTAGGCCCCCCCAATCTCCTCCAGCTTGTCGCGGCGCCGCAGCTCCTCGGTGAGGGTGACGAGGTCGACGGGGTTGCCCCGCTCGAAGAGGTCCTGGATGCAGCCGTAGATGCTCTGGTGCTTGCTCTCGTAGAAGGCATCCGACGGAAGGATCTCGATGGCCTGCGGAATGGCCTCCCGCTCGATGAGCATGGCGCCGAGGACGGACTTCTCCACGTCGACGGCCTGCGGCGGGACGCGCCCCGACTGCTCGTGGACCGCCTGTGCCTGCTCGCGCTGCTGCTCGCCCGTGCCGCCTCGCATCTTTTCGAGGGGGTAGGACGACTGGGACGACTCGTCAATATTGAACCGCTGGGAGTCGTCGTTTTCAGCCATGAACGGAAGGAAAAAGACTTGGGGAGAAGAAAAGACGCGTCCGTTCGCAGGGTCCAGAGTCGGGAGCGCTCCCCGGACAAGAAGACCGGCGCGGGGGCGATCAGGTTTCGTCCGTCAACCTTCGTTCGTCAACTGGTCGTAGCGGGTGCGGAGCAACTTGACGTCCTCCCACGTGGGCCGCTTCCACTGCGAGTTACGCAGGAGGGCGGCCGGGTGGTAGGTCGCCATCAGGGGAATGCCGTAGAAGTCGTGCTCCTGATCCCGCAGGTTGGAGAGGGAGGAGCTCCGATCCAGAAGCGTGTTGCCGGCCACCTTACCCACGGTGAGAATGATCTTCGGACGGAGCAGCGCGATCTGCTTGTAGAGCACCGGCAGGTGCGCGTCGATTTCTTCCGACTTCGGGTTGCGGTTGCGAGGGGGGCGGCTTTTCAGGATGTTAGTGATGTAGACGTCCTCCCGCTCGAAGTTGATCGCGTCGAGAATCTTATCGAGGAGCTGCCCGGCCCGGCCGACGAACGGTTCGCCCTCTTCGTCCTCGTTGCGTCCGGGCGCCTCCCCGATGATGACGAGGTCGGCCTCGGGGTCCCCAACGCCAAAGACGGGGTTTTCCCGATCCTCGTCGATCGGCACGAGCACGTTGTCGGCGAAGTACTGCTCCACCTCCTCCAGCGTGTCGGCGTCCTTGTACGGGGCGTCGTCGGGGATGAGGGCCTCGATGCGCTCCGGGGGAGGCAGGGAGGGGTCCTCGGCGGGGTCTACCTGGTTGCCAAACAGATCGTAGTTGGGCATATCGGGATCGGATCCAGCGTCGTCGGGGGCAGCGTGTGAGGGCGTGTCGGTTTCGGTGGGGGGCGCGTCGGGGGACGGAGACGGTGCGGCCTCCGTCGCATCCTCCGCAGGGGGCACGGGGAGCAGGTCTCCGTGGAGCGCACGTTCGTGCTCGACGATGGCCCGCAGCTCGCGGAGGAGGTCGTGCATCGGATGGGAGAGCGGTCGTAAAAGCTACGTGCTTTGCTCGTGGCGGGCGGCCAGTACGCGGTCGAGCAGGGCCTCGGCCACCTCGGCCTTCGGCATCCGGGGGAGGTTCTCGGTCGCGCCGTCGGGCCGAAGGAGCGTCACCCGGTTCGTGGAGGCCCCGAAGCCGGCCCCGTCCTCCGTCGGGTCGTTGACCACAACCCAGTCGAGGTTCTTCTCGTCCCGCTTGCGCCGGGCATTGTCGAGGAGGTCGTCGGTCTCCAGCGCGAATCCCACGAGGACCTGACCGGGCTGCTTATGCTCCCCAAGGGTTTGTAGGATATCGGGGGTGCGGCGGAGGTGCAAGACCCGGTCGTCGTCCGTCTTCTTCCGCTTGGAGGTCGACGGGTCGGCCGGGGCGTAGTCGGCCACCGCGGCGGCCATAAACACGTAGTCGGCGTCCGTGCGCCGGGCCTGCACGGCCTCGTTCATCTCCTCGGCCGTTTCTACGGACACGACCTCCACGTCCGGCGGGGGAGAGAGGGCGGTGGGCCCCGTCACGAGCGTCACCGACGCGCCGCGCGCCGCCGCGGCTTCGGCCAGGGCGTAGCCCATCGTTCCCGTCGAGGGGTTCGTGAGGACGCGGGCCGGGTCGATGGGCTCCCGGGTGGGGCCGGCGGTCACGAGCACGTCGTGCCCGGCCCGCGACGCGTCCCTGGGCGCCTCCGTCTCTGCGAGCATCTCGGCCACGCGTTTCAGAATGGCCTCGGGCTCGGGCATTCGGCCCTGCCCCACGAGGCCGCTCGCGAGTTCGCCGTGGGCGGCGGGCATCACCTCGTACCCGATCTCTTGGAGCCGCTCCAGGTTGTCCTGCGTGGCGGCGTGCTGGTACATGTCCCGGTCCATGGCCGGACACACCAGAAGCGGGCAGCGGGCGGAGAGGGCCGTGGCCGTGAGCATCGAGTCGCAGAAGCCGTGGGCGAGCTTGGCGACCGTCTGGGCCGTGGCGGGGGCCACGACGAAAAGATCTCCCCACTGGCCCAGCGTGACGTGCTTCGTCCACGACCCCTCCTCGTTTTCCGGAAAGATGTCCGTCAACACCTCTTTCTCGGAGAGGGTCCCGAGTGTAAGCGGCGTCACGAAGCGCTCGGCGTCCGGGGTCATGAGCACCTGCACCTCGGCCCCGGTCTTCTTCAGGTGCCGCACGAGCAGCGCGGCCTTGTACGCCGCGATGCTGCCCGTGACCCCCAGCACCACACATCGTCCGGACAGGTCGAGGGGGGTGGGCATCGGTGGGAGAGGAGCAACGAAGAAGCAACAGCCCGGTCGGTGGGTCCCTGGTCTGCACGCCCGCAGGGGGGGACATCACACGCCGGATTCGGGGACGGGGCGACGACGGATCGTCCGCCTGGGAGCACGGCCCGCACGTGCAGTCCGTCCCCCCTCACGGACGTGCGAGCCGAACAGGCGGACTACTCGTCGTCGGGCTTGCGGTAGTAGATCTTGTCTTCGAGAAACTCGTCGATGGCGACTTCCGTCGGCTCGGGCTGTTTCTCGTACTCGAGGGAGACCTTCTCCTGCTCCTCCTGCATGCGGGCGTCCTCCATCTCCGGCCCGAAGCCCTCAAAGTAGGACAGCTTGTCGTCCAGCTCCGAGCGCGTATCGGAGGCCACCTGCCGCGACCGCTTTGACAGAATGGCGACGGTCTCGTAGAGGTTGCCGGTCTTTTCGGCCAGCTTGTCCAGGTCTAACGTTTCGATTGCCATGGGTAGAACGGGGCTACTTCGAAAGAAGGTGAGGGCCAGGGCGGTGGGCGCCGGTGGCGTGTGCGGCCTCATGGGCACGTGTTCGAAGGGACGACCGTCCAGTCGCGCCCACGGGTGTACCTTGTGCCTGCCGTCACGAACTCAGAAACTGACGAATTCGGGTGAGGGTTTCCTCGACCGCAGGGTCCAGGTCATCATTCACGACCACCGCATCGCAGTCGTCGGCCCGATCCATTTCCTGCTCGACCCGGTCGAGGCGGTCCTGAAGCGACTCACGGTCCTCGGTGCCACGTCCTTCGAGCCGGCGCTGCAACTCGTCGAGGGACGGAGGGGCCACGAACAGTATGAGGGCGTCGTCCCCGAAAATGCGCTTGACGTTGAGCGCCCCTTTCACGTCAATATCGAGCAGCACGGGGCCGTCCTCGGCCCGATCTTCGACCTCCGAGCGGAGCGTCCCGTAAAACTGATCGGGGTACACCTCTTCGTACTCGAGCAGGTCACCGGCATCGATCCGGGCGCGAAATTCCTCGGGGGAGAGAAAGTGGTAGTCCACCCCGTCCGTCTCGTCGGGGCGGGCGGCACGCGTCGTGGCCGATACGGAAAACTGCATGTCCGGCATCGCCTCCAGTACCCGATGGGCAATGGTGGTCTTGCCGGCGCCGCTCGGGGCCGTCAGTACGACGATGTTGCGGTCGGGCATGGTGGCGTTGAGGGGGGAGTGTGCAGGGGGGAGGGTGGGGCGTACCGGCGCGCAAAACGCTCAGCGCCCACCCGTCAACGCTCGACGGACTATTCAACGTTTCGAATCTGCTCTTTAATCTTTTCGATCTCCTCCTTCATCTCCACCGCCTCCCGGGAGATGGTTTCGTCGTCGGCCTTGGCCCCGATCGTGTTCGCCTCCCGGTGGATTTCCTGGGTGATGAACTTCAGTTTGCGGCCGGACGGCTCATCGGCGTCGAGGGCCTCCCGAAACATCTTGAGGTGGGAGTGGAGGCGGACGCATTCCTCGGTCACGTCGAGCTTATCGGCGAGAAGGGCCATCTCGGTTTCGAGGCGGTCGGCGTCGAGGTGTTCGTCGTCGAGCAGCGCCCCGAGGCGATCGCGGAGCTGGGCCTGCCGCTCCTCCACGCGGGCCGGGGCCCGTGCCTCGATTGCGTCGAGGTGCTCGTCGATGGCGCGGGTGCGCCGTTCCAGGTCGTCGCGCAGCGCGTCGCCCTCCTCGCGGCGCATTGCCTGCAGGTCGTCGATGGCGGCGTCGAGGGCCTGCGTCACGGCCGGCCACGCGCGCTGAATCTTGGCCGCCTCCCGCTCCTCCTCCCCCGCAAAGATGTCCTCAAACTCCAGCAGGTGATCGATCCGAATCGGCGCCTCGATCTGTGCGGCCGCGGCGAGCTGCTCCAGGCGCCGCTTGTGGTGCATCGCCGCGTCGGCGTCCACGTCGACCGGCAGGGTGTCCGCGCCCTTGAGCTCGGCGGAAACGTTGACGTCGAATTGGCCCCGCTCGAAGGCCTCCTTCATCTGCATCCGCACGTCCGACTCCGCCTCGGGGAGCGGGTCCGGAAGGTGGACGAAGATGTTGAGGTGGCGCTTGTTCGTCGACTGGATTTCTACGGTCGCCGAGGCGTCCTCGGTGCTGGCGTGGCCGCGCCCGAAGCCCGTCATGCTACGAATCATAAGGGGGAGGCGGAAGAACGAGTGGGAGCGCGAATGAGGGGCCCATTTTCGAAATCCCGCCTTCCGGGCGGAAGACGGGGACTGGGCGTGCGGGACGGAACGGGCTGCGGGACAGACGGCGGAGGGGGAGGGATTCGAACCCTCGGTACCGTGAAAACGGCACACTCGCTTTCCAGGCGAGCACCTTCGACCACTCGGTCACCCCTCCAACACACATCGGGCGGGAGCGGGGCGGACGGCGAGGCCGCCCCCCAGTTCCCCCGTCGAGTCTTGGTTAAACGTCCATAATCTGTTCGGTTTTCTGCTCCAGAAGCCCCTCCACCGTTTCGGTGTGGGCGTCGGTGATGTCCTGAAGGTCTTCCTCGGCGCCGTAGAGCACGTCCTCGGAGAAGTTTTCCGCCTCAACAACGTTCTGGATCTCGTTCTTGGCGTCGCGCCGGATGTTGCGGATCGAAATCTTCGTTTCTTCGGCCCGCTCGCGACTGGTCTCCACGAGCTCCTTGCGCCGCTCTTCGGAGAGGGGCGGGATCGGAATGCGGATCTTCTCGCCGTCGTTGTTCGGGTTTAGGCCGAGGTCGGCCTTCATGATGCCCCGTTCGATGTTTTCGATGGCGTTGCGGTCGAACGGCTGCACGACGATGAGGTCGGGCTGCGGCGCGCTCACGCTGGCGACCTGCTCCAGGGGGGTCTGGGAGCCGTAGTATTCGACCGTCACGTTTTCGAGCATGGCCGGGGAGGCCCGTCCGGCGCGAATCGTGCGCAGCTCCGAACGCATGTACGATACCGACTCCTCCATCTCCTCGTCGGCCTCGTCCAGAATGTCCTGAATGGGGTCGTCGGGCATGGGCGACAGGGCGGTTGGTGAGCAAGAGAGTGGGTGCGGGGAATTTCGTCAGGCCGGCACCCGTTCGGTGGACGCCTTGGCCTCGTCCCAATGCACGTGGGTGCCCACGGTTTCTCCTTCGAGGAGGCGCCGCAGGTTGTTCGACGTGCCCATGTTGAACACGACGATGGGCATCTTCGACTCCTGACAGAGCGTGAGGGCGGTCATGTCCATGACGCGCAGGTCGCGATCGATGACCTCCTGTCCGTGGATCTGTTTGAAGCGCTCGGCGGAGGCGTCCTCCTCGGGGTCTGCGGTGAAGATGCCGTCCACGCGGGTGCCCTTCAGGATCACGTCGGCGTCGATCTCCAGCCCCCGGAGGGCGGCGGCGGTGTCGGTCGTGAAGTACGGGTTGCCGGTGCCGGCCCCAAAAATGACGACCCGTCCCTTCTCGAGGTGCCGGATGGCGCGGCGGCGGATAAACGGTTCGGCGATTTCCTCCATCTTGATGCTCGACTGCAGGCGCGTGACGAGATCGACCTGCTCGAAGGCATCCTGGAGCGCCATGCCGTTGATCATGGTGGCCAGCATGCCCATGTAGTCCGCATGAGCCCGTGTCATGCCCTCCATGGCGTGCTCCACCCCCCGAAAGATGTTGCCGCCCCCGATGACGACGGCCACTTCGGCCCCGGCCTCGACGGCGGTCTTGACCTCGTTCGCGTAGGTGCGGAGAACGGCCTCGTCGATCCCAAACTCCCGGTCCCCCAACAGGGCCTGGCCGCTGAGCTTCAGCAGCACACGCTGGTGGTCAAGGGATGAAGTGGATTCGTCGTCGGGGGAAGCGCTCATAAGGGAGGCACCGTCAGGTGCGTGTTCGGGTTCGCTGTGCGGGCGTCGGACGACTCCCCGCTGGGAAAGGGGAACAGAGTTGAGGCAGCTTGGGCGGACGAGAGGGGCCGCGCGGCGGTCCGGTGCGGGCGCGAGCCGATTGCGGCCCGATGCGGGGCCGACGAGGGGCAACACGCCCGCATCGTCAGTCGCCGAGGGCGTAGCGCGTGAATCGCGCCACCGACAGGTCGGCGTCGTCGAGCATGTCTTTTACCGACACCGACGAGTCCTTCACGAAGGCCTGCTCCATCAATACGTGGTCCTCGAAGAACCGCTCGAGCTTCCCCTCCACAATGTTGTCGATCACATGCTCGGGCTTGCCCTCGTTGACGGCGGCCTCGCGGGCCACTTCGCGCTCTTCCTCCTTCACCTCGTCGGGCACCTCGTCCCGGGTGACGGCGATCGGTTCGAGGGCGGCGACCTGCATGGCGACGTCGCGGCCGGTCTCCTCCGCCTCGCCGTCGCCGTGCACCTCCACGAGCACGCCGAGCTTCGAGCCGGGGTGGACGTACGAGATGATCTGGCCCTCCTCACTCTCGAGCACGTCGAAGCGGCGAATCGTGAGCTTCTCGCCGATGCGGCCGGTGAGGGCCACCAACTCCTCCTCGATCGTCACGTCGTCCTCGTAGGGAAGGCTCTCCAGCGCCTCCAGGTCGTCGGGGGTCTCTTCGAGCACCCGCTCCGCCGCCGTGTCGGCGAACGACTGGAAGTCCTCGTTGCGGGCGACGAAGTCGGTCTCGCAGTTGATCTCGACGATGGCGCCGGCGTGGCCGTCGTCGGACACGGCCGTCACGACGAGGCCCTCGTCGGCCTCCACGGCGGCACGGTCGTCCGCCACCTCCTGGCCTTTCTTGCGGAGCAGGCTGACGGCCTCGTCGAAGTCGCCGTCGGTCTCCTGCAGGGCCTCTTTGCAGTCCATCATGCCGACGCCGGTGGCGTCGCGCAGCTCTTTTACCTGTTTGGCAGAAACGCTCATGTCTCGTCAGTTGGGGAGGGATCGGGTGAAATGGGCAGCGCGGGAACGATGGAGGGGGATGTGGGCCCTACGCGGCCGCCTTTTTCTTCTCTTCCTTCTTCATGCGGCGCTCCTGCAGGCCTTCCTGGACGGCGTCCGTGAGGGTCGACGTCACCAGCTCGATCGAGCTCAGCGCGTCGTCGTTGACCGGAATCGGGTAGTCGATGTTCTTCGGGTTTCCGTTGGTGTCGACCATCGCGATGATCGGAATGCCGAGGTTGTTGGCTTCGCTCACCGCAATGTCTTCCCGCTGCACGTCGACGATGTAAATGGCGCTGGGCAGGTTGGCCATGTCGCGGATGCCGCCGAGCGTCTCCTCCAGCTTCTCGTGCTCGCGGAGCCGCATCAGCTTCTCCTTCTTCTTGAGCTTGTCGAGCGTACCGTCCCGGTCCATCCGCTCGATCTCTTCCATGCGGCGAATCGACTTCCGGATCGTCTGGAAGTTGGTCATGGTGCCGCCAAGCCAGCGGTCGACCATGTGCGGCATGCCGCACTCCTCAGCGTGCTCGCGGACGATGTCCTCGGCCTGCTTCTTGGTGCCGGCGAAGAGAATCTTCTTGCCGCGCCGTGCAAACCGCTTGGCCGCCTCGGCCGCCTCGTCCAGGAGAACCTGGCTTTGCATCAGGTCGATGATGTGGATGTTGTTCCGCTCCATGAAGATGTACTTCTCCATGCGCGGATTCCACCGGCTCGTCAGGTGGCCGAAGTGGGCCCCGGCTTTCAGCAGCTCCTCGATGGTCACGCGGTGGGAGGTCTCCTCCTCCGAAGACGACTCTTCCGGCGCGTCGTCCCCATCGTCCTTGTCTTGGGGCGCGGCGTCGGGGGCATCTTCGTCGGGGGCGTTCTCGTCGGGCGCGTCTGCATCGGTGTCCGCAGCGGCTGCCTCGCCCGTGGAGTCCGAAGCGGTGTCGTCCGGGGTTTGAGGGGCGTCTTCGTCGGGGGCATCTTCGTCCTGAACGTCAGGGGTGTCCGTAGTCGTCTCGTCAGCCATAGTAGAATCTACAAATGCGTGGGAGATTGGGTTTGCACTACTACGACCGTCGCCTGCGCAGCGAAACCACGGTTCGGGGGGAGGTTGGGGCGTGGAAGTGGAACGGCACAAGATCCTCTGCGCCGCTCCCACGCGCCCGTGCTCTCAACCCAAGGCGCGGTCAACCCACTGTCGCATCGGGCCGTATGGTTGATTGGTGCAGCGTTGAACGGCGGAGGCCGGGCGCTGAACGAACCCCGTTCGGGGCGCGGCGCCGCGCCATTCGCGACTGTCTAACGCTTGCTGTACTGGCTCTTCTTCCGGGCGCCGGGCTGGCCGTACTTCTTGCGCTCGACCATCCGGTCGTCGCGGGTCAGGTAGCCGGCGTCGCGGAGGGGGGCGCGCAGCTCCTCGTCGTACTCGACGAGGGCGCGGGCAATGCCAAGCCGAATGGCCTCGGCCTGTCCGGTGAGGCCGCCGCCGGAAGCGTTGACCTTCACGTTGAACTGACCAATCGTGTCGGTCACGTCGAAGGGCTGGTCGAGGGTGCGGCGGCGCCAGGCAACCGGAAAGTAGTCCTCGGCGTCTCGCTCGTTGACGACGAAACTGGAGCCGTCGCCCGGGCGCAGATACACACGCGCCGTGGAGGTCTTACGGCGCCCAATGGCCTGGTATTGGGTCATCTTGGGCATAGGAACGGAATCGGGATTTCGGAAAAGTGCGTCGGCAAAAGAACAGGCGAACCGCTACGCGTTGTCGAGCGGCTCGGGCTGCTGGGCCTCGTGGGGGTGGTCCGGGCCGGCGTAGACCTTCAGCTTTTTGAACGTATCCCGCCCGAGGGGACCGGTGGGCAGCATGCCCTCCACGGCCTCCCTAATAATATACGTGGGCTTGTCTGCACGCATCTCTTCGGGGGAGTGGGAGTGATCGCCGCCCGGGTACCCGCTGTACTCGTGGTACTCCTTCTGCTTCTCCTTCTTGCCTGTGAACCGGGCCTTGTCCGCATTCACCACGATCACGTAGTCGCCCGTGTCCACGTGCGGCGTGAAGGTCGGCTTGTGCTTGCCGCGGAGCACGCGAGCAATTTGGGAGGCAAGGCGGCCCACGACCTGGTTCGTGGCGTCCACGACGTACCAGTCGCGCTCCACCTCGTCCGGCTTGGCGTTAAAGGTCTTGAAGCTTTGCGTGTCCATCGGTCGGAATCCGTCGGTTGGCACAGGTCCGGAGGACGAGGCGGATGCACGAGGTGGTGCAACACCACGAGAATGCCCCGCAAGGCGGAGAAGCCCGCCGGGGGCGGAGGCATCAGCAGCGTGCGAAATGCTCTTCGGCGCCGCGTCCCCACATCAAAAGATTTATTGCAGTCACTGTCGCACGGATGAGGGCGGACCAGGTTTTCGCGCCCCGAAGGGATTCCTGTAATCTTGACGGAGGTGGGGGCGGGAAGAGGGGGGGCGAAACGGGAGGGGCCCCGCCGGAGGTCGGGACGAAGAGGAACTCTGACCGGGGGGGATCATTCCAATTGGGCTTCGTAGCGCTGACTGAATGGTCCCGCTCGGTCGCATGCTGACCATCGACATCACGTCCCTTTCGACGGGCATCCACCATGTGGAGTTCGCCCCTTCGGCGAGCCAGGCCGACCTGGACCCCACCACGTTCAGCGACGTGCAGGTCGACGCGGAGCTGCAGTATCACCGCGACCGCATTCTGGTGAAGATGCACGCGACGGCCACGGCCGAGCTGACGTGCGATCGCACCCTTCAGCCCTACGACGAGGCCCTGGAGGGCCAGTACAACGTGCTCTTCGGGCCGCCGTCCATGGTGGGGCAGGAGGGGGACGAGTTCGAGGAGGTGCGGCCGCTCGACGCCTCCGACCGGGAGATCGACCTCACGGACATGGTCCGCGACACGCTGCTCCTCGCCATTCCGCAGCGTCGCATTGCCCCGGGGGCCGAAGACGAGCCCATTGAACGAGAGTTCGGGGGCACGGACGACGCCGACGAGGACGACAGTGCCCCCGTTGACCCACGCTGGAGTGCCCTGGAAGAGCTGAAAGACGATGAGTAGCGCCGTGCGCCCTCGTCAGGCCCGCTCCACCGGTATAAATTCTACGCGAAATGAGGCCGGGCTTCTGAACACCGACGGGGATCCTTCCATCATACGGGAGCCTTTGCCCGAGGCGCTTGGCGGACTTCCGCCACGAATTCGACGTTCATTGTCCCGACGACCCTGAGTCATGGCTGTCCCGAAACGACGACATTCGAAGTCGCGCACCCGAAAGCGCCGCTCGACCTATTACAATGAGCTGGAGCCCCCCCAGCTCATGGAGTGCAATAACTGTGGCAACCCGAAGGTGATGCACCGGGCGTGCAAGCACTGCGGGCACTACCGCGGCCGTCAGGTTATCGAGCCGTCCGACGAGCTGATCGCGTAGGGGATGGAACGGGCAGTCGCCCGGCACCTCCCCACCGATGCGGCCCGCATTCGGGGCCGGCCCATCCCATGCGTCGCGCGTCCTGCCCCGGGTTGGCTACTTTTTTGTCGGGTCTTCGTTCCGAACACGGAGGCGCGTCCGGCGATTGTCTCTGCGTACGCCTATGTTTGCGCCGGAGTGGCGCCGCACTTCTGAGGGGAACAGTGCCCTCCCTTCCGGCGAGACGACAGGCGTCTCTCCGGCACGCATGTTCTGGCAGACACACGGACGGTTCGTATGGCAGCATCGCGTATCGCAGTGGACGCAATGGGGGGCGACAACGCCCCGGAAGCAGTCGTGGAGGGGGCCATTCAGGCCCTCCACCAGACGGAGGGCGAGCTGTCGGTGCTCCTCGTGGGCCCCGAAGAGCAGCTCCACGGCCTTCTGGCGTCGCGCCCGGAGGCGCCTGAAGAGCGGCTCCGCATTGTCGATGCCCCCGAGGCAATTGGCATGGGAGAGACGCCGTCGACCGCCGTCAAGCAGAAGCCCAATTCGTCCATCCACCAGGGCCTTGCGGCGCATCACGACGATCACGCCGACGCCTTCGTGAGCGCCGGCAACACGGGCGCCATCATGGCGGCGTCCATGTTCATCCTGCAGCGCATCCCGGGTGTGGAGCGCCCGTCGATCGCCGGGTTCTTCCCGACCCTGAAGGGGTCCTCCGTGGTCCTCGACATCGGGAGCAACGTCGACTGCAAGCCGGCTCATCTCCTCCAGTTCGCCCGAATGGGCACCGTCTACGCACGGCAGGTCCTCAAGACCGACCCGCCGTCGGTCGGGCTTCTCAACATCGGCGAAGAGCCGGGCAAGGGCAACGAGCAAGTCAAGGCGGCCCACGAATTGCTCCGAGACGCCGACGATGTGCACTTCGTGGGCAACGTAGAGGGGGGCGACCTGCTCTTTTACGCCGCCGACATCATTATCTGCGACGGGTTTGTTGGAAACGCCCTCCTCAAGTTTGGGGAAAGCATGTCGACGGTCCTGTCGGACATGTGTCAGCAGGAGATGGAGCGCCAGGGCCTCGCCCCCGACGAACAGAAGCTCGTGGCGGGGGTGCTCGACGAGGTGCGCGAGGGGTTCGATCCGGAAGCCCTGGGCGGAGCGCCGCTCCTCGGGGTCAACGGAAATGTGCTCGTGGGGCACGGGCGCTCCACGGCGGACGTGATTGCCCAGATGATTCACTCGGCCCGCACCATCGCCACCGAGAACGTCGCCCACGCCTTGGAAGAAGCGTTTCAGTCCTCCTCCGCGTAGTGCCCGGGCGGGTCCCGTCTTCTTCGCACTGTCCGTTTGTCCCATGCCTTCCCCCTCGTCCGCTTCCCCGCAGGCCGCCATCACGTCTGTCGGCCACTACCTTCCCGAGACGCGGCTCACCAACGGCGACCTGGAGGAAATGGTGGAGACCAGCGACGAGTGGATCCGCACGCGGACCGGCATCCAGGAACGGCGCATCCTCGGGGACGACGGCAAGGCAACGGCCTTCATGGCGACGGCGGCCGCCCAGGAGGCCCTCGACAGCCGCGGCATCGAGCCGGACGCGGTGGACCTGATCGTCGTCGCCACGGTGACGCCCGACATGCTCTTCCCGGCCACGGCCTGCCTCGTGCAGGACAACCTCGGGGCGTCGAATGCGTGGGGGTTTGACCTGTCGGCGGCGTGTAGCGGCTTTATCTACGCCCTTACGACGGGGGCCCAGTTCATCGAGACGGGCCAGGCCGAGACGGTGCTCGTGATCGGGGCCGACAAGATGAGCTCGATCGTCGACTACACGGACCGCACCACCTGCATCCTCTTTGGGGACGCGGCGGGGGCGGTGGTGCTGGAGGCCGACGAGGAGGCGGGGCTCCACGACGCGGTCCACCACGTCGACGGGGAGCACAGCGAACTGCTGCGCATGCGAGGGGGCGGCAGCCTCAACCCGCCGACCCACGAGACCGTCGACGCGCACATGCACTATCTCCAGCAGGAGGGACGGCAGGTCTTCAAGCTCGCCGTGAACCGGATGGCGAACGTATGCAGGGAGGTGCTGGACCGCAATGGCCTCGACGCGGCGGGGGTGGACTACCTCGTGCCCCACCAGGCCAACCAGCGCATCATCGACGCGACCGCGAAGCAGCTCGGGCTCTCCTCCGAGCAGGTCATGGTCAACATCGACCGCTACGGCAACACCACCGCCGCGACGATTCCGCTGTGCCTGTACGACTGGGAGGACGAGCTGGAGCGGGGGGACGACCTCATCGTGACGGCCTTCGGCGGCGGCTTGACCTGGGGCGCCGGGCACCTCACCTGGGCCTACGGCTGACGATGGAAAGGCGACCGGGGGCGCCGGTCGCCCGTCCTCATTGCGATCCTGAGCGCACCTCTCGAACCTTGCACTTTAATCGTGACATGGCAACTGCATTTCTTTTTCCCGGACAGGGCTCGCAGGCCGTGGGGATGGGGCACGAGCTCTACGAACAGCACGACGAAGCCCGTGCCTGCTTCGAGGCCGCCAACGACCTCCTCGATTCTGACCTGCTCTCGTTGATGTTCGGGCTGGGGGCGGAGGCGGACACGGCGACCGAAAAGCTGAAGCAGACGGAGATCACGCAGCCGGCCCTCTACACGCACAGCCTGGCGGCCATGGCGGTGCTCGACGCGGGCGGCCCGGAGCCCGACATGGTGGCAGGGCATAGCCTTGGGGAGTACAGCGCGCTGGCGGCCGCGGGGGCCCTGTCGTTCGAAGATGGCCTGCGGGTGGTGCGCCGGCGCGGAGAGCTCATGGGCGAGGCCGGCGAGCGGCGCCCGGGCCGCATGGCGGCCGTGCTGGGGGCCGATACGGCCCACGTCGAAGAGGTGTGCGAAGACATCTCCGCGAACGGGGACGGGGTGGTGCGGCCCGCGAACTACAACGCTCCGGGCCAGATCGTCATTTCCGGCGACGTGGAGGCGGTGGAGCAGGCGACGGAGGCGGTGGAGGGGCGCGCCATGCCGCTGCCGGTCAGCGGGGCCTTCCACTCGCCCCTCATGGAGTACGCCCGCGAAGGGCTCGCGGAGGTGCTCGACGCGGTCCCCGTCGAGGCGCCCCGCTGCCCCGTGTACCCGAACGTGACGGCCGAGCCGACGACGGACCCCGATGAGATTCGGCGCTGCCTGAGGGAGCAGCTCCTCTCGCCGGTGCAGTGGGCGCCCACGCTTCGCCGCATGCAGGAAGACGGCGCCGCCCGCTTCGTGGAGGTAGGAACAGGACAGGTGCTGCAGGGCCTCGTGGGCCGCACGCTGGACGAAGAGGCCGAGGCGATGGGGGCCGGCACCCCCGAAGAGATTGCGCGTCTGACGGAGGCGTAGCCACGGACCCGGGCGGGGAACGCGTGTCGGGGGGACGAGTGCTACACCCTGCACAGTGCAGATGCTGAATGCCGGTCTCCGTTCCAACCGCCGCAATCCCATGGGTGCATTCGCCCTGCCGCCTCCCCGCTCCTCGCTTCGCTGGCTCTTCGGGGCGTGCCTCGCCGCGATGGCCCTCGTGGGGTGCGGCGGGGGCAACGCCTACTCGGTCGACGAGGGCAAAATCTCCCAGCGGTTCCTGCCCGCGGAACGAACCGTGGATCACCATCCCGACTCCGTGAAGGCCCTCACCATTGCGGCGGCCGACGGCAAGATTCAGTTCGAGGTCGAGCGCGACTTCGAGTCGCTCACCGAAAAGTGGTCCGCGAGCTTCCAAAACATCGGGACGGGGCCCAGCATCCGAGACCGCACCTACGCAACCTTCTGGAGCCTCGAGCTCTCGCTCATGTCCCTCCAGCCGGAGAGGGGGGTGCTGTCCCTGCGCGAGGAGCAGGCCCGAGACGTTCTTGACGAGCGGCGCAAGGAGTACGCCGAGACAATTCACATCGACGTGTACTGGTTCGTCGGGCGGGGCAGGGACGGCATCATCACAGGGCCCAGCGCCCGCACGGAGCTTCACGTGGGCGGGAATACGTACCGCCCCGTTCAGTCGGACCACGGCCCCCTCCGTGAGGCCTTCGTGGCGGGCGGCGAGACCGCGCTGTATCGCCGCAACTCGCTTTACTTCTCCCGGCGGGTGGAGGGAACCGACATTCTCGCCGACGCCTCCGGCATGAAGCTCCGCGTCCGCCGGACGGGCGGGGGTGGACGGCAGGAGTTTGCCTGGCGGTGGGGCGAGGGGAACACCGCCCGGGGCCTGAAAAAGGGCGTTCGTGACGACGACGCCGGGCGCTCCTCCCGGCGATGACGGGACCGGTTCTTCGCCAGCGACGTCCTCATCTGCCGGCGGACCCGGACGTCGATTCCCGACCGGCCCGACCGACTGTGTGGACCGCGTGCAGCCTTGCCTTTCTGGACGGGATTGCCAATCTTCCGAAATTGGCGGGGCTTCTCCTCACCACACTGCTCACAGCACGCAGTCCTCCGCACTATGCAGGTCGACCTTCACGGCTCCACGGTTCTCGTCACCGGCGGCACGCGCGGCATCGGCCGTGCCCTCGTCGAGGCCTTCGCCGAGGCCGGGGCCCACGTGGCGTTTACGTTCCGCTCGTCGACCGACGCGGCGGCGGCCCTCGTCGAGTCGCTCGAAGAACAGGGCACCGAGACGCTGTCGCTGCAGGGGGACGTGGCCGACCTCGACGCCGCCCAGGCCCACGTCAACGCGGTGACGGAGCACTTTGGGTCGCTCGATGTGCTCGTCAACAACGCCGGCATCACGCGGGACGGGCTCCTGCTCCGCATGGGGGAGGACGACTGGGACGACGTGATCGACACGAACCTGAAGGGCACCTTCAACTTCTGCAAGGCGGCGTACATGCCCATGATGCGCCAGCAGAGCGGCTCGATCGTCAACATTTCCTCCGTCGTCGGCACCACGGGCAACGCGGGCCAGACGAACTACGCCGCCTCCAAGGCCGGCATCGTCGGCTTCTCGAAGAGCCTCGCCAAGGAGCTCGGGGGCCGCAACGTGACGGTCAACGTGGTGGCGCCGGGGTACGTGCAGACCGACATGACCGACGAGCTCGACGAGGAGACGCGGGACTCCATCCTCGACGCGGTGCCGCTCGATCGGCTCGCCACGACCGAAGAAATCGCCGAGGCGGTTTTGTTTCTGGCGGCCCCGGCCTCCGACTACATCACCGGGCACGTCCTGCAGGTGAACGGAGGGCTCTCGATGTAGGCACGACCCCGCCGCCGCCGTCCCCGCTTTTTGCATTCCGTTAAGGAATAAGAGGATCGATCACGGGAGGGCTCACGTTGTACTCGTGTTGCTTTAGTGTACCACTCTTCTCGTCTTTGACCGGTCGTGCGACGGAGCACGCTCGACGCCCGGCCGGAGGGTTTCATCCTGCCCCCTTTCGACGTCCCCGAAACCTGACCCCGAGTCGTTTGCCGCATGGCTGCCGATATTTCGCAGAGCAAGTACACGAACGTCATCGACCTGACTTCTGAGGCCCAACAGGAGCGGCGGCGCGACGAGGTTGGGTCGGAGCTGCGCGAGCCGGACCCGCCCCTGGACGAGGTCACGGTCGACGAGCTGTCCGGGCACATGGAGCAGGCGGTGCACGCCGCCGGCTGGACGGAGCTGATGGACGTGCAGCGCAAGGCCATCCCCTACACCCTCGACGGGCGCGACCTGATCGTGCAGTCGCAGACCGGCTCGGGCAAGACCGGCGCCTTCCTGCTGCCGCTGTTCGACCTGGTGAACCCGGACAAGGAGGAACAGCAGGTTCTCATCCTCACGCCCACCCGGGAGCTGGCGCGGCAGATCCACGAGGAGTTCGAGCAGATGAAAATCGCGACGCCGCGCACGAACCGCATGGAGGCGGTCCTCATTTACGGCGGCGTCGGGTACCAGCCGCAGATCGACGGCCTGAAGAACGGCGCGCAGGTCGTCATCGGCACGCCGGGCCGCATCCTCGACCACATCAAGAAGGACAACTTCGACGCCAGCACCCTCCGGATGCTGGTGCTCGACGAGGCCGACGAGATGCTGTCGATGGGCTTCTACCCGGACATGAAGGACATTGTCGAGCACGTGCCGGGGGACCGGGTCTCGTACATGTACAGCGCCACCATGCCGCCGAAGGTGCGGTCCGTGGCGCGCGAATTCCTGGACGACCCGGGCTTCCTCTCGCTCAGCACCGACAAGGTGAGCGTGGAGGAGAACGAGTACCGCTACTACCTGGTCAACCCGATGGACAAGGATCGGGTGATGGCGCAGCTCCTGGAGCTGGAGGAGCCGGAGTCGGCCCTCATCTTCGCCAACACGAAGCGGGAGGTGAGCTACCTCAACAAGTTCCTCTCGAACAAGGGCTACGACATCGACGAGATGTCCGGCGACCTCTCCCAGCGCGACCGGGAGGAGGCGCTCGATCGACTCCGAGAAGGGAAGCTCCGCCTGCTGGTGGCGACGGACGTGGCGGCCCGCGGCATCGACGTGTCCGACCTGAGCCACGTCTTCATCTACGACGTGCCCCAGGACCACGAGTACATCATCCACCGCTCCGGCCGCACGGCGCGGGCCGGCGAAGAGGGCACGACGATCGTCCTCTCCACCCACGAGGACGAGTACGAGCTCAAGCGGATGGCCAACACCTACGACATCGAGCTCGAGAAGGCCGAGCTGCCGGCCGATCCGCACAGCGAGGCCCGTGAGCTGCTCCAGGAGCGCTACGCGAACGCCGAGGCCCCGGCCAACGGCGAAGAGCCGGGCGTCGAGGACTTCGTCCCGCTCGTGAAAGAGCTTTCCGACGAACAGCCGGAACTGCTGGCGTCCATCATCACCGAGCTGTACGCCGAGGCGAAGACGGAGGACGAGGAGGAGAAGTGATTCGTGACGCGTGAAGGTTCGTGAGGCGTGAAGCGTGAGGGGGCACCTCCTTGCGGCCTCGCCCCCCCCTCACGCATTATGTCTCACGTTTCACGCCTCCTGGCTCACGCCTCAGTTGCGAGCACCCGCTCCGTCTGCCGATACGCGATGAAGCCGCCCGCGGCGAAGATGACGGCGTAGATGCCCAGCGGGGTTTGCGTCTGTGCGATGGCCTGGTAGGCAAGGGCCGAAGCCCCGGCCGCGACGCCCCCGGAGAGAAGAAAAACAACGACGTGCAGAATCCACCGGCCGAGCGCCTGACCCGGTGTTAGAGATTGATCGGGCATGGGGGCGTAGGTTCGTGCATGGAAGCTATGGATTGTGAACCTAGCAGGACAGGGAGATAAGGGCAAACGGCCGACGAGCTGTAAATGGTCGAACGGGGAGCGGGCGTAGGTGTAGAGGGCGCGGGAGTGAAGAGTGAGAGAGGTGGGGCAGGGCGGCAGCGTCGGCACAGCTCATCCCTTTTTCTCTCTGGTAGCGTTACAAGATCGTCACGCTAAAATTAAGCGTTCCCCGGGGGTGGTTTTGTTATACTACGGTCAGTCACAGTAGTAAAAAGTGCGCCCTCGCCGCAAGGGTGCTTTTCCTATTTTGGTCCGGTTTTTCCACCTCTCTCGGGCCTCGTGTCCTTAACCTCCCCCTTTTTCGGGGGGTCGTCGCGTCGCTCAATCGGGCCCCGAGTTCTGCCTCAACGTCCAGAGTCGGCATTTTTTGGGGTAAGATTCGGGCACGGTGGGAGGTGCGAGGCACGCTCGCGTCGATCTGAGTGGGCTGTCCCCTTGCCGCGGGCAACGAGATCGCTCTGAGCGGGGCCGAGTGCGCCCCTTTTTCTGCATGCTGGACGGCTCCGGCGTAGGAAGGGCCCCGTTTGCTCTCCCGCGACGGACTGTAGTCTCACCCATCCGGGGTCTGGGGACGAGGGACTGAGCGTAGCTCCCGGCCCCAATTGCGGTGGGGGGGGCGGACGCTGCCGCGGACGGGCACGAGGCGCTCGTTTCAGTTTTGCGGCGCCGGGCGCCGGGGCGACCCCGGCACGACCGGGGCCGGCGGGCGTCGCCACTTCGCGTCCAGCGACCAGCGTCCGCTCCCGAACGTGCACACGAGCAGCAGCAGGAACAGCACCAGCGCCGAAAACTCCAGCGACTGGTCCGCCGACAACAGGCCGTCCCGCCAGTGCACCAGAAAGACGGCCCCGACGAGGACGGGCAGTTGGACGAGGGCGGCGAGGCGCGTATAGAGCCCCACGGCGAGAAGGGCGCCGCCGACGAGGTGCGCCGCGATCACGTATACGGACAGTCCCGTGAGTCCGAGGCCCGGCTCCGTAGCGCCCAGCAGTTGTTGCAGCCCGCCGTCTGTCATCAGCAGGGCAAGCCCCCGAAAAAACAAGCCGGTCCCCAGGTACACGCGGAGGGCGTCGAGAACGAGGTCGCGCTGGGCTTCAAGACTGCGAAGCATGGACAGGAGATGTGCGTTGACGGGTGCGGCGAACAGATCTGTAACAAGTGTCCGCCGGGGGACGATCCGTCTCGGGCTGGATGGGGGGCGGAACCACTTTGCCGGACCGGGGCGTGTCAAACCAACTCCTCGCACACAAGTCCATATACTGCCGATCCGTCCGCAATGGGTGAGCACGCCCCGCCCCGATCTCTCCAGCAGCTTCGGGCCGAGTGGCGCGAGCGGCTGCAAACGGCCCGCGACCGCGCCGCCGCACAGGTCGACGACATGGGCCTTGCGGACCTGCGGGCCCTCCGGGCGACGATTGGGGAAGAAATGGAGCGGGTGGAGGAACGCCTTCCCGATCCGGGCCCCGTCGAAACCAAGGGCCCGATGACGGCCGAGCAGCAGGCCGAGCACGTCCAGGCGGCCCTTCAGTACCACGCGTTGCAGGTGCGGAAGCAGCTCGTCGCCCACGAGTTGCGGCGCCGCGCCCTCGGCCCCGCCGCGGTGGAACAGGAGATTGAGGTGCCCCCCACCACCCGACACTACGCCACCCTTGCCTGGGACGTGATGGGGGAGACGGACGCGGAGACCACCGCGGACGTATACCGCGAGGTGGCCCGGCGTGCGGAGGGGGACGTGCACCTCACGACCGTGGAGATGTGGCTGCGGGAAAAGAACCCCCACCATCCCGAAGAGACGGACGGCCGCTGGACGGAGCTCCGTCGGGCCGTGCTCCTGGCGTCCGCTTAGGAGCCCCGACGGGATTGTTTTTTGGATCGGCCCGCCCCCTCACGGGGACCCGTCCCTGTCTGCGGCCCCTTCTTCGATGTACCCCAGGAATCTGAGAAGCGCCCCAAGCCCCACCAGAAGCCCCGCGCCGACGAGCCCCATCGCGCCCAGGGTCGTCTGGAGGTCATCGCCCGGCCCGGCCATTGCCAGCAGCACGAGGCCGCCCACGCTGATCAGCAGGGCGAGGCGGTAGGCGACGTTGTGCACGGAACGGGGGCTGAAGAACGAGAGGGGAGAAAAGGGAGCCCGCAATAAAAAAAGCCCGCCCTGCGGGGCTGGCTCACTTTTCCTATTAGTATCTCACTACTCATAATAGCAAAATCGACCCCCGGGTTGTCAACCCTTTTCGTTGTGGATCCGTGAACACGTCGTTGAATGCGAGTGAATAAAACGGACGACCGCGCGGCGGGGCCTCCGAAACCCGGGCGAAACGGGTTCCGAACACGAGACCGGCCCGACCGTGAACCGCCGTGTGTCGTTCCGTTCGGCACCTCTCCCTCGCAGGCGCCCGACTGTCTTTCCCCGCATCGAATACGTGTTATGGACGAGCGCATTCAAGAGCACGCCCGCACTCTTCTCAACTGGTCGACGGACGTTCAGCGCGACGACGACGTCGTGATTGCGGCCGGCCCCGAGGCCCACGACCTTGTGGTGGCCCTGCACCGGGAGCTCGGCGACCGCGGGGCGAATCCGATGACCCTGTACTCCTCGGGGGAGGCCTCCCGGGCGCACCTCAAGGCCCACGACGGGGACTTTTCGCTGCCCGAGCACACACTCGCCCTCTACGAGGCGTGCGACGTGGCCATCCACGTGCGGTCGTCCCCAAACCTGGCCGCCCTCAACGACGTCTCCGGCACGCGCCTCGCGGAGCGCTCCCGGGCGCACAAGCCCATCATCGAGGAGCGCCTGTCGAAGCGGTGGTGCCTCACCCAGCACCCCACGAACGCGTACGCCCAGGCCGCGGACCTGCCGCTCGGGGCGTACCGCGACTTCGTGTACGGGGCGATTTTGCGCGACTGGGCGGCGGTCGAGGAGTACCAGGAGGAGCTCCGCCGGCGGCTCGAAGAGGCGCGCACGGTGCGTGTGGTGGCCGGGGAGACCGACATCGAGATGAGTGTGGAGCACATGCACGCCATCAACTCGGCCGGCCGCCACAACATGCCGAGCGGGGAGGTCTTCACCGCGCCCGTGCCCGACAGTGTGGAGGGCACGGTGCACTTCGACAAGCCGCTCATTCACCAGGGGCGCGAGATGGAGGGCGTGCGCCTGCGCTTCGAGGGCGGCGAGGTGGTCGAGTCCGCCGCCGAGCGCAACGAGGAGGCCCTCGACGACCTGCTCGATACCGACGACGGGGCGCGGCGCCTCGGAGAGCTCGGCATCGGGACGAACCGCGAGATCGACCGGTTCACCAAAAACATGCTCTTCGACGAGAAGATGGGCGAGACGGTCCACCTCGCCCTCGGGCGGGCCTACGACGCCAACGTGGGGGAGGGGCAGACCGGCAACGACAGCGCCGTGCACGTCGACATGATCCTCGACACGAGCGCTGGCCGCATCGAGTTCGACGGAGAGGTGATCCAGGAGGGCGGGCAGTTCGTGTGGGAGTAGCGCCTCCCCGACGCGTCTCGAACCGAGCCCTCCGGAGCCGTGAGTGAGAGGAGAAGCGGCCGTGGCACGCGTCCTGGAGGCATGCCGGCCGTCCCGAAAGCGCCTTCAAAAGCTGTTTGGTGGACGGACGTTCGGCCGAGATACAGTGGGCGACGCCCCAGAACGTCTGCCCCTCAGCCTTGCAGTCCTTAATGTCCTCCGCATGACAGCGATAACAGAACCCCGGATGTCCCCGCCGGATGTCCGGTTCACTTCTTGGGCTTCCCCGTTCGAGGGGGAGGACGAATCAACCTGGACGCGTCATGCACCTTTGCAGTCTCAACGTGCCCCGCTCGCGGGGCGGCCGTCTCGTGCTCCTCGGGGTCGCGCTTTTGCTCTCGGGCGTCGTGGGCACCGCGCAGGCCCAGCACCTTGACAACGGGTTCTACGGCAAGCTCGGGGCCGGCCTCTCGGGCTACACCGGCGACCTGGCGGGCCCGCGGGCCGGTGCGCCCCAGGAATTCGGTGCCGATGCGATAGGTCGTCTTCCCCTGGTGGCGGTGGGGGAGCTGGGGTACCAGCTGTCTCCACGCTGGGGCCTTGCCCTGGGCGGGCAGGCCGGCAGCTACGTGTCGGTGGGAAACGCCGCCCCCGCGACCGACTCGTACCGGCGGTACACGTCCCACCTGCTGGGGCGCTACACCTTCGGCGCGCCGGACCGACGGGTCGCGTTTTACCTGGACGCCGGCCTCAACGTGACCGCCGGCGGGCCCACGCACACCGGAATCGGCCCCTCCGTGGGGGGCGGCATTGACATTCGGGCCGGCCGGGCCGTCTCCCTCTACGTCGAGTCTCGCCTCCACGCAACCGTTCCGGACGACGCAGTCGACGGGAGGGGGCGCGGCGCGGAGGGATGGTCGTTCGACACCGTCAACCAGCCCCTGGGGTTCGGCCTCCGGTTCAGCCTCACGACGCCGACCGCGCCCGAGGTCATTGCGCTCGACGCCCCCGCCGAGGTGGAGGCGGGCACGACGGCCACGTTTACGGTCACGATCAACGAGGAGGAGGCCGCCCGTCCGCTCGACCGCCGCTGGCGCTTCGGGGATGGAACGGAGGGCACGGGCCGGACCGTCACGCACACGTATCGCCGGCCGGGCACCTATCCCGTGACCGTTTCGGCCCACAACGAGGCCGGGGAGGCGACGGCGTCGACGACGATTCGGGTCACTCGTGCGTCGCCCCCCCCCGTCGCCTCCGGAGGCGCCCTGGGTCGTCTCGCTCACCGCGCGCCCCAACCCGGTTCGGGTGGGCGAGCCGGTGCAGCTCCGCACGGCCGTCGAGGGGGAAAAGCCTTTCAGCTACCAATGGACCGTCGACGGCACCACCGCCACCAGGGGGCCGGCGCCCACCTACACGTTCGAGCGGCCGGGCCGGCACACGGTCCAGGTCCGCGTCTCCAACGACGGGGGAACCCAGACGCGATCCATGACGGTGCAGGCCGAACGGCGGACGGCCAAGCGGCCCTCTCCCCAACCGGCGGGGCTGTGGGCGGTCGGCGTCGCCTCCATGCGCAACCCTGCGGGTGCAGAGCGGATGGCCCGGCGGTACCGAAATCGGCTCGCCGACGCGCCGGTGTCGGTGCGGATCGTCGAGCACATGCTCGACCAGGAGCGCCACTTTCGGGTCGTCGTCGGCCGCTACGAGACGCAGGCGGCCGCGCAGCAGGCCCGCGAGACGTACCGGCGGGCGCTGCCCCCCAAGGCGTGGGCCGTTCGGCTTGAGTGACGGCGCAAAGGAGACGTGGACCGCGACACTGAGCGCCGGGAAAGAAGAAACCCGCCGGGCCTGAGGTCGACTCTGATCGGACTCACTCGGCGTTCGCTCGAAGGGGGGCCCTGAACGCCAGGGAGGCCCTGAAGACAAGAGTGGGCGGTGCTGGATTTGAACCAGCGACCCCCTGCTTGTAAGGCAGGTGCTCTAAACCGCTGAGCTAACCGCCCGAGGTGCGTTGAGGGTCTCGCGTTGAGGGTTGACTGAGAGAACCCTCAACCCTGAACCCTCAACCCTGAACCCTCAACCCAAAACAAAAGAGACGGAGCGGGAGACGGGGATCGAACCCGCGACCTTCAGCTTGGGAAGCTGATGCTCTGCCACTGAGCTACTCCCGCATCAAAAAGTTCACTTCTTAAAATGTGAGGATGGGCCGTCGGTTCCGGCGCGGCGGCCGGGACCTCCCCGCGTCTTGACGGTGTCTTTGTCGCCCGTGGGCAAAACAAGGCGGTGCCCCCACCGTTAGAGTTCGTTGCACAAATTTTCTTACGCATCGACCGTGCAGCCGTTATGCCAAAGCGCACCTACCAGCCCAGCCAGAAGAAGCGCAAGAAGAAGCACGGCTTCCTGGAGCGCATGAAGACGAAGGAAGGCCGGAAGATTATCAAGCGGCGCCGCAAGAAGGGCCGCGACAAGCTCTCGGTGAGCGACGAAGACTCCGGCAAGCCCGTGTAACCGGCGGTGCCCGTGTCCGACGTTCCCGACCGCGTCGAACAGCGACGCCTCACGTTTCCCCCGTCGTACCGCCTGAAGCGACGACGCCTGATCCGGTCCCTCTTCGACCGGACCCGCGACGACGTCCGGACGGTCGCGAAGGGCTGCGTGCGGCTCCTGTACCGCGTCGTGGACCGGGCGGTGCTCGGGCACGACGTGCCGCTTCAGGTCGGGTTTGCGCCCGGCCCCCGTGCCGAGAGCGGTGTTGAACGCAACCGGATCCGTCGGCTCCTCCGAGAGGTCTACCGGGTGCATCAGTACACCCTGGTGGACCCTTTCGTATGTGGCCCCGAGGCGCTCATCGTCATGATTCTGTTCCGGGGCGCCCCCGAGCAGGCGGACGACGGCATCGGGCGCGACCTGCCGCCGGCCCTGCGGCGCGCCGCCGCCTCGCTCGACGAGCGTGCCGACTGAAGGCGCCGCGCCGGCCGTGACCATCCTACGCCGATTTTGAAACGGCTCCGGGCACGTTGCGCCCGGCCGCTCGTTTCCTACCCTGTTACATCGGCTCTGCCGTGGCCCGGAGCCCGGCGCCGCACGCCCGGCCCCGGCCCACGATGTGAGAACGCATTCACCAACCCGTCCCTGTCCCTTGGCTTCTCCGCTCCGCAACAACCCCGAGCCGGAAGACCAGCGCAACGTGATCATCGCGACCATCCTGGTCGCCGTGATCATGTTCGCCTGGATCTTCTGGTTTAGCCCGTCGCCCCAGCAGCAACAGTCCCAACAGGCCGCGGGCCCGGCCGACACGACCGAGCAGACCGACCCGTCCGCCCCGGCGGCAGACACGGGGGCGGACGACGCGCCGTCCGACGCGGCGCCCCCGTCTACCGCGGATGCGGGCGCGGACGCCTCGCAGCCCGAAGCGGACCAGCCGGAGGCCCCGGCCCCGGACTCCGTGACGGCCGCGGCCCTTGAAGGCACGCAGCGCAGGATTGTCGTGGAGTCGGACCTGTACACGGTCGTCCTCTCCACCAAGGGCGGGACCATCGAGCGCTTCACGCTCAAGGAGTACAAGCAGTTCAACCAGGAGGACCCCGTCCAGATCGTCGACACGACGGCGGGCGGCACCCTCTCGCTGTCGTTCACGACGCCCACCCGGCGCCGCGTCGACACCCGGTCGCTCTATTTCTCGGCCGACACCGAGGCCGACACGGTCCGGATCGAGGACGAGTCGAAGACCCTCACCTTCGAGGCGCAGCTCGGGGACGGGGCGCTCCGCCAGTCCTACACGTTCCACCCGGACGACTACGACCTCGGGCTCGCCATCGAGCAGGAGCGGCCCCGCAGCTTCCTCACCAGCGACGGGTACGAGCTGACCTGGCACGGCGGCATGCCCTACTCGGAGGGCGGGGAGGAGGACGAGCTCCGGTACACGGGGCTCTTCGCCCGCAACGGCGAACAAATCCAGAGCCTCACGCTCTCGGACGCGGACCAGAACCAGAAGCGCATCGAAGGGGACGTGTCGTGGATGGCCGTGAAGAACAAGTACTTCACCGCGGCCGTCATGCCGGACCGTCCGGCAACCGCCCTGGGGGCCTCCCTGACCGGCCGAAAAGAAGGACGGGCGACCAGCGAGGCGGCCTTCAAGGACCTCACGGGCCGGCTCCAGATGCCCCTCCCGCGCGAGACCACCCACGTCGACAAATTTCACCTCTACGCGGGCCCGATCGACTACTACAGCCTGGCCGACTACGGCCGAAACCTGTACGGCATGGTCAACTACGGGTGGGACTGGTTCGAGTGGATGACCAAGCCGCTCGCCGAGTACCTCTACATCCCGATGCTCACGTACCTCGGGGGCGGGCTCCCGTCCTGGCTCTTCGGGGGCGGCCTCCCGTACGGCGTGATTGTCATCCTGATGGCCGTCCTCATCAAGACGGTCGTCTACCCGCTCACCAAGTCGTCGTACCGTAGCATGGCGCAGATGCGGGAGCTGCAGCCGAAGATGCAGGAGATCAAGGACAAGTACGACGACGAGCCGGAGAAGCAGCAGGAGGAGATGATGCAGTTGTACCGCGAGACGGGCGTGAACCCGCTCGGGGGCTGTCTGCCCATGTTCCTGCAGTACCCCATCCTCATCTCGCTGTACCAGTTTATCCCGAAGTCCATCCAGCTCCGCCAGGAGAGCTTTCTCTGGGCGGCGGACCTCTCGGCGCCGGACAAGATCCTGCAGCTGCCGTTCGAGATTCCATTCTACGGCGACTACGTGGCGGGCTTCACGCTCCTGATGGGGCTGGCCATGATCGTGACGATGCGGGTGCAGTCCACCGGCGGCGGCGCGGCCGGCGGGCAGGCGAAGATCTTCATGTACGCCATGCCCGGGGTCATCTTCTTCATCTTCAACCGGTTCGCCTCGGGCCTGAGCCTGTACTACCTCTTCTACAACATCGTCACGGCGGCCCAGCAGAAGTGGATCAACATGCAGCTGGAGAAGGAAAAGGACGACGACGGCAACCTCACGAACGGGCGCTCGGACGGGGAGGCCGAGGGGGAGAAGGGGTTCTTCGCCCGGCTCATGGAACGGGCGGAGGAGGTCCAGAAACAGCAGAAGTAGAGCGGGGTGGTTGAGCGGTGGAAAGGGAACCGATCGCCGCGGGGCTGTCCTGCACAGTCCGTCCGGGCTCCCCCGGAATCGTTGGCCCGGTGTCCGTCATTGAGGAAAGATCCGCGGGCCGAGGTCGTTTGGGGCCGTGGCCTTCTGCGGGGGGCGACCGATCAATCCTCCCCTCACCGGTCCCACGTTCCACGATGAGTCAGAGTGATACGATTGCGGCCATCGCGACGGCGCGGGGACGGGCGGCGCTGGCCGTCGTGCGCACCTCCGGGCCGGCCGCCATCGAGATCGTCGACCGGTGCTTCCGGGGCGACGCCCTTACGGACGCCGACAGCCACACCGCCCACGTCGGGGTGTTGACGGACGAGGCGGGGACCGACATCGACCAGGTGGTGGCCACCGTCTTCCGCGCCCCCAACTCGGCCACCGGCGAGCACGTCGTCGAGGTGTCGTGCCACGGCGGCGACCTGGCGCCGAAGATGGCGCTCCAGAGCCTGCTCGACCACGGGGCCCGCATGGCCGAGCCCGGCGAGTTCACGGAGCGCGCGTTTCTCAACGGCAAGATGGACCTGGCGCAGGCCGAGGCGGTGGCCGACCTCATCGACGCCACCTCTACGAAGGCCCACCAGGCGTCGCTCACCCACCTCAAGGGCCGCTACTCCGACCTGCTCGGCGACCTCCGCGAGGAGCTGCTCAACCTCTGCTCGCTCGTGGAACTGGAAATCGACTTCTCGGACGAGGACGTCGAGTTTGCCGACCGGGAGCGCCTGGAGGATCTGCTAGACGAGACGGAAGAGATCCTCGGAGACCTGCTCGACACCTACCCGACGGGGGAGAAGCTGAAGGACGGCGTGCAGGTCGTCATCGGCGGGCGCCCCAACGCGGGCAAGTCCACCCTGCTGAATGCGCTCGTGGGCCACGACCGCGCCATCGTCAGCGAGACGCCCGGCACCACGCGCGACGAGATCGAGGCGGAGGCGGAGATCGAAGGCGTGCTCTTCCGCTTCGTCGACACCGCCGGCCTGCGCGACACCGCCGACGAGATCGAGGCGGAGGGCGTGCGCCGCGCCACCGAGTCCATCGAGGAGGCCGATGTGCTCTTCTACCTCTACGACCTCACGGTCGGCCTCGACTCCCAGGAGATCGCGTTTCTCCAGGACCTCGCCGACGACGGGTCGGACGTGCAGCCCGTCGTCATCGGCAACAAGGCCGACCGGGCGCCCGACCTGCCCGTGGCCACCCTCGACGGCCTCACGTCGCTGAAGCTCTCCGCCCTGGAGGCGCGCGAGGACGCCGACGAGGTGCAGCCGCTCCTCGACCACCTCACGGACACGGTCGCCGAGCACCTGAGCCGCGCAGAGGCGTCGCCGGTCGTCATGAACCAGCGCCACCGCCAGCACCTCCGGGACGCCCTCGACGCCGTGCAGCAGGCCCGAGAGGCGCTCGACGCGGGCGTCTCCGGCGACATGCTGACGCTCGACCTGCGCGCGGCCCTCCAGGAGCTGGGCGCCATCACCGGCGAGATCACGAACGAAGACGTGCTCGACCAGATCTTCTCCCGCTTCTGCATCGGCAAGTGAGTCCGGGGGAGCAGCAGCACCGCGAGCGCAGGAGCGCCGGTCTGTGCGGGTCCGTGCCGCCCTGGCCGGTCGGACCCGGGCAGGCCCGCCCCTCCACGACGACGGTGGGACGCACAGGCCGCCCGGTCGCGCCCCGCCCTTTCCTCCTCAGGCCAGCCCGTAGGTTCTTTCTCCAAGCTGCATCCCGCTCGTGACCGCCGGCATTTGGACCGACGAGGTCCGCGTTCGCTCGTACGACGTAACCCCGCAGGGCACCGCCTCTGTCCTCACCCTCGCCGACTACTTCCAGGAGGCGGCGGGCCGGCATGCGGCTGAGCTCGGGGTGTCCATGACGGACCTCCGGGCCGACGGGCAGGCCTGGGTGCTTGCGTTCATGCACATGCAGGTCGAGCGCCTCCCGCACCAGAACGAATCCCTCCGAATCGAAACGTGGCCCTCGGGGCTCGAAAGCGCGTCTGCCCACCGCGAGTTCGTTTTCCACGATGAGGAGGGGACGGTTCTTGCGGGCGGGACCAGTCGCTGGTTTGTATTCGACGTAGACCGGCGACGTCCGGTGCGGCCCCCTCGCGTTCTCGCCGACATCGAGGGGCCCGATCGCCCAGGTCCTATCGATCAGGATCTGGATGCCCTCTCGGCGCCGGCGCACACCGACCGCGAACAGACCTTCACGGCGCGGTACCACGACCTCGATCTGAACCGGCACGTCAACAACGTTCGCTATCTGGAGTGGGCGCTGGAGACCCTGCCCGCCGCCGTGCTCGACGAGCGACGCTGCCTCGGGTTCGCCGTCCAGTTCGAAGCGGAGACCAGACTTGGAGACCCGGTGCGGGCGTCCGCCGAACAGATCGAGGACGGCGGTACGCTACGCGTGCGCCACCGCCTGGCCCACGCCGAGTCGGATCAGACGCTCGCGCTCGTCCGAACGACGTGGCTGTGAGCATCCCTCGCGTGCGGTGCGCCGCCCCGGGACGAGAACGCGTCCCGTTCCATCGCCGCTGGCCGCCGAACGCGCTCCAAGTCCCTGCGGACTCCGGAGGCAGGGCCCCGGGTTGCAATGCAGGAGGCCCGCAACGTACGTTGGCAATGAGGACGGTTGGGCAACGTGAAGCGGTGCCGACGACGCACGCAGGCTGGCATCCGAATCAACCTTTGCGTCCAGGGCCGTGAGGGCCTGTCTTCTCCCACACCAATTGGACCCATCGTGACGTCGACCCAGCCGGATTCGCGCGCCTCTTCGTTGACGGATGATGCGTTGCAGTGGACGCGACTTGAGGTGGCGTTCACCGCCGGGATTGTCGGCTGCCTCCTGTTTGCCACCTGGCAGCTCGGAGACCTGCTGGCGCGCGACTGGCTTGCAGGGTGGGTGGGGGAGAGCGAGCTCCGCGAGGACCTCGTCTACTACGGCGTGGCCTTCACGGCGGCCCTCGCCGCCCTCGGGGGGACGACGCGGTCGTTGGCCCACGCGGGCCGATTCCGGCGTACTGTGGGGCGCTCGCTGCTCTGGTACGGCGCCCTGCTGCTCATCAGTGCCTCCGGGATGGGGGCCATCGAATACCTGCCGGAGGTGGCGGCCGGCCTGTTCGGGGCAGGGGTGCTCATCGCGGCCGTATACGTCCTGCAGCAGCGGTACTTCACGCGGGAGCGCATCCGCCGCCGGCGCCTCCGCAACGACAACTGTCCCCAGTGCGGGAGCGATCTCCGTCCGGAGGCCCACCACTGCTCCCAGTGCGGGCGTCGGATGGGGGAGGACTGTCCCGAGTGCGGGGGCTACCTGGGCCGCTCCGACCGGTACTGCGCGGACTGTGGACGGGAGCGAGCGGAGGGGGCGCCGTAGCCCGGACCGCCCCCGGCCGGGCCGACGAACCCTCCGGGCGCAGCGCTGTTTTCGAAGGAGCGCCGCGATCGGGCCGCCGCTCCGCCGAGACGGTTTTCCGGCTGTTCGGAGCCCCACAGAAGAGCGCCGCCCCGATCGATCTATTCTTTCTCTGCCTCAGTCCTGCCAGCCAAACGTTGATCCCTTCCTTCGGCCGATGACCCGCCAACCCGAGCCCGGAAACGCTCCTGAAGGAAACGCGCCGCGCCGCTTTGGTCTTTCCCAATCCCAGCGTTGGGGGGCCGCGTCCGGTCTTCTGTTCTTTCTCCTGGTCGTCGGGACGGACTACGCCAGTGGGGTGGCGGCCAGGGAGTGGTCGGAGCTGGCCCTAGATGCCGGCATCGTGGGCGGACTCGTTCTCGTTGTTTTCAACGCCTTCCGGAAGAGCGTCCTGGTGGGAGAGAACGAGATTCGAAAGGTCCAGCCGCTGTGGAACGACCAGTCCCTGCAAACCAGTGAGATCCGGCGGGTCCACGTCCCGACGATCGAGAGTGGCCTTTGGCTCTACACCGACCCGGATGGAAATCCGGCGCTGACGATCGGCGGGGGACTCGAAGCCCCCGACGAGCTTGAGGAGCGGGTGATTCAGCACGCCCCCTCCGACGCAGCGGTGACGGGGCTGGGGCACCGGGCAAACGGCTCGTCGTAGACCGACCCGCACGCTCTCTGGTTCGAATCCACTGCATGGGAGAGATCGCCCGAAGAAACGTTGACCCGACATAGCGTTGATCCTATACGGTCTCGCGAAGGGCCGATCTTCCGGGCCGGGAAGGCCCTCGTCTAGGCCCCCAGACGGCTCCCGACGGCATAGCGCCCGGCTCCCCGGCGACGTGACGGGGCCCGCTTGAGGGGGGCAATCGAAGGGAAAGAGCAGACACGTCCATCTGGTTTATCGCCGATCGAGTCATGCCAACCGATCCGCTTCGTCGCCTCGGGCGTCTCGAAGAAGGCGGCTTTCGCCGCCTCGCCGCCCGCCTCGCGCTCCTTCGAGCCTACGCGCGCCGCCGGGACACAGAGGGCCTCTCCGACGCCCAGGCCCAGGCGGCGATTGCCGAGGCCTTCGACCAGCGCACCGCCGCGGTGGACGCGTGGGTCTACGACGTGTACGAGTCGGTCACGGCCCGCACGCTGCGGCGCTGGGCCCAGCAGTTTCGGGAGGAGGGGCTGCAGGGCCTGATTGACAAGCACGGGCGCCGGAGCGAACGCTCCTACGAGTCGTACTTCGGCGCGGGTTCGGAGCTGCGCAAAGTTGCGCTCCACTACCTCGCCGACCACCCGGACTGCACGAGCACGGAGCTTCTGGACGAGCTTGCCCAACACGTCGACGACGACGCGCTGCCCACCCGCCGCACCGTACAGCGCTTCCTGCGGAAAATGGGCGGGTGAGTAGAGAGTGGAGAGGAGCGTGGAGGTAAGAGCGTGGGGGCGTGGGCGCATTTGTGTGCGGGGCTCAGCGTCTGCAATGGAGAGACGCTGTTGCCACTGTGGGATTGGCGCAGCCCCCGCCCGACAGTAAAGGTCCTCTCTGTCTGGATCGGTTCCACTTCCACACGAGCGAAGCGCTGAGGAATACAGCGAGGGCCGAGTGGAGCGAGGTCCTGCTGCCTGCGGCACGAGTGATCACCGGGCTGCCCTGTGGCCGGAGAGAACGAGTGCTCTGGAGGTGCAGAGGGCGGCATTTTGGACAAAACACGTGTCGCACCCCTCTCAGGGCCTAAAACTGTAGATTTGCGGGGACGAGAGGCGGCCCTTCGCCGATGTTGGGCACACGGTGGGGCGTGTTCCGTTAGGAGCATGCGCCGGTTTCATCCGGTCGTTTCCGTAGATTTTCGCGCACGAGTCTGGTTCGGGTCATGCATCAGGATTACTTCGAGCACGATGTCATTGTGGTGGGCGGGGGGCACAGCGGCAGCGAGGCCGCGGCCGCGGCGGCCAACATGGGGGCCGACACGCTCCTCATCACGATGAAGCTGGCGGACATTGGACAGATGTCGTGCAACCCCGCCATCGGGGGGATCGGCAAGGGCCACATTGCACGTGAAATCGATGCGCTCGGCGGCATCATGGGGAAGGCCACCGACCGGGCCGGCATCCAGTTTCGGATGCTCAACAAGAGCAAGGGGCCGGCCGTGTGGGGGCCGCGGGCCCAGTGCGGGCGCCGCGCCTACGCCCGGGCCATCCGGCAAGAGCTGGAGGCCATCGACAACCTGAAGATGCGGTCGGACATGGTGAAGGAGATTCTGACCGACGACGCGGGGGAGACGGTGACGGGCGTGCGCACGAATCTCGGCAAGGAATTCCGCGCCCCCTGCGTGGTCCTCACCACGGGCACCTTCTCGAACGGCGTCATCCACGTCGGCGAGCAAAACTTCGGCGGGGGGCGCATCGGGGAGAGCGCCTCGCACGGCATCACGGGCTGCCTCCACGACCTCGGCTTCGAGAGCGGGCGGCTCAAGACCGGCACGCCGCCCCGCGTGGACGGGCGCTCCATCGACTACAGCGTGATGGAGAAGCAGCCGGGCGATCCGGACGCGACGGCCTTTTCCTTCCTGACTGACGACCTGCCGTCGGTGGAGGCGCAGCTTTCCTGCTGGCTCACCGACACGACGCCCGAGACCCACGAGGTGCTGCGCACCGGCTTCGACCGGAGCCCGATGTTTACGGGGGCGCTCGACGCGGACGGCCCCCGCTACTGCCCGTCCATCGAGGACAAGATCGACCGGTTCTCCGAGAAGGATCACCACCAGCTGTTCATCGAGCCGGAGGGGCGGGACACCCACGAGGTGTACGTCAACGGCTTTTCGTCGAGCCTGCCGGAGGAGGTGCAGTTTGAGGCGCTGCGCACCGTTCCGGGCATGGAGGAGGCCCACATGCACCGGCCCGGCTACGCGATCGAGTACGATTTCTTTCCGCCCTACCAGATCGAGTACAGCCTGGAGACGAAGTACGTGGACGGCCTCTTCTTCGCCGGACAGATCAACGGCACCACCGGCTACGAGGAGGCGGCCGCACAGGGCATCATGGCGGGCATCAACGCTGTGCAGAAGCTTCGGCAGGCCGACCCCATCGTGCTGAAGCGGTCGGAGGCCTACATCGGCGTGCTCATCGACGACCTCGTGGCGAAGGGCACCGACGAGCCGTACCGCATGTTCACGAGCCGCGCGGAGCACCGCATCCTGCTGCGCCAGGACAACGCCGACCAGCGCCTCACGGAGCTGGGCCACAAGCTGGGCCTCGCCTCGAAGGAGCGCCTCGACCGCACGCGGGAGAAGGAGCGGGCGATCGATGTTACACGTGAAACATTGTCCGACACGACCGTCAGCCCCCAGCAGGTGGACGACTACCTGCAGTCCGTGGGCACCTCGACGCTCAATCAGCCGCGGCCCGTGATCGAGCTCTGCAAGCGTCCGGAGGTCGACTCCGAAGATCTTCTCCGCCACGCCGGCCTCTACGACGAGGTGGTGACGGAGGCGCCGGGCATGCTCAGCGCGCCGCGCCTCATCGAGATCGACCTCAAGTACGAGGGGTACATCGACCGGCAGAAGGACATGGTGGAGGAGATGGAGGAGAAGGAGCGCTGGCCCATCCCCGACGACTTCGACTACCACGCGCTCGACAACATCTCCATCGAGGCCCGCCAGAAGCTAAGCAAGGTGGAGCCGGACAACCTGGGCCAGGCCTCGCGCGTGCCGGGCGTCCGCGCCTCCGACATCTCCGTCCTCATGGTGCTCCTCAAGAACGAGGGCGTGGAGCCGATGCCGAAGGACCGCGACCTGAACCTCGACGCGATGGGGGGCGACGGGCAGTCGTTCGGTGTTTCACGTGAAACGGCGGTCGAGGTGGGGTAGAGGGCGTGGTGCGTATTTCGTATTGCGTGGGGCGTGATGCATGAACCCTCCTACTGGTCGGTGGTCTTCTGTTCATGGAGAATCTTGCCTGGAGTCCCTTCAAGAGCCTGACGGCGGAGCAACGAGAGCAGATCGACCGCTTTCGGGAGCAGCTCCTCCGCTTCAACCAGCGGGTCAACCTCATCTCGCCGGAGACGGAAGACACGTTTCGGACGCGGCACCTGCTGCACTGCCTGACGCTGACGGCCCGCGACTTCCCGGCGGGGTGCACCGTCGTCGACTGGGGCACCGGGGGCGGGCTGCCCGCGATCCCGCTGGCAATCTGCCATCCCGAGGCAACAGTCGTCGGGGTCGACTCGGTGGGCAAGAAGAGCCGGGCCGTGCGCACGATCGCCCGGCGGCTGGGGCTCGACAATTGTTTCACGTGGAACGGGCGGGCCGACGAGTGGACCGGCGAGGCGCACTACTCGGTGTCCCGCGCCACGGCGCCGCTGGCCGACCTCTGGGCATGGCATCGTCGCGTGGCCGTTTCGCCCGACGACCCGAACGGCGACGCGTGGCCGCCGGGGCTTCTCGCGCTCAAGGGCGGCGACCTGAGCGACGAGGTGGCGGCCCTTCACGCCGCGGATCCGGACGCACGGGTTGAGCGCCACTCGCTGAACGACCTGCTCGGGCGGAACGGGTTCTTCGGGGAAAAGGAGATTGTGGCGGTGCGCTCGTAGCGTGATGTTTCACGTGAAACGTCGCGTGTGCTGCCGCCCGCGACCCTCTGCACGACCCGCTCACCTCCATGCGTCGCGCAATGATCAACACCGCCCTCGGGCTCGCCGTCGGCTACGCGGCGATCGCCGGCCTCGCGTTTGCCTTTCAGGACCAGCTCCTCTTCCAGCCGAGCGACCGCCTCCGCGCCACGCCCGAGGACGCGGGCATGGACCACGAGACGGTCCGCCTCGACACCGACGATGGCGAGACGCTTCACGGCTGGTGGGCTCCCGCCCCCGATGTTTCACGTGAAACGAACCCCGGGGCGTCCGCGAAGCAAACGCTCCTCTTCTTCCACGGCAACGCCGGCAACATTTCGGGGCGCCTGGAGAGCGTGGAGCAGTTTCGTCGGCTCGGGCTCAACGTCCTGATCGTCGACTACCGCGGGTACGGGCAGAGCACGGGCACCCCGTCCGAGGCGGGCCTCTACCGCGACGCGGCGGCCTGCTGGCGGCACCTGACGGAGACGCGGGGCCTCGCGCCCCAGAACATTGTCGTCTTCGGGCGCTCGATGGGCGGTGGGCCCGCGACCTGGATCGCGTCGCGGAAACGGCCCGGGGCCGTGATTCTGGAGTCGGTGTTTACGAGCGTGCCCGACGTCGGCGCCCACCACTACCCGTTTCTTCCGGTGCAAACCCTGGCCACGAATCAGTTCGACAATGCGTCCCGGGTGGGGGCGATCAGCGCGCCGCTCCTCTCCATCCACAGCCGGGACGACCGGATCGTGCCGTTTGAGCTGGGTCGGAAGGTCTACGAGGCGGCCGCCGCGCCGAAGCAGTTCCTGGAGATCGAGGGCGGGCACAACGACGGGTTTCTCGTGTCCGCCGAGGACTACCTTCGGGCGATTGACGATTTTCTGGAGGAGCACCTGGGTTCGGGGGACGAGTAGAGGGCGTGGGGGCACGGAAGCGTGGGGGCGTAGGGGAGAAGAGCCATGGGAGAAGGGGGCTTAGGAAAAAGGGGCGGGGCTGCTGATGGGCGTCCGCCAAGGTGCTGGGGCGCGCGGGTCTCCGTTTCTACAGCCCGAACCGCTACGCTCTCGACGCCCGTGCGGCCGCCACTCCCATGCTCTTCACTCTCATGCTCTTCACCCCCGTGCCCTCAACTCCCGCTCGTCCAACCGCTTACGCCTCCACCGTGGCCATCGTCTTGGTCTCCTCCAGCAGCAGCGACTCGGTCACCTGAAGGGCCTCGTCGAGGGTGTTTACGTCCTGCACGATGGCGCGCATGAGGCCGCCCTCCACGTCGTCCTTCATCACGTACTCGCGGTCGAGGAGGGTGAGCTTTTCGAGGAGCGGGTGGAAGACCTCGTCGTAGAAGTACGGGTCGGCGTCCTCGCTGGGGAGGTAGAGGAAGAGCCGCTCGTTCTTGTAGACCACCTTCGGCATGCGGAGCCGCTCGCCGAGCAGGCGGAGCCGGGCGCCCGTGAGGAGGTTCTGCACCGGCTCCGGCGCGTCGCCGAAGCGGTCCTCCATCTCGTCGAGGAGGTCGACCAGCGTCGTCTCGTCCGGCGCGTCGCTGATGCGGCGGTAGAGGTTGAGGCGCTCGGTGTTGTCCCGCAGGTACGACTCCGGGATGTAGGCGTCCTCCTCCACGTCGACGGAGGTTTCGGGCCCGGGCGGCACGGCCTCCCCGTCGAACACGTCGTCGAACTCTTCCTCGCGGAGCTCCTTGACGGCCTGGTCGAGGATCTTGTGGTAGGTCTCGTAGCCGACGTCCTCGATGAAGCCGCTCTGCTCGGCGCCCAGCAGCGAGCCGGCGCCGCGGATGTCGAGGTCGCGCATGGCGATGTCGAACCCGCTGCCGAGGTCGGAGAACTGCTCCACCGCCTTCAGCCGCTCGCGGGCGTCGTCGGTGAGGCCGTGCACGGAGGGCACCAGGAGGTGGCAGAACGCCTTCCGCTGCGATCGCCCCACGCGGCCCCGCAGCTGGTGGAGCTCGGAGAGCCCAAAGTGCTCGCCCGCGTGGTTGATGATCATCGTGTTCGCGTTCGAGATGTCGAGCCCGTTCTCGATGATGGAGGTGGAGACGAGGACGTCGAGCTTCTCGTTGACGAAGTCGAGCATCACGTCTTCCAGCTCGCTCGCGCTCATCTGGCCGTGGCCCACGCCGACCCGCACGTTCGGGACCATGGCGCGCACCATCTCGGCCACCTCGTGGATCGTCTTCACGCGGTTGTGGATGAAGAAGACCTGCCCCCCGCGGCTCGTCTCGTAGACGATCGCGTCGCGGATGACGTCCTCGTCGAAAGTGTGGATCTCGGTGTTGATCGGCTGGCGGTTCGGGGGCGGCGTCTCGATGAGCGACAGGTCCCGCGCCCCGAGAAGCGAAAACTGGAGCGTTCGAGGGATGGGTGTGGCGGTCAGCGTGAGCGTATCGATGGCTTCCCGCATCTTGCGGAGCTTCTCCTTCGTCTTCACGCCGAAGCGCTGCTCCTCGTCGACGACGAGGAGCCCGAGATCGTCGAACGTAATGTCGTCGGACGTGATGCGGTGCGTGCCGATGAGGATGTCGACCTGGCCCTTTTCCAGCTTCTCGAGAACCTTGGACTGTTCGGTCCGGGAGCGGAAGCGGGAGAGCACCTCCACGTTCACGGGAAAGCGCTCCATCCGCTCGCTAAACGTGTCGTGGTGCTGCTGGGCGAGGATGGTGGTGGGCACGAGCATGGCCACCTGCTTGCCGTCCTGTACGGCCTTGAAGGCGGCGCGCACGGCCACCTCGGTCTTGCCGAAGCCGACGTCGCCACAGACGAGTCGATCCATCGGCACCGGCTCCTCCATGTCGCGCTTCACCGCCTTGGTGGCCTCGGCCTGGTCCGGCGTGTCCTCGAATTCGAAGCTCGCCTCCATCTCGCGCTGCCAGGTCGTGTCGCTGGAGAAGGCGTAGCCGTCCGACGCCTTCCGCTTCGCGTACAGCTTGATGAGGTCGCGCGCGACCTCCTTGACCTGATCCTTCGTCCGCTGCTTTTTCTTCTCCCACTGCTCGGAGCCGAGCTTCGTGAGGGTGGGCTGGTGCCCCTCCTTGCCGGTGTACTTGTTGAGCTTGTGGAGGGCGTGGACGTTGACGTACAGCACGTCGTTGTCGGCAAAATTGAGGCGGACGGCCTCCTGCTGGTTGTCGCGGACGGTAATCTTCTTCATGCCGTCGAACCGCCCGATGCCGTGGTCCACGTGCACCACGAAGTCGCCCCGCGTCAGGTTCTTGATGTCGCGGAGGTTCATCCCGTCCGCGTGGCCCTCCCACTGCTTGGTGGAGGGGCGGTGGTAGCGGTTAAAGATCTGGTGGTCGGTGAAGACGGCCAGACCCGCCCCGGGCCACTCGAAGCCCTCGTGCAGCGACTCCACGACGAGCCGCGCCCAGCCGTGGTCGATCTCCGACTCCAGCAGGTCGCGGAGGCGAGAGCTCTGGCCGTGGCTGTCGCAGAGAATGAACGTATCGAGGTCGCGGTCGCCGTTTTTCTGGAGCCGCTTCCGCACCAGGTCCATGTCGCTGTTGAAGGACGGCTGCGGGTCGGCCTCCAGGTCGAGCGTGTCGGTGGGCGTGCCGTTGGTGGAAGACTGGCTGAACGTCCCGAACTGAAGGCGCGGGTGCCGCGTGAGGGCCGCCGCCATTTGGTCCCCGGTGAGAAAGCGATCGTCCGGCGGCGTGAGGTCCTCGGGCGTCTGTTCGACTTCGTCGTTCTCCGCGAGCTCCGCCCGGCGCTCCTCGTAGGCGGCCGCGGCCTCCTCGAACTGCGCCTGTGCGCCCTCCCGCACCTGCGCCTCGTCGAGCGTCGCGAGCACCGCCTCGTCGGGCAGGTACTGGAAGAGGGCGATGGACCCGCGGGCCGCCTCCTCGCGCTCCAGGTTGGGGACGAGGCGGGCGGTGGTGAGGCGGCTCACCGAGCGCTGCGTCTGCGGGTCAAACTCGCGCAGGCCGTCCACCTCGTCGCCGAAGAAGTCGATGCGGATGGGATAGGTGCCGGCGTAGGGAAACACGTCGAGGATGCCGCCGCGCCGCGCGAACTCGCCGGGCTCCTCCACGAATTCGACCGGCGAGAAGTCCTGCTCCAGCAGCCGATCGGCCAGCGCCTCCAGCGCGATTTCTTCGCCGTTCTCCACGGTCAGCGTTTCCCGCTGCACGGCCTGGGGCGGGGGCACCAGCTCGCCGACCGCCGGGACGCTCGTCACGAGGATGCCCTCGAAGCCCTCCGCCAGCCGCTGCAGGGCGTCGGCCCGCTCGATGAGCGGCGTTGAGTCCGCGATCTGGTCGGGGTCGTAGGGCGTCTTCTGCGTGGCGGGGACGCGGAGGATCGCCTCGTCCGGCTCCCCGACGAGCTGCTCCAGGTCGCTCTGCAGGTACGCCGCCGCGTCCTCGTCGGGCGTCAGCACGCAGAGTGGGGCCCCAGGCTCCCGGTGGAGGTGATATAGAAGAAAGGCCGGAAGGGACCCGGCGGCCCCGTTCACGTGAAGGGCAGGAGAGCGGTCGCCCCGTTGCGCCTCGGCGGTCCAGGCGCGGAGGCGACTGACGGCCGCAGTGGTTTCGATGCGGTTGGCGATGGCGGTGAGGGACACGGGCGGCGGGTTTTCTGATTCGAGAGAACGGTCGTCCTCGAGCGTGCAGCTTCGCTCGGACGTGCCTGGGAGGGAGGAACCCCAGGGGAGAGGGCGAGTGGGCGAAAGGGCGATTCCCACACTCTGGTCGCGTGGTTCGCGCCCTCTCGCCCTTCACGCATTCGCAGCCCCCAAACACCGAAAGCCCGACGCCGCAACATCAGCGGCGGTCGGGGAGGGGGAGGCAGACCCGAGTGCGGATGGCAAGAGGATTCACTTCGGAAGAATCAACGGCGCAAACGAGCGAGGAGGTTCCTCCGTCGTTGCGCGTTGACGCAACGGGTGGCGAAGAGTCGCAGATGTTTCACGTGGAACGCGCGGTCGAGCGTCGAGGGTGGAGAACCGAAGGGAGGGCACGTTTCACGTGAAACGGGGTGGGCACGTCCACGAGTGCTCTCCCCGTTTGGTCTGTAATCGCGAATCGTCTTCCCCAATCCGCAGGAGCGATGGTCACGGACCCGAGGAAGGCCTACGACCGCTGGCCAGGGCACGTCGAGGCCCTCGGCCCGGTCTTCCAAGAGGCACGGCGCGTGCTGCGGGACGGGGGCACCTTTTACCTCGCGGAGCTACACCCGACCCGGCAGTTCGGCGGCACGCAGGCACATTTCGAGGACGAGGCCACCGGCGAGACGGTTGTGATCGACGCCTGTGCGCATCCGGTCTCCGAATTCGTCAGTGCGGGCGTGGAGGCCGGGTTTGCCGTGCGGGGGATGGGCGAGTGGCGGGCGGATGGCGACGAGCAGCCGCGGCTGTTGTCCATTCGCTTCGGGGCGGGGCTCGATGTGGCGGATTTGCAGCAATAGGATTCCCGGTGCAGCCGGGAGGGGCGAGAGATCAACAGTGTCGGGACACATTGGGGCTCCGTTCTGTAGGAAAGAACGCCTACCTCGACACCGAGCTGTGAGAGCCATGCAAGTCACCCGCACGCCGGCCGACGTATTGGCGACGCTCTCGCGCCGCTACCGGGAGCACTACGGCGACCGTCTGGTGGGGATCTACGCGGTGCCCGAATTTCCCTTCTCCGACGAAGGCCCTGAAGAAACGGAGGACGATGACGTGCGGGCAATCGAGATCCTCGTTATTCTACAGGGGCCGTACGATCACTTCGAGGAAACGGACCCGGTGGTGGACATTGCGATGGACGTGACGGAGGAATACGATTGGTGGATGGGCATCTTTGCTCGTTATGCAGCACACGACGACGATCTCGCGGACTGGGCCCGAGAGAAAGGAGTGGAGCTATGAGCGAAGTCCAGGAGCGACTCCAGACTGCACGGCGGCGGCTCGACGCGGCGCAGTGTCTTCATCGTAACGAGTTCGAGTCAGATGCGATAAACCGACTGTACTTCGGCGTTCTGGAAAGTGCACGGGCACTACTCCTGCTCCGCGATCTCACGCCGAAGACCCATAAGGGTACCGGAATGAAACTGGGACAGCACTTCCGAAACGACGTGGAGGTTGGTCTACTGACAAAGTTGCGCCAAAATCGAGAAGAGGCGGACTACGATCTGTGGAATCCGTCCTCGGATGAGGTGGAGATGTGGCTCGGAAGGGCCGACGAATTTGTGGACGCATCGGCGCATATCGTCGGCAGGGAGTGAGGAGGGGAGAGTTACTCGTCCCCCTCAATCGCCGGCCGCACGAAGCCGTCCGTCGCGTCCAATCGCCGCCGCGCCTCGTCCACCTCCACGTCCGCGAGAATCATCACGAGGGCGGTCTTCACGTGCCCGTCGCAGCGGGTGAGCACCGCATCCGCCGCGTCGTAGTCCACGCCCGTCACCATCATCACCGTGCGGATGCCGCGCTCCACGAGCTTCTCGCTGGTGCGCCGCAGGTCCACCATCATGTTCTCGTAGACCTTGCCGAGGCGCACCATCGCCGCGGTGGTGATCATGTTGAGCACCAGCTTCTGCGCCGTGCCGCTCTTCATGCGCGTGGAGCCCATGATCACCTCCGGCCCCACCACCGGGCAGATCGCCACGTCCGGGTCCACGTCCAGCTCCTCCCGCGGGATTGTCGTCACGAACAGCGTGGGGCACCCGATCGCGTCGCGGGCGTGCTCCACGGCCCCCACCACGAACGGCGTGCGCCCGCTAGACGCAATCCCGCACACGACGTCGTTTTCTGTAACCCCCTGACCTTTAAGGGCTTGGGCGCCCCGTTCGGGCACGTCCTCCGCCCCCTCCTGTGAGCGAAAGACCGCCTCGCGCCCGCCGGCGATGATGCCCTGCACCCGCTCCGGGTCGGTGCCGAACGTGGGCGGGCACTCCGAGGCGTCCACCACGCCGAGCCGCCCGCTCGTGCCGGCGCCCACGTAGAAGAGGCGCCCGTCCGCCTCGAAGGCCTCGACGACAATCTCGACGGCCTCCGCAATGTGCGGGAGCTCCCGGCGCACGGCGATGGGCACCTTGTGGTCCTCCGTGTTGATGACGCGCAGAATTTCCTCCACCGACGCCGTGTCGATGTGGGTCGAGTGGGGGTTCTGCTGCTCGGTGGCGAGGTCCTGAAGCTCGTCGAAGAGAGAGGACGAGTCGGGCATGCGGGGCAAGGGGGGGGGCAATGCGGGCGTACTGCGAAGGGAGACGCTCCTACACCGGAGGCGTCCCTTTATTGCTGCGAGGCTGTGAGCCCCAGCTGGGAGCGAAATCGAACGATGGACCAGCCGAGAAGAACCACGAGGAGCGCGAGGGCGACAGGGCCCCAGGTCCGGAGCGACGAGCCGTCGGAGGCGTTCATCTGGAGAGGACGAGGGGACCCGTAGAGCACTGCGGACGCCCAGAAGAAGGGGCTCAGGTTGTCGGGGTGATTCTCCAGGTACGTGAGTTTGGCCCGCCGAAGGGCCTGGTCTTTGGGCTGTCCCGCTCGAAGGTTCTCGTAGAAGCTCTCCATGAGCGCGACGCTGGACCGATCGGCCGTGGGCCACAGGTTGGACACCGTGGACTGGGCCCCCATGATCCGGAAGGCATACTGGAGCCCCGCCATGCCCTCCCCCCCTCGGAGGGCCCCGCGGGCGGTGTTGCACCCACTGAGGACGGCCAACGGGAGGGCCCGGTCGCGGGTCTGGAGCTCGTGGAGAAACAAAAGCCCGTCCGAGCTGGAGTCGGGGTGGAGAAGAAAGGCGTTCCGGAGGGAGGAGGATGGGGAGACGAGGGCGTGCGAGGCCAGATGCAGAACGTCGGCCTCTTGGCTGGCGGCGGCGAAGGCCGGCTCCGTCGCCTGCTCGTCGAGGAACGTCTTCGCGTCGTCGAACAGCCGGTCGAGGGCGTTAATCTCGGACTGCACGCCGGGCAGAGGGGGCAAGGACAGGGACGAGGCTGCGGTCGTGTCGGCGCGGGAGGACGGCAGGGACGGAGGCGGGGGGCGGAGGGAATCAAACGAGGACACCCCGAAGGCCGCCAGGTCGGACGAAGACGATGCGGCGTCGCCTCGTGTTGCCGAGGTGTCGGTCGCCAGCGAGGCCGAGAGATCAAGTGCCGTCGGGCGTTCGTGGAGCACAAAGCGGGCCTGTTCGTGGTCGTAGCGCCCCCCCGGCGCCGCCGTGGCCAGCATCGAAAATGGCACGTGAAACATCGGCCCGTCGGGGATGACCGTTAGGGGCTGTCCGTCGGGGAGGTGCGCCGCCACGGGGGCGTAAAGGTGGTCGTGCAGCGCCCGAAGCGGGCGGAGGTCGAAGTGCATCGCGCTGATGCTCCGAGACGCCTGCCGGTCCGCGAACAGGGAAGAGATGGTGTTGACGTGAGCCCGGATCGAATCCTGAGAGAGGCCCGGAAGGGCGACTGCCTGGAGCGTGTCCCCCGTCAGGACGAAGGCCGCAGAGCGAGGGGGGCGGTCGTACACGGGCCACGGGTCGTCGAGGAAGTACGAGACGAGGGTCCGATCCTGCTGGGCGATCGACGCAGCGATTTCGTCCACCGACGGTCGCGGCGTCCTTGCCGAGTCGAGACGCAGGACGCGCTGCCGGTTGGCCATGAGGCTCGCCTTGCGGGCGCGGAGGGCGGCCTCCGTGGCGTCGGACAACGAGTCGGTGCCGAGCCGGTTGCGCACGTCCGTGAGGGCACGGCCGAGGCTGTCGAACCGGGCCCGAGTCGCGGGGGAGAGCTGGGTCGCCACCCGGTTCCGCGTACGCAGGTCCCGGAGATAGCGGGCCCGGGTGCGGTCCAGAGCGGCCAGGGCCGCACGGGGCTGGTTTTGAGCCAGAAGGGTGCGCACGAGCCCGCGGTGCACGTCGCGCCACTGGGTAAAGGCCGTTGAGGCCCACTGCGTGGCGGTAAGCGACTCCCGATACCGCTTGATCACGGCCACGCCCGCCCGGTATTGAGCCTCTGCCGTGGCCCAATTTTGCTGTAGCTCGTGCAGGCGCCCCAATCCCCGGCGGATGCGTCGCTGCTGGTCGAGGTTGCCCATCCGTTCGGCGATGGCGAGTGACGTGTTCAGCACCGACTCGGCCTCCGTCCAGCGCTCGGTTTGCATGTGTAGCACGCCGAGCTTGAGCAGGGCGAAGGCGCGGAGCTGCGCGTCGTCCCGGGCCTGGGCGTACCGGCGCACCTCTGCGTTCAGCGCGTAGGCACGGTCGAACGACCCTAGGTACCCGAGGCTTTCGGACAGCGCAAGCGCAAGGTCGATGCGTCGGTCGGAAGACGTGGCGAGCGAACGGCCCTTGCGGGCGAGATCGCGGGCTCGACGCAGGGACGCCCGATCGAACTCGGTGTTGAGGGTTTCTTCCAGGAGCAGGTTGGCCTGGAGGTAGAGCAGGCGGGCCCATTCGGAAGGGTGTTCCTCGGACGTACGGTCGTGCTCGCGCGCCAGCCGCCGTGCGCGGGTGTAGTAGCGACGGGCTGACTGGTAGTCCTGGGTGTACTGATGCAGAAGGCCCACATCGAGAAGGTGGGTGACCCGGAGCCCAACCTCGTGCTCCGAGGTCTTCCGAAGGGCCGTCGAGTAGTGGGTGATGGACGCGGAGAGGTTCCCGATCCGGAAGTGAAGGAATCCCTGATCCTGATGGAGGGCGCGGATCCACCCCGTGCGGGTGCCCTCGGCGGACGGAATGTTGGGGGCGGCGTTGAGGTAAGAGCGGGCGTCTTCGAAGGTCTCAAACGCATCGGCGAACCGGCGCAGGGCGGCGAGCAGGGCTGTTTCTACCTGAAACGTGCGCATGATGTTGCCGAGGTAGGGCCGTTCGACCCGCGAGGGGTCGAGGGTCCGGAAGCAAGCCCGCGCCGCACGCACTTGAGAAAGGTACGCTCGCACCGTGTCCCGGGGCACGGGCGGGGTGCTGGACCACATTTGGGGCACCCCCTCTCCCCAGTTGATCGGTGGGGGCGACTGGACCGGCGCCTGACGCAGGCACGCATCCAGGTCGTCGGCCGCGTCGACCGAGAACGGCGGGACGACCAACAGCGATGTGGCCAAGAGAACGACGAGCATCACCGGGGGCTAGACGGAAAGCGGTCTGTTTGTTAGGTTAACAAACGCTTCTCCTCAAGAGGGACACCAACGTTCACGCTTCTTTCCATAGTGTCCGGTATCACGCCATGACCACAGCAACTGAGCACCTGCGCGACGCCTTTCGACGTTCTGTTCGTTATGCAGGCGGCGGGGCCGACCCCTCGTCGGGAAGCGGTGGGGGCGGTGGGTCAGGCGGCGGTGGGTCAGGCGGTGGGGGGAGTGAGGAGGACGAAGAACTTGAAACCTAAAGACAGGCCCCGACCATCGCAAAGGCCCACGAGGTCGCGACGAAAACGAGACGGGGGCGTAGACAACACGTCGCGGAGCGCCGGTCGCTCAGAACGATTCCGGGCGCCCGTAGAGGGAGGCCGTGCACGTGCAGGTGCCGCCACAGGCGGGACAGTGAGGACGACTGTTCGTCCGGGCGTAGTAGCGCTCGATGGTGGCAATCCGCGTGAAATCGTGCTTTTCGAACAGCACGCGGCTGCCGACGGGGGCGGGCCGGTGCCACGCGATGCCGAACACGCGGGAGACGCCCCGATCGGTAAGCCGCTCAAGCCGGCGCTTGTAGAAGGCGGTCCCGACCCCACGGTTTTCCCAGTCCGCCCGCACACAGGTGAGATGGAACAGGCCGTTCTGGGACGCGAGCGGCACGTCCAGGTCAAGCGTGTCGAGCCCAAGGTAGTGGCGGGTGTAGCGCCGGGTGCCCACCTCAAGGAACGAGACGCCCACGAGGGCATCGTCCGGGCCGACGGCCACGAGTCCAGCGGCCGAGTGGGTCGGGTCCAGGGCCGCCTCAATCCACTTGCGACGCGTATCGGGCGCGCCCCCGAACCGACTGGCCCAGAGCCGGTCGGCCGCGGAGACATCGGTGGGGGCGAGCGGACGGAGGCGAAACGACGAAGTGTTGTGCATAAACAGCGTCGGACGCAACAAAGGAGGGCCGGCGGCGTCATTGGGGGCCAACGAACGAAGGCCCCGCCCCTGCCGTAATGGTAGCCTTGGAGCTCGCGCGAGCTCCCGTTCAGGTTTTCCAGAGCTGGTGCCCCGTCCATGATTCTGCACACCCTTCGCCTCCGGTCGTTCCGGGCCCACGCGGAGAGCGAGTTCGACCTCGCCCCGTCGATCAACCTCCTCTACGGGGCCAACGGGGCGGGCAAGACAAACGTCCTGGAGGCGGTTCACTACCTGTGCCTCACCAAGAGCTTTACGGCCTCGCGAGACCGGTATGCCGTCCGCAAAGACGCGCCCTACTTCGAGATTGAAGGCCGCATCGGGCAGGTCCGCGAGGAGCCGATGACCGTGCGGCTGGCGTACGTGCCGGGCGAGGGCAAGAGCATCTTCGTAAACGGCGCGGAGCTCGACCGGCTGGCGGACATCGTCGGCACGCTGCCGGTGGTTGTCTTCTCGCCGGAGGACTACGACCTGACGGCCGGCGGGCCCAGCGAGCGGCGCCGCTTCGTCAACAACATCCTCAGCCAGGCGCGGTCCGTCTACATGGAGACGCTGATGAAGTACCGTCGCGCGCGGCGCCAGCGCAACGAGGTGCTCCGCAGCTACAAGAAGCGGTCCGCCCCGCCGCCCGACGAGCTCCTGGCCCCCTGGACGGAAAAGCTCGTCGGGCTCGGCAGCCGCATCGTGCACCGGCGCCAGCAGTTCCTGCAGGCGTTCGCGGACGACCTCGAAGAGGCGTACCGCCGCATCGACGCGGTGGCCGAGCGGCCCACGATCGAGTACGACACGATTGCGGACCTGGCCCCCGACGCGACGCCCGACGCCATCGAAGACGAATTCCGGGCGGCCCTCGCCCGCAAGCAGGGGCAGGAACGAGACCGCGGCACCACCCTCGTGGGGCCGCAGCGGGACGAGCTCGTCTTCCGCCTCGACGACCTGGAGGTGCGCCGGTACGGCTCGCAGGGCCAGCACCGCACCTTTGCCATGGCCCTCAAGCTGGCGCAGTACTTCTACCTGCAACAGCGGAACGACACCGAGCCGCTGCTGCTCCTCGACGACGCCTTCGGCAAGCTCGACGCGGAGCGCACCGGGGTCTTTCTCGACCTCCTCCGGTCGGACGCCGTGGGGCAGAGCCTCGTCACCGCCACCCGCCGGGGGCCCTTCGAGCCGGCGCTCAACGCAGAGCCCGCGTCGCACCGTGCCCTGCAGGTCCGCCCGGGCGGCGGGACGGCGGCGGTGACGCCGGATCCGGAGTACGCCCGTGGAGAGGCGACGGCCGCCAACGGCGCGGCGTCGGCGCCCACAGGGGCTGACGCGGCGTCCACGTCCCGCGACTGAGCGGAGAACGACGCACCTATCTTTGCCAACAAGCGACAGCACGTCTCCGATGAGCAGGTCTTTGACCGCACGCCGCGCCCCCGCTCGACGCACGAGGCTTTGGGCCCTTGTGCCCGTCCTCGTACTGCTCCTGGCGGTCGGCACCGGGTGTGTCTCGACGGGCACGAACCCGGTTTCCGGAAACACGCGCGCCTACGGGTACTCGTGGCAGGAGGAGGTAACGATGGGCCAGAAGGCGGACAAGCAGATTCAGAGCCAGTACGGCGTCTACGACGACGAGGAGCTCCAGGAGTACGTCGACGGGGTGGCGCAGGAGGTGCTGGCGGAGAGCCACATGCGGCGGCCCGACACGCCCGAGCGGTTTCGAAATACGGAGTTTGAGTTCCGCGTGCTCGACAGTCCCATTATCAACGCGTTTGCGCTCCCCGGCGGCTACGTGTACGTAACCCGGGGCCTCGTGGCCCACCTCAACAACGAGGCCCAGCTGGCCATGGTGCTTGGGCACGAGATTGGACACGTCGCCGCCCGGCACGCCTCGCAGCAGGCGGCCCGCCAGAAGTTCACGCAGGGGCTTCTGCTCAGCGGGGCCGTCGCCGGGCAGGTGGCGTTCGGGGGCAATGTGGCGGAGAACGTCATGGGGCTTGGGGGGCAGGCCGCGCAGTTGCTGTCCCTCAGCTACAGCCGCGACAACGAGCGCGAGTCCGACCGGCTCGGGGTGGAGTATGCCGTCCGGGCGGGCTACGATGGGGCCGAGGGGGCGGCCTTCTTCGAGTCCCTCGAACGGGTGCGGGAGCAGGGGGGGCAGTCCATCCCGACGTGGCAGTCGACCCACCCAGACCCAGGGGCGCGGCAGCAGACGATTCCGGAGCTGGCCCAGACGTGGCGGAAGAAGGTGGACAGGCCGGCCACGACGATCGACCAGGATGCGTACTACAACGCCCTCGAGGGCACCGTGCTCGGCAAAAATCCGCGTCAGGGCTTCGTGGAGGAGGGGGTGTTCTATCAGCCCGAGCTGGCGTTCCGGTTTTCGATCCCGAGCCGCTGGGACGTACAGAATCAGCCCCAACAGGTGGCCCTGGTGCAGCCCGACCAGTCGGCCTACATGATCTTCACGTTCTCCGACGCCGAGACCCCCGACGCCGCGGCCCGCAAATTTGCCGGACAGGACGGCCTCTCGGTCCTCGATCGCCAGAGCACTTCCGTGAACGGAAACGACGCCCGGCGCGTCCTGGCCGAGGGGAAGACGCAGCAGGGGCAGGTCGTTCGCCTGCTGACCTACTTCATCGCCTACGGAGACAACGTGTACCAATTTCAGGGAACCACCAGTGCCGATCGGTACGACGCCTACCGGCCCGACTTCGAGCGGACGATGACAAGCTTCGCGCGGCTCACCGACTCGGAGAAGCTGAACCGACAGCCCGCGCGCATCGCGATCCAGGCGGCGGACCGGGAGGGGGCCTTTCGGTCCTTCGTCGATACGGACGCGCTGCCGTCCGACATGACGGAGGAGGACCTCGCGATTATCAATCAACTGGACGTGGACCAGGTCGTCGCTCCGGACCGCCCCCTGAAGCTGCCGAACTAACGGGGGAACAGCTCCAGGAGGCCTCGGGGCAGGTGTCCCCCGGCTCCCGCGAAGCCGATCCGGCCGTGCGGGGGGCGAGCGACGCGGGTCTGCTTTCCACTAACGGCGGGCCCGGTGGGGATCCTCCTCTTCCTCCGTCGGGGGAATGACGCGCCCCTCGCCGCCGACGACCATCTGGTCGTCCCGGTAGATGTACGTGCGCAACTTGACGTGCTTCTTGTCCTCGATCTTCTCTGAGACCTTCACCTGGACGCGGACCTCGGAGCCGACCGGGACGGGGCGGAGAAAGCGGCACGAAATGCCGACGGCGATGCTGCCGTGCCCGGGAAAGTCGCGGCCCAGCACCTTTGAGATGAGGCCGAGCAGGAGCACGCCGTGGACGATGGGCTTGCCGAATCGGGAGTGTTCTTCCGCGTAGTCCGGATCGACGTGCACAGGGTTGTCGTCGCCCGTGATGTCGGCGAACTTCTTCACGTCCTCCGCCGTGACGACCCGTGTCCACTCGTGGGAGTCGCCAATCTCAATCGATTCGTAGGTGTTGACCATGGGCAGCGAGTGGTTGGAGAGGGAAAGGGCAAAAGAAGAAAAGAGCGTTCCGCACCCAAGGTAGAAAGAAACGACGGAAAAACCTACCGATGGGGGCGGCGAGACGGATCAGAACCCCGTCGGCGTGTTTAGGAGCCGGGCATCAACGCCCGAGCGGACCGGGGCGTTACTCCTGCGTGGAGGCGGGCGGCCCGTTGACACGGGACGGGAGAATGCATCTCCGTTTTCGGTCATTCAACGCACAAACGTGATGGATCGTCTTTTTCGGGCCCTTCGGCCGTTCATCCGGCGCGTAACGCAGCGTGCCGGAGGGGTGCTCGTGCTCGCCGTCCTGGCGACGATCCTGGGCGGCTACGGGGCGTCTCAGCTCTCCATCGACACCGACATTTCCAATCTCGTCCCCGAAGACTACGAGAGCGTCCAGGCGCTCGATACCCTCCAGCGCACCGTCGGGGGGGAGCGCGACATGGCGGTTGCCATCTCCAGCCCGTCGTTCGAGGCCAACAAGGCGTTTGCGGAAGATTTCATTCCGAGGGCCCTGTCTTTGAGGCGAGAGGCGGACACGAGTGCGACGTACCTGACGCGGGTCGAGTACAAGCGCGAGGTCAAGTTTCTGAAGGACAACGCGCTCTACTTTGCGTCCGACCAGGAGCTGCGCCAGGTCGAAGACTTTTTGGACGATCAGATCGCGGAGGCGAAGCGGGCCCGCCAGGAGGCCAACCCGTTCTACTTCGAGCTCGAGGAAGAAGAGGGGGGGACGGCCGACACTGCCGAAACGACGGAAGAGTCCGGCGAGGCGCTGGAGGGGGTCTACGACCGCCTCATCGGAAAACGATACCCGATCTCCGACGACAGCACCACGATGGTGCTGCGCTTCTACCCGTCGGGGGCGAACACGAACATCGGCTACATCGAGAACCTGTACGCCGACACGCGGGCCCTGGTCGACCGGATGGAGCCCGCGTCGTACCACCCGGAGATGGAGGTTGTGCTCGCCGGGCGCCTGTACCGGCAGCTCGTGGAGGTGGAGACCATCTGGAGCGACGTGACCGGCTCGTTCGGGGTGGGCGTGGGGACCGTACTGCTCGTGGTCATTCTGTACTTCCTGTACAAGGCCTACCGGGTGCGGTCGGGCCCGGGCTTTGACGGGCGGGTGCTGCTGCGCGAGCTGGTGCGGGCGCCGGTGATGGGCCTCGTGATCGGGGTGCCCTTGTTCATGAGCCTGGCGTGGACGGGCGGCGTGGCGGCCCTGCTGTTCGGGCGCCTCAACCTTATGACCTCCACCCTCGGGCTCGTGCTCTTCGGGCTGGGGATCGACTTCGGCATCCACTTCTACGCCCGGTACGCCGAGGAGCGGGCCGACGGGCACTCGGTCGTCGACGCGGTGGAGCGGACCTTCGTCAGCACCGGCCAGGCCATCGCCGTCGGGGCCTTCACGACGGCCGGGGCCCTCTACGTGCTCGTGGTGGCCGACTTCAAGGGCTTCAGCGAGTTTGGGGCCATCGCGGGGACGGGCGTGCTCTTTGCACTCGTCGCCATGACGGTGGTGATGCCGGCCCTGTTGGCCCTGCTGGAACGGACTGGCCTGCTCGACCTGCGGAGGGGCGCCGGCATGGAGGCGGCGCCCGACGACGCCCCGCGGCGGTATTCGGCGGCACGGCCCGTCGTGGTGGGGGGCCTCGTGGCCGTCCTCTTGGCCCTGGCGCTCGCCCCGCGGGTGGACTTTCAGTACGACTTTGGGGCGCTGGAGCCCGAGTACACCGAGTACGAGCAGCGGGACCGGTACGTTGACCGCGTCAGCACCGGGGGCAGCAACAACCGCCGCAACCCGGCCTACATCGTGGCGGACAGCCGAGACGCCGTGCCCAAGATTGTAGCGGCCGTCCGCAAGAAAATGCGGGCGGACACGACCTCCCCGACCATCCTGGCGGTGGAGAGCCTGCAGGAGCGGTTCCCGCTTCGCGATACGGCGCAGGCCTCCAAGCTGGCCCGCATCGCCCAGATCCGGGAGACCGCCACGGAGAACCGGTACCTCCGGGACGAGTCGACCGACGCGCTCGAACGGCTGCGCCGCGCCGCGCAGCCCCGCGCGCCCATCCCGCTCGATCAGGTGCCCCGGTCGCTCCGGAAGCAGTTTACGACGAAGGACGGCGAGCTCGGGCGGTTCGTCATGATCTACCCCTCGGTCGGCCTCTCCGACGGGCGGAAGTCGATTGCCTTCGCCAAAGACGTGGGCACCATCACGACCGAGGACGGCACCACCTACCACGCGGGCTCGACCTCGCTCGTGGCGGCGGACATGCTGATGCTGCTGCAACGGGAGGCGCCCTGGATGATCGCCGGGACGTTCGTCATTGTCGCCCTGCTGATGCTGCTCAACTTCCGGTCGCTCCGGTGGGCGGGCCTGGCGCTCGTGCCGCTCGTGGTGGGCCTGCTGTGGATGCTCCTGGTGATGGAGGTCTTCGGGCTGAAGGTCAATTTCTACAACATGATCGTCTTTCCGGCCATCCTGGGGATCGGCAACGACGCGGGTGTGCACATGGTGCACCGGTACCGGGAGGAGGGCCCCGGCTCGCTCTGGACGGTACTGCGGTCGACGGGCGAGCACGTGACGATGGGCACGCTCACGACGATGGTCGGGTTTGGGGGGCTGCTTCTGAGCTTCCACCCCGGCCTCAACTCGATGGGCACCCTCGCGGTGCTGGGGCTGGGCACGACCCTGCTGGCGGCGGTGGGCTTCCTGCCCGCCCTCTGGCAGTGGCTGGAGGATCGGGGGTTTTGGGGGAGTGTTGAGCGTTGAGGGGTGAGCGTTGAGGTTGAGAGGGGGCGGGGAGCTACGTCGGGTCTTCGGGCAACGTGTCGAGGGGGCTGGTGACGCCGTCGTCGCTCTGCTCCAGGACGTGGACGTACTGCATGGTGGTGCGCAGCTGCTCGTGCGCGAGCAGCTTCTGGATGGTGCGCACGTCGGTGCCGTCCTGCAGCCGGTGCGTGGCGAACGAGTGACGAAGGGTATGGCAGGTGGCCCGCTTCTCGATGTCGGTCGCGTCGGCGGCCTTCTTGACGGCCCGCTGCACGGCCGAGTCGGAGCGGTGGTGGCGGCGGACGGCCCCACTGCGCGGGTCCTCCGAGAGGGTCGTGGAGGGAAACACGTACTGCCAGCGCCACTCGGTTTTTGCAGTCGGATACTTCTCTGCAATGGCATCCGGCAGATAGACGCCGCCTACGCCGTCGGCACAGTCCGCCTCGTGCTGGGCCTTCACTGTTTTCAGGTGGCGCCGGAGCGGGCCGTGGAGGCGCTCGGGCAGCACCGTCGTCCGGTCCGTGCCGCCCTTTCCGTCCCAGACGTGGAGGCGGCTGGTTCCAACGTCGAGTTCTTTGACCCGAAGACGGAGGGCTTCGGACAGCCGGAGGCCGCTTCCGTAGAGAAGATGCGCGGTCAGGCGATTCGGGCCGGGAGAGAGGGCCGCGAAGAGCTGCCGCACCTCCTCGCGCGAGAGCACCGTGGGGAGGCGTTTGGGGCGGTCGGCGCGGTCGAGCGGTCCAATGTCGTCCAGCTCAATTTCAAGCACCTGTTCGTAGAGGAAGATCAGGGCGCGGTCTAAAACCACTTCCGCCCTCACGTTCGTTCGGTCAGGGCGTTGAGGGCCTGGTTCTGCGTGGAGGCGGCCACGTTGCGCTCCGACGCGAGGTGACCTAAGAAGGCGCGAATGTCGTCCTCGTTGAGGTGGCGGGGATGGGTGGTGTCGTGGAAGCAGGCGAAGCGTTCGGCCCAGCGGACGTACGCTTTTTCCGTGTGGTAGCCGTACTGGCGGCGCCGGCAGGTCTGCCGCACCTGATCGAGGAGTTTGGGCGACTGGTCTGGGGCATCGGGCATGGCGACCGGCAGTTGGCTCCGACACGACGTATGGCTTGAAAATAAGATTGCCAATATCGAGTATGCCAAGCGGTAGGCGATATTCCGTCAATCGAACCTGCTTGACATATGAACAGTCCTGTTCGCCCAACTGCGTTGGGTCCACGGGGTTACGAAACGAGTGCGTGGATATGTTGAGTGCTCTGATATAATTACAGGCTATAAGGCTCGTCCATAAGCTTCTTCTCCCAATGATCGATCTGAAAGCCTCGTCACTTGAGGAACCGGATTTTGCTGCTCTGACCACAAACCGCCAGTTTCTTGCACTGCGTGTCAAACTGGATCAGAAGTCATTATTGGATGAGCTGAAAAATCTCAGTCATCTAAATAGACTCAGAAGCAAGAGGAGTAGTCATAAGCAAGAGGTGAGAAAATGGATGGTAAATGGTTGGAGTACCGAAAAAATGATAAAGGTGAATAAGGAGAATCTGGATGGAGATGCACTTCTCCAGGCAGTTCACTGGGTATTCCCTCAGGCGTACTATTCCATCTATGCTTGTCTGCAGGCCTACCTCAAGGCAAAGGGGGCACCACACGAAACCCACGCTTCGGTAAGAAAAGAGTTTGCCAAATTTGCCGAGCAAGGTAAGTATCCTGACTTGATATCTTTTCTGGCAAAAGGCGAAAGGTATAGTATAGTTTTTGAAAACATAAAAGACTATGGTAAAGGATCGAGCATATCTTTAGATATAGACGATGAAGAGTCTGTGGAATCAATGATCTGCAGCTTCTTGCGAGCAACTAGAAAATACTTTCTCGACGAAATGAGAGAAAAGAGAAATTTTACTACGAAAAGTGGAAATAAGAAAGAGAGGCTGTCAGAAGAGGAGAGAAAAGATGTTTCAAGTAGCGTAGGGCCAACATCATTAATAGATCTAATATACAGGAAGAGGATAAAGCCAAACTACGACGAAATAGACACATTTCATAGCGATGATATTGATGCTATGGGTATACACAAGAGCCTTCGCAAAATTACCTCTTGCCTAAACTTTGTGCATGAGGTTTATGTGGCTTCAATTATGGGATATAATTGGCTTCATGGAGTCTATACGTCACACCCACTTGAGTACGGGCGTCTTGACAAGAGAATGGATTTCATCGAGGATATATTTTAGAGCCTTATAACAATTGTTACACCTGAACCCGGGCTGCTGCCGTTTCCGTGCGCTGTCGGTAGTGCAGGTTGCTTTTGTCGAGCGAAAGTGATGATGCGAGCGGGTGGAAATGTGATCGAACGCATTAGTTCAGACGTTGTGAGTCGATCCAAACCTTTTCCCCACCCGGCTCAGGTGAGCGTCCACGTTATGGCGCGGAAGGATTGGTATTTAGAAGCGATGGATCTACACTGGTTGTGCAATTGTACGATCAGTACGCCGAATCATGAAAGTTGTCATCGATACTTCCGCCCTCATCGCCGTTGTGTTGGGTGAAGAGCACCGGGACCGGATCATCCGACAGACGGAGGGAGCCGACCTGATTGCGCCGGAGACGCTTCATTGGGAGGTGGGAAATGCTTTCTCGGCGATGTTTACGCGGGATCGTCTCGGTCTGGATGCGGCCGTAGAGGCCCTCCGGCGATACGACGAGATTCCGATCCAGTGGGTGGAGGTGGCGTTGGACGATGCCCTTCGTGTTTCCGATCGGCACGATCTCTATGCATATGACGCCTACATGCTCGTCGCCGCGAGGCGCCATCAGGCGCCGCTCTTGACGCTGGATGAAGGGCTGAAGGAGGCAGCTCGCGAATCCGACATCGATCTTTTGGAGGTGTAGATATGAGAGTATACACGTATTCGGAGGCTCGTCAAAATCTTGCTGATCTGCTGGACCAAGCCGGAGATGAGGGAGAGGTGCGGATTCGCAGGCGCGATGGGAGTGAGTATGTCATTCGGCCACGCCGGCGTGACGGATCGCCCCTTGATGTCCCGCCTGTGAATACTGAGGTCAGTACTGAGGAAATCGTGGCCGCCGTTCGGGAGGGACGCGAGCGAACCCCCCAGTAGGTTCAGCCCGGTCGGTGCATTGTGCGCCATAACCCGGTTGCGACAGCTGACAAGGGGCGCGAGCTGTTTTCGGGCGGACTCGGCCAATCGGGATCGGCTTCGCAGACCCGGAGGGGCGAGACGGGTGCGTAGGAACTGCGACCGGCGAGGTCGTCTGGAGCGGGAGAGGTTCTTCCGGACAGTTTCCTGCCACTTGTAGCTGAGCTATGGCGTTATCCCGAGGTCTTAGAAACCTACACATTGTGGAATGAAAGATGAAGAGCTTTTGGAAGAAGTAGAGGCGTTTCAGAAACTACTGATTGATTACTCCACGGGGGGAGACGTAGAAGGGAAGGAGTATAAGCGTCTAAGACGAGATCTTCTTTCGAATCCAAAAGTGAAGGATGAGCTTCCCGAGTTCATTCAGAACTGTCGCTCACTGAGGCAATTCTGGAGTTTTATCAAATCGGAATCGGGAAATTATGAGGGGAGAAGACGATTTATCTGGTCGGAATTTGCTCCCGTCCTAAACAAGCTTGAGGGTGGACTGGAAAGCCCGGCTGATGATCCTATAACTGAGGCTCTCGCATCACTTGATGCAGGACATGTAGATCGTATCTGGCACAAAGCTCTGGAGCGGAAAGAGAAAGATCCTGAAGGAGCTGTAACTGCTGCTCGCACGCTTCTCGAATCGGTGTGCAAAACCATCCTTGACGAGATGGAGATCGATTATGACGACAAAGCAGATCTGCCGAAACTATACCATCAGACCGCAGACGAATTGAATTTAGCTCCTGGGCAATATTCCGAAGAGCTGTTCAGAAAAATTCTCGGCAACTGTCAATCAGTGGTTGGTACACTTGGTGCTATCCGAAATGCTCATAGCGATGCTCACGGAGATGGAAAAGCTTCTTACAAACCAGCTTCCCGACACGCTGAGCTAGCTGTTAATCTCGCTGGCTCCATGGCGATGTTTTTAGTGCGGACTTGGGAAAATGCGTCTGAGTCGGCATAACCATCGATGTAGCTGACAAAAAGCTCGGGCTGTTTTGCCTCATTGATTAGAGGGATGATTCCTGTGCTCGAATCAGGTGATGTACCGCGACTTTTCGTGAGCTAATCTCATCCGCTATGCATAGCCGAACGGTGATCTTCCTCCCCCATAATAGGGGATGCGTCGCTCATGCCCTACTAGCTCAGAACCATGCCGAAAACTGTTGAGGCTATCGTCGGCGAAGATGGATCCATCCAGCTCCCGGATTCGATTTCTCTGAAGAGAGACCAGCGGGTGCTCGTAACGATCCTTGAGGAGACCGACGAAGCGAACCAAGATCTCAAGTCTGACTCCAGCGTGGGAGAGCCCGCGCTGCTAGGTGAGAAGGCCCTCGCTGAAGATTGGACTCGTGAAGAGGAGGATGAGGCATGGAAGCACCTTCAGCCGGATCAGTAGTCCTGGTTCTATTCCCGTTTCGGATTTGTCGGAGTCGAAGCTACGTCCAGCGGTCGTGCTGGCGGAAATTAGTCGGGACGACTTCGTGCTTTGTCAGGTGATGAGCAATCCGTACGCGGATCCGAATGCTGTTGGGCTCACGGATAAGGAGTTCGAAGAAGGGAGCTCGAAACGAGTAAGCTACGCTCGTTCCCGGAAGCTCGTCACGGCCAATCTTCAGCTGTTTGAGGGAGAGGCGGGAGCGCTCACGGAGGAACCGAGAACAGAAAATCGTCCAACAGGTCGTTCGGTTGCTCCGCTCCGGGAGACGGAACGCCAATCCACTTCATCGGGCTTGAGAAGTTGAAGCAGAACAAGCGGGCAAGCGGCCGACACAAAGACCTCGACGACCTGGAGAATCTTCCGTAGCAGAGGGACGCCTCAGGCTGCTCTATAACCCTGGGCTAGAGCTGACGGAAGGCTTTTGCCGCCATCGAGCGAGGCCGGTCGAGACTGGTCCCCGTCTCACCCGTCGTGCCGGTACATCTCCTCCACGTAGTCGAGCACCATCCGCTTGGCGCTGAAGGGGGCCGGGACGCCCGTCATCGCCTCGCGCATCATGTCGATCCAGTCGGTGGGCAGGCCGTCGTCGTTGCGGGTGTAGAAGGTGGGAAGGACGCCCTCTTCGAGCTGCCGATAAAGCGAGGCGGCGTCCTGCTCGTCCTGCACCTCGGGGTCGGCCGTGCCGTAGTCGCCGGTCGGTTCCGGCCCGATCGCCCAGCCGTTGTTGCCGTTGTAGCCCTCCGGCCACCAGCCGTCGAGCACGCTCAGGTTGAGCCCGCCGTGCGCGGCCACCTTCTGGCCGCTCGTGCCGGAGGCCTCCAGCGGGCGGCGCGGGTTGTTGAGCCACACGTCGCAGCCGGACGTGAGCATGCGGCCCATCTCCATGTCGTAGTTCTCCAGGAAGACGACCTTTCCCTCAAAGCCTGCTTCCTGACTGAGGGCGTAGATGCGCCGAATGAACTCCTTGCCGGCGTCGTCGTCGGGGTGGGCCTTGCCCGCGTAGAGAATCTGCAGCGGGCGGTCCGCGTCGGAGAAGAGGGCCCGGGCGCGCTCCCGATCCCGAAAGAGGAGCGGGGCGCGCTTGTAGGTGGCGAAGCGGCGGGCGAAGCCAATGGTGAGGGCCTCGGGGTCGAGGTCGAGGTGCATCGGAAGGCTCTGTGCCTGCACCTTCTCCGCGACGTAGTTGAGCAGGCGCTCGCGGAGCGAACACCGGAAGTCCCAGAGCGTCTCGTCACTCAGGTCCGCGAGGGCGGCCCAGTCGTCCGGGTCCTGCGCCTCCGTGAGGTCGACGTGGATGTGGTCGGCGAAGAAGTCGCGGGCCGGCCCGGCCGTCCACGTGGGGAGGTGGACGCCATTCGTGATCGCGTCGATGGGCACCTCGTCCAAGGCGCGATCCGGGTAGAGGTCCTCCCACTGCTGGCGCGCCACGTGGCCGTTCAGCTCCGACACCCCGTTCGCCGCCCGGGACAGCTTGAGGCCGAGAACGGTCATCGTGAAGGTCTCCTCGTGGTCGTCCGTGTGGACGCGGCCGTAGCCGAGCAGGTCGTGGTTGCTGAGATGAATTTCGTCCCGGAATCCGGCCATGGCCTCCGAGAAGAGGTCGGGGTCGAAGTGGTCGTGCCCGGCCATCACCGGCGTGTGGGTGGTAAAGACGCTTCGGTCGCGCACCCACGTCTCGGCCTCGGCCACGTCGTCGCCCGCCGCCAGCCGCTCGCGCAGCAGCTCCAGCATGAGGAACGCGCAGTGGCCTTCGTTGGCGTGGTACACGTCGGGCGTCACGTCCAGGGCCCGCAGCATCCGGAGCCCCCCGATGCCGAGGACGATCTCCTGGCGGATGCGCTCGTGGTCGCCCCCCTGGTAGAGCCGGCGCGTGAGGGGCCGGTACTCGTCCGGGTTGGCGTCGAAGTCCGTGTCGAGCAGGTACAGGTCGGTGTGCCCCAGCGCCACCTTCCAGGCGCGCACCGAAATCTCGTGGGTGCCGATGGGCACCGTGACGGTCAACGGATCGCCGCCGCCCTCCGAAACGAGCGAGACGGGGTGCTTGGCCGGGTCGAGCACCGGATACGTGGCCTCCTGCCAGCCGTCGGCGTCGAACGACTGTCGGAAGTAGCCCTCCCGCAGGAAGAGGCCGATGCCCGTGAAGGGAAGGCCCAGATCGGAGGCGGCCTTCGAGTGGTCGCCGGCCAGCACGCCGAGGCCGCCCGAGTAGAGCGGCATGCTCTCGTGGAGGCCGTACTCCATGCAGAAGTACGCCGTCTCGGGGGCGTCCTCCACCTGCGGCGTCCGCTCCATGTAATCCCGGTAGCGCTGGTAGACCGCGTCGACATCGTCCTGGAAGGACGAATCGTTGAGCACCTCGTCCTTGGCCGTCGCGAGGGCGGCCCGAGGGTTGTCGTCCGACGCCCGGTATACCTCAGGATTGAGGCGTCGGAAGAGAGAACGGGCGTCGGGGGTCCAGGTCCACCAGAGGTTGGTGGCGATGGACTCGAGCTTGTCGCGCGACGTCATGTGGCCGAAAGACATAGAAGGAAGGACGATGAGCAGACGTGGCGTGTTGCGGATACACTGGGAGCCCCGAAGACACCCCATGTATAAGGGTCGCAGTGCGGGACGGATTTGCCAAGTGCCTGGCGTGAAAATCTAATGACCCCCCAATGCAGAGGGAGCGGCTTCAATGCAGAGGGCGCGGCTTCGGCACAAAAAGCCAGTCGCCCGGACGGGCGCCCCGATTGCTGTGAACCGGGAGACACGGGAAAGTGTCCGCGGGGCCCTGGTGAAAACGACGTACGCTGGGGCAAGAGGAAATGAAGGAGGAAAAAAGTTTCGTTTCTACACAGCCTCGGCTCCGCATACCGTTCCCGGCCGGAACGCCTGGGGGCACGCGTGGGAGAGAACCGCCGTTGACGGCGCCGCCCGATTCAGACGGGGGCGCATTGGCACACGTTTTTCTCTATGTTGGCACCCATCGTCCCGCTTCATCCATCTGCCGGCGCTCGGACACACATCTGCGCGCCGGCGAACCGCTTACTCGCGCCCAAGCCCGACTGCCGTCATGACTGCTTCCGCCCCGGCCGATTCCGACGGCCCCGCCGTTCGAGCGTGGGCGGGCCCATGGGGGATGGCTGTGGGCGCCGCTCTCTTCGGGCTCGGGGGGCTGGTGGCCGGACGCCTGGTGGGGGCGGCCGCAGTTGGGTGGGGCGGTGTGCTGCTCGCCGGGGGCGGAATCGGGGCGATGGTGCTCCTGCACGGGCGTCGCCTGCGCCGGGCGCGCCGACGGGCGGCGGCCCGCATCGACGCGGCGCGTGACGACCGGGACGCGGCTCGGGAGGCGCTTGACACGGCCACCGACCGGATCGAGACGCTCGAAGAGATGCGTACGGCCAAGTCCCAGTTCCTCGAAGAGATCAGCCACGCGTTTCGGCGCCCGCTGACCCTTACCCTCGGTCCCATCGACACCCTCCTGGAGGGCCGCCACGGGGCCCTCGGCGACGAGGTGCGGACGCAACTCCGCCTCGCGGAGCGGAACGGGACGCGCCTCCTGTGGCTCGTGAACCAGCTGCTGGACCTGGCGGAACTGGAGACCGGCCGCATGTCCCTCACGCCCACCGACGGCCACCTGCCGTCGGTCGTGGTCCAGGGCGTTCGGTCCTTCGAGGGCCTTGCCGAGCGTCGCAACGTGCACCTCCACTTCGAGTCGACGCTCGACGATCCCGTCGCCCGGTTTGACGAGACAAAGATGGAGACGATGCTCGCGAACCTGCTTTCCAGCGCCTTCCAGGCCGCAGGGGAGGACGGGACGATTCAGGTGATCGTCCGCCCGTGTGCCGCCCCGCCGTCCGCCGAACCCGAGACGGACGGCCTCGAACTCGTCGTCGAGCATACAGGGACGCAGGGGCATCCGCCCGCGGAGGACGATCTGTGGGGGACCCGCGACGAGCCGTCCTTCCGGGCGCCGGACCGCATCAGCACGCGGCTCGGGCTGCGCCTCGTGGACGAGTTGGCGACCCTGCACGAGGGCGCCCTGCAGATCGACCCGGCGGCCGACGGCACGGTGCGGTACGCCGTCCGGCTGCCCCGGTGCCCCCCGGGCCGCGAGGGGCCCACGTCGGACGCGAATGCGGGGGCATCCTCGAGCGACACAGGGATCGCGGCGCCGGACGACGACCTCGGGCAAGATCCCCTGGCGCTCTCCCGCGAGGCCCTGGCCGGCCGGGCAGACGCCTCCGCTCCGGCCCCGGAGGCGCCCGCCGCGTCGCCGGACGAGGACCGGACGACCGTGCTGGTCATCGACGACAACTCGGTGGTCTGTACCCTCGTGCGGACCCACCTGGAGCCGGAGTACCGGGTGGAGGAGGCCCACGACGGGGCGGAGGGCTACACCCTGGCCCGGACGCTGCTGCCGGACCTGGTGATCAGCGACGTGATGATGCCGGAGGTAGACGGGTTCGAGCTGTGCCGGAAGATCAAGCAGGACCCGGACATCGACCACGTACCGGTGGTGTTTCTCACCGCGCGGGCCGACCTCGAGGACAAGGTGGAGGGCCTGGACGTGGGCGCCGATGCGTATCTCACCAAGCCCTTCGAGCCGGAGGCGCTGATTGCACGCATCGAGAACCTGATCGCCACGCGACGGACGCTGCGGGAGTCGTTCCAGGACGCGGGGACGGCGGGAGGGGAGTCCCGGCATTCCTCAGACGAGGCGGGCAACGGGGCCGAAAAGGCGAAGGAGGCACTTCCCCCGACCGCCGAGGCGGCGCCGTTGCGCGATCGAATCGAGGAGGCAATCGCGGAGCGCCTCACCGATCCGGACTTCGGCGTGTCGGAGCTGGCGACGGCGACGGCCCTGAGCGCCTCCCAACTGCGGCGTCGGATGAAGGCGATGTACGACCGCACGCCGGTGCAGCTCATTCGCCATCGTCGGCTGGAGGCGGGGGCGCGGCTGCTCCAGGAGCGGGCGGACGTGACGATCGGAGAGGTGGCCTACGCGGTCGGCTTCAACAGCCAGTCCTACTTCTCCCGCTCGTTCCGGGAGGCGTTCGGCGTGCCGCCGTCGCAGTACCGGGGCGAGGGCGCGGCCGCGTAGCGTCGCTCCTTACGTCTCGCCCGGAAGCGATACAACCCGCGCGTTTTCCGGCGGCTCCAGCTTTGTCGCGTCGAACGAGCGGCGGTACGAAATGCTGTCGGCGACGGCCTCATTGCGGAGCGTATCGCCGGGCCCGTCGTCCTCGTCGTACGCGTAGCCCTCGAACCGAGTGGGCACCGTCAGGCCGTCGACGGTCACGTAGTCCTGATAGTCGAAAAACGTCTGGGGGAGGTCCGCGTCGGCCCCCACCTCGCGCCCGTAGCTTACCGTGTACCGGATGGCGTCGACCCGTCCGGTCTCCTTGTCGAGGTAGAGGACGTACGTATCGTCGGGCGAGTCGCCCACGTTCTTTCCAAACGTGACCCGCACCATGTCGTGGGGCGTGCCGTCGATCGAGTCGTCCGGGAGGGCCTCGTACCGGGCGCCGGGGTCGGCCAGGACGAACGGGATCTGCTGGAAGTAGAAGCCGGTCAGTGCCCAGAAGCGGGGGTTGGGGCGCTTGAGGGAGGCCGGCGCGATCCACGCCCGCTCCCCGGTCCACGCAAAGCGGGCGTCCACCGGCCGGGCGTCGTCGTACGCCCCCACCGCCAAGAGGTCGTGGTAGGCGCGGCGCGTGCGGTTGTCGACGACGAGAAAGGATTTGAAGCGGAGGTCGGCCCCTTTGTTGGCGTAGGTCCAGGTGTAGGAGCTGGTCGGGGCCCGGTGCCACGCCGGGAGCCCGCCGTGGGCCTCGATGGCCCGGAGGAGGCGCTGCCCGCCCTCGTTCTGGGAAAGCCGGTTCCGGGCGTCCGCAACCCGCCGCTCCACCTCGTCCTCGGGCACGACGTTTGCCGCCGGGGACGACGACGAGTCTCCGGCGCCGCAGCCCGTCATTCCGAGCGCGACGGCGAGCAGGAGCACGCCCCCCATGACGAGGCGGTGGGGCGGGGCGAGGGGAAGGGGACGAAGTGGCATGAGGGTACCAGGAGGACGAGAGAAGAAGAGAGATGGGTCACCCGTCTGCCCGCCGCTCCGCGGCGGGGCCGAGGTCGAGGCCCGCAAAGAGGTTGTTGAGCGATTCGGCCAGCGTGGGGTGGGCGAAGGGGGCAGCCCGGAGGCGGCCGACCGGCAGGTCCCCCATCATCGCCGTCTGCAGGACCGACATCACCTCTCCGCCCTCAATGCCAAGAACGGCGGCGCCGAGGAGCCGGTTTGTCGTCGAGTCGATGACCGCCTTCATGAGGCCGCGCGTCTCGTCGACCTCCAGGGCGCGGGCCACGCGGGTCATCGGCATCTGCGCCACCGTCACGTCGAGGCCCCGGCTGCGTGCCTGCTCTTCGGTGAGGCCCACGCGGCCGAGCTGTGGGTCGGTGAAGAGGGTGTAAGCGATGAGGCGGTCCTCGGTGGTGCGGTCCCCACCGTGGAGCCAGTGGTCCTGGAGCACGCGGTAGTCGTCGTAGGAGACGTGCGTGAAGGCGGGGCCGCCGGTCACGTCCCCGATTGCGTAGATGCCGTCGGCGGTGGTGGCGAGCCGGGCGTCAACCTGCACATAGCCCTGCTCGGTGGTCGCCACGCCCGCCGCGCCTGGGTTCAGCGCGTCGGTGTTCGGGCGCCGGCCCGCGGCCACCAGGAGCTCATCGCCCGTGATGCGGGCCGGGGCGTCGTCCCCCTCCAGGTGCGCCGTGATCGTGCCGCCCGCCTCCTCGACGGCCGTCATGCTCGTCTCGTTGAGGAGACGGATCCCGTCCTCCCGCAGAATATCTTCAAGCGCCCCGGCCACGTCGGCGTCCTCACGGCCGAGGACGTGCTCGCCCCGATCGATAATCGTCACCTCCGCCCCGAACCGCCGGAACATCTGCCCGAACTCGAGCCCGATGTACCCGCCGCCGAGGATGAGCAGGTGGCCCGGCACCGCGCCCAGCTCCATGATGGAGGTCGAGGTCAGGAAGTCTACCGCATCGAGCCCGTCGATGGGCGGAATGGCGGGACGGGTGCCGGTGTTGATCACAATGCGGTCCGCCGTGAGGGCGCGGGGCCCGCCGTCATTGGCGTCGCCGTTGAGCGTAACCTCCACGGTGTTCGGATCGACGAACCGGCCGTCGCCCTCAATGAGGTCCAGGGTGTCTTTTTCTTCGATGCTGCTTCGGCTTCCCGACCGAAACATGCCGACGATGTCGCGCTTGCGCTGGCGGACCGTCTCCAGGTCGACACTCACGTCGCCGGTCTCCACGCCGTAGTCCCCGGCGCGGCGGGCGAGGTGGGCCACGCGGGCGCTGGCGATCATGGTCTTGGTGGGCGTGCAGCCCCGGTTGACACACGTGCCCCCCACGTGCCTCCGTTCGAGGAGGGCGACGTCGTGGCCGGCTTCGGCGACGGCGCCGGCGAGGGGCCCGCCGCCCTGACCGGCGCCGATGACGATGAGGTCGTAGGAGACTGGATCTGTCATTTTGGGAAGCGGTCGAGGGCTGAGGGAAGCGAGGAGCAGCCGGGCGCGGGCTACGAGGAGGAGGTCGCCTCGGCCCGATGAGATCGGGTGCGGCCGGTCGAGGTCCAGGTGGGGAGGAGGCGGTCTACCGCGTCGGGGCCCCACGTGCCCGCCTCGTAGGAATGCACCGGGAGGTCCGTCTCCAGGAGGGGCGTATAGAGTTGCCACGAGGCCTCCACCTCGTCGGCCCGGACGAAGAGCGTGGGGTCCCCAACGATGATGTCGCGCAGGAGCGTCTCGTAAGCGTCGGGGACGGGACCGAACGCGTCCTGGTAGGAAAAGCTGAGCTGCTGCGTCTCCAGGGGCATCGAGCCGTCGTCGCTGTTGCCGGGGGCCTTCACCTCGAAGCGCAGGTCGAACCCCTCGTCCGGCTGCAGCGTGATCAGCAGCTCGTTCGGGGCGGCTTCACAGTCGGCGTCCCGTGGCACACACGGCCCCCCGTCCGCCTGGAAGAGCGACACCGGCGCGCTTTGGAAGCGCACGGCGATCTGGGTGAGCTTGCGGGGCAGCCGCTTGCCCGTCCGCAGGAAAAAGGGCACGCCCTGCCACCGCCAGTTGGCCACATTCAGGCGCATCGCGGCGAACGTCTCGGTGTCAGAATCCGCTGGCACGTCCGGCTCGTCCCGGTAGCCGGGCACCGGCTCGCCCCCCATCGTGCCCGCCCGGTACTGCCCGAGGGCAACGTCGGCCCTGGGGTCGGGCTGCTGCACCGCATTCAGAACCTTCACCTTCTCGTCGCGGATGGCGTCGGCGTCCATGCTGGCGGGCGGCTCCATCGCCACCAACGACAGGAGCTGGGTGAGGTGGTTCTGGACCATATCGCGCACGTGGCCGGACTGGTCGTAGTAGCCGGCCCGCCCGCCCACCCCGAGCGGCTCGGCGACCGTGATCTCCACCCGATCGATGTGCTCCCGGTTCCACATCGACTCGAAGAGGGCATTCCCGAACCGGAAGGCCATGAGGTTCTGGACGGTCTCCTTGCCCAGGTAGTGGTCGATGCGGTACACCTGGTCCTCGTCGAAGTGCTGGTGGACCCGCTCGTTGAGGCGCTGTGCCGAGTCGAGGTCGTGGCCGAACGGCTTCTCCACGACGACGCGGCTCCAGCCCGAACTCGTGTTCAGGCCGACCGCCCCGAGCCCCTCAATGGCCTGGGTGTAGATGCTGGGCGGGAGGGAGAAGTAGAAGACCCGGTTGCCGGTCAGGTTGCGGTGCCGCTCCAGCTGTTCTACACGCTCACGCAGCCCCTCGTAGTCGTTTCCCTCGGGCCCGAGGCACTGGTAGTGCAAGTTTCGGGTGCACCAGGCGTCCACCGTCTCCTCCGCGTAGCCCTGCTCGCGGAGGGCCGTCCGGGCGGCCTCCCGAAACCGCTCGTCGGTCCAGTCCGACCGGGCCGCGCCCAGCACGACGCACCGCCGGGCCACGTCCTCGTCCTGCATCAAGTGGTAGAGGGCCGGGATCAGCTTCCGCTTCGTGAGGTCGCCGGTGGCCCCGAAGATGACGAAGAGGTGGGGGTCAATCTGAGACATATCCGGAGTGCGCGTGTCGAGGTACGAACGGGATCGCGGGAACGAGAGCCGTCCCCATTCGGCGTCTGGACGACATCACTCGTCGCTGGATTTGACGTCGTGCCCGCCAAACTGGTTGCGCATAGCGGCCAGGAGCTTGTGGGTGTAGGAGTCCTCCACCCGCGAGTCGAGGCGCGAGATGAGGGCGTCGGTGATGACGGGCGCCGGCACGTCGAGGTCGATCGCCTCCTTCACCGTCCAGCGGCCCTCCCCGCTGTCGTCGACCCAGGGTTCGATGCCCGACAGGTCCTGGCCCTCCTCCAGCGCGCGGGCCGTGAGGTCGAGCAGCCAGGAGCGCACCACGCTCCCGAACCGCCACGTCTCGGCCACCTTCTGGAGGTCGAGGTCGAATTTCTCCTTCGACTTCATGATGTCGAAGCCCTCGGCGTAGGCCTGCATCACGCCGTACTCGATGCCGTTGTGCACCATCTTGACGAAGTGGCCCGAGCCGACGTCGCCCATGTGGCCCCAGCCCTTGTCGGGGCCGGGCGCGAGGGTGGTGAGGGCGGGCCGCAGCTGGTCGACGGCCGCGTCCGGACCGCCCACCATCATGCTGTAGCCCTCCTCTAGGCCCCACACGCCGCCGGAGGTGCCCACGTCGACGTAGTGAAGGCCATGCTCCTCCGCGCGCCCGGCGCGGCGGAGCGTGTCCTTGTAGTTCGAGTTGCCGCCGTCCACGACGATGTCGCCCTCGTCGAGGTGGGGCAGCAGGTCGCCCAGGGTGGCGTCCACGGCGTCGCCCGCCGGCACCATCATCCAGCAGACGCGTGGGGGCTCAAGCTCGTCGACGAGGGCCTCAAGGGCGGGGGCCCCCGTCGCGCCGTCGTCCTCAAGGGCCTGCACGGCGCTCTCGTCGAGGTCGAAGCCGACGACCTCGTGGCCGTCGCGCATCAGGCGCCGGCCCATGTTCGCGCCCATCTTGCCGAGTCCGATCATTCCGAGTTGCATGGGGGGAGGGGAGGGTCGTTTGGGAGATCGAGTGAGGTTCGAGCGCCGCGCCCGTTGAGCGGGAAACGTATTGCGCATTTCGTATCTCGTCGTATCTCGGAGCGTACCGCGCCCTGTTGCGCACTGCGCAATACGCTCAAGAGAGACGCCTACCGCGCCCGGATCGCCTCAGCGAGATCGCCGAGGGAGTCGTCGTCCACCCGCACCCGGAGCACGGTCCGGTCCGCCTCCCGGAGGGCCTGGTGGTCGCCCGTGGCCTGGGCCGCGATGAGCTCCTCGAAGGTGTAGTCGGTCTCGGGCACCGGACCCGTCGCGTCCGGCGTGTCCACGAGCTGCAGGAAGAGCCCGTTCGGCGGGCCGCCCTTGTGCAGCTGGCCGGTGGAGTGGAGGAAGCGCGGGCCGTAGCCGAGCGTGGTGGCACAGCCGGTCGTGTCGCGCAGGGCCGTGACGAGGTCGGTGAGCGCCGCGGTCGTCTCGTCGGACGGGGGGAGGTAGGCCTGTACGCCGAGGTAGCCCGTCTCGTCGGCCGTGCCGAGCCAGTCGGCCAGCTCCTGCTCCAGGACGTCGTGATCGTCGGCCGCGACGGTGTGTGTGTCGCTGCCGGTGCCGTTCTCGGCCTGCATGGCCTCGCGGGCGAGGCGCTTGGCGGCCTCCACGTTCGGCTGGTTGAAGGGGTGGATGCCGAGCACCGCCCCGGCCGCGGCGACGCCCATCTCCCAGCGGTACATCTCGCGGGCCAGGTCGTACCGGTCGTCAAGCCGGACGCTGATGACGGGATGGCCGGCCTCGTCGAGCGCGCTGAGGGTCTCGATCGTGTCCCGGTCCTGCTCCCCGTGGAGGTAGAAGTAGACGAAGACGCGGTCCTCGCCGTAGGCGCCCGGGCCGGCCAGCGGCTCGTCGGCGACGGGGACGATGCCGGTGTCGTCCTTGCCGGTGCTCTCGGCGATGAGCTGCTCCTGCCACGCGGGGAACGCCTCGAGCGTCGGCGAGGTGACGAACGTGACCTTGTCGCGGCCGGCCGTGGCCAGCTCGCCGAGGGCGGCGCCGAGCTCCAGGCCCGAGTTGTTGGGCGCCGCCACGCAGAAGTCCGAGCCGGCCTCCGCGGCCCAGGCCCGATCCAGCAGCTGCTCAATGTCGACGCCCATCAGGGCCGCCGGCACGAGGCCGAAGGGGGTGAGGGCCGAGTAGCGGCCGCCGACGTCGGTGGGGGCGCGGAAGACGGCGCGAAAGTCGCGGTCCTCGGCGATCTCCTCCAGGTTCGAGCCCGGATCCGTGTTCGCCACGAAGTGATCCCCGGGCGTGTCGGTGAGGCCCGACACCCGGTCCCAGAAGTAGCGGAAGAAGGAAAGCGTTTCGGTGGTGGTGCCCGACTTGCTGGCGACGACGAAGAGGGTGCGCTCCAGGGCCAGGTCGTCGGCGAGGGCCGTCACGGCGTCGGGGTGCGTGCTGTCGAGCACGGTCACGTCCGGATAGCCGTCCGCCGGGTCGAACACCCTGCCGAAGACGTCCGGCGCGAGGCTGGAGCCGCCCATCCCGAGCACCACGACGTCGTCAAAGTCGCCCGTCACCGAGTCCGCGAAGGCCGTGATCTCCGCGGCCTGCTCCTGCATCGACTCCGGCAGGTCAAGCCAGCCGAGGCGGTTGGTCAGCTCGGGCGTGTCCTCGTCGGCCCAGAGCGTCGGGTCGCGGCGCCACATCCGGCACGCAAAGTCGTCCTCACGCCAGGCGTCCAGGCGCTCCGCCACGGCCGTCTCGTGCTCGTGCAGGTGCAGGGAGATCGGGTCGGGCAGATGGGCGGTAATCTCCTCGCGCTTCTCCTCGAGGACATCCATCAGGTCGTCGAACGGGGTGGCGAACTTCTCCACGCCGCGGGCCTGGAGCGTCTCGGTGACGTCGTCGAGGTCGATGCCCACCTCGTCGAGCCGCCGCAGCACCGCCTCGGCCCGGTCGAGGTCGTCGGTCACCGTCTGGCCGGCCACGGTGCCGTGGTCGCGGAAGGCATCGAGCGTGTCGGGGGGAATCGTGTTGACCGTCTGCTCCCCGATGAGCGACTCGACGTAGAGCACGTCCGAGCGCGTCGGGTCCTTGGTGCTGGTCGACGCCCAGAGCGGCCGCTGCACGAAGGCGCCCTGCTCGCGCAGGTCCGCAAAGTCGTCGCCGTGGAAGATTTCTTCGAAGCGGCGGTAGGCCATCCTGGCGTTGGCGATGGCCACGTCGCTGCCGTCGAAGTCGACCGCGTCGGTCAGGCCGCGCTCGTCGAGCCGGGTGTCGACCTCCCGGGCCACGCGGCTCACGAAGAAGGACGCCACCGAGACGATGCCGCTCGGGTCGTCGGCCCGGCGGAGCCCGCGCAGGTAGGCCTGGGCGACCTTCTCGTAGTGACCCAGCGAGAACATGAGGGTGACGTTGACATTGATCCCCTCACTCAACAGCTGCTCGATGGCCGGGATGCCTTCCTCCGTGGCGGGCACCTTAATCATGAGGTTGGGCCGCCCCACGGCGTCCCAGAGGCGGCGCGCCTCCTCGATCGTGCCCTCGGTGTCGTGGGCGAGGTGGGGCGAGACCTCCAGGCTCACGACGCCGTCGACGCCGGTCTCCTCGTAGACCGGGCGCAGTGTATCGGCGGCGCGGCGGATGTCCTCCACCGCCAGCCGCTCGTAGATGGTGGCCGCGTCCATTGAGGGATCTTCCGTCAAGAACGCGGTGATGGCGTCGTCGTACTCGCTGCTCCCGCCGATGGCCTTCTCGAAGATGGCGGGGTTGGAGGTGAGGCCGCGGAGGGCGTCCTCCTCCACGAGCCGCTCAAGCTGGCCGCTCTCCATGAGGCTGCGGCGGATGTAGTCGAGCCAGAGGGACTGGCCCTCGGCGCGGACGGCGCGGGTCGGGGTGTCGGCAGTTTGGGCGGTCGGCATGGGACGGGGTCGGCTTGTTCGTGCGGAAACGACAGGGCGAACTGTGTGGACGTGCCGGGGGGCATGCGCCCCCGTGTCGGGGCAAAAATTTCTTCAATCGACGCCCAAAACGCATTACGTCCGAGGGGCGGGTGGGGTCCTTCCCCATATCCTCGTGTCAATGCCCGGCCGATGACCGTTTTGTCTGACATCGTCCCAGGAACGGCCCTTTCGTCCCGGACCGAGGAGCAGCGTTACGCCGCGTTCCTGATCCCGGAGGGCCGTCTCAGCCGCCATGACGGTCCAGTCGGAACCCGCGTTTGCGATCAAAAGCAACGGCTCCGGCGTGGGCGGGATCGTTGTGATCGTGCAACAACCCGCGGATGCGGTGAGCCAGCTTGAGGACCTGATGCCCCCTTGTCTCCATCGTCGTCGGGTTCGGGGGCACGGGTCTCGTCCCGGGACTCTGGGAGCGGAGGGCCCGGGCCGTCCGGTGCGGTGGCAGGCGTTTCGGTTCGCTCGAAACGAGGCCCTCGCCCACGTCGCCGCCTTCGCGCCGGTGCTGCCGGCGTTTCTTCTCCTCTGTCCGCTCTGTTCCTTGCGCTTCCCAATCTGGAGCGGGCAACGTAGAGGATGCTGACGGGCCTGGAGGATGAGCGCGAGCCCGCCGGCGGACGCGGTAATGTGCTGCACCGGAGGCATTTCTTCTTGAGGGCCCACTGCCGACGATGGGGGATTAAGGCGGAGGGGGCCGCCTGGGGGGAACTTGCCGAAGGGATTGTGAGAGGCGATGGGAAACCCCGTGAAGTCCGGGGGGCGGGGGAACGACGTACCGCCATACAGATTACCGGAATGAACATTCATTCAGAAACGCAAAGCAGACCGGAAGCACGCAAAGCAAAGACACCGCCCGTCTCGGGTTCGGTGTTCGCCCCGCGTTTTGACCGGGGCCGTCTGCCATGTGCGCCGACGCCAACGCTCCGGCGCAGGATGAGCAAAAAGAAAACACAGGCAGCGCTGCGACCGACGGCACCACCCTATCCGCCGCAGCACCCCTGTGTCACACGATCTACCGCACAATCAACGTTTGTGTAGACCATGCAAACCGCAACATCGAAACTCACAGCCTCAATCGCAACCTTCGCCCTCCTGCTGGGCCTTGCCCTGCCGATGTCCAGCCAGGCCCAGTCGCCGGTTGACCTCGGCGTCCGGGGCGGCCTCACGCAGGCGACCTTCTACGGCGATGACGTAAACTCGAACGACTTCCGGCCGGGCTTCACGGGCGGCGTCTTCCTGAACTACCAGGTCAACGATGCCTTCGCCGTGCAGCCGGAGGTCCTCTACTCCCGGCGCGGCACGAAGAACCACAACAGTGCCGCGGGCAATGACATCCGCGTCCGCCAGGACGTCATCGAAATTCCGGTGCTCCTGAAGCTCAGCGCCCCGACGGCGCCGGTCACCCCGCGCCTGTACGTCGGGCCGGCCCTCGGCTTCATCACGAACAGCGAGTTGGGCAACGGCAATGACGCCGACGACAGCTTCACCGACGTGGACTTCAGCGGCGTCGTGGGCGGAGAGATCGCCTACGCCCTGAACAAGGGCCCGCTCAGCGAGATTGCGGTTGACGGGCGGTACAACCTCGGGCTTGCCAACCTGGGGGACGCCAACAACTTCGAAGACGTTCGGACGAGTGCCTTCACCGGCACGCTGAGCCTTCGCTTCGACATCTAACCTCAGTCTCTGGCTGACGCCGCGTCCCGAGTGGACGCCAAAGGGCCGTCCCCTTCATGGGGGGCGGTCCTTTTTGTTTTGGCGGGGGGCTTGGGGAAAATTTTCCGATTGGGGCCCCTGTAGGTCGACGGGGGCGTGGAGATGGGATAAAGGAGGAGCGAGCCCTGTGTGAATAGAGATGTGCGGCGAAACGCCCGATGATGGTCCGGGTTACCGGAATGAACGTTCATTCCAAGCCACCGACCAGGCCAATCGAAGACACACAGGGCAAACGCGGCGACATTCTCGGGGCCGGCCTTCGCCTGTTCGACGAGCAGGGATTCCACGGCACCTCCATGTCGGAGATTGCGGAGGCCGCAGGAGTGGGGGCGGGGACCATCTACCGGTACTTCGACGGCAAAGAGGACCTCGTCGACCAGTTGTACGCGGAGGCGCGCGCCGCGGCCCACGAGTCGATCATGGAGATGGGCTTCGACGAAGACGCCTCGGTGCGGGACCGCCTCCGGACGACCTGGCGGGCCGTCATCCGGAACTACATGGAGTGCCCCCGGCTCTACCGGTTCATCCTGCAGTACGAGTCGTCGGCCTACCTCCGGCGTGCCCAGCGTGCCCAGCCCGAAGACCTGCGGTCCCCATTCCAGGAAATTTACCGGGACGGGGTGGAGCAGGGGCTCTTTCCCGCTCTTCCGCAGTCGGTGTACGGGTCGTTCTTCATCGGAACGGTGACCCACCTGGTGCAGGAGCATCTCAACGATGGCCCGGAACTGGACGAGGAACTGATTGACCAGTCTTTCGAGATGCTCTGGGCCGCCTACACGAAGGCGTCGGTGGACCCCGGAACCGGCTAAACGATCCGCCGCTGCGCGTGAGTATGCCGCCCTGAAGTGGCGTGGTGTTTGGTGTCGCATTTTCCTGCTCCGGCACGGCATTCCCAGTCGGGTGCCGGTGTCCGTCATCGCTAATGTCTACTGTTTCCACATGGATTCCTCGACGTTCGCGGCTCGCCTGTGTGTCAACCGCTGGTTTGCCGACGTGGCCCGTCGGTCCTGGGCCCAGGGCCTCGCGGTGGCCCTTCTGGGGGGGCTTCTCGGAATGATGGCCCGTCCGCCCCAGCCCGCGGCGGCCCAGTCTGCGCCCGGCGAGGACGCAACCGTGGGGATCGTGCTCGGCGACTCCTCGCAGGCGCACCGGCGGGCCGCAAATGCCATTCGGCGAGAACTGCGATCGCTCATGCGCCCGGAGCGCCGGGTGCAGTTTCCGGAGGCGTACCGTCGAGTCCTGGACACGGGAGGCAATGCGGATCTGAAGCGCCTGTTGAGCGGCGAGACGGGCCCCTCGGTCGTCATCGCCGTGGGGCTATCGGCCTCTCATCGACTGGCCACGACGTCCAGGCCGGACGTACCGGTGGTGGCCGCCCACGTCCTGGACCCGAGCCTTCAGGGAGTGCCGAGGGCGGGGGACGCCAGCGGCGCGGCGAATTTGACGTACGTAACCGAGCCGGATCTGGTGCGCGAAAACATGGCCCTGTTGCGGTCCCTGACGCCGGCCTCGGCCCCGGCGCTGCTGGTGCCGGCCCGCATGCTGGAGGCGGCGCCCGCGCTCGCCGACCGGATGCGCCGCCGGCTCGGCCGGCAGGACTCGTCGGACGCGAACTGGCGGGTGGTGCCGGTGCGCTCCACGGCCGAGGCCACGCTGGAGGCCCTGCCCGCCGGCACGGACGCGGCCTACCTGGCGACGCCCCTGCCGCTCTCCTCCGTAGAGCGGGACCGTTTGATTTCGGGCCTGCGTGCGCGACAAATTCCGGCGGCCGTCCATCGGGGACGTGAACTCGTGGACCGGGGGGCGCTGGCGACGGCGTCCGCGCCGTCCGTTGCCCCCGTTCCCCGACGCACGGCCCTCCACGCCGCCGACGTGCTCCGGGGCGCGGCCGCCGGGTCGCTCGCCGTGGCGCTTCCGTCCCCGCGCACCCCCTACGTCAACAAGGCGACGGCCCGGCGGCTCGGCCTCTCCGTGCCGGACGCCCTGCGCCTGCGGGTGACCCTGACCGGCACGCCCGCCCCGGCGCCCACGGACTCGATCACCTACGCGCAGGCGGTGCGCCGGGGCATCGGCGCGAACTACGGGCTGAACGCCCGGCGGTCGGGGCTGGAGGCCGCGCGCGAGGACGTGCGGGTCGAGCGGGGCGACCTGCTCCCGCAGGTGCGAGTCGGGGCGCGGGCGCAGCAGGTGGACGCCGACCAGGCCGCCGCCAGCTTCGGGGCCCAGCCCGAGCGGACGCTGAGCGGGTCGGTGTCGTTCTCGCAGACCCTGTTTTCCCCCCAAGAGTGGGGCGACCTGGCGATCGCGAAGCGCCAGCAGGCGGCCGACGCGGCCGAGGTGGAACGCTCCGAGCAGGACCTTGCGCTTCAGGTGTCGAGGGCCTACGTGTCGGTCCTGCAGGCCCGCGCCCTGGCCCAGGTCCGGCGGAGCGACCTTGCCCTCAGCCGCGAGAACCTGTCGCTTGCCCGGGCCCGCCAAGAGTCCGGGCAGGTGGGCCGCCAGCAGGTGCTGCGCTTCAAGACCCAGGTGGCTCAGTCACGGCGCACGGTCCTCGATGCCGAGTCGCGGGTTGAGGTGGCCCGGACCCGCCTCGCGCAGGTGCTGGCCCGGTCCCCCGACGAGCTGGTGGGGGTGGCCGGGCTGTCCCCCTCCGATTCCATCCTGACGCTTCCGGAGTCGGTCTTTGCGGCGTACGGCCACACGTCGGCCGCCCGCCAGCGGCTCACCGACTTTCTGCTGGAGGAGGGGCTGTCGAACGCCCCTGAACTGCAGGCGCTCGACGAACAGATCGCGGCGGCCCGGCGGGGCGTCGAGGCGGGACAGCAGTCGTACTGGGCGCCCACCGTGGCCCTGGAGGGGCAGCTTAGCAGCCGCGCGCTGGAGGGCGGGGCGGGCACCGAGTCGTTGTCCCTGCCCGGAGGCCCCCCGGGCGGGGCTGCCCTCCCGCAGGCCCCCAACACCACCTGGAACGTGGGCCTTTCCCTCAGCCTGCCGCTCTTTACGGGCCTCAAGCGCGACGGGCAGATTGAGCGGGGGCGCGCCCGGCTCAGCCAACTGAAGGCCCAGCGCCGGGAGGTCCGCTCCAGCCTCGAGGAACGCATCCGGTCGCGAACCGAGCAGGCCACGTCCGGCTACCTCAGTCTGCGGGAGGCGGAGGCCGGCCGGCGCACGGCCCAGGAGACGATCGACCTCGTCCAGGACTCCTACACCGCCGGCGCGGCCGACGTGCTCGATCTCCTCGACGCGCAGGAGGCGGTCCTCAATGCCCGTCTGGCGGAGGTCGACGCCCGCTATTCGTTCCTGCTCCGTCTCCTGCAGACCGAGCGGGCCATCGCGCGCATCGGGCCCCTCCAGACCGCCGACGAGCGGACGGCCGTCCGCGAGCGCCTCCGTGCCTTCATGGACGGGGGGCGGTAGGGGACCTGCCCGTTTCCACTGTTTTCTTCACCGACGGCACTCTCCATCGATGCCTACGTCTTGTTTTTCGTTTTCGCGCGTCTCCGTGCCATCGGGGATCGGGCTTGTGCTCATGATTGGCGCGGCCGTGCTTCTGAGCGCCTGTGGCGCCGAGAGCGCGTCCGCGCCGCCGCTGGAGCCGCCGGTGCGTCCGGTCAAAATGCATACCGTCCAGGAGGCGGGGGCGACGCCGGCCCGGGAGTACCCGGGCACCGTCTCGGCGGCCGAGACGGCCACCCTTTCGTTCGAGCTCCCCGGGACGGTCGTCGACCTGCCCGTGCAGGAAGGCGAGCGCGTCGAGGCGGGGCAGCTCATCGCCCGCCTCGACGGCACCGACGCACAGTCGCGCCTGCAGTCCGCCCGTGCGACCCGAAACGCGGCCCGGTCGGCGTACGAGCGGGCCAAGTCCCTGTACGCACAGGGCATCGTGTCGCAGCAGCAACTGGAGGCGCGGCAGCGCGAGTACGAGGTGGCCCAGTCGCAGCTCGAGCAGGCCCAAACCCAGGTGGGGGATACGCGCATCACCGCCCCGTTCGACGGGCGCGTGGCCGAGAAAATGGTGGAGCTCAACGAGAACGTGGGGCCGCAGCAGCCCGTCGTGACGGTGCAGGACCTGTCCCGGATGGAGGTGGTGATCGACGTGCCGGAGCAGAGCCGGATGCGCCGCGCGCTGCAGTCGGAATCGCTCGCCGTCACCTTCTCGATGCGTCCGGGCCGTCGCCTCCCGGCCACGCTCAAGGAAATCACGACGACGGCGGACCCGCGCACCCGCACCTACGAGGCGACGCTCACGATTCGGCCGCCCGACGACGCCGGCATCCTGCCCGGCATGACGGCCCGTGCCATTGTGGGGGGCGGGCCGGCCCCGGCGGCCGACGGGGCGGGGACGATTGCAATTCCAACCAGTGCCGTCTTTTCGAGATCGGGCGGGACCGCCTCCGTCTGGGCAGTGCGCGACTCGTCGACGACCGTGGCCCGCCGGTCCGTGTCGCTCGGAACGATGCGCGACAGCACGGTGGTCGTCACCTCGGGCCTCCGGGCCGGCGACCGCATCGCCGCCACCGGGGTCCACCAGCTCAACGACGGCCAACCCGTCCGTCCACTGGAGTGACCTGAAGAAGGCTCCTGCAGCCGACCGCTCTCTTTTCACGTGTTCCGCCGTGAGCAACTATGGACATCGCCAAGGCCGCCATTGAGAACCGAACGCTGACGTACGTCACCACGTTGCTCGTGGTGGTGGGGGGCGTCATTGCGTTCCTGAACCTGGGGCGCCTGGAGGATCCGGAGTTTACCATCAAGCGCGCCCTGGTGGTGACCCAGTACCCCGGGGCGACCGCCCACGAGGTGGAGGCGGAGGTGTCCGACCCCATCGAGGAGGCCGTTCAGGCAATGGGAAAGGTGAAGGAGATCAAGTCCCGCTCCAGCCGGGGGCGCTCGACCCTGGAGGTCGAGATGAAGAGTGACGTCATCGGGGATGCGGTGACGCAGGCCTTCGACGACCTGCGCGACAAGGTCAACGACGCTCAGGGACGCCTGCCGCCCGGGGCGGGCCCGTCCGTCGTGGAGGACGACTTTGGGGACGTGTACGGCATCTTTATGGCCATTACCGGGGAGGGCTACAGCAAGCAGGAGCTGAAGGACCACGCGGAGGCCTTGAAGCGGGAGCTGGTGCAGGTGCAGGGCGTCGCGAAAGTTCGCCTTTTTGCGGACCGACAGGAGACCATCTACGTCGAGCCGAACCGCGACCGGTTGTCGAACCTGGGGATCAGTGTCGACCGGATCGCGGGAAGGCTGCGCACACAGAACATTGTCGTTGATGCCGGGCGCGTGCGGGTAGGAGACAGCCACATTTCGGTCCGGCCGTCGGGGGCAACGGCGTCGCTGGACGACCTGCGGTCGATTCTGATCGCGAGTCAGGGGGGACGCCAAATCTTCCTGGAGGACATCGCCACGGTGCGGCGCGGCTACGCCGCCCCGCCCCGGGCCCTCATGCGGTACGACGGCGAGCCGGCAATCGGCCTCGGCGTATCGACCGTCGACGGGGGCAACGTCGTTACGATGGGACGGGCCGTGAAGGCCCGCCTCGATGAATTGAAGGCCGATCGCCCCGTGGGCATCGAGTACAACTACATCAACTTCCAGGCCGAGGACGTGAGCGAGGCGGTGAGTGGCTTTGTCTGGAACCTGGTCACCGCCATCGCGATCGTGATCGTCGTGCTGCTGCTGGCGATGGGGTGGCGCAGCGGGCTCCTCATGGGGTTTGTGCTGGCGGTGACCGTGCTCGGCACGTTTATCCTGATGTACGCGACGGACGTGGTGCTGCAGCGGATCTCGCTGGGCGCGCTCATCATCGCGCTCGGGATGCTCGTCGACAACGCCGTGGTGATCGTGGACGGCATCCTGACGCGCCTCAAGGAGGGGCGGGAGCGGGTGGAGGCCGCGTCGGAGATTGTGGAGCAGACGAAGTGGCCGCTCTTCGGGGCCACGGCCGTGGCCATCCTGGGCTTCGCCGCCATCGGGACCTCCTCCGACAGCAGCGGGGAGTTTTTGGGGTCGTTGTTCCTCGTGATCCTCTACTCGCTGTCTCTGAGCTGGGTGCTCTCCGTTACGCTCGCGCCGCTCCTGGGGGTTGACTTTCTGAAGAAGCCCGACCCGGACGAGGCGGTGGAGAGCGCCCACGACGGGCCGGTCTACACTGTGTACCGGCGCCTGCTTCAGGGCGCGATCAACTACCGGTGGGTGACGGTGGCGGTCATCACGGTGCTCATGGGGCTGTCGATCTGGGGGAGCGGGTTCGTCAAGCAAAGCTTCTTTCCCGACTCCACGCGGCCGCAGTTTCTCGTGGACGTGTGGATGCCCCAGGGCACGCACATTCGGGACACTGAGGATGCCGTCAAGGAGGCGGAGCAGTACGTGCAGGGCCTCGACGCCGTCACCCACGTCAGTTCGGTGGTGGGGCAGGGGGCGCTCCGGTTCGTGCTGCCGTACAGCCCGGAGCGGCCCAACTCGTCCTACGCCCAGCTGATCGTGGACGTCGACGACTGGCGGACGATTTCCAGTCTCAAAGACTCGGTGGACGCCCGCCTCTCCGCGATGCTGCCGCGGGCCAACGTGTACGCGTTTCCGTTTGTCTTCGGGCCCGGGGGCGGCACCGGGCGCATTCAGGCGCGCATCAGCGGCCCCAACCCCGACTCGCTGCGGGCCATCGCCCAGCGCGTGGAGGGCATCTTTCGGGCGCACGACAACACCAAGGCCGTCCGCAACGACTGGCGCAACCGGGTGGAGGTCACCCGCCCCCAGGTCGCCGAGGACGCGGCGAGTGCCCTTGGGGTGACGCGCCCCGACGTGGCCCGCGCCGTTCAGCGGACCTTTGAGGGCACCCGCATGGGGGTGTACCGAAGAGGGGAGGACCTGCTGCCCATCATGATGCGGGCCCCGTCCGAGGAGCGGGCCCGCGCCAGCAACATGAAAAACGCGCAGGTGTGGAGTCCCGTGGCGGGCGCGTACGTCCCGATCCGGCAGGTCGTCTCCGGGTTCGAGACCGGCTTCGAGGACGGCATTGTGTGGCGGTACAAGCGCGCCCCGACGGTGAGCGTGTACGCCGACCCCATCTCGGGGACGGCGACCTCGGTCTTCCAGCAGGTGCGCCCGACGGTGGAGAAGCTCTCGCTTCCGCGAGGGTACGACATCGAATGGGGCGGCCAGTACGAGAACTCGAACGAGGCCAATGCCTCGCTCTTCTCGGCGGTCCCGATTTTCTTCGTGCTGATGGTGCTGATCACGGTGGCACTCTTCAACGCGCTCCGCCAGCCGCTCATCATCTGGCTGACCGTGCCCCTGGCCCTGATCGGCGTGGTGGCGGGCCTGCTCGCCACGGGGGCGGCCTTCGGGTTTACGGCCCTGCTGGGCTTCCTGAGCCTGTCGGGCCTGCTCATCAAGAATGCCGTCGTCGTGATCGACGAGATCGAGATCTGGAAGCAGGACGAATCGCTCTACCAGGCCATCGTGGGCGCGAGCGTCGTCCGGCTGCGCCCGGTCATGATGGCGTCGATTACGACGGCCCTGGGCATGATTCCGCTCTTTACCGACGCGTTCTTCGTGGCCATGGCGGTGACCATCACGTCCGGGCTGCTCTTCGCCACGGTGCTCACAATGATCGTGGTACCGGTCCTCTACGCCATCCTCTTTGGCGTCGAGCGCCTCCCGTATTCGGAACGCTAGCCGGTCGTCCGCGGGGCGCCCGTCCGCGATCGCTCGGAAACCGGGCGTGCGGCGCCGAGGGGCGCCCGCCTGCCGGTCCCGATGCCGACGGACGGCGAGGTCTCGGCCTCGTTCGGAGGCCCTGAGTCCGAACGGGGGCGACCCGCCCCGCCCGACGCGAGTCCCTGGGCCGTTTGGGGTGTTCTCGGGCCGTGAGAATTGCACGGCGCCCCAGCCTGCATCGGTTCTTTTGACGGCCCGCACTGCCGAGCCGAGGGCGGCATGGGGATGGCACCCCCGGCAGCGAACTGTGGTGTGTGGAGTCGAGGCCACGTCGCAACCCGAAAGGAGGGGGACGTACGTGTTTCCTTCGTGAAATTTCACGGACTGTCGAGTCCTCCTGGACCTGCCCCGGGAATGGAGTGTTTTTTGCTCGATCTGTGTGCAGTAGGCGTCCACCTCCATCTCCGTCCGTCGCGTCGATCCCATGATACCCCGCCCGGTCCTCTGGGGACTGCTCGCCGTCGGCCTGCTGCCGCACTGGAGCGGTGTTTGTTCCGCGGACGCCGCCCCGACGGACAGCCTTCAATACGGGGCGCCCGCCCCCATCGCGCAGGTCCGGCGGGACGTCGATGGGGACAGCATCCCGGACCGCGTGGGCGATACGGTGGTGGTGGCGGGGCGCGTGGCCGCCGCGCCCGGCGCCCTGCCGCTCCCAGAGGAGGGGGTTGGCAGTCTGCAGGACGGGACAGGAGGGATTCACGTGCGCCTCCCGGAGGCCCGCGCCCTCAGCCGTGGCGACAGTGCTCGGGTGTGGGGCGTGCTGAGACACGAGGCGGGACTGGCCCAGATTGCGGGAATCGGCTACGAGCGCGTGGAGGCCGCCCGGCGGACGCCCGATCCGGTGCCGCTCTCGGTGCCGTCGGCCGCGTCGGACCGCCACGAGGGACAACTCGCACGCGTAGACGGCACGATTACGGCACGCAGCGCGAACCGGGGGGGCGAATACTTCGTCCTCCGCGAGGACGAGTCGTCCGACGCTCAGCTCACCGTGTTCGTGTCGAACCAGCACACGGAGCGCATCCGTCTGGGGCGGTTCGACGAGGGCGACCGGGTGGAGGTGACGGGCATCATCAGCCAGTACGACCTCTCCTACCAGGTTCTTCCCCGCGGCGAAGACGATCTGGTCCACATCGGGCAGGCGTGGACCTACCTGCGATGGGCCCTGCTGGGCGTCGGGGGGCTCGGGCTGGTCTCCATTGCGGTGATCCTGTTCCTGCGGTCCGCCGTGCGGCGCCGAACCCAAGAGTTGACCCGGCGGGAGGCGGAGCTGAAGGACCGGCAGATGAAAGTCGAGGCCCTTTACTCGGCGACCGATCACCTGCTCCGGGCCGCCAGTCGCACGGAGGTCGCGGGGGCCCTCATTGACCTCGTCCGTGAGGTGCTGGGCTATCGGGGCGTGTCGGTGCGCTTCGCCGAGGACGGGGCCCTGAAGGCCTTCGACGTGGCGGAGACGACCTTTACGTTCATGCCCGAGCGGCCGGATTTTAACATTGAGGGGGACAGTGCCGTCGCGGAGGTATACCGGAGCGGCACTACGCTCGCGGTTGAGGACGTGGAGGAGATGGAGATGGACGACCCGGCTGCGCACGGCGACCTGCGATCGGTCGTGGTGGTCCCGATCGGCGAGCACGGCACCTTCGCGGTGGCGTCGCCGGAGCCCGGCGCGATCAGTGGGTTCGACACGCACCTGATTGAGGTGCTCGGAAGCTACGCCACGACGACGCTCGACCGACTCGACCGGGAGAAGGCCCTGCGTGCGGCAAAGGAAGAGGCGGAGCGGGCCCGAACGGAGGCGGAGGTGGCGCGGGATCAGGCCGAGGAGGCCGCCCGGCTGAAGTCGGCCTTCCTGGCGAACATGAGCCACGAAATCCGCACGCCCCTCACCTCGATCATCGGGTTTGCCGAGGCCCTCGGCGACGAGGTCGGCGACGGGAACGGCAATACCGGTCGGTTTGCCGGGCTCATCGAGCGGAGCGGGCGCCGCCTGCTCGACACGCTCGACGGGGTGTTGAACCTCTCGAAGCTGGAGGCGGGGCAGATGGGGCTCGAAACGGAGCCGGTCGACCTGGTCACGAAGGCGCGCCGGGCCGCCGAGGAGCTGCGGCCGCAGGCGACAGAGAAGGGGCTGGGGCTGACGGTCGAGACAGGCCGCCCGGAGGTCTGGGCGCGGGCCGACGCGGGCAGCGTGCAAATTGTGCTGCAGAACCTGGTCTCCAACGCCATCAAGTACACCGAGGAGGGGGGCGTCCACGTCCGAGTGTTTCGGGAGAACGGCTGGGCGGTCTTGGAGGTTGAGGACACCGGGATTGGGATGGATCCGGCGCTGGCCGACGATCTGTTCAAGCCGTTCCGGCAGGCGTCGGAGGGCCTCGGTCGGGCCTACGAGGGCAGCGGCGTGGGGCTGGCGGTAACCCAGAAGGCGACGGAGGAGATGGGGGGGCAGGTCGACGTCGAGACGGAGGCAGGGGCCGGCAGCTGCTTCACTGTGCGGCTTCCCGAGGCCACGTCGCCGGAGGCCGAGGTGGCCGAGGGCGGGAAGACCGAACCGATCGGGGAGGCGTAGAGACCCTCACGTTGAGCAAGATCCCGCCCATCGGTTCTGCGCCGTGCGCAGCCCATGCCTACTCGCGGTCCACCTCGGCGCCGGTAACCTCGAAGCGCGCCCCGCCGTCGCGCCCCTCCGTCAGAGCGAGGGACCATCCGTGGGCGTCCACGATGGTCTTCACGATGCTCAGGCCGAGCCCCGTGCCTTCCTCGTCCGACGAGTACCCGGCCTTGAGCACCTCCTCCTGCTGATCGGACGGGATGCCCGGGCCGTCGTCTTCTACGAAGAACCCGTCGTCGAGTGCGCCGATCCGGAGGGTTACGTCCTCGCCTCCGTGCTCGATGGCGTTGCGGAACAGGTTTTCCAGAAGTCGCTGGAGGCGGTTTGCGTCGGCGCGCACACGGGGGGGGGCGTCGGCCACGAGGCCGGCCTCCGGCACGTCGACGCGCTCCCAGCACGACGCAATTAGGGAGGCAAGGTCACAGTATTCCAGGTCCTCGTTGCTGAGTTTTTGCCCGCCCCAGGTAATTGCCAGCAGGTCCTCGATGATCTCGTCCATCCGCGCTAGGGCCCGGTCGATGGCCGAAAGGTGGCTCAGGTCCTCCGTGTCCTCGACGAGTTCAAGGCGGCCCTTCGCCACGTTGAGCGGGTTTCGGAGGTCGTGGGCCACGAGGCCGGCGAAGTTGTCGAGTCGTTCGTTCTGGCGCTCGAGCTGCTCCGTGGCGCGGCGGTGCTCGAGCTCGTAGCTCGCCCACCGGGACATCAGTTCCACGAAGGTGCGCTCCCGCTCCGTGAACGCGGTGGGGCGGGCGTCGGAGGCCGCGAAGCACAGCGTGCCGTAAAGCGTCCCGTCGACCAGGATTTGCGAGCCGATGTAGGTTCTCAACCCGAATTTCTCGTGGGCCGGGTCGCCCGTCCAGCCCGCAGCCGCGGCGTCCTGGACGGCCAGCAGGGTCTCCTGCTCCACCGTCGTTCGGCAGTACGATTCGGAGAGGGGGCACGACTTGCCGGGTTGGAGCAACGGGTGGTCCCCCGTCGCCTGGAGGATGTGCTGCGTGCCGTCCGAGATGCGGGTCAAAAACCCGTACGGGAGGTCCAGGTACGTGCACCCGAGCTCGATGAGGCGGCGCACCTTGTCGTCGAAGGGGGCGTTTTGGTCGGCGGTGATGCGGTACATCGACCGCAGGGCGGCCTGCTCGTCGCGCAGCGTCTGCTCCCGTTCCTTCTGCTCGGTGATGTCGGTGTAGATTGCGTACCCTTCCGGCGTCTCGCTATCGGAAAACAGCACCGAGTTGAGCCGGAAGTGCCGGCGCCCTTCGTTCGTTTCGCGGATCACTTCGGCCTGCACACTGCCCTCCTCCACGGCCCGTCGGGTGAGCGTCTCGGCCTGGGAGAGCCGTTCGTCGGGGGCGAGAAGCGCATCGAGGTCGTGGCCGACCACCTCGCTCCGGGATACGCCGAAGGCCTCCTCAAACGCCACGTTGGCGCCGCGGGCGATGGCGACCCCGCCCTGTACCTCGTAGTGTACCACCGGGCTCGGCAGGCCCGTGTAGAGCGCCGCCAGCCGGTCGCGTTCGAGCCGAAGCGTTTCGTCCTGGGCCGTAGACAGAGGCGCCATCCGCGCAATGCCCACGACGCAGTTTGGCGGCCCCACGTCGCCGGACAGCGGCCGCGCGGTGAACGTGCACGGGCGGGGCGGGCCTTCGCGAGGAAGAAGCGCAACCTCCGCCGTTGCGGTGTCGCGCCCCGCCCGCACGGCATCGAGGGCCTGTTCGACGGCCGCGGCGTCGCCCTTCCCGAACAGTTCCGGCAGGCTTTTTCCACGGAGGGCAGCGGCCGAGTGCCCGACGGCCTGCCGAAGAGGAGGGTTGCCCCACGCGAGTGTGTTCTGCGGGCCGAACACGAACACCGGGTCGGGCATGGCCGCCAGCACGGCGTCCGCGAAGTCGGACTGTTCGGGCAGCGGCGGGGGGGGCTCCGCGTCTGTATGGTCGTCGGGCGGGGGGCCGCCCTGCGTCTCGCTTGCGGGCATTGCGGTGCGGGCTGGAGCAAAAGGGGGACGTGAAGCACGCCTCCCGGCAGGCGGTCGGCGAGCGCTTCACTTTCGGGCTTCACGTTCGTTTTGTATCGGTGTCCTACTACGACTCTCCCAGGCCAACGATTCGGCCAGCGCGAAGGCCCTGGGGGAAGTATAGAGATCAGCAAGATTGGTGCCAAGTTTGGAGCGCAACGGGGGCGTGGCGGACGGGCGGCCCACAACAGGCCGGGGCGACACTACGCCGCGGTGCCGTTTTCGTGCTCCTGAATGCGGGTGAGCGAGGCCTCCAGTGCGTCGCGGTGGATCACCTCGCCGGTGTTGGGCTGTACCTGTCCAAATTCGAGCACACCGGTCGGGCACGTCTCCACGCACGCCGAGCACCGGACGCACTCCGGATCGTCCATCGGCTCGCCCTTCTGGGCGTACGCCATCACGTCGATGCCCTGGTGGCAGACGCTCGTGCACTGGTTGCACGAGATGCACTTCTTCTTGTCGGCCAGGATGCGGAAGCGGCTAAACCGGTGGTAGATGTGCATAATCGCCGCCAGGGGACAGAAAAAGCGGCACCAGAAGCGCCCGCTGAGCCAGAAGTACACCCCGAAGCCCACCATGCCGGCCAGCAGAATGTCCACCACCCAGCTGTAGCCCAGGCCGAGGCTCCCGCCGTAGAGGACGGCCCGGTAGGCCTCCGCCGCCCAGCTGCCCGGCCAGATCCACCCGCCGATCCGCAGGACCAGCAGCGCAAACGCCACCCCCATAATCACCTGCCCCGCCAGGTTCAGCTTGTTCCAGCCGGGGCCGTGCGGCATCTTCTCGCGGTGCTGGTCGCCGAGGGTCTCGGCCAGGGCGCCGCAGGTGCAAATCCAGCCGCAGTAGGCCCCCTTCCCCCAGAAGTAGATCATCCCGGGGATGAGCACGAAGGTCTGCACGAAGCAGATGGCGAGCCACCACCAGAGCGGGTCGGTGGTGAACACGTTCCAGATGAAGAGGGGCCACGCCAGGATGAACCCGTAGGCCCGCCAGTACTGGCGCCCGTGGACCGCGTACTCGCTCGTGGGGAAGAGGGCGTCGAGGACGCCGGTGGGCAGAAGGCCGTTCGCCCCGAGGTAGGGAAGGACGAATTCCGGAAGGATGAAGAGCGGCAGCACCTGAATGCCCATCAGGGTGAGCGTCTGCACCTTGATGTAGGGCGTTTTGCGCCGCCGGATGCGTTTCACCCCAAAGACGACCACGAGCGCCGAGTAGGCGAACGTGTAGTAGAAGCCCGGCTTCTGCATCGAGGTCAGCAGAATGTCGAGCGCGCCCGTTCCGCTCGTGTCGGGGGACCAACCGAACGGGAAGAACCCGGTGGCCTGCGCCCACTGGCCCACCCAGCCGCCGTCCTTCCAGCTGTAGACGGCCACCATGAAGAAAAAGAAGGCCGCGAACGCCGTGATGCGGTCCCAGCGCAGGTCCGTCAGCCAGGAGAGGCCCGACACCGCCTCCTGGAGGGAGTCGGGCACCTCGCCCCAGTCGTTGCGGAGCTCGATGCCGGAGCGGCGGAAGAAGTCAAGCGGCGCCTCCCGCCCGATCGTCGCGAAGACGTGGTCCGCGTCGACCGTCTCCGTATCGCCGTTTTCGTCGGAGAGGACGACCTCGTCCTCGCGGATCTCCTCCACGTCGGTCGGCATCTTGAGGGTGAGGCTGCCCTCGCCCTCGTGGTACGTGGCCCGCTCGTAGAGGCGCTCCACGTTCTCCTCCTTCGGCCGCACGAACTCGTCGCGCCGGTACGAGAGGGTGACGTCCGCCCCCGCCTCCGTCAGTGCAGTGGCCGCTTCCGCCGCCGAGTCGCCCCCGCCGATGACCAGGGCCCGGTCGCCGCGGCACCGCGTGGGGTCGTGCAGGCGGTGTTGCACGTGGTCCTTGTCCTCGCCGGGCACGTCCAGGCTTCGGAAGTTGCCGCTCCGCCCGATGGCCACGATCACGCGCTGGCCTCGGATGCGATCCCCGTCGGTCGTGACCACCTCGTGGCCCTCGGGGGCCGGGTCGATCCGGTGGGCCGTCGCGTGCCGCACCGGAAGGTCCTTTGTCTGGGCCTCCAACTCGTCAACGAGCGCCTCTTTCACCTGCGCGGTCACCTCAAGGTCGCTTGCCGGCGTCATTGCCTCCGGGTAGGTGTAGATCGGCTTTCCGGCCTGGAAGTCTTTGATCGTCGCAAACCGGCGCTGCGACTCCAGGACGCAGAAGGAGAGCCCGCTCTTTTGGGCCTCCCGGGCGGCGGCCATGCCGCTGGCCCCCGCGCCGATGATGACCACGTCGTACGGCCCGTCCGCGCCCGTCGGCTCCACGGGGTCGATGCCCCGCGTGAGGAGGTCCCGCACGGCTTGTGCTCCGCCCTCGACCGAGAATTTGAGGAGGGGCACCCCGGCCAGGTCGCCCACGACGTACACCCCGTCGACGTTGGTGCGAAAGTGGTCGTCGACCTTGGGAAGTTTTTCGGGCTTGCCGGCGGGCCACTGCAGGTGGAGCCAGTTGGCGTAGCGGGCGAGCGCGTCGAGCATGGGAGCTACAGAACGGTAGGGCGAAGGCCAGGGCGGGAGAAGCGTCCGTGGACCCCAAACGAGTGGACCCCAAACAAGTGGTCGGAGGCTACCGGCCGGCGTTACGGAACCGACCCGGTGTGCAAACACACGGACAAGTTTGTGCGAAGTGCCCTTGAGCCCCGTGCGCACCCGATGCCGTGTGTTGGGGGAGCGCCGCAGGGGGCTCATCCTCATCCATGGAGGGCCGGAGGGCAAAACAGGGGAGACCGAGGACGTCGGCCCGCGTCCCTGTGCCCAACCGGATGAACCGCGGGGCGCGGGCGGCGCTAGGAGACAAACCACCGCCGGCTCACCTGGACGCCGACCGCGAGCACAGTGCCCCACAGAAGGTGCGCCAGCAGGCTGTTCGGATTGAGGTTCGGGACCGGGGTCGCGATGCCGACGAGGTTAAGCCAGATCGGCATCACGAGTCCCCCCGCCACGAGCCATAGCACGGCCCCCCACGCGGCCCCCACACCGGCCGTCCCGATCCAGGTTGTCCGCCACCACCGCGGCAGAAGGGTGAGGAGGCCGGCGTAGATGAGGGCAAAGACGAGACTGTGAAACTCGTGGGTCAGGACGCCGACGAGAAGGCTCTTTGTGCCGTAGAGCGCGCCGATGACCGGCACGACGCCGGTGGTGACGTGCATGTACGCCCCCATGACCACGCCCGCGATCAGCCCTGACAGGGCGGTGGCCCCGAGCCGGGCCGGCGCGACGCCCACGAGGGACGAATCTGCCGGGGCGGCGGATTCGCCTTCGGCGGACTCGGAGACGCGTTCGAGGGCGATCGACACGGTGGTCCCCGCGTCGGTCACCTCAGTGTGGACGGATCCCCGAAACGTGTGGACGAATAGCCGCACGAGATACAACCCGAGCCCCGCTGTGGGGTCCCCGCGTTCGGAGATGGTCGTGCCGTTCTCCAGTGCTTCCCGGTTCTTGTCCGGCAGCCCGGGCCCCTCGTCGGACACAGAGATCGTCGCGGTGTCGGGGGTCGTGTCGAGGGCGACGGCCACGCGGGGGGCCTCCACGCCGGCGTGCTCGGCTCCGTTTTTGAGCAACTGCCCCACCACGTCCGCCAGCCGGTGATTCGCGTACGCCAATAGGTCGGAGGGAAGCGATTGGGCCACGAATGTCGCGTCGGGGTGTCTCTCTCGTGCCTGCTGGAGGGCCGTCTCGACGGCTTCCGGGACGTCCACCGGCTGCCGCTCGGCCCCGGCGCCCGGCTCGGTGAGGTCGTGCACGCTTCCCATGACGGCCTCGATGGACTCGGCCTTTTCCAGAATGGCGTCCACCGACTCCAGTCCCGTGTCCGCACCGTCCCGCAGGAGCGGGGCGCTTCCTTTGATTACCGTGACGGCGTTCATCACCCGGTCGTGTAGCAAGCGATTCAGGATGACGAGCCGATTCTGACGGTTCAGGAGTTTGCGCTGGGCGGCTTTGTTTTGGGCGGCGTACACGCCGGTGAGGGCCCCGCCCACGCTGCCCCCAATCAGCACATTCGAGAAGAGGCCGATCGTCCGGACGTCTTCGGCGAAGGAGGACGGGCCTCCGTAGACGGTCGCCACGATGAGCAGGCCGATCACGCCGGCCCCGAGCACCGTCCACTGCGCAATAGTGCGCACGTACCACGTCTCGAACGAGCCGATGGCGAGGGCCACGCCGCACACCGACAACGACAGCCCGAGGACGAGGGGGACGATGCCCCCGACCACAAACGCCGTCGACGCCTCCGCGTGGGCGAACGTGATGGTGTAGCGGGTCAGCACAAACCCCAAAAGTGCGATGACCAGCCCGCTAGGGGTGAATGTCCGACGCATGCTCTCGTGCGTGTGGCAGAAGACAACAGAAGCAACGACGCGGAACGTGTTTAGGCGACGCGGGGCCGGGACGCAACCGATTCGTGTTACGTCCGGCTGCGCCCCGCTGCGTGCTGGTCGGCAAGAGAGGCCGCACACCGAACGAGGGGGGCGGTGTTCGCGGCCGGGCGATCCCAAGCTCGGATCCCGGCCCGGGCGACCGCAGCCTCGTTCCGGTGTTCTGGAGGCCCTCCGACCGGTGCCGACGAGGCATCTCTCCGTTCCGCTCGCCCCCGGTTATCGGCGGTCGGGGCGCGTGCCTTCAACGCGGCCCTGGGTCCGACGGGGCCATTCGAGGGGGCACACGCGGGCGACCGAGGAACGAATTCCGTTGACGGAGGCACCGAAGGGGCGAGAACACTCGGCGTGCGCCCCTCCTCGATTCGGGGGCTTCCGGTGTGGAGTTCGCCCGGTGCGTAACGCTGCCCCGAAAAAGCGCCCTAAGCACAGCCGTAGATGGCTGCTGACCTCGCGTCTTGTCCGATGACCGATTCTCCGTCCGTGCAGCATCGATTGGTTTTCGTACTGGGTCTGGTGGGGCTCTGGATCGTTTCCGTTGCGCCGGGGGCGCGAGCGCAGTCGTCCCTCCCCCCGGACGCGCCACCGGCCCTCCAGCAGTTCGACACGGCGTACTCGAAGCACAACATCGACCTTTCGACGCTGATGTCGGGCGGGCCGCCGAAGGACGGCATCCCGTCGGTCGACAATCCCTCGTTCGTTTCGGTGGGGGAGGCGAGCAACTGGGTGTCGCCGGAGGAGCCGGTGATCCTGCTCGAACACAAGGGCACGGCGCGGGCCTATCCGCTTCAGATCCTCACGCACCACGAGATCGTGAACGATCGGGTCGCGGGCACACCCGTGGCCGTTACCTTCTGTCCGCTCTGCTACAGCGCCCTCGTGTTCGAGCGTACGCTCGACGGCGAGCCCGTCGAATTCGGCGTCTCCGGCCTGCTCCGCAACTCGGATCTGGTGATGTACGACCGCAAGACCGAAACGCTGTGGCAGCAGCTCACCGGCAAAGCGATCGTCGGCGACCTTGCGGGCCGGACGCTGACGCAGATTCCGTCGCAGATCGTCTCCTTCCGCCAGTTTGGGGAGACCCATCCGGACGGAGCGGTGCTCTCGCGCGACACGGGGCACGACCGACCGTACGGCCGCAATCCGTACGCCGGCTACGACGACATCGACAACAAGCCCTTCGCCTACCGGGGCCCCACGGACGACCGCCTGCCCCCGATGGCGAAGGTCGTGGCCGTCACCATCGGCGACCGCTACAAGGCCTACCCGCACTCGAAAACCGAAAAGAAGCGTGTCCTTCACGACACGGTCGCCGGCCGGCCGCTGGCCGTGTTTCACGCCCCTGGCGCCGTCTCTGCGCTCGACGCGGCCGAGATCGCGGAGTCGAAAGAGACCGGCTCCACCGGCGTCTTCGACCGCCGCGTAGACGGGCGCACGCTCACCTTCTCCTACGTGGACGACGGGCGCTTCGAGGACGAAGACACCGAAAGCACGTGGACGGTGACCGGCAAGGCGGTAGACGGCCCGCTGGAGGGGACCCAGCTCGACCGCGTCCAGCACGGCGACTACTTCGCCTTCGCCTGGTTTGCCTTCCGTCCCGATGCTGCACTTTATGGGGCCGGAGGAAGCTTGTAGGCGTGTGTCTCCCCATCCCCGCGCACGGACTTTTGCAATCATCGACGCGTTTCCATGATGCCTCCTCGATCCACAGCTTGGCTGTCCGTTGGAGTGCTCGCCGGCTTCCTCGTGCTCGCGGGCTGCGACGTGGGAAGCGTTAGTGACAGTGGGAATGGGAACTCGGGCTTCAACCTCGACAGCTGTACCATTCCGACCGACCGGCTCGTGGACGGGGGCGTTCCTCGAGACGGAATTCCCTCCCTCGACGAATTTACGTCCGGAGACGATCGACTCGTCGAAAAAGACGCGAGTAGTGCCGGCTACCTCGAAGACGACAACCGCATTATCGGGCTGCTCTTCGGGGATCAGGCGCTGGCCGTGCCCCACAACATTCTCTGGCACCACGAGATCGTGAACGTTGACAATTGGGCCGGCCAGACCTTTGCGGTGACGTACTGCCCCCTCACAGGAACCAGTCTTGCGTTCGACCGGAGCGTGATCGATGGGGCCGAGTTCGGCGTCTCCGGGCTCCTGTTCAACAACAACCTCACGATGTTCGACCGTCGCGACGACGAGTCGCTCTGGCCCCAGATGAATCGAGAAGCGAACTGCGGGGCCAGCGTGGGCACCGACCTGGAGATGCTCCCCGTCATGGAGATGACCTGGGGGAAATGGAAGGAGCTCCACCCGGACACGAAAGTCATTTCCTCGGAGACGGGATTCTCCCGCAACTACACGACCTCGGGGTATCCGTACGGCGATCCCGATCCGGAGTCGTCGTACGAGCGCCCGAACAACGACAATCTGCTCTTCGACATGCCGATTGACGACCGCCGCCCGCCCAAGGAACGAGTGCTCGGCATTCCGAACGGCGACGGGGGACTGGCCGTGCCCTTCGGCGAGCTCGACGATGGCTCCGAGGCCCGGGCCGTCGAGGTAACGGTCGGCGGAACGGACATGGTGGTCCTCTGGCGGGCCGACGCCGAGGGGGCAATGGCCTACCATCCCCGAACGCAAAGCGGCCAGTCGCTCTCACTTACCGTCGAGAATGGCCGCTTCGTAGACGGCAGCGGGCGCACGTGGACGCTCGACGGCCGCGCCCAGAACGGGTCTGCCCGACTTGAGCCGGTACAGACCGCATATGTGTCGTTCTGGTTCGCCTGGGCGGCCGATTCCTTCCAGCCCGAAACGCGCATCTGGGACGGAAGCGAATGACCATGATCCGTCAGAGTGTCGTTGGTACCGCCGTTCTGCTTTTGCTCCTGACGGCAACCCCCAGTCACGGCCAGTGGGTCGAGGCCCCGGGCACGGGATGGGTCCAGCTTCAGGTTGCGCACCAGCGCACGCAGGAGGGCTTCAGCAAGGACGGGACGGTCGTGCCCCTAGACGAACTCGACCCGGACGCCGAGTCCATCACCACAACGGCCCGCCTTACGGGGGCGCTCGGGCTCTTCCGCGGGCTCGATGCGTGGGTCGACCTGCCCCTCCACCGCCAGGCATTCAACGGCTCGGGGTCGGACCTGCTGACCACGGGGCTGGGGGATCCGCGCGTCTTTCTTCGGGCCGGGCCCTCTCTGCTGGGCATCCCCGAATTGCCGGTCGCCGTCGCGCTCCGCGGGGGCGTAAAGTTGACGACGGGCACCTTCGAGAACGACGCCGAGACGATCTCCCTCTCGCAGGGGCAGCGCGACTGGAGTCTTCTGCTGGAGGCGGGGACGAGCCTCCATCCGGTGCCGATATACGTATCGGGGTGGGCGGGGCACCGGTGGCGCGAGGAGAACGAGCAGATCGCGCGCGACCCCGGAAACGAATGGGTGTTCAACACGGCCGTGGGCGGGTCCCTCGGCCGCTTCGAGTGGAAGGTGGCCGTCGACGGGCTGTTCGGACGGCCCTCCATCGACACCCGTACGGGGTTCGAGTTTGCCGCCCGCGAACTGGTGCAGGTGATCCCGACAGTGGGGTGGAGCGTGGGGCCGGGGGCCGTGCAGCTTGGGGCCCGCCTCCCGGTCCACGGCCAGTCGACCCGCTCGGACCGCCTCCCCGCAAGCCCGACGGTTACCCTCGGGTATTTTCTGTCGTGGGACGACCCGCTTTGGAAATGACGACTGCGGGAGCGCTTCCATCCTAGACGGGCGTCCGGCGGGTGTTACGATTGACTGAAGAGCCCCCTGTACGCGGCTGAAAACTTGGAGCCGTCGCGGTCGCCCTGTACCTTAGAGGCGGTCTCACAGTCTATTCACATTCCCCGATCCATCATGCCCCGCTGGGACGACCTTGACCTGGAGACGGAGGGCACCGGCATCTCCAAGCCCCTGAGCCGCCAGGTCAACCTGGTGGGCAGCATGCTCGGGCACATCGCGGAAGAGCAGAGTGGGGAAGCCCTCTTCGAGCACGTCGAGGGGCTGCGCGCGCTCTGCAAGGCGGCGGAGCAGGAGGACGCGCCGGAAAAGCGGGAGGAGGCCGCGGAGCGGATTGCAGCGCTCGACCAGGACACGCTGGAGCGGCTGCTGCACGTGTACACCACCTTTTTCCACCTCGTCAACCAGGCGGAGCAGCAGGAGATCATCCGCATCAACCGCGAGCGGGCCCGCCAGTCCGGCCCGTCGGAGTGGCCGCTGGGGCCGGGGGACGGCCCCGGGGCCGACGGGGCGGAGCCGCGCCCGCAGTCGATCGACGCGGCGGTGGCGGACCTGAAGGCGGAGGGCTACACGGCCGACGAGGTGGTGGCCTTCTTCCGGCAGCTCGACATTCAGCCCACCCTCACGGCCCACCCCACGGAGGCGCGCCGCCGTTCGGTGCTGCGCAAGGAGCAGCACATCGCCGACCTACTCTCGACCCTGCGCCGCCCGGACGCCACGCCCGACGAGCGCGCCGAGACGCTGGACCGCCTCTACAGCCAGGTGGCCTTCCTCCTGGGGACCGATGAGGTGCGGGCCGAGCGCCCCACGGTGCGGGAGGAGGTGGAGCAGGGCCACTACTTCCTGCACGGATCCATCTGGGACACCATTCCTGCGATCCACCGCGACGTGCAGCAGGCCCTGCGCCGCCACTACGACGCCACGGCCGAGCTGCCGGCCTTCCTGCAGTACCGCTCCTGGATCGGCAGCGACCGGGACGGCAACCCCAACGTGACGGCCGACGTCACGCGCTGGACCGTCGCCCGCCAGCGCCGCACCACGCTGGAGCACTACCTCGACGAGATCGACGAGCTGCGCGACGACCTGAGCATCTCCACGCGCCAGCTCACCGTCTCGGACGCCCTGGAGGCCTCCCTGGAGGCGGACGCCGAGGAGATCGCTCTGCCCGACGACGTGCGGCGCCAGTACCAGCGCGAGCCGTACCGTCTCAAGCTCTGCTACATTGAGGAACGCCTCCGCGGCCTGCTCGACCGGATCGACGCGACCGACGTGGCGGCGATGGCGGGCGCCTACGCCGCCGACGACCTGCTCGCCGACCTCGACCTCATCGCCGAAAGCCTCCAGGGGCACGGCTTCGAGGACGCGGCGCAGAGCGGGCAGCTCCACCGCCTCCGCTCGCTGGTCAAGACGTTCGGGTTCCACCTTGCCGCCCTCGACGTGCGCCAGCACAGCAGGGTCCACGAGGACACGGTGGCCGCGTTGCTGGACGCGGGCGACGTGGTGGACGATTACGGCGCCCTGTCCGAAGAGGAAAAGCTGGAGGTGCTGTCGCGAGAGCTCCAGAACCCGCGTCCGCTGGTGAGCCGCCACGCGGACCTGCCCGCCGACGCGGCGGAGCTGATGGAGGTGTTCGGGGTCCTCCGGGCAATGCACGCGGTCGACCCCGACATCGTGGGCAGCTACGTGGTGAGCATGACCCACACCGTGAGCGATCTGTTGGAGCCGATGCTGCTGGCGAAGGAGGCGGGGCTCGGCGCGGTGGTCGACGGCAGCTACCGGTGCCCGCTCGACGTGGTGCCGCTCTTCGAGACGATCGAGGACCTCGACGCCGCCGACGACCGGATGGAGACGCTCTTTACGCACCCGGTCTACGCCGCGCAGCTGGAGGGGCGCGACGGCTTCCAGGAGATCATGCTGGGCTACTCCGACAGCAACAAGGACGGCGGCTACTGGATGGCCAACTGGGCGCTCCACAAGGCCATTCACGCGCTCGGGGTGGTGTGCGACGAGCACGACGTGGACCTGCGTCTCTTCCACGGGCGCGGCGGCACCGTGGGGCGCGGCGGCGGCCACACCTCACAGGCCATTCGGGCGCTCCCGCCGGTCGTCCACAACGGCCGCATCCGGATGACCGAGCAGGGCGAGATCATCTCCTTTCGGTACGCCCTGCCCGACATTGCGCGGCGCCACGTGGAGCAAATCGTGAACGCGACCCTCACGGCCACGGCCCGCGCCCAGAACACCCCGGCTCCCGAGAACCCCCTGCTGGCCGACAAGGTGTCGATGGAATCCGACGTGGTCGCCCTTATGGACCGCCTCGCCGAGGAGGGCATGTCCGCCTACCGCGAATTCATCGACGACCCGGAGGGGTGGCAGTGGTACACCGCGGCCACGCCCATCGAACACATCAGCCGCCTGCCCATCGCCTCGCGGCCCGTCTCCCGGGCCTCGGAGGGGGAGCAGGTCGAGTTCGAGAACCTGCGCGCCATCCCGTGGGTGTTCGCGTGGACGCAGACGCGCTACATCGCGCCGGGCTGGTACGGCACCGGCCAGGGCCTCGCTACCCTCCTAGAGAACGAGCCCGACGCCCGCGACACGCTCCGGGATCTGTACGAGAACTGGCCCTTCTTTCGGACCGTCCTCGACAGCGCCCAGCGCGAGATGGCCCGCGCGCGCCTCCCCATCGCCGAGCGGTACGACGCCCTCGCCGAGGTGGAGACGTCGTTTCACGCCCCCATCGTGGACGACTACGAGCGGGCGGAGTCCGCCATTCTCGAAATTACCGACCAGGCGGCCCTGTTCGACGGCAATCCGGTCCTCAAGAAGTCGATCGAGCTCCGGAACCCGTACACCGACGTGCTCAATCTGATTCAGATCGAACTTCTGAAGCGGTATCGGGCCAGCACGGACGACGCCGAACAGGAGGCCCTCCGCGAGGCCATCTTCCTGAGCATCAACGGCGTCGCCGCCGCCATGCAGAGCACGGGGTAGTGTGGGCGGGGGAGTGTGAGGGCGCGGGAACGGGGGAGTGCAGCAGGGGCATTCCGTGCCTCTTTCCCCCAGCGGCGTACGCTTTGAGCACGAAACAAGTGTGCGGCTCCCGATCTACAAGCGGCCCGTTTTCTTCACCCATCGTCCGGCGTGCCATGGCCGATCCCGACTCGACGCCCGACACCGGTGCTGCTTCGCCCGTCCGGTACGGGACGGACGCGTTTGACCGGGCCCTCCAGGCCCTCCACAGTGGCGAGGACGAGCCGTCTACGGCCCGCATTCTCTTCCACGGCGGCACGCGGGAGACGCGCCAGCAGGCCCTTGCGGCCCTCACCCGCCACACCACCGCCAACCTGCACCAGTTCCGGGTGCCGTCCCTGCTGAACGAGCAGCGCATGCAGACCCAGAACGCCCTGCGCAAGGCCTTCGACCACGCGGCCGAGGAGTCGGCGCTGCTCTATTTCGACGCCGCGGACGCCCTCTTTACGCACTCGCACGTCGACACGCCCGACGGCGACGCGGAGCGGGCCGTCCCCTCCACCGTCGAGTACTTCTTTGATCGCGTGCTGGCCTACGAGAATGCGGTCGTGATCGCCCTCCAGACGCAGCGTCACGTGGACTGGGCGGAGGAGCACGTCCATCTCGTCGTCCGCTTCGAGTAGGGACGAGCGCAGTCCGGGGCGGCGCGCACCCTCCCCTACGCGTCCGTTTCGTCCGGTGCCGGCCGGGGCAGGCGTACGACAAAGCGGCTGCCCACCCCTTTCTCGGTGTCGACGTCGATCGTGCCCTCCATCTGGTCGACGGCCTGTTTGGTGACGGCCAGTCCCAGGCCCGTTCCTTCGTACTCCCGCCCCTTGCCCTCCGAGGCCTGCTTGAACGCTTCGAAGAGGGTCGAAACCGCCGCCGGATCCATCCCCTGTCCGGTGTCCTCCACCTCCAAGACCGCCTGATCCTCGGCCCTCCGGGCCCGGATCCAGACCCGTCCCCCGTCGCCGGTGTACTTAACCGCGTTCGACACCAGATTGCGCAGCACGATGCGCAGCGCCCCCTCGTCGGCCCGCGCCCAGAGGGGACCCGAGGGCACGTCCACCCGCAGATCGATGCCGGCCTTTTCGGCCTGCTGTTCGAAGAGGGCCCCCGTGTCCGCAGCCTGCTCGGCCACGTTGAGCGGGGCAAGGGCGAGCTCCATCTCCTCGGCCTCCAGCTTCGACAGGTTCAACACCGCGTCGAGCGTCTCGAGCAGGCGCCGTCCCCCCTTCTCAATGAGGCCCGCAAATCGGGACACGGTGGGGTCCCCTCCGCTCACCTCGTCCCCGATCGCCTCCGCGAATCCGATGATCGAGGTCAGGGGCGTGCGGATCTCGTGGCTCATGTTGGCCAGGAAGGCCGACTTCATTTCGTTGACCTGCTCGGCGGTCTCCTTTGCCTCACGCAGCTTTTGCTCCCGGCCCAGGCGGTCGAGCACCACGGCGGCGTAGGTCACCAGCACCTCGACCAGGCGCAGGTTGAACGCGTCAAACGCGTCGTGTGACGTCTGTCCCATGAGCACGACCCCGTGCGTGCCCATGGGGGCGCAGGCCACCGAGCGCAGCCCGCCGTACGCCACGTCGTTGTCGAGGGCCTCTACGTTCTGCACCACCACGGTCTCTCCGGACCGGTATGCCCGGGCGCCGATGCTGTCCCCCCCAGCCGAGAGCGACTGGATCGTTGGCATCTGACCGGGGGACGCGATTGCGCCTTCGACCGGGACGAGCCGGCCGTCCTCCGCGAAGTCGACGCCCGCCAGGGGATAGTCGAACACGTCCTGGAGTACGTGCTGGATGCGGGTCGCGACCGCATCGGGGGTTTCGGCCCTCAAGAGGTGGCGCGTGGCCGTGTACAGCGACTCCAGTTTCTGCTGCCGGTCCCGCAGCGTCCGGGCCTGTTCTTTCTGTTCGGTGATGTCGGTGATGGCCCCGTCGTAGTATATGACCTCGTCGTTCTCGTCGCGGACTGTGGTGGCGCTGACGAGGCCGGTGAACGTTGACCCGTCCTTGCGCCTAAATTCCGCCTCCGCGGCGTCGATGTGGTCCTGTTCTTTCGTGATGCGCCGGTTCTCGCTTCGGGCGTCGGGGTTTGCGTACAATTCGATGGGGTCGATCTGTAGAATCGCCTCGACGCTCTCGTACCCGAAGATGTCGGCGAAGGCCCGGTTGGCGTAGACAAGCCCCTTGTTGGGGGTGGACCGGTAGATGCCGTCCGAGACGTTCTCGGTGATCGAGCGGAGCCGCGCCTCCCGCTCACGGAGCGCCTGCTCCATCTCTTTCTGCTCCGTGATGTCCCGAAACACCGTCTGCCCGGCCTGTTCTCCGTCGAACTTGATGGGGACCGTGTAGCTTTCGATAACGCGGCGCTCCCCGTTCAGGCCGGTGATTTCCATCTCCTGTGGGGCGGTCGACGTGCGCTCCCGATAGATCTTGCGGAGACGGTCCTCGAAGATCTCCTGCTGGGCCTGCTCCAAGGCAACGAAATCCCAGAGGGAGTGCCCAATCACGTCGTCCGGAGCGTCCGCGCCCAGAATCTCGGCCCCGGCCGGGTTGATGTAGCGAATGTCTCCGTCCACGGCGATGTGGAGCCCATCCTGGAGTTTCTCGACGAGACGCCGCCACCGTTCTCGGCTTTGCCGGAGCTGCTGCTCTTGCCGTTTCTGCTCGGTGATCTCGGTCACGGCCCCGTCGTAGTACTGCACCGCCCCGTCGGGCCCCCGAACGGTCGTGGCGCTCAGCAGGCCCGTGAAGGTCGTCCCGTCCGTGCGCCGAAATTCCACTTCGACCCCGGTGATGCCGTCATTGCGGTTCGACTGCTGAATGACCTGCGCCCGCTGGTCGGGATCGGCGTAAAAGTGGACCGGATCCGCCTCCAGGAGGGCATCCACGCTCCGGTACCCGAGCATGTCGGCGAGGGCCTCGTTGGCGTAGACGAGGCCGTCGTCGGGCGTCGAGCGGTAGATGCCTTCCGAGATGTTTTCGGTGATGGACCCGAGCAGGGCGTCACGGGCCTGGAGGGCCTCCTCGGTCTTCCGCTTTTCCTTCCGGAGTTGGCGCTCCTGCCTCTTGCGGTCGGTGATGTCGCGGCCCTCGGGAATCAGCATCGTAACCGACCCGTCTCCGTCGGTAACCGGCCGGATCGAGAAGTCGATCGTCCGCGTCTCGTCGGCCCCCTGGACGTCCGCCTCGTACCGCACAAACTCGCCCTCGGCCGCCTGTTCGACGGCGGCCCGGAGTTTCTGCTGCGTCTCTGGGCCCGTCTGCCACCAGTGCGTGTCCCAGAACGGCGTTCCGACGACCTCCTCCCGCTCCAGCCCGCCAAACTCGAGGGCCGTGTCGTTGGCTTCAACGAGAATGCCGTCGGGCGTTAGCAGGCCGGTGAACTGATAGGTATGGTTGAAGATGGCCTCGTACTGCTGCCGGGCCCGGTCCCACGCGTCGGCCTGGCGGTGCAGCTCCAACTCGTTGACGATCATCTCGGCGAGGCCCTTAAGCCGGTCGACGTCCGCGGGCGGCGGAGATTGGGCCTCGGTGTCCAGGACGCACAACGATCCAATCCGGTGGCCCTGCGGGCCCACCAACGGGGCGCCGGCGTAAAAGCGAATCCCGGGATCCCCCGCGACCCATGGGTGATCGGCGAGCCGGTCGTCGTCCGTGGCGTTCGTAACGACCGTCGCCCCCGGCGACCGCAGGGCCCGCGTGCAGAGGCGCGCCTTGATCCCGTCGCCCTCGTCCTGGAGGCCTGCATCGCGAAGCCCGTCGGCGGCCACGACCCGCGGCTGCCCGTTTGCGTGGAGGGTGCCGATTCCCATCGGGGCCTCAAAGAGACGGGTGGCGAGGTCTAGGACGCGGCCAAAGGAGCGCTCGGGATCCACGTCGGCCCCCGGATCGGCGTAGACCGCCGCGGGCGCGTTCGTGTCTGGACCCCAGCCGGCAGGCTCCGAGAACGAGGAACGAGAAAACGGAGCGGAGAAGGGCTCGTCTGACTCCATACTGGAGCGTGTGGGAGGGCGCGTAAGAAAGAGCTCTGTCGGACGATGCGAACGCTGGCCTGCCGACCCGCTGGGGGCGCCGGAAGCAGTGCGAGTTCTAAAAGAAGGACGAGTTCTTTCCTTTCAGAAAAGCAAAAGTTGTTCCCCGAACGCGCTCCGGCCCGGTCGAGGCCCCTGCCGGAGGGGCATTCGAAAATCGGCCGGCCCGAACGAGACGCCCCGTCGTCGTGCGGGTCGGGGGAGCGGCGGGTCGCTCCGCGTTGCTGCGCGCGGTACGCGGTTGGCCGTACAGGCAACGGTCGTTGGGGAGCAGGCGCGATTGACAACAGGGCCGATTGACAACAGGGAGTGCGGAAAACGAAGTCGCCCTTCTCAACCAGTTCCGGAGAGAAACAGGTCTTCTCCGTTCGAACGTCTTGTTGGGAACGGTCTCGTCCGCAGGCACGCCCGGCTCGTGATGGAAAGAGCCCCCGGACACCCCGCGAAGCATATTCTTTCAGCGTGGTGGGGAGGCGAACAGCGATGGCAGTTCCCTCCCCGCGCCCTTCTTGGAATCTTTGCGGCTCTTCTGAGACTCTTCGTTTGCGAGGCCGCCGTCGTCCTCTGTACAACAGTCCCAGATTGTTTGTAATAAGTCTAAATAAGAAGCAACCCCGCGCTCAGCTCCTTCCGATGCGCTTGCCCCTCCTTGCGATGCTTCTCACTGTGGTTCTGTCCTCGGGGGCTGTTCTTGGTCAGGACACCGATGAGCTCACCCTCCACGGGGTCGTTTCGAATGCAGACGGGGCTCCGCTACTCAACGCCACCGTGCGTGTCCAGGAGAATCACGTTGCCCTCACCGATACCACTGGCTACTACGAGCTTCGCGTACCGCGGAACGGCCTGCCGACCCGGATTGACGTAGAGGTGCGCTACGTGGGCAAGCGCACTCACCGGGCGACGCTGCAAGTTCCAGAGGATTCCAGTCGCCTGCGGCACGACGTCCGGCTTCCCGCCCTCGACCTATACATGGACGAGGTGACGGTGACGGCCGAGCGGGCACGGGAAAGCGTCTCGAACTCGACCTACATCATTGATCGTGCCGCCGTCGAGCAGTCCCAAGCGTTTACCCTTGCGGGTTTGTTGCAGCTCATCCCGGGGCAATCGATCACCAACCCCAGCCTGCAAGGGGCTCAGACGATCAACTTCCGCACCGATGCCTCCGGCCCCTACAGCCGCAACAACGCGTTCGGGGTCGGCATCTTCATGAACGGTCGGGAGATCAACAACAACGCGAATATGCAGGGGCTCAATCCGGTCGAGAACCCGAGAGTGCCCTTCCGGTCGTTGGAAGGCGGTCGATTTGGGGATCGGGAGTACGAGACCGGCGATACACCCGGCGGCGGCTTCGACCTTCGCGAAATTCCGGTCGGCAACATCGAAGAGGTCGAAGTTGTCCGGGGGGTTGCCTCGGCCGAGCACGGGGATATTCTTGAGGGGGGCGTTTTCATCGAGACGACGGCGGGCCAGTCTCCGTGGAACGCACACCTGCGCCGGTCGGGCGGCGAGTTCAACCTCGGTGTGAACAAGGGCTTTCAGATCAGTCCCCGTCACATCCTCAACGCCAGCCTCGACTATCTGCGCAGCAACGACGACCCACGAGATCAGATCAAGACTTTCAACCGGATCTCTTCGTCGCTACTGTGGACCTCCTACTACGGTTCTGATCGGGACATCCGCAACACCCTGTCCCTGTCGTACCGAACGAACGTGGACGGCTTTAAAATTGACCCCGACTTCGACACCCGGAAGCGCGTCTTCTACCGAGACCAACGGGTCTCTTTTTCGAACCGCCTCCGTTTGGCGGCCGAGAATGTACTCTACGACGAGATGACACTGTCGGCGTCGGGCAGCTGGGCGCGCAGCAAATCCCTGCTGAACGAGTACGTGAATCCCGGGGTGCAGCCCGGCAATGATACGAAACAGGAAGGGGTCAACGAAGGCTTCTTCATCCCGCCCAATTACCGTGGAAAACGGAAGATTTTGGGGGAGCCGGTTTCGTTGAGTGCGCGCCTGAAGCTGAATCGCGCCGTCCGGGTCGGGGACTGGGATCTAAACCTCGCCTACGGGGGCGACGTCAGCTTCGACGCAAACTACGGGGCAGGACGCCTCATCAATCCCCGTCGTCCCGTTCCCCGAAACATATCCTCCAGCCGGTCGACCTCGTTCGAGGCGAGACGCCCGGCTCTCGTACAGGGCGGGGCGTACGTCGAGAGTACCGTCTCGGGGACGATTGGGGGCCACAAACTTGTGAGCACCATCGGTCTTCGCGGCGATAGTCAGCACGGGTACGAGACCCTCTCTCCGCGAATCAACACGCGGTTTTACCTGACCGATCATCTCTCCCTGACCGGGGCCTACGGCCTGCAGGTGAAATCCCCGGGCCTGATCCATCTCTACCCCGGCGCCGACTATCGCGACTACGCCCTCCTCAACAGCTACACCGGAGACGTGGGCGAAAGTGTGTACCTCGCGTACACCCACGTCGAGCGGGACGTGACCGATAACGTGCAGCCGATGCGCTCGCGACGCCTGGAGGCTGGGCTGGAATGGTCGGCTCAGGGGACGACGATCAGCACAACGGCGTACCGCAACGTCACCGATAACGGCATTACCGTGCAGCGGAGGCCGGAGCACATAAACCTGCCGGTGTATGAGATGCAGGGACAGGGGGCGGATGGAGCGCCCGAGTTCGTCGACACCGGCGATACCGAGCGGGTCGTCTATCCACAGGGCTACGTCACCAATGCCCTCTACACCCGCAATTGGGGCGTGGAGCTGACCGCCTCCACGCCCAAGATTGAGGTGATTCAGACCTCCTTTTCCCTGAATCTCTCCTACAACCAGAGCTACTACTACAACCGGTCCAACAGCTTTAACGCCACCGATCCGGTGACGAAGCCGGAAAATGAGATTCGGTACGGCGTCTACCCGAATACCAAGCAAAAAAGCGGGCGGCTCCAGGGCACGTTAACCTCCACGCATCACATTTCGGATCTCGGACTGCTGCTGACGCTCCGCACCGAGGCGTTTCTGTACGACTACGAGCGGACGCTCGACAATTCAAATCGGGCCGTCGCCTACGTCAATGACGAAGCGGAAATCGTCCCGATTCCGGAAGGGGAGGTGGACGATGCGCGCTTCGACGTGCTGGACCGGGCCCCCTCGGAAGGCACCTTCCGACACTACCCCCCTTTTGCCTACTTCAATCTCCACGCCAATATTAGCAAAGACATTGGCAAGGCTGTACGACTCTCTTTCTTTGCAAACAATGTTCTCAATCTACGTCCCCGCGTGTGGAAGAATGGGCGTCCAAAAGAGCGGCTCAACCAACCGCCCTACGTGGGGATGGAACTCCGCCTTACTCTGTAACCGAGACAACACGTAGACCACGATGAACGCACTGCTTCGTACCCCCCTTCTGTACCTGTGTCTCCTGATCACCGGGGCCGTCTTCGCGGGCTGTGATTCCAATCCGTCCGGGGTAGAACCGGTCGACATCACCGTCAATCTGGCCTTCAGCGAGGGCTACGACAGCGCAGCGTCCGCCGGGACCCGGGTGACCCTGACCAACATCAGTTCGCAGGAAACCTTCGAGGCGGAGGTGACCGAGGAGGGACAAGCGTCCTTCCAAGACGTGCCGGCGGGAGACTATAACGTTTCCGCCGTGCTCACGCTCGATCGCCAAACGGTCTTCGAGTTGACCGGCAACTATCCCGACAAAGACGAGCTGTCGTTCAATGGCACCGTCAGCGACGTGCGAATTAACCAAAATACCGAGCCCCTCACGGTGGAACTCACGGCAGGCCGCCTGGGCGACTTGGTCATCAAGCAGATATACTACGCCGGTTCTGACATCATCGAGGGGGCCGGCTTCCGTGATCAGTATCTTTCGATCTACAACAACTCCAACCGCGACATCAACCTGGACGGGCTGTACGTGATGGGCGTGCACGGCAATAGGACCCCGGACGGTGAAAACAGCCAGTACTTGACCGAAGACGGGCAGTTCGACTGGAATCAGTCGGTTGGCATGCCGGACAGCGTCAACGCCAACGAGGACTTCCTCTACGCCAAGTACATCTATCAAATTCCGGAAGATGGAACGCCCGATATCTTGCCTCCGGGAGAGAGCGTGGTCATTGCACAGAACGCGCTCAATCACAAGCAGCCCTACGTCAACGCAGAGGGGGACACGGTTTCGGCCGGTGATCCGAGCCTGACGGTGGATCTCAGCGGGGCCGATTACGAGGTGTACCTGGCCGACCAAATCGATGACCCGCAGCCCTCGGACCTCGACAACCCCAACGTGCCGAATCTGCGCAGCATCTTCATCTTTGGGGACGACTTCATTCTCGATCCGCTTGGGCGAGATGCCTACGCCCTCTTCCGCACCGATACGCCCGCCAGTGACTTCGAGGCGTACGCCGAGCCGACGGAGCGGGACGTTACCGAAAATACGACCCTGTACCCACAGATCCCGACCGACTGGATTGTGGACGCCGTCGAGACACAGCCCGCCCCCACCGACGATCAGATTCCGCGGAAGCTGCAGAATAGATTGGATGCGGGCTACACGTTCGTGCCGGGAGACTTCTACTCCTCGCAATCCGTGATTCGTCTGCTCTCCAAAGACCAGGAAGACCGGTCCATCCTGGAAGATACGAACAACTCCGAGGAGAACTTCACCTTTCTAGAGAAGGCGACCCCACGGGCGATGCCGCCCCAGACGGCCAATACCCCAACCGGTACGCAACGACAGCGTCTGCGGACGAAACGGGAGCGCGCGATTTCCCTCGATACGTTTGAGTCCCGGTGGGCCCCACGCGTGAACCGATGATGGATCCTGTCCAACGGCTAAGCCTCCTCGTAGCACTCGTCCTCGGGCTCTTCTGTGCTGCAGCGGCCCCCCCCGCTGCAGCACAGGGCCTGTCCGGGATTCGTGGGGACGTGTCCACGTCCACGTGGCTTTCCCTGAGGCACGGAGCTGAACTGCCGATTCGGTCGTTACTCGCCGACACTACCTACAGCGCCAGCGTCCTACAGGCGACCAACACCCAGGGCCCGCTCCGCACGTATCAGGACCCGGAGTCTGCCCGTGTGGGCTCGTTGACGTCGTACGGGCTTACGTCGTACAAAGGGCTCCGATTGGAGGGACGCTTTCAGTACCGGAAGGAGCGTCAAAACGGAATTGGGTGGAAGCTCGGTCGCAACGTCTCCCGTCGGCCGTACTACTTCGCCAACATCAAGCCGGGGGACTGGGACAACGATCGCTATGAGGTGAACCTGACCGGAGGGACCACATTTTTTGGCGATCATTTGCTCGTGGCCGGTGGGGCAGACTATCAGGTCGAACGCCTAGCCCGCTACAACGACCCCCGTCCAAGTCTCAACTACTACAATCTGTTTGTAGAAGGACAGGTGGGGGGGCGCATAGGCGGCCACACCGTGGCGTTGTACTACGGAACCGGCGACGCCGAAGAAAACGGCGACGTTAGCAACTACAACCGCGCGCACGACAGCTTCGGCGAGCGGGAATACAATGTCATCACGACGACGGGGCTTGGGAGCTACAATTTCGCGCGGTTCGGCTCCTACGAGCGGCCGACGACGCGAACCGAGGTGGGGGTGACGTACGCAGTCGACGGGAACCACGTCCAATTTACTGGGGAACTGGTCGGGGGACGCAGTGAATCCGAGTTCATTCGGACGGTCAGTGATACCCGCGAGACACCGGGAACCTATCGGGAAGAGACCGTGCGGGGGACTGCTTTCCTGACCGTCTCCCAGCCGGGATACCGCCTGCAGGTGCGAAGCGAAACCCAGTACAAGGACGGGCACGACCGGAATGAGGTCTTTGCGGGGGCGAATTACTTCCGTACCGGATGGCGTCAGAACCTTGATCTGTTTGTCCACTCTCAGGCGGAGCCCCTGACGCTCCAGGCCACCCTGGACTACAACCGCCAATCCGTCACTGACCGCAACGCCTCCCATCACTACGAATACGCCTGGCTGGCGCCGGGCCTGTCGGCACAGTACTCGTGGACGACGGGCCCGCGGCGATACACCCTCATCCCCGGGGCGTCCTACCGGATGCCGCTTTCGCAGTCCGCCCGCGTACCACGGAAGAACCGAAATCTGTACACCAAGTATGTTCTCGCTCCGGATTACTACAGGCACACCGCTCGTGTTGTGCGGCTCCGCGGAGGCGTTCAGCTCCTGCAACAGTTTGAGAAGCTGTCGGTCGGGTTGCTGGTCGAGTACCGGCGCCGGATGGCCGTCGAGGACGGAGTGGTTCTGGGGATCCCCGAATTTCTGCCGGGAGAGACCCGAAACACTATTTCGATGACCCTGCAGTTCTTCCATTAGCGACGACGCACAATCAGTGTCCTCAACACAGCCACATTTCCCTGTATGAAAATACGCCGTTGTTGTCTGGCTGTACTCTCGCTCCTACTGCTCGCCTGCGGCGATACTCTTGAAGAGTCACAGGAACGCAGCCAGGCTGCTGCTGACTCAGCCCGTCAGACGTTGGACGCGGCCGATGACCAGGAACAAGACGTTCTCATCACGGCGGATTCGATGAGGGGCTTCTCGCAGGAGGTCTTCAATAAATGGAAAAAGGAAGAGGAGGCGGCGTTCTCTCATCTTGTTCGCGTCACGAGTCTAGATAGCCTCAAACAGTACGTTGAGGTTCAGTGGAAGGGGGACAAAGAGCCGCCTCCCAGTGCTGTGTTCGACGGGCGCAAGTATTACGTCGATCCGGACAAGAAGGGCTTTTTCGTACAGGTGCACACGGTCGAAGATGCTCCTTGATGGGCCACTATCTACCGGAGGGCTTCGGCCGTACCCGATCGGGCACAGATGTCCCGGCGCGGAACGACATTCCCTTCTAGTCACGGGCAATCGATGATGAACAAGTACAACTGATGCGCGACGGTCTACTTCTGGGGGGTACGCTACTGGTCCTGATCGCGGTTGTGATCTGGGATTTCCGTTCGTCTCCCGATCTCAGTGATCCCGAGTCGCTTCGGAAGGTGTACACCTCCGATCCGTCCGACTGGCCCGAGCCCACGGTCGAGGACTCCATCCAGTGGAAGGCGTTGGGGGCTCTTCCCGACTCCCCGTACCGGAACGTCGACAGCTTGGAGAGCCTGACGACCCTCGGGAAGAAGCTCTTTTTCGACCCGCGCCTCTCCTCGTCCAACCAGATCAGCTGTTCGTCGTGTCACGATCCGGCCCGGGGGTGGTCCAACGCGCGGCCCACGGCGGTGGGGCACGACCACCAAACTGGCAAGCGCAACGTCCCCAGTCTGCTTAACATCTGGGCGATGGATCCGCTTTTCTGGGACGGGCGCGAGGACAGCCTGGCTGCCCAATACATCCACGCCGTTTCGGATTCGATCGAGATGAACCAGGACCCGGACGCGCTCCCCGGCAAGCTGGCGGCAATTCCGGGCTACAATGCACTGTTTGCCCGGGCGTTTGCGGACTCGTCGGTCACGCTCGGGCGCATCGGGCGGGCCCTCGCGCAGTTCCAGCGGACCATCGTGAGTCGGGAGAGCGACTTCGACCGGTTCGTTCAAGGAGAGGAGCAGGCGCTTTCGGACGAGGCCCTGCGAGGCCTGCACCTGTTCCGGACGAAGGCCCGTTGTATGAACTGTCATCACGGCCGCCGTTTTACGGACCAGAAATTCCACAACCTCGGTCTTCACTACTACGGACGGAAGCGAGAAGACCTCGGGCGGTATAACGTGACCGGCGATCCGGATGACATGGGGAAATTCCGCACGCCGTCGTTGCGGGACGTCGCCTACACCGGGCCGTGGTTTCACAACGGGCTCGTCAACGACTTGGAGCACGCCATCAACATGTACGAGCACGGCATGGCGCGCCCTGAGCCCCGGCCCGGTATGGAGGACGATCCCCACTATCCGGTGACCTCTCCCCTTCTAAAAGAACTCGACTTGACGAGGGCGGAAACGGACGCCCTCGTCGCCTTTCTCCACTCCATCTCCGAGCGGCCCCGTCGCGTGCGGCGCCCTGAACTCCCCCAGTAGGCAGTCAGTGCCCCGGACATCCTGGGCTGTGCCCGTGAGGCATCTCGTGGGCCGGGACCGGGTGGGTCGAGCGGAAAACGGGTGCTGATCCGTTCAGTCGGATGCTGGCGGCCACGGCCATGAGGGCCGGTTCCCGGCCGGGAGCGCAACGTCTCGTTTTGAGAGCGGGACCGGTCGGCGGCGCCCCTCGAAGGCCCAGACACGACCAGGCCGATTCGGAGTGGGGACGTGAGGGCCACCGCTTGTTGGTTTGTCTCCGGTCTGGTTACCTTCAAATCGGAAAACAAAACACGGCGTCTCGTGTCTGCCACACACAATTCTCGTCCCTCAATGTCGCGTGTCCGCTCGTGGATACTGGTTGTCGGGGTCCTCGTGGGGGCCGTAGGGGGCTGCGCAGAGCCCCAAGATGGGAGGGGCCCCGCGACGGCCGACTCCATTGCCGCCACGGCCCCGGGGACGGACGTGGTGGGGGCGCCGCTCGACGCATCCGGGGACACGCTCCGCATGGGCAGGCCGACGCCCGTCACCACGCGGCCCGGCTACGACAACCAGCCGGCCTTTCTGCCTGACGGAAGTGGGCTCGTGTGGACGGCCATCCACGACGGACAGGCGGACGTGTACCGCAAGATTGAAGACGAAGGAGGGCCCGCGCCGGTGACCGACACCCCCGAGAGCGAGTTTTCACCCACGCCCCGGCCCGGCGGCGCCCTGACGCTCGTCCGCGTCGAGGCCGACGGGCGGCAGCGCCTCTGGCGGTATCGGGCCGACGGCACCCCGGACGCTCCCGTTCTGCCCGACGCCGACTCGGTGGGCTACCACGCCTGGCTCGACAGCAGCCGCGTGGCGCTGTTCGTCCTCGGCGCCCCGCCGACGCTCCACGTAGCCAACGTGAAGAGCGGCACCGATACGGTCGTGGCCCGCCGCATCGGCCGCTCGCTCCAGTCGGTGCCCGGGCGGGCGGACGTGAGCTTCGTCCAGGTGGGGCCCGACTCGTCGGTTGCGATTCACCGGCTCGACGGCGCCTCCCTCACCACGCGTCGGCTGACGGAGGCGCCCACGAATGCCCCGACCGGCGACCACGCCTGGACGCCGGGTGGACACCTCCTGATGACGACCGAAGACTCGCTCGTGGCATGGCGCCGCGGCAGGGCAGACTGGCGCCCGGTGGCTGCGCTGGACACGATGGACGTTTCGCGTCTCGCCGTGTCGCCGTCCGGCGACCGGCTGGCGATGGTCGCCGCAGAGTAGGGAGGCGGGGCGCGGGGCCGACGAGAGGTTCGATCCGGGCCGAGTGTGCCCGACGCGGCCAACGGCGCTCCCGGAGCCCGGCGGCACTGGGGCTGGACGGCCCCCCCCTCACCGTCCACGTGCGCACTTCGCGGCAGACCCGGCCCAGAGGGCCGACAGGTCAGGGCGCAACTCCATCTGGAGTCAGCCGTAGAGGCGACCTGACACGCACGCCGCTTCCATCACCAGAAGACCCCGCGTCCATGCGAAGCAAAGGCGCCATCACCCTCGTCGTCCTCGTGGTCGTCCTCGGCTTCGTCGGCTGCGGGGCCACGAGCTCGTACAACAGCCTCGTCCAGAGCGACGAGCAGGTGCGGGAGGCGTGGTCCAACCTGCAGGCGACCTACCAGCGGCGGGCCGACCTCATCCCCAACCTCGTGGAGACGGTGCAGGGCGCCGCCGATTTTGAGCAGGAGACGCTGCAGTCGGTGACGGAGGCGCGGGCGAAGGCCACCTCCGTCCAGGTCAGCGCCGAGGACCTCGACAACCCCCAGCGGCTCCGGCAATTCCAGGAGGCCCAGTCGGCCCTCGGCAAATCGCTCGGGCGGCTGCTGGCCGTCTCCGAGAACTACCCGAAGCTGCAGGCCACGCAGAGCTTTAGCGACCTGCAGGCCCAGCTGGAGGGCACGGAGAACCGCATCACGGTGGCGCGGCGCGACTACAACAGCACCGTGCGCCGGTACAACACGCAGGTGCGCTCCTTCCCGACCGTGGTGTTTGCGAGCCTCATGGGCTTTAAGCCGAAAACGCCGTTCGAGGCGGAGGCGGGGGCCGAGGAGGCGCCGGACGTGGACTTCGGCAGCGATTCGTAGCGCGTGAGGCCTGAAGGGCGCCCAATCGGCATTTGCACCCCGTCTCGATTCCAAACCGAATGCAGCGTTCCGCCGTGCTTTCGCGTTTCCGCTCCGTCCTGCTGCTCGGCGCCGCGCTGAGCCTCTTCGCGGCGGCCCTTGCGCCGACGGCCGCGGCCCAGCGCTACGACTTTCCGCCGAAGCCGAGCGGGCCGGTGCTGGACCAGGGCAGTATGCTCTCCGGCGGGGAGGAGCGGGCGCTGGCCCGCAAGCTGGCGGCGTACGAGGACACCTCGTCGACCGCCGTGGTGGTGGTAACCCTCTCCTCCCTCGACGGCGCGCCCGTGGACGACTACGCCATCTCGCTGGGGCGCGACTGGGGCGTGGGGCAGGAGGGGAAGGACAACGGCGTGGTGGTGCTCGTCTCGAAGAACGACCGCAAGATGTTCATCGCCACGGGCTACGGCGTGGAGGGGGCCCTCCCGGATGCCATCGCCAACCGGATTGTGGAGCGCGTCATCACCCCCGCGTTCCGGAACGGGGACTTCTACGCCGGGCTCGATCGGGGCACCGACGCCATCATCCGGGCCACCGCAGGGGAGTACACCGCCACGGAGGAGGCCGTTGCGTCGTCCTCCGACGACGGCGGGGTCTCGACGACGCTCATCTACATCTTCCTGATCTTTGCCTACTTCATTGGCAGCTCGCTCTGGCGCGGGGGCGGGGGCAACAAGAAAGGAGCGAAGACGTCGACCCGCCGCCGCGGCGACCTGCCGATCTTCATCTGGGGCGGCGGGGGCTCGCACGGCGGAGGCGGCTTCGGAGGGGGCGGCGGCGTTGGCGGCGGGGGCGGCTTCGGCGGCTTTGGGGGCGGGAGCTTTGGCGGGGGCGGCGCTGGGGGATCGTGGTGAGGCGTGAACCGTGATCCGTGACCCCTTTCCCTCACGCATCACTCTTCACGCCCCACTCTTCACGCATCACGCCGTCCCTCCACCTGCCCGTCCGGTTGGGAAACGCTACATTCGACACACGCCACCGCACAGCTTTGACCATGAGTGCCGACCGCCTGGAGCAACTGAAAACCTTCCACGAGGAAGACCCCGAGGACCCGTTTACGCGGTACGCCCTCGCGCAGGAGCACCTGAAACACGACAACGCCTCGCGGGCCCTCGCCCTGTTTGAGGAGCTCGTGGAGACGGACCCCGACTACGTGGGCACGTACTACCACCTCGGCAAGCTCTACGAGCGCCTCGACCGCACCGACGATGCGATCGACACGTACGCGCAGGGCATCGAGGTGGCCCGCGAGGAGGGCACCCAGAAAGACCTGTCGGAGCTCCAGGACGCGAAGCTGAAGGCCGAAGGCGTTGGCTTTGACTGACCGTCCCGCCCGCCGATGCGCAGCGCTGTTCTCATGTTGGGCGTTCTGCTGACCCTGGCCGGCACGGCGCCGGCCGGCCACGCCCAGGCCCCGTCCGACTCGACCTACACGGTCCGGTCCGGCGACACGCTGTACAGCATCGCCCAGCAAGCGGGCGTGTCGGTGGCGGCCCTGCAGCGATGGAATGACCTGGAGGGCACGGCGCTACAGATTGGGCAGACGCTCCGCCTCCGGCCGCCCCGACCCGAGGACAGAACAGAAGCATCCGTCGACACGACCGAGGCCCGGCCGGATTCCACCGCCGCGGACTCGCCTCTCCCAGACACTGCCGTTTCCGATACTGCCGTTTCCGACACCGTCGTCTCGGACACCACCGTCTCGGACACGGTGGCTGTGGGCACGTCCGATCCAGACAGCCCCGCGGTGGACTCCGTGACGGCCCCGCCGGTGTACGGGCGGCACGTGGCGGCGGACGGCGACTCGTTCGTGACCCTCGCGCTTCGCCTCGGCACCACGGCGGACACGCTTTCCGCCCTGAACGACCGCACGGCGGCCCCCCTCGCGGCGGGAGAGACGCTCCGCCTTCCCAAGCGGTTCGCGCCGCCGGCCCACGTGGTGGCGTCCGGGGAGACCCTCTACAGCATTGCGGGAGAGTATGGGGTGAGCGCCCGGGCCCTCCGGACGGCCAACGGCCTCGACACGACCGCGCTGGAGCCGGGGCGACGCCTTCGCCTGCCGGGCCGGGAGGCCCCCGAAGTGCCGCCCCCCGGCGACTGGGCCGCGCCCGACTCGACGGGGGCCGTCGCCGTCTACCCGGACGCGTTCGCCGGGCGCCTCACGGCCAGCGGCACGCCGTACGATCCCGACGCCCTCGTGGTGAGTCATCCGTCGCTCCCGTACAACTCCGTCGTGCTCCTCTCCCGCCCGGACGTAGGCCGCCACACCTTTGCCCGCGTCCTCGACCGGGGGCCGATTGAGGCGGGGACGCTGCTCGACGTGTCGGCGGCCGTGGCGGACCGGCTCGGCCTCGATGCCGACGCGACGCCGACCGTAGAGCTGCGGACGGTGTGGATCGGGGACCAGAAGTAACAGAGAGAAGGGCCGACGCGTCCGTCCTGCACAGGGAGTGAGGGGAAATGCCGGGTCGGAGGACGTATTGCGCAGGGCGTATTGTGGAGTGCGGAAATCAGCAATCAGTATCGCCCTACGCAATACGAAATACGGATATCTCTCACCACACTCGGTCCCCATGCCCTCCTGGCACGCATATCACCGAGCCACCCGCTCGGCCACATACGGCTTCCTCAGCGCCCTGCCGCTCTTTGTGCTCTACGAGACGATGATTGTGCTCGTGAACCTCGACGCCACGCGGCCGGTGCGGGTGGAGGCGGGCGTGTGGATCAAGGAGCTGCTCATGATGACCGGGGCGTCCGGCGGGCTGGGCCTCGCGTTGCTCGTGGCGGGGGGCGGTGGGGCCGCCTACCTGCTGGATCGGCACCGCGACATTCCGCTGCGGTCGCGCTACTTTGTCGGGCTTGTGGGCGAGAGCGCGGCGTACGCGGTCGGCGTGGCCCTCGTCGTCTCGTCGGCCGTCGGGGCCCTCTTCGCCGCGATCCCGCCCGCCGACGGGGCGCTCTGGACGCAGTTGGCCCTCTCCATCGGCGCGGGCCTCTACGAAGAGCTGGTCTTCCGGGTGCTGCTCGTGGGGGGGCTCTTCCTCCTTTTTCGGGCCCTGATGGAGACATCGACCCGGGTGTACCTGGTGGCGGCCCTTCTCGGGGCGGCGCTCTTCAGCGGGGCGCACTACGTAGGTCCCCTGGGCGACCCATTTGCGCTGCCGTCGTTTGTCTTTCGGTTCCTCTTCGGCCTAGCCCTCAACGCCCTCTTCCTCGCCCGTGGCTTCGGCGTCGCCGCCTGGACCCACGCGCTCTACGACGTGATGGTGGTGATGGGGATGCTTGGGTAGTGCGCATTTCGTGGTGCGTATTGCGTGATCAATGACGAAACCGCTCCGCGATACGAAACACGCAATACGCATTACAAGAACGTCTGACATCCCGGCAGGGGTGAGGACCGCGGCACGGCCCTTGTGCATACAAAACGACGGCGTTCACCACACTACAAATGCTCCCATAGCGATCCAGATCTAGTATGAACACCTTCCGCACCACCGCGCTCATGGCGGTCATGATTGTGCTCTTTGCCCTCATCGGGCAGGCACTCGGGGGCACGGGCGGCATGCTGCTCGCCTTCCTGATTGCCGTGGGCATGAACGGCGTGAGCTACTGGTACAGCAGCTCCATCGTGCTCCGCATGTACGGGGCCGAAGAGGTGAGCCGCGCCGAGGCGCCGGAGCTGCACGACCTCGTGGATCGCCTGCGACGGCGGGCCGACCTGCCGATGCCGAAGGTCTGCATCATCCCGCAGGACCAGCCCAACGCCTTCGCTACCGGCCGCAACCCCGACAACGCCGTGGTGGCGGTAACGAAGGGCATCATGGACGTGCTCGACCGCGACGAACTGGCGGGCGTGATTGCCCACGAGCTGGCCCACATCAAGAACCGCGACATGCTGACGTCCACCGTCGCCGCGACGCTGGCCGGGGCGATTACGATGCTGTCCCGGTTCGCCCTCTTCTTCGGCGGCCGCGACAACAATTTCCTCGTGTCGCTCCTCATGATGATCCTCGCCCCGATGGCGGCGATGCTCATCCAGTCGGCGATCTCTCGCAGCCGCGAGTACGCCGCCGACCGAGAGGGGGCCGAGATCGCGAAAAATCCCCTCGGCCTCGCCAGTGCCCTGCGCAGCATGGAGCGGGCCGCGGAGCACCGGCCCATGCCGGCCAATCAGACGACCTCGCACATGTTCATCGTGAACCCCTTCAGCGGCGGCCTGAGTGGCATCAAGCGGCTCTTCTCCACCCACCCGCCCACGGAGGAGCGCATCGCCCGCCTCGAAGAAATGGCCGGTCGCGCCCAGTGAACCCATGATCCAGAACCGACTCGCCGTGTTTGGGGGCGGGCTCTTCGCGTTCTTCCTGGCCGCGGGCGCCCTGCTCCTGTATCTCTTTGGCACAGACACGTACACCGTCGACGGCCGCGTGGCCGGCATCCAGAACGAGGGGCGCACCCTCGTGGTGGAGCACGAGAAGATTCCCGGGTACATGCCGCCGATGATCATGCCCCTGCCGGTGGCGGACTCCAGCATGACCGCCCCGCTGGAAAAGGGGGATGCGGTCCAGTTTCGGCTCGCCGTCGGCGACAGTGCGAGCATCATCGCCCTCCGGACCCTCCCGGACACGGCGGTGGCCCGGAATCCGGCCCGCACGACCACGCCGATCAAGTCGGCCGCCGACGGGGGGACGCAGATGCTTCAGCAAGGGGACCGCGTCCCGGCGGGCCTCACGCTCACGAACCAGGCCGGCGAGTCCTTCCGGATCGGCGACTACCGCGGGCAGACGCTCGTCCTGACCTTCATCTATACCCGCTGCCCGCTGCCGACCTACTGCCCCCTCATGTCGAAGCAGTTTGCCGCCCTGCAGCCGCAGCTCCGCGAGCGGTACGGGGAGGAGGCCCAGCTGTTGTCGATCAGCTTCGACCCGGCCTACGACACGCCGCAGGTGCTCCGCGAGTACGCGTCGAAGTACACGGATCGGCTCGACACCTGGACCTTTGCCACCGGCGATTCGAGCCAGGTCGAACGGGCCACCGGCCTCTTCGGCGTGCATGCCCAGAAAACGGGCAGTGAGGAGATCACCCACAACCTCACGACGGCCCTGATTGGGTCGGAGGGGCACGTGCGGCGCCTCTGGCGCGGCAACGACTGGACGCCAGAGGACGTGCGGCAGGCCGTCGCGCAGGTGGCCGAGGCGTCCTGATCAGCCTCCGGACGCGCCGATCCAGTCCTCATCGGGCGAGACGCACCGAGACGCACTGAGGCGTCCCCACGAAACTCCCTCTTCAGTTCTACTTATGAACAAGTGCTCATGTGATCATAAACAGACAAACGGATTGAAGTGGTGGCCGCAACTAGAATCGTCGGTAGCGGCTCAACAAGTAGTGAGTCTTTCTGTTTGAACTGCGTCGCGTCTGGCCCACCAGCCTGGTCTATCCGATGATCAAAGAGACTTACGAGTGTAGAGAGTGTGGCTCCTCGAACATCGTCAAAAACGGACACAGCGCTAGCGGCTCTCAGCAGTATCACTGCAAGGACTGTGGAGCGCACAAGGTTCTCGATCCAGAGCCGCGAGGCTACTCCGAGGAGGAGAAAGAGAAAATCCTCCGTGCTTACCGCGAGCGCGGGTCAAAGCGGGCAATCAGCCGGATATTCGGCATCAGCCGCAATACATTGACCCGGTGGCTCAAAAAAAGGGACGAGAATCCGATTCAGTAGCCGAAGGGCTCCGGCCTGCTGAGGAAGGCGATGTCCTTGAACTCGATGAATGCTGGACGTATGTCCGAGAGCGGGCGAATAAACGGTGGCTGTGGGTTGCTCTGTGCCGGAGAACCCGGCAGGTCGTGGCATTTGTGATCGGAGACCGTTCGGCCAGAACCTGTGCTCGGCTCTGGAGCCGGATTCCGGAGGAATACCGTCAGGGCAGAAGCTTCAGCGACTTCTGGAAGTCCTATCGCCCAGTGTTTGCGGGCGACCCCAGCCACCGGCAGGTCGGAAAGTCCAGTGGTGAGATGGCCCACGTGGAAAGATTCTTCGGGCGACTGCGCCAGAAGCTGGCCCGGTATGTCCGCCGGACGCGAGCGGCCTCCGAGTCAGAACGGATGCTCCATCTGACGACGAAACTGTTCGTGGAGTGGTACAACGAAGCCATCACTTAACATCTATCCGCTACCGAATCGTCTTCTGGGTGGCGCTCGTCGCCGCAGCCGGACTGGGCGTGACGCTCATTGCTACCCTCGGGGTCAAAACCATCTCCATCTGGCCGCCGCCGGGGCGCCAGGCGTGGCAGTATCGGCTCGTGTGGACACTCTTCGCTGTGGCCTGCGTCGGCTTTCTTGTCGTGGGCGGAATCGACGCCGGGAGTCTGGGGCTTGCCCGATGGGTGGGCGAGGCCGGAACGATCATCCTCGGCAGCATGCTCGTCGTGGGGGGCACCGCGTTGGCCAGCTACGCGATGGGGCGACTGGGGCTGCGTGGGTGCCTCGGGCTAAACGCGGAGCTCGTCACGGACGGGCCATTCGCCGTGAGCCGAAATCCCGGCTACGTAGGGGACCTCATTCTAATCGCTGGATACGTGCTCCTCACCGACTCGGGCCTGGCAGGCATCGTGGGGGGGATTGGAGCCGTCTGGTTTCTCCTGGCGCCGTTGGCCGAAGAGCCATGGCTGGAGGAGCAGTACGGGGAGTCCTATCGACGTTACCGGCAGCGGTGTCCTCGTTTTCTCGGGGGAGCGTCGGTTCGACTGCTCTCCTCGGAAACAGCCTGATAAGGCCGCTTCGCTCATCAATTCGTGCACAGTCCGTCCTCATCCGCCGTGGCCGAACAGGTTCAACTCGATCTCCCCGTCGTACTCCCACGCGTCCCCGACGCGACGGACGCGTGCGTCGGTCGCCTCACGGACCGCCTCCGTGGGCAGCCGGGCGTAAGCAGGGCCCACGTGGTCCCCGCCACGAACGGCGCCCCGGACCGCCTCTGCGTGCACTACGACCCCGATACGATTGCGCGCTCTCGCATCCGGCGGCGCGTGCGGAGTGTCGGCGCGGACCTGACCGACCGGTACGGGCACCTCTCCTGGGCCGTTGAGGGAATCTCACGTCCCCGGCGCGCCCGGACCATCGCCAAGCGGCTGCGCCAAATCAATGGCGTGGTGGAGGCGGAGGCGCGTGCCGCCGAGCAGGTCCGCGTAGAGTACGACCGGTCGTCGACGAGTGCGGAGGAGATCCGCGACGTGCTCCGGTCGATGAACGTGCGGCCGCAGGGCGATCGGCTGGCGGCGCAGGGGCTGGCGGCAGAGGCCGGCCGTGGAGACCGCGAGGAAGAACACGACCACGACCATGGTGGGATCTTCGGCGAGAAGACGGAACTGATCGTTGCCGTCGCGGCCGGCGTGTGCGTGGCCCTGGGCGTTGGGCTCTCCGTCGTGGGCGGCACGCCCGGATGGGTCCCCTGGGGACTGTATGTCGGAGCCTACGCCCTTGGCGGGTACCACACCGTGCGGGAGGCGGTCGAGACGCTCCGGGCCGGCGAGTTTGAAGTAGATTTCCTCATGCTGGTGGCCGCGGGGGGAGCGGCGGTGCTCGGGAAATGGCTGGAGGGGGCGTTTCTGCTGTTTCTCTTCTCCCTCGGCCACGCGCTGGAGCACTACGCGATGCGCCGCGCCCGCCGGGCCATCGAGTCGCTCGCCGACCTGGCCCCAGACACCGCGCTCGTCCGCCGCGACGGAGAAGAACGAGAGGTTTCCGTCGATCAGCTGCGGGTGGGAGACACAGTCATCGTGAAGCCGAACGAGCGCATTCCGGCGGACGGATTCGTTACCCAGGGCGAGAGCGCCGTCAACCAGGCCCCGGTGACTGGCGAGAGCGTGCCGGTGGACAAGACACCCGTTGAAACCCCGGCGGCCGTGCGGGACCCGACGACCCTAGACGCGGCCCACCGCGTTTACGCCGGCACGATCAACGGGAGCGGCGTGCTGGAGGTACGCGTCACGAAGCGGGCGGGCGAGTCGACCCTTTCACGAGTCGTACAGATGGTCACGGAGGCGGAAGCCGAGAAGTCCCCGACCGAACGCTTCACCGACCGGTTTGAGCGGGTCTTCGTGCCGGCCGTCCTCGGGCTGGTGGGGCTTCTTCTCTTTGCCTGGGTGCCCCTCGGCGAGCCCGTTGCCGACAGCTTCTACCGCGCCATGGCTGTGCTCGTGGCCGCCAGTCCGTGCGCCCTCGCCATCGCCACGCCGAGTGCCGTGCTGAGTGCCCTGGCCCGGGCCGGGCAGGGGGGCGTGCTCGTGAAGGGGGGCGGCCCGCTCGAACACCTCGGCCGACTCGGCGCCGTCGCGTTCGACAAGACGGGCACCCTCACGGAGGGGGCGCCCCGCGTCACGGACGTGCGTCCCCACAACGGAACGTCCGAAGAAGACCTTCTCCGGGCCGCCGTCGCCGCCGAACGGCTCAGCGACCACCCGCTGGCGGAGGCGGTGGTCCAGTACGGGGACGAACACCTCGAGGGCCGCCCGCCCGAAGACGCGGCGGAAATGAAGGGCATCACGGGCCGGGGCATTCGGGCCTCTGTGGGAGGGCGTCCCGTGCACGTCGGGAACGCGGCCCTTTTCGACGAGGTCGGCGGCCCACCGCCCCCGGACCCGCTCCGCGACGAGGTGGAGGCGCTGGAGGCCGATGGGCGAACGACGATGATTGTCCGTCGCGGGGACACCTACCTCGGCGTGGTGGGCCTCGCCGATGCGCCCCGTCCAGAGGCCGCGGGCGTGGTGGAGCAGCTGCGCCGCGCGGGCATCCGGCGGATGGTCATGCTTTCGGGCGACAACCAGCGCGTCGTGGACGCGGCGGCCGAACGGCTGGGGCTCGACGAGGCCCGGGGCGACCTGCTGCCCAGCGACAAGGTGGACACCGTGCGGGCGCTCCGTCAGGACGAAGACGTGGCCATGGTGGGCGATGGGGTGAACGACGCGCCCGCCATGGCGAACGCCACCGTGGGCGTTGCGATGGGGGCGGCGGGATCGGACGCGGCCCTGGAGACCGCCGACGTGGCCCTGATGGCCGACGACCTGTCCCAGCTGCCGTTCGCGGTGGGGCTCAGCCGACAGACCCGCCGCGTCATCACGCAGAACCTGTGGATTGCGCTCGGCATGGTGGCGGTGCTGGTGCCCGCTACGATTGCGGGGCTCTCCATCGGCCCGGCCGTGGTGCTGCACGAAGGGTCGACGCTGCTCGTCGTGGGCAATGCGCTGCGGCTGCTCCGGTACGACACGTAGCGGCCGCAACGGAACTGGACTGGACCCCTCGTCCTATGAGGCACCGTCTGCGAAGGGACATCCAGTTTTTACTCGGCCGTTTTCCCTGCCATAGACCCACGCCCATGTCCGGCAATCCCGCCTCCGACGCCCCAGCTGACGCGCACGACGGGACCTGCGGAACGGAGGCAGCGCTTTCGGCGTCGCTGCCCACGGCCGCGGTTACCGACGCGACCGTCCGCCTCCTCAAAGGCTTTGCCGACCAGACGCGGCTGCGCATCCTGTGCCTGCTCCGCGACCGAGAGGTCTGCGTGCACAACATCGTGGAGGCGCTCGACATGAGCCAGTCGGCCATCAGCCACCAGCTGCGCGTGCTGCGCGACGCCCGGCTCGTGTCGCACCGACGCGAGGGACGGCACGTCTACTACCGCCTCGCCGACGACCACGTCCGCGAGATGCTGGAAAATGCCCTGTCGCACGGGGCCGAACCGGACTCGCAGTGAGCGGGTGTTTTCAGTGACCGAATGCCGAGACGGCACGCCGTGGCGGGTTACGAGGCGTTCTTGTCGGCCGGCGTCCCGAACCCGCCGCCGCCCGGCGTCTCGACGCGCACTCGACTGCCCGCGGGGAGCGTCCGCGAAACGTGGGCCGGCAGTTCCTCCTCGCGCCCATCGGGATGAATGAGCACCGTGCGCCCCGGCGCCCCGGGCTTGCCCCCGTTGCGGCCCCACGGCCCCCGGTTCCGCCGCGTGCTGAGCATCGTCGCGGTCGTCGGCACGAGCAGTTCGTAGACGCGCACGAGCCCGTCGCCGCCCCGAAACCGGCCCGCGCCGCCGCTGCCGGGGCGCAGCCGGTAGGCGACGATTCGAAACGGATACGTCTGCTCCAGCGCCTCGACGGGCGTGTTGAGCGTGTTCGTCATGTGCACGTGCACCCCGCTGAGGCCGTCCCCGTCGGCATGGGCGCCCATGCCGCCGCCGATGGTTTCGTAGTAGGCAAAGGGCGACCCGCCGGGCCGCAGCCCGGAGGCGACGTCCTCGGTTCGCTCAGGGCGCGTGCCGCCAAGGGTGAGGTTGTTCATCGTGCCCTGCCCGGCGGCCGGGACGCGGTCGGGGAGCGCCTGCGCGAGCGCCCCGAGCACCGTATCGACGATGCGCTGGGAGGTTTCCACGTTGCCGCCCGCCACCGCGTGCGGCGCCTCGGCATTCACGAGACATCCCTCCGGGGCGGTCACGGAGACGGGCGCGAGGCTCCCTGCATTTCCCGGAATGTCACCCCGGGTGAGGCCCTGCACCACGTAGTAGCAGGCCGATTTCGTGATGGGGAGCACGGCGTTCAGGTTGCCGTCCACCGCGTCGCCGGTGCCGTCGAAGTCGAACGTGATCGTGTCGCCCTGCACCGTCGCGGCCACGCGGATTGTGGCGGGGTCTGCGTCGCCCACCTCCACGTCGTCGGCAAAGGCGTACGTGCCCGCGGGCCAGTCGGACAGGGCCGCCCGCGTCCGGCGCTCGCTGTAGGCCTGCAGGTGGCGGGCGTAGGTCGTGACCTCGTTTGCCCCGTGCGCCTCGGCCAGGGCCTGCAGGCGCTCCGTGCCGACCGTGTGGGCGGCCCGCTGCGCCGCAAGGTCGCCCCGCCGCTCCTCGGGGGTGCGCACGTTGCGGAGGAGGGTCTGGAGGAGCGCGTCGTTGCGCGTGCCGCCGTCGACCAGCTTGACGGGCGGAATGATGGTGCCCTCCTGTACCAGCTCGGTGGCGAGGGGGAGCGAGCCGGGCGTCATGCCGCCGACGTCGGCGTGGTGGGCCCGGCTCGCCACGAAGAACGAGGGCGCGTCTGCGGTGCCGACGAACACGGGCGAGACCATGGTCACGTCCGGCAGGTGCGTGCCGCCCGCGTACGGGTCGTTCAGGATCACCACGTCGCCCTCGGCCCAGGCGTCCACGGCGGCCCGCGCCGCGTCGACGCTCGCGGGCATGGCGCCCAGGTGGACGGGGATGTGGGCGGCCTGCGCCACGAGGGCGCCGCCCCTGTCGAACACCGCGCAGGAGAAGTCGAGCCGCTCCTTGATGTTGGGCGAGTGGCTGGTGCGCCGGAGCGTCACGCCCATCTCGTCGGCCACCCCCTCAAAGCGGTGGCGGTAGAGCTCCAGCAGGATGGGGTCGGCGTCGGGCATACAAATGGACCTGTAAGCGTGGAAAGCGCCGCGACGGGGCTGGGGCGCAGGGACGTGGTCTGCTTCTGCTCGTTCCATCGCGTTCCGGAAGGGGCGTCTTGGCGCCCAGACACGGATTTTTGAAGAGCCCCCTTCGTCACGTGCATAGCGCGCCGCTGCCGAAGGGCCGGAGAAATATTCCTGAGGGGCGTTCCAGCACCGTCAGCCCCGGGCGTCAGGCGAACGGGCGGCTCGGTGCTGAAAACTCATCGGATCTGCATCTCAGTCCCCATGCCCCCCACTCCTCGTGGGCTAGCGTCTCCGCCTCGGGTTCCGCCTCACGGCTGGCGTTCGAGAGGGGTTGGCAAGGCGGGGTCGGACGCGTGAGGGCGCCCACTGCGCACACGACCCGGCTACGCTCCGACTCTTCCTGGCTTCGGCGTCGGGAGGAGGTCTCGTCGATCATCGAGCCGCGGGGCAGGGAGGAGAGCCAGTCGCAAATTGCTGTAAGTCGGTGAGCGTCAACGCGACGCGGAACGGAATAACGTCCGTTGAACGTGTTCAGCCTCGGTGGGCCACCGCGTCTCTGCTCGGCGAATCCGCCCTCTCACCCTTTCGGGGCTGTCGGGCAGTACAGGGCGGATCCACGTCCGGCACCCCCGCTGGAGTCCCTGAACAGGGGCCGCTTGGGCCCAGGGCGAGGAGACGTGGGGCTTAACTATTGATAAGAGCGGAGTGTTGGGCATCAGAGCATGCCCTGAGCGGCTCAGCGTGCGGAATGGAGCGTACATTTCGGGGGCAGATACGAACCCTGGCACAGTTGTTGGAAACCTGGCATGTACGCTCGGCGGCGTGAGGCAAAAGGCGGCTGGGGCGTGCAGTAGGGCTCCCGTCCCCCTTTGCCTCCGGCCGAGCCCCGTGCGAATTGTGCACGCCCGTCTGCAGGGCCCCAGGGCAACGCCCATGGAGGCCACATGCGAAGCAGACGGCACTCTCGCTTCAGTACCCCACTGACAACCGATTCGATTCCGATGCGTTGCTCCCCAGTGCTAAGCCGCCTTCGAACCGCCGCCGTGCTTCTGGTAGGCATGTTTCTGTGTGCGCCGTGGCTGGGGTACGGCCAAGAGACCCCAGAAATTGAAGGCACGATCACCGTGCGCACCGACGCCGGCGGATCGGAGACGCTCCCCCTCGGAATAGACCCCAATGCGACCGCCGGGGTGGACCCGGCGTTTGGAGAAGCCGAACTGCCGCCCCCACCCCCGTCCGGCGTGTTTGATGCCCGGTGGATTGACGACGATGTCCCGCCATCGACGTTCGGGGAGGGCCTGCCCGTCGACGTCCGGCAGGGGAGCGCGAGCGCCGCCGGGACCCGGCAGCACGAGATCCAGTTCCGGGCCGAGGACGCGGCCACCGAAGTCGTCATCGAATGGGACCTGCCGGCGGGGGTGACCGGGACGATCGTGGACAAATTTGACGGCTCGGTCTACGGGCCCGTCGAGATGACGGGGAACGACTCCCTCACGGTGAGCCCGGGCGACCCGGATGCCCTCCTCACGATCGACTACAACAGCGCGCCGACGCTCGACACGAATGCAGGCACGACGCTGGACGAGGGCGGACAGGTGACCCTTTCGACCGATTCGCTCAGTGCCTCGGACCCGGACCACGACCCATCGGAGCTCACATTTACCGTGACGAGTGGGCCGACGGAGGGCGTCCTTCGGGTCTCGGGGACGGCGGCCATGGAGTTTACGCAGCAGGATCTGATTGATGGGGCCGTCACGTACGACCACACCGCCGACATCGCGCCCGGGGACACGCCGCCCGACGACGCCTTTGCGTTTAACCTGCAGGACGGCAAGGGCGAAGGCCCGACGGGCAACGTCTTTTCGGTGTCGGTGCTCGGGACGAACGATCCCCCAACGGCCGCCGCCGACGCCGACACAACGCAGCAGGGCACGCCGATTTCCATTGCTGCGCCAGGGGTGCTCGAAAACGACAGCGACCCCAACGGGAACCCGCTTTCGGTATCGGCGGTCAACGGAAGCCCGTCGGACGTCGGCCAACAGATCTCCTTGACGTCCGGCGCGCTCCTGACGATCGAGACGAACGGGGCCTACAGCTACGCCCCAAACGGCGCATTCGACAACCTGAGCGACGGGGAGACCGCCTCGGACAGCTTCACCTACACGGCCAGTGACGGGAACGGAGGGACCAACCAGGCCAGTGTGTCCCTCACCATCGAGGGCCTCAACGGCGCGCCCGTCGCGGCGGATGACAGTTTTGCTACGTACGAGGACAGCACGCTGACCGTCGACGCGCCCGGAATTCTCGGAAATGACAACGATCCGGACGCAGATCCGCTAACTCCCTCGGTGGTATCGGACCCGAGTAATGGAACGGTCACGCTGAGCAACGATGGCTCTTTCGAGTACGTCCCGGCATCGGGATTCGCCGACACCGATAGCTTCACATACGAAGTCTCCGACGAAGGCGGCGCCACCGATCAGGCCACTGTGGCGCTCACCGTGAATGGAACGCGCACCCTGGCCCTGGACGACGGGTGGAACCTGGTGTCGCTGCCCTACCAGCTGGAGGACCCGACCTTCGGCTCGGTCCTGCCGTCGTGCACGAGCGGGTTCGGTTACGACCCGGACTCCGGCAACCAGTCCCTCTCGGGCGGGGACACGCTCACTGTCGGACAGGGGTATTGGGCAAACTGCCCGTCCGGAACGGCGCAGGTGACCGGCGTGAAGGCCGACGCGCAGACCGTCAGCGTCGCCGCGGGGTGGAACCTCGTCGGGCCGTTCGGCGACTCCACCGACACCGGAGCGATCTCGTCCGATCCGCAGGGCATCGTTGCGTCGTCCGTCTACGGCTTCGATCCGTCGGACGGCTACATGCCGGTCTCCACGCTTGCGCCGGGCGAGGGGTACTGGATCAACGCCAGCGCGTCGGGAACGCTGACGCTGGGGGGGAGCGGGGATGGCAGCAGCCTCACGGCCGGGACGCGTCTCCAGAACGCGGGCGAGGACGAGAAGACAGCCTCCCTCCACGTAACCGACGACGAGGGGCGCGAGGCGACGCTTTGGCTCCGGCGCGACCGGCCCACGTCGAAGCAACAGAGACACATGCTGCCCCCAATTCCTCCCGGGGGCACATTCGACGTCCGGTTTGCCAACGGTGGGGCCCTGGCCCCCGTGGCGTCCGGCGCCGGGCCCCCCTCCGTCCACGACGTGAAGCTGCAGGGAGTGGCGTACCCCCTGACGCTTCGCCTGCAGGGCGGCTCGCGAGCCGGCGCCGTCCGCGTCCGGAAAGACCGTGGCCCCGACGCAGACGTCACGACCTTGACCGCGGAGGCCCCGTCGGTGACCCTGCAGGACGGAGACGGGCAGCTCCAGGTGGGCCTCCAACCCGCCCCCGACCAGTTTTCTCTGCAGAACAGCGCGCCGAATCCCGCCAGCGGGCCGGCCACGATCGCGTTCAGCGTTCCCGAGCAGACACACGTAACGATCGACATGTTCGATGTGCTGGGGAGGAGGGTCGCAACGCTCGCGGACGGGCAGAGGGAGCCGGGCCGACACGACGTTCGCCTGGATGTTGGGTCGCTTTCCAGTGGCACGTACTTCTACCGCATGTCCGCCGACGGCTTTTCGAAGACGCGGCGCCTGGAGGTCATCCGGTAGAAGAAGGGGGCTGCCGGGCGGGAGAGCGTACCGGAAAGATCCCACGCCATCCGGAGCTGAGGGTCGGCAAAGAAAAGCCCCGCCGGCCTGGTCTGGTGGAAGGGACGGCCGACGGGGGGCTCACAGCTACCACTGCAAGCGTGACAAGTAACTTTCAAGGAGGACCGTTTCGTTCCGGTATGGAAGACAATCCTCGTCACCAAAAGACTAATATATGGTGAACAGGTCTTCTTTAGATCGGGTAGGGCGTTGGCCATTCCCTGGGCGCGTATGCTCCGGTCTGGTTCACGCGCCGGGCCCACCGATGATTTGGACCGTCGGGACCCGTCCCCGACAAGGTGACTCCGGCGCTCGGGCGCCGTCACTGCCAACAGGTGCAATCTGTGTCCCGGCCCGATCACCAAGGCGTAGACGAACAGATTGGGCGGGGATACGCGCCACCAACTCGTCCCCCCGAATCTCACAGGTTGCCCCATCGACTTAGGGGCATCCTCCCCGCCGCCGATAACAAGGGCGAAGCGGAAAGCTCAACCAATTAAGAAACGGTGGTCATCATGTCTGGCAGTGGTTCTTCTTCGCCTGCTCAGTTTGAGTCTAGCCGTCGCCATCTGTCCTGGACGGGGTGCGAGCGGAAGGTCCGAACGCTCCACAGCGACGCGTCGGAAGACCTTGATAGGGAACAGTCCCGTCGGCTCTACTCGCTCGAACTCTCTGCGTCTCGTCATGCCGGCACGTCGCCGCGCCATCTGCTAGAGCAGGCGAAGCAGGTTCTTCAGTAGGGGGGATTGGTCCCTCGTTCGGGCCCTGTCCAGCCTGGGCTGGTGGCGGTGCCGCGCGAGGCCTCGGGCGGGAACGGGAAGCCCGATCGACGTGGCTCCTCGCCCCCGGCCCCCTCCGGGAGGAGCCCCGGGTCTCGCGGGAAGACAGCGGTTGGGCGGGTGTGCCCGCGCTTCCTGTAGGCCCTCGATGAGCCCTGTCGTGCACATGGTGCCAGTCTTGCGTTCCTGCCTCAGACCCTTCGTGTTGTTCTGCCTCGTGGGCACGGTGGGGACCGACCGTGCCTGTGCACATCCCAACTCGCCGGGGCTCGATACCACCACGGTCCAGACGGGATGGGCCGTTCAGGGAATCACGGAATACGATCGGTCGGCCGTCTACGAGGATGCCCTACTGCACCAGTGGACGCAGGGATCGCTGAAGGCGCCGGCTCCCGGCAGTGCAGTCGGTGCGTCCACGCCCGGAACGTGACCGGGCCCTGGGCGGGGCCGTCACGGGAGCCGGCCTCCTGGGACGTCGGGCGGCCGCCGCCCGATACGTCCGGGCCGCGGCCGATGCCCCCGACCTGATCGTCTTCGACGCCGGCATGCTGCTCGACGGTCAGGACGGGGATTGGTACTGGGGACGCTTTGGGCCCGACTGGGGCGCAAAACCGGGGATCTCCTCGGCCCATCCGCCCTTCACGGACGGGCGTGCTCCTGCCCAGAGCCGCGTGTCCGAGGGCGCCCTCACACAAACGCGCTCTGGCCCGTGATGGCGCGGCCCACAATCAGTGCGTTCATCTCGCGGGAGCCCTCGTAGGAGTAGACCCCCTCCGCGTCGGCGAAGAGGCGGGCCACGTCGTGATCCAGCAGGATGCCGTTGCCCCCCATGATGCCCCGGGCGATGGAGACGACCTCGCGCATCGTGTCGCAGGCCCAGACCTTGGCCAGGCTGGACCGCTCGTTGCCGATCGCGCCCGCGCCAGCCTCCAGTCGGCCGAGCTGCATGACGAACGTCTGCAGCGCCGTCACCTTGCCGAGCATCGTCACGAGCTTGTCCTGCACCATTTGGAATGAGGAGGTCGGCTTGCCGAACTGCGTGCGCTCGTTGCAGTAGGCCAGGGCCTTCTCGTAGGCGCCGGTGGCGAGCCCCGCGGCCTCCCAAGCCACGCTGGCGCGGCAGGTCGCGAGCTGCGCGCTCACGTCCCCAAAGTGCGACACCCCGGGCAGCCGGTTGGCCTCCGGAAGCTCGACGCCGTCCAGCTCGATGAGCCCATTCTCCACGCCCCGCTTGGCAATCTTGCCGCCGATCTGCTCGACGTGGTAGCCGGGCCGCTCCTGCTCGACGAGGAACCCTTTGATGCAGCCGTCCGCCTCGTCGCGTGCCCACACGACCGTCACGTCGGCAAACGTGGCGTTGCCGGCCCACTTCTTCGCGCCGTCGAGCACCCACGTGTCCCCCTCGCGGCGGGCCGTGGTCGCCAGGCCCTGAGACACGTCGGAGCCGTGGTCCGGCTCGGTGAGCGCCCAGGAGCCGATCATGTCGAACGCCGCCATGGGCTCGAGGAATCGCTCCTTCTGCGCCTCGGAGCCGAAGAGTGCCACCGAGCCCATCGACAGGAGCGTGTGCACGCCCCAGAACGTGCAGAACGACGGCTCGACCCGCGACATCTCGAAGCTGATGAGGTTGGTCCGGATCGGATCGTCGGACGGGAAGGTGTAGGCGTCTCGGCCAACGACCTCGTCGAAGAGCGCGCCGGCCTTAGGAATGAGGTCCTTCGGAAACGTCCCGTCCTCCCACATGTCGTTGGCGACCGGCTCGACCTCCGCCTGCATGAACGACCGGACCGTCTCCCGCGTCGCCTCTTGTGCGTCGGTCAGGCCCTCGAAGACCTCGTACACATCCGCGTTCACCGGGGGCGTGGGGGACGGACGCTGCGGCTTCTGGGGGCGGGCCCCGTCGGCCAGGCGATCCAACTCGTCTTCGTCGAGGTCGCTCAGCGCGCCGAGGAGCTGGTCGACGTCCGCCTTTTCGGACAGGCGTGCGAGCACGTCGCGGTCAATGTCGGCGGTGGCAAGGTCGTTGGGCATAGGGAGAGAGAAAGGGTGAGAGGCAGCAGTGGTGCGAAGCGCCTCGTGTGCATCGGCAGGCGCAACTCTTTGATCAAAAGAAAACAATCCAGCCTGCACACTCGCCACCGATGTCCCCCATACGATACAGAAACGTTTAGCTATGCCGGGGGCGCGTGTCAATCTCCCTGCCTCGGCGCGGGGCTTTGCGGGAGTGCACGACCTCAAGGGACACGCCCCCGAAAGCGGATGCGGCCCCGCACACGACGCCTCAGGGGCCGTGTCCACGAGAAGGCGACCGCTTCCGATGCGGACGGGCCGAAGGGGAGGAAATGCGGGACCGTAAAGGCAGAAAAAAGATTGAGGGCGGTGCTTGACAATTGTTTGTAACTAGTCTAAATAAGATGACGCGCCGTTCTGAAAGAAAAATGAGCCTCCGAAATGGCACCGCGCCGTCTCGTCTCCCGGTTCGTCAGTCGCTTTCGTCTCAACGCCCCCGGAACGCTCGGGGAACTCCCGCTGGCCCTTGCCCTCGTGCTTGGGGGGTTTGCCCTCTGCTGGGTCCCGACGCAGACGTCGTTTTCCCAGGACGTTCGGACGGGCGCCGTGGTGGGGACCGTCGGTGTCCCGTCGGGCTCGGCGGCGGGGGCGAACGTCGTGCTTCGAGATGCCGACGATGCCCCCGCCGCTGCGGGACAGTCTCGACTGGGGGATGCGGTCGGGGACGGCGGACGCTTCCGCATTGCGGGGGTCCCGCCCGGGCGCTACGTTCTTCGGGTGACCCTCGTCGGGTACGAGAGGGCCGAGCAGCCCGTCCAGGTCCGTCGTGGCGACACGACAAGCGTCGACGTCGAGCTCCGCCGCGATCGGGCTCGTCTCGGGGAAGTGACGGTGCGGGGCGGCGGCTCGCTCACCCAGCAGAGCACGGAGGCGGCGGCGGAACAGGTGCGTCAGGTTCCGGGAGGGGCGAATCTGGTGTCTCTCCAAGACCGGGAACTGCGCCCGATCGCCACGGTGGCCAGCGCGCTCGAAGATGAGCCCGGTGTCGTGGTTCAGGAATTTTTCGGGGGCAACGATCAGCCCCGCATCAGCATTCGGGGGGCCGGCCTCCAGAGCAATCCTCAGAGCCGGGGCCTCCTTCTGATGCACAACGGATTTCCGCTCAACTTCGCGGACGGGTCGTTCGTGACGGGGCTCGTTGAGCCCCGGATGGCACGTCACGCCGAGGTATACCGCGGGGGCAATGCGCTCGGGCCCGGCGGGGCCACGCTCGGGGGAGCGATTGATTTCGTCGCCCCGACGGGGCGCTCCGCGGATGGGCCTCAGCTAAAGCTTACGGGGGGGAGCTACCGGACGGCCTCGGGGCACGCCCAGTACGGATGGGCCGGCGCGAACACGGATGTCTTTGTGATGGGCACCGGGCACCGCCACGACGGCTTTCGGCAGACGAACGACGAGGGCGAGCGGCTCACGGGCCACGCCAACGTTGGGTACCGGTGGGACGACAATCTCGAAACCCGGGTATACGGCACGGTCGCCACTCTTGGGTTCAACATTCCCGGTCCGCTGAACAAGCAGCAGCTGGACGCCGATCCGACGGCCGTCTCTCGCGGGGTGACGCCCCCCCGCAGCCTTGGCCCGAACGTCCCCCTCGACCGGCCACGGCGTGAGACGGAGCTGTACCGGGCGGCCACGCGGACCACCTGGCGGACAGGGGCGTCGGCCAGTGGGCACGAGGTGTCCGTCCGTGCCGGGGCTGCCTACCAGTACGTCGAGGACGACTTCCGCTTTCCAGTTGGTACGGGCGTCCGTTCGACCCGCTCCCACGACGTCACCCTAAATCTGGACGCCCGGCGTGCAGGGGCCGTGCTCGGGGGGGAGGGCACGTCGGTCCTCGGTGTGAGCGCGACCCTGGGGGACATGGACCGCGGCTACTTTGCCAACGAACGGGGGCGGACGGGACGCCGCTTCGCGGACAACGAAATGCAGGCCTCCACCGTCCGGGCATTTGCACGGCAGCGGGTCCAGTTCGGCACGCGGCTGGCCGCGACGGCGAGCATCAGCGGCATCCTGGCCCGCCGCGAGATCGACGAGGCCCTCTCCTCCACGAGCCAGCGGGCCCGGTACGTGGCCCCGAAGGACAAGTATGTCTCGTTCGCCTCGTCGCCCGCTACGCTCGACGAGACGTACCGGGGCCTTCGTCCAGCGGTCGGCCTGCAGTACGCAGCCGCCCCGGCCCTTGACCTCTTTGCCGGCGTGACGCGTAGCTACGAGCCCCCGACCTTCAACACTCTGCTCTCCCCGAGTGGGGGCAATCCCAAGAAGGGCCCCGGGCAGTTTCAGCCCCGCGTCCTGGACGCCCAGTCCGGCACCACGGTGGAGGTCGGCACGCGCCGCACTCGCGGGCGGCTGCAGTGGGACGTAGTGGCCTACCGGACCTGGCTCAAGAACGAACTGCTCACGACTGCGGCCCTCTTCGGGGGGGCGGGGTCGACGTCCAACGCGCCGGTGCGGACCATCCACCAGGGCCTGGAGACGCACGTAGATCTTCGTCTTCTGGACGGGATGCTTGCCGACGGAAGCGGGGCCCCCGACCAGCTCGCCCTGGAGGCAACCTACAACCTCAATGACTTCTACTTCGACACCGACGCGCGGAACCAGCTCGCCGGCGTGCCGCGCCATCGCCTCCACGCGCAGCTCACGTACGATCACCCCGTCGGGCTTTCGGTCACGCCGGACCTGACCTGGATGCCTCAGCGGACGCCCACCGACCACGCCAACACGATCTACCAGAGCCCCTACGCCCTGCTCGGGGCGCGGGCGCACTACACAGTCGGGCCGGGTTGGTTGGACGCGGGGCAGCTTGCGGTCTTCGTTGAGGCGGAGAACCTCACCGGCACAACCTACGCGAGCAGCTACCTCGTCCGAGATCAGGTGCCCAATCCGCCCCCCGCCCCGCTCACGTCCGCAGACGTAACCTCGTTCATTCCGGGGCAGGGACGGACGCTCCAGATTGGGGTGACGGTCGGGTGGTAGACGCTCCGTCCCGTCCCATTGGCGGGACGGTTCGTCGCGGGAGCGCAATCCTGACGGTTGTGCGGCGGGAATGGACGGCCTGGAGGGGGCAGGACTGATGCCGCTGTGGGAGTCGCGCCGGGCGGGGAGAGGGCGCCGTGTCCGGGCCGGGGGAACGTGTCTCGCTGCACAGCACCCGCACGAGAGCCCCCCGCCCAGGAACGGCCTGTCTGGCGGCCCCCGAGGCTGCCTCCGGCGACGGTCGGGCGACTGAGCAGCGTGGCGGGCTAGAACGTCCCGAAGGCGCCCGGGGCGAGGAGCACGTGGAGGGCGATGCCTCATCTCTGCCCATCGGTTGGGCGGCATGGTTGGGCGGCATGCCGTCGGCCCCGGCGTCGCCAAGGGACGGGCGACATCCGCCCAGTCCCAGAAGCCCTCGGCCATCCAGGCTCGCTGACGACCGTGCGCCCCGCCCCCGTCGTGGAAGAATGCCAACGGCCAAGATGGAAGAAATGTAACATTCCATTGATGCCCTGTGCCCCGTCTCTGGGGGGCGGTGGCGTATCGTGCGTACTGTCCATAGATTGGTTTTCCATCACCCTCTACAGCCACGTGCAGGGCCCCTCCAGGGGCGGCAGGGCGTGCAGTCGAAAGCACACAATCCGGAGGGGTTGTCCTGACGCGTCTGGCCGTGGGGCACCGGTCCGCCGGAGGGACGCCAGGCACCGCCGGGGTTCATACTTCCGTTCCGATTTGGGGCAACGGCAGAAGGGGATAGGCACGCCATCCACGTGTACCACGAATCCCCGTCGGCAACGGGAACGCAGAAAAGACGGAAGGCTCCAAGTGCCGCGTGTAAGTTCAAACCGTCGGGCAACCATGCATTGGGACGATACGCCGTGCTTGGGGAGAACAGTGTCCGGCACGCATCGACGGCAGGGCATTCGGGCAGTGGAACCGACGAAGAAGGGACTGCGACCCCGACGCAACGACCTGTTGCGCCGCGAGCGGGGGCGGGTCCGGGGGCTCAATCCCGCTGATGGGCCACGACGGCCGTGAACAGTGACCGGCCCGCTGGGGCGTCCGGAACCGGGACCGGCAGCGTGGGAGGACCGTTCTGAATCTGTGCACGACGGATTGCGCCGGGCAACGCCACAACTGACAGAACAGACCGATGCTGAGGCAGGAAGTGGATATTGAGTTGGCCGACATGGCCGACCAGCTTGGCGTTACGCTCCGCCGGCTAATGGCAGGGCTCCGGGCGGGGCGGTTCGCCGAGCACGTCACCGAGGACGATCTCGTGTATAGCGACAAGGGAGACCCTCTCTTTTTCCGCATCGAACGATCCCGTGGATACGCAATCTGTGGAGAGGACCTGCCCGATGTGGAACAAGACATGAGCACGGTGGAGCGGATGAGCACGTCCGCGGAGACCGAGGAGGGCACGACAGAAGAACGCGGCGTGTCAGCGACGGCGGGATGGCCGGGCATTGGAACGGTCGCAGGGGCTGTGGCGCTCATCAAGACCGCATTCCGCGGCGGGGTTGCCCTTCTCGGCAGGCTCTTCAGCGGGCTTGGCAGGCTGCTTGAGAAATGGCCGTCCAGTGAGCGGCCGTCCAGACGTGAACTGCCGGGACGGCGGTTGGGCGCGATCTATCAGGAGGGCTGGAATGCCCGGCTGGAGGGGAACCGGTCCAACCCGTATCTCGACGACCCACCGGCGCGCAACGCCTATCGACAGGGATGGTGGGATGCAGACGAGGAGATGAAACGTCTCTTGGCGTCTCACTTCGAAGTGGAGTGCCGGACGTCCGCTCGCGGATAGGAAAATGGCCGTCCATTGGCCCGATCCTCAACGCGTAGGGGCCGGCCCTGAGGGGCAGTTTCATCCAAGGCACGAGTCGGACCCGGGGACCGATCCTATAGTATCGGGAGAGCGCGAGAGGGCAATAGGACTCCCGTCTTCAGCCGGGTGGTGCATGGACCCTCTCGCAAAACATAATCGAAGTTGGTACATTGGAGCAGGTGCAGTCAGCGATAACCAAGCGGCTGCATTGTTTTTCTGGTAGGGTCGGGCAGGCCCGAACCGTTCTGGGTAGCAGGTAGCACCTGAACGTCGGAGAACGCACCTGGAGAGCCGGGTAAGACCTGTGAGGTTGTATCACGGGCACCGCTCGTTGAATGGTAGAATCTCTCGGCTTTAGCCGGGGGAGAAGTCAACAGATTTCATGCTCCCTTTGTTGATTCCCCCAGGGGGAATTTTGTTATACTGGTGGTAGACACATTTCGGAAAACATCAGGGTGCATTCAGAAATCACTCCGGTTTCTGCTTCGCAACCCAACAGGTTTTGGCCCGTCTCGGAGTTTCCTCCCCCGCCCACACTCTGAGTCGGGCCATTTCTGCGTCTCCGGCCGACATCGAAACGCCTCGGCCGGTGGGGGGCGCGGCACGGCCGTTGGCGTAACGCCCCTACCCGAGCTTCTCTCTGGCTCTCGCCCGGAGAATGTCCCGCTGACGCGACGGCGAGATTGGCTCCTCGATCGCCACGTCTACGAAAAACACCCTCGGAAGTGCGTGTAGCGGACCGGGAGCATCGTCCGGCACCCGTCTCAGTTCGGAGTCCAGGATCTGCCGGCCCGCAATGCGGCCGGTGCCCCGTCTCCGGAAGCGGCGTGCCAGATCAGCCCGGCTCTGTACCCCCCCGGGATGGATGCGGCCCTCCTTCAGGCGACAATGGTCCCGAAGCCCGCGCGGCACCTTGTCTCGAGGAACATAATCGGTGCTCCTGCCCAGCGAACCGGTGCTTCCCGACGGACCCGCATTCTCCGAAGAACGTCCACGTGTCGGGCAGCGGCGGGCGTAGTGAACGACGACATCTTCCGTCTTCTCCTGACACAAGAGCCGCCAGCCGCAGCGGGCCGTCTCCGGAACGGAAAACTCCCCGATCGGATCGCGGCCGGTTTCGGCAACCCATTCCCAGTACTGTGCCCATCGCTTCCGTCTTTTCTCGGGGGAAAACCGCTCGCGGACGCTTCTGTGGCGGTCGCTTCCCCACTTTGGGGCGCGCCTCAAGGCCTGCGCCCCGTGCTCATCCACCGAGTAGAAGCGCTCGACGAGCGCCCCGTTCGTCACTGTGACACGACTTTCGATGGACCGGCGCTCCCAGGTGTCCGATGCCTCGTGGCGCAGCGGCACTGAGATGTTCGCGATCCGAGAGCCCTCCTCGGGCCGCTCCGTCTCCCACGTGTCCCCGTCTTCCAGGGCCCTGACCGCCTTCTGCGGAAGCCTCGAAAGCACAGCCTCTCGGCGTTCAATGTCCACGGGCATGCCGGTCGCGTTCATGGCTCTAAACGGGGGACCCTAAGGATTTGCGGGCCCAAGAAGCATTCCAGGGACACAATCCGGCCCCTAGATGATCCGCGAAAAGGGGCCCGTTCAGACTGGGCCGGCCCCAAGAGAGGCCATCTGTTCGCGGAAGCACAGCGTAGACCGGAGAGGCGTCCTTCTCGGTGGGACACAGCAAGGCAGGGGGCTGGCGGAGACCTAGAGCGTGACAGAGATCGCTGATTGATTGCCATTCGAATCCAGGAGTGCCGTTGAGAAAGATCAGTCTTGGCCGCACTGGTGGACGCCGCAGCGGCAGCGTTCGCCATGGTTTGCCCGTCGGAAACCGATTTGACTCCTCTCTACGTGCAGGAGGAAGAAGAGATAACGCCCACGTCACGCTGAGGGGTTGATCTACTGGAGGCGCAATTCCATATACCACGAAAGCTTGATTGCACGCAGCTTTTGGCATCTACTCCCTCGTCTCCACCGCACCAAGCTTCACTCGCCTGCTGGAAATAGGTCCTGACTCGGCCCAGAGGCTTCCTGCCTTTTTCCTGGGTCCCGTCTTTCCTGCAGGTGGGCGAGCCCTCCTGCAGTGCAAGGCGAAATTACTCCCAGTGGTTGCATGGCGCCGAACACCGGCACGACCGAGCCGGGGAGCCCCCGCACAGCTGCTCCTTTCCCTCTTCTCGACGCAAACGGGACCCATGCAACTGCAAACAGGGCCGGTCCAGATCATCCTCGTTTCGCTGCTCCTTCTCGCGGCCCTACTGGGGGCGTCGGTCCTGGTCGTTTCCCCTGTGACCGAACCGGTTCAGACACCGGATCGCGGCGGCAGCAGTGTCGTCCCGGACGCAGGATCCACCAGTCAGGAGCCGGTTGATTCCCCGACGGTGGCACTCGATATCGAGACGCGAGGGGGGACGTCCCTGACGAAAGCGAAGGCAAGCCTCGTCGTCCTCCCGGGGACTACGGAAGGCGGGGGCACCAAGCTCTCTCTGTTAACGGTGTCGACGTCTCCGGACAGTGCTTTTGACGCCGAGCGGCTCTCTCTCGTCTTCGCCAACGGGGAGCGCGAGACGCAGGATCTGAAGCAGATTGTCGCCGAAAACGAAGGGGGTGCGGCCGTGCGGCTGCACTGGATGGGCCTTTCGGACGCGCGGCTCCGCCGAATTGCGGGCTCCAGGGCGCTTCGACTGGAGGGTGGGGGCGCCGTGCTCGACCTCTCGGGGAGTTCGATTCCGGCGCAGGCACGGGCCCTGCTGAAAACGCGCTGACCGGCCCCGCTCGTCTTCGAGGCGGTCGTTGCCTCTCGGACCCCGAGGCCACGACGGTCGTGGTGCGCCGTCCCGGCGTGGACGCCGACGGCGAGGGGGCGCCGCCTCGCGTGCCTGCTCCGTACGTTTTCCATCTCGTCTCTATTCTGCTCCGCCCGACGCTTCCCGGTCATGAATGCACTGCTCCAGTCCCTCGTCCGCGGCATCGGCCTGATGGCCTCGCTGGGCCTGTTCCTACTGGCCCTGGTCGTGACGGCCTACGCCTTTATCGAAGGGGGCTCCGTCGTTGCCGAGATACTGCAGTTTTCTGATCCGGAGTACAGCGTGATCTACAACGCAATGAAGGTGGTGGACCTTTTTCTACTGGGGTTTAGCGTACTGATCGCCTCGGTCGGCATCTACGAGCTGTTCGTCGGGGTGCTGCCCAACATGCCAGACTGGCTGCGCATGGAGGACTTGGATGCCCTCAAGGGCGTGCTCGTGAAGACGATCATCGTGGTGTTGGGCATTTCGTTCATGGGCCGCGCGGTGACCTGGGAGGGGGAGGAGGGCTTGCTGAGCTACGGCATCGCCATCGGGGCCGTCGTCGTCGCGCTGAGCGTCTTCCTGAGCGTGAAGAGCGAGACCTCCCCAACGCCCTCGTGACCGCGGGCCCGTCGTGGGGCGGGCCCTCCCCCTCAACGGTCCCGCGACTGCACGGAAGACGTCGAGCCGGCCCCCGCACGATCCGGTGCCGAGCCCCCAGTGAAGCGGCGTCGTGGACCGCAAGCGAAGAGCCTCCTCCGGGCCGGTCCGCGCAGCGCAGGCGGGCGGACATCTAGGGCCGGGATCGAGTATCCAATCCCGTGGCAATGCGTCTCTGTGTCTTCACAGCCTCACGGTGAGCTGGACCATCGCAGGTTCAGATGCTGTTCTTTCACATTGAACGCGTGCTGACGTGTGCAGCACGACCGCCCTACGGGCCTAAGCGGCATTTAATAGGACGTGCCGTGGAGAATCCGGCCCAGGAATGGGGAGATGGGGCTAGTAGCAAGCCCTAAAGTGCTCCTCGTGGCGATTTCCAAACAAGGTCATTCCCAGAGAACCGCCTTAGTTCCATCGGGAAATGTGACCCCGGACTGAAGCTACTTCAGAGATTGAATCTTTTGGCGAAAGTATGTCCCGTGAGAGGCAAATTGATACTGTTATCATGCAGAAACTCTACATGTCTCCTGCCGGGACGCCAAAAGAGGTCCGCGCGATTACTGGAGGGTACCGTCTTGCTACCTTCCAGATAGTCTCCATGTGTGAGGGAGACACGGGGCCTATACCACGCTTTACGGTTCCGGTCGCGATAGCCCGGCTGTACTACCGGGTACAAGGGACAAGGGGAAGGCGGGACCTACATTTGGCGAGTGTGAATGAACCTGCGAATCCAGGATACACCCAGTAGGATGGTAAGGTACCTAGATATACCGATGCCGGTTGGGTGTGGACGGAGTCCACGTAGTAGCCCAGGAGCAACCCGAAAGCGGTTGATACTGGCGAAGGTGGATAGCGGAGTCTCAAATACAAAGTACAGAAGATGACCGACGAAGTCCCGGACAAAGTGGTTTGAATCCACGGCAGGAGAGACCGGATAAAAATCCGGGAAGTGGTAGGGGACTTACAGCACCCTGAAATTGGAAGCCTGCCCTAGATGGGAAGGGACTGAAGTAAGCGTTCCTGAATGGGAATGTGGTAGGTCATCGCGGAAACGTGAGGCCGATGTGCCTCAATAGAGACTCCGTAGAGAGCCGAGGTACGCTGAAAGGTGTACGCCCGGTTCGGGAAGGAGAGGTTGGAAACGGCCTCTTAGGTATCTTAACAGATTAAACGCACCAACCTCTTACTTTCACCAGCCAATGTTTGACGAAGAGCACTTTCCCCGAGAGTACGAGTGCGAAGGCTGCTCCACGACCGCCACGGTTACGCACGAGGACGTGCAGGATGTGCCGTCCTTCCTTGCGGCCACGACCGTGGCGGAGGCGGTCGAGTACGTGATGACTGAACGCCGTCGGTGGTCGCTCCAGTCGTTCGAGGGGGCGTTCTGCCCCGCCTGCATGGAGGAGACAGACTGAGGCAAACGGACCGGCCGGTCCGGTTCGATCTACTGGGAGAGGCGGGGGCGTTGACCGGGAACAGGGGTTCTGTGCTGGCAGGGGGACTAGGGACCCGAACGGCCAGGGGCTGATTGCGCCCCTATTTCCCGCGTGTCGCTCCTCCATTCATCGCACAAACCGGCCGGTTCGTCGACGCTTCCTAAACGCTCCGGCGGGCCCTGCGTGCGTCTTCACGTGACGACATGACGTTGGTAACGACATTGAATTGACGCTCGCTTTCTGCCCCATGCACCGACATAGGTCTTCTCAATCCCGTGGCTCACGAATCCGCCTCCTGCTTGCCTCTCTTCTCGTGCTCGGTGCAGGGGCATTGCTCACCGCCACGCCCGCGGCTGGGCAGGGGGAACTGGCCCCCCCGCCCGCGGCCGACTCGGTACCGGCCGTCTCCGGCCAGGTGAATCTACGGGGCACGGTCGGCATTCCGCGGGGAGGCCTCCGCAACAACATTAGCGGTGTGGGCGGGGGACTCCACGGCTACATCGGCGGCTGGATCGGCCGGCGTCCTCTTCTTGTCGGGCTGGACCTCGGCATCCTCAACTATGGGCGCACCACCGATCAGGTGCCGTTCAGCCGCACGGTCGGCCCGCGCGTGCCGGTGGAGGTTTCCACGAACAACAACGTGGTGGAAACGCACCTTTCGCTGCGGCTTCAGCCCCGGACGGGACGCCTCCGCCCCTACGTGGAAGGGCTGGCGGGCTTCAAGTACCTGTTTACCCGCACCACCGTCGGGGACGATGACTTCGGCAATGATGAGCTCGGGGATGACATTGCCGAGTCCACCAACTACGACGACTTCGCCCTCAGCGGCGGGGCCGGGGCCGGAATCGACGTCCGCGTTTACCAGCAACGGGAGCCGGGGAAAACCCTGAGGGCCGTAGACGTGCACCTCGGCGTGCAGTACCTGCTGGGCCAGGAGGCGGAGTACCTCGCAGAGGGCGATCTCACCGACGAGAACGAGAATGGCCAGCTCGACCGGAGCGAGCTGGACGTCCGCCGCTCACGGACGACCTTCCTACAGCCCCAGTTCGGCGTGACCTTCCGGCTGGCGGACACCGACTAGGAGCCGCGTCCGGATTGAAGGGAACGACCGGATCAGGGGTTGGGCCCAGGAGGAAGCCGCCCCTACGTCGACCGTTGCGTCTGCCGATCCCGCCGGCTTTTACCCCTGTGGGCTCGGCACCCATCGAAGCGACGCCGGGGCCGTGGTGCAACGTCTTCCGCAGGCGCGTGGGAGCAGGGGCGGCGGCGTCGGGGCGGACGACCCCTCTGTCGCACGCACCGGTCCGCTCGGGCGAGGCCTCGGGGCGTGGCGGGACGATCAAATAATTCGACAGGCCCAACGAAGACAGCCAGCAGAGCCATGAGTGCAGACGAAATGCCGGCAACGTACCGCACCTCAAGGCTTCAGCGAGGTCTTTCCGTCCTGTCCGTCGGGGCCCTCCTCCTTCTCGCGGTGCTGGAGGCAACCGACGAGGGCCCGCTTCTGGAGCTTTCCCTGGTGAACGTGCTGCTCACGGGCGCTACGCTTCTCGCGGCGGCCGGCTATGGGCTTCGGGCCACCGTCCGGGTATCGGAGACGGCGGTTCGAAAAACACGGCCCCTCTGGACGGACAATGTCCTTCGCTTCGAGGACATCCAACGGCTCCACCTGCCCGTAACCACCGAGGCGCTTTGGCTCTACACCGAGCCGAACGGAAGCCCGGACTTGAGCATCGAGGCGCAGTCGTTTGAGCGGTTCGGGTCCTTGGCCCGCCGGGTGCTCCGGCGGTTGCCCCAGCACACAGAGATCCAAGATCCGGCCGGTCGAGTCGAGCACTACCGGCGGGGCGGAGACGCCGCAGGGGAGAACCAGACGGACGACGGATAGGCGGGGCGACCGCCAGACGTGGGTGGGGAAGAAGACACCGACAGGGAAGAGGACGCCGACGGTCTGATCGGCTGGCCTGCCACCCCAGTGTCCTCCGTTCTTCCCCGCTGACTGCCCTCGTGGCGGAACGGGCTCCTACAGGCCCAGTGCCCCTTCGGAGAGACGATCCCCGAAGATGTCGAATCGGCTGAGGCCGAATTCGCCACGCGGAGTCGGGGGCAGCCGTTACCGTCCCTCGTAGTCCTCTGCCATCAGGTATCCTTCGAGCCAGGCTTCGATCTCCTCCGGGCCGTCGAATTGGCACTCGTCCGGTGGGGGCTGATCTTCCCGAAACGCGTGCCATCCGCTGTCGAAGGCCTCGCGCAAGTCCGGGCGGTCGTAAGGATTCGGCTCTTCGTGGAGGCTTGGTTCTTCGATGCGACTGCCTTCAAGGCTTGACGTAGGACGAAGTGGAATGCGGTCTCTCCCTGAGCAGCCCGGCCACTGGGAAGCAGGGGCGGCGGGGGCCAGAGAAAGCCTCCCCTCCCCCGTACGGGCCTCGCCGAACGACTCTTCTGGCTCAAGAGGCTACCGCATAGACGCTTGTGGGCCAACAGTCTAACGTCTTTTAGGCGCGTTCATGTTTTCTTCACTGAGGGTGGGCGCCTTCCGGAGCGATGGGGCATGGGCCGTGTTTGGGTGGGCCGATCGGCAGGCCGCCTGAAGCGGGCTGGAGGCCCCCCGAAGCGCACCGCTCCCGTAGATCATCGCAGTGGACGCCGCCCTGCTCCCTCTCGAAATTCGCGCTCAACGCACGAAGCGTTGCCCCTGCGGGAACGGGAGCGCCTGCACGCGAGGGCCTGCTCACAGCGTGCACTCGCTCTCGCCGGGCGGGGCCGGAACCTGATCCGGCCGAAGGTAGCGCTGGGCCGCCTCCAGCATGAGGGGCACGTCGAAGTAAAAGGGGCTGGAGGACTCGTCCCGTCGACGCTTCAGTTCGGGCACGATTTCCCGGTCCACGAAGTCCTGCAGGAACGCCTCCCCGGGTGAGTCGCGGACCCTCGTCGCCAGTAGCAGAACGAGTGCCTTCTCGCTCAACCCGTACGTCTGCTCCGACGTCTCGGCCAGCGGGGCGATGGCCTTGGAGCGGGGGTTGTAGTAGTAGGCGGAGGACACGTCCGGGTACGACGCGCGAATAAACCCGATGACCTCTCGCGCGGGCGCTAGGGTGAATGGCAGCAGAGCCTTGGCAATCTCTAGGGAAGACTGCAGCTTGAGGAGGCCGTTCGGGGAGTAGTACCCGTCGGCCCCGTCAAAGACCGTCTCGATGCCTTTGTCGTACATCTCGCGCGAGAAGCCCTTCTTCAGGTACGCCCCTTCTGCGAACCGGGCCATGGCGTTGGCCCGACGGAACAGCGAGGCGTCCTGGGTGCCGCAGGCAATCTTGCGGACGGTATGCGGCATCTGGTTCAAGACCCACGTGTTTTCGGAGAGCGTCTGGGTGCCGTAGTTGTAGTAGTTCTTGACGACAAATCGGCGGTCGGTTTCCCAGTACCCGTGCCTGAGGTACGCGTCGAGCACTTTGGTGGCCATCCTGCGGTGCTCGGGGTTGCCCCACCGCTCGTACGCCTCCCAGAGCGCGTCGGCGAGGAGGCCCGTCTCTTTCGACCCGGACGCGTCGGGGGCAGTGCCGGGCTTGTAGCGCCACAGGACCGTGTGGCGTGCCCGCGGGTCCCCCGTGTCGACGCGAAGGAAGTGCGCCCGGATCATGCCGTAGGCGCGGTCGAACAACGAGCGATTGCCGAGGGCCACGGCCGCGCTCATCGTGTTTCCCAGGTCCACGGCGTACGCAAAGCCGTCGTCGCGGACCGGCAATCCCGTCTCGAGGCCGTCGGCGAGGCGGACTTCGTAGCTGCTGGCAAGCTGCTCCAGCTCTTCCGAGACGGTCTCTGCATCCGAAGCGGGAGACGTGCAGCCGCCCAGGAGCACCGCCGCACACAACAGGACCGTTGTGGCAAGAGTCGAGGGGGGCCGCGGCACGGAGGGGGCAGGCCACATGGGAGAGAACGGCGTCAGGAAATGACGTTGGGGGCCGATCAGTGAGGGGCCGTCCAGGCCCGACCGGCAGGAGAACGGGGACTGAAGAGGCGACCGGGCTACTTCTCCGCCGCCGCGTTCTCGTCCTCCTTACGCCCGTCTGCAGGGGCCTCGTGCGCAGTACGGACCGACTGCCTCCGTGCTGGCTTCCACATGTGCCACTGGCTCTTGATGCTGCGCATCTTTCGTAGCTTTGGGGTGAATCTGCTTAGGAATCCGTCCATGGAAGATTGTAGTTTGTGAACAGATACGTGCCTGAGAAAGCCATTCCGCGAGGGGCCGTTGCAACGCATCGCCGGTTGCGACGGCACTGGGCTTGGGGGCACGGCGGACCCGCCGAACGCGGGCGGCACGACGGGAGGGGCGGAGGGGCGGCGTCAGACCACGACCGCCACGGGCCCCCGCTGCCGCTACGCGGAACCGTCCCGAGCACGCCTCCGCCGCGATGTCGTGTCTCCTCTGCTCTTTTGCGGGGGGGTGATCCCGCCGGACCCTTGTCCGCCCGGCGTTCCTGACCGCCAGCGGCGCTCGATGCTGTGGACCGTTTCTGGGGCAGGGGCGCTTGGCGAGAGGGCCTGTCGGGGCGAAAGGGCCCGCAGCGACAGGGAGAGTCCGCCCAGAAACTCGCTCATGTAGGCGGGCCGAGAGCGAGAAGCCTCGGGCCGCGAAGGCCGGGACGCAGAAGGGGGAGACTGTCGGGGCTTGGAAATAAGCACGCGGGAGGAAAAGGCGGGTAAAAGTGTGAGGAGAGGGTCCCTTGGTAAGGACCGTCGCTTGATTCCGTTTGTGTGACGACAGGCGCCCCTCCACCGTTGTCACCACCTTGTGAGAAAAGGGCTTTCGGGACCGGAGTTACCGCGGGATCCACGCTCTCTTGTTGCATTCTCCGTCTGCTGCGCGTCCTCGATGGGCGCATGCGATTCCGGCGGGGGCTGCCCCCCCCAGGCTGTCTCCTCCGCAGCCCCGCGCCGCGGGGCGGGCGCCGGCCGGTCGCCCGCGAACCCCTCACGGGGGCTGCCGCTTCAAAACACCCCGTGCCTGTGTCCGCGCCCATGCTGCCGCCCGCCGATGTCTGACTACCGCCGTGGCTTCGAGAGCCTCCGCCAAGAACTCCACGAGCCGTCCCTGCCGGTGGAGGGGGAGTGGCCGGACTGGCTGGAGGGCACCCTCATCCGCAACGGACCGGCGCAATTCGAGGTGGGGGACGAGGACTACAACCACTGGTTCGACGGCCACGCGATGCTGCACGCATTTCGGATGCGGGACGGGACCGTGTCGTACCGCAACCGGTTCGTGCGGTCGCAGAGCCGCACGGAGGCGCTGGAGCAGGGGCGAATCGCGCGGTCCGAGTTTGCGACGGACCCCTGCATGTCGCTCTTCGGGCGGGTGATGAGCGTATTCAACCCCAACCCCACGGACAACGCCAGCATCAACGTCGCCCGCCTGGACGACCAGTACGTCGCGCTGACGGCCACGCCCCTTCCCGTCGCCTTCGACCCGGAGACACTGGAGACCGCAGGGGTGGTGGAGTACGACGACGACGTGGACGTGGACATGTCGACGCCGCATCCGCAGGTCGAACCGGGCACGGGGCGCATGCTCTTCCACACGTTGTCCTTCGGGCGTCAGTGCCAGTACGGCGTCTACGGCACGGAGGCAGAAGGCAAAACGCGCCGCCCGGTCGCGACGCTGGACGTGGACCGGCCGAGCTACATGCACAGCTTCGGCATGTCGGAGCGCTACGTCATCCTGTCGGAGTGGCCGCTCGTGGTGAACCCGACGGACCTGCTGCTCCGTGGGCGGCCGTTCATCGAGAACTTTGAGTGGCAGCCGGAGCGGGGGACCCGGTTCCGCGTGCTCCGGAAGGCGGATGGCGCCGAGGTGGCGACCTGTGAGGCGGAGGCGGCGTTTGGCTTCCACCACGTCAATGCCTTCGAGCGGGACGGGGCGGTGGTCTGCGACGTCGTCACGTACCCGGACGCGTCGGTCGTTGAGGAGCTCTCCCTCGACCGGCTGCGCAGCGACGCCCCGTCGCGCGGCAGTGGGCACCTGCGCCGGTATCGACTGCCCCTTGACGGCGGGGCGGCCGCCTCTACGCTCCGGGGGGAGGAGCGCATCGAGCTGCCGCGCATCCACGACGGCCCGGCGACGGGCCGCCCCTACCAGTACGTCTACGGCGTGGGGACGCGGGCGGCGGGGCAGTTTACGGACCAGCTCGTGAAGACCGACGTGCCGGCGGGCACGGCGCAGACGTGGCACGAAGAGGGCACGTACCCGGGCGAGCCGGTCTTTGTGGCCGCGCCGGATGGGGCACGCGAAGACGACGGGGTGGTGCTGTCCGTGGTGCTGGACCCGGACGCCCAGCAGTCGTTCCTGCTCGTCCTCGACGCGCCCTCGTTCACGGAGCGGGCGCGGGCCGCCGTCCCCCACCCAATCCCATTCGGGTTCCACGGGCAGTTCTTCGACTGAACTCTTCGGGGCGGGGGCCTCCAGGGCATGCGTCGGCGCACCCCTCGGTGGAACAGGCCTTGGGGGCGACGGGGACGGCGGGTCCTCGGAGAACCCATTCCGGCCCCGTGCAGGTTTCCACCAGTCCTCGTTTCCGTTGCGACCAATCTGTCCCCGGCGCCCATGGCCGACCCGCCCGACACCCTGAAGTACTTCCACAAAGAACCGGCGGTCCTAGAGCCCGTCGTGTCGGGCCGCGACCCCGACGCCCGGCGCCGGCAGGAGCGGTCCGACGTCCCGCCCGACGAGGCCATTCTGCACGGCGATCCCTTCGAGACAGAGCGAAACGAAAGCGCGACCGTCTATCGCGGGTATCTGGCGGGCACAAACCACGCGCAGGGCCGAGTCGGCCTCACTGCGCTCCGCCGCCCCGTCGAGGCGTTTGTCGGGCCGATTCTGGAAGCCCTCGGGGGCCCCTGGTGGGGGCGGAGCGGCCCGGACGAGCAGGTGGAGGCCCTCAGCCCCGACACGGCCCGGCGCGTGCTCCAGGAGCCGGGGGGCACGCGGGTGCTCGTGACGGCAGACGCCCCAGTGCCGGACGACGTTATCGCCGAGGCGGCCGTGCAGGAGCCGGATCGGGCCCGTCCCGCCCTGTCCGCCCTGCTGGAGGCGGCTCAGGTGGCCCTTTTCCCGGCGTCGGCCCACGACGGGCACGACTGGCGCCTCTGGTCGGCGGCCCCGATGCGCCGGCGGCTCACGGGCGCATTTCGGGACCGTCCCGTTTCGGGAACGCGGCGGTTTGTGATTCCCGCCGCGAAGGCGCGGTCCGAGTCCAAGTTTTACTTCGACATGTGGCGCCCCGCCGACGCCGACCTTCCGGGGTACGTCGAGGAGGTCTGAGAACGTGTGGGCGAGCGCCTCCGCCCGTCAGCAGGCAAGCGCAAGAAGCGGCCGGACCCAGAGGGAGACGCGAAGGGGCAGAGCGTGAGGCCGAAACCCGTTTTCATAGGGCACTACCATGCTGTCTCAAACGTCCCGCTCCGCTTATGGAGGACGCAACGCCGGCCCCGAGTTCGATTGAGTTTGCACTGACGCTCTTCTTCGCGATCGTGACGGCCGTGGCGATCGGGGTCCAGACCCGTCCCCTTCTTGGTGGGACGGTGACGCAGGATCTCACGCGGATGTGTCTGTCCGGAGTGGCGGGAGGGCTGATTGCATGGTTTCTGTGGCGGTACCGGAAAGGGGACTACACGCCGGACCGTTGACATCTGCCGCCGGGCGCCCGTGGCACGAGAAAGCGTTTCGGGAGGCGAAGTGCGGGCCCTGGATGATCCGCGACTGGAGAGCGAACACCGCATCGGTGCCAGAGGGCCTGCCTACGGAGGCGGCTCAAGACCTGGCCGTGTCAACACCGGTAACCTCGAAGCGGGCGCCCCCGCTCTCGCTCTCAGATACCGACAGGGACCAGCCGTGGGCCTTCGCAACCTCCTGGACGATGACGAGCCCCAGTCCGGTGCCGCCGTCACGGGTGCTGTGCCCCGCTTCGAAAATCGTCTCGCGCCGGTCCGGGGGAATGCCAGGCCCATCATCCGCGACGAAAAATCCGTCCTCGGTTCTGCCGGCCGTCACGGTCGCCGCCGACCCGGCGTGATCGATCGCATTGCGGAGGAGGTTTTCCAGAAGCTGCTGCAGGCGGCCCTCGTGGGCCAGGAAGGCTGAAGCGCACTGGGTCGAGGAGCCGGCCTCCGTCTCGGCTGTGTTCTCAACCCTGAGGGTCGCCTCCGCCGTCCCGGCCTGCTCCCACGATGCCCGGACGGCATCCCCAAATCGAATCGCCGTCAGGTCGTCCGGCCCGAGGTTCTGTGCGCCGTGGGCCAGGGCCAGGGTGTCGGTGATGATGCCCTCCATCCGATCCAGGGCGCGTCTGGAGATCCGCAGGTGCCTTTGCAGCTTTTCCGACGCAGACTTCTCCGCCCCGGCCCCGTCCTCACCGGCCTCCTCGCCGCCGGCCCCGGGCGACGCCCCCGCGAGCGACCCTTCGTCGCCGAGAAGGCGCTGGGCCATGTGCAGGTTCATTTGGGCCGCGTTCAGTGGATTGCGCAGGTCGTGGGTCACCAGCTCGGCAAACTGCTCGGTCCGCTCCCGAGACCGCTGCCGTTCAAGCTCGTAGCGGGCCCAGCGGGTCAGAAGCTCCACCAGTGCCTCCTCCTCGTCGCTGAACGGCTGGGCCCGAGGAGTTCGGGACGCAAAACAAAACGTGCCGTACAGCTCGCCCTCCACCTCAATCCGAGACCCGATGTACGCCCCGAGCCCGAAGCGGTCGTAGGCCGGCTCCGCCGCCCGGCCGTCGGTTGGGGCGTTCTGGATCGACAGCAGCTCCTCCCGACGGATGGTCCGCTGGCAGTAGGCTTCTGAGAGCGGACAGGTCTTTCCGGACTGAAGGAGCGGGTGGTCTCCGGAGGCGTACAGAATTTTTTGAGTGGCTTCTTCCGGGCCTGATCCCTCCTCCGACGACGCCGGGGAAGCGTCTCGTCCCCCGTGGGCGGCGGTGTTTGCCCCCTCGATCCGGCTTAAAAATCCGAAGGGCAGGTCCAGGTGCCGCCGGCCGAGGTCAATCAGGCGGCGGGTTTTTTCCTCAAAGGTGGCCTCTCCGTCGGCAGTAATCCGGTACATGCGTCGGAACACCGACGGCCCCTCCGGGGAGGCGTCCTCGCGTGAAGGCCGTTGCGTCTCGCCGTCTGGCATTGCGGACGTATCAGTGCGGGCAGGAAGCAGAGAGGGACGGCCGGGCCCTGGCCGTTCCACAGTATGGTAAGGAGGCGCCCGCCTGAATTCAATTTCTTCGCGTGTGGGGGCGGTCGCAGGGGGGCGTCCGGCTTGATGTCGGTCGCTCCTGGAGCTGGGCCGCTCGTCAGAGCTGTTCGACCCGATAGCCCTTTTCCCTCAACAACTCCACCAGGCCGTTCGCCCCCACGACGTGCCCCGCCCCGACCACGATCATCGGGAGGGCCTCCGACTCCAGAATCTCTGTGAGACGGGGCATCCAGGTCGCGTTCCGTTCGGTGATCAGCCGCTCGTAGAGCGCCGGGGCGTCGTTCTTCATCTGCTCGACCATCATTTCTTCGATGCCGCTGGCGTTGCCGGTTCTCCAGTAGCGCACGATCTTGTCGAAGTTCTCGACGGTCCGGTCGGCCTTCTTCAGGCTTTGGCGCAGGTACGCCTCCTGCTTCTCCGGGGGCAGGTCGTCGAAAAAGCGCATCTGCTCCTCCGCCGTTTCGAGGGCCCGGACCGACGTGCCCGCCTTCTTGGCCTTGTCAAAGAAGTGCCGATCCAGGCCCTGATTTTGCGAATAGCCGGCCTTCTGCATCTGCCGCGTCGGTATCATAATTGAGACCATCCACGGCTCCATGCGCTGCATCTGCGCGAGGTTTAGGCCGATCTTCTCGGCACGCTTCTCCAGCATCGCGTAGGTCTCATCGGGGAGCTCCTTCTTCAGCGTTTTGCCCGGCGGGTAGAGCGCGAGTTCGCGGACGAGCGTTTTCGCCTTCACCTGCATGGAGTCGAGATTGGCCTCCAGGACGAGCACGTCGGCCTCCGAAAACGCCTCCCTGAAGACCGAGTCCAGCGGATAGGCCTCCTTCTTCATCACGTGCACCGAGCCGACGAGGTACCCTTCCGTCCCGTTCGCCTCGGAGGCCACCCGCCAAAGCATGTGGGGCGTCGCGCTCGTCCCTTGGGCACAGGCAGGCTGAGCAAGGGCAGGGGCCGCCAGAACGGCGGCGAGCAAAAGACCGAAAACGTGGCGCAGGCCGTATCGGGAACGCGTGGATGTGCTCATGTCGAAGGCCAAGGGAGTTCCGGTATGAAGACTGTGAGCAATTGTTTATATTTTACAAAATACACCAAGGAACGCAAAATGGCCTTCTCGGACGGGCGGCCTCAGGTGGTGAGCCGGTCGTGGGGGGCCAACGTGATCCCTCTGGACACAGCCTCCCGGTGCCGCACCTGTCTTTAGACGAGGGGCCCTCTTTAGGCGAGGGGCAGACGGGGGCGGAACGACACTGCGCGAGCACGAACGGGCACGAACGAGGAGTCTGGGGATGGATCGGGGCATTTGCGACGGTCGTCATCCCGTCGATTGGGGGCGTTCTTCCTGGTGTCTGTCCTTGCATTTCTCCATCATAGAAACTACGGTGGGCGTACATGTTGTGAACACCCCGTCCTCCTGAAGGCCGCGCTGTCGTGGCGTGGCGGCAGGTGCGGTGCCCGTGCGCACCGCCCTGCGTCTCGGGGGAAGCCCGGTGAAATTCCGGCACTGTCGCGCAACGGTCAAAGTCCGAATGCCCGCTTGAGGAGCGACCCGACACTCAGTCCAGCCGAGATGGCCGGGCTGACCTCAGTGTCCGCCCTACGCGTCATAGGGCTGCGGTCCGCGACGTGGAGTGTATGTTACTGGCTCTGGTGGCCCGCCCCTACCGTAGCGCGGATGCGCTCGCGGTGCCGGCGGCCGGCCCTCTGATCCACTGCACTTCTCTTGCGCTCTGCCGCCTTCGTGACGCGTCCCGGCGTCCGAAGGCTTTTTCTGTGTCTCAGAGCGCGCTGTGTCTTCCCCTGTTCCGCCCTCCGATTGTCCCGTGCGAGGCCCCCGCCGGGAGCCCAACCGTCCCCCTGCAGCCCAGCGCCGGACGTGCAGTCGTCTTCGGGCCTGCCTGTCCGGCGCCGCCCGCCCAAGCAGGGGGGGCCCGCAGACGAAAGGGAGAGGGCGATGCCCTCTCATAGCGCCCCGACTGTGCCGCACGGCGACGCCTTCGGCCTTGGAGCGGAGCCCCTAATTTCCAGTTTTCCTCCCTACCCAGACCATTCTTTCCATGAGCATCTTCGACGAGCGTGTCAACCTGAAGCCCTACGAGTACCCGCACCTGCTGGAGTTTAAGACGGCCATACGGCAGTCCTACTGGGTCCACGATGAGTTTAGCTTCGAAGGGGACGTGCAGGACTTCCGCGTCAACTGCACCGACGCCGAGCGCAGTGTCATTAAGAAAACGATGCTCGCGATTGCCCAGGTTGAGGTGGCGGTTAAGACCTTCTGGGCCGACATCTACGACCGCCTGCCGGTGCCGGAGGTCGGGGCCGTGGGGATGACCTTTGCCGAAAGCGAGGTGCGCCACCTGGATGCCTACTCGCACCTCTTGGAGCTGCTGGGCCTGAATGACGCGTTCGAGCGAATCGAGGAGATTCCGGCCCTCATCGACCGCGTCGAGTACCTGAACAGCGCCCTGGAGGGAACGGGCAGCCGCGACGAACGAGCCTTTGCCCACTCCATCCTGCTCTTCTCGATCTTCATCGAGCATGTCAGCCTCTTCAGCCAGTTTCTCATCATGCTCTCGTTCGACAAGCATGAGAAGCGGTTCAAGGGCGTGGCCAATGCCGTGGAGGCCACCTCGAAGGAGGAGCAGATCCACGGGCTCTTCGGCGTGGAGCTGATGAACATCATCCGCGAGGAGCACCCGGAGTGGTTCGGCCCGGCGTTCGAACAGGAGGTGCGGGCGGCCTGCGAGGAGGCATACGACGCCGAGCAGAAGGTGCTCGATTGGATCTTCGCGGACGGGGAACTCGACTTCCTCCCGCGGCCGGTCGTGGACGCGTTCCTGCGCGACAAGTTCAACGAGTCGCTGAAGAACGTGGACGTCGACCCGATCTTCGAGGTCGACCCCGAGCACCTCGGCGAGACCCGCTGGTTCTACGAGGAGGTCCTGCTCACGAAGGGCAACGACTTCTTCTCGAAGCGCTCGACCAGCTACTCGAAGATGACGCAGAGCGTGAGCGGAGACGATCTCTTCTAGGGCCCCGGTCCATCCCCGTCTGTCCCGCACGCGAACTGCCCCACGGGCTCGTCCTGTGGGGGCTCCTCGAAGGCGCTTCCCTTTTTCCAACCCGAACGACTCCATGTCCACCACGACCCGTTCCCGCTCCTCAACCTCCGCGGACTTCGGCTGGCTCAACGACGAGGCCCGCACCTTCCTCCGACGGGGGTATCTCCTGGAGGGCACCGGCCCGGAGGACCGCGTGCGAGAAATTGCCGAGCACGCCGAGGGCCTCCTCGAGATGGACGGCTTTGCCGACCGGTTCTACGAATACATGGCGCGCGGCTACTACTCGCTCGCATCGCCGGTCTGGGCGAACTTTGGGCTCGACCGCGGCCTGCCGATCTCCTGCTTCGGCTCCTACATCGACGACTCGATGGAGGCGATCCTCAACACCCACGCCGAGGTCGGCATGATGACCAAGGTGGGCGGGGGCACGAGCGGGTACTTCGGCGATGTCCGCCCGCGCGGCGCCTCCATCACGAACAACGGCACGTCGAACGGCACCTACCCGTTTGCCCAGCTCTTCGACAAAATCATTAACGTGGTGAGCCAGGGCGAGACGCGGCGCGGCCACTTCGCCGGGTACATCGACATTGAGCACCCCGACGTGGAGGAGTGGCTCAACATTCAGACCGAGGGCGACGCCATCCAGACGATGATGTACGGCGTTGTCGTGGGGGACGACTGGATGGAAGCGATGATCGATGGCGACTCGGACAAGCGGGCCCTCTGGGCAAAAGTGGTGGAGAGCCGAATGAACCTCGGCATTCCCTACATCCTCTTCCGCGGCAACGTGCAGGACGGGCGCCCGCAGGTCTACAAGGACAAGGGCTACGACGTCCACGCCAGCAACTTGTGCCTGACCGGCGACCAGCGCGTGGTCACAGACCGGGGCTACAAACGGGCCGAAGACCTCTGGGAAGAGGGCGGCGAGCTTACTCTCTTTGACGGAGAGGACGCGATTGGCTCAAGCCGCATGAAGCTACGGAAGACCAGCGCCGAGGTGTACAAAATCACGCTCGGAAACGGCGTAGAGCAAAAAGTAAGCGCTCGCCATGGCATGCCTGTGTATCAAGGCAAAAGCGAGTACAAGCGGACTGAAGCCCAGAACGTTGAGGTCGGTGACCGGATTGTGATCCAGAAGCAGAAGGGCCTCTTCGGCGACCGGCACTGCCCAGACGAGGCATTTATCCTCGGGATGTGGCAGTCCGACGGCACCCAGGCTGGCGACGAAAAGTTTATCGACATCTGGGAGAAGGACTTCGACCTTGCCGAGGAGATCCAGGAGAAGATGGACCGGATCTACAATCGGCATGGGTTCAACGAGTACGAGCTCACAAATCAGCATGGCGGTACGTTCACGCGCGACCGAGAAACGCCACAGCTGCGCGAGGTCGACGCCGGCCACTCGAACGACCGTAAGAAGCGTCTTCAGACCAGAGCTCTCACGAAGCTTGGCTTCGAGAAGGGCACGGTGCCAGAGTGGATTTACGAGGCTGACGAGGAGACTGTATGGGCGTACGTCCGCGGCCTTCTTGTCGCCGATGGCACGGCCCACGTCTCCTATAGCAAGGGCAATCCATTGCAGATTGCCTATGCGGACGTCGACCGGGACTTCCTGCAAGAGCTGCAGCTTCTTTTCAACAATCTGGGCCTAAGCGCTCAGATCCGTTCTCTTCGTGACGGCAATGAAGCGCTCCTCCCAGATGGAAACGGCGGAGAGAAGCTTTACGAGACGCAGAATTGCTACCGACTTATCGTCGGCAACAAAGCGGCGGCGCTGGAAATCGAGCGCAACACTGGCTTCCTCACCCGCAAGGACATTGAGCTCGAGGAGCGCTCCTACCGAGACAACACGAAGAAGGCTTATAAGGTGGTCGACATCGAGCACGTAGGCCAAGAAACGGTCTACTGCCCGACGACCCACACCGAAGAGTCTGTGTTTGTCTCCCAGGGCGCGCTGACGTTCAACTGCTCAGAGATCGCGCTGCCGAGCGGGCCGGACGAGAGCTTCGTGTGCTGCCTTTCCTCGATGAACGCCCTCCACTACGACGACTGGAAGGACACCGACGCGGTCGAGACGCTGACGCAGTTCCTCGACGCGGTGATGCAGGAGTTTATCGACGGGGCCAAGGGAATGGCGCACATGGACCGGGCCGTGCGCTTTGCGGAGCGCCACCGGGCGATCGGGATCGGCATCCTGGGCTGGCACTCCTACCTGCAGTCGAACAGGATCCCGTTCGAGTCGGCGGAGGCCAGCCTGACCGGGGCCGAGATCGCGAAAACGATCAAGGAGCGCTCCTACGCGGCGTCCGCCGAGCTCGCCGACCGCTTCGGCGAGCCGCCGGTCCTGGAGGGCTACGGGCGACGCAACGCCACCACGATGGCCGTGGCGCCGACCAAGTCCAGCAGCTTCATCCTCGGGCAGGTCAGCCCGTCCATCGAGCCGATCAAGAGCAACTACTTCGTGCAGGACCGGGCGAAGATGAAGGTCACGTACAAGAACCCCCACTTGCAGGCGCTCTTGCAGGAAAAGGGCCGCGACACCGACGCGGTGTGGGACGAGATCGCGCTGCGCGACGGGTCGGTGCAGCACCTCGACTTCCTGTCCGACGAGGAGAAGGATGTCTTCAAAACCTTCAGCGAGATCAGTCAGATGGCAATTATCGACCAGGCCGCCGGGCGGCAGAAGCACATCGACCAGTCGCAGTCCCTCAACCTGGCGATTGACCCGGGCTCCACGCCGGTCAAGGACATCAACCGGCTCTACGTCGAGGCCTGGAAGAAGGGCGTCAAGTCCCTCTACTACCAGCACGGCGTGAACGCGGCGCAGAGCTTCTCGCGCGACCTGCTGGCCTGCAAGGCGTGCGAGGCGTAGGGCCAGCAGATCTGAACTCCCTCTTTTGAGAAGCACACCCCTCCTCGATCATGGCCCCTTCCCCTTCGCCGGATTCGCGTCCCGCCGCCGTCCTCGACGAGGCAGCGGAGACGCGCATCGTCCACGCCGTGTTTCCCGGTGACACGAACCACTACCACACGCTCTTCGGCGGCACGGCCCTGGAATGGATGGACCAGGCCGCGTTCATCTGCGCGACGCGCTGGTGCCGGACGAAGGTCGTGACGGTCCGCACGAGCGAGATTGACTACAAGCATCCCGTCCCCGAGGGCACGATCGTCGAGCTCATCGCCCGGATCGCGGACACGGGCACGACGTCCCTCACCGTCCGCGTCGACATGTTCATCGAGCCGATGGACGAGCACGACCGGACGCTCGCCTGCACCGGCCAATTTACCCTCGTGGCCCTGGACGACCAGGACAACCCGACGCCGGTGCCCGGCCCCGCGTCCGCGACGCAGGACGAGCCACAGTCGTGACCACGGGACGGCGTCGGCCTCGGGAGGCGGCCGTGACGGCCCGGGCCCCGGCCCGCGCAGGGCGGCATGCGCTCGTCCTCACCTGCCCGGACGGATCTGGCCGGGCCGCCCCGCACGCAGGCCCACGGCCGTCTTTGCCACGAGGGCAAACGCCAGGAGGGCGAGGGGGGCCGCCCACCCACCTGTGAGGTCGTGCAGCAAGCCAAAGACCGCCGGCCCGGCCGCCGCCACGAGGTAGCCGACCGACTGCGCCATGCCCGACAGCTCGGTTGCCGTCTCGGCATCGGCGGCCCGCAGGACGAGCAGAAGCAGCGCCAGCCCGAACGTACCGCCCAGGACGAAGCCGAGGACCGAGACCCACAGGGAGGCCAGCGGCGCCCCGGGCCACGCCAGCCCGGCCAGCGCGGTCCCCTCCACGAGCGCGAGCAAGCAGATGGTGCGCCGCTGGTCCGCCCGTCGCGCGGCCCACGTCGGCACGACCGCCGAGCCGGCCACCCCCATCACCTGCGAGAGCGCAAGCAGCCCGCCCGCGGCGGCCGGGTCGAAGCCACGCGCCTGCAGGAAGCCCGGCAGCCAGGCGAGGGCGATGTAAAACGTGAGCGACTGAAGGCCCATGAAGAGGGCGACCTGCCACGCCAGCGACGAGCGTGCAAGGGCCCGAAGCGAGTCACCGATGTTGTAGGACGCACGGGCGGGCGCACCGGCTCGGAGCTGGGGCAGCCACACCAGGAGGGCGGCGACCGCGGGCACGGCCCAAGCCCCCAAAGCGCCCCGCCACCCGAGCACACCGGCCAGCGGGACGGTCGTGCCCGCCCCAATCGCCGCGCCCGCCCCGATCCCGCTCGAATAGAGGCTGGTCATCACGCCGGAGTGCTCCGGAAAGTCCCGCTTGACGAGCGAGGGCAGGAGCACGTTGCCCAGCGCGATGCCCACCCCAAAGAGCACCGTGCCCCCGAAGAGGGGCGCCGTTGAGGGGGCTGCTCGCGCAAGCGTCCCGACCGCGACGAGCGAGAGCGCCGCGGCCAGTGCCCCCTCGGTGCCCAGCCGCCGCGTCGCCAACGGCGTGAGCGCCGAGACAAGCCCGAAAGCCAGAAGCGGCAGCGTCGTGAGCAGACCGAGGGCCGCGTTGGAGAGGCCCGTGGCCCCGCGAATGCTCTCCACGAGCGGGCCCACGCTCGCAAGCGCCGGGCGCAGGTTGAGCGAAATCAGCAGGATGCCCAGAATCAGAAGGCCGCGCTGCAACCGAGACTCCGATTCGCGGCGGGGACGGGTAATTTGGCGAATGATGCGAAGTGCCTAGTGGTACAAGTAGTGGAAGTGCCAAAAACTCGGAGGGCCCGCCAGGTCCCCCAGTCCGGGATGGAGCCGACGGACGGGGGCAGAAGCGGCGTCAGCCACGTCCGGGCCGCTCCCCTCATGCTCCGAGTTGCCCCCAATGGACCGGTCCGATCGGGCGCCCGGCGTTCTCGGCTCAACTTTTGCCCAGCGGCTTTAAGGATTTAAACGACCAACCGGACAGAAGCTGAAAAGTGCCCTTCAGCACGATGAACGTAGGGCTAAGGCGGAACATCTGGAGCGTCGTGTCCCGGACTGATCCGAATATGAGAGCACGAGAGTGCAACAACGCCGATGTATCACATTGCCATTGCCTGGATGTCTTCTGCAAACCATTGGGACAGGATTCCTAGCAACAGTAGGGCAAGCAGAATCGATGTCATGGGCTCACCGATGATGGCCGGTCTGCCCTGCTACATATCTCGAATGTACCTGTTGCGGGGAGCGTCTGCAGGCACCTCTTCTGGATGCTGTATGCATCGCTCCTGGCTATTTTGCCCCACGAGACCTGTCCCGATCAGAAGGGTTCTCCAACAGAAGGATGGCGTGACGGCCCGTTCCTGGAACGCAACCTCCCAGGCCAGTCTGTCGCCTGCGCCCGATCCACTCCACCTGTAAACCGACTAGAACTGTCCTCGTCGGAAAAACGAGTGGAGACGGGCACCCGCTGATACTCCGGTCCCTGACACGAGTGAGGCAAACTTCATTCAGGCCCTCGGCGGTGACGTGCTGACAGGAAATGCCTCCGTTTCCGAGCCTTCCGGCCGCGTCGGGCGGTCAGAAACGGCCGTCAGGCGTGACCGCCGGTGGTACAGTTCCCGGTGACCCGTTTCCTCTTGCCTGGAGTGAGTTCTTCGCCAGGGGGTAAAAGCCTCATGTGAAAGCCTCATGTGAATGGCCTGGCCTGATTCCAGAGGGGGCTAACTGCTTCTCAAGGCTGGTCGGCACGGCTCAAAAGCCGTCTCTCAGATCGTCCGGACGATCTCCCCAAACGGGCTTTGACAAACGATGACTGCGTGTCTCGCCTCGACATCAGTCGATGGGGCTTTCCGATGAGCTCAGACGAGGGGTGTTATCTCCGCGTGGGTGCCTCCTCCGTATGCTCCTCCACGTGAGAATGTCGCCCACGTGAAACCACGCACCACGTACGACCAGCCGCACACCCAGCAGCGTGCAGATAGAGTACAGCAGCGGGCTGCAGCAGCTTTCAGGACAGCTTCGAGAAGAAAACAGGCGCACGCGTCGGCCGGGGGCGTGCGTGCTGCCCCACCGTCTTCATTTCTGGTCAGTTCTCTGTCGTCAACGCTGATGGGAGCACACTTTCTCTAGCGTAAAACTGCGCATCTCCTGCGCGCTAAAAAGTAAAATAAAGTTTTGTATAAGTGTATGGGCACCCCAAGGCCTCACCTCTTTTGTAGACATGCGGGATCCTCAGAACAGCTTCAGAGAGGGAGAGACGGCTCTGTAACTCTTTCTTCACTATGAAGCGCGACCAACTCCAGTGCGCAGTGGTGTCATGTAAACACTAAAAAACAAAAGTTATTTTGTTTTAGGGTGAGGAAAAGCCCGAACCCGATCAACAAACTGCTTTCGGGTCCCCTGGTGCTGGTCTCTGAATCCTGGAGGGCAAATCGATCGGGATTCTGAAGCGAGATTCAGCGGGTTTCGGAGCCCAAAAAGAGCACTTTTGCTACTCGATATCTCTCAGAATGACGCCACACACCAACGATGCACACCGATATGTTTACATTTTCGCGCGCCTTTGCTGCGCTGCTTCTGGCGGGCCTCCTGGTTCTGGCCGGCTGTGACAGCAGCGACTCCGGGATGGACGATCAGCAGACACAGGAGCCGTCCGTCGAACGAAGTGTGACGTTTAACACGCAAGCCCTTGACCTGACGGCGGGGGACACTGAGCTCCGGCTCGCCAACGTGACGGCCAGCGAAGGAGACACGCTCGTCGTGACGACCGACAATGGCGACGGTGCCTTTGGCGATGAGACTGTCGTTGCTACCCGACCGGTCACCTCGGACCTTGATGGAGACGAGGTTCTGGTCGATGTCGGGCAGGACGCCGGTCCAGTGGACCACGCCGCTCACGTCTCGACCGACGGGACGATCTCCGGCGTAGAGGCAAGCAGCCAGACGGCGGCCGTCTACGCAATCAATCAGTTCCAGTGGGCCGACGAGGCCTACGATGGGCCCGTGGGGGCAGTCACGGTCGACGCGATTGAGGTTCTCTATCAGGGGAACGTCGGCGCGAAGACGCTCTCGATCGACCTCCACACCGGAAACAGCTCGTCCGGTCAGGTAGGGGCGTTCATCGGCATCAGCGAGAGGGACCTAGCCGTCAATGAGGTCCATGAGAACGTGGCGCTCGATGTCCTCGAGCCGGTCGACCCGAACGACGACTCTCCCCAGCAGGTCTTCGACACGATTGAGGAGACCGGCGACTTCTTCGCGATGATCCACCGCGGCCCGGCGGGCCTTGCGCCGAATCCGAACCTCGCAGGTCCAGGCGCGGCGGCGGGCACGCCCCCCTTCCTCGGTGATGCGGATGGCTACCGCGTTCCGGCCCAGCAGCCCGCCCTCGCGACGACTACTGGTCCGGGGACCGGCGGCGACTTCGCGAATGTTGAAGTCAACGTGCCGGACGTAAGACTATCGGACCTCCCAACGACCACCTACGAGGCGACAATCGAGGGCTCGCAAATCACCGACGATGCACGAGGTTCTGCACCGGGTGCAATTCCGACGAGTGAAACGTCAACTGGAAGTGGGACCGCGGAGCTCGAATTTGTCGTGCGTGACGGAGAGATCCAGCTCGACTACACGATTACTCTTCAGGGCTTGAACTTCGATAAGGTCCTTCGAGGCTCGAAGAACGCCAACGCCTCTAGCCAAGACCTAAACAAGCTGATTGGGCTTCACCTCCACACCAACGTCCGTGGGCGGCTCGGCCCGGTGTCCTTTGCGGTCGTGGGACAGGGTGACCCGCAAACTACCGTGACTCGTGGCGTGGAGCTTTCCAACGGTGACCTGGTGAATACGTCTCATCTAATCGCATCCAACGTGCCGGCCAGCCGCCCGAACCGGGCCATTGGCTTCAATCCCGGCATCGCGGCGGAGGGGCTCACCGGCGATTCGGACCGGACGTTGACCTACGATTCTGCGAACAACGAGCTCACGATTGAAGGCACCTGGACCCGAGAGGAAGGAGACGCTGAGGGCCTTTCCTCAGCCCGCGCGCCAGCCGGGGATGCCTCGATCGAGCCGGCCGGCGGGATCGAGTTCGTGACGACGCCGGCGCAGATGGCCCAACGGATCGTGGACCAGAACATCCAGCCCGGTGGGGACACGCCGTTCTCCCTCAACCACCACACCGCCGAGAACCTTAACGGCGAGATGCGCGGCCAGATTGTCGCGACGCAATAGGACCTCTGCTGTACGGCCGAGCAGTGCGCAGAGAAGTTCCCCGTGCCAAGCGCCCACGCCAAGAAAGCCCCCATCGGCACGAGGCCGGTGGGGGGCTTTTCGGAGCGCAGCTTTTTGTAGAGCAGCTTTCAAAAAGGTGGCACGCCGCAACCAATCGCCTTAGATACTTCCTCTTGGGCGCGTCCCCAAGGATCCCACTCTACTCTTTACACAAACCACCAAGCTCATGAGTATCACCCGTTCTACCGTCGTGAAGACATGGGGCCTGGCCGTTCTTATCGGCTGGGTTGGGTCCCAAGTCATCACCTCACTTTCCTCTACCTTCTCGAACGTGCCGTTTGCGATCACCGCCCTGTGGCTGGTCGGGGCCCTGCTTCCAATCACAGTATCCTTTTTCTGGGACCGACCAGAGTCTAGCGACCAGACCCTCTCCCTCTTGTGGCCGGCGCTAGGCGTGACTGGGATTCTGATCAATTTTGGGGTCTCACTTGGGGCCATTCCCGCCGGCGAGACGATTGAGGTGCTGGCCTATGGAGTGCTCTGGTTCGCGGGCCCCGGGATCGGATTTGCGGCAACCGCCGCCCTCACGGCCGGGCCGAATGCCTCGGTGTACGGATGGGCCGCCGTTGCAAACTTCGCCGGAGCGGTCGCAGCCCTTGTCGCGCCGATGGCACTCCTTCCGACCTACTTCCTCGGGGCTGCCGTGCTTCAGGCCACACCGATGCTCTACGATGGGTTCAGCGGATAACCCCGGGTCCCCGTTCTTCCTGCTCATCCTCCCACGTCACACGTTACAATCCTGCCATGGCTTCCGACACGCTAGAGACCACGCTTACCTCCATCCACGAAATGACCCCTCGGGTCAAGCAGTTCATTCTTGAGGCGGGGGACCATACCTTCTCCTACCAGCCGGGCCAGCACGTCGTGATCAAGTTTGAGCAGAACGGAGACGTCGTCGGGCGGCCCTACACGCCGGTCAACCTGCCGGGCACCGGGGCCCTGGCCCTCGGCATCAAGCGCTACGAGGACGGCACGGCCTCGACCTGGATGCACGACCGGTCGGTGGGGGAGGAGATCACAATTACCAAGCCCAGCGGCAACCTGCATCTACGCGACCTGGATCGGGACGTGGTCTTCCTCTCGACGGGGACGGGCATCACCCCGATGATCGCGATGCTCAAGCAGTACTTGAGCGAGGGCAGCGGCCGGGCGGCGTTCCTCTACGGGGAGCGGACGCAGGAGGACATCATGTACCGGGAGACCCTCGACCACCTGTCCGCGGGCCGCGACAATCTGGAGGTGCTCTACTCCCTGTCCGACGAGGACTGGGACGGGCCGACCGGGCACGTACAGACCCACCTGGGCGATGTAGTGGACGAGCGCTTCGAGAACCCGCACTACTACATCTGCGGGATCCCCCCGATGGTGGTCGACAGCGAAGAGATGCTGCAGGAGGAGGGCGTCGACGACGGCCGCATCTTCACCGAGGGCTGGGAAAGCGACGCGGTATAAGCGACGCAGTGTAGCAGCCACAGTGTAGATCCCTGCCTGCTGCCGTTGCTTCTGCACGCACAGTTGGCCAACTGCCTGCAGAGGACCGGCTGTCTCCGAGGAAGAAAAGCTTTCTCTTTTCGAGGGGCTGTACTGGAGTTCCGTCCCGCTTCGAAGACCGCTTGTATGCGCCATCCCCCCAGCAGCTATGCTCGAAGTGGTTCTGTTTTCCCTGCCACCTGTCCTCCGTGGCAGCCATTCCAGGGGGGGGTTTCCCCTCGTCTTTTTTGTCCACTACGCTCTTGGTCTCATCCACTCGCCCATGTTGATGCCTGATTCGGGTCAAGATTCTGCGCCGCTCCCGACTGGAGGAGACCGTGAAGCCCTCTGCGACTGAAAAGAAACCAAATGTCTGTTTCAGGTATTCCAGACAGCTATGAAGCGCAAACGTTGAGTCTCATTGTCCTTCACCTCCGATCAACCTTCAATGGACGAGCTCCCGCTTCTGCAAGCCCTCCTTGGTGGAACCCGTCGCCAGATCGTTCAGCTGCTTCGGCCGGAGGACCGCACGGTTCGAGAACTGGCCGACCACCTGGGGCTTACGCGAAATGCCGTCCGAGCACAGCTCTCGAATCTGAAGTCCGACGGCATCGTGGAGGTTACAGGCCGGCGCCCCACTGAACGGAAGCCGGAGCACGTCTACGGGCTCACCCGGAAGGCGGAAGATCTCTTTCCGAAGCCGTACGATACGCTTTTGAACACCCTCCTCTCCGTTCTTCAGAAGACGGAATGGGTGAATGCGGACCCAATCCTTGAGGAAACCGGGCGGCGGCTCGGGCAGATGGAAAAACCGGATGTGCTGGTTTCGGAAGCTTCCGTGCGGGTCGGCCACGCCCGCGACGTGCTTGAAAAGATGGGAGGGCTCCCGCAGATGCATGAGGAAGAACAGCAGTACCGCCTGGAGGGAAGCAGCTGCCCCTTGTCCGCCAGCGTGCGGGCTCACGGAGAGGTAGCCTGTGACCTGGCACGGGCAATGATTGAGGAGCTGACCGAGCTCCCCGTCGAGCGGCGCTGCGACGCTGATGGGGAGTGTCCTCAGTGCGAGTTTGTCGTCGATGCGACGTAGAACGTTTGCCCGCCTTTCGGCAGCATTGCACCTCACCACGGGGACTTCGCCGTGGGGCACCGTCTACCGTTGGGCACCGCATTCCGTGTCGGGTAACCTTCTTCATCGAAGGGAAAAGAAAGAGCAATTTCCGCTCCTCCGACCGATGCAGGCTGTGATTTGGAAAGCGACGTGTAGGCCGGGGGCCGCGGAATTGAAGTCCCCTTTGTCTCCGCGAGCGTACTGATCTGTCGGACGCCTCGGGCGGGTGGTTTGCACCAGAAGAAGCTCTCTCCTCGGGCCTAGGACTCGAAAGAGCACACCGCCAGTCCGGCCGAGGCCGAGGTCATAGCTAGTCGAAACGAGAAGGCTACTGCCAGTAGCCTTCCGGCTCTCCAACAACCTGAGATGTTCGGAGACGCCACAGGGAGAACCGCGAGGGCCGCCCCCGGCACGCCCCCCTGTCGGCGACCCGGAAGCAGGCGCTACCGGGCAGACGTTCCACGTCTGTATGATCTTTTAGAATCAGTTTGCAGAGCCTCGTATTCCAAAGAGTGGATTCCATCCCGTAGCCTTCGTCACCCTGAGGCAAACCGGTTGCCCGACGATCGCCCACCAGGAGTCGTCAGGCGCCCGCAAGGGAGCCGAGGGGGGACCGTGACGGGAGGCAGGGCCCGCGCAATGACATCCATCGACCAGTAGCCCCCAATGGGTCAACAGCAACTTCTTCTGCTCGCACTTTCTGCGGTAATCGTTGGCCTCTCCGTCGTCGCCGGGATCGAGGCGTTCGGCGAGGGCCAGCGGCAGGCTACCCAGGACGCCCTCGCTCAACGGTCTGTCTTGATTGGCACCGACATCGTCGTGGCCCACAAAAAGCCCTCTCAGCTTGGGGGCATCGACGTGAGCCATCCCTACCCGAGCGACGAAGCAATCGCCAGCGCGGTGGCGCCCGAGAGCTCCGGCCGGTACGGAAGTGGGATTTTGGCGATCGGGGCCGGGGAAACCGCCACCTGCGACATCGACCACTCCGACGGGGGCACCGTGGTGTACGTCGACTGCGGAAGCGAGCAGACCGGCCAGGGATACCCGGACGGGCAAATTGTGAAGGCAAAGGTCGAGCCGGGGGCCGAGGACCCGGTGAAGGTCGTCGACACCGACGCCGACGGGCACAGCAACTAAGGCAGAGCGCCAGGCGGGGCACGAGGCACGTCGAACGGAAGCGGGGCCGCCAGCCCATCCCCGCGCGACTTGTGAATCCCAACATCCCCCCGACGAAATGTGGACTGAAATCGCCATTGCACTGGTCGTGATCGCCGCCGCCGGCACGGCGTTCCTGGTCCTCAGGGGAGGCGCCTCCCCACGGCCGTCGAGCCGCAACCGCCAGATTGAAACCCACCGGCGACGAAGACGACAGGCCCGGACGAAAGACGCCGGCCAGGACGACGGGATCGGGGCGGCAAACTCCACTGAGGACAGGCGCCCCGGGACAGATGCGATCTCGCGGTGGTCAGACTCGGCGTGAGGCGACAGTGAGTCGGGGACGATCCGCGTCCTCGCACATCGGAAGCGGAGACCAGAGGGCCCGGTCGTTCCGCTGAGGCGCCCCGAACTTCCACAGTCCGAACCGAGAAGCTGAAGCTTGATCCAGGCACGCGTGCTCGGAGGAGCTGGGGGCCGCCGGTGTGGGACTGCGTCTACCACGGGCGCGGGGACCTGAATGGCAGCCAGTGCAGGGGACGCGTGCCGGGGGGCGAGGCGCCGTGCCGCCGGTCAAGATGGGGCCGTTGGTCAAGATCGGCGCGGAGGGAGCGAACCGACGGGCGGGGCCGGTCCATGGAGCCGAGTTGACTGTGGGGCCTTGGCAGGCCGGAGCGGCGGGAAGAGGCGCCTGGAGGCCCAACCGGCCCGTCTGCATTGTGGGGCCCGGTCCCGGATGCCGTTCTGTAGGGGCCGGAGACACGCGGGGGAGGACCGTCCCAAGCGGGGAGCCGGGTTGGCCCTTCGTGTTCCGTCGGGGCGAAAGAAGAGATCAGGAGCGTCAGCGTGCCTGCCGCCCAGATTGCGGCTGCGCCCCAGACGACCACCGACCCAAATAGCACGCCGGACGTCCCAAACATGGCAGGTAAAGCTAGGGGAGGTTCAGATCGAGTGGCGTCTGGGCCAGGTGTGTTGGACCCGAGGGCCAGACGGAGCACCTGCGCTTCCGCTCGGTCACAGGGTTCGCTCTGCCGCGGTGACAGCCCATCCACGGCCCCCGCTTGGCCGCCCTGACCCTGAGCTCCGATGTTCGGGCTGCGCGGGATGGACTGCCGGCAGGGGCGGGTCCTCCGTCCAGACAGCGAGGCAGAGAAACCGCAGGGCCAGTCCGGCCCGGCAGGGTCTCCTCTCGGAGCCAACGCCTGCTGCGCCTGTAGGGGCTGCAGCCGGTGGCCCGCCCCTCCCAGCGGCGTTCAAGTCATCGGGCGCCCCTCCTCCTCTTCATCGATCCAGTACGTCGAGGGCACACACATCGAGCGTGGAAGGGCTTTTTTAGATGGCGTGAAGAGACTTTAAGTTTTCAGTCTCCACATGGACGCACTCTAGAAGCGGAAACCGTGACGCGATTTTCCCTCTTTGGGAGAACTCATGCGGGCCGTTCCAGATCACTACGTTTGGACTCAGGTGGCCTCCTTGCCAAAGTGGAAGTCCAGTCCGGTGCCGGGAAGAAGCCTTTTCGCACGGGGAGGGTGCGCGCGGTGTCTGGTGGCCGTGTGAGCAGATCCCTCAACGCACTGGCGCACAGTCTCGGGCCCGTGGCGGCCGGGCCCGCCCGGGTTGGACCTGTTCCGACGGAAAGCGGGTTCCGTTGACCGGCAGCCCTCTGGTTTGCCTCTTCCCCGACCGATGGACAACGTCGAGCTTCCCAGCGTGATTGAAAACGATTCCGACTTGCAGGTGCCCCCGCTTCCCTGGGCGCTTCCTGAAGTTCTGGGGCCTCTCCACGAGTCAGGCTTCGCCGGCGCGGAGGCCGTTTCTGCGGCGGTAGACTGCGACCCCCGGCTTGAGAGCGGGATCCTACGCCGCATCAACAGCCATCTTCGACGGCCGATCGGCGAGCTGGGCCCGGCCGTTCAAATGATCGGTCCGGTCACGGCGGCGGGGCTGGTCGTTGAGCTGAGCATGCGAAGGTGGCGCCCCCTTCGAGACGGGCCGGCCGGCCCGCAACTGACCCGCCTCATCTACCACAGCGAAGCGACGGCCGCCCTCACCCAACGGCTGTTGCGCGGGTCGTCGGGCGGGGGCGAGCCGCCGGACGGGGACGACCCGTCGAAGGGGGCGCCCGACCCCTCCCGGGACCACCCGCCTCGGGACCAGCCGGAGCCCTCCGCGGAGGAGGCCTCCCCGACGCAATCCGCCCCGATGTGGGCCTCCTTCGAGTGGAAGGGATTCGCCCAGGGACTCATCTGCGACCTGGGCAAACTCGTGCTTCTCCACAGCTACCCGGAGAAAGCGGCCGCCCTCTACAGCCAGGACCGAACGGACCGGGGATACGGGAACGCGGATCCGCAGGTCATGGAGCAGGCGGCCTTCGGGTGCGATCACGTCGAGGCCGCAGCGTGGGCGGCCGAGACGCTGCATCTCCCTGAGCCCCTGGCCGATGCCGCGACGCAGCGCCGCGGCAGCACCGTGGGGGGGGGGCAGGGCGTGCATGCGGCCCGAGTGGCGAGTCTGTTGACGAAAACGATGGCCCCGGAGCTCGCAGGGATCAGCGCAACCAGTGCGACGTGCGACTGGGAGACGTGCGCCGAGCATCCGGCCTGGAGGGCCTGGGTGGAAGACGCCTGGAGGCCGAGCCTGGAGGCCGTGACGGAGGAGTTTTCGAAGGAGACGGTCCTCTACACCCGGTTTCTTCTGGACCTGCCGGTGGCGGAATCGTTCTCGGATTGATCAATCTCAGGTCGTCGAGGCGGCTCTCTCAGGCCCTCTTTTCGAGGCACAGAGACTGCACGCTTCTGCCCATGCATTCAGAATCTCCTGCATTCCTCTCACAAAGACACCTGTCCCGACCGGTGTCCATCGCCTCCGTGGTTCTGCGGCGCTGACCTGCCCGGGCCTTTTCGGGGCGATTCGGCCTCCTTATCAAGATCGAACCGCTGGACCGCGCCGCGAAGGCGCTCGGTGAGGGCGTCGAGCTCATCGGCCGAATCGGCCACCTGGGTTACGCCGGCCGCCGACTCCTGAGCCGCCGTCGAGATCGACTGGACGCTCTGTGCAATTTGCTCGCTGGTGGCGCTTTGCTGCTCAGAGGCGGTCGCGATCTCCTCCGCCTGCTCCTCCACCGTACCGATGGAGGTGATCACTTCCTCGATGGCCCCACCAGTCCGGTCGGCAAGCTCCATTCCCTCTTCGGCCTTCTGGCTGCTTCGGCGTGCTGCCTCGACCGCGCCGCTGGTTTCTCGTTGAACCTGCTCGATCATCTCAGCGATTTCATCAGTCGCCGTGTCGGCCTCCTCGGCGAGCTCGCGCACCTCTTCGGCAACGACGGCAAACCCCTGGCCGGTGCCCGCCCCGTCTTCTCCGGCCCGGGCGGCCTCGATTGCCGCGTTCAGCGCAAGCAGGTTTGTCTGGTTGGCAATCTCATCGATCTGATCGACAACCCGGCCGATCTTTTCGCTAGAGGTGGCAAGCCCCTCGATGACAGAAGCGGTCTCTTGGGCCGCGCTCACAATTTCTTCCATCTTCTCGGTCGTCTTTTCGACGACCTCGCCGCCCTCTCGCGCCTTCTGGCCACCGGCCTCGGCGGCCTCGGCGACCGACTGGACACTACGGGCGTTTTCGTCGATCGTCTGGTTGAGCTCCTCCACCGCCGCGGCCACCTCCTCTGCCTGTGCAGACTGCTCCTCGGTCGAGGCGGCCATCTGATCCGACGACGAGCTGATCTGACCGGCCGACGCCATGGTCGATTGGGCCACCTCTCGGATCTGCTCGACCATCCGCTGGAGGTTGTCCACCGACCGGTTGAAGCCGTCGTAGAGGCGCCCGATGTCTCCGTCCGCCTCCGCATCGATCCGTACGGTCAGGTCCCCATCCGCGAACCGGTCCATCGCGCCCAAGAGGATCTCCACCTGCTCGGTGAGGGTGTCCCGCTTGTTTTTGGCCTCGACCCGATCGGTGATGTCGTTTGCGATTTTGACGATCTTCCGGACCTCTTCCCCCTCCCCAAACACCGGAACGTATGTGCCCTGAAGCCACAGCACGCGACCGTCCTTGTCGACTCGCTTCAGGCGGCCTTCGTGCGGCTCCCCGCGCCGAAGCTTCTCCCAGAAGGCGTGGTACTCCTCCGACCGGGCATATTCGTCCTCCACAAAGATGCGGTGATGCTCGCCCTTAATCTCCCCGAGCTCGTACCCGATGAGATCGAGGAAATTTTCGTTGGCGGCCTCAACGGTCCCGTCGGGGCGAAATTCGATGACGCCCATCGACCGGTGGACGCCCTCAATGAGGGCGGCCTCGGTCACTCCTGAGCTGCCCTCGTCGTCCTGGATGGGGCTGCCGTCGGCGCCGTCTCCAGCGTTGCCCACAGGTGATTGTGCGTCCGTCCGTGTAGAGTCTCCAGATCCGAAGAGTTGGGTAAGCATGGCACTTGTCTCTGACCGTGAAGGGAGGCCAAGCTCGGAAGGTGTTTTAGGTTATCGGGCCGTGTTACAAAAAATTAAACTCGGTAATACGATAATGTTACAGGAAAGCCGGTGTGCACGGACATGCGTCGTGGCCGCAAGGACAAAAGCATTTGAGGAGCGCATTCTGTCCATGCCCAACGTCGCTGTTACAAAAGGTGCAAGGCCACTTCCCCCTTGTACAGGGCCCTTCGTGCCAAATGGGTCTGCTCCCGGGACAGGCCGGCTAGGGGGGACAGGCTTGGTGCCTCTGAAGCAGTGGGGGCGGCCCTACCGGAGAGGCCACAGATGTCCGGTCCGGTGGAACGCGCCGCTCGCGGGCGCCGACGGGCAGTGGGGGCGCCCTGGTCCTACTCGTTCGCCGGGGAAGCCTCTTGAGCGGAGGCGGGCACCGCCAGAACGGGCCCGTCGGACGCCCGGATGACGGCCTCGGTCACGCTCCCGAGCATGACGCGGCGCAGTCCAGACAGGCCTTTCGTTCCCATTACGGTCAGGGTGTCCCGGTGGCCCGTGGCCTCCACGACGGTGCTGGTGGTCTGCCCCCGGTGGACGAGATAGGACACCGACACGCCCGTTTCTTCGATCGGCGCCCCCAGCGATTGAAGCGCCTCCTCCGCCCGTTGCTCGGCCGCTCGGGCCCGCACCGCGGAGGCGTTCACCTCGTAGACGGACGGCATGGTCGGGTCCTCCACGACGTGCACCAGCGTCACCGGGACGTCGTAGAGGGGCGCAATCTGGGCCACGTGCCGCAGGGCCACCTCCGTGAGATCGGAAAAGTCGACCGGTGCGACGATCTGCTCCACCGCAGAGCTGGGGGCCTCATCCGCAGAGCTGGGGGCCTCATCCGCAGAGCTGGAGGCGTCATCCGCAGAGCTGGAGGCGTCATCCGCCTCGCCCGTGGACCCGGACGCCCCGCCAGCCTCTCGCTGTCGGACCGTCAGGACCGGGCAGGGCGCCGTGCGGAGCACCTCCTCCGCCACGCTGCCGACGATGAGCCGCCGGGCGCCGCGGCGCCCCTCGGTCCCGGTCACGATGAGGTCGGCGTCGATCTCTTCGGCCTTCTCCACGAGCAGGGGCGCCGGGGACACGCCCCGCACCGCGTGGCACACGACTCGGTCCTCGGCCGGGGAACGGTCGTGCGGGGCAAGCGACGCGTGGCACCGTTCCTCGAACCGGTCCTGCAGCTCGTCGTCCGGAGGCGCCTTTCCGCCCTCAAACAGCACGCCCTCGGCCGTTCGGTCCACGTACATCAGATGGAGTGCCGCTCCGGTCCGGGCGGCAAGGTCCACCGCGTGGGCCAGGGCGCGGTTGGAGGAGGGGGAGAAGTCATGGGCAACCAGAAGCGTTTGAAACACGGGCTCGGAAGCGGTGACGACTGAGAACAACGGAGGGTCGCGAGGGCCCCTGCGGCGGCATCGGGGCCCCTGCATCAGGACGCGTGCGGGGGGCTACCCGTTCGTGCCCGCTGTCGGACCGACCGATGGCGGGACGGCCGGCGATGGGGCCCGTTGAGTGCTGCGTTCGGACGGTACGGTTGCAGCGCGTGGCGACTGCCTCGTTCCCCTCCGGGCATTTCTCCAACGTGAACGTTGCCGTCTGGTGCGAAAATGTCCTCCTCAGATCGAATGGGTTCTGCCCCTTGCGCGTGACGCGACGAGAGACGCCGATGGTGCAGAGAAGAGCCGCAGGAGCGGTGCCTGTCCAGCGTCCGGCGGCCCCCGAAAGAAAGGCGGGCCGACGGGGCCGGGGGCTGGCGCAGGGCGTTCCCGGGGCCCTCCCCGCATGCCGGGCACGCTCCCCCGTCCGGTTTTCTCGCCCCGGTCTCGTTCTCGTGCAGCGGGCATCTAAAAACGACTCATGCCAGACAGACCCGCTCCCGTCACAGGGCGGCGACGATGGCGTCCCCGCAGTGGCCGGAAGGTCACTCTCGCATGATTATTGCTCCTATGACGGCAGCACCTTCAGCGTGACGGTCTTTTCGACACGACGGTGCCCTCTGCGTGGTGCGACATCCCGAGCACATGGCGTGTAGTGCCCTTGGCAGATTGAGGTCAACAGGGCCGGCGGAGAGCGCAAATGCGCACGCTTTTCCGCTTGGGGGCCGTCCCGCCCGGAGAGGCCGCTCGTTCGCTAGCACATGCCTCCCCTGACAGATTTTTGTCATGAGCGACCTGGCCTGGCCCCCGTTCTCAATCCTTCGGCCCGAGGGGGAGGAGCTGTCCGGCGAGCAGCAGTCGGACGTGCAGGCCTACCGCCTGCTCGGTCTTCTGGGGGCCGTGGTGGTGCCAGTGTTTGGCGTCCTTCTCGCGGCCCCTGATCCCCAGGCGACCGACCCGATGTGGGCCCGCCTCGGGCTGTCGGCTCTCCTCGTCGGACTGGTCGGGGCATCCTACGCGTCAGGTGCGGTCCGGCGCCGGTTTGCGGTGTGGGCAAGGGGCGCATGCTATATTCTCATGGCGTGGTTCTGCTCAGTGGCCACGCTCAATGGGTTTGCCGGGAGCTACGACATGGGAATTTTGCTCCTCTACGGCATTCTTCCGTTTGCCGTAGCCATCGGGGCCCAGTCCATGAGGCCCGTCTGGTGGTTTTTGGGGTGTGGGCTTCTGGCCGGCACGGCGGGGGCGGCGTTCGGCCCCGTCCGTGCCGCCGAGGCGCTGCCCACGGTCGGGGGGCTGGCGACGGTCGCCTTCGTGGAAGGGGTGGTTATTTGGAACCAACTCGACGCCCGCGAGCGACTGGAGCGCCAGAACGATCTGTTCAGGCGGGCCCAAAAGCTCGCCAACATCGGCGCGTGGGAGTACGAGGTGTCGTCCGGGGAGGTCTTCTGGACCCGGCAGGTGCGGGAGATCCACGGCCTCCCGCAAGGCTACGAGCCGACCGCAGAGGAGGCGATCGCGGCGTACCATCCCGAAGACCAGCCTGTCATTCAAGGGATGATCGAGCGTGCCGTTGAGGAGGAAGTGCCCTTCGACCGAGAGTTGCGGCTCGGCGGGGAGGCGTTGCCGGTCGGGCACGAGCAGAAAGAGGGGCGGTGGGTGCGGGCCCGCGGGACGCCCCAGATCGAAGCGGGAGAAGTCACCAGCGTCCGGGGCACGTTTCAGGACATCACCGAGCGAAAGGCGCGGGAGCACGTCCTAGAAAACGAGCGGGAGGCGCTGCGGTCGATGTACCGCATCACGGCCGATCGGGAGGCAGGCTTCGAAGAGAAGGCACGGCGCCTCATCGACCTGGGGCGGGAGCACCTGGGGCTTCCGTACGGCTTTCTGACGCGCATTACGGACGAGACGCAGGAGATCGTTTTTGCCTCGGGCACCCATCCACTTCTTCAGCCGGGGGAGAGCTGCCCGTTGTCCCGGTCGTACTGCCGGAACACGATTCAAGAAGAACGCTCGCTGGTCGTGCAGGACGCCGTCGCCGAGGGCTGGGCCGGCGACCCGGCGCATCAGACGTTTGAACTCGGGGCGTACGTTGGGGCGCAGATCATTGTAGAGGGGGAACTCTACGGCACGTTTTGCTTCGCGGCCGAGGAACCTCGAGAACAGGCATTTGCCGGGCGCGAGCGCGTCTTTGTGGAGCTGATGGCGCAGTGGGCCAGCTACGAGCTGGGGCAGCGCCGCGCCAAGGCCCAACTCAAGCGCCAGAACGCCCGGCTCGATAGCTTCGCGGGCCTGGTGGCCCACGACCTCCGGAACCCGCTGAACGTGGCGACGGGACGCCTCCGTCTGGCCCGTGAGGAGCGGGCCCCGGAGAAGACCCGGAGTCACCTGGCGGCGGTGGACCGATCCCTGGGCCGCATGGACGAGATTATCGAGGACGTGCTGACCCTGACCTGGGGCGGGCAGGACATCGGCCCGGAGGAGCTATCGACGCATGGCCTGGCGGCCATGGCCGAGGCGAGCTGGGACCAGGTCGGTACGGACCAGGTCGGTACGGACCAGGACGGTGCAGACCAGGGCAGCGCCGAAGGGGCAACCCTCCAGTTCGAGGGGGCGTGCCGGCTACGGTGCAGCGCGGAGCGGGTCCGGCGACTGTTGGAGAATCTGTTCCGCAACGCCATTGAGCACGGAGGGGACACCGTAACCGTGCGGGTCGGGGCACTGAGTGATGGGTTTTACGTGGAGGACGACGGGGCGGGCTTTTCCGGGGACGACCCCGAGGCGGTTTTCGAGGCGGGCTATTCCTCCAGCGACGAGGGGACGGGGCTGGGCCTTTCCATCGTGGAGTCCATCGCGAAGGCGCACGGGTGGAGCCTCTCGGCCACCCAAAGCGAGGCGGGGGGCGCGCGGTTCGAGGTCACAGGGGTCGACGTTGAGGCCGTAGGCAGTGCGCACTCGTAGAGAGCGCACCCGCAGAAACCGCACCCGCAGAAACCGCACCCGCCGGGGCAGGCCTGCTTTCGGATCTGGTCGTTTCTGCCTGTCCAACTGGTCCCATCCGCTCCGGCCGAAGGTTCGGCTGGGCCCCGAGGGTTCGTTGTGCCGTACTGGTTTGATTTACACGCCGAGACAAAAGTAAAACGACAAAGCAAGAGACGAATCCTACATTCGCGAAGGAGGTTTGGGTTGAAAACAGCGTAATGCTTCGCCGGAGGAAAATATGACATGTTTATGTGGCCACCGCCTCTTGGTAAACCCGTCTATTTAATATACATCTCGGTGTTCGGGGGGGCGGCCCTGTCCTGCCTGCTCGGGGCGTGGCGGGCCCAGCGGATTGCGGGTTCGGACGTACGCCGCGGGTTGGTTGCCCTGCTGTCCACGAGCGGCCTCTGGGCCGTTGCGCACGTCGGAATGCTTCTCGCCCCGGGCCTGCAGTGGAAAACCGTCTTTTACGAGGCCGGGCTCGTCGTCGGGTTCGGCACGGTCTGGGCCTGGGGCTGGCTCTGCTCCGCCTACAGCGGGCGCAGGCTGCACCGGCGCCGAATGGTTCAAGGAATTGCTCTCGTCGTGTTTGTGGTGGTGACGCTCACAAAGTTGACCAACGCCTGGCACGGGCTGTACTTCGCGGCCGGGTGGCACACCACCCCGTTTGCTCATCTCCAGATCGACCACCGAACGCTTTACTGGATCACCGCCGCTCTGTCTTACACCTTGGCGGCAGTCGGCTTCTTCATGGTCGCCGAGCCGTTGCGGCGCGTTCAGGTCGGGGCCGGGCGGCTGGCGGGCCTGTTCGGGCTGACGGCCCTTCCGCTCATCGCGAACGGGCTGGGGTACCTTAGCCCCGCACTGCTGGACGTGAGTCACGAGCCGGTCGGCGTGGCGGCGTTTGCGATCGGCGTGCTGTTTGTTTACCAGGATCGGTTTGAAGAGACGGGCCGGACGGGCACTCAGGCAAATCCGGCCTTAGTGCTCTCCAAGGGGGGACGGCTGCGAAACTACAACGAGGCGGCCGCCACGCTCTTTCCGGCCTTGGCGGCAAAGAGCGCCGCCGGCCGACGCCTTTCGGATCTCCTTCCGGAGGTGGCGGAGGCAATTGCGGAGGGGGCGGAGCCCCTCCAGGTCGACGAGAACGGGACCGCCCGATACTTCCGCCTGTCCCAAAGCAGGTACGGACGAGGCACGGGGCGGCAGGTGGTCCTGAAAGACGTGACCGAGCGTGTGCTGCGGCGCCGGGTCCGGGAGCAGGAGCACCGCTTTCTGGCCGAGGCGGTGGGGCAGGCCCGGGAGGCCGTACTGGTCACGGAGGCCGGGCCGCTCGACGAGCCCGGGCCCCGGATTGTCTACGCCAACGAGGCGTTCGAGGCGATGACCGGCTACCGGGAGGGAGAGGTGCTCGGCCGAACGCCCCGCGTCTTGCAGGGCCCAGAGACCGACGAGGCAGTGCTCGGCTCGCTCCGCGCAGCCCTGGAGGCGGGGGAGCGCTGGCAGGGGGAGACGGTCAACTACCGGAAGGACGGAACGCCGTACGTGGTGCAGTGGAACGTGGCCCCAGTGACAGGGGAAGGGGGAGAGATTCAGCACTGGGTCTCCGTCCAGCGGGACGTGACCGAGGAGCGAGAGCGAGAGGAACAGCTCCGCAGGCAGAAGGGCCTCCTGGAGCAGACCCAGCGGCTGGCGGGGGCGTGGGAGGTTGATGTGGAGACCGGAGAAGGGACCGGGTCGGAGGCGTTCTACCAAATCTTGGAGATGGAGGGCGAACCGGCACTCACCGCGGAGAAGGGATTCCAGTTTTTTGCTCCCGAGGCGCGCCCGCAGGTCAGGGAGGCGTTTGAGCGCTGTGTGGAGACGGGAACGCCCTATGACCTGGAGCTCCCGGTCGTCACCGCGGAGGGACACCGCCGGTGGGTCCGCACCGTGGGGGGCCCGTCCGAGACGTCCGAGGGGGAGGTGACAAAAGTAGCCGGGGCCCTCCAGGACATTACCCCGCGGAAGGAAACCGAGGAGAAGCTTCGGCGCAGCCGCGAGCAGCTGTCGATGGCCGTGGAGGGGGGCAACGTGGGCACTTGGAACTGGGACCTGGAGACCGACGAGGTGATTTTTAACCGGCGGTGGGCCGAAATGCTGGGCTACTCCCGTGAGGAGTTGGACTTCGATTTCAGCACCTGGGAGGCGCTAGTGCATCCGGAGGACCTGCCCCGTGCCCTCCAGATGCTGGAGACCTACATCGAGGGAGATGCCGGCACCTACGACCCGGAAATCCGAATGCGAACGAAGTCCGGCGGCTGGAAGTGGATCCAGACGATCGGCAGGGTGGTCGAGCGGGATGGGGAGGGCGCCGTCACCCGCGCCGCGGGCATCCACCTCGACATCGACGAGCGCAAGCGGGCCGAGGCCGAGCTCCAGCGCAGCCGCGAGCGCTACCGGTCGCTGTTCGAAGACTCCTCCAGCGCCATCCTGGTCCACGACCTGGAGGGCCGGATCCAGGAGGCCAACCCGCAGGCCGAGTCGCTCTTCGGTCGCAGTACAGGCGCGCTTGAGGGCCTGTCGGTACGCGACCTCCACCCGTCAGGAGAAAGCGAGGTCGCCACGGAAAAACGGGCTGCCCTCCGGGACGGAGCGGCGTACCAGGCCGTTGCCCGGTACGAACGGGCCGACGGATCGGCGTTTTGGGGCGAGGTCTCCGCCAGCGTAACCGAAATTGGGGGCCGGGCCGTGGCGCGCACCCTGATCCAAGACGTGACCGAGCGGGTACGGAGCCGCAAAAAGCTTGAGCACTACCGGGAGTACACCGATCGCCTGCTCGACGCGATCGACGATCTGTTCCTCGTGTTCGACGAGGAGGCCAAGCTTACGCGCTGGAACGACCGCGTTGTGGAGGTCACCGGCTACGCCGATGAAGCCCTTGGGGGCATGGAGGCCCTCGGCTTCGTCCCCGAAGAGGAGCGGGAGCGGGTCGCATCCCAGATTGCCGACGGGTTCATGACCGGCCATGCAAAGATGGACATCCCGCTCCGCCGCGCGGACGGGACCACGGTGCCCTACGAGATTGCGGGAAACCTGGTCGACCGCCCCGGGGAGGGGTTCCGGGTGGTGTGTATCGGCCGGGACATCACTGCGCGAAGGCGACGAAAGCAGCGCCTGGAGCGGCAAAACGACCTCTTTGAGCGGGCGCAGGAGATTGCCAATGTGGGCGCCTGGGAGTACGACGTGCGGAAGGAGAGAAGCGTGCTGACGGACCAGGCATGCCGCATCCACGGGATTTCGCCGGACCGCGACCTGACCCCGGAGCAAAGTCTGGCGTTTTACCACCCGGACGACCGGGATGCGGTCGCAGCGGCGTTCCGGAGGGCCGTCGAGGAGGGCGTGCCCTACGACATGGAGGTTCGCCTGATGACCCAGGAAGGGGAGGAGCGGTGGGTCCGCACCCGCGGGGAGCCGCAACTCGACACCAGTGCGGCCGAGGCCGCGAATGGAGATGCCTCGAAGGGGCAGGACAGCTCGCAGGGCGAGATCGTCCGGGTGCGGGGGACGGTCCAGGACATCACCGAGCGCAGGGAGCGCCGCCGGGAGCTGGAGCAGGCCGACACGATGTTTCGGGGCGCCCAGGATGCTCTGTTCCTGATCGACGTCGACCACGCCGGCGGCGAGCCGTCGTTTGCGATTGAGAAGCTCAATCCCGCCTACGAGGAGGCCACCGGGATGTCCGCAGCGTCCGTTCGGGGGAAAACGCCAGTGGAAGCCATTGGAGACGAGGCCGGCCGGTTTCGGGAGGCACGGTACCAGAAGTGCCTCGACCAGGAGAAGCCCCTCGAATACGAAGAAGAGATTCCCCTGGAGGGGGAAATGACCTACTGGGAGACCCGAATCACGCCGGTCTTGGTGGGGGGAACGGCCGAGAAAATCGTCGGCTCTACCCGCGAGGTGACCGGCCGCAAGCAGCGGGAGCAGTTTCGCCGCCAGCGGCGCCAGAAGGTCGAGGCCCTCTACGAGGCCACCAACCAGTTGCTTCGGGCCGAGGGCAAGGAGGCCGTGGGGGCGCTGCTCGTGGACCTCGTCGACGAAACGTTCGACTTCGCGGGCACGGCCGTCCGCTTCGCGAAAGACGGCCGGCTGGTCCCCACCAGCGTCTCCCCTGCGCTCCAGGCGCACATGCCGGAGCGCCAGTCCTATAATTTTGACGAAGAGACGCCCGTGGCCGAATCGTACCGGACGGGTCAGACCCAGGTCTACCACAACCTCCGAGAGGGAGACAGCGCAGTGAACCGGGGGGATATTCGGGCGGCGGCCTACGTGCCGATGGGCCGCCACGGCACCCTCTCGGTGGGCAGTCGCCGGGTTGGAGGAATTGACTCTTTTGACCGCCGCCTCGTCGAAGTGATAGCCGACTACGCCACCCTGGTGCTCGGTCGCGTGGATCGGGAAGCGGTTCTCCGCGGGGCGAAAGAGGAGGCCGAACGGGCCCGCCAAGAGGCGGAGGCGGCAAGCCAGGCGAAGTCCGTCTTCCTGGCGAACATGAGCCACGAGATCCGCACGCCGCTGACCTCCATCCTCGGCTTTGCGGAGGCCATCGGGGAGGAGGTCGGCGGGGACGACCAGACCGAGAAGACCGACCGGTCGGACGTGGACCTGCCGGCGCTCCGTCAGTTTGCCGCCCTGATCGAAAGCAGCGGAGAGCGCCTCATGAACACGCTCACCGGTGTGCTCAACCTTTCGAAGCTGGAGGCCGGTGAGATGAACCTTGCCCCCGAGCCGGTTGACCTGGCCGCGGAGGCCGAGAAGGCCGTTCAGGAGTTCGACCCGCAGGCGCGAGACGCCGGGGTTGACCTGGCGGCGGAGGGAGGCCAAGACGCAGTCTGGGCCCGGGCCGACGAGGGCGGCGTGCAGATCGTGCTCCGCAATCTCTTGAGCAACGCCGTTAAGTACACGGGAGAGGGCGGTGCGGTGCGAGTTTCTGCCCGGACGGACGGGAAACAGGACGCCGTGCTGGAGGTGGTGGACACCGGCATTGGGATGGACCCGGCCCAGGTGGAGGATCTGTTCGAGCCGTTCCGTCAGGAGTCCGAGGGCCTGGCCCGGGAGTACGAGGGCACTGGGCTGGGCCTGGCGGTGACCTGGAAGGCCCTCCAGCAGATGGAGGGGGGCGTCGAGGTGGAGACCGAAAAGGGCGAGGGCACCTGCTTCACGGTCCGGCTTCCGGCGGCACGTGTGGAGAACGGCCTAGACGAGCCCTGAGTCGTGCGCCGGACACAGAACAGCGCACACAGAACAGCGCACACAGAACAGTGCGCGGAGGGCGTCGCATGGTGCACCGTTGCGGACGGCCGTCCAGAGGGGGGGGTGGCACAGGAGACACGCCCATCGGCAACATCCGGGACGTCGCTCCTCCTCGACCAGGCCTTCGAGCCCGCCTCCAGGCCCCAGCGGGGCAGGCCCGGGTCTCGGGGATTACTCTGAATCCGTCTCTCCGGATGCCGTGCCTGCAAACTGAGACGGGAGTTGAGAGTAGAACACATTGTCCCGCTTCTCCTCTTCTTTGTGCACCGACGCCATGACCATTGCGCTGATTGTTGTCTTGGGAGGGATTGTGGCCGTCCTCTTCTTCCTGGTGATGATTGCCCGGCTCAGTACCGAGGAGGAAAAGAGAGCGCCTCGGAAACGCGACGAGGGGATTCTGAGGGAGGTGCTCACCGGATTTGTCGTTGGCATTGCGCTGCCCGCAATCGTCTTCCTCTCCTTTTTCCTGTTCTTCGCCGGGTGATTTTCGATGCCCGGGCCGACGACAGGGGCTCACGTAGGGACCGGGGCCTCCAGCGGCGCGGTCGCCGACGCCGTGCTGCCGACGCGGTGCCGGGCGGAGGCGCCGGGCAATCCATCTTCGCAAACGCACCGCCCGGCCGAAGCGTCCCGGGCGGGAGCGCAGCGCCCGAGGGGGGCTTGCTTACGCGGTGTGGGGCCCCGTCACCGCACCGACGAGAAGCACCGCGGCGGCAAGGCCATAGCCGACGAGCGTGCCCGGCGGGGCGTGCGCGACGCCCCCGAAATCGAGCGCGGCCTGCCGGCTGGCGAGCCCAACGTACCAGAGCACGAGGTAGACGATTTCGAAGAGGCGGGGCGTGCCGGACAGGCGCCCGGCGGCGAGGCCGAGCGCGGGGACGAACAAGACCCCCACCAGCGCCCGCCAATGGCCGCCCAGCAAAAGCGGGCCGGCCAGTAGCGCCAGGGGCACCGCGGCCCCCACCGCCCACGCCGCCACGCGCTGGGCACGGGCATAGGGCGAGGAGGCCACCAGCGGCGCGGTGCGCGTGGTCGTCTCGCGCGCCCCGAGGTCCGACCAGAGCGGCAGGGGCCAGAGCCACGCGACGACGAGGAGGCCGGTGCTTCCCGGGACCCACAGCCCCGCCCCGACCAGGACCAGGGCGCCCACCTGCCAGGTCCCGGACCGCCGCCGCAGGGCCCGCCGACACTCCACCGCGAAGAGGCCGAACGGCCGGAGGGCAACAGGGGCCGAGAGGGACCCAAGCAGGGACCAAGGGGCCGACTCCGCAGGGGCCGGTGCATCGGGGTGCCCCTCAGGCCCCGAAGGATGTCCTGCGGTCGGAGGCCCGGCCGTAGCAGGGGGCTCAGTAGAGGTCGCTTCGGTTTTCGGCGTGGACGTGTTGGGGCCGGGCAATGCTGATCGCAGGGGCGCCCGCCAGCTTGGGCTCGGGTCGAAGCGGTCAAACGGGAGCGCGGCCCCTGCAGCCAGCGCTCCGCCGGCCAGGACGAGCCCGGCGCGGCGCGCAAGGAGGTCGGCCGTAACGGCGACGCCGTCCCACTGAAAGGTCTTTAGCTGCTCGGCGGGGGCCCGGTAGTATCCGAAATTAAACATTGCCCCCGGGTCGGCCTCCGGATACTGCGCAAGCACGGCCTGGCTCATGCTGTCGTGAATCACGCCCATGCCCAGCAGGTCCACCGGTGCGGCGCCGAGGACCGGTGCGACGGTCGCCGCCACGGCGCCGAAGAAGTAGAGAATGCCGCCCACGGTCCCCCCAAGACCGGGCAGGCACTCAAAGGCGAGCGCAACGGCCGTCACGACGGCCGCCGTGGGCACCACGAACAGAAGGAACGGCGTTAGGAGCGGGGCAGGGGCGGGGAGGCCCTCGCCTCGTAGCACGAACAGGACCGCCAGGCTCACGGCCATGCTGCCGGCCAGAACCAGGAGAAACAACGTGCCGCTTGTCCATTTGCCGAGCAGGTACGTCACCGAGCGAACGGGAGACGCGGCCACGAGCGGCGCCGTGCGCCCCTGCCGCTCGCGGGAGAGGGCGCCGCGGACGAGGTAGAAGCCGAAGAGAGTGAGGAGAAAGGCCGCCGTAAGCGATAAGACCGTGCCCATCCAGGCGGCATTCGCGGCCCCTCGGTACGAGCGATCCACGAGGGTGAGCTCGATCCGGCCGGCCAGAACCAGGTGGCCGAGATAAACGCAGGCCGCCACCATCATCAGGAGGCGGCGGTCCCGGAGGCGCGTCCGCAGGTCGGACAGGGCGGTGTGGAGCCAGGCGCGAAGGGCACTACTCATCGAGGCGAGGTGGGGCCGCTCAAAAGCGAGAGATAGGCGTCTTCGAGGGTCGGCTCGGCGGGGGTGGCCTCCGCGCTCGGGGGCTGCTCGGCCACCGCGTGGACGCGGACGCCGCCTGGGCCGCGGGTCGCCTTCGTCACCCGATACGCGTCGCGGACACGGCCCAGCTCATCGTGCCCGACGACCCACTCCCAGACGCGGTCGCGCACCCGGTCGATGAGCGCCTCCGGGGCGGCGGTGGCGGCGAGGCGGCCGTCGTGCATGATGGCAAGGCGGCTGGCCGTGGCTTCCACGTCCGACACGATGTGGGTAGAGAGGAGCACCACGCGCTCCTCGGCCAGGTCGGTCAGCAGGGCGCGGAAGCGGGCCCGTTCCTCCGGATCGAGGCCGACCGTCGGCTCGTCGGCCACCAGCAGGTCGGGGTCGTTCAGCAGGGCGCAGGCAATGCCCACCCGCTGGATCATGCCGCCCGAGAACCCGCCCAGCCGGCGGCCTCGGGCCTCCTCCAACCTGGCGGTCTCCAGAAGCGTGTCGATCCGGGGGCGTGCGGCGCCGCCCGGCACGCCCTTCAGGGCAGCCATGTAGTGCAGAAACTCCTCGGCGGTCAGCTCGGGGTAGACCCCAAAATCCTGAGGCAGGTAGCCGAGCGTCCGCCGCATGGCGACGGGCCGGTCCACGATGTCGGTGCCGTTCCAGCGGAGGGTGCCCGCCGTGGGCGTCGTGATCGTCGCGATGAGCCGCATGAGCGTCGACTTGCCGGCCCCGTTGGGGCCCAGCAGCCCGATGAGGCCCTCCGACACCGTGAGGGAGACGTCCCGGACGGCCTCGGTGCCGTCGCCGTAGGTCTTCGACACGTCGTCGATCTGGAGCTCCATGTGGAACGGGGGATTGAGAAAGAGAGGGAAACCAGGGCCCGGTTCGCGCACCCAACCGGCGACAGGAGTCACTCGGCGGGGGCCTGACTGGCGCTTGCCGGCGCTTTTCCTGGGATCTCAGGCAGCCTCCCGTCTCCGGAAAGCGTGCGGGCGCCCACCTGCCAGATCACGACTGCCATCACGAGGACGTAAAACACCCCGTCCCAGGGCACGCTCTGGGCGAGGGGCGGCATCTGTCCCGACACCCCAAGCAGATCCGGCCGGTTGTGCGCCGCGTGGGTAATCATGACTACTGGAAGCGCCCCCTTCGTCGCGTTGTACAGCCAGCCCAGCAAGACCGAGAAGGCCATTACCTCCGGCACGTACACGTAGAAGGAATCGAACCCGCCCACGCCCAGCAGAAGGAACGGCAGGTGCCACAGGGCCCACATCCCGCCCACGAAGAGGCTCGCGGCGACGGCACCGTACTGTTTCTGGAGCCGCACTTGGGCGAAGCCTCGCCACCCGAATTCCTCAAGGGCCCCGGCCACAAACAGCGTGATCCCCATGCTGACGAGGTACCCCACAATGGGGACCTCCGTCCCGGCGACAAGCAACACGTCCGCCCCGAGCAGCCACGCCACGAGATTCGGCATCTCCTTCCCGACCACGAGAATCCCGATTCCCAGCAGGTACCAGCGCAGGCCTGCGCGCCAGCGCCCCACCTGCCCGAGCCAGCCCGAGACGCTCTCCCCCAGCAGCCAGACGGTGAGGAGTCCCCCGAAAAGCGGCCCCCAGGCGAAGGGCACCTGAACCGGTCCAGAAGCGCCGGTCCCGATTAAGCCAAACGTCAGGCCGAGGTACCCCCACGAAAAGAGAAACGTCAGGATGAAAAATGTCGCGGTGGGGAAGCGCCGAACGTTCGAGCGAATGGTCTCGGGCATGAGGTGTTGAAGGGTGTGGAAAAGGTTCAGTAGGACATCTGGGAGCCCAAGATACCCGGTAGGCATGGAGGCCGACGGGCTCCGGTGGGTCCGGAAGCCAGGATTCAGGCTGATCCGGGACAGCCCTCTTCAAGAACGCCGAAAGCGCCCCGCAATGCTGGCGTTCTGTCAACGAGGAGTCTTGAAGCGGACATGGCCGAATCCTCGTCGTGAGCGCCTCCAAGCTCAAATCAATACGCCCAGCAGGAGGCAGCCCTCAGTCATGACCCCCCCGATGCAGGCGCGTCAGCTCGGAATTGTCGGTCTAGCGGCATCGCGTAAAAGGGCACGCGCGGTCCGCCGGAGCGTTCGGGGGGCGTCGGCGAGCCGGTTGGACTGTGCGACGAGTGGGGCCGAGGGGGGATCCTTCGGACACGGATCCCGAACGAAAGGGGGGCTTCGGCCTAGAGATGAAACGCGCCGGCCTGCTTGAGATCGAGACCGAAAGGGAACCCGTCCCCTCTGAGTGCCTGCGGTCGCCATTCAAGGCCGAACGACTCTCTGTCCCTCAGCATATGGGACACGAAGACCAACAAAAGAGCCCGCCCCAACGCGTTGAGGGCCGACCGGTCGCCCCAGTGACTTCGATGCGTCGGATACGTCTACGGGCGTGTCCGCACCCGTCGGTCCATCGACGCCCGTCTACCGGTGTCTGCCCGATCCGCCGGCACCTGTTCACTGGAGCCCATCGACATCGGATTGACTTCTCCCCCGGCTGAAGCGCGGGGGATTCTTCCTCACGGAAAGGAATTTCTGTTTCAAAAGACCAGCCTTGACCATTCGCTTACTCTCACCGACAGTTTTCCGGTTTAGCAGAGGCGGACCAAGGTGTTACGTGTCCTCCGCAGACATTAGCACCTTCCGGTGCTCCCGTCAGCCCGACGGTACAGATGCTCTTTGGCTGTGTTGCCCTTGGTTATCGGTACAACATTAGGTGGGACTTGAAGGCGACTCTGCTGTTTCGCTAGGCTTGCGAGAGAGTCCCCGAACCGACAGGTTCATATCTCCCAAGGAGCGACAGCTCCATAAATCCGGGAGTTTTACTGCTCTCTCGCGCTCACTCAATACTATAAATCCACGCTTGCATGAACGAGCAGGAGACGACCCTTCGGCGTGCCTGGTCTTGGGCCTCAAGAATAGGGGGCGCGGCCCTGATGCTCTTTCTGATTGGGGTCCTGGCCTGGGTGTTCGCTCCTCCGGGCGGAGGGTGGCTTCCGGCCGGCGGAGCGGCGATCGGCGGGCTTATCGGATGGAAAAGCCCCACGTCCGGATCAGACGTCACGTCCGGCTCGGGCAGGATCGACGCTGGGCTCACCTACGCCGTGCGGGGAGCCGCGCTGGGCCTGCTTGTCCTGTTCCTCTACCAGAGCGTGCGCATGTCTCCCCCGAAGGAGCCGGACGGGCAAGAGCCGAAGCGGGAGACCCTCGCCCCGGCCCGGCCGCTGCCCTCCACTGAGAGCGCCCGGCCCCTGGGGGCCGGTCAGGGCCTCATCGAGACCGACAGTGTGGGGCCGGGCCCCCGCCTGAAGGAGATTCGGCTTGGAGGGGCCTCAGATTAGAGGGAGTCCACTTCGCCGAGCCAAGCCCTTTATTCTGCCGCCCGGCGCGCATCCGCTGCGCCATCGACCGTGGTGCGCAGGTGGGCGATGTGCCCCGGCCCCACCTCGCAGCACCCGCCGACGATGTTGGCACCGGCGCTCAGCCAGTCTTCGACGTGCCTGCCGTAGGCCTCGGGAGCAAGGTCCTCGCGCCGGTCGGGCCTGGCGTCCGAGTCCAGCGCGTCCGCGCGCTCGTCGAAGCCGTCCGGAATGTGGGTGAACGCGTTGGCGTAAGCGCCGACTGCCCGGTCGGTCAGCTGGCGGAGGACCGGCACGGCCGCCGAGATGCTTTCGGGATGGGAGCAGTTCAGCAGCACGCCCGCCACCGGAAGCCCCGACAGCGCCTCGACCGCCTCCTCAAGGGACTCGCCGTTGTGAAGGCGCGGCTCGGCGTCCTCCGGCGACGACGGGTCTGCAATCGTGTACGAGACCAGCACCGGAAGGCCGGTCGACGCGGCCCCTCGGGCCGCCGCCCGGGCCTCGCCCGGAGTCGACATGGTCTCACAGAGGAAGAGGTCGACGTGGGGGGCCAGGTAGCCGGCCTGCTCGCGGTACTGGGGCTCGATCTCGCCCGCCTCGCCCACCAGGTCGGGCCGGTAACTCCCCCGAATCGGGGGCAGCGATCCCGCAATGAGGGCGTCGCGGCCGACCGCCGCCCGTGCGCGCTCCGCCAGGCGGCCCGCCTCTCGGTTGAGCGCCTCCGCCCGGCCGTCTAGTCCAGCCTCCGAGAGGCGCTCCGGGGGCGTGGCGTAGGTGTTGGTGGTGATCACGTCTGCGCCTGCACGCAGGTACTCTTCGTGCACCTCCTGCACCAGGTCGGGGGCTTCGGTCAGGGCATTGGCGGACCAGAGTGACGGCTCTGTGCTTGGCATGCCCCGGCGGATGAGCTCCTGGCCCAGGCCGCCGTCGAGCAGCACGGGGCCGCCGGAGAGTCGCGTCGAAAGATCGCGCATGACGAGAGACGGTCCGTATCGAAAGATTGGTCACCCGGTGGGGAAAAGGCCGTCCGGGCAGGCGCGTTCGGAGGGGCCGCGGTCCCTGAGGCCACCGCATCGTTCGGTTGATCGAACCTCGGGCGGCCCCACGAAGGGCGGTCGCTCCGGCGTGATTTCCACCGCGGAGCCTATCTGCGTCTTGCCCTCAGGGCGCTTGTTGCGATTTGCCTTGGAGCAGGCGAAGGTTGGCCTGCAGGTCCAATGTCGTTTATCCCCGTTGTAGCGCAGGGCGTGGAATTACGCTTCAGAAGTCCGGAGATGGATTCCTGAATTCCCGAGCACTGGTGTTTTTCAAGGAAAGGCACTTGCAGTGGATGCGGAAAGACAGGCGCTCCTTCAGAGGACCGGCTTCTTCGCAATCCCTGTCTTTTAGTTTCCGTATTTCTCGTCCGCGTATTCTCCGTCTACGTACTGATCATCCGTGTACTGATTGTCCGTGTGTTGACCGCTTGCGTGTCTCTTGACTTGTCCTGGGTTCTCTGGGGGGCCTCCTCCTGGTGTGCTATTTGAAGGTCCACCACAACCCTTTCCTACACCCTCTCCATTTTCGGAAGCGTCCGGGCAGGAAGGGGCGCCCTCGGCAAATGCCGGCACGCTGCCGACGGTCATGATTGCCGGCGCGGCGTAGGCGCTCTTCTTGAGCATGTCCCGCCTCGACATTGACGGCCCTTCGCTCTCGTTCTCGTGGGCGGGAGGGGATTGGTCGGGCTTCTCGTTCGTGTTTTCAGGGCGTTCGGGGGCGTCGTGTCCGCGGGGCATGGCGTCGAATGGGTGGCTTCGGTGGTGGGGGATGCGGCAAGAGCCACATGGTACTACCTAAGACCTTCGGAAAGGATAATTGTTCTTTCTGACGGTCTTCCTGAAGTCCATATCCCGATACGTATTTTGATCACCCCAGCACGGGCGCCAACAGCTCCCCAATGTCGGTCTGCCCGTCGTGGCGCAGCCGAAAGGAGGAGACTCGGCCGGCCAGCCGGGACAGCTCCCGCACCGCCTCTCCCCGGTGGCGGCTTGCGTTTTGGCAGCTTTCTACGAGTGATACCGCGGCTTCGGGGGCGGCCTGCTCTTCGACCCCCGCTGGGCGGTCCGCCTCGAAAGCCGGAAAGAAAACGGCCTCCGGCCGGACGGGCGCGTCTTGAAGACGGCCGGCCTCCAGGTCCACGTGCGTCTTTGGAAGCCCGGACGGCCCTTCCTCCAGGGACTGGTTCTCGCCGGGCTGGCGGTACGCGATCGTCACTGGAAGGGGGACGACCCGGCCCGTGTCGGGGTCGTACGGCGTGAGGTCGTCGGACACGTGCGTCCATCCGGAGCGACAGAGGTCCGCAATCGTCGTGCTTTTTCCACCGCCGGATGGCCCGGCCACCAGTACGGCGGTTCCGTTTCGGGCTGCCGCCCCGGCGTGAAGCCAGATCAGGTCCCGGCGCGCTTCCATGAACCGCAGCAGAACCGTGCGCTTCAGGCGCTGCACTGCGGCTGTGAGCGGGCGTGCCTCGCCGCCCCGCGCCTGCGGGGACCGGACGGAGACCCCGTCGCCCGCCTCCTCCGCGGTAAGCACGTCGACAGTCTCGGCGCCCGTCTCCCTGCCGATCAGGCCGTGGAACAGGCGGCGCACGGCTCGCTCCAACCTCGGCGCGGTGGTCTTCACTATCACCTGGTGGTTCCCAAACACAACGTTCAGCGTCGTTGCCCCCGGTCCATCGGCCTGGTCGCCGCGGCCCGCCGCCGCGCCGCCGTCGGCGGTCGGATCAGGGCGATGGACGAACAGGAGGTCCTGGTCACTCAAATGAGAAACGACTTGTCGTAGACCGTCGGGGGACGTGGGCGAGGGGATGTCGGCACGATCACTGACCCTCCGGTCGATCTTTTGGAGGGGCGTGTTGCCGTCACAGTGCTCCCAGACCTCTCGTGCGAGGGCGGTTACCGCAAAGACCTGGTCCCGCCCCAAGTCGTGCAGGACGGCACCGCCTGTGACGCGGTGGGCCTCCACCGATGGATTGCGGAGGGGAATGTCTTCGTCTCGTATCATGTCGTCGTTCAGGGCCTTTTGCGTCTTGATGCCCGCCTGCGGGCCGCCCAACTGACACGAGGCGTGGCGGCCGGCGTTCTCCTCCCCGGTGAAGTGCGGAGTGCCCGCGGCCCCGCTGGGGCCAGACCGAACCGGGGGGAAGACATCGACACGGAAGGGGCCCCAGAATGGGGCAGAGAAGAGGTCCACGACCTGCCTCGCGTGGGCGGGCGGCCGTCCCTCGTGCGGGGGAATCGGCAGCCGGGCCCTTCCCGCACGGCCTAGCGGCGAAGGCCAGGGCCCTGGTCCCCAGCTCAGCTGCTCATAACGACTGCCGTCCCCAGGTCGCCCCGCCGAACATCGAATGGCACATTGAATGGCGATCGCCGCGGGCGTGAACGAGTCGCTTCCGCTCAACGCGCCCCCTTCTCTCGTTGAAATTCCGTTGCATCCCTCGGTTTCAAGGAAAAGGGTGTAACAACCAACCGGTGCCAAGCCGCTTGGCCCACGCACGTTCTGCGCAGAACCTCACACATCTCGCCAATGCTCCGCTTCTTCTCGTCCTTCTGGTCGCGCTCGCTTCTGTGCCTCTTTCTGCTGGCCGCCGTTGCGTCGACATGCGGCATCGCTCCTGCTCTCGCCCAGGAAAACGGAGCCCCCCGTGACGAAACGCTCTTCGGAAGCGTCCAGTCCAGCGGGGGCTACGGCGCCCCGACGGTCGCTCTGACGACCCTGAACGGCGAGACAGCCGCCATGGTCGGTGGGCAGGGCGGCTGGGTGCTCAACCGGCGCTTTGTGGTTGGGGGCGCCCTGCGCGGCATCGTCCCGCGCCCGGACGTCACGTTGCAGGGCCGCTCGTCGAGCGCCCCCGAGTCGGCGCAGGTGCAGCTGGGATACGCGGGCCTGCTTCTCGAATACATCGGCGCCTCGTCCAATCTCCTCCACTACGGCGGCACGCTCGTCGTCGGCGGGGGAAATGTGGAGCTCGTCGGCGATCAAGGCTTCCGGGCCGGCCCGTCGGTCTCGGACGACAGCGTCGAGCGGTCCGCGGTGTTTGCCGCGGAGGTGGGGGCCCGCGCCGAGCTCAACGTGACCCGCTTCTTTCGAATCGGGCTCAGCGGGGGATACCGTCTCGTCTCAGGCGCCGCCCTCGAGAAGGCGGCCGTATCGGACGGCGACCTCAGCGCCCCGTACGGCCAGCTCTCGCTTCGTTTCGGGAGCTTCTGAGGGGGGGCGTGATTCCGTAATCTTTTGCGGGTCCTCCTGGCGCGGGCCCTTTGGGGGAGCAGGGCCGGCCCCCAACTCCGTTCCAAAGCAAAAGTAGATCGAGGGGGGGGGATGGACGTCCGGGCGTGAGGCCCCGGGCCAGGCCCGCGGGCCTTCCGGCCGTAACAATCTCCCTGCTCGTGTGGCCGTGTGCCTCATCGGCAATACGTGCATCAACTCGGGCACTGGAACGAGTGAACTGGTCTGATCTTTTGCATAACAGCCCGCATGGGTTGCACGTGCACACCCTGTATCACTCGAATCAAAACTATCTCTCAGCGACATGAGGCGCCCATCTTTTACGTCGCTGCTTGTCACTGCTTTGGTTGCCATTGTACTGACGGCCGGTTGTGACTTGACCGGGGGGCAAGAAGACGAGAATCCCCCAGATGACGGAACCCCCTCCCCGTCTCCATCGCTATCTGGGGAACAACCGGTGCCCTTCAGAAACGGCGAGCGTGTCCCCGTGGCCGACTCGGTCATTCCCCTCTCCACTCCATCACGTGCCGGGCAGTGACGGCGGCGCGTCCAACGCACAATTCTCCACTCTGTAGGCGGGTCCCCGGTGGAGGCCACGACCTGGGCCCCGCAGCGCAGGGCCCGTGATTCTGCTCGAAGAAGTGCCCGCGGACGTGTGCGATGCCTGCAGGGGGCACTCGTGGAGGCGTGCGCGTCTCCACCCGGCGGGCCGTGCGTGTTGGGCCTTCGATTCAGGGGCGATCCACTGCGCTGACAGCCAATTCGAGTCCGCCATGAGCCAACTTGAGTATCTCGTCGCCCTCATCTCGATCATCGTTGGGCTCGGGCTGACGGACCTGGCCCAGAGCGTTCGGGAATTGATCCGCCCGGGCTACACCGTGAAGTGGGACGGGCTCCCCCTCGCCTGGTCGGTGTTTGTGTTTCTCATGACCATCCTCCTCTGGTGGCAGGGATTCGCTGCCCTGAAGGAGCCGGACATCGGGGGCGGGGCGGGTCCCTTCTTCCTGTCGTTCTTGCTGTATTTCCTCATCCTGTACCTCTGCTGCGCGTTTGCGCTTCCGGACCCGGATTGGGAGAGGGCTTCCGTCGGCTCCGGGCCGGCAGGGGCGACCAACCCAGCAGGCCCCGCCGAACGCGGGGTAGACCTGGAGGCCTTCTACTTCTCGACTGGGCACCGGAGGTGGTTTTTCGGGCTCCTGATCGGGTTCTGGGTGGCGCTCATGGTTGCGGATCAGCTCACGTTCGAATCGGGCGGTCCGGCCCAGCGCCTGCGGTCGGTCCTGCCAGTTTTGGGGCTGTGCGCGATCACGGCGATTCCCATTCTGACAGACCGCCGGTGGGCACACTGGGTCGTGGTGACGGTGTTGGGGGGGCTGATTGGTGCGCAAGCGGTCAGGGACATCCTTCTTTGAGCAGGGGCTCTGGCGCGGCCCTTGTCGGTTTGCCGTTGCCGGTCGGGTCGGCATCGCAGCATTTCGCCGAGCACGATGGTTCTCAGGCGCGCCGGTTGGCACGGCCGAACGCCCCAACCGGGGCGTTTGCGGAGCCCGGCCGGGTCTTGGAGGGACGTCCCGCAGCAGTGCGGTCGCGAATGGGGGGCTCAGGGAAGCAAGCCCGTGTCCCGGAAGAAGAACGACGCGAGCCACCCGAGAGACGACGCCAGAAGAAACAGGGCGGCCAATCCGACCCAGTGAACGGCCACCGGGACCCCAAACGAATCGCGGGTCCTCTCCGCCGCCATCGGTTCTGTCGTCGAGGCCTCGTTCCCCAAAGACACCTGTGCTGCCAGCGTCAACATCGAGGAGACAACCGGCAGTACCAGGGCAATCAGGGCTAAGGGGGAGGGCTCCATCATCTCTGACTGAAAAAGCGTGATGATCCCCCCGGAGAGAACGAGCCCAACGGTCGTCAGGTGCTTTAACTTCTCGTGCTGGAAGGCAAAGGCGTCCCAGTCTCGCTGCCTACGGGCGGGCTGCGTGCCGGTGGGACGGGCGCGAGCAGAACTGCCGCTTTCCTCTTTGTCACCTGCTCGGCCGGTCCCGGGGGGACTGGTCTCCGTTTGGCGTCCCGCCCCGCCGTGGCTGGATCCAGGCCCAGAATTGGGGTCAGGCCCAGAATTGGGGTCAGGCCCGGAATTGGGGGCAGGCCCGGAATTGGGGGCAGGCCCGGAATTGGAGTCAGGCCCAGGGGGGGACCCAGGCCGCGGTCCCGTGCCGCCCTGAGTCTCCTCTTCTCCTGCAGCGCGTGCCTTTCGGTCGGCATCTGCCTCCCGGTTGGCACCTGCCTCTTTTCCGGCGTCCGTCTCCGGGCTTTGGGATGCGTTGGCGTTGCCCATGGCGGGGAGGTGTGTAAGCTGTGCGCGGCAAAACCTGCGTCCGGACGGACAGGGAGCGGGGGCAGGCGATAGCATGAAGGAACCGGACGACGGCACCAGCCCCCACCGGCCCGGCTGCAGAACAGATGCGCCGTGCCTCTGCGCCCAGTATCTTAGACTGTCTCGACCCGTTGTGGTTCGTCTACGGCGGGCTCGGGGACACGAGAGACGGAGAACGCCACGGTCGGGGCTCAGGCGGGCCGGTTCCGATCCCTGTCTCAGTCGAGCCGTTGAAAATAGGCCCGAGCGTTCGGGTAGTCCACCGTGATGCGGAAGTGCCGGAAGAGCGAACCACCGAGGGCACCGGCCACCCTACGGTCCATAGAGCCCGCCAGCGTTTTCTGAATTGTGCGGTCGGGGCGTCGCTCAAACCAGACCGGCCCCGCGGTATGCCCGGCAATCTCCACCTCGGGAACGCGGATGAGGGGGCTTCCGCCGAGGGCGGGACTGGCCCCCTCCACCACCGTCCAGTCGGGGTGTTTGTTCGTCCAGCGTTCGAACAGAGAGGCCCGAATGAAGCCCGACGCAATCCGGCGCGGCGCGTCGAGGCGGCCCTGCGCGCTGTCAGTCAGCACCGTGGTCGCCCCGGTGTCGAACAGAAACGAACGTGTCGTCCCGTCGATGCTGGCCTCCACCCGAGGGTGATGGCCCACGCGCGTTCCGGTCGAGTCGGTTCTGAAGGCGAGGTCGACGGTGTGGTCCGGGGCGAACGACAGCTCGTCGGCCGTGTCGTGGAGGCGGAGGGTCTCGTCTCCGTAGTCGAAGGTCCAGATGCGGCCGGCAAACCAGTGCATACCCAGCCGTCCATCATCGTAGCCAACCAGTTGCGCTCGTCGGGACGGTGCAATGATCGCGCGCTCGGCACGGGTTTGTGGCACTGGTCCCTCCGTCCTGAATACAGGAACCGGGACGACCTGCATCGGCCGCCGGCCTTGAAGGGTGTCGATGACCGGCCGGCCGGTCCGCCGCACGGCGGGCGACGATAGGACGACGGCCGTTCCGCCACCGGTGTCGGTCAGCATGCGGAGCGAATCGCCCTCCGTTGTCACGGCGGTGACGTAAATGCGGTGTTGAACGAAGTCGGCGGGGAGGACGCGGCCCCCTGGAGGCGACTGTGCAAAGCTCGTTTTGGCGCCGAGCAGGCCGGCCAGAAGTCCGAAGGCGAGAATTGCGACGGGCCGCCGCGGGAACGAGACGGAGAAGCAGCGCACGGTTGCGTGAACGAGTGCAATGAGCAGAGTGCGATCGTGCAACGCCGTCCGGGAAGCGCGCCGTCTGGGAAACGAGCCCCGACATCGCGATCCCCTGTTCGGCATCGCAGTCCCCTGTATACTCCGACACAGGTCCGGTTGCCCCCTGATCGACGGACGGCCTCGGTGCGTCGACGAACGTCCAGTCCGCATCGACAAACACGGGGCGGGGCAACCTGAACCGCGCCGTCACGCGTCGCCGCCGCCGGACGCCCAGGGCGCGGCGCCGGCGGGTCGTGCGGTGGGAAAAGAGAGCGGGCCGCTCCAAGGCGGCAGCGTGGCGGCCATGCTCCTCTGGACCTTTGTTCGAAGGGCCCCGAAACGACAATCATCGGGCGCAGTCTGGATGGGGCGCCGGAGGGGGAAGAAACGGGGCCGCGCCCGAGACCTAAATGGAACGATTCGTCCCGTCTGATCATGGCTCCGAACCCGTTCGGGAGGGTCGCCCCCCTTCCTCGCAGGTCTTCTTTCGGAGCGTCTTTTGACAGCATGCCCAACCCATCGGTGCCCCACTGCTACTTGAAAGCGCGGGTTCTCGTCCTTGCCGTCTCGGCCGCGTCGCTACTGGGCCTGTCGGCGGGGGCGGCGCGGGCACAACCCGGGCCCGCCGAGATTGGGAAGCAGGTGCCCGGCTTCGAGATCGAGGCGCTCCAAGACTCGGGGCGCGCCATCACGCCCTCCGATTTCGAGGGCCGGTACGTGCTGCTCAACCTCTGGGCCACGTGGTGCGCGCCCTGCATTGAAAAACTCCCCGCTCTCCGGGAGGCGCGGCGGCGCTACTCGCCGGAACGGCTCGCCATCCTGAACGTCTCGTTCGACCGGTCTCGGCCCAAGGCGACGGCGTTTTTGGAGAAGCGTGAGATGCCGGGGCGGCACGCACATGCGAGCGGGGGCCTCATGGGCGAATTTGGAGACAAGTTCGCCCGGATGCCGACCGAGTCGGGTTCGGGGAAGGTGCGAGGGCTTCCCAACATGACCCTCATCGGGCCGAAGGGAAAGGTTGCCGACATAGCAGCTGGAGAGTCGGCCGACCTCCTCGAGATGTTGAGCGAACGTCTCGGGCGTTGAGCGGGCACCTGTCAGGTCGTCGCCCCGAACGCCCCTCGATCGTGCTCCCGGGCCTTCCCCCGGCTTGGAGGCCCGCCGCCTCGCCCCGGATCCCGCTCGGCCCGACCCCGAAGCTCCCGTCGTCAGAATTGGAGCGTCACCGAGAGGCCCACCTGCTCCCCCCGAGGGCCGCCGGCGGTTGGCGTGACGCGAGCCCGAAGGCCGTGCGTCCTGTTGTATTCTCGGGCCGCCGTTCCTGCCGTGGCGGTGTCGTAGATGCCGCTGCCAAGTACGGCGGCTGCCCCAATGAGGAGCCATTCCAGGCCATCGAAATTCGGCGCCTCACTGACGCCCTGCTGATTCTGCGCCGATTCGGCCGCGCTGATCGCGACCAGGGCCGTTCCGGTACGGATTCCGATCCCGACCCACGCCTGCGAGTGGTTCTCCGCGTAGAAGTGGCCGAAGGCCGGCCCGACGAAAAGCCCGGCCCCGTAGGCGGGCGCAAGGAGCAGGGTGCCCCCGAGCGACAGGGCCACGGCCCGCCCGGGGCGTTTCGGCGAGGTGGCGGCGGCCTTCTGAGGGGGGGCGGGGCGATGGGGCTCCGGTTGGGGATGTGCTGCCGGTCGGGAGGCCGTGTCCCGATTAGTGGGGCCGGTCGGCTGGCCGTGGATGAGAGGGCTGTGGATGGGGCGGGCCCGGACGGACTGGCCCTGGGCGGCCTGTCCCGGCAGGGACGCGGCAACGAGAAGAAGGCAAAGGCAGATCGAATGGGCGTAGCGCATCGGTCGTTGGTTGCGTGTGGACCGGTTTTGAGAACATGCGCTCCCATGATCGGACCCGCCCGGGCGGAAAAACCGGACACGGGTCCGGAGAACGGGGACTTGTCCGCTCGGTCCGGGGGACGTGTCCGCTCAGTTGCGAGGGGCGCGCCGACGTTGACCCCGAGGCCTTCAATACCGCTGCAACACCGGACCGGCGGGTCCCCTCCTGCTTGAAAGCGTGGGCCCGACAGCACCGATTTCGCGAAGCAATGCGGGGGACGGCGCAGGTCCCGCCAGCCGTACGGCAGCCTCGACTGGCCACCTGGACGTGGGCCGCCGGACTACCTGCAGGGGGCAGTGCTCCCGCGCTCCTGCGGCAGGCGACAAGACCGACTTAAGGAATAGCCCCGTGAGGCCGATGACGTGAACCAAAGACTAAATTCCAGTCTTCGAGTTACGTGCCTCGTCTCCCAACGTCATGAGCAGTACCACAGCGTCCAGGGGAAAAGAAGAAGGAGTAGTCTCCAAGGCATTGTACAGTGTTGGGGCGCTCGCCACGGCACTGGAAACGGCAACCCCGGATTTTCTACGTCGCCGTTTTGGGCTTAGGGTCCTCCTGGCAGGGCCGCTCTGTTCGGTGATCGGGTTCCCGTTCGCCGCCGCGTATCTGATCGAGAACGCCCACCTCTCCTTTGTCGTCGCCGGGGGCGGCGTGGCCGTGACCGGATTCATGGTCTACGCCGAGATGTACTGGCTGCTCCGGAAGATGAACGAGAAGGTTATCGAGATCGAGGGTGGGGCTCACGACATATCCTTCGACTACGAGCGGCTTGACAGCATCGGGGTCATCTTCGAGACCTTCGAGGGGGTGGCGAGGGACCTGGGAGATTCAATAGAAGAGGCGAATGCCGCCCAGAGGCGAGCCGAAAAAGAGGCCGAGCAGGCCCGGGAGGCCGAGCAGAAGGCAGCCGAGCGGAAAGAGCGTCTTCAGGACGGCGTCGACACGATGCTGAAGGCGACCGACCGCCTAGCTGAGGGAGACCTGACGACCCGACTTCCCGAGGGGCAGGGTGGAGCAATCGGCCGCCTGTTTGAGGGCTTCAACGAGGCGGCAGAGACGATGGGCCAGGCGATGGGAGAGGTCCGCAGGGCGACAAAGTCTGTCGCTTCGGCGACGGAGGAGATCAGCAGTTCCTCCGACCAGATGGCCGCCAGCGCGGAGGAGCAATCCGCCCAGGCCGAGGAGGTCGCCGCGGCCGTTGAGGAGCTCAACCAGACGATCGGGGAGAATGCCCGGAGCGTTCAGTCCGTCGCCGATTCGGCCAGCGACGGCAGCCAGCAGGCCCAGGACGGGCAAGATGTGGTTTTGGAGGCCACCGCGAAGATGGAGGAGATTGCGGGAGAGGTTCAAGAGACCGCCGATCGGATCGAGCGGCTGCAGGCCTCCAGTGAAGAGATCAGTCAGGTGGTGGAGACGATCGACGACATCGCGGGGCAGACGAATCTCCTTGCCCTGAACGCGGCGATTGAGGCTGCGCGAGCAGGGGGGGAGGGCGAGGGCACCGGGCAAGGGTTTGGCGTGGTCGCCGAGGAGGTCCGAGAGCTGGCGGAGGACACCGACCAGGCGACCTCTGAGATTGGCGAGATCATCGGGGAGGTGCAGTCCGAAATCAAAGAGGCCGTCGAGTCGGCCCGGCGCTCGCGGAGCAATGCGGAGGACGGAATCGATCTGGCCCGGAGGGCCAGCGGCAGGCTGGAAGAGATCGTGCGGTCCATCGAAGCGGTCGAGGCAAAAGCCGACGAGATCGCGGCGGCCTCCGAAGAGCAGTCCACCACGAGCGAGGAGATCGCCCGGAGCGTGCAGTCGATCTCGACGGCGGCCCAGCAGTCGGCTGAGGGCGTCACGGACGTGTCAGATGTTTCAGAGCGCCTCCGGGAAGTCACCAGCACGCTGCAGCAGCGGGTCCGGGCGTTCGAGATCGAACGAGAGACAAGGCAGGGGCCGTCGAGCCCCAGTCCCGCGTCCGGCCCCGTCCCGCATCACCAGGGAGATGGGGCGCGGAATGAGAAGCGGTAGGCTTCAGAAACGGACAAAAGCGCCCCCAGAACTTCCAGGCTTCAACCCCAAAGGCACAGACAGCAGAATGGCCACGCTTGTCAACTTTTTTCTTCCCGACTCGCTCCCTGAAGGCTCCTCCAAACGGGACTTGGGGTACCTGACGGTCACGATGACATCTATCATCGTGGCGGCTGCGATCTCATACTCGGCGATGTACTTCAGGTGGGAGTTCTACTCAGGGATCGCGGTTCTCTGGGGAAGTGCGGCAGTACTTTCGCTCGTGCCGATAGCGGTAAAAAGTGGAGCTCCGCCGTCTATGGGGGCAAAGCTCACGCCTACCATAATGCTGGTGCTGATCTCCCTGCTTGTGATGCTGGACGGGGGGCTTTCGTCAATCACGACGCCTTGGTTTATCGTCGCTCCACTCATGGCACTTCTTCTGACGGAGAAGTGGTTTGCGGGATTACTAGCCGGAATTACCGCCCTCGAGGTGATTCTGATTTACGTGCTACAGGCCACAGGAGCCGTCTCGTTTCCGGCAGGGATAGCCGAAGTGATGACGAGTGAAGCCAGGGCCACTTCATACGTAGGACTCGTCTTCGTCATCTTCGCCGTCGCTCAGGTTTTCAAAAGCAGGCAGGTGCGGGCGATGAAAGAGGCGAAGTCCGCCACCGAAGAGGCCAAGGCCCAGAAGCAAGAGACCGAAGAAATGGCCGAGCGGCTTAAACGCCAGAAGGACTCTGTTGAAGAACGGGTCGAAGAAGCAACGCAAGAACTCCAGGCACAGAAGGACGCCCTGTCGGAGCACGCGGGACAGATGCTTAAAGCCATGAACCGGTTTGCTGATGGGGACTTGAGCGTGCGGGTCCGTACCGACCGGGACGACGAGATTGGCGACCTCTTCGACGGGTTCAATCAAGCGGTCGGCAGCGTCCAACAGATCCTCAGTGACGTGAAAGAGGCAACCCGACAAACCGCCTCCACGGCGGATCAAATCAGTTCGTCGTCCGACCAGATGGCCGCCAGCGCGGAGGAGCAGTCCGCCCAGTCTGAGGAGGTCGCCGCGGCGGTCGAGGAGCTCAACCAGACGATCGGGGAGAACGCCAAAAGCGTTCAGTCGGTCGCCGAGGCGGCCGGCGAGGGCAGCCGCCAGGCCCGAAACGGGCAGGAAGTGGTCTCGGAGGCCACCGCGAAGATCAAAGAGATTGCGGCCGATGTGCAGGACACGGCCGAAACCATCAATCAACTGCAGGACTCCAGCGAGCAGATCAGCACGGTGGTCGAGACGATTGACGAGATCGCCGGCCAGACAAACCTGTTGGCCCTAAACGCAGCCATCGAAGCGGCGCGGGCCGGCGGGGACGAGTCCGGTGCCGAGACCGGACAGGGGTTTGCCGTGGTTGCCGAGGAGGTGCGGGAGCTCGCAGACGAGACCGACCAGGCCACCTCCGAGATCTCTAGTATCATCGGGGAGGTGCAGTCGGAAATCGACGAGGCCGTGGAGGCGGCGCGGCGAAGCAGTTCGAACGCCAAAGACGGAATTGACCTGTCCGAGAAGGCGAGCGAGACCCTCGGCGAGATCGTCTCCTCCATCGAGCGGGTTGAGCAGAAAGCCGACGAGATCGCGGCAGCCTCCGAAGAGCAGTCCACCACGAGCGAGGAGATCGCCCAGAGCGTGCAGTCGATCTCGACGGCGGCCCAGCAGTCGGCGGCAGGGGTCACCCAGGTCTCCGACATCGCTGGTGAGCTGGAGAGCGTCACTGGGAAGCTGCAACGGCGCCTCCAGCGGTTCACCGTCGATGAAGAAGGCAGTGGTGCAGGAGAGGCGGAGACGGGCGAGACGGCTGGCCCGGTGGGGTCGGGCCGAACCGGGGCGGTGTCGGGGGGACGGCCGCTCGGGGACGGTGCGCAGGCTGCCTAGAGATAGACGGGTCGAGCCGGCCGTCGGCGTTGTCCTCATGAATCGGGCAGCCGCGAAAGCACCGGACGCCTCCCGAGACGGGGGCGTTCGGGACGTCCATTTCACCGCAGCCGACGGCCTCCCCCCGTCCGGGTTGAGTAGACCTGTCTCCACGTAACTGTCCACCGGACAGGGGGGCGCTGCCCTGCCCCTCGACTGGCTCGTCCGGAAACGGTGCCCCCGACCAATCGGTGAGAGCCAGTGCCTCTTCGGTGTGTCTCTCTGAAGTGGCCTGACTGCCGCGAGAAAGCCTCTGCACGAGCGCCCGCCGACCTTCGGAAGACCCACCGGCCCACGTGCACGTGCCGGGGACGGATGCGCTCTGTGGTCGTGTTGAACCAGGGCCGTCTCTGTTTCCGGCGGCTGGTGGCCGGGACCTCCCAACGGCGGTCCCGCCGACGGCAGTCACCCTGACCTCCCAGTTTCATTGGACGCGTCCCTGCTCAGACCATGACCGTTGAGGTCTACCACCGCCAGCACTCCCCAACCGGCACCGGATACAACGTCTTTGAGGAGCGGCCCGACGTGGCCTGGAGCGACCGCCAGCACGAGTATGAGCGCTCGGCGACCGTCGAGGTGGAGACGCCCGATCGCCGCGACGCGCTGAGGCGAACCTTTCGTCTGATGCGGCACAAGCCGTCGACGACCGATTCGGGCGCCGTGGTGAAACTCTACCGCGACAGCGTGCGCCGCTCCTCGATCGGAGACGTGCTTGTGGTCGACGGGGCGGCCTATGAAGTGCAGGACGGAGGCTTCGAGCGAATTTGAGGGCCCGCTCCGGCCGGGCCACCGGGACGTGTTGGGCGTGGGGAAGACCCGTTGCCCGCGGCCGCTCAGAAGAGAATTTGTCGGGCCGCCCGCCACCCGATCAGGCCGAGTGTCATCGCTACCGCTGTCCAGTGTGCCCAGCGCTGGTCTGTGAACATCGGCACCGCCGAGGCCGAGGCCAGCCCCCCGATCGCCAGGGCCGACACCAGACGGTCCTGCATGCTTCCCCACGCGAAGGAGATCTGGTTGTCCACCCCCAGTGCCACGAACAGCCCGGTCAAGAGCCCGAAAAACCACCGTCTGTGCCCCGCTGAAAAGTAGAAGGCTTCCAGGTCGACCGCCGGCACGGAACCGTCCCCTGAACCGGCGACGGACATCTCCCAATCAGGGTCCGGAAGCGCGAACGCGCAGCACAGGTACAGGAGAAAGAAAAACAGCAGGTACGACAGGAAGCGCGGCCCGGCCTCGCCTGCACTGCTTGCGTTTTCCAGCACGCTGAACCCGTTCCACCAAAGCAAAATCGTGAAGAGGAACACGAACGCCGACCAGGCGAGAGGGAGCCCATCCCACTTCACGGCGTAGCCTGGGCGGATCAGCTCTCGAACGCTCTGGGCTAGGTCTGTCAGGCCGAGGCCGACAATGATGGAGATGAGGGCAACCAGATATTCAAGCTGGCTCATGGCTCGGGGGAGTTCAGGCTATGCGCCCCAGCAGGCGCCTTCTGAGGCAGAAGACCTTTGAAGTGGAGGACCCGTTCGGAACCGGCCTCTGCGCTGTGGCACGGCGATCTCGTCCCGCGTCAGTCGTTGTCCTCAACACAGTCGAGGCAGAAAATCAGGTGGTCGGTTCTGATCCATCCACGCTGGTAGAGGACGGCGTTGACCGTGTCGATGGAATCGAGGTCTGGCTCCGTGAACCGGAATGTATCTCGAACAGTCTTCCGGTCAATCACGATCTCATTTTCGCAACTGGCACACTCGAAGACAAAGGGATAGCCCAGACCAGACATGGCGAACAGGGGGCTGGTCAGTGATCTGCCCTCAGCATGGAGATCGAACGGCGCGTTCGGCCGGCCACTACGCTGCTGGCCCGCCCACGGAGGCGGGATTCGTCCTTGCGTCCGCGGAGCGACACCAGGGGGGCGGGAAGCGCAGGAGGCTCATTCCCGGCTCACGGTGCCGTTCCGGCCGGCAGGAATTCGTCGGCGAGCGCATGGGCGTCTTCCTTGGCCTCCTCGACCGTGCAGGCGCCCGTTTGACGCTTTTCTTCGACCGCGTCTTCGCGGGTGGCGTACTTCCATCTGACCGACGTGCCTGGTTGGGCACGAGGAGCGTAGGCGCTGACGACTTCGTCCTTCCCGCGCAGGCCCTCCCAGTCGAGAAGATGTCCGGAGGGGTGCTCGACGGCCCAGTGCAGGGCCGGGCCGCCGGGGGCCCTTGGCCCACCGGTGTGCCGGCGCGTGTTCTGCTCGTCAACAATCTTGACGAGCCGCCACCGCGTGATGTCGTGAAGCGCGATGGCAAGAGAAACGCAGGAGCCGCGCATGTAATCGGGCATGGCGTTCTGATCGGCTGCAACTGTGCTAAATCAGCTTGTCGTTTCGAAGCCAGGCGTGGACGCCGCCGGCGAGAATGCATTCGTAACCGCTTGCGCTGACCCGGACGGGCGGCGGTTGGGACCCAAGGCAAACGGAAGAGCACCAACACGCGTTTTACATGACGTGCTGGGCGATGTTGTACGGAGCGTCAAGCGTTGTGCCCCATCCGATTTCAGGTTCGAGGCAGGCGCCAGTGGGGACTGATCCGCATGTCCTCAACCAAACGGCACGGCGGCCAATCCGGCCGTAGACGTGGGGCGGTCTCCTCTCTCTTCGGTGCCGGCCCGCAACGCATTCCCCGCGAGCCTCAATCCCTCCCGCCTTTTTGTGATTCGCCACTGCCGGCCTGCGAGTTTCCTGCCGGTGCCCCCCGTCCGCCACACGCTCCACCGAGGTGTTTTCTTGGCGGGAAAGCGCGTTTCCTGCACCGACCCACACGGCAGTGCCCGTTCACCAAAAAAGCCCGGCCCCCCACCAGAGAGACCGGGCGCTGGCAGAATCGATGGCCAGATTGATATGCAGTTTTAACTAAGGGGTCCTCGCCTAAAGCGTAAAGGAAGCGCCAATGAAAAGCGCCCGCCCCAGCGGAGCCGACGGGCTCGCTACTGAGGCGGACGCTTGCCTTGATCCCCTGGTGGGGGGCCGGGAAGGTATGCGTACTAGGTAGCTTTTGCGCCTCGGTCCATCAAGCGCGGCGACGTAACCAAGCCTCAACGCAGCCGCCGAGAGGTTATGGGTAGGTAACGCCCCCACGATGAACATCCCGGCACGGCTGTGAAAGGGAGTCGAGTACGCCATCGGGCACTTCAGGCGGCCCCAGACCCGGAGCGGTCGGGACGCAGGATCTTTTCCGTCGGGCCCTGCCGGTCGCCCGGCTCGTCTCGTTGGGGCATGTCCCTCCGCACGCGAACTGCCCCCCTGCGGCGCCGCAGGGGCCGCTCCCGCCAGCCGCTGTTCGCGCCGGTTGCTCTACTCGACAGGGGGCTTTGTCGACGGGGCGCTCCCTCGCCCGGCCCTGCTCGCATCAGTGAAAGGAACGCCGGCCAAAAAGAAAGCACCGGAGGTTGCTGCCGGCGCACGTTCCTGCGCAGAGGGGCCGGCAGTCAAATACGGGCGCGGTGCCGGGGCTCCAGCGAGGCGCCGGGCCCAAAGTGGCAGCACGCGTCGGGTCCGATCCATCCCGCCCGAGATGAGCACGGGCAAGGCACTCGGGCTGGCTCATGGCTCGACCCTGCGTCGTGCCGCAAGATGGGCACGGCGCGGGCTGTTTTGTCTCACAGCCCCACCTCCACGGTAAGCCCGACCTGATTCCTCATGGGCCCACCGGCGGTGGGGACCACCCGGATGTCGGAGACGCGCAGGCCGTGGGTGCGGTTGTATTGGCGGGCCGCATTGTCGGCAACAACGATGTCGTAAATGGCGCTGACGAGGATCACGGCCCCTCCGATGGGGGCCGTCACGAGAAAGGCCCCCAGCCCCGCGTATCCCGAGCGGCCCGCCGTGGCGAGTATCGGCAGGAGCGCGCCGCCAGTCCGAATGCCGATGCCAACCCACGCCCTCCTGTTGTTGTCGGCGTAGAAGTGGCCGGCGGCCGGGCCCAGCAGGAGCCCGGCGCCGAAGAGGGGCGCGCCCAGCACCGTCCCGCCGACCGAGTACCAGACGGCCCGCTGCGGGTCTTTCCGCTGGGGCTCGGCCCCAGGTGCTTCTGGGGCATGAGGGGCTGAGGCGCGAGACGTATCCGGGGCGGGACGGCTTTGCGAGTGTGCCGGCGCCGCCAGAAAAACGGCAAAAGCGAAGGCGGCGAGGTATGCTTTTCGGTGGCGTCCGGCTTCCGTGGAGGCTTTGGGGAGGTACATGGAGACAGGACAGCAGCACATGGACATGGGAGAGTCTGCTGGTTTTGGGAGAGCGATGTCGAGCATGTGTCCCCTTAGATACGCAGCTCGGGGCCGGAAGACCGGACATCGGTCCGTGCCACGCGGACATGTCCGCTCTTGAGGCACGGAAGCCGGCCTCCTACGCGCACCCTCTGTGGTGATGGGGTGCACCAGGGGCCTGCCCCGTTTCCCGGGCCGGACTGGAGAGGGCACTGCCCTCCTGCGCCTTCCCGGTACTGCAACCCCAGGCGGGCTTGGCCCCCGGTCCGGGCGGCCGACACGGTCTCACGAGGCACGCCTCATCCCAGAAAGCAAGGTCGGGCCGCTTGGGGATGGCCTTCCGGTGCCGTCCCGGACGGCGCGCACGCTGGGCCGGTTCTGTCCCCGCTCAGGCCGACACGGTGGCCGCTACAGTGAACCCTGCCTGCGTGCGCGCGGCGGCCCCGTTTCTCCCCTCCACTTCGAGAGTAGCGCTGTAGTCTCCCGGAACCGAGAAGGACACTGAAAGCGTCTCCCCGGTGCCGCGTGCAGGTTCGGGCCCGTCGATTGTCCATTCGTATCCGGTGGCATCCCCCGCCGAGGCCCCTGCGTCGAAGGTCACGGGCGCCCCCGTGGGCACCGTGCCGCTGGGACTGATGCTTAGGTGAGGGCGCGGCGCGATGCAAACGGGCTTGCTCAAGATGGCATCCACCGACTCCCCCGTCCCGCTCCCGTCATCGACGTAGGCCGTTACGTTGTAGGTGCCGTAGCTCGGGAAACGGGCCTCGATGCGGGATCCATCCGTAAGGGCCGGGTCCTGCGCCTCGTCGGAGAGCTCGTACTCGAGAATGGTGCCGCCGGAGACGGAGATGACGACCGTCTCTTCGGGCACCGTGGCGCCCCCAACGTGAAGGGTGGGGCGCCCGCGGCCAGGGGCTGTGGGGGCTCCAGAATCAGAAGGTGGGTCAGACATCATCGGAGGGGGGCTGGGTGAGCGTGCGTGCTACGGCCTGTGCCGGTGGGGCGTCACGGGAGGAGCCCTTTTTGCGTCGACCCGTCACAGATCCAGAACGCGCAGGGCCTCATTGAGCGTGCTGAGGGTGTAGTCCGGCTGCTCCGACGCCGCCTCCGGCGTTTCGCGGCCCCACAGGTCCCCTGGGCAGTACAGGGTCGTGCAGCCGGTGGCGTTTGCCGGCCGGATGTCCCGCTGCAGCGAATCGCCGATCACGACGACCTCAGCCGCCTGCGGCTCCGGGAGATCGACCGCGTTGCCGATGGCATGGCACACGTCTCGAAACGTGTCGGGCGTCTTCTCCCGAAGCACGATGTCGTCGAAATATTGGCCCCCTCCGATTCCGTGGGCGTCAAACGCCACCTCAAGGCGATCGGGCGCGCCCTCCGAAAAGAGGACGGACGTGCGGCGGTCGGGCCGGGCGGTCCGCCACGCCCGGACGCCCCGGAGGAGGGAAGCGGCCCCGTCCAGGAGGGGCGGTGGTGCGCTTAGCGCAGACCGGAACGCCTCGGCCGCCTTCCGCGCCCGGCTCCTGTCGCACCCTGGAGGCTGGCGGCCGGCCCGGACCTGCTCGGACGCCCAGCGAAGGCGAGACGTCTGGATGCCGGCCTCAGGCCCGCCCCGAAGCCCCGACATGTAGAACGCCGCCGCCCGGGCCAACTGCTCCAGGTCCGGCCCTTCGCCCCCGGAGGACGGGAGGTGCTGGCTCAGGCGATACAGGACATCGGTCGTTTCGAGGCGCTTCTCCCCGTCGGGACGCGCCGCCTCGCCGGGCGGGTCCGCGGGCGAAGGGGCGGCGTCGTAGGGCCCGTCACCAGACGACGGGCCCGGGCCGGGTTGGGGGTCCGCCCCCTGCAGGACCTGAATCATGGCGCTTCGTGCCCGCCTGAAGGTCGCATTGGTATCCCAGAGGGTGTTGTCGGCGTCCAGGACCAGCGCGTGTGGGGAAACCGGCATTAGAGACCGCAGTCCTGAGAAACAGTGGGGCCACGAGACGCAGCCCGTCCGTGCTCTTGCTGGCAGGGCGGCGGGCCCTCTGGGGGGAGTGCTCCTTGCCTGCCCGAGTCTTCCCGAGGGAGGCCAGGTCGGGGCGTTCTGGAGCGCGTACCGCCGCGCCGAAAAAGAAGTCATCAGGGCCGCAGCGGGATGTCGTCGCCCGTTAGGTTTGGTGGGCGAATGAGGACCTTTCCGCTGGCCTCAGCAAAGCTTCCGAATATGCCGGTTCCGTTCTCGATGTCCTCGTCAACGTTCGGAATCTCGCCGGGGGCCAGGCTCATCTGCTGGGCCGACTGCGTGCGCAGAAAGTCGTAGAGGTTGTCGTCCACCACGCTTGCGCGGATCTGGTTCGGCCCGTAGAAGGCCACGGCAAGCCAGGGGAGCGTGATGCTGACGGTGCCGTCGTCGTTGGAGGTGAAGTTCGCCTCGTTCAGGAGGCCCGACGAGTTGACACGGAACGACGCCAGGGTGTCGCTGTCGGCATCGTATTGTTCGAGATAGAATGGGGTCAGCAGGCGTCCGGCGACGCTGTCGGGCGGGCTGGCGGGAATGGACTGCAGGTCAAGCAGGGACCGCGACGTGAGAACGTAGACGTTTTGCCGCTCCAGGGCAGACGGCCCGGGCCGGACCGTCAGTTCGAACTGGGGCGGGTCGGAGTTCTCGTCGTCCGGGTCCGGGTATGTCGTCGTGTCGTTCTGGGTCCGCACGGCCTCGACAGGGGCCGGCACGGTGGTCTCCGCAGCGACGACAGGGCCTTCCGGCGGGGTGGCCTGCAGCCGGTACGTGGCCTGGGACTTGACGGTGGCTGGTGTCTCGGGGATGTAGAGCCCGTCCGTGCTGTCCGTCTCCGTGTACGGCACGGTCGCCGCGACGCCGCCGCTGTCGTTCAGGCGCTGCACCTGCACGTCCGCGCCCTGAACGGCCGTCCGCTCGGGGGTGTACTCTGCACTTGCCCGTGCGGTGCGCGTGAGCCGGACGGAGTCCATCGGTGCACCGGCCTCCAGGTAGGCTTCGACGACGACCTGGGATTCGGTCTCCAGGGCAGCCGTATCGCAGCCGATGAGGGCAGCAAGGCCGAAAATGGCGAAAAGCAGAAGGCGTCGCATACAGGAGGTTGCGGTGTGCCGGGTGCGAGAGCGCACAGGTCAACGGCAATGCTCAGCGGCAATTCTCCGTCTAAAACGTGAGCGTGAACGACAGGTTGGGGATCGGGACCGGGATTTGGGGGATCTCGGTGCGCTCGAGGCTCCCGTCGTCCTGGCGCTCGTACTGGTAAAACCAGACGTTCCGCCGGGCATACGCGTTGATGAGCTGTATCTTGAACTCGTAGTCCGCAATCCCGAAGAACCTTCCGCTTCGGGTCGCCCCGACGTCGAGGCGATGGTAGGGGGGGAGCCGGGCGTTGTTGAAGGGGCTGATCAGCACCGTTCGCTCGTCGGTGGCGGACTGAAAGGGACTGTCCACGGTGCTAAACTGCCGTTCGGGGCGGGTGTAGGGCTGGCCCGTGCTGTAGCTGAACGTGCTGGTGAGGCGCCAGCCCCTGGTGAGCCGATAGTTCGCAACCAGCGTCAGGTCGTGGGTCCGGTCGTACTTCGGCGTGTAGTACTGAGCCCCCCCTGCCTGGGTCTCATTGATGTTCGGGAACCGGCGTTCGGTGCGCCCCAGCGTGTAGCTGAGGAAGCCGGTGAAGTCCCCGGTCTCTCGGCGCAGCAGCGCCTCCAGCCCGTAGGCCCGCCCGTCGCCGATCTGGAACCGCTCGGCGTAGGGCACCCCTGCCGTGCCGGACGAAAACGGGTCCTCCCGGAACAGGCCGGGCATGGTGCGGCCGTAGCCCTCAACCTCCGCCTGCCAGCCGTCCCCGAATTGCGTGGTCAGCCCCAGCGCCAGCTGGTCGCCCGAAGACGGGGGCACGCCTTCATCGGACATCAGCCACGTGTCGAAGCCCGTAAAGAGCTGGCTGGTCTCCAGCGTGATGTACTGGTGGTAGCGCCCGTACGCCGCCTGCAGCTGCACGGAGGGGGACAGGGAGTATTCAGCCGAAAGGCGAGGGGAGAGGCGCCAAAAACTGCCCTTCTGGAAGTACGAGCCCCGAAGGCCCGCCTTCAGGGTCCAGTCGCCGGTTGGTTTGTACGTGTCCTGAACGTAGAGGGCCGCCTGCTGGCTGCGAAGGTCCTGGTCGAAGGTCACGGAGCCGTCGAAGGACTCCTGCAGCTGGAACGAGAGCAGGCTCCACTGGGCGCCGCCCTTCAGGGTGTGGTTCGAGCCGGGGGTGTACTCGATATCCGCATTCACCGACAGGTCGTCGACCCCGTTCGTCTGTTCGAACTCGGTGTTCGCGATGTTGGCCACCGGGGTGCTGCGGTACCGCGACCCGGTGACCTGCAGGGTCGAGAAGGCCTGGCTTCCGAAGAGGTGCGTCCAGTCCGCACTGATCGTCTGGTTTCCGTAGTCAATGTCGAAGCGCCCGGCGGTTTGAAACTGCAGGTCCAGGCGGTCCTGCCCCCCGTACAGGGACAGAGAGAGCTTGTCGTCGGGGCCCGCGTCGTAGTTGACCTTCGCGTTCACGTCGTAAAACGCGAAGGCGTCCGGGATGCCATCCGTATCGGTGCGCCGCAGCCCCGCCAGCACGGGCTCAAGGGTCGAGCGGCGCACCGCGACCATGTACGAGCCGTCCGCCGAGTCGCCGTTTCCCCCGTAGGGCCCCTCGATGTACGCCCGAGACGCGAGCAGCCCCACGCTCAGCCCCCCGCTGGTCTCGCGGCGGTTTCCGTCCTTGTTGCGGATGTCGACCACCCCTCCGAGGCGCCCGCCGTACTCCACCGGATACGCTCCCTTGTACAGCTCCACGTCCTTGATCGCATCGGGGTTGAACGTGGAGAAGAAGCCGAAGAAATGGGTCGGGTTGTACACCGTGGTGCCGTCGAGCAGGATTAGGTTCTGGCCCGGGCCCCCGCCGCGGATGTAGAGGTTGCTGGAGTAGTCCGAGGCGGTTTTGATGCCGGGAAGCAGCTTCAGCGTGCGGAAGACGTCCGGCTGGAACGCAGTGGGGAGCTCCTTAATCAGGGCCGTCTCCACCTGGTCCATGCTCACGGAGCCCTCCTCGTCGGCCGCTTCGCCGGTCACGACGACCTCCTCGCCCGCCACGCCTGCCGGCTGAAGCTCGACATCGAGACGGCGCGCCTCGCCGGCCGACAGGGTGATTTTCTCCACGCGGTTCTGGTAGCCGATGTAGGAGAACACAATCGTGTACGTGCCGGCGGAGAGGTCCTGAATCGTGTAGTAGCCCTCGCTGTTGGTGGCCGCCCCGCGGCTGGTCCCCTTGACGAGGGCGCTCGCCTGAATCAGCGTCTCGCCGGTCTCGGCGTCCCGCACGTAGCCGCTCAGGGACGCGCTCTCCTGGGCCCCGGCGGGGGTGGCCCCCAGGGTCAGGAGAAGGGCTGCGCACAAGCCGGCGAGGGTGAAGACGGAACGGGAGTGCTCAGTCATACAACTGGGAGGCACACTTGGAATGTATTCAGGCCACGCGGGCAGAGCAGGCGGCTGGACCGGCGGCGGTGCTCATCGGCGTGATTTCCTGTAGAACGGGCCCCTCATGCTCGATGCCCCCATGCTCGAGTCCGGCGGGGCCCTGTCGGTACGGGACTCTCTACCGGCACGGCGGGGGCTGCTGGTGAGAAGGCCCCTCCCGGCAACGATCCGCACACTGGCAACGGGGCCTTTGGCGTGGGGGCCCCCTCGGCGAACGTGGGGGCTTGGCAACCCAGGGCAGCGCTCCGGAAATCGGAGAGCACGCCCCCTCGCGCGCATTTCAGCGACTGGGCTCGGGGGCCCGGAGGCGCCTGCGGGTTCAAGGTCTCGAGCCGACGGTTGGGAACGTCCCCTGCTCACGTCTGCAACGCGTCGCCCCTGAAGGAATGATCTCGTCTCAGAAAAAGCGGCCCCGTTTCAGGAGGCGCCCCCCGACACTCCGATCTCCCGAAGAAGGTCTGAGAGCGGCTCGGTCGTGCCGTCGGTATACTCCACGATGACCTGCTCGGCAGACCCGTCGTACCGGAGCGTCGCCACCTGGTTGCCCTGCAGCAGCACATCGACACTCACGCGGTCACTGATCTCGTCCGCCGACGCGTCTTCGAGGGCAGAGAGCGCCCCAACGTCCGCTGCGTACTCGATCGCAAGGTCCTGCCCGACCTGCGTCGTGCCCTCGACGCGGACAGGCGTGCTTTCATCGCCTTCGGCATCGTCCGGGGAGAGGTCCACGGTTGCTGTGGTGGCGGTCACTGGTTGACCATCGTTTCGAAACCGGTCTTCGTACTGGAATGTCCCGTTCTGACCGGGCTCGAGACTGGTGGTGAAGGCAAGCGGATTCGCCGTCACGTCCAGCGAAAACGATTGCGGAATCCCAAGAAACGTGAACCCAACGTCCCTCAGGTCTACAGAGAAGATCTCTCCCTCATTTTCCAGTGCAAGCGAGGCTCCAATCTCGGTTGGTACCTGCTCTGTTGAACCTCCGACCGTGACCGACCGGGTCTCGTAGCGGCTCAGCGTAAAGGTTGCGTTGTTGCTCGGCGCGTCTGGGGACTCTGGAAACCGAAGAATGAGGCTGTCGGCCGGGCGCTCCTGGCGCCAGGCCTGCGTGTCCGAGGTCCAGACATAGACGCCCGTGCTGGCGTCGTAGTTGAAGTCCCCACCTGTCGTGTCGAGCACGGCCCCGAGGCCAGAGGTCAGCGCTTTGCCCCAGGGGGAAACGGTCTTCCCCTCGGACCCTGAGGTCATCATCGCCTCGGACAGGCGGGCAAGAGGGGTCTGATCGAACGTCGTGGCTGCTCCCTGCAGGCCACTCGCCGACTCGATGATCTGGGGTCGGGCCTCCTCCGCGGTCATGGGAGGAGAGGTTCCCCCTTGGTCGCAACCGAGAAGCCCGGCGCCGACCAGCGCGAACGCGAGCAAAAGTGCAGCACTGCGCAAACGGTTTCGCATGGCGCGATTCTCCTACTAGCAAAAGTATTTGGACCTGTGTTAACAACGGGCCGCCGGAAGAGTGCCACTCGGCCGCCAGACATCACCCATTCGGAAAAGTGTGAGGCCCGCTGGGCCGGACGAAACCCGGGCTGTACAAGCTTGAATGGGCCTGGCGCCGCATGTGGGGCCGTGAGCCAAGCCACAGCCTCGTTGGCCACCAGTTGCTCATGCCACGAGTCGGGTGTGATACATGGCTAGCGTTCTTTCTGTCCCTCACAAGGCCCTGAGAGGCTATGCGGACCCCAAGGGTCTCAAGGCTGGCGCGAATCCGATACCTGCAAATATGAATTAGGTGAAACCGAGGTGGAGAGAACGAAACTGGCCTCGGAAAAATGTTTTGTTTCAGCGGCGTTCATCGCGGCCGTATATAGAAACAAAATTGCGGTGGATCCCCCTTCGAGAAATGTGAGCACACCGGGCGGGTCCCACCCCGAACTATCCCCCAGTAGGGATCGTCCCTGAACAGAGGGATCGTTCTCAGACAGGGGAGCAGGCTTGCGGACGTGCCGTGGGCACGGGCGTAACGCTGCCCTTCCGTTCCCAAAGAGCCATTTTCTGCTGGGAGCCGTTCCGGTGCCAAAAGCTCTTCGGGCCGCACTCGCAAGTTCCCATGTTCGATTCGGCCACCGATGCCCTCTCCCGTCCTTCGGCACTGGGCCGGCGCAGTGCCTTTCAGCTGTTGCTCGTCGTCGGTCTGACGCTGACGGCCTCCCTTCTGTTTGATGTCTACGCGGACTGGGTCCGCCAGGGGGACCCGCTGTGGACGACGGTACTGGAAAATTTGGTGCCGATCCTCCTGGCCCTGGCGCTTCCCTACGTCGGGTGGAGGCTTCTTCAAAGCCCATCCGGTGCTCCCTACCTACCGGACGTGGCGAAATACGCATTGGTGGAAAGTCTTGGGCTGGGGCTTCTTGCTGGGCTCGTGGTGGGAGTGCAGGTCCTGCAGGAAGAAATCAAGCCTGCCGTCATCGTTCTGCAACTAACCACAGTCGGTGGAATCGCGGGCCTCTGCGTAGGATACAGTACCGCCCAGTTGAAGGAAGCCACACGCGACGCGCAGGACGACCGCAATCGGCTCGAAAATCTCTTAGACGGCCTTCCGGTTCCTGTCGTCCACGGGCGGGTTGAGGGAGAAACGCTCAACATCCTGGCTGCCAACGCTGCGTTCGAGAGGGCGTTCGGCCATGACCCCGAGGAATCCATCGGGGAGAACCTGTACGACCTCATCCGTCCGGGAGGCATCCAGCGGGGCGCCGAAAGAATTAATCACCAGGCCCTCGATGAGGGCATCGCCGAGGCCGAGGTCCAGTGCGAGACCCTGGACGGACAGCGGGAGTTTCAGCTGCGGGTGGCGCAGGCCCTGGACTCGGGGGCCTCAGAGACATATTCCGTGTACATGGACATCACCGAGCGGAAGCGGCGGGAGGAGCGGCTTCAGACGCTGTATGCTCGCCTTCAGCTTGCGCTCGACGTGTCGGACACGGGGACGTTTGACTGGGAAATCCAGGCCGGCGAGGTGATCTGGGACGAGACCTCCGAGCGGCTTTTTGGGTATGAGCCTGGGGGGTTCCCGGGAACGTTTGCGGCCTGGGCCCAGCACGTTCATCCCGATGATCTTCCGGGTGCCCGGGAGGACATCGAGCAGGCGATTGAGAACCAAGAGAAATACAAAACGGAGTTTCGAGTGCAGATCCCCGGTGGTCAGCAGCGGTGGATCGAGGCCCAAGGTGTAGTCGAGTATGACGATAGAGGAGAGCCGATTCGGATGCTGGGGATCCACACCGACATCACCGAGCGAAAGAAGCGCGAACAGACGCTCCGTGAGGCAAAAGAAAGGGCAGAGGAGGCCGCCCGGCTCAAGTCCGCGATGCTGGCAAACATGAGCCACGAGATCCGCACGCCCCTCACCTCCATCACCGGCTTCTCGGAGGTGCTGGAACAGAACCTCAGTGGCCAGCACGGAGACTTCGCCACCAAGATACGCAAAAGCAGTGAGCGGCTTCAGCGGACGCTCGAGTCGGTGCTCCATCTCTCAAAACTGGAGTCCAGCGTCCACAAGCTCGAGCGGGAGGAGGTCTCGCTGAGGGCTGTCGTCGAGGACGTTACCGCAGCGCTCCGTGACGACCTCACTGAAAAATCCCTCGCTCTGCAAACTGAGATCCCGGACTCACCAGTCAGCGGCATCTCGAACGAGGACGCCCTCCACCGAATCTGCCGAAACCTGCTAGAGAACGCGATTAAGTTTACGCCGGCGGGAGGCTGCGTGGGGATTCGCCTCCTGGATGAGGGCCGAAGCGCAACCCTTGAGATTGAGGACTCCGGGATCGGAATGGACCCGGAGAACGTGCCGGGGCTCTTTCAGGCCTTCAGACAAGAGTCGGAGGGGATGGCCCGTGAGTACGAGGGCAGCGGCCTGGGGCTGTCGATCGTGAAGCGGCTTACCGACGAGCTTGGGGGCGAGGTCGATGTCGAGACCGAAAAGGGCGAGGGCACCTGCTTTGCCGTAACGCTTCCCCTGACCGACGACGCGCACGAGCGCTCCGACGAGACCGTAGGGGGCTGAGGGGCGGCGCCGTCAAAGCCCGAGCAGTTCCCCAAATTGCGTCCAGCCCAGGATGGTCGCGAGCGTGGCCCACCCGATTCCCAGAAAGCAGAGCACCGAAATCACCGCGTGGGCCCACTTTCGGCCCGTCCACACGAGCGTGCCGAGAAGGGCGACCAGGACCAGGTTGCCCGGGATCTCTTGGGGGTTGACGCTCCGCTCGGCAAACAGACTCGCGATCTGGCTGCTGATCTGGCTCGTGAGGATGAAGGCAATGAAGACCCCGAAGAACCACCGGCGGTGTGCCGTAGAAAAGTGAAATGCCCTCAGATCCAGTGGGGCCCGGGCCCCTAGCGACTCGACAGAGAATCCGCCGCCTGTCTCCGACCCAGGCGGTTCCCACCCCGGGTCGGGCAGCGCGAAGGCACAGGTCAGATACAGAAGCAGAAACGCGACAAGGTACGGGAGGAAAAACTCCGAGGTGGCTCCCTTCAGAAACGAAAACGAGTTCCACCAAAACTGAACGGCAAGGAGAAACGCGGTGGCGGCCCAGAGAAGGGGCAGCCAGTGCCAGTTGACCGTCCGCCGGGGGCGAACCAGTTCGCGGAGGCTTTGGGCCAGGTCGGTCAGGCCGAGGCCGACGATAATCGAAAGCAGAGCGGCAATGTATTCGGGCTGACTCATGGTCGGAGGGACGGTCTGGCCGAGATCGGTCTGTGCGAGACAGGTCTGTGCGAGACAGGTTTGGGGAGACGTTGGGCATCCGAAGTCGAACGCCGCATACGTGAGCTGCTAGGTACGTGAGCCGCTAGGGGAGAGGCGCGTTCCCTCGGAAGGGGCCACGTAGACGCCGGGGGCACGAACCGGTGAACACGAACCGGTGAACACGAAGACGAAAGGTCTTTTGGGCGCAGCGCCGTTGCGGTCGGTAGCGAGCGTGGCCGGTAGCGAGCGTGGACGGGGCCTGGGGGGCGGACGAGTTTTAGGGGGGCGCCTCCGTCTTAACCGAGACCTGCACGGGGGCATTTCCTCGTGGACCCTTCCCGTCGAGGCCTGGAGGTCCCCCTCACGGCCGGAAACAGTTCCTGTACCACGACGGGGGCCGGCACGGAGCCCAGCCGAACCGGGCAGGAGACCCTCTCCGGACCCGCCTGGCCTCGGACCGACGGGAGAACGGCCGCCGGGCCCGACAGGACGCCATCAGGCCCGATAGGATGCCATCAGGCCCAACAGGAACGAGAACCCACGCGGGGGAGGTAGCTCTCGGGACGGATGCCGTTCCCCGAACGACTCCTGTTGAAGAGTGGCCTTTCAGAACTGAAAAGCGGGCCTTCAGATTCCCCCGAGGGCAGGCCCCCGAAAAAGAAAAGAAAGGCCCCGAGACAAGCAGGTCATCGGGCGAAGAGGGCCCATCCGTCGCGCCAGCGGGCCCACTTGTCGCACGCACCGGACCGCCCAGGGGTGTTTTCAGTCCAAGCATGTGCGCAGACGCGGAGCCGCACATGCAGAAGGCATGCACATGCAGAAGGTACGCACATGTGAAAGGCACACGTAGAAGCGTGAGCGTCGAGGGAACGCTTTCCCTCGGGAAGCGCCCCTTCGTTTTCTTTGACAAGCATCTTCAGCCCGGACCCATGCAGACAGCACGCCGCTCTCAGACGACCGACCGACCTCGGAAACGCCACGACCGCAAGCGGGACGCGTCCAATTTCGACGACTACATGCTCGCCGTGGTCTCGGTGGCGCTGGTGGGCGTTCTCATCGCGCTCTAGTCCCGTCGTGCTTTAGCACCATTGCGCTCGGGGCGCGCTGCGACCGCGTTGCGCTGCGGCGCCCGGCCTGCCAGGCTGCACGCCAGGCCAGCAGGCGCGCTCCGGCCAGAGCCTCGGAGAGCGCTGCCGAGGCGGCGTTCCAGTGCCTCCCGCCCCCCGGCACAGCCGCGCCTGACGAAACGTGGCCACGCGCACCGCCGAATGCACCCGCATCTCCGAATACAGGTAGCGACACATGACCCTTACGATCGAGAACGTCTCGAAAACCTATCCGAACGGCACGCGCGCCCTGGACGACGTGTCCCTCACCATTCCGCCCGGCATGTTCGGCCTCCTCGGGCCCAACGGCGCCGGGAAGTCGACGCTCATGCGCACGGTGGCGGCCCTGCAGGAGCCGGACACCGGCTCGGTACACCTCGGGGACATCAACGCCCTGGAGGAGAAGCAGACCCTCCGCAAGCGCCTCGGCTACCTGCCCCAAGAGGTGGGGGTCTACGACAACGTCTCCGCCGAAACCCTGCTCGACCACTTCGCTACGCTGAAGGGCATCACCGATCGCTCCGAGCGGCGGCGCGTGGTCGACGCCCTGCTGAACCGCGTCAACCTAGACGGAGCCCGCGACCAGAACCTCGGGGGCTACTCCGGCGGGATGAAACGGCGGTTCGGCATCGCGGTGGCGCTGATCGGGGACCCGGACCTCATCATCGTCGACGAGCCGACCGCGGGCCTCGATCCTGCCGAGCGCGTTCGGTTTTTGAACTTGCTCAGCGAGATCGGCGAGGACAGCGTCGTGCTCCTCTCCACCCACATCGTGGCCGATGTGCGGGAGCTCTGCACGCAGATGGCCATCATCCGCGAGGGGGAGATTATCTTTGAGGGCGCGCCGGAAGCGGCCATCGCCGACCTGGAGGGACAGATCTGGCGCAAGACGGTCACCAAGGAGACCCTCCCGGAGCACGAGGAGACCCGCAACGTCGTCTCCACGAAGCTCGTCGCGGGCCGTCCGGTGATTCGGGTCCACGCCTCCGCCCGGCCCGGCCCGGATTTTGAAGCCGCCGATCCCGACCTGGAAGACGTCTACTTCACGCAGATGAGGACCGGTGCCCGCGAGGACGCACCTGTCGTTGCGTAGCCTCTCTCGCCTCGGCATCGCCCGCGCCCCTCGCGGCCTTCACTGCGGCGGAGCCTCTACTGGGGCGATGCCTCGACTAGGGCGGGGCCTCAACTGGGGCGGGGCCCTCACCCTGCCCCCCCCCCCCCCGGGGTTTGCTCCCACATGTCCGGACCGCCCCGTGCCCGGAGCACGACGTGCTCGTAGCGCCTGCACCCACGCAAGAGCTGCTTCTCAACCTGTCTGACAGTATGTTTGCAAGCCTTCTCGCTCAAGAGGTCCGGCACCGCCTGCGCCAGCTCTCGACCCACATCTACTTCGGGATTTTCTTCGGGGTCAGTTTTTTGCTGATGAACGCGCTGGGCGGCGCGTTTGCGGACGCGAACATCACGATCTTCGGAATGGGGCCGAATACAAATGCCAACAGCCCCTTCGCGATCAACGCCACGACGCTCTTTGTAAGCCTGCTGGGGCTGATGATCACGGCGCCCTTCATGGGACAGTCCGTGTACCGGGACTACGACAGCGGCATCCACCCGCTCGTGTTTTCGACGCCGGTGTCGAAGGCAAAGTACCTGGGCAGCCGCTTCCTCGGGGCCGTTCTCGTTCACCTCTACCTGTACGCCGGGCTCACGGCCGGGCTCGTGCTCGGAGCCGCCGCGCCGTGGGTCGACCCGAGCCAGCTTGGGGCGTTTCGGCCGATGGCGTACCTGCAGCCCTACCTGCTGTACCTCCTCCCCAACCTCTTGTGGGTGGGCGGGCTGTTTGTCGCGCTCCCCGCCTTCACGCGCCGCATGCTGCCAAACTACATCGGTGGCGTGCTGCTGTTCATGGGGTACAACATTGCGGCCGTTCTGCTGGGCGGAGACGCCCTCCGCAACAGCACGGTGGCGTCCGTCGTCGATCCGTTCGGGCTCATTCCCACCCAGCAGCTGACCCGCTACTGGACCGCGGCGGAGCAAAACGCGCAGCTCGTCCCGCTGGAGGGGATGGTCCTGCTCAACCGGGTCCTCTGGCTGGGGGTCGGCCTCGCCGTGGTGGCCGGCCTCTACGCGGGCTTTCGGTTTGCGCACCTTCCGGGACAGCAGTCGGGGGACGACGACGAGACCGGCGCCGAGGGCCCCTCCCTGGCGGAGGTGACCCCGACCTCCCTCATTCACGCCGTTGACCTGCCCGGGGCCGCACTCTCGGAACACTGGGGCGCCCGCCTGCGCCAGTTCACGTCCATCGTCCGGCGCTCCTTCCTGTACGTCGTCCGTGACGTGTACTTCTACGCCATCGTGGGGGCGAGCATCATCTTTCTGGTCGTGGCCGCTTCTCAGTCCGGCCAGATCAACGGCACGCCCGTGCAGCCGGTCACCTACCACATCGTGGGCCAGCTGGGGAACCAGTTCTCCCTCTTCATGGTGATCCTCATCACGTTCTACGCCGGGCAGCTCGTGTGGCGAGAGCGGGACGTCGAGGTGCAGCAGGTCCACGACACGCTCCCACTGCCCACCAGCGTGACGCTCTCGGCGAAGGGGACGGCCCTGGGGCTCGTCTGCGCGACCCTGATGCTCGTGGTGCTGACCACCGGCGTCGCGACGCAGCTCAGCTACGGCTTCACGGACCTGAACCTGGGCCTCTACCTGACGGAGCTCTACGGCGTTCAGCTGGTCGACTACCTGTTGTACGCCGCGCTGGCCCTCACGGTGCACGCGGTCGTGAATCACAAGTACCTGGGCCACTTCATCGTGGTGGCGTTCTTTCTGGGGCTGGCCTTCAGCAGCCAGCTCGGGATCGAGCACACGCTGTGGCGCTACGGGTCGGACCCGGGTCTTCCCTACTCCGCGATGAACGAGTACGGCCACTTCGCCGGTGCCTTCGCGTGGCACAAGCTGCTGTGGGCGGCCGTGGCCCTTGCCATGGCCACGGTCGCCCGCCTCGCCTGGGTGCGCGGCGAGGAGTCGACGCTGAGCGTGCGGCTCCGGCAGGCGCGCCGGCGCCTCTCGCCAGCGGTGTGGGGGACCCTCGGCGTGGCCGGCGTAGTGGCCTTCGGCACCGGGACGTTCATCTACGTCAACACGACGGTCTGGAACACCTTTCGCACCAGTAGCGAGCAGACGGACCTCCGGGCCGAGTACGAAAAGACCTACGAGCGGTACGCCACGAAGCCACAGCCCCGCATCGACGCGGCGGATCTGAACATCGATCTGTACCCCGATCGGCGGGACGCGCGCCTAGCGGGGACCTACGTGCTGGTCAACGACCAAAGCACCGCTGTCGATACGGTCTTCATTGACACGCCTGCCGACGCGAACGTCGACTGGCTGTCGTTCGGGCGGGCGGCCGAGACGGTGCGCCGCGACGAGACGTACGGCGTCCGCCTCGTGGACCTGGCCGAGCCGCTGGCGCCGGGCGACTCCACCTCCCTCACGTTCGATACGTGGGTCCGCAACGACGGCTTTACGACCGGCGGCAGTCAGACATCGATCGTCCACAACGGCACGTTCATCGGCAGCGGCGAGCTGCCGCGCATTGGATACGACGCGGGCGCCGAGCTGAGCGACCGCTCCCAGCGGGACGACCACGGCCTGGACCCGGAGCCCCGGATGCGCCCCCAGAGCGACTCGTCGGCGCGGATGCGCCCCTACGTGGCCCGCGACGCGACGTGGCTCGACTACGAGGCCACCGTGAGCACGAGCGCCGACCAGGTGCCCCTGGCCACCGGCACCCGCGACTCCTCCTGGACGACGGGTGGGCGCCGCCACGTGCGCTTTCGCACGTCCGCGCCCACCGCGGGCTTCTTCTCGTTCCTGTCGGCCCGCTACGAGGAGGCGAGCGGCACCTGGACCCCGCCGGACTCGTCCCTCAACCGGGGGCGGCCCGTCGACATTGAGGTCTTCCACCACCCGACGCACGACTACAACACGGGCCGCATGATCGACGCGGTCAAGCAGTCGCTCACTTACTACACCCGCCACTTCGGGCCGTACCAGAGCCGGGAGGTGCGCATCGCCGAGTTTCCACGGTACGCCGGCTTCGCGCAGTCCTTCCTCGGCACCATTCCGTATTCGGAGAGCGTCGGCTTCATCGCCCGCGTCGACCCGGAGACCGACATCGACTACCCCTACTACATCACGGCCCACGAAATGGGCCACCAGTGGTGGGGGCACCAGGTAGTCAGCGGGCCGGTCTGGGGCGCGACCATGCTCGTCGAGTCGCTCGCCCAGTACAGCGCGCTTATGGTGATGGAGGAGACCTACGGGCGGGACAAGATGAAACGGTTCTTGGAGTACGAGCTCGACGAGTACCTGAGCGGCCGGAGCCTCGAGTCGCGGGAGGAGCGCCCGCTCATGACGGCCGCCGCCAGCCAAGGATACATCCACTACGAGAAGGGCTCGCTCGTCATGTACGCCCTGAAGGAGTACCTCGGGGAGGAGACGGTCAACCGCGTGCTTCGGGAGTTCCTGCGGGCCAACCAGTACCAGTCGCCCCCCTTCGTGACCTCCGAGGCGCTGGTCGAGCGGTTCGAGGCGGCCGCCCCCGACTCGCTGAAGGGCTTCGTGGGCGACCTCTTCCGCAAGATCACGCTTTATGACAACCGCGCCACCGGCGCTACCTACAGGGAAACGGCGGATGGACGGTACCGCGTGACCCTCACGGTCGAGGCCCGCAAGCAGCAGGCCGACAGCATCGGGGCGTCCCCCACGGAGGCGCCGATGGACCTGCCGGTGGAAATTGGCGTCTTCGCCGAGGAGAGCGAGGTGGGCGCCGAGGACCAGCGGACGCTCTACCGGCAGACGCACCGGCTTACGAGCGGGACGCAAGAAATCACCGTGACGGTCGACGAGAAGCCGGCGCGGGCCGGCGTCGACCCCTTCACGCTACTCATCGATCGGGAAACCGAGGACAACATGACGACCGTTACGCGGGCCGATTAGGAGGGCAAGGCGTACAGGCCCTTCTTGCGTTCGTCCCAACATAATACGCTCGTCCCGACACAATACAAGCGCACCAGCTACGGAAACAAGTACGTCGTAGCGCAAGGAGAGCGGAGCATCTACCAGCCACTCCCATGTCTAAGCGATACGGTGCACCCGTGACGTCGGTGCTGCCGTTTCAGGTCGACACGTCCGTCGGCCTCAATCCTCATCTCCCAGAGCCCGATTCCGCTCCCGATTTGACCCCGTACTGGGTTTCCCCCGTCTACTATCATGCGGAAGTAATTGTCTCCCTTTCCTCCTGCCCACGTCTCGAAAACCATGATTTTTCTGATCGGGATCCGTCTCTGAAAGGGGCCGGTCCACGTCCAGCCGGAGACTGTGATCTCATTGTCTTGTAGCCTGATTTCTCCGAACCATGGCGTTCGATCAAGAAGTGTAACCGGGGAAGAAAGCGTCGGCTCTGACATACCGTACCTACCGCGCCTGATTATCTACTTCTTGCAGTTTGTAAGAAGTTGCGACAATAAAATGGTTAAAGCTGCGGCGGCAGATCCAGCGATACTGCCTGCTCAAAAATGAAAAGGATGTCACGGTTTTGGCACTAGGCTGGTCCTCGCTCTGGGTTATAGTATAGCGCGAGAAGGGCCTGAACCTGTCGGTTTACAAACTCCCGGCTTATGGTCATTGACTATTTAATTTGGTAACAAGCCCACGTACCGAAGTAGATGCTGGGATCCGTCCGCGAACTGGTCAAGGAAGGCATCGACGTGGTCGTGAAGCGGGGCGAAGTTCTCTTCTTGATGTAGGTGAACTACCTCCTGCTTTAGGTAGCGCCATAGCTTCTCGATACGACGCCACGGAGTTGACTTCCCAGTGGAGAGCAGGCTAGATACTTCATCCTCAAGCCGACCCAAGAGCCGATGGCGCTTCTTCAGTCGCCTGATAGAGCCACGTAGACCCCGGTGGAAAAGAAGAGGAAGCGCTTCCCAAGTAGGTCACCTTGAGAGGGCTCCTACAGGTCTTGAGATCGTCGTTCAGGTCCCTCGGTGTTGATGCACCTGAAAAGAACGGAGAGCCGTCCCGGCCTCCCGGGCGCAGCGCCGCCGCAATCAGTAGCGAATTCGAACGGAGACCGTGGCCCGCCGGCCCGGCAGGGAGCGGGTCCACCGCGAAACCGACCCGTCCGGGTGTGGCTCCAGTCCCCAGTCGGCCACGTTCCGGCGGCCCAGCACGTTGGCGACGCCGATACGGCCCTCGATGCCGACCCCGGCCCAGGAGCGAGAGAAGCGTACGCCGGCGTCAAGGGTGTACCGGGGCGGCAGCCGATGGGTCTCGGGCCGATCCAGCTGGCGCTCGTCCCAGGCCGCCCCGAGGTCGTCGGGCGTCAGGTACGCGTAGTAGGCCCGCCGGTAGCCCCAGCGGCGGCCCCACACGCCCTCGCCGGTCGCCTCCAGCGCCAGGCCGGCGCCCAGGGGCACCTCGGCGGTGAAGGCAAGGCGGTGCGGGTCGGTCCACGGCACTAAGACCTGCCGCCCGCCGAAGCGCCCCGGGAAGGTGCGCTCGGCCCGGCTGTAGGCGTAGCGCAGCGACCCGGTGAGGGACGTCCCCTCGTAGGCGACCTCCAGCCCGCCGCCATGCGCAAATCCGTAGCTGGGGGCGATGAACCGCGATGGGTCCGTCGGGGCGGCCGGCGCCGTAGGGGCGCCGCGCAGGGCCGGATAGTCGATAGCGAGCAGGTGGGGCTGCCACTTCCGGTAGCCCTCCACGTCGATCTGCCAGCGGGGCGCGGGCGCCCACGTCAGGTCGGCCGCGAGGTGGTAGGTGCGGGGCGGCGTGAGCGGGTCGGTGAGGGGGAGCCACATCCGCGTCGTAGGCACGACCGCCGTGGCGCCGTCGCGGATCAGGTCAAACTGTGTGGTGAACTGTCGGTAGAGGCCGCCCCGCACGCTCAGGCCCACCGTGCCTAGCCCCCCAATGGACCGGTCGTAGCGGAGCGCGCCCCGCGGCTCCACGAACACGGTCCCCTGGCCGGGGCGGCTCGTCAGCCGGAGCCCCCCGTCGAGCTGCACGTGGGCCCCGAGGCCGATCGTCATCTCGGCCGCGGTCGTGAGCCGGCTCGTGTGGGCCCGGTGCTGGAGCTGCGGGGCAAACGCGTTCCCGATGCGGACGCGGCTCCGCTGATGCGTAAGGCCGCCGGACCACACGAGGCCCCATCGGGGACCGAGGGCCACGTCAACCTCTCCCTCCAGGAGAACGTCCGTGACCGCGCTTGTGCCCTCCTGCCCGTGGGCGGCCTGGCGCGCCGCGGCCACCCCTGCCCCCGAGCGAAGCGAGGAGGGCGAGGTGAACTGGACCTCGCCCACCTCCGAGGCGGCCGTGCCCCGGTAGTGGCTCACGCCGGCCTGCAGGGTTGCGGTCGTGCGGCCGGAGACCGGCGCCTGGTAGCGGGCCTGCGCGACCGTATTCGACCAGTCCTGCTCGTCGCGGGTCGGCAGCTTGAAGGGGGACGAGTCGAGAGAGAAGCCGTCCCCCTCCTCGCCGGTTTGCCCGAGGTCCGTACCGATGGGCTGGCCCAGCACGAGGTCGGCCCCGAGGGTGCTGCGGCCGTGGTAGGCGGACAGGTCGAGCCGTGTGGCGGGGCCGAGGTCGAAGCGGAGCGCGCCGTGCAGGTCGTAGAAGCCGGCGCTCGGCTGGGTGCGGGCGCCCAACGACCCGCCGGCGAGGGAGGTGTCGGCGGACACCTGCGCCGCCGCGAGCATGGGGTCGAGCGTCGACCACCGGTCGATGAGGTCGTGGAGCCCCGCGTCCTGGTACACGTCCCACACGCTCGTGCGGCCGGCCACCATGGCCGAGACGGGCGTGTCGCCCAGCGTCGCACTGCCCTGCAGCCGGGCGCCCAGGCTGCGCGAGTCGGCGCGAACGGTGCCGTACTGCCCGCCCGGATCCGAAGGGGCCGGAAGGTCGTGGGTGAGTTCGAGGGTGCCGGACAGGGCGTTCCCGCGGAGGGCCCCGAAGCCGGCCTTCCGGGCCGTGAGGCCCTCTAGCGCCAGCGGGCTGAAGGCGCCGAGGAGGCGGCCCGCACTCGCCGGATTGCGTACGGGCATGCCGTCGAGGCGGAGCGTATGCCCGCCGGGCGGGCCGCCCTGGATGTGCAGGTCGGCGTAGGGCGCGGACGCAGTCACGCCGAGAACGGACCCGGCGGCGCCGAGCACGTCGGGCACCTCGGCCGCCCCGCCGGCCCGGAGCGGCGCCGCCGGCACGCGGTCCGCCTCGCGCCGGGCCGACGGCAGGCCGTAGCGGTCGGCGTCGATGAAAAGCGAGTCGGCCGCGATGGGCGAGGAGGCAAGGACGGCCTCGTGGCGGGCGGTATCGTTGGGGGGCACGTAGACGGTCGCCTCGTGGCGGCGGTAGCCAAGGTGGCTGATCACGACCGTGTGGGGGCCGGGCAGGAGACCGGACACGTGGAACCGGCCGGTCGAGTCGGTAACCGTTCCGCGAAACTCTCGGGCGTCCGGCAGGCGGACGTGCGCGTCGGGGAGGGGGCGCCCGGCCTCCCCGTCCCGGACGATCCCGGCCAGCCGCCCCACCCGTGGCGGCCGCCGGACGGGCGAGCGAAGGACGTAGGTGCCCCGGGAGGTCCGGACGTAGTCGACGGGGTGCCCGGCCAGCAGGCAGCGGAGGAGGGCCTCCGGGGGCGACGTGTCCGTGACGCAGGAGGCCCGCCGCCCTGACACGAGGGACGCGTCGTACACGAGGCTAATGCCGGTCGCCGTGGCCATCTGCTCTAGCGCCTGCTCCAGCGGGGCGTCCTGAATGCCGAGGGCGGCAGGGTCCCCCGTGCTGGGCTGCGCCACTGCGCGTCCCCCAGACAGAAGGGGGCCCCCGAGCAATAGCACGACCAGGAGCGCGGTCGCCGGAAGCGAGTGCGGCGCGTTTGGCGTGGCGTCCGGAGCTGTCATGGCGGCCGGAGCGGAATGCAAACCAGAGGCGAGAACGTGGCCGGACCGAACCGACCGATCCGGAGCCCGACCCAGAATTACCGACCTGCCGGGGCCGCGAAGAGCTCAAACCCGCGGCTCGTGGGGCGGTAGTTTAGATTGCGGGCCGTACAGAGGTCGTGAAGAATGGTTTCCAGATCCGGCGCCTCCGGGTAGTAGAGGGAGACCGGCGCCCGGGTCTCCTCCACGGAGTCGTGGAGGCGCAGGGTGGCGTCGAAGCGGCGCTCCAGGTCCTGAAGCACCGACGTGAGTGGCCGGGCCTGGGCCGCAAACCCCCCGTTTCGCCAGGCGAGGGCGTACTTGGGGGCGGCCCGCTCCGGGGGCGTGGGAGAGGCATCGGGGCCGGCCACCTGGCTTCTCGCCCCGGGCTCGGACAGCACCACGCGCCTCTCCGGCCGTGTCCGGGCGGCTACCTCGACGCGGCCCGCGACGAGCGTTACCTCGGTCGCCGCCGCGGGGTCGGCCGAGCGGGGGGCGGCCGAGCGGGCGCCGTCCCGATCGGCGTTTTCGGGCCGAGCGTTCCCGGGGCGGGCGCGGACGTTGAACCGGGTGCCCGTGACGGCCACCTCCGCACTGGCGGTTTCGATGAGGAAGGGGCGGTCCCCATCCTCGACCTCGAAGAACGCCTCCCCGCCCAGCTCCACGGCGCGGCGGGCGGCGTCCACGAACGGCCAGGACTGAAAGCCCCGCCGGTAGGTGAGCGTAGTGCCGCTGTTGAGGTGGGCGGTCGACCCGTCCGGCAGGGCCGCCGTGCGCTGCTGCCCGGGCGGTGCCGTGATCGTGACCGGCTGTCGCCATAGCCAAAGGCCCCCGGCCAGCACGAGGGTCGCGACGGCCAGCCCCATGGCCACCCGCCACGAGTGGGCGCGGCGCGACCGGCGGGCCGGGCGCTGCCGGCGCCGCGACTTTGGGGCCGCTTCTGTCTGTTTTGCCCGGGGGGCGGTGCCGGAAGCAGTGCCGTTTGCCGGGGTCGCGTCCAGCTCGGGATGCGCCTCCGTGAGGGCATCCCACGCCGCATCGGGGTCTGCCTCCTCGGTGGCGGGGGCATCCGCGCCGCCCAGCAGCTCCCAGACTGCGCCGAGGCTCGACCGCCCCTCGGGCGACTCCTCCTGGAGGCGCTCTTCTAGGAAGTCGGGAAGGGAGGGGGTGTCATTGCTCATCGCGGCCTAGCAGGTCGGATTCGTAGTAGTTGACGCGGCCTCGCAGGTGCTTCAGGGCCCGGACGATGTGGTTGTTCACCGTGCGGGGGGAGATGCCCATCACGTCGGCCGCCTCCTCGTGGCTCAGGCCCTCGAAGCGGGTCAGCACGAGGGCCTCGCGCTGCCGCCCCGTCAGTTCGCCGATCCACTGCCAGAGCCGGTCCTCGAGCTGGTCGGCATCGGCCTGGTCGTCGGGGCGGGCCGGCGAGGCCGGCTGGGCGGCCGTCTTGTCGCGTACGGCCGGCTCCTTCTCGTCCCGGGTGCGCCGGTTGCGCTCGTGGTTGTATGCCCGGTTGCGGGCAATGCGGTAGAGGTACGCTTCCAGTGACTGGCTCGGGCTTAGAGACTCCCGCGCCTCCCACAAGCGAATGAACGTGTCCTGGGCCACGTCCTGGGCCGCCTCCGCCGACGACGTGATCGACCGGACGTACCGAAAAACCGGCTCGTACATCGCGTCGAAGAGCGCGGCGTAGGCCTCCCGGTCCGACGCCTTGAGGCGGCAGCACCACTCCTCGAACGGAGGCGTGTCGGGCATGGGAACGAGAATACGGATTCGCGTTGCTCCGGCCCCGCGTGAGGTTCAACACGCGTCGGCCCGGCAGTGACCACCGCACCTGAATGCTTTCGAACGGATGCTTCCGGGGGGAAGGCTCTCGCGAGCGGCCGGAGGGGCGGCCAAACAGGCCGCAAGAGCTACCGCTCGATCCAGACGTTTCGGTAGGCGTCGACGCGGGCCCGCCAGCCGGGCGGCACGACGATGGTCGTGTCGTACTGGTGCAGCACGGCGGGGCCCTCAAGCGTGTGCCCGTGGTGCAGGGCCGTGCGGGCGTAGACGGTCGTCTCCGCCGGGCCGCCGGGCGAAAACCAGACCGGGCGGGTGCCGATTTCGGCGTCCCGAAGGGGCAGGTCGGTCTCGGGCTCGCGGGGAAGGGGCGGGGGCGAGACGGGCACCGTCCCGCGGGCCCGCAGGGCGACGGCCTCGACCGGAGCCTCCGGGGCGGCGTGGCCGTAGCGCCGGCGGTGGCGGTCGTGGAAGGCCTCGGCGGCGCCGCCCAAAGCCGTTGCCGTGACGGGGGAAGCCAGGGGCACGGTCACCTCGTAGCTCTGGCCCACGTAGCGCAGGTCGAGCTCGAAGGCGACCTTGGGCGTGCCGTGCCCTTCCAGGGCAGACTCGACCTTCTCGGTCAGGGCGCTAGCGGCGTGCTGGATTGGGGCGGGGTCGCCTTGAAGCGTGCCAACGGAGGTCAAGAGTGCCCGGGAGGCGTCATGGGTCACGTCGGCCATGAGCAGGCCAAGCGCGCTAAGGGCCCCAGGTGCAGGCGGCACCAGCACGCGGGGCATGCCGAGCGCCTCCGCCAGGGCCGCCGCGTGGAGGGGACCGGCCCCGCCGAACGGAACGAGCGTGTAGTCCCGCGGGTCGTGCCCCCGCTCCACCGACACGCGCCGAAGGGCCCGCTCCATCGTTGCGTTGGCGACCCGCAGGACGCCGAGGGCGGTCTCCTCCGGCGATCGGCCCAGCGTCTCGCCGAGGCGCCCCACTGCGCTGCGGGCGGCCTCCGGGGCCATGTCGAGAGCATCGGTGCCGCCGAGCACGCGGTCGGGGTCGAGGCGGCCTAGCGTGAGGTGCGCGTCGGTGACCGTCGGCCGGGTGCCGCCGCGCCCGTAGCAGACGGCCCCCGGCTCGGCCCCCGCGCTCTCCGGGCCCACCCGCAGGCTGCCGCCGGCGTCGACGTGGGCGATGCTGCCGCCCCCGGCCCCGACGGTGTGAATGTCGGTGGCGGGGAGGCGAAGCGGGAGGCCGGCGATCGTATGCTCGGTGGCGCGGGGCACCGCCCCGTCGCAGAGGGCCACGTCGGCGCTCGTTCCGCCCATGTCGAGGGTCATCATGCGAGGGGCCTCGCCCAGGGCGCGCCGGGCCACCCCGAGAGCGCCGACCACCCCGCCGGCCGGGCCGCTCAGGGCGAGACGGGCGGCCTGCTCGCCGGCGGGCCCCGGCCCAATCGTGCCGCCGCTCGACTGCATGACGCGAACCGGCCGCTCGCCCAGTTCGCCACCGAGACGCGTCAGGTAGCGCTCCACCCTGGGGCGGACGTACGCGTTGGCGACCGTCGTGGCCACGCGCTCGTACTCCCGGTGCTCAGGCAAGAGGGCGCTGCTTCGGGTCACCGGCACCGCGTCTGGCAGCTCGTCTCGAAGGAGCTCGGCGGCCCGCTTCTCGTGCTCGGGGTTTCGGTAGGAGAAAAGAAACGCGAGGGCGACGCTCTGGACGTCCTGTTCCTCGAGAACGCGGGCCACGCGGCGCACGGCCGCCTCGTCCAGCGGGGTGAGGATGTCCCCCTCGGCACTGATGCGCTCCGGCACCTCGTGGCGCCGGGCGGCCGGCACGAGGGGATCAGGCCGCATCGGCGTCAGGTCGTAGAGGTCGGGCCGGTCCTGCCGCCCGATGGCGAGCACGTCGGCGAAGCCCTCCGTGGTCACCAGCGCCGCCTTCGCGCCTTGCCGCTCCAAAAGCGCGTTCGTCGCCGTCGTGGTGCCGTGGGCGATGGGCGCCGCGGGGGACACGTCGAGCCGACCGAGCCCCGTGCCGACGGCCTCGTGTTGGGGATCGGTGGTCGGGACCTTTCGCACCTCCAGGCCCGCCTTGGTCGCCACGACGAAGTCGGTGAACGTGCCGCCGACGTCGATCCCTACCTCAGAAGGGCCGTCTGTATCGGAGGCGCCGGAAGCAGGCATCGGGGATGCAGGAATGATGCGGTGGTGTGGGGATGCCCAAAAGACGGAGGCGCCCCGACACAATCAACCGCCGTGTACCGCCAATCTCGTGGATGCCTCCTGCGGAATTCCTTGCGCGCTGGAAAGCCAGCGAGGGGGAACAGCCCGCACGTGATCAAGGCGTCGAGCCAGGGCTTCCGCATCTATTCAGACCCGCTAAGGATCTGCTCTCGAAGCGCAGGACCGATCCAGAACCCGGCCTACCGACGATCGCGAGATTGAGGAGGGGAGACGTATTGCTTACCGTCAGCACGACTGAACCGTCAGCATGACTGAATGGAATGGAGCGGCTTGCAGCCGGCGAAGTTTGAGAGAGGAAAGCGCCCGATTACTATTCTCCTGCTCCCTCGTCGTGAGAGCTGACCTCCCCCCTAGCATAGCGAAGGTCCTCCGCCAGTTCGTCGGGGCCGTAGTGCCGCTCGACACCTCGCTCGCCCAGCAGTCGGCCAAACGCCTGCTTGCTCATTTCGGCGAGCTCACGGGCCTTTCCAAAAGAGAACATGTCTTCACGGTACAGAGAGATGGCCAACTCGCGCAGGAGCTCTTCTTTTTTCCGGCCCTCGGGTAGGGCCAGTGCGTCGGCGACCGAACGAGGAATCGAGAGCTGCACGTCTTTTGAGGGAGTCACTACTCAAGGGTTGTAAGAAGAATCCTGGTTTTCTGAACAGGGCTGATGGGGGCTGGTTCTTGTGCTCCTGTACCCGAAAACCGGGCAATTTATCGTTTTTGCTTTCCAGTGGTCTCGACCCGCCATCTCGGTGAGCCGCCACCGGGCGCGTTTCGGATGGCATCGTTCTGTACGCGGAAGAATGCTCACGGGATTATGCCCAAGACTCACGGTAGAAGGTGCTCCTGCGCTGTAGAGAACGCTTCCGCATACGGGTGGGATCGGTCGCGACGACGAAATCGGTGAACGTGCCGCCGACGTCGACCCCGACCTCAGGAGGGGCGTCTGTGCCAGAGACATCAGGAGCAGACATCAGTCGCGCAGGAATGATGCGGCGGTATGAGGATGCCAAAAAAACGGAGGCGCCCCGACACAATCAACCGCCGTGCGCCGCCGAGCTTGTGGCTGCGCCTGCGGAATTTCCTGTGTGCCGGGGCGCTCGACCTTCGCCTCAAAGAAACCACACGGGGTAGTGACAACTGTTGTCACCACGTAGTGACAAAAGTGGTGACAATGGGGCAGGGGTATTCTCTGAAAACCACTGCTCTTCTTCGATACGAAGATTTGTTCGAAGAGCCTCCTACGTCGTACGAGGTCTGCTGAACAGGGACCCTATCTGACCAGGGAACTCATTCCCTGTGGTTTTTGATTACCTGGCCCACAGCCTCGATAAACTGAGATACGTCACCAACGAGATCTTCCGCGGCCTGGATTTCGAAGACGGAAAACGCGTCGTAGTCAGCTCGATTGCGATCTGTCTCAGCGCGAGCGAGAACTTTTCCGACTTCTTCTGAGATACGACCAGTTCGAACAAAGTGATAACTGAAGCGGGATAGGATCCCTGCGTGGGAGGTGGGTTCTTCTCCTTCAGTCAAGAGGGCTGCGCGGGCTGCGTGAAAAGCAGCATAGTATGCTCGATTCATGGCCGCTTCCACACGGTCATCCTCCAATAGGTATGAGGCATCGTCCAGAGCTTGGTTCGCCTTCTGCAGAAGGGCCTCCGTAGGGTCCTCGCCCGATTTGCTAGTTTCGCTCAAAGCACCACGCCCTCCCGCCGAGCTGCCCGAGGCAAAGGGCGGTCGCGTTCAAAATTCTCCTCGCTGAGGTGAAGAGGAGAAAGGGCCACGCCGTACTCGCTGGCAAGACGGATCACCAATTGGCTGGTGCGCTGGGCCTCCTCATCTGGGTAAACCCTTCCACCAAGTACAATCATGAGGTCCACGTCGCTATCGGGATGGGCTTCCCCGCGGGCCTGAGAGCCATAGACAATGAGTTTTTTTAGCCGATCGCCATAGATTTCTCCAAGAGCAGACTCTGCATCTGAAAGTGCCCTTCGGACCGGAGTAGAAAAGGGTGAGGAAGCAGGCATCGAGGAGCAGACGATCATAATTTTCAACGCGTATACGTTCACGAATTGAATCGATTGGCGTTCTCAACCTACAGTATCGGGAGAGCGCGAGAGGGCTTGGAAGCCGATTGCTTCGAGGAAGCCCGGCTCTATGAAGCTGTCGCTCACGGAGGTGTCGCTCCTTCGGTGGTACCAACCTATCGGTTTCGAACCTGTCGGTCCTGAACCTGTCGGTCCTGAACCTGTCGGTTCGGAGACCCTCTCGCGGGACACAGTCGAAGTCAAATAGTCGAATTCAATGGGTAGCCGCGGCCAGCGATAACCAAGCGGCTGTGTGTTTCTGCCGGTGGGGTCGGGCAGCCCCGAACCGTCCCGGGAAGTAGGTAGCCCCTCTGGCGCCGGAGAATCCGCCTAGAGAGCCGGACAAGACCTGTGAGGTTGTGCCCGCGGGCACCGCTCGTCGAGTGGTAGAATCCCCCAAAGAGCAATAGCTCTGTGAGCGAAGGCTAGATTAGCCGAGGGAGAAATCAAGTTGGCCCGGCTGAATTGATGGGCGGCTGGAGCCCGTGCAAGAGGACAAGGTTATTGTCTGCTGTTTCTGTGGCGCTCGATGTCCGCCTCAGAGAAACCACGCGAGGCATTGACAATCGTTGTCACCACGTAGTGACAAAAGTGGTGACAATGGGGCAGGGGTATTCTCTGAAAACCGCCGCTCTTCTTCGATGAGAAGCTTTTCTTGAAGGAGTTCTTACGTCGTGCAAGACCTGCCGATCAGGGATCTCACCCAACCAGGAATCTCATTCCCTGTGGTTTTCGACTACTCTGTGTACCACTTTGGTGAACTGAGACACGTTGCTGACGAGATCTTCCGCGGCCTGGATTTCGAAGACGGAAACCGCGTCGTAGTCGGCTCGATTGCGGTCTGTCTCAGCGCGGGCGAGAACTTTTCCGACCTCTTCTGAGGTACGAACGGTTCGAATAAAGTGATGACTGAAGCGAGACAGAATCCCTGCGTGGGAGGTGGGTTCGTCTCCTTCAATCAGAAGGGTTCAGTTAGCGCTTCTGCGCGTGGTCAAGGGGCCTTCCTCGACGAGGATCATAACGGCAAGTCTGTTTCTGAGCAAGCTTGACGATCAACTGGGCAGCTCAACCCGAGGCGGGAAAGGGCGAGCCTGGACGGCTTCTCGCTTGTCCTTCTTTTCCCAAACGCCTGTTTGATACCTGTCGTGTCGGCGCATCTGAGGACCAGGTAGCGGGAGGGAGGCCGCCCCATCGGCGCAGCCCTAGAGGCACAGCCGACAGGAAGGCCCTTTGTCCTACCGGTCGGGGATCAGCCGCTCGTCGACCGGAAACGGCTCGGCCTGGCCGAGCTCAATATCGTCGAAGGCCTCATGCAGAGGATTGAGGAGATAGTTGTAGCTGTAGGGCGCCGCGACAGAGGGAACCCTGAGAACCGCCGAGTCCTCGCGGGAGACCCACCGATCACCGATACGTTGCGACCGGGAGGAAGGGGGATGCCGGTCCCACCCGTCCGGCAGGTCCTCCGCTTCCAGCTTGGAGAGTTGTCCCTGTGGGATCCCCACCCGAAAGAGCATGTAGCGCCGGAGCTGATCGTAGCGTTCCAATCCGGTCATCGTCTCGACGAGCGCCAGCGGCAGGCTCCCGGCGGTGTACACGACAGATATCCCGGGACTGTTGAACCGCCCCCCGTATTGGCGCGCTCCCTCTCCGCTGAAGGCCGACCCCGAATACTGTTCCTCCACGGGTCGCCAAACCGTCAGGTCAGTCATCCGTCAATACCAGCCGCTGGCGGAGGCAAGGCGAACTAAAGAAGACAAGGACCTAGGCCGGAACCCCGTGTTCGATGCGGCCAAGAAGGCGTTCGACCTCCCGGGCGCCCGGCTCCAGCCGGGCAATCTCAAGGGGAACCTCTCCGCCCAGGCGCATCTGCGGGCGTTTCAGCCAGGAGCGGGACTCCTCTTCACTCTCGAAAACACTGGTGGACTTCCGGAAAAGGCGCGCGATGCGGTAGAGGCGCTCAGATTCAACTGGGGTGAGGGTGCCGCTTTCGCCGCGGCGCTTCAAGGTGCGGGGCGAGATGCCGAGAAGGGTGGCCATCTCCTCGGGGTCAACCGCGAGTCGCTCTTGGATCTCGCCTGTGAGCCTCGCAGGAAGGCCCTCATCGATCGACTCGAGCAGGCCGGAGAGGCCTGCGGCCTGGAGGTCCTCAAACGACTCAACGGGGCGGGGCGGGGTCGAAGGAGTGGGCATTGAGAGGAGGACAGGCTTGCAGTTTGTCATCGATCAGGCGACACGTTGTCTTCATGCCGGCCTACTCCCTACAAGAGGGAGGGAGGCAGTGTTGCAGTCGCCCCTGCCTGCAGCCCGGAAACTGGAGGCCTCTGGGCTGGTCATTCTCAGAACGGCTTGTCCTACAGGTGTATCCTATAGGTGTACGAGTTGCGTATTCTTGCGTGCAAGCCCAAGCAGAAACGGCAGGAGCGAAAATATGGAGCAAACCCGGCACGATAGGCGTTTTTCACTTTCCAAATCGATAGGTGTCATCTGTGCCCCGAACACGTCCGCGGTACCCACCGGAAACCGGAGAGAAAAGATCGCCGAACTTGCCCGGAAGGGGCGAACGCCCAAAAAACTGGTTGAAGAGTTCGAGCCGACCCAGACGATGACCTCGGGCTGGCTGAAGCAAGCTGATTGGGACGAGGGATCCCGCTCGGATGTGTGCCCGAATTTTTGGACCAGTTGACCGGCTAATTGCGGCTAAGACGCAGCAGCGATTTGAGGTTCTGATTCGCAGGCAAAGAGAGTCTGCCCGAGATGTTCTCGGGGTGGAATCTGCCCGATCGAGGAGTGTCGTCGGTCCTGGTTGTAGCAGATGAACCGCTCGTCAAAGACGGTTCGCAGTGCTGGCAGGGAGGAGGCTTCCGTGATCCGAGAGACCGACCAGAAGCCTGCATCCGACCCCAGAGAGATTCGATCCAGGGGTTGCCTTTCGCCCCGCTTTCGGAGTAGCTGACGCGCATGTTGTCCTCGAGAAGAATTTCCGGTAGCGGCTCAACACGTAGTGGAGCTCTCTGTTTTAATGATGTCGCTCTTGGCTCACCAGTCCATCCAGTCCGATGATCAAAGAGACCCATGAGTGTAGGGAGTGCGGCTCCTCGAACATTATCAAAAACGGCCACAGCGCGAGCGGCTCTCAGCAATACCACTGCAAGGATTGTGGGGCCCATAAGGTGCTCGATCCGGAGCCGCGGGGCTATTCCGAGGAGGAGAAAGAGAAGATTCTCCGGGCTTACCGTGAACGCGGGTCAAAACGAGCAATCAGTCGCATTTTTGGGATCAGTCGCAATACTCTGAACCGGTGGCTTGAAAAAAGGGACACGAAGCCGACTCAGTAGCTGAGGGCCTCCGGCCAGCCAGGGACAACGACACCCTTGAACTCGACGAATGCTGGACATACGTCCGAAAACGGTCGAACAAACGGTGGCTCTGGGTCGCTCTATGCCGTCGAACTCGACAGGTCGTAGCATTTGTGATCGGAGACCGCTCGGCAAAAACCTGCGCACGGCTCTGGAGCCGGATTCCGGAGGGCTACCGGAAAGGCCGAAGTTTCAGCGACTTCTGGAAGTCCTATCGCCCAGTTTTTGAAGACGATTCCAGCCATCGGCAGGTCGGAAAGTCCAGTGGCGAGTTGGCACATGTGGAACGGTTTTTTGGGCGACTGCGGCAAAAGCTGGCACGGTACGTCCGTCGGACGCGAGCGGCCTCCCAGTCAGAACGAATGCTCCATCTGACGACAAAACTGTTCGTGGAGTGGTACAACGAAGCCATCACTTAACATCGACCCGCTACCGAATTTCCTCATGCCACCGGTAGCTGGCGTATACGCTGCCTGGGTCGTGATGGATGATCTTTTCGCCGAGCCCTTCGCCCAGGCTCGTCAACCGTTTGCGAACCTGCTCCCAACAGCGCATGGCCAGCTTTAGATTGGCGCTCGGCCCGACCGCCCAACCCGGACCCGCAGAAGCTCTCCAGACGGGCCGCGGCCATCAGGTAGGCCTTGCGGTTTCCCCCGCTAAGCGCCCAGTTGTCCCGGGACGGCCCCGAAAAGACGCCAAAAAGACGACTCCAGGGAGGCGACTACAAGGAGACGACACAGATGAACCGACACCGATGAGCATACCCTACGACGGCGCATACCGTGCACAACGGCACAGCTCACTTCCAGCAGTTCTCACGGAGGGGCGGAAGACACGGCGCTTTGAAACGGTGCTTTGCCAAATGCCGTTCAAAAATGGCAATTCATATAGCTTAATCCAAGAAGCTCATCGACATGGAAGTAGAGATCGACGATTACGGTCGAATTGTCATTCCGAAAGAAGTCCGAGATCACCTCGGTATTGATTCGGGGACTGCTCTCAAATTGACTTCTCCCCTCGATGAATCGAGGGGATTCTTCCTTACGGAAAAGTGAAAGTAAGAGGTTGGCGCGTTTAATCTCTTCAGATACCTAAAAGGCCGTTTCCAACCTCTCCTTCCCGATCCGCTCGTACGGATTTCTCCGTAAGTCGGCTCTCTACGGAGTCTCTCTAGAGGCACATCGGCCTCACGTTTCCGTGATGCATCTACTACATTCCCATTCAGGAACGCACACTTCCGTCCCTTCTCATCTAGGGCAGGCTTCCAATTTCGGGGTGTTTCAATCCCCTACCAGTTCTCGGATACTTATCCGGTCCCTCCTGCCGTGGATTCCAACCACTTTGTCGGGGACTCGTCGATCATCCTTTGTACTTTGTATTTGAGACTCCGTTGTCCACCTTCGCCAATGGCAACCATTTTCGGGTTGCTCCAAGACTACTACGTAGGCTCCGCCAACACCCGGCAAACATCGGTAGATCTAGGTACCTTCACATCTTGCCGGGTGTATCCTGGATCCTCAGGTCCATTCACATTCGCTAAGCGTAGGCCCCGCCTTCCTTCTGTCCCTTGTACCCGGCAGGACAACCGGGCTATCGCGAGCGGAACCGCAAAAGCGTGGTGCAGGCTCCGTGCCTCCAAAGTCTTAGGAGGCCATCTGTTGGACAAATTCTTAATCCTCCAGTACTCGCGCAGACCTCTTTTGGCGTCCCGGCATGAACAGATAAAACGTTGCTGTCTGATAGCAGTAGCGCATTCCATCCTCACGGGACATGTCTTCGCCAAAAGATTCAATCTCTGAAGCAGCTTCAGTCTGGGGGAAACTTTCCCGATGGAACTAAGGCGGTTACCTGGGTATGACCTTACCTAGCCATCGCCAAGGGGAGCTGCTTAGGGCTTGCTACTAGCCCCGTCTCCCCCGTCCTGGGTCGGATTCTCCACGGCACGTCCTATTAAATGCCGCTTAGGCCCGTAGGGCGGTCGCGTTGCACACGTCAACACGCGCTCGATGTGAAAAGAGCAGTCTCTGAACCTGCGTTAGTCCAGCTCACGAATTCCTGTTTCACAGGGCTTGCCTGAGGTCCTTTCACTTCAGGTCTTACATGCCCTCCGCAGGCATTAGAGGCCGAAACCTCTCCCGTCAGCCCGGGCGGCATGAGATTCTCAAAAGCAAACTGTGTCATACTTTGTTTATCGGTATGAAATCGAGTTACATCGTTAGGCAACTAATTTGTTTCGTTGTGGCTGACGAGAGAGTCCCCGAACCGACAGGTTCATATCCCCTAAGGAGCGACAGCTCCATAAACAGCGACAGCTCCATGAAGCCGGGAGTTTTACTGCTCTCCCGTACTCACTCAATACTATAACGGCGAGTCTGCTTCTGAGCAAGCTTGACAATCAACTGGGTTACTTAACCAACAAAAAACCCTGCTGGCTTGGTCTCTTGGAAGGGACAGCCAGCAGGGGAGCTTACAGCTACCACCGTAAGCGAGATGCTTATTTTTCGAGATACTAAATTGTTTCATTTCTCGAGAGCATCTGCCTCATCGGTTGCTTGTCAGGCGCAATCGCACCGAATTGGTCTGCAGATGAGAACCAGAAGCGTCTCAGAACCTGGTATGTTGACTTTCCCTCGCAAGAGGGGCACCTTCCCGGAAAGATCGGGAGATCCGAGGACGCTCGGACGGGAGGTGGGAACCCTGGTTAGAGCCTTTGGCCCCGGTGCTTGAAGCAACTGCATCGAGTACCGGTGAGCCCGTTAAACAGAGTAGTTCCTGCCTCCCATTTCGGTGCGTTTGATTCCGGACAGCATCATAGGCATCACGCTTACCTTAGGACATAGATCCTGCATTTACCAGCATGGAAGAACCACCGAGACGTTCGAGCACCGATGAATTTACTTTTGCTCTGGGAATTGACGTTGGTAAGACAGCTCTGGAACTGGCCTTGTGCAACGGCGAGAAAATCGTCGCGAGAACGACCGTTTCCAACGATGCGGACGGCCACGATACCCTGGTGAGTTGGGTCGAAGATCGAGGAGGCGGGCCGGAGAAGACCTGCGTGTGTATGGAGGCTAGTGGCGACTTCGAAAAGGCCATTGCTCGTCGTCTCTACGAGGAAGACTACCGAGTCAGCGTCGTCAATCCGAGGCGGATCAAGGGGTATGCGTCAAGCCAACTGCAGCGAACGAAGACCGATTCTGCCGATGCGGCCTTGATCGCTCGTTTCGGCAGACGGGAGGATCCAAGGCCTTGGGAGCCGCCTTCAGCGGCGGAGAGCCGGCTTCAAGAGCTTACTCGGGCTCGCCAGGCCCTCCAAAAAGAGAAGACGCGGACGCAAAATCGATTGGATGAGGCAGAGGACGAGGCAGTGCGCCGGGCCCACCAGAATCTCCTCGACGAGATCGAACAACAGATTGAGGATCTGGAGGAAGAGATCGAAGACCACGTCGAGGAGGATCCAAAGCTGAAGGATCGATGCTCACTCCTGGACACGATACCGGGCATAGGCCTTCAAACTGCTGCGATCGTCGTAAGCGAGCTCGGCTCTCCCGAGCGATTCGAGAGTGCCCGCCAGGCAGCAGCGTATGCAGGCCTCGTGCCGAGCCATCATCAGTCGGGCACCTCCGTCCGTGGCAACCCTCGAATGTCGAAGGTCGGTAATGGGCGCCTGCGGCGAGCGATGTACTTTCCAGCGATGACGGCGCTACGGTTCAACTCAGCGGTGAAGGCGTTCGGCAATCGTCTCAAAGAGCGAGGGAAAGAGAAGATGGTCGTGATTGGAGCGGCGATGCGGAAGCTCTTGCACATATGCTATGGGGTTCTCAAATCCGGTCGTCCCTTCGATCCCTCGCTGCATCCTGGGACCTGACACGCTTGACACGCACCACAGCATCTGTTTTGATTTTGGGTCGGATAGCGAGAGCGAGAATTGACGGAACGAAAATCGCATCCTGAACGATGCCTGTAGTGGGGCTACCGGTTGAGTGAAGGGGCGATTTGCAGTCCGTCAAGGCCGCTCGCAGCCCGAGAGATAAACTAAAACAGACTCTTAGTGCCCTTCGGCTCCCCGTCTTCTTCGACATTGTACTGGCATCGGAGTTCGTATTGATCTCCGTCCCATCCAATCTCAACGCGCTTTGGTTCCTTCTCCGAAGGCCAGTCAATCAACACCGGGTTATTCCCTCGCCCATTGGAGAGGCGAAGCACGCCATCGTCTCGGAGCTTAATTGCCCCTGACTTCCACTGGACTTTGAAATACCGCTTCTGTTTGTAGGGCGGTCGGAGACCCTCGTAGTCACCGTTTTCGCGTTTCTTGCGCCAACTCTGGAGGCTGTCGTAGAAGCTGTCTGCTACCGCTTGTGCTGACTGGCTGTGCAGCCCGTCGAAGCCCTTGCAGTACATCTTCTGGGCTTGCCCTTTCGAGAGCCAGTAGCCTTGGCGATCTACAAAACGCCAGTGCCACTTCGCCACGGTCGACCACAGTTTTCCTGCCCGCCGCGCAAGACGGTCGAGCCTGTCGGTCCTGCCTAATTTGAGCTTGCGAGTTAGGTGCACAGCATTCTGTCTCACTGCGCTGGGCGAGAAGAGTCCCGGAACCGACAGGTTCATGTGTCCCCAGGAGCGACAGCTCCATAAAAGCGACAGCTCCATAAAGCACGGGACCTTTACTGCGCTGCGGAGCGAGTGCTTTTGGAGTGCTCTTCTCGTGCTCTACTCAATAATGTAATTCGACTTCTGCTTCGGCGCGGCCTTCAGCGCCAGAGCAATCTTCCACAGGTCTGTCGTCGTCAGCCGAAGCAGCGCCGAGGTAAATCGAGCCATGAACTTCAGGTGGGCGCGGCGGGGCGAGGTGATCAGAGAGAACGTTCGTGATTGAGGCGACCTGTCGCATAATCAGCGGGGCTGGCGCGTGGCAGAGATCGCGACTTGGTGGTCACGATCTGTATTGCCGGGCACCGGTCCCGTTCACATGTTGAGACCCGCCTCATTTTTGTCACGTACAGTGAGCCACCTGTCGGTCTTTTGACCCACTCCCCCGGCTAATCCAGCTGTCGCTTGGCGGGAGATTCTGCGGTCTCGCTACTTGCTCGTAGCATCGCGGGCCGCCGCCCCTGACGGTCTTACGCCCGCTTCCGCGCTGGAGAGGGCCCTCTCCAGTACATTTCGTGCTGCATTCAAATCACGATCATGCAAGGAACCGCATTCTTCACAAGTCCAAGTTCGTTCCTCAAGCGACAGGTCTTCGTATCTGTGGCTACAGTCGGAGCACGTCTGCGAGGAGGGAAACCAGCGGTCAATCTTGCGGACTTCTTTGCCCTCTTTTTGGGCAACGTGCTCCAGAATCTTGACGAAGGAAGCGAAGCCGAGATCACTTACTTTCCTTCCCCAAAGCTCTTTCATCGCTCCGACGTTGAGCTCCTCAATATAAACAACGTCGTATCGGGAGAAGAGCCTGCGGGCGAGCTTGAAGTGGAAGTCTTTCCGCTGGTTGTCAATCTGGCGGTACTTCTTCGCCAGCCGGCGTTTCGCCTCCTTTCGATTGTTGGAGCCACGTTCTTTGCGAGAAAGCTTCTTGTGAAGGTCCTGGACCTCTTCCAGGCTTTTCCTGAGCAGCTCTGGAGCCTGAATCTTCTCTCCATCGGAAGTCACAAGAAAGTCCTTGAGTCCAAAATCCAGCCCTCTCGGCACCTACCTGTTCGTGGCAGTTCAGGGGTAGACGGTTTCTTCTCGACGGAGAAACAGATCCAGAGATACCCGCAGGCATCTCGCTTGATCGTGACGGTTTTGATCTCGCCCTTGATCGGGCGCGACTTGACGAATTTGTAGTTGTGGTTTTGGATGCGAACTCGGTTTCCACCGAGGAGCTTCCAACCGGTCTGCGTGAGCGTAAACGAGGTGTATTTCTCGCGCTTCTTGAACCCAGGACGCCCGGCAGAATCGATCTCGAAGAACCGCTGGTACGCCCGGTCTAGGCGCTCAATCACGTTCTGAAGCGCCTGCGAGTTGAGGTCGTACCAGTGGCCCTTGTCCCGCTGCTTCAGCTTCGTGAGATGCTTCTTGAGCGTGTAATAGCCTGGATACTCATCGTAGATTTCGTAGTACCGGCGAGTCAGAGCGACGAAGTGATTCCACACCTCCGACGCAAGCTCAATGCCACGCACGAGGTGTTTGTTACGCTCGTGTCTATAAAGCCGGTACTTATACGTCTTACGCATCGGCTGGAAACAGAAAAGCCCCCGCAGTCCTCGACAGGTGGAACTGGGTGCAGAGCAACCCGGCTGTCGAGTACACGGAGGCATCAAAACTCACAATGCTCTGCTTGTGGAGTTCCACCTCCGACTTCAGCACTGTTATGTGTAGAAAGACAATCCGGGAGAGTTTCGGAGAGAATACTCGTTTTGAACTCGCATTCTCACTGTGAAGGAGTCCGTGTATCCCCCGGCTGAAGCCGGAGGGTTTACTGCTCCTTCACGCATCCTCAATACTCTAATCGCCTGTCGGTATTCCGCCTTCCGCCCCCGGCAGCCGGACGGTCATGCAAGTGCCCTCCCCTTTCTGGGTGTCCACCTCGATGGAGCCGCCCATCTGGGCCACCGCCTCCCTCGTCACCGCCAGCCCGATGCCGGTGCCCTCGTACTCCCGGCTGAGGCCCTCGGAGGCCTGCCGAAACGGCTCAAAGAGCCCCTCGGCCACCTCCGGATCCATCCCGATGCCGGTGTCCTCCACCTCCAAGACAGCCCAGCTATCCTTTCGTACCTGATCGCTCTTTTCGGCCTGCCCATCCTCTTGGGAATCCCCGTCTTCCCGGTAGGTGCGCACCGTCACCCCGCCCTCATCGGTGTACTTGATCGCGTTGGCCAGGAGGTTTCGGATCACGATCTGCACGCCCCCCTCGTCGGCCTCGGCGAGGACCGCCGGGCCACCGCCGGTCTCCAGCTCCAGCTCGATTCCCTTCTCCTCCGCATCCGGCCGGAGCTCCCCCGCGGCAAGGCGGGCCTGCTCCGGCAGGTCTATCGGGCCGGCCTCCATCTCCATCTGCCCGGCCTGGAGCTTCGAGAGGTTCAATACCCCATTCAGCGTCTCCAGAAGACGCTTTCCGCTCTGTTCGATCGTAGAGGCGTAGCCTGGTAGCGGGCTCTCCTCCGAGAGCTCCAGCCCGGAGGCCTCCCGCCCCAGCATCTCGGCGAAGCCGATGATCGAGGTCAGCGGCGTGCGGATCTCGTGGCTCATGTTCGCGAGCAAAGCGCTTTTGAGGCGGCTGGCCTCCTCGGCCTCCTCTTTTGCCTCCTCGGCTTCCTGCCTCGCCTCTTCAGATTCCTTCCTTGCCTGCTCCGCTTCTTTTTTCGCCGTGAGAAGCTCTTCCTCTCGCTTGAGACGTTCCAGCACGAGGGCGGCGTAGCTCCCGAGCACCTCCACCAGACGCAAGTCGAAGGGCCCGATCCCACCGGCCTCGAAGCTGCCCACGGAGATAAGCCCGTAGCGGCCCATCGGCACGTACGCCGTCGCCCGAACGTCACCGCGGTCCATCGCCTCAAATTCGGCAGAAAGGTCCTCGAAGGCGCGCGTCTCGCCGGACCTATGCGCCTCGGCCGCAGGCGTGTCTCCGCCGATGTCGTAGGAAGGGCGCCCTGGCATCCGCTCCTGCACGACATCCGGCACGTGGGCGGGCACGAGCTTGCCGCCTCTAGCCAGGCGAATGGTCGTCGCCGGGTAGCCGAGCGACTGCCGGATGAGGCTCGAAAGCCGTGCGCTCAGGTCCTCCGGGCCCTCGGCCTGAAGCAGGTGATTGGTCGCCTCGTAGAGGCTTTCGAGCTTTTCCTGACGTTCGCGGAGGGCCTCCTCCCGCTTTTTGCGCTCGGTAACAACCTCAAAGTAGAAGGCAAGGCCTCCATCTTCGTTTGGGTATACCTGCACCTCGAACCACTCGCCCGTGCCTGAATACTGCTCCTCGATCGCCGTCGGCTCCCTAGACTGCATCACCTCGCGGTAGACCTCCTCGAAGCGAGTCCCTTCGAACTGAGAAAACACGTCCCAGAAGTTCTTCCCGAGCAAATTGTCTTCAGCCTTCTCGTAGAACTCTTCGGCCCGGTCGTTGACGAGCGTGAACCGCCACTCCGAATCGACCTCGACAATTGCGTCGGTGACCCGCTGGACCGTTTGCTTCCGGCGGCGCCTCTCTTCCTTCCGCTCGGTGATGTCGGTGATGGCCCCGTCGAAGTACGTCTTCCCCTCCTCCTCTTCCTCAACTTGCTGGCTGCTGAGCAGGCCGACAAACACCGTCCCGTCCTTCCGGCGGTAGCGCACCTCCTCCTGGTGGAGCCGGCCGTCCCGGTGTTCTTTCTCGATCAGCTCCTCCCGCCGACCCGGGTCTACGTAGAGGGCCTCCGGCCCAGCCTCCCTCAGTTCCTGCAGGTCCCGGTAGCCAAACATCTCGATGAAGGCGGAATTGGCGTAAACGATTCCCTCCTCCTCCGTCGAGCGGTAGATGCCCTCCGAGACGTTCTCGGTGATTGACTCCGCGCGCCGCTTCTCCCTGCGCAGCTCCTGCCGGCTCTCCCTTAGCTCCTGCTCCCGCCGTTTCCGCCCGGTGATGTCGGCGAGGGTGCCCCAAAACACAACCTCTTCTCCTTCAGGGCTGCTCTCCGAGTTCGGCTCCGCGGACCCGAGAAGCCAGACCCGCTCTCCATCCGGCCGCTCGAACGGAAACTCATGCCGCCACGCGGACCGGCCCTCCACTGCCTCCTCCACCGACTGAAGAAACTCCTCCCGGTGGCCCTCCGGGACGCGCTCTGCAAACCGCCTGTAGAACTCCTCCGGACTTGAGGAGAGGCCGAGGAAAGCCTCCGCCTCCTTGCCGATAAATTCGACGGAGCGCTTCCCGCCGGGGCCCGCCCAGAACTCAAACGCCAGGCCCGGCATGCTGTCGGAGATCGCCTCCAGGCGAGAGGCCCGCTCCCGGCGCCGGAGCACCCGCTCGCTCAAGTCCTGCAGGACCACCAGCCGACCGGCCCCCGGCCCTGCCTGGCTCTCGACCGGCCGGTAGTACCGGGTCTCTCCCCCACCAGCCGTTACTTGGAGCATTCCGTCCTCTTCGGGGGGCTTCTTTCCGGAACGTCTTCCGTTCTCTTTCAAGCCTCTTCTCTTTTCCGGCTCCTTGACTGTCACCTTCTCACCCAGCCCCCCTCCATCCAGCGCTCTTGCAAGTCGGGGCAGCGCCTCCTCCAGGCGGCGTCTTGTTGCCCCTTTTTGAGGGGTCTCTTCCTGAAGGGTCTCTTCCTGAGAGGCTCCTCCCCGGAGCGCCGGGAAGAGCTTGGCGGCCGCCCGGTTGTAGTTCCGCAGGCGGCCATCTCCAGAAAGAATCAGGGCCGGCTTCGCCTGGATGCCCGCCTGGCTAGTCCTCTCAAACCGTTCCCGGTAGACAAACAGCGCCCCGAGGGCAAACGCCGCCACCCCGACCGGCTCGTGGTTCAGGTTCAAGAGGTAGTGCGTGGCCTGCCCGACCGCGTTGGCCCCGAGCGGCAGGGCCGTCAGCGCGAACAGGCCCGCCAACCTCTCCCCTCCCACCTGCGCTCGCCGCAGGGGCTCGGACAGCATACAGAAGCCCACCCCCGCCAGCGCGTAGGAGAGCCCCGAAGTGAGCCAGTAGATCACGTGGTGTTCCACCGCCAGGTGCGGAAACGGCCCTGTGGACATTTCTGCAGTGAAGTAGAGGCCGTGCCACCGGTTGGTCAGCTTCGCAAGAGTCACTGCCGCAAATATGCCAAGCGCGGCCCACCGGACGCCCGCCCGCCGGTGGAGCGCCCGGCCGCTGTACGAAGAGCAGAGCCAAAGCCAGGCGAAGACGGTCCCGAAGCCAACGGTGAGGCCCGCCTCGTAGAAGGCCACCTTCAAGCCGAGCCCCGGGGAGAGAAGCACCCCGACGTGGCAGAGAGACCACAGGCCGCTGGCCAGAAGCAACCCGGTCAGCCCAAGGCGCACGCCGGGCAGGGACACCTGGCGGTGGGCCCGCCACGCCCCGGCCAAGCACCCGGCCGCCGCGACCGCGAAGACAAGCAAATACGCTAAATAACTCAGGTCGCCAGTGGGGAGCGCGTCCATTGGGGGAGAGCAAGTCCGTCAGGAGAAAGCAAGTCTGCTAAGCGGAAGCAAGCCTGCTAAGAGGGAGCAAGTCTGTCAAAAGGAAGCAAGTCCGTCAAGGCCAAGAAGAAATTTGGCTACCAAAGCAATGGCTACCAAAGCAGATCGTCCCGAGGCGGACCCAAAAGGCGACCCCGGAAGGCAGCTCCTGAGGGCGGGCACCAAGGCGGCTCTAAAGGGCATTCTCGACCTCAAAAGGCATTTTCAACAAGGCAGACGCACGATAGGGCAGAGCCCCAACAGAACGGAACCCCAACAGGGGGCTTCAGCAGTGTAGAACCCTGACAGGGCGGAAGCTGAAAAGGCACAACCCTCGAAGCAAAAGCCATTCTTTTCCCAGCAGAACACAACAAAAGCGACGTTCAATGGAAATTAAAACTCGGCACTCGCCTCAACCAGTGCGGCGCCGATGCGCTAGCGGTGTTCACCTATCTTCTCTGTTCTGCCCGTCTCCGTGCTGCCTATCTCTATGCTGTCCGTCTCCATTCTGACCAGCTTTGTTCTGACCAGCTTTGGGGGCGGCTCCAGGGAGCCGGGCGACAAGCTGGCTGCCTTCTCCCTTCTCGGTATCGACTTCGATGGAGCCGCCCTGGACCTGACTCGTATAAGATCCATTTTCAAGCGCGCAGCCCCCCGTTCGCCTATGGATAACGCTTTTCACAGGACGGCCTTGGTCGCGTTCGAATGCCGCCACCTGGATAGCCGTTAGTCAGCAGGCCCCCGTGCCGGTTCTCGGGTGAGACAAGACCTTGGATGACGGTGTGCGCTTGGTGCCAGGAACGCAAGAGGGAGACTCGCCCCTGGAAGGCATCGACGTGGTCGTGAAGCAGGGCGAAGTTCTCTTCTTGATGTAGATGAACCACTTCCTGTTTCAGATAGCGCCATAGCTTCTCAATCGGGTTGAGCCAGGGTGCCTGCGTAGGCAGACCCACCACTTGAATCGGCAGCGGGTCTTCGGCTGTCGCTCCTGAGGGGACCTCCGGCCAGTTGCCCGGCACCTTGAAGGGCCAAGGCCACTGTTGAGTCTCCAATCTCCCGATGATGTCGGCGTGGTAGTGAACCGGCCAGCTGCCAAAGCACTACGTAGATCACCCGAGCTTCCGAGTAGCAGTCAGCGACCTCCCGATAGAGATCGAGCAAGACCTGTCAGCCGGTCTCCTTGGCCCGGCGAGCGTGTACCGTCCCGGTAGTGGCATTCAGGCAGGCCGCAACGCGCATCTGCTGGTTGGAGCTCTGCGATGGGGCAGCGGTCGGCTGCTTCTCTCCCTTCGCCTCGTAGCCTTGGGTTGAGGGTGGGGACCTTCTCGTATCCACACTCATCGAGATAAAGCAGTGTCACATCAGGGTCGGTACGGGCCTCCTCAAGCCGCTCAGCGGCGTACTGACGCTTTTCTTCGTAGTCTGGATCTGGACTTCACATTCGCCGAGAGGCCCCGCTTGTAGGAGATGCCCAATAGGAGATGCCCAATAGGAGATGCCCAGTCGGCCGAGCAGCTTCGAGAATCCTCCTCGGGCGGATGATGTCTTTAGGGATGTCTCCGATCGAATCCATGTTCTGGGCAGGAGCCCCAAGGTCCAGCGCGTCCGATCGAGACCCGCGCTGCGCGGGGTGCGGCGCACCAGGTAAAGTACCTCTTCCCGGGCCTCCTCCTCCAGGCTGTGCTCAGGGGAAAAGCGGGCCTAAAGCCTGCGGCCTTCCTCGACGTATAAGGCAGCAATTCCGTGATCCTGCCAGTCGTGACAGGAGGTGTAGACAGTATCGGGGACGCGGGACTGCAGGAGTACGGGACTGCAAAAGACCCTCGCGGGCAACTTTGCGGCTGGACCAACCGTCGTCGATCTTCAAGAGAGCAGCGGCGCGTTCCCGCATATGTTCCCGCACATGCGGCTTGTCGTGGCGCTTGCGAGCATCGCAGAGCGTGCGTCGTTCAGGGTCGGTCAGGTCGGGTCAGCGCGGAGGGCATGGGCAGAAGGGTCGGCGTGAGAGAATAGCGTGATGACAGGTGCTGATTCTCACGGTAACACAGCCCACATGTTAGAGTATTGAGGATGCGTGAAGGAGCAGTAAACCCTCCGGATTCATCCGGGAAATACACGGACTCCTTCACAGTGAGAAGTCGAACGCAATGTGAGGCTTCTCTCCCGGAACACCGGCCATGAGGGTCTGTTGATTGAGTGATGCCAATCAACAAAGAACCATACCGCAGAGGCCGTCACGCCGTCCATGCGGTGAAGTACCACTTCGTGTTCTGCCCTAAACGTCGGGCGAGTGTTCTCAAAGACGAAGTGGCAAACCGCTTGGGAAAGGTGCTTCATGAAGTGGCTGAAGAACATGACTGGGAGATCAATTCCCTTGCGATTCGGCCCGATCATGTTCATCTCTTCGTCCAGGCAGACACTCGACACGCTCCCTACCAAGTAATCCATCGATTCAAGGGAACCAGTGCTCACGTTCTTCGAGACGAGTTCGACCATCTGCATAGACTTCCATCTCTCTGGACCCGCTCCTACTTTGTCAGCACGACCGGCAAAGCGGGTGAGCAAGTCGTCCAGCAGTATATCGAAGATCAATCCTGACGCATGTACCTGACCCGCAAATTCCATATCGAGGGCACCGAGCAGCTTGAACGGCTGTCTCGCTCGTCTGCGGATCTGTGGAACTCGATCTGCAAGTGGTACTGGCGTACTGTCGACCGTCAAGACCACTGGCTCTCGAAGACGGCGATGCGTCGGTGGCACTGCAAGGGTCACGACGTGCTGCCGTCTCAGACGGCCCAGGAAGTTGCAGAGCAGTTCTACGAAGCGATTGACTCCTGGCATGACAACGACCGGAAGGGTGATCCTCCGAAGCGCTCGGACAAAACCTACAACGTACTCCGATGGACGTACCAGGGCGTCACGCTCCGAGATGACGGTGTGCTTCGACTGTCTACGAAGCGTGGAGACGACTCGATTCTGATTGACTGGCCCGCCCGTGAAGAACCTCGCACCGTCGAGATCGGCAAGACCTCGGGTGGTTTTGTCGTTCGTGCTCAGTATGACACAGAGCCCGTTGATCGGACGACCGGAAATAAGGTTGCCGGGATCGATCTCGGAGAGAAGCACCTCGCCGCTGTCTTCACGGGCGGGGATGCCTTCACGGTCAACGGTGGTGAGCTTCGAGCCCTTCGTCACTATCAGAACAGCCTCAAGGCCAAGCTCAACGCGAAGATAGACCGCAAAGAGCGCGGTTCGAATCGCTGGAATAAGCTGGTCGAGACGAAGCAAGAACAACTGGACCACATCGATAACAAGATCACGGATCTCCTTCACAAATTGTCGAGGAAGACCGTGGAGATGCTCCTTGAACGAGGTGTCTCTGCGGTCGCAATCGGCGATGTTCGCGGCATCCGTGATCGGATGGGCTACGGAACGAAAATGAACCAACGCCTCCACCAGTGGGCCTATGGCGAGTTTGCTCGGATGATCGAGTACAAAGCCAAGCTCGCTGGAATCACGGTTGAACGTGTTGATGAGGCATACACGTCCCAAGAATGCCCACACTGCGGCCACCGAAAAAAGTCGAGTGGACGGAGCTATACGTGCAGTGGGTGTGGTTTTCATGGGCATCGGGACGTTGTAGGTGCTGCGAACATTCGAAGGAAGTATGTCGGGTCTGACGATCAGACCCGTCTACCTGGGGTCATGGCTTCCCCCTCGGGAGTGAGGTTTCGCCCTCACCTCTCGTGTAGCTCGCGGAGCAGGCGTAGGACCTCACGGCAGCCTGTGTAGAACGCGAAGAATCTCCCGGCTTCAGCCGGGGGAGAAGTCAACGAAGGTCATCCCGTGTGGTCGTCCGTCGACCGCGGTCGCCGCACATAAAGGCAACCACTTCCGCGATCAACTCAATAGCTTTAAAGTGCAGCCTGAAGGTCTACGTTGTGCCCAGGGAGGACCTGATTATTTTGAAAATTGCGTGGGCGAAGGACTCTCGATTCAAGGTCCAGGAGCGCGCCGTTCGAAACCTACTGGCGACTGACCACGACGAAGACGACGTGGAGCACTGGCTGAGAGAACTGGATCTTCATGACTTCGCGGAACGCTGGCTGGCATGAACGACACCACTCCCCAGATGCAGGACCTCCATTGGGACCTACTCATGGCCCGATCGAATGAGGAGCGCTTCCAGATGGGCATCTCCATGTGCCAGACGGCCCGTACGATCGTCTGGTCATCCCTCCCCGAGGACCTCAGTCCAACCGAGCGCTGCGTCCAGTTCTTTCTGCGCTACTACGGCGACGACTTGCCGCCGGACCGGTGCGACGAAATCGTGGCTGAGATGCGGTCCCACGACGAGAAGACGACGTAAGACACTCCTTGTTGGGACTCCCCATCAGATCCAGAAGGAAGGCTCACGACTGGCCCTGTGGGTCCGGTATGTATGTATCAGGCGTGTGCGCCGCCGCGGCAGGCGATCATGGGACCGCCCCGTCCGTTCGGGGCCCGAATAAAATACACAAAAGACGAGAGCGCACATTCCAGAGGAGAAGTCCCCTCGGCTCTACAGATGCGCCGGCACCCACTGGACAATCCGTTCGATGGCGTTCTGGAATCCCTCCAGGTATTCTGCCCCCTGATGTCCCGCGGGTGAGGGGACCTGAATCCGGTTCGCGTCGAACGCTCCCCCGAATTCTTCGAACAAGTCGCGGGCGCGGGTACTGGCCATGTACTTGCTCAAAGATTCCGCCTCGTGGGCCCACTCTCGGACCCGCGTCAGAAAGGCAAAGACCTGTGCCCAATACCTCCACTTCGGGACACCAGTCTCTCGAGTCTGTTCGGCAGTTTCGGATCTGTGGAGGAGGGCCATCCACGAACGAACAGGCGCCCGGTACTCTGCCGGTCGCCCCCCGCTTTTCTCAATGAAATCGGCCCGCACAAGGTCTTCGAGAGCACCACTGATGGTGGCCCGGGAGTACCCGGTGGCCTCAGTCGCCTGTCTGGTCGTTGCCGTCTGGCCCTCGATTCCCAGAAGGAAGGCAAGAACGTCGGCCTTTGCGCTTACCCCGAACCCCGCTCGCAACTGGAGAAGGAGGGAGGCGGGGGAGCGAAGCTGAGGATCCTCGGGACCCTTGCGGTCTCGCTCGGAGTCATTTTTGGTTCCCTCACTGGCGTATTTCTTCCACCGCTTGTCCCCGGCCCGGGTGGCCCAGCGGCTATACTCGTGGAGGCGCTCCTGTACGTCTGGGGGGAAGTCCTTTGCGAGCGTCTTTGTCCGCTGCACGCTCAAAAGGCCCGACCCGACCTCGGCCCACCATCTCGCAAGGTCCCGAAGTCGACGCTCTTCCGGAATCAGGTGGAGGGACAGGAGAAGCAGGGCTTCTGGGTCGATGATCGCGGAGGCGCTCCGGCCTTCGTGAAGCGTGCCTGCTCCGAGCGCGGACCACTGTGCCCAGGCGGCCCGAGCGCCGATCTCCCCTAAACGCTCCTTGAGGCTACTCAATGTCATCTCGGACATGGCGGATCACCTGGTCGATGTGATCTGCGACAATGGGAGATGGGTCTTCGGACGTGGCCCACCCCCGAGCCTCCTCAAGTTCCTCCTCGGTTGGGTTCAATCGGACCAGATCCTGGTAGTGGACACTTTGAGGGCCTCCCTGATCAACAGCTGCGAGAAGCTTCAGCGCAATGAGGGGCCGGCGCCCCGCAACGCCGACCCGAAGCCCTCCGAAGCGGTGCCACGTGAGGTTCTCTTCAAGGGAGGGTGGAAGGCTCGTTTCCCACTGGTTGGCGACCGCCGTATTCAACCACCCTGATGGAAGTCCAAAGTCCCGTGCCACCCGCTGCACGGCCGCCATGAGCGCGTCGGGCATCGGGTCCGGAGGAATCAGTATGGGACCACCCTCGTCTTCTTCCGCCCGGGCGATCACGTCCACATCGTCGGTTGCCCGGTCTACGAGGCCGGCGAGATTGAGACTTACGCCTCCTACGATGACAATGCGTACCGTTTTGCCCTTTGCTTCGAGGAGCTGCCCCACCGCAGCGAGAACCTCCCTGAGCTGGTCAGATCCGATCATGTCTGAATGTCAGATTATCTAGGCATTTCTGGTAGATAATCTAACACTCAGAGAGGGTGATAGCAACTTCTCTCCTTCTTAGGGGAGATGCCCCCGCAGGAAGGAATCCCAGAGTCGGTCGTGGATGCGAATCGGGTTTGCTCGACCGGGCTAACGAGAGCGTCCTCCAAGTGGAATCGGGCATCTCAAAGATGAGAGATCAGGAAGTCTGGCGGTACAACTTCGAGAGGTATATCCCTGAGAAAGCCGCCGCTGGGACCCCATCGCGGGGGAAGCACCGACACGTAATGTTTTGTGTTAGAGAAATTAATTATGTTCTAGTGGTCTGTCAGGCTCAGTTTGTCGAGTCACCAGCGATCTCAAAATTCCCAGGGCAAGTCGCTTCGAGCAGCGTCGAGAAGCCTCCCAGAAGACGGCGGTCCTGTTCAAGAAGATTTCTCGACTGCGCTCGAAGCGTGTCCCGACTACTGTCGGGATGACGTGCCGGTCTTGGGGAATTTTGAGATCGGGGGTCCGACCCATCAGATAGTAGTTGACGCGGCACTAGTGACGAGGTGGTAGGGGGGTGCGTAGAGCGATGGATGGCAAATCCGTCGGACATCTTTTGCCGGTTTGTCGCCCGGTAGGCTCATCGCAGAACCGGTTGATGATCGGGCACGGCGACTGAGAACATAGTTGACGGAACTGCCTGCGCCGACGCCCCGCAGAGGCCCGACAGCTTCGCCCGCAGCAGTTCGGCCCGCTGAGGGATGATGCAGTCCGCAGCCGATCCCCGCTCCGGGTGATTAATCTCGCAAGGGCTGTTGGGACCCCTCGTCTTTCAGGGCATCGCAGAGCCGCCGGTGGAGTTCGCCGAAGGAGAGCGTCGCGTATTGCTCGCCCGTCAGCATTAGTAGCGGATCGGCGTACTCCTGCGGGCTGCGCTCGGTGCCCTTGGTCGTCTCCTCGGTCACAAACACGACGGCGCGCATGTATTCATGCTCTCCCTGCGCGTCGGTTTTGAGTGGGGGCGGGAGAAATGCGCCGTAGGGGTCGCCGTCTTCGTAGCCCAGGCCCGGCGTCGGGGCGCCGATGTGCGCGGGCACCCCTTGCGCCGTCACGCGGATCCAATCGCAATCCGGGAGGGCGAGACCTTCACGCGGAAACTTGAGGCCCCAGAGCGTGGCGTAGATGCTCATCTTGTAGAGGACTGAATGGGCAGTACGGGAGGGTGGAAGTATCTTTTGACTTCTCACCCGGCTAAAGCCGGGAGATTCTTCACGGGCTTCTCTGCCCTTATCCCACGGGTCTGCATCCCTGCCACTGACAGGCGGCCTTACGCGAACTCGCCGGGTTACACCGCATGTGCGGTCGGTACCGCACTCCGGTGGGCGAAGCCATCTCGCCAGCTACTCGGACGGAATCCTGCCCGAGATACTTCTTTCGGATATTAGATGCACCTACGAGGTCCCGGTGTCCTTCAAACCCACACGAGCAGATGTACTCTCTGCCATGTGGTTTATGCCTATTTCCACAGGAGGGACACTCTTGACTTGTGTAGGCTTCTCCAACGCGCTTCACGGTCATTCCGTGGAGTCGCGCCTTGTACTCGATCATGCGAACAAACTCACCGTAGGCCCACTGGTGGAGCCTTTGGTTCGCCTTCGATCCGTAGTCCAAACCGTTTCGGATCCCTGTTAAGTCACCCACTACAACTGTTCCGACTCGTCTTTCGTGGAGAGTCTTTACCAGTCGCGTGGAATGTTTATGCAGGAGATCCTTGATCTGACTACGAATTTTGCCTAATTGTCGGTCCTTGGCTTGGACCAATCGCTTCCAACGTCTACTGCCGTATTCTTTTCGGTCGATCTTCGAGTCGAGTCGTGCTGCGGTGCGGTTCTGTTGTCGCCGTAGACTTCGTAGCTCTCTTCCATTGAAAGTCCAAGAATCATCCCCGGTATAAACAGCAGCGAGATGTATTTCTCCGATGTCGATACCAGCCGTCTTGGTGCCTTTCGGCTCTTGATCTTCTTCGACCTCGTACTGACACCGAAGCTCGTACTGGCTGCCGTCCCAGCCGATCTCGACTCGTTTCGGCTTCGTGTCGGAAGGCCAGTCGATTAGCACCGGGTCGTTCCCTCGCCCATTAGAGAGGCGAAGTACGCCATCGTCTCGGAGCCGGATTGCGGCAGACTTCCACTGAACTTTGAAGTACCGCTTCTGCTTATAGGGCGGGCGAAGGCCCTCGTAGTCACCGCTGTCTCGCTTCTTGCGCCAGCTTTGGAGGCTGTCGTAGAAGCTGTCTGCCACTGCTTGAGCCGACTGGCTATGCAGCCCATCGACGCCCTTGCAGTGCATCTTTTGGGCTTGCCCTTTCGAGAGCCAGTATCCTTGGCGATCTACGAACCGCCAGTGCCACTTCGCCACGGTGGACCACAGATTGCCCGCCCGCCGAGCAAGACGGTCAAGTTGATCTGTTTTGCCCAATTTGAGCTTGCGGGTCAGATACATGTGAAATACAAAAACCCTCGCAGCACTCGGCAGGTGGAACTGGGCTCATAGTAGGCCCGGCTGCCGATTGCTCACGAGGGCAATCAACACAATTGCACTATGATTTCGGAGTTCCACATCCGCAGTCAAAGACATAGGCTCAAACCGGAAGTGTTTCCGGCTCACCCCGTTCGCCGGACGAGAAGAGTCCGTGTATGTCCCGGCTAAAGCGCGGGACCTTTACTGCTCTTCTCGTGCTCTACTCAATACTGTAAACGGACTCGGAGGTCTACCGTTTGCAACGATGGACTCGTGTGCATGGAACGGACAGAGTGCTGAGGATGTATGCTTACGTCATGTCATCCGCTCTGTCATATAGAAAATAAGACACATATGCGGATCACAGTTCGCCTTCCGGACGATCTGGGGGAAAACGTGAAGCGACGGACGGACAACGTGAGTGCGTACGTCACGGACGCCCTCACAGAAAAAATCGAGCGGGAAGAACGGCGCCGAGCCCGCCGGGAGCTCTTGGACATGGCGGGTGAGGGCTCGGTCGATCCGGACATCCACGAGCAAAATCAGCAACTGCGCCGCGCCGAAGACCGATCGGGAGACCCGTCCCTTGAGTAGTTTCCGGACCTCCAGAGGGCGGGAGAAGGCAAACCGTTTCTGAACGTGCTGCTTCGTATTGATGGACGGCCTCGATACTGGCTTTTTCTTCGAACTGCGGGCAGGAACGACGGCCGCACAGGACTTGTGGCGGTCCATCACCGAACGGGATGATCCCGCGGCGGTCAGCTCCGTTACCCTCTACGAACTGTCCCGGCACGGACTCGTCGGACGCATTGACCGGTCCTTTGCGGAGGCGGTGGTCGAGCGGGCCGGCGTTGCCTTCGAGCAGGCCGCGGTCGATCCGACGGCGGTGCTCGACCGAGCGGCGCGCATCACGCAGGGGATGGGGCTTCCCATGGCGGATGCGCTCATCGCCGCCTCCCTCGAACGAGTGGGATGTGCTCGCGTGCATACGAGCGACAGCGACTTCGACGACTACGAGGGGCCGATGGAGGTTGTGCTCTATCCGACATCCCGGGAGCAATAGCGGGCAGGAGCAGATACGGGAGTTCTCCAGCTGAACACGTTCCGCGTTGACCGCTGGGCAGTTGGGCAGCATTTCGAGTCTATGGGCTGGGCCCTGTGAACTGCGCCCACCTCGCGAAGACGGCCGACGGCGGATCGCAGACGGCGGTTTCTCGGGGTTCATCGGCGGTCTGCCGTCCGATGAACGCGGTCGTCGCCCGCCGCGGCAGCGCTTCTGCAGTCAACTCACACTGTTGAAGTGCGACCTGACGTTGCCCGTTACACGTCTCCAGATCCGCACAATCCTACCCTGACCGATACGTCAAATCGCCTCCCGGAGTGCATGTCAGCTCGACCCTCCCTTCTTTTCGTCAACCAGCACTACGCGCCAGACCTGGCGTCGACGGCCCAGCACCTGACGGACCTCGCCGAGCATCTGGCGGCGGACGGCTTCGAGGTGCACGTGCTCTGCAGCCGGGACCACTACTTGTCCGGCGAGATGGACGTGCCGGCCGAGGAGACGCGCAACGGGGTCCACGTCCACCGCGTGCGCACCACCGCCTTCGGGCGGGAGGCGACGCTCGGGCGGATCGCCGACTACGCGAGCTACTTCCTGCAGGTGCTGGGGCGCCTGCTTACAGTATTGAGTAGAGCGCGAGAAGAGCAGTAAAGGTCCCGCGCTTTAGCCGGGACATACACGGACTCTTCTCGTGATCTCGAAGAGATCAATCCAGCGTATGTATCTGACTCGCAAACTCAAATTAGGCAGGACAGATCAGCTTGATGCCTTAGCGCGTCGAGCGGGTAATCTGTGGTCTACCGTAACGAAGTGGCACTGGCGCTTCGTTGACCGTCAAGGCTACTGGCTCTCGAAGGGACAGGCCCAGAAGATGTACTGCAAAGGCTTCGACGGGCTGCATAGCCAATCTGCTCAAGCAGTGGCAGATAGCTTCTACGACAGCCTCCAGAGTTGGCGCAAGAAGCAAAAGAGCGGCACCTATGAGGGGCTACGCCCGCCCTACAAGCAGAAGCGGCATTTCAAGGTGCAGTGGAAGTCCTCCGCGATTAAGCTCCGGGACGACGGTGTGCTCCGCCTTTCCAATGGGCGAGGGAACGATCCGGTGCTTATTGACTGGCCTTCCGACATGAAGCCGAAAAGAGTCGAGATTGGCTGGGACGGCGACCAGTATGAGCTTCGTTGCCAGTATAAGGTCGAAGAAGACGAGGAGCCGAAGGGCACCAAGACCGCTGGGATCGACATCGGTGAGATTCATCTAGCTGCCGTTTATACCGGAGATGAATCTTGGACTGTCAACGGTAGAGAGCTTCGGAGCTTGCGACGACAGCAGAACCACGCCCAAGCACGCCTCGACTCGGAGATTGACCGGAAAGAGTACGGAAGCAGAAGATGGAAACGACTGGTCCGCGCTAAGGACCAACAGCTTGAAAAGATTCGGAATCAGATCAAGGATCTCCTGCACAAGCAGTCTACGCGACTGATAAAGACGCTCCACGAGAGACGCGTCGGAACGGTTGTAGTGGGTAACTTGACAGGAATCCGCGAAGGTCTAGACTACGGAGCGAAGGCGAACCAGCGGCTTCATCAGTGGGCCTATAGCGAGTTCGTCCAGATGCTTGAGTACAAGGCGCGACTGCACGGAATGACCGTGGAGCGTGTCGGTGAAGCCTACACAAGTCAAGAATGCCCCTCCTGCGGAAATAGGCATAAACCACACGGCAGAGATTATATCTGCGGGTGCGGATTTGAGGGTCATCGAGACATCGTAGGTGCATCCAATATCCGACAGAAGTATCTCGGGCAGGACAAGCCGAAAGGTTCTCCTCTCCGAGTAGCTGGCGAGATGGCTTCGCCCACCGGAGTGCGGTATCGTCCGCACATGCGAACCGAGCCGACAGGCTCTGATCCGCAACGGTGTAACCCGGCGAGTTCGCGTAAGACCTCTTCCGAGAGGCAGGAATGCAGACCCGTGGGATAAGGGCAGAGAAGCCCGTGAAGAATCCTCCGGCTTTAGCCGGGGGAGAAGTCAAGGGGCGCCGTTACGACGCGGTCGTGTCGCTTACGACCCCACCCCTCCTGCCGGTGGCCATGGCCGTGGCGCGCCTGCTCCGCGGCCAATCGTACGGCATCTGGTCGATGGACCTGCACCCGGAGGCCGAGACCGCTGTGGGGATGATCGACGGTGAGGGGCCGCTTGGACGCCTCCTCTACGCCCTTACCGACTGGAGCTATCGCCGGGCGGCCTTCACTGTCGACCTGGGGCCGCATATGAAAGAGCGCATTCGGGCGAAGGGCGTCCTCGACGAGCGGCTCCACACGATCCCCGTCTGGAACAAGAAGGAGGAGGTCTTCCCAATCTCGGACGACGAAAACCCGCTCGTGGAGGAGGTGGGAATCCACGACAAGTTTGTCGTCATGTACTCAGGCAATGCCGGGCTTGGGGTGTTGAAGAAGGGGAGAAACGCTGGTGATACAGCTTCGTCCATGAAATTTACGTCACCGAACATCGAGAAATACTGGTTATGCCTGAGACTCGCGTCCCCGTTGAGGAACTCCAGTCCCGGCTTGGGGACTGGCTCCGCCGCGTCGAGGAGGGAGAGCCCATAGTGATTACGCGAAAGGGACGGGACGTGGCTCAGATCAAGGCAGTCAAGGAGGTCGCGAGGGAGGACTCACTCCCGTCTTTAGAAGAGTCGCGCGCCTCCGTTACAGTGAGCGGGGAGGATCTCAGTGAAACAGTTCGACAACAGCGCTGGGAGCATCGCGACCGAGTGCTTTCAGAGTGCGCTGGGAGCATCGCGACCGAGTGCTTTCAGAGTGCGCTGGGAGCATCGCGACCGAGTGCTTTCAGAGTGCGCTGGGAGCATCGCGACCGAGTGCTTTCAGAGTGCGCTGGGAACGCAGCGAAACCCTGCAGCCGGAGTACTCACGGGACGGCGCCGCACTGCCCCTGCGCAACCTGTCCCCGATCAGTGTTGTTAATATGCCATCTCCACTGTCCCGAAAAATAGCCCTGTCGCCATGCCCACCCTTTCTCCCGACGTCGGTGCGCACCTGCTGAAGGCGACGCGCTCGCGGGACCTCGACGAGGCGTTCGAAAACGTCCTCTCGGAATACTTGGAGATGAAGATTGCCGCCCTCCAGGAGACCACAGACCGCCTGGAGGAGAAATGGGAAATGGAGTTCTCCACCTTCAAGCGGCGCCTGGCCGAGGACGACCTGTCGGACGATGCGCACTCCCATGATGTCGAGCAGGACTTTTGGGAGTGGGAGGAGGCCGAAACCCTGAAGGCCCACTACCAAACGGTGCAGGCCGAATGGATGTAGCATCCGTTTCCCGCCGTAGCACAGCCCCTTTCTCACCGACGCGGAAGCAAAAATGTCGCTGCATCAACGAATTGATTGGACTGACAGCATCTGTGGGAGGGGAACCTCGCGTTGCCGGCCATCGCATCACCGTCCAGGACATTGCCGTCTGGCACGAGCGGATGGGGTGGAGCGTTGGTGAGATCGCAAGTGAGTACGACCTGTCCCTCGCCGCTGTGCACGCGGCCAGTGCCTACTACTTTGCGTATGGGGAGCGCATCGACCGGTCGATTGAGGAGGGTGGGGCACTCGTCGAGAAGATGAAAGAGCAGATGTCGTCGACAGGGGCCGAACCACTTGACAAACAACCTGAGTGACCCGATCTGCTTTTCCCTTGACGAGCATATTCCTTCAGCAGTGGCCGAAGGATTGCGTCATCGCGGGGTGGAGGTCATGATGCTCGACGAGGCAGAAATTCTGGGCGCAGCCCGGTGACTACTTCTTCCCTCCGGTCAGGGTGCACGCGACACAGAGCATCTCGAATTTGCACGCAAGGAGGGCTACGTTGTCGTTGCCCACGACGACGATTTTCTTCATTTTGTGGCCGAGAGGCACTCGCATTCGGGCCTTGTGTATGTGCCCCGTGAGCGGGGCCATCGGAGAAATGGCCGCAGTCTCCGACGCCTTGCGGAGGTGTTCGCGGAGGAGAGGAAGCGGGGCCTACTTCGGAGAAGTCCGCTCCAAGAGCACTTCTTCACTTCGTTCAGGGCGCTTCGACGGTGCTCAGAACGACTTGCCAAGGGTGTTGAGATCGCGTGTTCAGCTAGCACATTCAGGCTTGACGCAGCGCTGGCGGCGCAGTGAGAAACCAGGCATTGCCCCAGTGGTACGTCAATATTGAGAAATCATGACGTACAATATGGCGTAACATTCCAGTTAACCCATGAAGTCCAAGCTGACCCTGCGCATGAACGAAGACGTCAAGGAACGGGCCAAAGAGGTCGCCCGGGAGCGGGGCACGTCCCTGTCGGCGCTCGTGGAGGACTACTTCCGGCTGCTGAGTGGCGAGGGGTCTTCCGACGAAGGTGACGGGTCGCCCGAAGATGGCGAGTCGCCCGAGGATGGCGAGTCAGCTCCCGCTCTCACCCCCCGGCTGAAGGAGGTCCACGAGCACATCGGGTCTCCGCCCCCGGAGGCCCCCTTCGATGAACCGAGAGGCGATCTCACCGAGGACGAACGGCAGTTGGTGAAGGCGGCCTCGGAAAAGCACGCGTAGACGCCGCTTCGTTCTTGTTCTCGACGATTCGCCTCCCCTACGGTGTCATGCGAATTCTCTTCGACACCAATATTCTGATCGACGCTGCGGTAAAACCCCGCGAGCATCACGACACGGCCAACCGGCTTCTGGCTTCCGCCGAGCGGGGAGGGGTGGAGGGCCTCGTGGCGCCTGCGTCCATCACGACCTGCTGGTACGTCTCGACGTCCACCCACGGCGTCGACCCGCGCCCCCTCTTCGAGTATCTGTCGACCGTACTTGACCTTGCCCGGATGAACTGGCCTGCGTTGTCGGAGGCCCTGGAAGCGCCGGTGGAGGCCGACTTTGAGGATGAGTACATCGCTGCTGCCGGGGCGCAGGCCGGGGCCGAGGTCGTCGTAACCCGGAATGCAGCTGATTTTCGGGACGGTCCGCTCACGGCCTACCGTCCAGAGGAAGTGATCGAGGCTCTCGGATGAGAAGCATCTCCACGTGAGTAGCTGCAGCATTGGGCAGAGCGCGGTGGGCTGAGCAAGCAGCCTGTGTGCAGCAGCCTGTGTGCAGCAGCCTGTGTGCAGCAGCCTGCTCGCAATGCGCGGGCCAAAGCCGACACATGCCCTGGAGGGCAAGCCTGGAGCTGCGTCGCCGCCTGGCGTGGCCCCTCGTCCGCGCCCAGTTTGCGTGGCATGGGGTTGACTGGGGCAGGCGTTGGAAGATCTTCGGACGGCCGATCATCCAGCGGCACTGCGGCCGCCGCATCGCCTTGGGCGACGGCCTCACGCTTCGCTCCTGGCCCCGCTCGACCCCCCTGCGCCCACCGCGCCGGCAGTGCCCTCCACCCGCCGCTCGGGTGTCGTTCCTGAGCTTGGAGAAGACTGTGGCTTCACGAGGACCACGCTCGTGGCGGCCGACCGCATTACGATCGGCGACCGCGTGCTCGTGGGCGGGAATGCCTCCATCGTCGACTTCGACTTTCACCCGCAGACGCCCGAGGGCCGGGCCGAGGCCATCAACGCTGGGGCCGCCGCGCCCATCGTGATCGCGGACGACGTGTTTGATGGATACGCTCGTCATGAAGGGGGGCATTGGTGAGGGAGCCGTGGTGGGGGCGGGGAGCGTGGTGACGCAGGATGTGCCCCCGCGCACCGCGAAAAGATGCGCGCTGTCTTCTCCTGCGTGAGATCAGCATTCCCCGTTCCGGTCCCTGTGTTCTGCGAGTGCGACGCCGTAGCGCCTTTGTCGAGTGAGGAGGTTCGTTCAGGAGAGAACGACTACGTCGTCGGCGCGTGCATACTTTTGTCTTACGAATCGTCATACAAGTGCAAAATCAAGCATGCGCATCACGGTTCGGGTGCCCGACGATCTCGGCGACACCGTCAAGTCTACGACCGAGAATGTCTCAGCGTACGTGACCGAAGCCCTCCGCGAAAAGATTGCCCGGGACCGCCGCCGGGAAGCCCGCCAGAACATCCTCGATGGAATCCGCGACTACGAGGGGCCAGGGGCCGAGGGGGGAGCTGAGGAGCAGTTGCACGAAGAGCGGAGAGAAAGCGATCGGGCCCGTTCATGATTGGACTCGACACGGGCTACTTTTTCCGGCTCGCTGAGAAGACCGGACAGTCGATCGAGCTCCTCCACACGGCAACGGAGGAGGAGCGGGACGTGGTCGTCTGTACAATTGCCATCTACGAGCTTCTCCGCCACCGTATGCGGGGCAGTCTGGATGCCGCCGTCGTCGACCTTGTGCTCGGCAACCGAGCGGCCTTCCGCTGGGTAGGAACGGAGACATACGAGGTGCTCCGCCGAGCCGCTGGTATTTCCCACGGCATGGGGCTACACATGGCGGATGCGCTCATTGCGGCGGCCTGCGAGACGCGGGGCACGGAGACGTTTTACACGCGTAACGTCTCTGATTTCGAAAAGTACGAGGGGCCGATGGAAGTCGTCTCCCTGGACTGAGCCGATTCCTCACGTCGCAGGGCGGCGGTGCCCGTGGCACCGAAACGTGTTCCTGCTCACCGGCGGAGGATATTAACGCCAGGGCCGCCGCGCCTATAGTATTGGGTAGAGCCCGAGAAGGGCCTGAACCTATCGGTTCATAGACTCCCGGACTTGTGGAGCTGTCGCTCCGAGAGAGCCGGGTAAGACCTGAATGGGCGATGTGTCATCGCCAGTGTACCCGCGGGCACCGCTCGTTGAACAACACGATCTCCCGCCAAGCGACAGCTGAACTAGCCAGGGGAGTGTCAACGAGCGTCCAGTCGATTTGCAAACGCCTGATGGGCCTCGCCGCCGATTTGGGCCTGCACACACGAGAGCACGGATGACAGGTCCGCGTCGAGGAGGGCGCCTACGTCCAGGACGAGACCAGGAAACACGCGGCTTGCGACGTGCCCGTTCTCGTCGGGCGATAGCGAAATATAGGCCCCCTCCTCCAGCACGAACCAGTCGACCCGTTCCTCCTCGATCTGCCACACGACGTACTCCTGCACCCCGTTACGGCGGTAGGCCCGCTTCTTATCGTGCAGGTCGTAGGCCGCACTGCTGTGGGCAACCTCCACGATCAGCTCTGGTGGGCCCTCCACGTAGTCGTCTTCGCTGATGCGCGACTGGCCGCCGCACGCCTCCTCGATTCGGAGCAACGCGTCCGGCTGTGGTTCGGTGTCGAGGTCAAGGCGGACGGTTGTATTGTCGTATGAACTGACCCCTGGAGTCGCGGCATCGTAGGTGAGGAGCCAGCCCATAATTACGCTATGAGGACGACCATGGTTGTTGGCGTGGACAGGAGAGGGCATGTAGACGGTGCCTTCGATGAGCTCAGCCTTCTTGACGTGCGGCATCGCCTCGTACCGGCGCTCGAACTTGTCGCGCGTGAGGCGATCGCCGTTCGCCAGAGCCGGAACAGGCGGAGAGGAGGTGGAGGACATACGAGACTCTATTGATTTGTGTAGAACCATTGAAAGAATGACAGTAGAAAAGGGATGATCCGGAAGGAAACGCGGTGGGAATGACTTGCTCCCATCTGCTGGAGTGGAAGTAGTCCCCGGGCTTGCACGTGGCGGATGCACTCATCGCGGCAGCCTGCGAGACGCGAGGCCCGGAGGCGTTTCGTGCGCGCAGTGCTTTTGATTTCGAAAAGTACGAGTGATTTCGAAAAGTACGAGGGGCCGATGGAGGTCGTCTTCCTGGACTGATCCGATTCCTCACGTCGCAGGGCGGCGGGGCCCGTGGCACCGAAACGTGTTCCTGCTCACCAGCGGAGGATATTAACGCCGGGGCCGCTGCCCCTATCGTCATCGAGAACGACGTGTTCGTGGAGATGGAGGCCCTCATCCTGAAGGGCGTCACCATTGGGCCTGAAGGGCGTCACCATTGGGGAAGGGGCGGTGGTGGGGGCCGGCAGCGTGGTGACGCAGGACGTGCCGCGTCGCGCCGTGGTGGCGGGCAACCCCGCGACCGTCGTCCGCGAGCTGTGAGTCGCCACTGGGCCGATTTGGCAGGTGAGCGACCGAGCGGAGGGCGACGATGCTTGGAGTCGGGCACGGGCTCGGCAACCGCAGGATCCTCGCCGACCCAGGCCGCGCCGACGCCCGCGACCGCATCAACAGCCGGGTCAAGTACCGCGAGGAGTTTCGCCTGTTTGCACCGTCGATTTTAGAGGAGGCGGTGGACGCATGCGTCGACGGCTACGACACGTCCGGACCGAACAACGTGGGGGCCGCGCCCCGACCGGAGGGAGGAAGTAGTCTCCGGGCTGCGCCCGATCCGTTCATGCAGCAGGTGTATCCGGTGCGGGAGGAGAAACGTGACGAGATTCCCGCCATGACGCACGTGGACGGCACTGGGCAGCTCCAGGCCGTCGGAAAAGACCGCAATCCGGTATACCACGCGCTCATTTCCACCTTCGCCGAAAGGATGGGGACGCCGGTGGTGCTCAGCACCAGCTTCAACGAAAACGAGCCGATCGTCGAATCCCCCGAGCAGGCCCTCGACGGCTTCTTCCGCACGGCGACAAGCGCGGTGGTCGTCGAAAACACGCTGGTCATGCGGCAGCCGGCGGAGGCCGTCGCGGCGGGCGCCCCCTCGGACTGAGGCGGCGGGTATGGAGGGGACGATGGGGACAACCAGCTCCGGGTCCGGTTCGGTCGCGCCGTTCCTGGATCCCCGAGTTGCGCCCGCTCCGCGGCGGGGCCTCGGTCGTGGCCCCTCGTCCCAACGCGCAGCGCCAGGGATCGCCCTCCCGTCCCTGGAGGCGCACCTGCGGGACGCACGCGACGGGGGGCGGCGGGACGCCGTAGTCGGAGTTCTCGCAGAACGGCGCCGCTCTTGTCAGAAGAGAACGTGCGCTCCTCGTTCCACGTTCATGTGTATCCGCGTTCATGTGCATCCATGTTCTCCCCACAGTTCTCCGATGAATGCATGCACGCACAGGAATTGAGCGACGAAGAGTTTGCCCGGCGAGGAAATGAGATCTTCGAGAAGGATGTGTTACCACACATCGACGATCCGGAGGCAAAAGCACGCCACTTTGTCGTTATTGACATTGAAACCGGAAAGTACGAAGTGAGCGAGGGTCCGATCCGGGCACGGGACGCCACACAACGTCTGTTGGAGCGCTGTCCCGAGGCGAAGGGGCGGATCTGGACGCGACGTGTCGGCTCCCCGGTAGCCCACCGTCTTGGTGGCCGCTTTCTGCCCGCAGAAGAAGATACACCATGAAGATCGGGACGATCGACGCAAACGGCAAAGCCCTCGTGCCACTCACCGTGGAAAGGCTTGGCTCAGAGGGGAAACGGCGCGAGGTCACAGCCCTTCTGGATACGGTGTTCAGTGGGTTTCTCGCGCTTCCTCCCGAATTGATCGATGTGCTGGGTTCAGAGCAACTTAGCCGGGAGCAGTATATGACGGCGAGCGGTGCACTGCATTTTACAGTATTGAGTAGAGCACGAGAAGAGCACTCTAAAAGCACTCGCTTTGCAGCGCAGTAAAGGTCTCGCGCTTTATGGAGCTGCCGCTCCTGGGGACATATGAACCTGTCGGTTCTGAACCTGTCGGTTCGGGGACTCTTCTCGTTGAGCGTAGCGAAACACTCCCGACACTGATAATTGTCTGTAATGTCTTGCGAGACAAGCGGCAATGCGGAGGCAACCCCTCCCGACCGCGCCCGGAGCAGTTGCTTCGGCAGGGCACCTCGAAGGAGGTGCCCTGCCAAAGCCTCCAGACAGCGAACAAGAAGTATCTCGGGGCAACCCGAGTAGCTGGCATCATGGCACTGCCCGCAAAGTGAAAGCCGCTTTGTGTAATCCGGTGAGAAGTCAACCTCTGCCGGAGCGAAAGCTCCATTAAGTTGCTTCGTTGACCCGTGAGAGGGCGAGCAGAACCGCCCAAGAATCTCCCGGCTTTAGCCGGGGGAGTGTCAAATTCGATCCTGAGGTGATGGCTGGGCGGGCCTGCATCCGAGACACCCGCGTACCCGTATCGCTCCTCGTCAACCTAGTGGCGAATGGGATGACAGGATGACACCCGCCGAAATCGTAGAGGCCTATCTCTACCTTGAGCGGGAGGACGTGCAGCAGGCCCTTCAGTACGCCGCGTGGCTCATGGAAGAGAAGGTAGACGCCGACGCATGACGTTTTTGGCCGACATGAGCATCTCTCCCCAAACGGTGGGGTGACTGGGGGGGCACAGAATCAAGTGCAGGGACCAACGAGAGGGACCGACCGCCATGCCGAGTCTTTCTCCCGATGTCGGGGCGCATCTTCTGAAAGCGACGCGCTCGCAGGATCTCGACGAGGCGTTCGAAAAGTCCTGTAGGAATATCTCGAGCTGAAGATTGCCGCTCTGCAAGAGACCACAGACCGCCTGGAGGAAAAATGGGGAATGGAGTTCTCCACCATCAAGCAGCGCCTGGCGGACGACGATCTGCCGGACGATGCGTACTCGTACGACGTTGAGCAGGACTTTTGGGAATGGGAGGACGCGGAACGCCTGAAGGACCATTACCGGCAGGTGCAGGGGAATCGGCGATCATGATGATTCTCATGCCTCTACGTCGAGCGCTGGCGTTTAGAGATTGCTCTTCGAACCGATAGAGGGCAACTGGCATTGAACCAGAGGCCATTGTTGAAAACCGTCTTCCAAATGCAACCGCGCCATGGACACGATTCAACGTTTTACATCTTCCCGGGCCGTCGTGTCCCTCCCTGTGGCCCTGCTCCACGCTCGTGAACGGCGAATTACGGTGGAGGAGTACCACGCGATGGGAGAGGCCGGCATCTTCTCAGAGGACGACCGAATCGAATTGATCGACGGCCATCTCGTTGCGATGCCTCCCATCGGTCCCGCGCACAGCCACAGCGTCAACGACCTCGCGGATCTGTTCAATCAGCGCCTGTATTCCTTTGACCGCCCTCCGGCCCGGGTCAGCGTCCAGAATCCGATTCACCTGGGTGAGTACGGCGAGCCACAGCCCGATCTCGTCCTGTACGATCCCGACGTGCCGCGGGATCGTCACATTCAGCCGGGCGATACGTTTCTCGTGGTGGAAGTGGCCGAGAGCAGCGTTGAGTACGATCGAGATGTCAAATCCGAGCTGTACGGCCGGGCTGGAATTCCGGAGTACTGGGTGGTGGACCTGGTACGCGAGACCGTCGTGGGTTTTCGCCGGCCTGAGGGAGAGGGATATGCAGAACGGATTCGTTATTCGCGGGGCGACGAATTGACCGTGATGACGCCTCACGACCTCGAGCCCCTTCCAGTCGCCGACGTGCTGGGAGCGCAGTGATCACGCGGAGTTTCTGGAGATCCTCCTCACAGATGACTCTCCAGGCGGTCCAACTCATACCGTCTGCCCCGAACGATTGTATAGGTCTTCGGTGATCATTGGGATCAGCAAATTCGCTGGAATACGCCTCATACCTCGTTCTAGGGACGACCGGGGGCCGAGCGGAACGAGGTCATGCTTCCTCAGTGCCGGTCGTCCTTGCGTGAGCGTAACGGAGCGGACATATACATCGAAACCTCGCATTTGGTATCAGAAGGACGCGGTCGATGCCAGATGCTCCCGTTTCCATTCCGGCAGGCCTCCGGCCTATCGGGACGGTGCCCTTTCTTTCGTCTGCGTGAGCGAGTAGGGTTCTGCCAATGGGCGATGTCCCCTGGTCCCGTCCCGTCAAAGCGAACGGGATCGACCTGTTGGACACGTTCTCTGGGCGCGGTTCTCAGCCCCAGAGTCCTGTGAGAACGAGTTCCTTCGTTCCGCGTTCGTGCGCGTTCATGTTCTGTAGTTTGACTTCTCCCCTCGATGAATCGAGGGGATTCTTCCTCACGGAAAAGACTTTCTGTTTCGATGGACCAGCTTCGATCATTTACATGCTCAAAAGCAGAGGTAGACCGAAGTCTTAGGTGTCCTCCGCAGACATTAGCACCATACGCAGAAATTTCTGCGCGGTGTGCTCCCGTCAGCCCGACGGTACAGATTCTCAAAAGCAAATTGTGTCACCCTTGGTTATCGGTATGACATCAGACTGCATCGTCGGGCAACTAATTTGTTCCGTTAAGGCTGACGAGAGAGTCCCCGAACCGACAGGTTCATATCTCCCGGATAAATCCGGGAGTTTTACTGCTCTCTCGCGCTCACTCAATACTATAACCCAAGTTGCGACCTATAGGAGCGCATCGATGCTGCAGGCAAGCACAAACAGAAACACCTTCAGCTCGAAACCGCGATCTGTGACCGCATGAATTGACTTCGGGGGCAGGCGGGAAAGCCCGCTGAACCCTGCCAGAGATTTTCTTGCGATAAACCTGCTGAACGTATTCGACATAGGCTGGAACGGATCGAGTCGAGTTCTTCTTCCGATGCGGAAGGAGCCCGGTGCTGCAGGCATCAGCCAGCAGGTCTTCTGTGAAGTACTCGCCCGACGCCTTGTCGCCATAGAGGACCGATCCTTCTGGAAGATCAACTAAAACGACGCGCCAAGGAGCACCGCCGAAGTCTAAACCAGGGGGTGCTCCGGGTGCTCGAAGAAGAGGTGGCGGGATCCTCGGAATCTGACCGACAGGCTGTACGTCGGGCCTGCCGTGAGGAGCAAGAGCGGACCCCCTCGTGGGCCATCACCACCCGTGAGATGAAGCGCATGATGCGGGAGGGCCTGGCGTGATTGTCGTCGACGCCATGATTTTGGCGTATGCACTGGTTGGGGTGCCGGAACACACCCCCGCGGTCAACCGGCTGCTGGACCTCGATCTGGCGTGGGCGGGTCCTCCGCTGTGGCGGAACGAGCTTCGGAACGTGCTGCTCCAGTACATCTGGGTTCCCGAAACAGATCGCCCCGGAGACGCGGTGACGCTCGGCGATGCACAGCGAAAGATGCATCTTGCCGAGACGTTGATCGGAGAGCGCACGTTCGGGGTCGAGTCGGACGCCGTACTGGACATCGCGCAGACCACGGGTCTTTCGGCGTACGACGGGGAGTACGTGGCTCTGGCACAGGAGGTGGACGTCCCGCTCGTTACCACCGACGGTGCGATCCTACAGGCGGTGCCCGACGTAGCGGTGCGTCCGGACGACATTACAGTATTGAGTAGAGCACGAGAAGAGCACTCTAAAAGCACTCGCTCCGCAGCGCAGTAAAGGTCCCGCGCTTTACGGAGCTGTCGCTTCTGGGGACATATGAACCTGTCGGTTCGGGGACTCTTCTCGCAGGTCCGAAGAGATCAATCCAGCGTATGTATCTGACTCGCAAACTCAAATTAGGCAGGACAGATCAGCTTGATGCCCTGGCGCGTCGAGCGGGTGATCTGTGGTCGACTGTGGCGAAGTGGCACTGGCGTTTTGTGGATCGCCAAGGCTACTGGCTCTCGAAGGGACAGTCCCAGACGATGCACTGCAAGGGCTATGAGGGTCTACATAGTCAATCTGCTCAAGCCGTCGCTGACAGCTTCTACGACAGCCTACAATCATGGCGCAAAAAACGAGACAGTGGCAACTATGAAGGTTTACGTCCACCCTACAAACAGAAGCGCTATTTCAAGATCCAGTGGAAGTCCTCTGCGATTAAGCTACGTGACGACGGTGTGCTGCGCCTCTCCAATGGGCGTGGCAACGACCCGGCGTTGATTAACTGGCCTTCGGGCCAAGAACCGAAACGAGTCGAGATTGGATGGGACGGCGATCGGTACGAGCTTCGGTGCCAGCAGAAGGTCGAAGAAGACGGGGAGCCGAAGGGCTCTAAGACGGCTGGCATCGACGTAGGGGAGATCCATCTTGCGGCTGTCTACACGGAAGATGAGTCTTGGACCGTCAACGGCAGAGAACTTCGGAGTCTTCGTCGTCAACAGAACCGTACGAAGAAGAAGCTGGATTCGAAGATCGACCAGAAAGAGTACGGAAGTAGGAAATGGAAACGATTGGCCAGAGCCAAGGACCGACAGTTGAGAAAAACCCGCAACCAGATCAAGGATCTCCTCCACAAGCAATCCACGCGGCTGCTAAAGACTCTCCACGAAAGACGAGTCGGAACAGTTGTAGTGGGCGACTTGACAGGAATCCGAGAAAGCATCGGCTACGGATCGAAGGCGAACCAGAAGCTCCACCAGTGGGCCTACGGCGAGTTCGCCAGAATGATCGAGTACAAGGCGCGACTTTGCGGAATGACCGTCGAGCGTGTCGGTGAAGCCTACACAAGTCAAGAATGTCCCTCCTGCGGAAACAGGCATAAACCACACGGCAGAGAGTACATCTGCGGCTGTGGGTTCGAGGGACACCGAGATCTCGTAGGTGCAGCCAATATCCGACAGAAGTATCTCGGGCAGGATGAACCGGAAGGTTCTCCTCTCCGAGTAGCTGGCGAAGGACCTAAACGGTCCGTCATGGCTTCGCCCACTGGTGTGCGGTATCGACCGCACATGCGGTGTAACCCGGCGACCGTTGGTAAGACCTCTACAGAGCCGAAAGGCTCTTGTGGGCAGGCGGGCAGACCCGTGGGATCAGGGCAGAGAAGCCCGCAGGAGAATCTCCCGGCTTTAGCCGGAGGAGAAGTCAAAGCGTCTGAGACGTAATGCGCCCTGAAGCCTCTTTCCACGGGACAGGGAGGGACAAAAGAATAACGCCCTCGGTGTTTGTCAGATCGGTATGGGTGGTTCCTCGCGTTCGGCTTGGCGGAAGATGCGCAACATGCCCTGGACGGCGAGCCTGGAGCTGCGCCGCCGCCTGGCGTGGCCCCTCGTCCGCGCCCATTTTGCGTGGCGTGGGGTTGACTGGGGCAGGCGGTGGAAGCTCTTCGGACGGCCGATCATCCAGCGGCACTGCGGCCGCCGCATCGCCCTGGGCAACGGCCTCACGCTTCGCTCCTAGCCCCGCTCGACCCCCCTGCGCCCACCGCGCCGGTGGTCCTATCCACCCGCCGCTCGGGCGCCGTCCTTGAGGTGGGCGAGGACTGTGGCTTTACGGGCACCACGCTCGTGGCGGCCGACCGCATTACGATCGGCTACCGCGTGCTCGTGGGTGGGAATGCCTCCATCGTCGACTTTGACTTTCACCCACTGACGCCCGAGGGCCGCGCCGAGGCCATCAACGCTGGGGCCGCCGCGCACATCCTGATCGGGGATGACGTGTTCGTGGGCACAGGCGCGCTTGTCTTGAAGAGCGTGACCATCGGCGATGGGGCCGTCGTCGGTGCGGTCAGCGTCGTGACGCAGGACGTGCCGCCGTGGACTGTTGTGGGGGGAATCCTGCGACGGTGATGCGAGAGCTGTAATCGGATGTTAAAGAATGTAGACAGTAGCACCTGGGTGAATTCGCTTCAATCAAGGTAGCAGAACGCCCCGATCCGTTTTCCCGGTGGAGGAAGAGGGCATCCTGGGGGCTTGACGGAACAGGATGGACAGTGGGGAACCGCAGGTATGCCGTCGTACGGCTTGCGAGGAAGAACCCGTTTACCTGCGCCGCCGTTCAACTGGTCCCTTGACTAACTTCTCCCCCGGCTAAAGCGCTGGGAATTCTCTCTTGCAAGATAGACTTTCTGTTTATGCGAAGGCATACCTTCGCTAGCGGACCAGCTTCAGTCATTTGCATGCTCAAAAGCAGAGCTAGACCGAAGTCTTGCGTGTCCTCCGCAGACATTGGAGGCAAAGCCTCTCCCGTCAGCCCGACGGTACAAATGCTCGAAAAACATGCCATGCTTTGGCTATCGGTATGACACTACATTGCAGCATTGAGCAAGCAAACCGTTCTGCTGAAGCGTGCGAGAGAGTCTCCGAACCGACAGGTTCATATCTCCCAAGGAGCGACAGCTCCATAAACAGCGACAGCTCCATGAAGCCGGGAGTTTTCTCAAAGAGTACCCCTTCGGTGCAACTGCTCTCTCGCGCTCACTCAGTACTATAACGCATTCTCAGCTATGCCGACCACTGCCACGCCGGCGAAGGAGCACCAGGAGCGATGGAACGAGATCACCGCTGACCCTCTGCTCCGCAAGCTCCCCTACAAAGTGGAGACCAACCATAGAGGCCAGATCGTCTTGAGCCCGCACAAAAACCGCCACACGTTTCAACAGAAGGCCATTCAGAAGACGCTCGATGACCTCCTTTCCGGGGGGGAGGCGTTTCAGGAGCTGGCAATTGCTACGAGCGGGGGCACGAAGCAGGCGGATGTGGTTTGGGCGTCGAGCAGTCGGATCGCCGAGATGAAAGAGACCGGTGATCCGACGACCCTCGCTCCGGAGATCTGCGTCGAGGTGATGTCCGAATCCAACGACTGGGAGGAGATGGAGGAAAAGGCCGATCTCTACCGGAAGGCCGGTGCCGAAGAGGTCTGGATTGTCGACGGGGAGGAAAAGGTCCACTTCATTGCGGAGGAAGAGATGGAGAGATCAGAGATCGCGCCGGGCTTCCCACGTTCGGTTTGACATTTCTCCGGCTGCCCACAGAACTCTAGGAATCCATGAAGCGTCGTATCGGCGAATCCATTCCGCGGCCCATGACGGCCGACCCAATTGAAGGAGAAGCTTCTCATGATGGATGAAATGAACCGCTTTGTCTAGCTACCGGACACTTTTGCTAAAGTCGGTTTAAAACAGAGAAGGCCGCCCATCTTTCGGCACTCGGCTGTAAGTTGTAGAAGCATGCAACCCAACAACTTATCAGCCAAAGCCACCGACGACAGACGGCCTCCGCATACAACGCAGGATGCACCAGACGCTTTGCCAACACCTCCCGGAGGAGCTGAGCAAGCCCCAGCGCCGCAACCTTAGCTGGGTGATCACCGGCTTGCATCAGGCCGGGCATGTGCACTTCTCGAAGGTGGCCTCCGAGCGCTTCGGCTCGGCCACCTTGGAGAGCAAGACCAGGCAGGTTCGGCGGTTTTTCTCCAACGAACATGTAGACCCGCAGTGCTGCTACAAGCCGGTCGCGGAGCTTCTTTTGAAGCAGGCCATTACTTCTGGCAGCCCGATTCGCGTGCTTGTCGACACTCCCCAAGCTTTCCGGCGAGCGGCAGGCAGGGATGGGGGCGCTGGCCCACAGGCGGCGGGCCTTGCCTGTATGCTGGCAGGTGCGGCGCCGAACGGGCGTAAGCGACGCTGAGCAGCAACGGGGCCCGCCCCAGGCGCTCTCCAAGCGAATTGACGACGCCTGCGATGGGGCCTGCGATGATGTCCCCGAAGTCATTGTCATCGGAGACGGTGCCTTCCACTCTACCGATCTGATGAGTTACAGTATTGAGTAGAGCGCGAGAAGAGCACTCCAAAAGCACTCTAAAAGCACTCGCTCCGCAGCGCAGTAAAGGTCCCGCGCTTTATGGAGCTGTCGCTTTTATGGAGCTGTCGCTCCTGGGGACATATGAACCTGTCGGTTCTGAACCTGTCGGTTCTGAACCTGTCGGTTCTGAACCTGTCGGTTCGGGGACTCTTCTCGCCCAGCGCAGTGAGACAAAATGCTATGTATCTGACTCGCAAGCTCAAATTGGGCAGGACCGATCAGCTTGACCGCCTTGCGCGGCGGGCGGGTCATCTCTGGTCGACTGTGGCGAAGTTGCATTGGCGATTCGTTGACCGTCAGGGCTACTGGCTCTCGAAAGGGCAAGCCCAGAAGATGTACTGCAAGGGCTTCGACGGGCTGCACAGCCAGTCGGCTCAGGCAATAGCGGACAGCTTCTACGACAGCCTCCAGAGTTTGCGCAAGAAACGAGACAACGGCAGCTATGAGGGCTTGCGCCCGCCCTACAAGCAGAAGCGCTACTTCAAGGTCCAGTGGAAGTCCTCTGCGATTAAGCTACGTGACGACGGTGTGCTGCGTCTTTCCAACGGACGCGGCACCGACCCGGTGCTAATCGACTGGCCTGTGGGCAAAGAACCGAAACGAGCCGAGATCGGCTGGGACGGCAGCCAGCATGAGCTTCGGTGCCAGTACAAAGTCGAAGAGAACGAAGAGCCGAAGGGACAGAAAAAAGCAGGCGTAGACCTCGGAGAACGGCACCTTGCGACCGTATATGTCGAGAACGGAGAGAACATCAGTGTTCGCGGCGGACGGCTTCGTTCGCTCCGCAGGCAACACAACCGAATGTTGAGCACCCTGAGGTCGAAGATCGACCGGAAAGAGAAAGGAAGCAGGCGTTGGAAGCGGCTCATCCGAGCCAAGAACCGTCAACTACAGAAGATTCGCAATCGGATTGAGGACTTTCTGCACAAAACCGCGACGCGACTCGTCAATACCCTCCACGAGAGACGGGTAGGATCAGTTGTAGTCGGCGACCTCACGGGAATCCGCGAGCGGATCTCCTACGGCAGCCGGATGAATCAACGCCTGCACCAATGGGCATACTCGAAGTTTGAGCACATGCTCACCTACAAGGCCCAGCTTCGCGGATAGGCCGCCCAAGCGGGCCTCGGAAGCCTACACGTCTCAGACATGCCCAGATTGCGAGCACAAACACAAACCGAATGGCAGAGACTTCGACTGCCCACAGTGCTCGTTTGAGGCACACCGGGACGTGGTAGGCGCACGAAATATCCTGAACGAGAGGTATCCTGGGGACGAACCGACAGGTTCTACCCAGGTAGCTGGCGAAGGACCTAAACGGTCCGTCATGGCTTCGCCCACTGGCATTCGGTATCGACCGAATATGCAGTGTAACCCGGCGACCGCTAGTAAGACCTCTGCAGAGCCGAAAGGCTCTTGTAGGCAGGCGGGCAGACCCGTGGGATAAGGGCAGAGAAGCCCGCAGGAGAATCTCCCGGCTTCAGCCGGGGGAGAAGTCAAATCTCTCAACTTTTCCTTCGCCTCATCCTTCGCGTTTTGAATGCCCGAGGATCCACCCTCTCTCCTCTTCGTCAACCAGCACTACGCCCCCGATCTGGCCTCGACGGCCCAGCACCTGACGGACCTCGCTGAGCACTTAGCGGCGGACGGCTTTGAGGTGCACGTCCTCTGCAGCCGGGGCCACTACCTGTCCGGCGAGATGGACGTGCCGGCCGAAGAGACGCGCAACGGCGTGCACGTCCACCGGGTCCGCACCACCGCCTTCGGGCGGGAGACGACGCTCGGCCGCCTCGCCGACTACGCGAGCTTCTTCCTGCAGGTACTGTGGCGCCTGCTCAAAGGCCCGCGGTACGACGCGGTCGTGTCGCTTACGACCCCGCCCCTGCTGCCGGTGGCGATGGCCGCGGCGCGCCTGCTCCGCGGGCAGCCGTACGGCATCTGGTCGATGGACCTGCACCCGGAGGCCGAGCAGGCGGTCGGCATGATCGGCGAAGACAGCCCGCTGACGCGCGTCCTGCAGGGCCTGGCGGACTGGAGCTACCGGCGGGCGGCCTTCACTGTCGACCTGGGGCCGCATATGAAAGAGCGAATTCGGGCGAAGGGCGTCCCCGACGAGAGGCTCCACACGATCCCGGTCTGGAACAAGAGAGACGAGGTCTACCCCATCCCGGACGACCAGAATCCGCTGATGGAGAAAGTCGGGCTGGAGGACAAATTTGTGGTTATGTACTCGGGCAATGCCGGGCTTGGCCACCGCTTCGACGAGGTGCTGAGGGCCGCGGAGCACTTCGACGGCCGGAAGGAGGGCATCCATTTTCTGTTCGTGGGGAGCGGGCCGCGGCGGGAGGAGATCGAGCGCTTCGCCGAGACTCGCGGCCTGTCGAACCTCACCTATCTCGACTACTTCCCGCGGGACCAGATCAAATTCTCCCTGTCGCTGGCCGATGTGCACCTGCTCACCCTGCGGCGCTCGTTTGCGGGCATCGCCGTGCCGGGCAAGCTGTACGGCATTTTGGCCTCAGGGACCCCGGCGCTCATGGTGGGGCCGGAGGCGTCCGACCCGGCGAAGACGATCCAGCACCACGAGGTGGGCACCGTCGTCGATCCGAGCAGCTTCGACGCCGAGGCTGCCGCGACGGAGGCGGTCATCGGGGCCATCCAGCATCTCCGTGACCACCCCGATGAGCAGCAGTCCGTCGGGGCACGAGGCCGGGAGGTCTTCTTAAGCCGCTTTGAGCAGGAGACGTGCTGCGAAAAGTGGACTGCGATTTTGCGGCAGGAGCTGGAAACGCCTTGACTTCTCCCCTGGATGAAGCCGGGAGTCTATGAACCGACAGGTTCAAGCCCTTCTCGCGCTCAACCCAATACTATAGAGGGAATCGTCAGATGAACAGTTCGCCACGGCCGGGCGTGCGGCTTCCCAACGTGCAGTTTTCCAGTCTTGGAACGTGCAGTTTTCCGGTCTTGGACTGACCCGATCCTCTCCGGACCCACTCTGGGGAACGTCTCAGTCCTTTCCAGGGGCGATCCCTTCCAGAAGCGGTCCCTTCCAGGGGGCGCAGAAACCTGACCTCAGAGAACGCAATCCGGCAGGTGGGCCAGTGAGAGCCGGTCGCGCCGCCTGCTTGCGAGAACTTTCACCAACATACGAGAATGCTTTCCAATGGCCACCATCCGCTTTCAAATGACTGCGCGCCGCTACACATGCCGCTACGCATTACATCGGCTCCTGGCGCTTCTTGGAGTGGGGGCATGCGCTGGTCTCCTTCTCGCCACCTTCCCGGGGGCCCGGGCTCAGGGGCTCGGCTCGATCGAGGTGCAGGCCGGGTCTTTTGCCACGGCCAGCACTGGCGAGCGCCTGCCCTTCTGGCTCGGGGCCAACCAGCGGGGTGCTGTCGACCCTACCTCCACCAACGCGGGCCTGCGGCTCGGCGCGTACCGCCCGTTCGAAGAGTCGCCTGGGCTCAAATACGCATTCGGCGCAGATGTGCTTGGGCGCGCCTCCCAGAACGGCACCGTGGCTGTCCAGGAGCTTTACGGCCGCCTCCGATACGGGCCTGCGCAGGTGACAGTTGGGCGGCGCGGGCGGGTCGTCGGGCGCATCGACACGAGCTTGTCGATGGGAAGCGTCACCTGGAGCCAGAACGCTCCGCCTCCCACCCGCATCAGCGCGTCGTCCAACGGCTACCTGCCGGTGCCAGGCCTCGGGGACGTGGCGGCGATCAGGGGCTACTTCGCGCACGGCTGGTTTGGCGACGACCGGTTCACATCCGGCGCGCTTCTGCACGAAAAGTCCCTTTACCTTCGGCTTCTACCCCCGAGTAGCCCCGTTACCGCTCACGCTGGCCTAGTTCACCATGCCATGTGGGGCGGAGACAGTCCGCTGCGCGGCCCCCAAGAGGTGTCGCTCCGGCAGTGGGCAAACGTATCCTTTGGTCTCAACATTGCAGGCCGGCCTACACAGACGCAGGAGGAAACAGACCAGGTAGACGCCAATCACGTGGCCATGTACGACTTCAGCCTTGACGTAGACCTGGGGACTGCGAAGGGCCGTGTGTACCGGCAGTTCTACATCGAAGACACTCCGGGCCTTTGGTTTCGAAACGTGTGGGACGGGCTCTGGGGCGCGCGGATACAGCTCAAAGACTCGGAGGCACTCGTGCACACCCTGCTTTGGGAACACCTACGCATGACGCGGCAAGGGGCCCGATTCGACCAGGGCGAAGACCGCGGGGCGGATGGCTACTACAACCACTTCAAGTACAAGGGTGGCTGGACGTACCGGGGCCGAACGCTTGGGACACCGCTACTCACGCCTGCGTCCGCAACGCCAGGACTTTCTGATAATCTTCCGGGGGTCGGCAACAACATCGTCGTGGCACATCACCTCGGGGTAGAGGGGAACTTCAGGTCAGGGCTCTCCTACCGGGTGCTTGGGACGTACAGCCGGAACTACGGCGCGGCGAACAAGGTCTGCGGAAGCCCCCGTTGCAGATCAACCACCAGCCGGCTCATCGGCCGCCAGGACCAGTGGTCTTTCCGGCTCGGGGTTCGTGGACCGCTCGTGGAGCAGTACAACCTGCGGTTCCGAGCTGCAGCGGCGCTCGACACAGGCGAGTTCTACGGCGAGCGGGTTGGCCTGCAGATTGGGGTGCAGTGGCGCGGCCTTTACAGTATTGAGTAGAGCACGAGAAGAGCACTCCAAAAGCACTCGCTCCGCAGCGCAGTAAAGGTCCTGTGCTTTATGGAGCTGTCGCTTTTATGGAGCTGTCGCTTTTATGGAGCTGTCGCTTTTATGGAGCTGTCGCTCCTGGGGACACATGAACCTGTCGGTTCTGAACCTGTCGGTTCCGGGACTCTTCTCGCCCAGCGCAGTGAGACAGAATGCTGTGCACCTAACTCGCAAGCTCAAATTAGGCAGGACCGACAGGCTCGACCGTCTTGCTCGGCGGGCAGGTGATCTGTGGTCGACCGTGGCGAAGTGGCACTGGCGTTTTGTAGATCGCCAGGGCTACTGGCTCTCGAAAGGGCAAGCCCAGAAGATGTACTGCAAGGGCTTCGACGGGCTGCACAGCCAGTCGGCTCAGGCAATAGCGGACAGATGCTGTGGTGCGTGTCAAGCGTAATCAGGTCCCAGGATGCAGCGAGGGGTCGAAGGGACGACCAGATTTCAGAACCCCATAGCATATGTGCAAGAGCTTCCGCATTGCCGCTCCAACCACGACCATTTTCTCTTTTCCTCGCTCTTTGAGACGATTGCCGAAGGCTCCCGCTGCTGAGTTGAACCGCAGCGCCGTCATCGCTGGGAAGTACATGGCTCGCCGCAGGCGCCCATTGCCGACCTTCGACATTTGCGGTTTGCCTCGAACGGACGTGCCCGACTCTCGATGGCGAGGCACAAGGCCTGCATAGGCCGCAGCTTGTCGTGCGTTTTCGAACTGCTCAGGAGCCCCAAGCTCGCTTACGACGATCGCGGCGGTTTGAAGCCCAACCCCCGGAATCGTCTCCAGGAGCGAACACCGATCGTTTAGCTCGGAATCCTCTTCGATGTGCTCCTCGATTTCTTCTTCTAAATCCTCGATTTGACGCTCAATTTCGTCGAGGAGGTTCTCATGAGCTTTGCGAACTGCTTTGTCCTCTGCCTCATCCAGCCGATTTTGAGCACGGGTCTTTTCTTTCTTGAGCGCCTGTCGGGCCCGCGTAAGCTCCTGAAGGCGGCTCTCCGACGCTGAGGGCGGTTTCCAGGGCCGAGGATCTTCCCGTTGGCCGAAGCGCGCGATCAAGGCCGCATCTGCAGAGTCGGTCTTCGTTCGCTGCAGCTGGCTCGACGCGTACCCTTTGATTCGCCTCGGGTTGACAACGCTAACTCGGTAATCTTCCTCATAAAGACGCTGGGCAATGGCCTTCTCAAAGTCGCCGCTGGCCTCCATGCATACGCAGGCCTTCTTCGGCCTAGCTCCTTGATCTTCGAGCCAACTCACCAGGGTACTGTGTCCCTCTGGGTCGTTGGAGACCGTCGTTCTTGCGACGATTTCCTCTCCGTCGCGCAAGGCCAGCTCCAAAGCAGTCTTGCGGGCACCCATTCCCAGAAAAAACGCGAAACCATCGGTACTCGAACGTCTCGGTGCCTCTTCCATGCTGGTAAATACAGGATCTATGTCCTAAAATAGGCTCGATGCCCTATGATGCTGTTCGGAGTCGAACGCACCGAAATGAGAGGCGGGATCTGTTCCATCCGGCGGGCTCACCGATGCTTGAAGCACCGGGGCCAAAGCTTCTAACCAGGGTTCCCGCCTCCCGTCCGAGCGTCCTCGGATCTCCCGATTTATCCGGGAAGGTGCCCCTCTCACGAGGGAAAGTCAACATACCAGCTTCTACGACAGCCTCCAGAGTTGGCGCAAGAAACGCGAAAACGGTGACTACGAGGGTCTCCGACCGCCCTACAAGCAGAAGCGGCATTTCAAGGTCCAGGGGAAGTCCTCTGCGATTAAGCTACGTGACGACGGTGTGCTGCGTCTTTCCAACGGACGCGGCACCGACCCGGTGCTAATCGACTGGCCTGTGGGCAAAGAACCGAAACGAGCCGAGATCGGCTGGGACGGCAGCCAGCATGAGCTTCGGTGCCAGTACAAAGTCGAAGAGAACGAAGAGCCGAAGGGACAGAAAAAAGCAGGCGTAGACCTCGGAGAACGGCACCTTGCGACGGTCTACGTTGAGAACGGAGAAAACATCAGTGTCCATGGAGGCCGGCTCCGTTCGCTCCGGAGACACCACAACCGAACACTTGGTAATTTGCGGTCGAAGATCGACCGCAAGCAGAAAGGGAGTAGGCGATGGAAGCGGCTCGCCAGAGCCAAAGATCGGCAACTACAGAAGATCCGCAATCAGATCGAGGATTTGCTGCACAAAACCGCGACGCGGTTGGTAAAGACTCTGCATGAGACACGAGTCGGAACAGTCGTAGTCGGCGATCTCACAGGAATCCGAGAGCGGATCAAGTACGGAGACCGGATGAACCAACGCCTGCACAAGTGGGCATACTCGAAGTTCAAGCACATGCTCACCTGTAAGGCCCAGCTTCGCGGATAGGCCGCCCAAGCGGGCCTTGGAAGCCTACACCTCACAGACGTGTCCGAGTTGCGAGCACAGGCATAAGCCAAATGGCAGAGACTTCAACTGCCCGCAGTGCTCATTTGAGGCACATCGAGACGTGATAGGCGCACGAAATATCCTAAGCGAGAAGTATCCTGGGGACGAACCGATAGGTTCTACCCAGGTAGCTGGCGAAGGACCTAAACGGTCCGTCATAGCTTCGCCCACCAGGGTGCGGTACCGACTGCACATGCGAACCGAGCCGCCAGGCTCTGAACCGCAACGGTGTAACCCGGCGACCGCTGGTAAGACCTCTACAGAGCCGAAAGGCTCTTGTAGGCAGGCGGGCAGACCCGTGGGATAAGGGCAGAGAAGCCCGCAGGAGAATCTCCCGGCTTTGCCCCGAAGGGGTACTCTTCGAACAGCCGGGGGAGAAGTCAAGAAAAATAAGAAACTAAACGTCTCTCTTCGTCCGTTGGCATCTGTTTTGAAAATCATACGTAGCGTTCCGAACGGGTGCCCGTCGACCGGGAGGCCCGAAGACGCGAGCCTTCGAGGATAGGGCGATCCCTTTTGTCACGCTCTGCGGCTGTGTGCGGGGCCCAGCGAGGTTGCGTTCTTCCGGTCAAATGCGGAATGGAATCAAATGCGGAATGGCATTTGTAACTTCTCTCCTTGATGAATCGAGGGGATTCTTCCTCACGGAAAAAACTTCCTGTTTCACGGGGCCTGCCAGAAGTTCTTTCGCTTCAGGTCTTACGTGCCCTCCGCAGGCATCGGAGGCTGAAGCCCCTCCCGTCAGTCCAGGCGGCATGAGATGCCCTTTGGCTGTGTCGCCCTTGGTTATTGGTATGGCATCAAATGGTAACTCAGGGCAAATGGTAACTCAGGGCAAGCACGTTGCTTCGCTAGGCTTGCGAGAGAGTCCCCGAACCGACAGGGTCATATCTTCTAAGGAGTGACAGCTCCATAAACAGCGACAGCTCCGTGAATCCGGGAGTTTTCTCAAAGAGTACCCCTTCGGGGCAACTGCTCTCTTGCTCACTCAATACTATAAACCTAAAACGCGGAAAGATTTGCCGGATTCGTTCGGCGCTCATTTTCGTGTGCCGTTTGTTGACCCGATTCGAAGGCTCATCGCTCCGTTTCAGTTGAAGCTTCTTCTCCGCCAAGCAGAGGGCCCTCCCTCAGATCCGACCATGTCCGATGATTCACCGACGTTTAGCGATTCACTTACGAGTCGTGACTCTCCTGTACGCAAGGAAAGGTTTTACATCGTAGAGACAGCGCCTCGCTCTACCCGTGGACGGTGCGTGCTCCCGGATGGACGTGTGGTGCTCGGTGTTTCCACGAGCGAGAAGGCCCGCGAGGCTGCCGCGGACGTGGAGGGACTGACCGTTGTGCCACAGTCTGAGCTGAGCATGAGGGAACGGGCAGCAGTGCATCTCTCCACTGCCTCCCGCTAATTCTTACAGTATTGAGTAGAGCACGAGAAGAGCACTCTAAAAGCACTCGCTTTGCAGCGCAGTAAAGGTCTCGCGCTTTATGGAGCTGCCGCTCCTGGGGACATATGAACCTGTCGGTTCTGAACCTGTCGGTTCGGGGACTCTTCTCGTTGAGCGTAGCGAAACACTCCCGACACTGATAATTGTCTGTAATGTCCTGCAAGACAAGCGGCAATGCGGAGGCAACCCCTCCCGACCGCGCCCGAAGCCTCCAGACAGCGAACAAGAAGTATCTCGGGGCAACCCGAGTAGCTGGCATCATGGCACTGCCCGCAAAGTGAAAGCCGCTTTGTGTAATCCGGTGAGAAGTCAACCTCTGCCGGAGCGAAAGCTCCATTAAGTTGCTTCGTTGACCCGTGAGAGGGCGAGCAGAACCGCCCAAGAATCTCCCGGCTTTAGCCGGGGGAGTGTCAATGCAAGCACCCCCTCGTCGGCAAAGTCAGGATCACTGTTTTTGCTTTGCCGCTGTGTGGCCGTGGAGATCCGTCCCCGGTAGCGGCTGCAGATGAAAAGGTAGATCCGGCGGGGCACGGAGGCAGTGTCCATGTCGCCAAGGGCGGCTTGCCTGTGAAGATGCTGGATGCATCTCCTTTCAAGCCGCCTGCGGTGACGTGGCTTTTCAACCTCTAATTGGGATAGGATATATGCAGGTACAAAGTACGCACTCACGTATAGCTGACTTCTCTCCTTGATGAATCGAGGGGATTCTTCCTCACGGAAAAAACTTCCTGTTTCACGGGGCCTGCCAGAAGTTCTTTCGCTTCAGGTCTTACGTGCCCTCCGCAGGCATCGGAGGCTGAAGCCCCTCCCGTCAGTCCAGGCGGCATGAGATGCCCTTTGGCTGTGTCGCCCTTGGTTATTGGTATGGCATCAAATGGTAACTCAGGGCAAATGGTAACTCAGGGCAAGCACGTTGCTTCGCTAGGCTTGCGAGAGAGTCCCCGAACCGACAGGGTCATATCTTCTAAGGAGTGACAGCTCCATAAACAGCGACAGCTCCGTGAATCCGGGAGTTTTCTCAAAGAGTACCCCTTCGGGGCAACTGCTCTCTTGCTCACTCAATACTATAAAAAAGACTTCCTTTTCTCCCCGGTGGGTTCGCTTAATCCATAACTATTATGTACGTCAAGAAGGAATTCTTGCACCGATCAAGGCGTGCCCGTCAAGGCGTGCCCGAGCGCGGGCGCGCACCCGCCTGAGAGAGATCCGCGAAAGATGCCGTGTTCGCTACAGCATTGAGGAGAGCCTGAGAAGGGCCTGAGAAGGGCATCAGAGATGCTTGACTTCTCCCCCGGCTATTCCAGCTGTCGCTTGGCGGGGGATCGTGTTGTTCATCGACCGGAACCGACGACCACTGGCGCGTCGGGTCCTGTCAGGTCTCCAGGTGCTTGAATTCGGGTCTGCTAGGGCCCCACTCAGGTTCTTCGCTGCGTTGATGTCTCTGTCGTGACAGGTGCCGCATTCGCTGCACGTCCAGCTCCTGCGCCCAAGCGGTTTCTTTCCATCGACGTGGCCGCATTCGGAGCACCGCTGACTGGAAGGGAACCACTTATCCACGATCACGAGCGTCCGCCTATGCCACTCGCACTTGTCTCGGAGGCGTCGGATAATCTGATTCCATCCGGCCTGCGAGATGTGTCGAGCAAGACTGCCGTTCTGCACTGAAGCAGCACTAGGCACTGTCTGATAAAAAGGCTGTATGGACGGCTTGCACAGTCTATCGGACTAATTGGGCCGTTCTCTCATGCCTCGACGCCGTTATGAGCTCACTGATGAGCAATACGAACGTATCGAACCCCTTCTGCCGGAGGTTAAGGGCCGGGGCTGCCCGTACAACGACCACCGAGAGGTCACGGGCGGCATCTTCTGGGTCCTGCGCTCTGGAGCCCCCTGGCGGGATATGCCTGAGCGGTATGGAAACTGGAAAACGGCATACGACCGCTTCCGGCGCTGGGCCGAAGACGGGACCCTTGAGTCGATTGTGCGGCACCTGCAGGGCGAGCTCGACGCCGAAGGTCGCATTGACTGGAGTCAGTTCAACGTGGACAGCACCATCGTTCAGGCCGCTCGGGCCGCTGCGGGTGGGCCGAACGACAGTAAAAAGGGGATCGAACCGGGCGAGACGAGGGGGTAGGCTCGGCTCTCGGATATGGACGAGGTGGGTTCTCGACCAAGATCCACCTACTGACCGACCGTCGAGGTATCCCGCTAGCGACCGTTCTATCAGCCGGTCAGCGCCACGAGTCGGCCTTCTTCACCAATCTGATGGACGAGGTGTCGGTCCCTCGACCTCGAGGACGGCCTCGGAAACGCCCCGAGGCAGTCGCTGGCGACCGGGCCTACGATGCCGATTGGATCCGGCAGTGGTGCGCGGACAAAGGCATCGAGTCAGCGATCCCGGCACGTGAAAACATCCGAGACGGTCCGGGGCGTCCGCCGACCTGCGATGACCAGAGGTACCGCGACCGAAATACGGTCGAGCGCTGTGTCGGCCACCTGAAGGAGCGGCGGCGCCTGGTAGTCCGGTACGAGAAGAAAGCCAGCCATTACAGGGCCATGATCCTCTGGGCGTTCGTCGAGGAATACCTGAGCAGATAATTATCAGACAGTGCCTAGCTCCGCGTCGCTGTATTGCCTTCACCGAGAGGTTCTTGGGCCTCAGATCACATCGAAGTCATGGGCGAGGCGAGTGGTCAGCTTTTCGATGAAGTCTTTGCGGCAGTCCTGAATGCGCTGGTGGACCTTCGCTACTCGCTTTCTCTGCCGCTCCCGGTTGTTGGACAGGCCGCCAAGTCCTTTCTTCTCCTTGCGGGAGAGCTTCTGCTGCTTGCGGCGACGCCGCTCCTATTCGCTTTCAAACCAGCGTGGATTCCCGGCCTTCTCGCCCGTCGAGAGCACCGCGAGACTTTCGATGCCCAAGTCTACTCCGACCGGTTCAAGGTCGCCGTTCTCTCCATCGGCTCTCGGGAGAAGATGGGCTTCCTCTGTGCAGACGAAGCAGACGTGGTACTGTCCGGCGGCGTTTTTCGTGACTGTGCAACTACTTGGCTCGGACGGAAGCTCTCTCGACCACCGGATGTTGATCAGACCCGGCATCTTCGAGAGGCGGAGCTTCCGTTTCCCGTTCTCTTCTCGATAGCCCGAAGGCCGTGCCAACGTACCGAGCCGTCTGATCGCCTTTCTTCGACTTGAAGGACGGGTATTCGGCTCGGCCTTCGAAGAAGTTCGTGAACGCCTGATTCAGATTGCGGAGGCTTTGCTGAAGCGTGACGGCGCTGACCTCCAAGAGCCACTCAGTTTCTTCTTCCCGTTTCTTGTCGGTCAGACGGCCAGAGAGATCCGTGAGCGAAAGGGTCTCTTCGTCTTGGTAGTACGCCTTCGTTTTGGTCTCAAGCGCCCAGTTGTACACCCACCGGCTACATCCGAACGTACGGGCGAGTTCGGCCCTTTGCGCCTCGTTCGGATAAATCCGATACCGGTATGTGCGTTTGATCTCGTGTGTCATACCACTACCGAAAGCAGACCCAAACTGATAGGGTTCCGGAACGGAACCACGAGAAGGGTCTACTGGCGATGTCACATCGCCAAGCAGGCCGGCTAAAGCCGGGAGTCTATGAACCGACAGGTTCAGGCCCTTCTCGCGCTCATCCCAATACTACAGAAGAGATGCGTAGAGGCCGAGAGCGAGGTGCAGCATTAAAGCGGCGCCAAGGGCATGAACGAGCAGTGTTCGTTGCAGGCTCGCCGTCAAGGCTTGAATGCTGATTGGCGCTTCAAACCTGATGTTGACCTCCCCTCGCAAGAGAGCACTGTCCCTTAAAAAGAGCACTGTCCCTTGAAAGAGGGCACTGTCCCTTACAGGAAGGCATTGCCCCGGAACGTCCGGGAGCCCCGAGAATGCCCGGGTGAGAGGCGCAAATCCTGAGTCCCTCCAGACCAGTGCGGCAATTTGGTTCTGTGACGGCAATTTGGTTCAAAAACTTAATTTGGTTCAAAGCTTGGGGATGCGGGCCGATGAACTGAGCCAGTAAAAACGCCCTGCACCTCTGAAAGACAATGCGGCAGTGAGGCTGTAGCATGTCCAGCGGGCCTCAGTGGGTACTCCTCAGCGGGTGTTCCTCAATGGGTGCTCCTCAATGGGTGCTCCTCAGCGGGGGCTCCTCAGTGCACCCGGAAGCACTTGCCCCCCCCCCCCCCCCCCGGCGCTCATGGCGCCCGCCCACCAGCGAGCGCAGGAATGCCATCAATGACAGAAATGACACTCTCCACACCGGGCAGTCCCTCCGTTCTGAGGGAATCCTCCCGCTCCGGGCGCCGCTTAGCCCACATCCCGCGCTTCGGTTTCCGCAGCAGGCCGGCCTTCCGCCAAGACTTGAGCCACCGCTGTACGCCCCGCTTGCTCGCGCCGAAACCGGAGGCTAAATCCTTCGCTTCCGCCGTCGAAAACGGCTCTTCGGGGAGCGCCTCCAGGTATTCCCGCTGCCGCTCGGTGAGGTCCCGTTTCCTCTCGTTAAGTTTCGCCTGAGATCCAGCCTTTTCCTGAAGGGCCTTTTCCTGAAGGCATGTGTCCTGCGGGCCGTCGTCTCCTTGAAGGCGAGCCCCGACCTCGATGGCATGGAGAAGGTAGGTCAGAGACAGGCGAATACCCGCCTCCATGTCTTCAGCCCCCAGCTCAATGGACTGGGTTGAGGCCGGTGGAACCCCGCTATCCGCGAGCCGAACGCCCCGGAGGACTACAGCGATTTTCACCGCCTGAAGCCCCGCCCGAGTGAGGGAGGCCTGCATGGAGCGGGGCACGCTCCCGTCTTCACCCCACTTCTTGGTGAGGGAGCGGAACGCCCGGGTATGCGCTTCCTGCAGGGCACCTGGTACGCTCACCCAAAGCGGCGTCTCCCTCGCGCCGAGCTGGCGACGTGCCTCCCGAAACTTTTGCCCGGCGCCCCGGAGGCTCTCTTCCAGGCTTCCTCTTCTTTCTCCAGACTGTAGATCTTCAGACTGTGGGCCCTCAGACTGTGGACCCTCAGACTGTGGACCCTCAGACTGTGTACTTTCAGACTGCGGGCTCCGGAACTGCGGGCTCCACTCAAACTCCCGGTCAAACCGGTAGAAGAGAAACCGGCTGAAGAGCCCATTTCCCGTGCCGGGCGTGCTGCCACTGCCGGACATGAATCCGCCAAGCGCGGCCGGCGTGCCGGCCAGTGCGATGGAGGGAGCCGGGTGGGGAATGGTCACCGCGCCCTTCGAGGACCGGCTCATCCTAATGGCCTCGTTCTGAAGCCCCTTCAAGAGCACGTCGGTGAACGATCCCCAGGAGCTTCCGAGGGCCCGGCTGAGCGCCTGGAATTCCGTTTCGAAGATGACCCCGTGCGGCACTTCCTCAAGACGCTGCTTGAGGGCAGCAGCGCTGCTGTCCGCGGCGAGGAAGAGTTTCCGTCTGCCGGCCCGAACGCCGGGCCGTTCCCGACCGGAAGGCTCTTCCTCAAGTCCTTCTTGACCAGTGGACGACCCCTGCGGAGAGGCCCTACCTTCTGGATAGGCCCCGCTTTCCGAAGAGGCCCCGCTTTCTGGAGAGGTCCCGCTTTCTAGGGCAGTCCTGTTTTCTGAGGAGGTCCCGATTTCTGGGGAGGTCCCGCCACTGGACATACTGCTGGACGGCCGGCCGTACTTTCGGGCGTGGCGGAGCGCGCTCTTTCCGGATGCCGGCGGGGCGACCACTGCACTGTAGAGATTGGGGCTTACCCCGGTCCCTCCGTAGCGGAACCGGACGTTTGGTAGTGCGCCGGCCCACACCGGAAGCGCGCCGGTGAGGAAGACGTCCCGTTTCCTGAGGTCGCCACGCTGGCCAATACGGAAGGCCGGCTCTGCGAGAAGCTCAGGCAGAAGCTCCAGGATGCGGCGGGAGAGGTATCCCTGGCGGAGACTCTCGAGTTCTCCGGAGCTGCTAGCGTCTCCGGAGCTGTCAGTCCCCCCGAAGCTACTGCTGTCCTCATCATAATCGGCGGCTGACTCAAGGGCTGGGGGCGGAATGAAGGTGTCCGGTGGGCCCTGAGGCTGCGAGGTGTCAGAGAAAAATGGGTTCTCGGAAGAGGTCGTCATAGGTAAACTCGGCTGCTTGAAAAAGACGAACGGGTTGGCGGTCTTGCCATCTGGATGGACCAGCCATCTGGGTGGACTAATCATCCAGGTGGACCGGCAATCCGGGTGGATTGGCGTTCCGAGTGGCGCATATTCGCCACCTACACCCAAGATCGGAGATGGCAAAGACATCGTTGTTGACCCCTGTTTTTGCTCCTTGAATGCCGGTCGCTCAGGCGCCAGCCGAACGTTTCTGCGGGCGGGTGCCGCCTGCACCTCTCATCGAAACTGGCGCGCCGACCGGCGTCCCGCAGTCCTGTACCTGCCGAGAGGCGGTCTTCAAGGATGTCAGATTCGGAAAGGATATCAGATTTGGACAAGTTCTCCCAAGCACCCAAGCGAGAATAAACCCAAGCGAGAACAAGGCGTCCGACAGTCGAAACCCGCGCCATCGGCAAGGACGTGTAGGCAAGAAGGAGGCGGGGCAGAGCCGCCGCTGAAGGTAGGGACGGGGTATCAGGCGCCGCAAAAAATGAATAATAAACAAATACGCGCACGCGCCTTGAGGAGAGTGCTTTTCGCTCTTCCTGGCGAATACCATGGCCTGAGGGTTGAGGAAGCGTGGTGTCCTCTCAAGCCCTCTGAGCTCCGCCTGAGGAGGGGCGTGTGACAAATTTTGCACCTCCCGATAGAAAATACGATTGTTCCGAAGGGCAAATTCGTCCCATCCGCTCCGCTCCCCACTTAAGCTTGTCTCTGAACGGTACGACTGGCCGCCGACACCGGCTCCATTCGGTATAGGCTCCATGGGATGGTTTCCATGACACGGTCTCCATTCTGCGCGAGCCACGACTGATCCGGCCCAATCCTGCGTGCCCCAAGCCTGCGTGCCCCAAGCCTGCGTGCCCCGAGCCTGGCCATCACCCCAGGCACCACCATGGTCGGATTGCCTCAGTCGGATTGCCTCAGTCGGATTGCCTCAGTCAGATTGCCTTGGTCGGGCTGCCTTGGTCGGGTCGTCTTGGTCGGACTGCGACGCCGTCCTCAAGCCTGATGCTACCGCTGCGGGTAGTCCCACTGTGAATCCTGCCGAAATGCAATTATCAGGAGGGTCCTCCCACCATATCGGTGACAGGAGGCCCCGTGCTCCGGGCAGCTCGGCGCATCTCGGTGCCTCCTGATTCGATACTACCAGTCAATGGACCCATGTGTAGACCAATGAACACCCCAACCGAAAATGACGAAAGCTCTACTCCCCCAAACGGCGGTGGCCCAGATAATGGCCCGAACAACAATGGCCCGAACAAAAGTGGCTTGGAGAAAGAAAATGGCTCGGGAAAGGAACGGAGCCCGAGAGAAGAAGGCGCGGGCCCGGGCGCTAAGGAAGTCGCTTCGGGAGCTGGGGGCCTTGCGGCAGAGCGCGAGGTTACCTCAAGAGAGTGGCGCCGCCTGCGCGCTCCTTTCTCCCGAGAAGCTTATGTCGTAGGCAGCCGGGCGACCGGACGGACCGCGGCGAACCTTCCGTTGGGGGCATACCCCGAGGAATCACAGCCTAACGAATCCCAATCTGGAAATGACGCTGAGAGCCCCAACGAGACCCGGAATCAGGCGGTCGTCGACCTGTGGCTCCGGGCAGAGGCAATCCGCGACCGGCTCGACCTAGTCCTAGGGCCCGGGCGCTACGGCTACCGCCTGGAGGCGGGACCGGAGGCAGGCGGTACCTTTTCGATGCGCTGCCATCTCCGGATTGGGCCTGGGCGGCGAACTGGCATCGGAACCGGCCGGAGCCTCCAGCAGGCCGGGAAGGTCGCGCTAGCAAGTGCGGCGGAGGCCTTCGGAATGGGTGCCTCCGGGAAGATCGCCGGGCCGCTCGTGGCCGACAGTGAGAGTTGGCACCAGCTGCCCGGCCCGGTGCTCAAGCGGCTCGAGCGCCGAGAAGAGCTGTCCTCGTGGGCGCCGGGCTCTTCTGGGTCTGAAGACAAAGGACAGGCTTGAAGGCCACAGGCCACGAAGATCACAGGCTAGAACGCCCCGCAGGCCAGAAAGCACCACAGGCCAGAAAGCACCACAGGCCAGAAAGCACCACAGGCCAGAAAGCCACACAGGCCAGAAAGCCTGTAGGCTAGGAGGCCTGAAGCACTGGAGGCGGGCTAGCAAGGGAGAGCCGCAGGCGGGGGCGGCTCTTTTTTTGTCAAAGGCTCTTCTTGTCAGGGATTCTTTTTGTCAGGGGCTCTTTTCGCCGTAGTTCGTCGTTCGCTGCAGTTCGTTGAGGGTTCTGCGCCGCTGGTCACTTCCTTGTCATCGATCCACGACTGGCAACTGAGGAAAAGAGCCCTCAGCCGAAAACAGGCGGCAGCGGCCCGCCCACCAAACAGTGAAATTTTCTGTTTGAGCTGTACTCCGTTTGGTCCACGGCTGTGCCCCGTTTGGTCCACCAACCTAGCCTGTGCGGCGATCCAAGAGAACCATGAATGTAGAGAGCGGGAGCTCTTCGGGACATCGCCAAAAAGACATCGCCAAAAAACGGTCACAGCGCCGGTGGCGCCAGCAGCAGGACTGTAAAGAAAGCAGGGCACACGCGGCATCTTGGTCGCGGGCGATACTTTGAGATGGCCCGCTTCTCACGTCCCCCAAGAACCCACCCTGCCCTTCTCCGTTTTATTTTTTGCGCTCAAACAAATTCCTTGGTGCCATGCCTACAACTGCACGAGCAGCAGATCACCAAGAACGCTGGCACGAGATTGTCTCCGACCCGGGCCTCCGAGAGCTCCCGTACACTGTAGAGACCAACCACAGAGGCCAGATCGTCTTGAGCCCGCGCAAGAACCGCCACTCCGTCGCACAGGAGCAGATTCAAGGCCTACTCGATGAACATGCGCCTGGTGGGCTTCAGCCAACTGAATTTGCAATTGCGACGGCTGGGGGCGTGAAGGTAGCCGATGTGATCTGGATGAGCCCAGGCCGATGGGAGCACATGCAAGAGACCGGCGATCCATCTACCCTCGCACCGGAGATCTGCGTGGAGGTGATGCCTGAGTCCAACGACTGGGAGTCCAACGACTGGGACGAGATGCACTCCAAGCGAACCCTATACCTGGAGGCTGGGGCCGAGGAGGTGTGGGTCGTCACCGAGGAGGGCGCCGTGCGGTTCTTCGCCGACGAAGAGATGGAAGCGTCCGAGGTCCTGCCGGAGTTTCCGGAGCACGTGTAGCGGACCTCGCTCCTGGCCAAGCCGGAGAACTCTTCGTCCGCCGTCTCCAGGGCAGAAGAATCCTGAGAATCCCGAGCGCGAGCCTAGAATCCCGAGCGCGAGCCTCAACTCGACCTCGACGAAATATGCCGAGTGAAAGTAAGAGGTTGGCGCGTTTAATCCCTTCGGATACCCCCAGAGAGGGGCCGTCTCCAACCTCTCCTTCCCGAACCGGGCATACACCTTTCAGCGTACCTCGGCTCTCTACGGAGTCTCTCTAGAGGCGCATCGGCCTCACGTTTCCGTGATGCATCTACCACGTTCCCATTCAGGAACGCACACTTCCGTCTTTTCCCATCTAGGGCAGGCTTCCATCTTCGGGGGGGGTCAGTCCCCTACCGGTCCCCGGATACTTATCCGGTCCCTCCTGCCGTGGCTACCAACCACTTTGTCAAGGACTCGTCGATCATCCTTTGTACTTTGTATTTGAGACTCCGCTATCCACCTTCGCCAGTGTCAACCATTTTCGGGTTGCTTCAAGGCTACTACACAGGCTCCGCCAACATCCGGTGGGCATCGGTAGGTCTAGGTACCTTCACATCCCATCGGATGTATCCTGGATTCGCAAGTTCATTCACATTCGCCAAACGTTAGGTCCCGCCTCCCACATGTCCCTTGTACCCGGTAGTACAACCGGGCTATCGCGACCGGAGCCGTAAAGCGTGGTATAGGCCCCGTTCCTCCTTCGAAAGGAGACTATCTGTTGGGCACCCTGATTACGCCCTTCAGTAGTCGCGCAGACCTCTTTTGGCGTCCCGGCAGGAGACATGTAGAGTTTCTGCATGATAACAGTAGCAATGTGCCTCTCACGGGACTTGTCTTCGCCAAAAGATGTGAAAGTAAGAGGACGGCGCGTTTAATCTTTACAGATACCCTGAGGGCCGTCTCCTGTCCTCTCCTTCCCGAACCGCCCGTACGGACTTTCTCCGTAGGTCGGCTCTCCGTGAATCCTCAAAGACACAATGCCTCACTTTCGTATTCACGTCCCTACAACCTGGCCCCATTCAGGACCATTCCTCCCCCACTGCCTTCCTCAAGGGCAGGTCTCTAATTTCAGGATTGCTCATGTCCCTACCGTTTCCCGGAGCCTATCCGGTCTCTCCTGCCGTGCTCCGAACACTCGCGGCACTGGAGTTTTCGGGTCGTCTCGTAAATTACTCGTGTCGGTTTCACTGCCTGCCTTCGCCAGTATCAGCGTATCTAAGCTGTTTCGAGGCTACTACGCAGGCTCCGCCAGCATTCCCTTCGAAGAGTTCTTCTGATTCGGGCATCGGTAGATCTAGGTACCTTCACATCCCGGGGAATGTATCCTGAGTTAACAGGCTCCTTCACATCCGATGGACGTAGGCTCCGCTTTTTCCCTATGTCCCTTGTACCCGGTCGTACAACCGGGCTGTCGCGGGCATGACCTTGAACCATGATGCAGGTCCTGTGTCTCCGATTGAAGAAGAGACTGTCTGTAAGGCACAACATTCTGCCTTCCAGTACCCGCGCGGACCTCTCCTGAGATCCCGGCATGAACAGATAAAACGTTGCTGTCTGGTAGCAGTCGCGCATTCCATCCTCACGGGACATGCGTTCCTCAGAAGCTTCCATCTCTGTGGTGGCTTCAGTCCGAGGCTTCATTTCCCAATGGAACCAAGGCGGTTACTCAAGTAGCCATGTCCACCCATCACCAAGGGAAGCAACTTAGGGCTTGCCACTAGCCCCGTCTCCCCCTTCCTGGGTCGGATTCCTCACAGCACGTCCTATTCCATGCTGCTTAGACCCGTAGGGCGATCGCGCTGTCATGTCAGCGCGTAGTTCTATGTGAAAAGAACAGTCTCTGAGCCTGCTCTAGCTCAGCTCACTCAATCTCTGAAGTAGCTTCAGTCCGGGGTTTCTTTTCCCGATGGGACTAAGGCGGTTCTTTGGGAATAACCTTGTTTGGCCATCGCCAAGGGGAGCACCTTGGGACCTGCTACTGGTCCCATCTCCCCCTTCCTGGGCCGGATGCTCCACGGCACGTCCCATTATGTGCCGCCTCAAGCCTGTAGGGCGATCGTGCTGCTCACGTCAGCACGTGTTCAGTGCGAAAGAACAATCTCTGAACCTGCGATTGTCCAGCTCACTCAGGGGTTGAAAAACCACATCGCCGCAGGCGGCTTGAAGAAAGGTGCAACCAAACATCTTTCTGCTAAGCCGCCCTTGGAGACATGGACGCTACTTCTACACCTGTTCGGATCTACCTGTTCATGTGCCAGCGCAAGAACCTGTCGGTTCGGAGGCCGACTCGCTGCGGCGGCCCAGCGGCAGAGCAACAATAGCGGTCCGGAGTTTACCGACGAGGAGGTACTGACGATTTACGTATTTGGGCCCGTCGAAAAGCGCTCGACCATCAGCGAGATTCACGAGTACGTGGAAGATTACTTTTCGGGCTGGTTCCCTGATCTGCCCATGCAAAAGAGCTACAATCGGCGTATCAATCGGATGAGCGCCGTTTTTGCTCCACTGGCCCGAGAGGCTCTCTCGATGATCGATTCCGAGAATACCCGTGGCAAGGCGCTTCGCATCGCCGATTCGATGCCGACCTGTGTGGCAAAAGGACAGCGATCTTCACAGGCGGAGGTTGCCTCCGATCGGCTCGCTTCGGTCGGCTACTGCTCCTCGAAATGTGTCTCCTTTCACGGCGCGGGAGCTCCACCTTGTCGTCGAGCACAGGTCCGAGCAGCTTCCCGTTCCGGAGCGGGCTGGGCTGACGCCGGGAAGCGAAAACGACCTCCGCGCTCTTCGGCGCGTGTTGTCGACGATCGAAGGTGGAGTCCTCTGTGGGGACAAGGCCTACTGTGACGGCCCTCTCAAGGAGAGGCTCGCCGAAGACCAGGACCTCGACCTGCTGACGCCAGTCAAGAAGGAGAAGGGTCAAAAGACTCTCTCGGCGGCTGATAAGCTCTACTCGGAGGCCGTAAGCCGGCTTCGACAGCCAATCGAGTCGCTTTTCAACTGGATCGACGAGAAAACTGGGATTCAGCGGGCCTCAAAGGTGCGATCATACCAGGGATTGCTCGTACATGCCTTCGGTCGACTCGCTGCCGCAATGCTCCTTTGCTCTCAACCTCTGGTTCGCATTACAAGACCAGCTGAAACCAACCACAGGCCCGGAAGGTACGTCTTACTTACAGTAAGAGATAATACTTTTTGTAAGGCGAAACTGCCCAATGCCAACCTCTACGCTCACGACTCGGGGCCAGACGACAATTCCGAAGCCGATTCGGGAGGCTCTTGGTCTCCAGCCCGGCGATCGCGTTGAATTTATCCTTCATGGCGACCGGGTGCTTCTCCGCCGCGCAGGAGCGGATCTCTCAGCCCTCGACGGCATGTTGGACCGTTCGGGACAAGAACCCGTCTCCACTGGGGAGATGGACAATGCAATCGGAACGGCCATCAGCGAAGGCCCCAGCGCCTCCAGAACCGGAACTGAGGCAAAGACAGAGGACGACCATGACCGGAATTGACACGAACGTCCTCGTTCGGTACATCACTCGGGACCATCCCGAGCAGTACAAGGCCGCGAAACGACACCTTGAGTCCAACTGCACGCAGGAGGACCCCGGCTACGTGAACGTGATTGTCCTCTGTGAGCTTGCCTGGGTACTCACGACCGCATACGACGCAGCATCAGAGGAAGTCGCTCGGGTTATCGATCAACTGCTCCGGACCCGCCAGCTACAGATACAGTGCCGGGATCAGGTTCGCTCGGCACTCGCTGAACACAGAGATGGTAGGGCCGGCTTTCCGGACTGCCTGATTGGCCACCTCAACCGGGAGGAGGGGGCCGGCGAGACGGTGACCTTCGATCAGGACGCCGCCCAGATGGGCCGGTGGCGCGAGCTGGAGTGGTGAACGGTGGCGTCTTTGTACGGTGGTTTCCTCATGCGGTGGCTTCCTCGTGCAATGGCATCTTTGTGCCGTACCGTCTTCCTGACGGAGAATCATTCGGCCCACGGCGCTTCGGGCCTCAATCTCAAAGCGTACACTCGTCCTTCGGCGACGAGCCAACTGGCCCTACCTGAAGACGGCAATAGCGATCACGGCACGGGCTTCAGCGGGGATAATTACAGCGTGGACGACCGAGGAGGGCACCGAGGAAATACTCCGGGCGTGCTTGGTTTGCGGGTGCTGGCGGGCATTGCGGAGCTGAATGCATGTCCGAGACTGTAGCTTGGGGCCCACAGGGGCCTCTTGCACACAGGGAGCATATTCAGCAGGAGCACATTCAGCAGGAGCACCTCGGACGGGGCAGCACGACGGCGGCCGTCAGCACGTCTTCCACGAGGAGGCGGCAGGAGGTCTCGTGCTTTTCAGGGAAGAGCAACGTCGGGGAAGCTGGAGGCTCATCCCGACGCTCAGGGCAACCCGGTCCCCGAACGTGTGCGTGCTCAGCACGCTGACCCAGGCCGGCGTGATCGTGACGGGGATCGGGCCCGGCACGACGGCCGAGAGCCCGATGCTTAGGTCCTGCCCGTACCACATGCCCATCACGTTTATAGTTATAGTATTGGGTTGAGCGCGAGAAGGGCCGTAAAACTCCCGGCTTTAGCCGAGAGATATACGGACCTTTCTCGCCCAGCGGAGTGAGAATGAATTGATGCTCTCCCGAAACTTACAGCTACTAACTATGTTGCTGTAAAAAACATGGCTCAAAAGAAAGGCTTCAAGTATCGGTTCTACCCGACCGATAAGCAGAAGGCGGTTCTCGCCAAAGTCTTCGGGCACACCCGGTACGTATGGAATTGGGCCTTGGAGCTTCGTACCGATGCCTACTACGAAGAAGGTGAGAGCCTGAGCTACACTGATACCGCCAAGCGTCTGACCGACCTCAAGAAAGAGAAAACTTGGCTCCGCGAGGTCTCGTCGGTGGCGCTTCAACAGAAGCTCCGCGACCTCGACCAAGCCTTTCAGAATTTCTTCGATGGGCGGTGTGGGTATCCCAATTTTAAGTCGAAGCACGATAAACAGGCTGCTCGCTTTGCCTCCAACGCCTTCACGCTTCACGGCAAGAAACTGTCGGTGGCGAAAGTGCCGGGAAGCCTGAACGTGCGTTGGAGCCGTGATCTTCCCGACGAAGCTAAACCGACCTCGGTCACGCTCACGAAAGATCCGGCAGGTCGGTACTTCGTGAGTATCACTTCCGCGGTGCCTGAACCGGACCCAGAGCCAACAGTCACCGACGGAGATGGCAACCAGAAGTCGGTCGGCATTGATCTGGGCATAGCCGACATCGTTGTCACCTCCGACGGTTGGAAATCGGGCAATCCGAGGCATTTGGAAAATGACCTGTACCGTCTTCGCAAAGCGCAGCGCCGTCTTTCTCGTAAGGAGAAGAATGGATCTGACGGTCCGAGCGAGAACTGGAAGAAGCAAAAGCGGCGCGTAGCGAAAATCCACGCCGAGATCAAGGACAAACGAGAGGACTTTCTTCACAAGCTGTCTCGACGGGTCGTTGACGAGAACCAAGTCATCGCCCTGGAGAGCTTAAGCGTCAAAGGAATGCAGCAAAACCGAAGTCTCGCTCGACCCATCAGCGACACCGGATGGTCGACGCTCGTCCGGATGATCGAGTATAAGGCCAAGGAAGCTGGCCGGACGGTTGTCAAGATCGACCGCTGGTTCCCTTCGACCAAAAGATGTTCTGAATGCGGCTACGTCACCGAGAGCAAGCCGCTGTCGGTGCGGTCGTGGGACTGCCCTCGTTGTGATACCACCCACGACCGGGACATCAACGCCGCCAAAAACATTCGTACCGCTGGGCTGGCGGGAGCCTTCCAAAAGGCTAATGACTCTGGAGGACACAGTAAGACGCGGGACGCCTTCCGGATCGAACGGTTCGGGGCAAACGCGCATGGTCCTGTGAATGAGTAATTCTGAGTACGGGCACGAAGCGACAGCTTCTATGCCCGTCGCGTGAGCAAGAATCCCCCGGATTTATCCGGGGGAGAAGTCAAGGCGAAGCAAATAAGGTTTGACTCTGATGCACGAAGCGCCCTCCAGGAGGGCGTGGACCAGATGGCGGAAGCCGTCAAGGTCACGCTCGGCCCGAAGGGGCGGAACGTCGTGCTTGAGAAATCCTTTGGCGCCCCGACGATCACGAAGGACGGCGTCACAGTCGCAAAAGAAATTGAATTGGAGGAGCGCCTTCCCAACATCGGCGCCCAGGTGCTGAAGGAGGCCGCGTCGAAGACCAACGACGACGCCGGCGACGGCACGACGACGGCGACCGTGCTGGCCCAGTCCGTCATCAACGCTGGCATGAAGAGCGTCACGTCCGGCGCCAACCCGATGGACGTGAAGCGCGGCATCACCGCGGCGGCCGAGGAGGTCGTGACGCACCTTCGCAACCAGAGCGACCCGGTCGAGGGTAAGGACCGCATCTCGCAGGTCGCCACGATTTCGGCCAACAACGACGACGCGATTGGCGATCTCATCGCCGACGCGTTTGAGCGTGTTGGGCAGGACGGTGTGATCACCGTCGAGGAGGCCCGCGGCATCGAGACGTACCTCGACGTGGTCGAGGGCATGCAGTTCGACCGCGGCTACCTCTCCCCCTACTTCGTGACCGACTCCGAGGAGATGGAGGCGGTGCTCGAGGATGCCTACATTCTCATCTACGACGACGAGGTCGGCAACATGCAGGACCTGCTGCCGATCCTCGAGAAGGTCAGCCAGACCAGCAACCCGCTGCTGATCATCGCCGAGGACGTGGAGGGAGAGGCCCTCGCCACGCTCGTGGTGAACAAGATGCGCGGCACGCTGAAGGTCTCCGCCGTGAAGGCGCCCGGATTCGGCGACCGTCGCCAGTCGATGCTCGAGGACATCGCCGTCCTCACCGGCGGCACGGTCATCAGCGAGGAGAAGGGCTACCGCCTCGAGAACGCCACGCTCGACTACCTCGGGCAGGCCGACCGCGTCACCATCGACCAGGACAACACGACGATTGTTGGCGGCGAAGGCTCGGAGGAGGAGATTGAGGCCCGGGTCAACCAGATCCGGCAGCAGATCGCCAACTCCACCTCCGACTACGACCAGGAGAAGCTGCAGGAGCGCCTCGCGAAGCTTGCCGGCGGCGTGGCGGTGCTGAACGTGGGCGCCGCGACCGAGCCGGAGATGAAGGCCCAGAAGGCGCTGGTGGAGGATGCGCTCAGCGCGACCCGCGCGGCCGTCGACGAAGGCGTGCTTCCGGGCGGCGGCGTGGCCTACCTCCGCGCCCTTGAGTCCATCGAAGAGGTCGAGGTCGAGAACGAGGACCAGGAGATCGGCGTCTCGATCGTGCGGGAGGCCCTGGAGGCCCCGCTGCGCCAGATCGCCGAGAACACCGGCCACGAAGGCTCGATCGTCGTCCAGAAGGTGAAGGACGGCGAGGGCGACTTCGGCTTCAACGCCCGCACCGAGGAGTACGGAGATCTTCTTGATCAGGGCGTGCTCGACCCGACGAAGGTCACGCGCTCTGCGCTGGAGAACGCCGCGTCCGTGGGCGGCATGCTGCTGACCACCGAAGCTGTAATCGCCGACCTCGAAGACGAGGACGACGACGACGGCGGTGGCGGCGGTGGCGGCGGAATGCCTGCTGGCGGTGCCGGCGGCATGGGCGGCATGGGTGGCATGGGTGGCATGATGTAACGCCCATCCGCTCCGTGTGCCGCGACCGCCCCGCAATGGAGCACTCTCCTACGACGAAAGCTGCCCTTCCCGCTTCTTGGGAGGGGCAGCTTTTTTGTTTGTCCCATGCCGCTTCTGCCTCCCGGACGAAAAATGCCCTGACAGCCCGGTCTGGTCGCTGGGGATTGACTTCTCCCCTCGATGAATCGAGGGGATTCTTCCTCACGGAAAAGAATTCCTGTTTCACAGGGCCTGCCTGAGGTCCTTTCACTTCAGGTCTTACATGCCCTCCGCAGGCATTAGAGGCCGAAGCCTCTCCCGTCAGCCCGACGGTACAGATTCTCAAAAGCAAACTGTATCATACTTTGGTTATCGGTATGACATCGAGTGGTACCTCAAAGGAAGCTCATTGTTTTGCCAGGCTTGCGAGAGAGTCCGTGTATCACCCGCCTAAAGGCGGATGTTTTACTGCTCTCTCGCGCTCACTCAATACTATAACGGGCACCGGGGGCGGTCACGGTCAACACGGTCAACGCGAGAAGTCCAATTCGAGACATCAGGACTGGGAGGCTTCAGGATTGGCTCCGAGCGCCTCATGCCCGGCGACGATGCTGACTGGGGCCTGGCGGTGTCCATCTACTCACGTTCTGGCCCGAACGAACCGATTTTAGGGTGCCATCATGCCCTACAGAGATCCACCCCTGCCACCCGGGGCTTCGTGCCCGCCAGGGGCCGTTTGTGTGTGGGGCTTGTTTCTGGTAAATTTTGCGGGCCTTCCAGAATGCAAACTCGTTCGTCAACACGCCAATTTTCGATACATGCCGGTGCGCTCATCCACGTTCCACTTGCTCCCTGCATCCCGCCTGGTCTCCGCAGTCCGCCCGTTCTTCGCTGCCCTTGTCCTTTGCCTGCTTTTGGCCGGTCCGGCCCCGGCGCAGACCGTTCCGGATGCCCCTGCGCCCGAGGAGGCCCCGAACGTTATCCTCATGATCCCTGATGGCTTCGGGCCCGCCAGCGTGACCATGGCCCGGGACTACCTCCGGTGGCGCGACGGCCAGAAGGAGCTTCCCTACGATAGCCTCCAGGTAGGGAGCATTCGCACCTACGCCTCTGACAGCTACATCACCGACTCGGCGGCCGGGGGCACGGCCCTCGCTACGGGCACAAAAACCTACAACGGGGCGGTTGCGGTCGATACCTCCCGCCAGGCGGTGGCGACGCTGCTGGAGGGGGCCGAGCGGCGCGGCATGTCCACCGGGCTTGTCGTGACGAGTCGCCTGACCCACGCCACCCCGGCGGTCTTCTCGTCCCATGTGCCGGACCGCGGTCAGGAGAACCGCATCGCTCGCCAGCAGCTCAACAAGGACATCGAGGTCATGCTGGGTGGGGGCCGGCGCCACTTCCTGCCTCAGTCGGCTGAGGGAAGCGCCCGGGAGGACGACCTCGACCTTCTGCAGGCGGCCCAGGACCGGGGGTACGAGGTGGTCCAGACGGCGAGCGAATTGAGCCGAGCCGGCGAGGGCCAGACGCAGGAGAATCGCCTTCTGGGCCTGTTCAGCCCAGGGCACATGGCCTACGAGATCGACCGCGACCACACCCAGCAGCCAAGCCTCGCGGCGATGACGGAAACCGCCATCGACCGCCTGTCCGGCAACGGGGAGGGATACTTCCTGATGGTCGAGGGCAGCCGCATCGACCATGCCGGCCACGGCAACGACGCCGCTTCTCACCTCCGAGACATCCTGGCCTTCAACCGGGCGGCAAAGAGCGCGCTGGAGGCTGCCCAGGAGGACGACAACACGCTGGTGGTCATCGTGTCGGACCACGAGACCGGCGGTCTCACGCTGGGCCGAAACCGGGACGGAGAGGGGATCTACTCCTGGCGCCCGGAGACGCTGGCCGCCGTGGAGGCCTCCAGCGGCGCCATTGCCGACAGCATCCGATCGATCCGCTCCACCGGAGCAAGCGAGGCGGCAAAGCGGAAGCGCATTGCCGGCACGTTGACCCGCCTGACCGGCGTTCAAGACGTGCCGACGGAGATCGTCTCCAACCTGATGGCGGTCGAGGGGCCCTACGCCGTCGGAAACGCCGTCTCTCCACTTGTCAACCGGCAGGCCCTGGTCGGGTGGACGAGCCACGCCCACACGGCAGTTGACGTGAACCTCTACGCCTACGGGCCCGGGGCAAACGCGTTTGTCGGCCACCACGACAACACCACCATTGCCCAAAAGCTTGCAAACCTCATGGATGTGGATCTGGAGTCGCTCACCGGCACCCTGCGTGCGGGGCGGGACGCCCGGTAGCTGTTGCCTGGCGCACCCACCACTTGAAGCAGCCGCCGAGGGCGCTTCCTCCGAGGGTCGCGAGGCTGAAGGCCCCGGCGCGGGCCCCGGATGCATGGGGCACCGGGGGCCGGCCTGGCCGGAAGCCACTCCCGGCCCGTCCCCCGCACCAGGGGCGGAAGTCCTCCAGGTCCGAAGCGCACGCTCGGGGGGTGGTCTCTGCCTGGCTCCGGGCAGCGAAGTCCCCGAGCCGGCCGAGGTCCTCCTGTGGCTCCCGCAAGCGGGCTGGATCGTCCAACGCACCGGTTCCCTGATCGGCGCCGGCGCCCCGTTGGGCCGGTCCCGGACCGGGAACCACCGGTCGAAGTGCGCGATCCGGGTGACGAAATCGTTCTGGCGTCAGCCCTCCTCGTAGAGCAGCGCCAGGAAGTCGTCGTTGGTGAGGCCCCCGAGCAGGGGCGACACGTCCACCCCTGCCAGCTTTGTTCGAAGGGCCTCCGGCGCGTACGGGGTGCCGCGGAGGTGGTGCTCCAGCGGGGCCGTGGTGCCCCAGGTGCCCAGAAAGTCGCCGTAGATTTGAATGCGGTCGATCTTGCCGTCCTCGATGCCCAGCCGCACGTCGACTTCTCCTTCTTCAAAACGCTCGCGCCGGCGCACGTCGAAGGGCGGGGACGCCCCCACGTTCCACGCCCACCGCCGGTAGCGGCGCTCGGCAAGGTCCTCGACGGCGTCCCATTCGTCGCTGCGAAGGGTGTAGACCGGCGTCTCGTCCTGGGGAAAGAGGCCGTCGACGAGGAGGCGCCGGAAGGTGGGGACATCGTAGACGCGGCCGCCGACCTCGGAGATGTTGGCCACGCGCTTGCGCACGGACTGGTGTGCCTTCGAGTCGATCTTATCCGGCGTTACGTCCAGGGCGCGGGCCAGGGCCTTGCGGTCGGTGTTGAACATGAGCGTGCCGTGGCTGAACATGCGCCGGGGGGTGGAGAACTGCGCGTTCCCGGAGATCTTGCGGCCGTCGCCCGCCACCAGGTCGTTTCGGCCCTCCAGTTCAGCCTCCACGCCCATCGAGGCGAGCACGCGGCGCAGGGGGCGCGTAAAGCGGTTGAAGTTGTGGAGGCGACCCGGCTTGTAGTCCGTCATGAAGCTGAAGTTGAGGTTCCCCTCGTCGTGGTACACCGCTCCGCCCCCGGACATGCGGCGCACCACGCGGACGTTTCGGTCCTCCACGTAGGCCCGGTTGATCTCTTCGAGGGTGTTTTGGTTGCGCCCGATGATGATGGACGGCTCGTTGACGTAGAAGAGGAGGTACCGGTACTGCGGGTCCAAATTCCGGAGCGTCCATTCCTCAAGCGCAAGGTTAAGGGTCGGGTCCGTCACCCCCTCGTTGTCGATCAGGACCAGGGGCGCGGCCCGGGCGTCGTCGGGCGACGGGGGCGGCGCATCGGGGGCCGAAAGCTCGGGGGCCGGAAGCGAAGACGACATGGGGGACGGACAGGAGCGGATGCGGGAACCACCGAGGAGGGGGCCGGGCAGCATCTACGTCCCGGACATCGACTCGTATTCAGCCTGCTGGGCGGGGACGATGTACTCGTTGAAGTACCAGCTCGTCAGCTCTTCGAACGAGAGATAAAAGCCTGTGCCGAGCACGACCACGAGGAGGGCAAAGAGCGCGAGGTTTTTCCGTTTGCGGGCCGGGTCAATCGAGCACTGGTTCTGTCGGCGGTGGTAGAGCCACGTGCCGACGAGCCCAACGAGTGCGGCAACGCCCCGAAGGAGCCAGGCGCCCAGTCCCGCCGATCCGTCGGGGGCGTAGAAGAGATCGGCGAAGGAGATGGCGTAAATGCCCCCCATCAGGCCCACGGCAAACAGCACGGCCGGGGCCACGCAGCAAAGCATGCCGGCCAGGCCCACCGAGGCGGCCACCTTGAGGCCCCAATCCCACAGGCTGGGGGGCGACTCGTCGGCGCGGTCCTCCGTCGTAGTTGAGCTCATGGAGCAATAGTGGGGTTTGAACCAGTAGCTGACAAGCAGACCTCTGGGGAGGCACGCGCCCCGACGCGAGGAAAGAGCGGCGCGCCGGGGCGTTCTCGTTCCTTGCAGCGTTTTGGAAAAATGAGGATGGGCGCGTTACGGCACCACCTGCTCGTCGTCATCATAAACCCGGAGCGCATCGACCGGGCACACGGCACAGGCCTCCTTCAGCCGCTCCGGATCGATGTCCGGGGGATCCTCCTGGAAGCGCACGAGGTTTTGTTCGTCGATCTCGAAGATTTCGCCGGCGAGCCCGACGCAGCTGCCCGACCCGATACAAAGGGTCCGGTCAATTTCAACGGTCAGGCCCGCAATGTCGCGTGTCATCGTTCAGGCTGTTGTTGGTGAGAGGTACGTCTCCTACTCAGGACGGTCCTACCCACGATGGGCCTCCCCAGGGCGGTGGGGCGAGCAGGCGCGACGGGGTCAGCTAATCGACTGGAACGTGGAGGGCAGGCCCCCGGCGTTGGGCGACGAGCTGAGGTCGGGGCGACTCGGGGCATCCGACGGGGGCGCCTCGTCGGTGCAGTACGCCTGGAGGGCCTCGACCAGGTCCGCGCTGATCGCCGCCGGCTCTCGGCCCTCAATGTGTTTCCGCTCGATGACGTAGACCGGCTGGCCGTTCCGGAAGAGGGCCATGAACGGCGAGGACGGGGGAATGCCGGGCAGATGCGTGTCCCGGACGTAGTCGGTGGCCGCCACGTCCTGGCCGGCGAACACCGTCACCGCGTGGTCCGGCGTCGGGCCGGTTTCCAGGGCCTGCGCCACGGCCGGCCGGGCGCCGCCCGCCGCGCAACCGCACACGGAGTTGATGATGAGGAGCAGGGTCTCGTCCTCGGCGGCTCCGAAGGCCGCGTCGACGTCGTCGGGGCTTTTGAGCTCGTCGATGCCGAGGCGCGTGAGCTCCTTGCGCATCGGCTCGACCATGGACTTGGGGTAGGGCATGAGACCGGAAGGGCAAGTGATCGAATGAATAGCGAGAATAAGCGTAGAGGCCCTGCCGGGGGCCTCACTGTTCTTCGTCTTGATCGGTCGTGCGACCGGGACTGCAACGCATCCCCGAGGGGAGGGCGACCCGTGCTCTCCGGTTCCCACTCGGGCCCCTCACACGTCCCACGTCAGGATGTCCTCCTCGGACTTTTCGGCGTCCTCCCACGCCTCCGCGTCGTCGAGGGGGCCGGTCTTTTCCGTCACGTTGTAGCCGAGATCGCGCCACTGGTTGGCCAGATACTCGTTCCACTGCGTGTAGTGCTCCCACTCCTCCGGAAGCTGGTCTTCCGGGTAGATGGCCTCGACCGGACAGACGGGCACGCAGGCGTTGCAGTCGATGCACTCGTCGGGCTGAATCGCCAGAAAGTTCGGGCCCTCGTAGAAGCAGTCTACCGGGCAGACCTCGACGCAGTCGGTGTACTTGCAGTTAATACAGGGCTCGGCAACGACGTACGGCATACGGAGGAAGAGCGACAGGCAGTTCGTTACAGTCTCACGGCCGAAAAGCCGGCCCGGGCCATCAGGGCGTTCCCTGAGCGTTGCCGGACGACGCGCAATCACGGAGGGCCCGAAGCCCGTCCGCGCTCACGGCAAGCAGCTGGCGCCGGCCGCGTCCGGCCTCCAGAAGAACGGAGGTCGGGGCATGGCGGCGCAGGCACTCCAGCACCGAGGCGGGGCTGAGCCGAAAGCGTGCTGAGAATCGCCGGAGCATGCCGATGGCTTCTCCGTCTTCGGCAACGTGAAACGGCGGGATTTGCATGCTCAACGAGGGATCGGGTCCGTGCACCAGCGCATACACCAAGGAGAAAAGAGGCCCCCGTATTTTCAACATTTACGTGCCGAATATCTTTTAATTGATGCTCTCTACACAAAACCGTATCCTGTCGGCACGCATACGCAGGCGCCCGGCCCCGCTGTAATCGCTCGTCATTCATCTTGTCCCCATGCCCGTCCTCGACCTTCTTCAGTCCGAGACAAAACGTCGGCTTCTCCGGCTCATGAACCGTCGGGGTGAAATCACCCTCAACGACGCGCTGGAGAAGATCGACCGGGCGCGCCCGACGCTGCGGGACCACCTCGATCAGATGGGACGAGATGGACTCGTGACCCGTCGTTCTAAGCGAGAGGGACGCGGGCGCCCGAGCATGTGCTACCGCATGACCTCGCGTGCCGAGCGGCTCTTTCCCCGGCGGGAGGGGGCGGTCTTTGCCGAGTTTCTGGCGTATCTGGAGGAGCAGGGACGGGATCAGCTCATTGAGGAGTTCTTCCAGTCGTTCTGGAACGACCGCCTGGACGAGGTGGAGCGCCGTCTCTCCGGATCGTTGGAGTCGGCGGACACGCGGCAGATCGTTGACGTTCTGAAGGCGGTGCTCGAAGAGGCTGGATTTATGCCCGAGGTGCGCGTTGAGGAGGACAGGGTCGTCGTCGAGGAGTGCAACTGCCCGTTCGCGGAGATTATCGGCGCCACCGAGCTTCCCTGCGCGTCGGAGACCTGCTTTTACGAAGCCCTGTTCGGGCGCGTGGAGCGGACGCGTCACATTCCCGATGGGGATGAGGCCTGTGCCTATGAGCTGCCGGTCCTTCAACAGCAGTAGGGGCAACGGCAGCCGTGGCAACGACAGCGGTGGGGTCTCCCTCTGGAAGGCGAGAAGACGGGCGCCTTGGCAGAGAGCAACTGGCAGAGCGAACCGTTCGACGTAGGCCGTCCGGAAGCGAAGTCCGAGAGGGGCTGCCTCTCTGGAGCGACTTTCCGGGGCGGACCCCGAAGCGCACTCAGAAGCCTGAGGGGCCGGCTTCCACGACGAGCTCTAGCCACTTGCGGGCGTGCGCGCCAGCCGGGCCGCACTCGCTGCCCGCCGGAGAGCACCACCGGCACGTCTTCAAGGGCTTGAAGTCCGCTTCTGCGCCGGGACGACGGCGCCTTCGCGGGCAATTGCGCGGGGCGGTTCGGCTCCGGCCCCGACCGTGATGGGGGACTGTGGTGGCGCCAAACCCCCCAACCTGACGCGCAGGTCGTAGGGGCCTGTCGGAATCTCTTCGATGCGGTAGGGCCCGTCGCTGTGGGGGGCGGTGCCAATCTGCGTGTCAACGAGCTGCCCCGTCGCTCTCGGGAGGACTCGCCTTCTGCTGACGTCACGACGCCCTGGGCGTACCGCTGGCGCTGGGCGGCACGACGCTTGGCTCGTCTGTGCGGGCTGCAGCATGCCGATCCCGATCGGTTGCCGGCCCGAATCGCCCACGGCAAGCGCCTACGATTTGATTTTGATGGAGACAGATCGTGCGCCCCGCGCATGCATTAACATCTACACGTAGATCTCGTCCATCCAGGTGCAACCCATCCAGACGTAGTCCATCCAGATGCCATCCACGAACCCACCCGCACCCGCCACGAGGGATGCCGACACGGCAGAGGCCGATGTCGCGATCATTGGAACAGGCTTCGCCGGGCTCGGCGCAGCGATTCGGCTCCTGCAGGAGGGCATGACGGACATCGTCGTACTTGAGCGCGCAGACGAGGTCGGGGGCGTCTGGCGCGAGAACCGCTATCCGGGCTGTGCCTGCGACACCGCCTCGCACCTCTATTCGTTTTCCTTCGCGCCGAAGGCAGACTGGAGCCGTCGCTTTGCGGGGCGGGATGAGATCTTTGCCTACCTGAAGCAGTGTGCGACGCAGTTCGGCGTGCGCCCGCACATCCGGTTCGGGCACGCGGTCCGTCGCGCAGTGTGGGACGAGGACGACCGTCGCTGGCACATCGAGACATCGGAGGGGACCTACGTGGCGCGGGCGCTCATCTGTGGCGTCGGGGCCCACTCCCAGCCCCTCATCCCCGACCTGCCCGGGCAAGAGCGCTTCGAGGGCCGGGCGTTTCACTCGTCCGGCTGGCCCGAGGGCTTTGACCCGTCCGGGCGCCGCGTGGCCGTCGTCGGCACGGGGGCCTCGGCGGTGCAGATCGTGCCGGCGCTGCAGCCGCACGTCGAGCACCTGACGCTCTTCCAGCGCACGCCGGCGTGGGTGGTCCCGCATGGGGACCGGGAGATCCCACCGGCCGTCCACGAGCTGTTTCGCCGCGTGCCGATGCTCCTGCGGGCCTGGCGCTTCGCGTTGCACCACCTCCGCGAGGCCACCGGCTGGCTCTTCTGGGACCGGCGCGTCGCTCGCCTCGTGGAGCCGCTCGTCCGGTACTGGATGCGGAGCCAGATCTCAGACCCCGATCTGCGCGAGACGCTGATCCCCGACTACGCGCTCGGCTGCAAGCGCATTCTCCACTCGGATACGTACCTCCCTGCTCTCTCGGAGCCGAACGTGACCGTCGTCGACGGGGCCGCCCGCGAGGTGCATCCGGAGGGCGTGTCTGGGCCAGAGGACGTGTCCGGGCCGGCGGGCCCCCGCGACGCTGATGTGATCGTCTACTGCACGGGGTTTCAGTCGACGAAGATGCCGCTTAGCCACAGCATCTACGGCCGGGAGGGGCGGGCGCTGGCGGAGACCTGGGGCGACTCCCCGCGGGCGCACCTGGGCACGACGGTGGCGGGGTATCCGAATCTGTTTCTTCTTCGGGGCCCGAACACCGGTCTCGGCCACAACTCGATTCTGCCGATGATCGAGGCACAAATCGAACACATCCTCGGCGCGCTGCGGCACATGGGCGACGCGGGGATCGCCGCCGTCGAGCCGCGGGCTGCCGCGCAGGCCCGCTTCGTGCGCCAGGTGGACCGCTGGTCGGAGGGCACCGTCTGGACCGACGGCGGGTGCCGCAGCTGGTACCTCGACACCACGGGCCGCAACGCCGTGCTGTGGCCGTGCTCCGTTGCCGCCTTCCGCCGCCGCGTTACCGACTTCGACCCGTCGGAGTACGCCATGATACGCCACACCCGGCGCCCCGCTGCGGCGCGCTGAGAGCGGCCCAAAGCGGCCCGTTTCACCGCGACCGGCCCGAAGCACAGACTGTAGTCCACTGGCCCTTCACGGCACATAACATCACCGTCACGCCAAGGGATTGACGACCCGGGGCTGTGATTTTGTATACTGGTGGCTAAGACACGGTAAGAAATTTAAAGTTCAAGCCACTGTCTTGCGTCGGGCCGGCCCGCTCCTGTCGCTCACGATGGCCACACAGGCTCGTTTCGGGGCCCCAGCCTTTTTCCGTACGCTCCGAGACGAGCCTCTTCTTCGTCTGTGGCCTCTGTGCCGGTAGCCTGCGGGGGAAAGATCGCTCTCGCTCTGCATTTGGGTGCTCTCAGGCTCGGCACGCCTGCCTGGGTGGGGGCGCACCTTGGGAGGCACGGCGGCCCCCTTGGCTGCAAAGGCAACCTGCACCACGGAGTCAAACCGCGTCTTCCGGCTGCTGGCTTCTTCTCCCATGTCTTCTGGCCCCAGCGAGCAACACCGGCAGGAAGAGTCGGCTTCGGAAAAACGGGCTTCGGGAGCCCATGAAACTGCCACCGAGGGGCTCACCCGGGCCACCGAGTGTCCCAGCTGCGGGACGCCGTTTGCCAGCGACTACTGCCCGAGCTGCGGCCAGGCGGCAGATCCCCCCATTTCGGCCACCGCCGTGGTCGGCGGCTTCTTCCGAGAACTGTTCGACATCGAAAACGGCTTCTGGCCGACGCTCGTCGGGCTCACTCTTCGCCCGGGGAACACCCTCCGCCGGTACCTGGAGGGAGCCCGGGCTGGGCTGGCAAGCCCGGGGCGCTACCTCTTGGCGTCGGTGATCATCGGCATCGGGATCAATCGGTTTCTCGCCTGGACGGGGGTAGGAGAAGACCCGTTTGATGGCCCGACCCCTCCCGCCACCGACGATGAGACTACGGGCCTGCTCGTGGAGTCCATCTTTGCGGCCCTCGGCCAGTGGAAGCAGTTCTTCGGAGCCCAGATCTGGACCCTGTCGGCCCTGCTGATGGCGGTCTTGCTGGGGGCGCTGCTTTTTCGCTTGTTTGGCGAGCGGCTGAGTCGGGCCGGAGAGGCGCTGACGCTTGGCGCGTTCCTGAGCGGGCACCTGGAGCTGCTCAATCAGGGAGCCAAGCTTCTGTGCTCGCCCGCCGTGTTTTTGTGGACGGGACAGCCCTTGAAGACCCCGAGCTTTCTGCTCACGGTGGTTATTCAGGTTGGGTTTGTCGGATTCACGGCCCACCGGTGCTTCGGCCCGGGATGGAGGCCGGGGCTGAAGGGCGCTTTTGCTGCGGGGTGGGCATTGATTGAAGGGATGGCAATCAGCTGGATATTCCTGCTGGGACACGCCGGGTGGCTGGCACTGACCCGTCCTGAAAGGTTCGGCACGCCGGAAGGGGCGCCGGCGGTAGCTGGGGCGCTGTTTGCCGGGATGGGAATTCTCAGCGCGGTTCCACTTCTTCTGCACGCAGGCGCGGAGGCCTACTACCGCCTGCGGTAGCTGTCGGGGGCGGAAGCGGTCGACTGCTACATCACCGAGGAGAGCAGCCTCTGCCGGGGGCCGCGGGGGGGCAGCCTCCGGGTTCCAGGGGTGCCTATCAGTGAAAACGAAGCGCCGGGCCGAGCGGGCGGTGGCTCGCTCTGGGCGCGGGCCCGGCGGCCGACCTGACCAGAAGACCGTCTTGCAGGCGGCCAGGGCACACTTCCGCAAGAAGAGTCCCTTCCACGAGGAGGAGAGCCTCGGGAAGATCAAAGCGTCAGCGGCCCGGCCTCAGGACCGGTGAAGTGCTCATCGGCGGCGCCAAAGCCCTCCAGCCACTCCGACACGAGATCGGGCCTCCCGGCCATCTCCGCTGCCACCTCCATCTTCGGGGTGCCGGGGCCCCGCTCTTTGCGGTATTCCCAGCCCTGGCGCCAAGCCTCACGCCGAGCAGGGCTCTCCTCGCCGATCGGGCAGCGCTCGGCCCAGGCCTTTCCTCGATCTTCTGAACCTGAAGATTCCACGCTTGAGGACTCCAAGCTTGGAGGTCCCACGTCTGGAGATCCGGCGTTTGGAGATTCCATGCTTGAAGGCTCCATCTTTGAAGGCTCCATCTTTGAAGGCTCCATGTCTGGAAGGGCAGATGCCTGGATGGGTAGATGTCTGGAAGAGCAGCCCGACGCTGTTGGCGTTCTTCTCGGCAGCACATCCGGCTCGGCGGCACACCGGGCACTCTCGCAGGCTCGGCCGCCACCCGGGATCCCACTGCCCGGCTGTAGACGCCCGGCTCTGGGCGTCCGGCTACAAATACCCAGGCACCCAGCTGTGCCTGCTGGGCATGGGCAGATACGAGCAGACAGGAGGGCTTTTCCGGTGGAGAGGACATTTGGAGCAAAGTTACAGGCGGCATTCAAGCCGGCCGATAAGGCCCCGTTATATCCCGTTTTCAGAGGTTTCAGTCAGAGGACTTCGGGACTAGAGGTTCACGCGGCGACTGGCCCGGTGGCCCCTTGCAACGGACAGGTCAATCGACAGATACTGTCCTCAGTCGAGAAGAGAACGTACCCGGCAGAGTTTTTGCGGCTGATTGTGTTACAGATCTGTCGGCTAGGCCCCTGCCGCAGAGCGATGGCATCTCCTCACGCCGGCTCTCCGTAGGGTCGGTCCGCTACATATGTCTGAATTTCACTGCTCTCAAAACGATAAGAACTTCTCTCGCCAAGACGATGCTCTTCGCCAGGAGAACAGTCAGGAGCAATCGCCTGCTGGCATCCCGATTCCTGCCACAGTTGAGGTGGTCTTCCTCGAAGCTCTCAGCGGCGACGCGCTGAGGGTAGGCCTCTCCGTTTCCGAGGTATCTGCGCCCGAGCGCTCCGGAGCAGCTGTCGGGCGAGTCCCCGCCGTGGTCTACCTCTGGGGCATCCAGGCCCCGAGGCCGGGCCAGCCGTTCGGGGCGGCGGCTACGGAAGCGGCCGGCCGGATTTGCGGAGGGAAGCGTCTCCACGTGGCGGCCCGGCGCGCCGGGCCGGAGGGCCGGATTACCGGGAGCGTCGTGGCCGAGGAGACAGGCAGTCCCGGAGAGGACACCACTGGAAAGGACACCACTGGAAAGGGCAATGCTGGAAAGGGCAGCAGTGGAAATCAGGACGTGGGCCGGGCCCTCATCCGCCTGGGGCTGGCGTGGCAGGACCAGCGGGGGCCTTCCTCCGCTCAGCTACGAAGCCTGGAGCAGGAGGCCCGCCGGGAGGAGGTGGGGCTCTGGCAGCAGGAGGCCCCAACCCCACCCTGGGCGTGGCGGGAGTGAAACCAGGTAGGAAAACCCTCCCCGAGGTTCGAACGCCTCTGCCCGCTTTGTATTGGCATGCTTGCCCGACACACTCAAGTTAAAAGTACTCTTCGAACGTGCTCTTGCCAGAAGACTCTTGCTAAAAGACAAAAGATGCGAATCAGGAGTTGAGTAGGACCGGTGCTTGTAGGCTCCGACACGACGTTGAACCGGACCGGCCGAAAACCGAACCACGTTCAGCAGCGGCTGGAGTCCAATTTGGCAGCTCAACCCCTGATTGGCATGGGTGCGCAAATCAGTGTCATGCCCGATCCGCTACGGCCGTTTTGTCATCGGGAGCTTCCTCGCCGTTGGAGATTTCCTCCGAACGCTGTTCATGTTCGATATACGGAAGCGGCTCGTAGAGCGCCCCCCAGCAGCGCCTAAGAAGCCAGGCCAGAAGAAGGCCCGACACGATCAGGGAGAGCCAGCCGACAACAACGCCACTACTCGTCCCGCCCGTGGCAAGCTCAAATCCGGCCTCCATCGGAAGTCCTCCAAACACGGTGATCGCGTTCCCGATTGCGTGCATCCCGATCGGAGCCCAAAGGCTACGGGTTTCGACGTAAACAAGTATAGCCACTACTCCAAGAATGAATGCGTTTATGACGTGACCGTGCGGCAGTGCGAACAGCACCGAGGTCACCAGGAGCGCAAGAACAGGTCGGTTCCAGGCGTAGGCCCAGCGCTGATACATCAGGCCCCGGACGAAAAACTCCTCCACAAGCGGGGCTACGATCACGGCTGATCCGGCCGCTCGAAGATATTCTGTCGTTCCCGTGAGCGATACTGCATTTTTCAGGTACCGGTCAGCCAGCCAGGGGGACACCTGCTCAAGCCAAGGCAGAAGCAGGTGAAACTCAGCCTCTGCGAGGAGATCGAGAGCAAGGACCCCAACGAGAACAGTGCCCCATGCCGACGGGTCGGTCGGAAAAGGGCCAAACAGTGCCGAGAGGTCAAGTCGATGTCTCCATACGGCCTGGCCAAGCCACCCTGTCAAGGTGAGAATGGCGAGCGTCCAGCCAACTACTCTGTCTGGAAGGTTAAGCCCGAGTGCGCTCTCCACTCCAAGCATCAAGCACAGGAAAAGTAGTCCCCAGAGAGCAAAATAGCGCAGGCGAATTTTAGAAAGGGCGGTCATCTGCGCAAATCAGGAGTTGTACTGCTAAATGAGTCGGGCCGTCAGGCCGGGCCCCAGGCGCTGCTGAGCGCGATTGAAGCCCTGTCCGATGCGATGCAATACCGCCTGGGAGCCCGCAAACGTCGGTTCTGCTCAAACCCTGATTCGCATTCAAAGTAGCCGCTGGCCTTGAAATAACCGCTGGCCTCCTCAGGGTAGCCGCTGGCCCTGAAGTAGCCAGGGCAGGAGGAAACAGGAAGAGACCGCAAGCTTTCAGGCAAAGTCACGTGCAGGCAAAGTTACGTGATTGAAGGGCACTTTCTCTTGGCTTCAGTATCGGCGTCAAAACGGCTGAGCTCCAATGATCGACTTTGCTCTCGGCATGGTGTCTGCCTTCGCGGCCTCATTCGTCCCAGGGCAACTTCTTACTGGAAAGGCCTACGTGCCAGAAGCATGGGTCGAAGTGGAAAAGAACCCGAGGACATACTGGACCTCGGTATCCGTGCAGATCGCCATTGGCGCTGTTGCAGCTTTTCTGGCGTTTATGAGCGGGGCCTTCTCGTAGGCCTTTTCGCAGAAGATTTTGCCGGGGCGTTGACCCCCCTCTCCGAAAGCAGTCTCAGAGGCCACCCGGGCCGACAGGATCAGGTCCGCCGAAAGGCTCGGGTCCGGCCGAAAGGATCAGGTCCGGCTGGCGAGCCGACCGGCCAGCTCGCCGGACGGATGTTCAATCTCGGCACCAGGAGGAAGCCGCCGCGCCAGCTTCCCGATCAGCTCCTCGCCGCCTTCAAGCCCGCGCCCGAACTCAAGGTCCGGCTGGGCCCCTGGCGAAACGAAGATCTTCACAGAACGGCCTCCGATGAACATACGGCGCACCTCGCCGAGAGGAATGTCCTTGTCGGCATGGAGGGGCCGCTCCTGCCGAAGCCGATCCTCGGTCAGGTGGAAGACCGAGAGAAGTGTCCCCGCCGGTTGGTACCCACTCAGCAGAGCAATCGTGAGAAAGCATGCGGCCGAGAGCAAATCCAGGGGGCCAGCCCCTGAGAAGATCATCCAGAGCGCGGTGGCGGCCAATGGGGCGGCGGCTGCAAGCTGCGCGAAGACCGGGCTGTGGTAGAACCGGCCGTACCTGTAGGTGCTTTCCGGTGCCGACCTGTCCGTTCGTTCTAGCGCGGAGGACGGGCTCGTGGAGGAAGCCTGGCTCGTGGAAGAAGTCATGGCTCAGTGGGAATTTGGTCTTTTCCGAGCTTGTTCTCTCGTGTCAGCCGGCCTTGTGGCCTTCTCGTTCTCCGGGGGAGGGCCTGCTCCGATTGGCTGCTCTCCTCAATCAGTTTTCCTCTTCCTGACCGAGTCCGGTGATCTTTGCCGCCGGCGGCACGCTCTTGGTCACCCGCTCCTCAAGCTCCTCGGGGGCTTCGAGTCCCCCGCCGATCGTCAGCGCCGGATTTCCGTCCGGGTCGGTGTAGAGCCAAAGCCCACTTTCAATCGTCGGGACGTGCACCCGCCGGATCTCACTGATCTGGACGGACTGGTCGTTCCACAGCGGCTGGACCTTTCGAATCTCGTTCTCTCCCACCAGGACGCTCTTCCGGAAGGCGTTGAAAACAACGAGAACGAGTCCGCCCACGATGCCGGCATCTAGGGCCAGCTCCGACCACTCCCTGGCCGCCACTCCACTGGCGTAGTCCGTCCCGACGACCAGGAGAAAGAACAGAAGGCCGGACGCGGCCCCCCAGCGCTGGGATTGGGAAAGACCAAAACTGCGGGGCGCGTTTCCTTCAGGAGCGCCATCAGGATTGGTTTGGCTAGACATCGTGCAGGGGCAGCAGTTGGCTGAGGGCAGCGGTGAAAGCTCAGGCGACCGGGATTGAAGGAGAGGACAGGCCCGCGGGAATAGACTCATCGGGCGGAGGACAAACGGTTTTGCAGGCGCAAAACCGGTAGGCGCAAAAAAGCCAAAGCAGCGGGGATGATCCAGGGCTCCAGGCCCTCTCAAAAGCGGGACGTTCCCTTTCTCAGAAGCGGAATACTCCTTCTCTCAGAACGAGACATAAAGCCCCCTAAATTGAGTTTGCAGAGCGGGCTGGTAGGCACCTGATTGCCCGGCAGGTCAAAACCGCAGACCTGGAGGACAACATGGACGTGACGCGGCTGGATTCGGCCGGGAAAAAGACGCGGAGAGGCTCGATAAATACCTCCGAGCCCACCGGCGGCTTACCGACAGGAAGGGGAGAGGCAAAGCTGGCAGGTAGCGCCACAGACCACACTGGGGGGCACCGCCGGAACCGTGTCGTCTGCACTTGTGGCTGTGTGCAACATACGGACGCACTCGGCCCTCACCGTTGAGTGAAAAGCCCCGGAGCGACCCGAGGACAACTCTCTAAGCCAAACAGACGAGGGAGCAATCCTTCACACAAGGGCAACATGCACCTGTTCTGCAACGGCAGCGCAAGGGAAGAAGCTCACGCGGTAGATTTGCCACTACGCCACTCTTCGACTCCGAACCACCCGGCAAGAACGCACATGCCGATTGGAAGCGTCACTTCAAAGAGAAACCGAAAAACACCGAGCGCACCTCCGGCTTCTTTCGGGGCCGAACTGATAAGGTTAACAACGGCATATCCGGCCGAGGACACGGCCACAAACGCCCAGGTCCAGAGCCAGAGAAAACTCCGGTCATCCAAATCTTCAGACATGGCTCTCAGCTAGTCAGGAGAGAACTTGAAAGACTTGAGGCAAAGACTCAAGGCTCACGCAAGCATGCAGGCATGTAGAAGTCATGTCTGTTTCAACTAGCATCGGAAAGCCTACCGACAAGCTCAACCGCCAGGCCGACGACTATCCAGGCCGACGAATACCAAATCGGGCGTCTTCAGGACGTCCGGCTTTTCAACCAGTCCCTTCGAGACCATCCGAAGGAGGCTTCGGACCTTCGCAGGCTGAGCCTCGCTGAGAAGGGACGAACCATCAAGCCAGGGCGCCGCTTGCTTCGCTTCGGCGCCGGTCTACGCGGCGTCCGGTCTCATCGTATCCTGCTTCGGATCGATCTCAGTCCAGCCGCAGGCTACCGCAATTAGGACCACCGTAACCAGAGGACCGCCTGTAAAAATTCGGCGGCCATGCCGCTTGCCTGAGTCCCACGTGTTTACGAAAACCACCGAGCGAGGCGGAGCAGAGTTAGATCTGATGCAACATCTTCTGTATTCGTCTCGAACCTTTCTTTCTAGAGGTGGTTGTTATCTTGCGTCTTTATGTTAATATAATTTCTCTTTTATGTCCCATTCAGCCCCAGTCGGTGAAGCCAGGCGTCTCGGCGCACTTGGCCGGCTCAATATTCTCGACACCGACTCGGAGGTTGCCTTCGACCAGATCGCAGAGGTCGCCCAACAAGTCTTCGGCACGCAGGGGGCAGCGGTCAGCCTCGTGGCTGAAGAGCGACAGTGGTTTAAGGCCGCCTGCGGAATCAGCCTCGATGAAACGCCTCGCGAGCAGTCTTTCTGCACGCACGTTATCGAGGGAGATGGAGTCATGGTTGTGCAGGACGTACAGGCCGACCCCCGCTTCCGGGACAACTCCCTCATTGAGGAAGAAGGGATTCGGTTCTACGCCGGCGCGCCGCTATCAGTTGGGGATCAGCTCCACGTGGGCACCTTGTGTCTCACGGATCCGGCTCCCAGATCTTTCGGTGAGGAGGACCGGGCCCTGTTGACACAGCTTGCCAGTGTGGCCACCAATCTGCTGGAGGCACGCTTGCAGGCTCACGAGAATAGGTATCTTACCTCGGCCCTCGAGCAAGTCGATGAGCCGGTGAGCATCATTGAAGGAAACCCGGAGAAGCCCTCCGAAGCTCGACTTGCCTGGGCTAACGACGCATACGCCGCCAGAGGTGAGACGACACAGTCCGCGTTGGAAGGAAAAACGCCCTGGGTCTTCGAGAATCTGGAGAGGGGGTCCGAGACTGAAAGTCGAGTTTGCCATGCCCTAAAGGTCGGAGAACCGGTGCGCGGCAAGACACCCGAGGACGAAAAGGATGCAGCGCGGCAGACCTTCACGTGGGTGCTGGCCCCCGTCCGCAATCATGAGCAGATCACTCATTGGATCGTTGTTCAGCAGGACACCACCGAACAGCAGAGGGTTCAGCAGGCGATGCGCACTCAGCGGGATCGTCTGCAGCGCATGCAGGGGGTCGCACAAACTGGCGGATGGGAGTACGACCCGAAGTCCGATTCTTTCACGGGGTCTAATGAGTTCTATCGTCTGATTGGCCTCCCGCAAAGTACCAACTTCGATCTGGAACGTGCTTTTCAACTGTATCCACCCTCCGTGCGGGGCCGCGTGAAGACAGCTGCCCAGCGGTGTCTGGAGGACGGAAGTCCATTTGACATGGAGGTTCCCCTCGTGTCGGCCACCGGCCAGCATCGAGAAGTCCGGGTTCGCGGAAGTGCTGAGCGAGAAGAGGGACGCACGGCCCGAATGACCGGGACGATTCAGGACATCACGACCCGGAAGCAGCGGGAACAGCATTTGAGGCAGGCCAACGCTCTTTTCGAGCACTCCCAAGAAGGGTTCCTACTTTTCGACTTGAAGCAGGATGAGGACGAGGCGGAGTTCGTCATCCAAAGGGTGAACCCAGCATACGAACAGATGTCGGGGCGTCGAGCCGATGAGGTCCGCGGACGGTCAGTCAGGGACATTCATGGGGAAGAACAGGGAGCTGAAATTGCATCCCATCTCCGACGCTGTGCCGGGCAGGGGGAGCCGAAAGACTGGGAGATGAAACTGAAGACCAACGGGAGCATGACGTATTGGTCGGTACAGGCGGCGCCGATTTACGGCGAGGATGGTCAAGTGCAACAGATCACGGCCACGGTCCGCAACGTGACGGAACGGAAAAACCGTGAAGAGAAGATCCGAGAAAGCCGTGAACGGTGGCGCCTCCTGGTCGAGTCGCATCGCGACCCTGTTCAAATCACCGTCGGAAAGACCATTCAATACGTAAATTCCAGTGCTGTGGAGCTGTACGGGGCCTCTGACCCGGAGGAAATTGTTGGAAGGTCCGTGCTGGAGTTTGCCACAAACGATGGTCCTGGGGCACGCTCTGAAATGGATAAAGCCCTCCAGGCCCACCAAGAAGAACTCCTCCGAGAGGAGCCTCCATCCTTTGAGTACGAGATCAAGCGTCTGGACGGGGAACGCCGGGTCGTGGAATTCTACTCTGTTTCCATCAAATACGAGGGGAAACAGGCTGCACAGACGGTGTTGCGGGATGTCACCCAGCAGCGACGAGAAGAAGCCCGCCTGAGGCACAGAGCCACACATGACCAGCTAACGGGCCTTTACAGAGACTCCGTCTTTCGAGAGCGAGCCCAGCAGGCAATTGACGCGTCCGACGAGGACAAAGGCGCTCTTCTGTACGTCGATCTCGACCAGTTTAAGAGCATCAACGACAAAAACGGCCACCACGTCGGCGATGCTGTTCTGATGGAAGCGGCGAACCGGATATGCAGTGTGGTTCGGGACGTGGACCCAGTCGGGCGAATGGGAGGCGACGAGTTCGCCGTCTGGTCTTCATCTGTGACGGACTCCGAGACGGCCAAGACCATGGCCCAGCGCATCACCCTGGTCTTGGACCAGCCGTACGCAGTGGAGGATCGTTGTCTTCAGGTTGGGGCTAGCGTCGGTTTCGCCGTATGCGATTTGGAAGATCAAGATATCGACGGCCTCATTCAGGACGCCGATGCGGCAATGTACCGTGCTAAGTCTTCACCGGACCGCTCGCTGAGCCACCACGGCCCGTCGGCAGGGAGCAAGAAAAACACCTCCCTCCGAGCTGAGGTGCGACGTGGCATCGACCAGAATGAGTTCGAGCCTCTTTTTCTGCCAGTCGTGCGACTCAGTGACGGGAATCTCGTCGGTTTCGAGGTGTTGGCTCGGTGGCGCCGGGAAGACGGAAACCTGGACCCCCCGGACGTCTTCCTGGGGGTTGCTGAGGAAACCGGAATGATTTCCCCAATCACCCAAAGCGTACTTGAAGAGGCGTGTCGCAAAGTAGAATCCCTCCAACAACACAGAGGCCCGGATCTTTCGGTAGCGCTAAGCGGCAATTTCTCTCGACAGGAGTTCTTTCGAGAAGAAACTCACGAGTTTGTCCGCCATCTGCTCGAGGAGTACGATCTGGCGCCATCAAACCTCACCATGGAGGTCACCGAGCGGCTTTTGGAGAACGAAAATCAGACCAATACGGCAGTGGTGGACCGGCTCAGGTCGCTGGGTGTCAACGTTGAGATCGATGACTTTGGAACGGGATACTCATCGTTTCACTCGCTGCTGCAATTCCCGACCGATGGGCTCAAGCTTGACAAGGGCCTTATCTCGGAGACGACTGCATCGGAGGACGCGTGTGTTGCAACCCGTTCGGTCATTGAGATGGCCAAGTCCTTGGGCCTACGCGTCACCGCTGAAGGAATCGAGACCACTGCTCAATTGGAAGTCCTTCGGGACCTCGGCTGCCCACTGGGCCAGGGGTTTTTGTTTTCCCGTCCTGTACCGGCCGGCGACCTTCCGGCCCTGATTGACTCGCCACCGTGGGCGGACTTGTGGAAAGACGAGTCCGCCTCGCCTGTCGGATAGGTGGGCGGCCCACGTCTCCGTGCCGGTCTTTTGCCCTTTCTTTCCGCCACAGTCATGGCCAACCAGTCTCCTTCCATCCCGCCAGCACCGGTTCTTCTAGCCGTCTCCCACGAGCAGGCCCGGGATCTTTTGGCCGACCGACTTCGCCGAGCGGACGCCGACGTGCAGTCGGTTGGCAACGGAACGGACGCCCGGCGTGAGATTCAGGAGCAGGCCTTTGGGGTTGTCGTCGCGGAGACGCGCCTGCCCGGACGTTCGGGCCTGGAGCTGCTCCGCTCTTTTCCGACGCTTCGGCCCCCGTTTGTACTGTTGGGACAACAAGGAAATGACGAAGAGATCGAACGTGCTTTCGAGTTGGGAGCGGCCGACTACTTCACTCTTCCTTTTTCGCCTTCCATTGCTACAGCCCGCATCATGAGGGTTCCGCGCCTGGTCGCAGCAGCCAGCGGCTCTCGCTTTGTCTCCAAGTAGCTTGCATCCGCACAGGTATGCTTCCTACATGGGCGTCCCTTCCGGCGCAGATGGATCGCTTGGGTGCCAACGCGCCAGAATCCCTTCTGGCCCTGATCCTGGCGTCGGCTGGACTGGCCGTTCTGGCGTTGATTCTCGCCCTCATCGCGGTGGGGAAGCGCCTGTGGTGGACGTCCCAGGCGCGGCACCGGGCAGCCCGGGTGGAGATGTGGCGGGCCCATCTACTGGAGGTGCTAGCCGGTGAGAGGCCGCCCCACTCGCTCGCTAGTCAAATAGACGTGGCCCATCGTGACGCTTTCCTACGATTCTTACTGCCGTACGCCACTGCTGTCCGGGGGCGAGCATCCGAACGCATAAGTGCCCTCTCCCATCCGTTCATATCCGGCCTGCGACGTGAGCTTGGGGATCGGAGGCCATCTGTTCGGACCCGGGCTGTACAGTGGATTGGGGTGTTCGGGGGGCCCGATCAGGCCGGCTCCCTGCGACGCGCGCTGGACGATTCCTCCGACCGGGTAGCCGAGGTTGCGTTTCGTCACCTCGCTCGGCTCGGCGGGCCCGGCGACACGGAGCGTCTTCTGTCATGCTTGGGCCGACTAACCCACGTAGATCGGCGGCAGGTTAGCTCGGCTCTCGCGAAGCTGGGGGAAGGGGCTGCTCCTCGCCTCCGCGCAGCAGTGGCCGCGAGCAACCGCTCTCAGTTTGTGCGCGTTTGCTGCGCAGAGACGCTCCGGTGGCTGGGGGATGCAGACGCAGCCCCCTTGGCTGCTCGCCTGCTTCGCGAAATGAGCGTTGACCTGGAGGCAGCGCCTGCCGAGGTAGCGGCCAGCCTGCTTCGCCTGCTCCGGGCAGTAGGACGAAAAGAGCACCGATCTGTTGCACGTCGCTTTTGCTGGTCCCCTGTGCCGTTTGTCCGCATTCACGCGGCACGAGCACTCGGCCAGCTGGGTACAGGAGCAGACGAGGAATTACTGAATGCGCTCGTCAGTGAGGACAGCTCGCGGTGGGTTGCCTTAGGCGCGGCGAGGAGTCTTGTGGAGCTCAAGCAGGTCGCCTCGCTGCGAGCACTCAAAGACAGCGACCACCGACGATCCAGATTGGCCTCTGACGTTCTTCCCACGTCCCAACCGACGCCGCAAACGTGACTACAGTACTCCAATGGACCGCATATGCACTCTTGGGCTATCTTGTGGTTCTGAACACGGGGTACATCGCTTTAGGAATTCTCACCTATCAGACCGTGCTCCGCTATCACCGTCGGATGGGCGCATACGTTTCAGAGACAGCCCTCGGGGCCGACGCACTTCCGCCCATTACTCTCATCGCCCCTGCACATAACGAAGAGGCGACCTGTGTGTCGTCGGTGCGCGCATTCCTCAGCACCGAATACCCCAGCTTTGAGATACTGGTGGTCAACGACGGGTCGACCGACAACACGCTCGACCGGCTTCAGGAGGCCTTTGACCTTCAGCCCACGGCACGCCCCCCAACATCGTCCCTCCCTACCGAATCGGTGCGTCAGGTCTACCAAAGCCAGACCCATCCCAATCTGTGGGTACTTGACAAGGAAAATGGAGGCAAGGCCGACGCCCTCAACGCCGGCATCAACTTTTGCGACTCCCCGCTCTTCTGCGCGGTCGACGCAGACACGCTCGTCGAGGGCAACGGGCTGGCCCGGATGGTCCGTCCATTTTTAGAGGAAACGGCCACCGTGGCGGTGGGGGGAATCGTCCGTGTGGCCAACGGTTGCACCATTCGGGCGGGGCGCGTCCAGGAAGTATCGATGCCGACGAAGTGGCTTCCCAAGCTTCAGGTGTTGGAGTACCTTAGGGCATTTTACTTTGGGCGCGTGGGCTGGGACGCGCTGGGAGCTATGCTCATCATCTCCGGCGCTTTTGGATTATTTCGCCGAGAAACGGCCGTCCGCGTGGGAGGCTATGCTACAGATACGGTTGGTGAAGACATGGAGCTGGTAGTGCGCATGCATCGGCGACTCCGAGAGGCTGGGCAAGACTACCGCGTCCGGTTTGTACCCGATCCGGTGGCCTGGACAAAAGTGCCCTCCACATTGCAGGACCTCGGTCGCCAGCGAGACCGATGGCAGCGGGGGCTGGCCGACTCGATGATCCGTCACCAGCAGATGCTGCTCAACCCCCGGTATGGCACTGTGGGCATGCTTGCGTATCCCTTCTTCTACATGCTGGAGACTTTCGGCCCGATTCTCGAACTAATGGGCTATATTACGTTTGTTGTAGCCCTAATCTCAGGCACGCTCTCCGGTCCGTTCATGTTGGCGTTCTTCCTGGTCGCGTTCATGCTCGGGATGGCACTGTCACTGAGCGCTGTAACGCTGGAGGAACTGACCTTCCGGCGATACGAAAAGACTGCCGATTTCGCTCAGCTTCTTTTCCTTCCTGTCGTCGAAACCTTTGGCTACCGCCAACTCAATGCCTGGTGGCGTGTCAGAGGCCTATGGTCGTACTTTCGTGGCAACAAAGAATGGGGAGCGATGGAACGAGCTGGCTTTGATTCCCCTGATGACTGACTCCCCTGATGATCCAGACGATTGCCCCCCTAAGTGATTGACTTCAATGATTGACCGCCCCTTGTTTTTCATCGTCCTGACTGTTGCCGGGCTGTGGAGCACCCCGGCGCAGACGCAGGACAGAAAGGTACCGGACTCAGCGGCGTCTGAGCCGAAATGGAAAGCGGCAGCCCGCTACGACTATGACCGAGTGTCAGGGGGGCGGGTGGACTGGCAGCGATGGACCGCTGTTCTACAACGGTCTATTCCGAGAGGGACGGTAGCTGCCACTCTTGTTCGTCAGCGCCGCTTCGACACCGCAGACGAGGGAATCACCGTTGACCTGTGGCAGGACCTTTGGGCCGGGGCATATGGACACCTCCAGGTCAGCTTTGGGCCCGATGCCCAGATTCGCCCACAGTACAGCTTGAAGGCGGAGATCTACCAGCCAGTCGGACCTTGGGAGCTTCTGGGCCTCTACGAGGGCCGCCGATACACTGGAAGTGACGTGCATCAGTTCGGTGCAGGACTCGCCCGCTATGTCGGGGCCTGGTACATACGGGCACGCACGACCGCCGCGCCGCGCAAATCGACGTGGGCCGTTTCGCAGCGAGTGGGCATTCGCCGCTTCTACTACTGGACGCCGTCGGCCTCTTATATCGACCTGGAAGGCGGCGCAGGGAGGAGCGTCGAACTCGTGGGCCCGAACGCTAGTCTGCTGACAGCCCGCACCGCCTTTGCGAGCCTGCGGGTGCAACACTTCCTCACCGACGGATGCGCCCTAACGGCCACTCTCCGATACAGTGATGATGGACCCCTTTCCCGAACTGGCGGTGCACTGGGCATTTTTGTTCGGTGGTAAAACTTGTGGTAGAAAAACCATGACGAGTGGACAGGGTAGGGCGTAGCGGATGAAGTCACGTGGGGATGGGGAGAGCTCACCCAAGGGGCAGCCCTCTTCGGCGATAGCACCAATCCAGTGCGTATCTGTAAGAGTCACTCGGTCGGTCCTCTCAGGCCTCCATTGAGAGTCCGTTTTGATTTTTAGTCGAGCCGACTCGAGGCGATTCGGAGCATGGCGAACTGCACCGTTGTCTCGCTGGAGTCGGTCCGCCGCTCCTGCTCTCGGTCCAGCCGACGCCACCCTCCGAACCAACCGTAGGTTCTCTCGGGCGACCGATCGCTTCGGATCGACGGAGAACCCGGAGTTTCCATCGTCGGACTCAACAACTTGAAGCTCCCAGCCAAGCTCCTCTTCCAGGGTTTCTTCGAGGTCCTGGTAGGCCTGATCGGCGAAGACCGTCTCTACCCGATCAAGGCGAGAAGCTGTCGGAGCGAGCAGTTGCAGCGCCCACTGCGTTTCATGATCTCCGGCCGCATGTACGACCACGCCCCAAAGCAACCCCTGCGTATCGACGGCAACGTGTCGTTTTCGGCCACGGGCCTCCCCTGAAAGCGTCGAAGCTTCTGATTCCGCCCACCCCGTGCAGAAGGAACCGACTGGCAGCCTGTGATCAGTGCACTTGGTTCTCCGTGGCGCCCCGATCTGCGCCGGACTGCGCGAGAAGTAATGCTCAAAATGCACAGGATTCAGCCTTCCTCTCTCCACCGTCGAAAGTAATAATGCGCGGCCCACCAGGGGGCAAATTCTCCGGGCAACATCCGCCACTGGGTTCCAGTTTTCACCACGTACAGGATTGCATCCAATACGTGGCAGGGGAGGTCGTGACATCGTTTGTGACCGGTCGTAAAAGTAGCGGCTGATCTGTTTCCATTGGGAGTCCGTCAGGTCGGAGTCATAGGGTTTTATGCGCATGGCTCGGGCGAGTCGTTTTCGGAAGAGCTTGCTGGCTTTTTCCGAAAACGAGGCGGACTCCCCTCCGTTTTTGGGTGCAGCTGTTAACTGAAGCTGAAATCAAAACGGTCTCTTAAAGTACTGAAAGTCAGTATCTGCTCGCGTCTTTGAGGATGGGGAGGACTCCTAATCGCACCTTTAAGGTATTGGGTCGGTGTGCTGCACTGGCGTGGGGGGCTGGGTGGTTTACGTGCCTGACCTACCGGAAAGCGACATAAGCTCGTCTTCCAGGTCAATTCCGACATGTCGATGCCAACGCTCGGAGATGCAATTGCGCTAGCGGCGGAGGCCCATGCCGGCCAGACCGACAAGGCTGGCGCGCCTTACGTTTTACATCTCCTCCGTATGATGCAGGCCCAGCAGTCCACCGAAGCGCGGATGGCCGCTGCCCTGCACGATCTGGTCGAGGATACGGATTATACCTTTGAGGACCTGGAGGAGATGGGGTACCCGATTGTCCGCCGGGTCAAGATCGCGGACCTGGAGGACAATGTGGATCTGGAAGAAAACATGGACGCGACCCGTCTGGGTTCGGTCGGGGAGGAAGACATAGGGAGGCCGGGCAGGTGCCTCCGGACCCACCGCCGTCTTGCCGGCAGGGAAGAGGCGAGCTGAGAGGGCCGGTCAGGGGGCGGTTTTGTGTATCTGACTTTATGCATCCGATTTTGTGCATCTGAGACGGCAACTAACTGCAAGAACAACCCTTCAGTCCCGATGCCCGACGGAGGCCACGACGTCTGCGGAAACTGCTTCCACTTCCAGTGCGACGAGCCATTGGATCACCAGAACCCCGAGGCCTGGCGGTGCAGTCTCCGGGAGGTCTCGGTCGACGCGGATCCCTACTGGACCACGTGCGACAACTGCGCTGAGGAGACCAGCGAGCCCAGCGGCCCGATGCGGGCAGTCGTTGGAGGTATGGGGAAAAAGGGAGTTCCAATCTATAGGCGTCTTCCCTACCTCAACGGCCGCCGCCCGGAGATTGTCGAGTCTGGGGGCAGTGGTAGTGGCGGCAGTAGCAGCAGGGGCAATGGCAGCGAGGTGATCCGCATCGAGACGGAGGAGGGAACGCTCAGGGACTTCGATTCAACCGAGGGGTACCTCCGGTTTCAAGAGAAGCGGGAGCGGCAGCACCCTCCCTCGTAGCGCACGTGCTCGGCTGTGGCTGGGCAAATGGGCGAAAACGCCACTGGGCGACAACGCCGCTGGGCGACGCAGGGACCGATCAGCACTGGGGGAGGGGAAGCTGTTGAGGGGTGGAGTCAATGCCAAAAGGGAAGGGCGGCGTCCACCGAACCGGGTCTACTCCACTCAGCGGCTTAAATTGGCCCCGGTTTTCCACGTGCTGATTCTCGCCAATAATCCATTCGGCCGTCTTAACCTAAGCTATAACTTTTCCGGGACGGACCGCGTACAGTAGTCACACCTGCTAAAGGATACCTGCAGAGCCTTCTGTTGTCAGCGGCAGGAAAGGAGGCTCTCCTCTCCACTTCAGCCTCGTCCTCAAGTTCAGGTAAGTTCAACTTGCGCATGACTGCAGACTCGTCTTCGGACCTCGGCACGCCGGGAGCAGCTGGCCTCGTGGAGCGTCTTGATCGATTTGCGTATTGGAGCGACGACTGCATCCCAATTCCTGGCATCGATGCCCGAATTGGGCTTGATCCAGTTATCGGTCTTGTGCCGGTCTGGGGAGACGTCATAACAGCGATCGTCTCGTGCTACGTGCCCTACGAGGCGTACCGCGTCGGCGCTCCACCTTCCCTCGTTTTCAAGATGCTGGTGGTCATCGTCTTGGATGCCTTTTCAGGTGCCATTCCAGTGGCAGGAGACCTCATCGATGCTGCGTTTAAGGCAAACAAAATCAATGTGCAGATGCTCAAAAGCCACTTGGGAGCTTACTAGATTCAAAACCGGGCGTGCCGTGTGCATCCCTACCGATGTCCAATTTTGACGAGGGGTTGCTTCTCATCGGCGACGGGAGATCTGCAGCGGCGCACGCTGGAACGCTAACATGCGTCAGCGCAAGTATCCGGTATACCTCCGGCGGGACGAGCTCTATTCGTTCCTCAATCCTTTCGTCCCTCGTCCCCTTGGAGGGGGCTGCTCCTGGGGGGAATCCTACCAGATGCTGGGCGTGCGAACTACAAATCTCTGCAGCAGGCTCGTTTCCGAAATGGGCCTGTAATGTGCTACCGGTACAATATGCTACCAGTGAGACGTGGCGACTGCAGAAAGTCCCCCGGCAGGTAATCCTGTGCCTGCCGGCCATGCCGAGAGGGCTACCCAGAGAGACATTCGGTGTGGCAGACGGGGCAGGTTCTCTGCCGGCGGGCCGCGCTCATTGCCTCCATCATCTGCCCTTTTTGCCTCAGTCTGCAGTAGCTACAGGGCCCGGAGCTGAGGCCGCTTGGCACCTCGGCGAGAGGGCCGTCCCCAAGCTTTCGAGCCCTGCCTCGGGGGAAGGCCTCCGATAGCACAAACGGCCTGCCGCAATTCCCGCACTGCCCGATGACGTTCTCGGTGCTGCAGTTCGGGCATGTCTGTCTCTTGGTGTCCATGTCCTCTTGGTGTCCATGTCGGAATTTTGCGCCTGCGTGATTACCCGAGGCAAGAACCAACAAGGGCTCTGGCCTGATGACAGATGGCAGCGATGATAGATGACAGCGATGAAGAGTCCGGCGACGACTCAAGTACACACTATCTGCTGGGCGCGTTCTTCTGAGCGATGTGATTTACCAAATGAGATCTACCGAATGACTTGGATCTGCCACGTGACCCGGGAGCAGGGCCGTCTCAGGTAACTGGCGTGCAGTGCCGCCTCAAGTGCCGCCTCAACCTGCCAGGGCCTTCATCCGCCTATAGCTGACCTCACGTCATCGGTACGGCGACGCGCGACCTTTACCTCGGTGCCGTCTTGAAGGCGGAGCGTTGCGGTTCCGGCCGGCTCAGGCACCAGTTCGTAAGCGGCATCGAGGTTGACGATCGTTGAGCGGTGGACCCGCACGAAGCGGGTTGGAGGAAGGCGGCTTTCGAGTTCCTCCAGCGTGAAGTCGGTTCGGTACCGCCCGCCCTCGGTGTGGGCAAACACAAATCCCTCATCCGCCTCGATCCACCGCACCTCCTCAAGCGGGACCACACGGAGGCGGTGCCCGACGTGAACTGTCAGCCGCTTCAGGGCCTGATCCTGCCGAGAGTCCCGAAGGTCGTCGAGGTTCTCCTGCTCCCTGGCGTCATCGTTTGCCAGCGCATCCTGCACGCGGCCCAATGTTTTGTTGAGGCGTTCGAGCCGGACCGGCTTGGTCAGGTAGTCGAGCGCGCGGGCCTCGAAGGCCTGAATCGCATACTCGTCGTACGCGGTGACAAACACGATGTGGGGACGTTGGCCAGGCTCAGGCAGCAGGTCCACCACATCGAAGCCACCGAGGACCGGCATCTGTACATCCAAGAAGACCACGCTGGGCTCGCGGTCGTGGATGAGGGAGACGGCTTCCTTTCCGCCCTCGGCCTCGGCCACGACCTCCACATCTTCGTCGGCCTCATCGAGGAGGGCACGGAGGCGCTCTCTAGCCAGGGGCTCATCATCGACCACGAGACAACGCATAGGCATCGCTTTCAAAGCTCGCTTGTGCAATAGGGGCTTGTCTACTCTGCTTCGGTCATCCCAAACGCATGCTCGTCGCTCCCAAACGCATGCTCCTCAACCGCAGACCTGGGACGCGTCTCCGCCGTCCCGCGCAAGGGGATCTGGAGCTCAATTCCCTGTGGAAGTAGCCTCATCTGCGCGGCTTCTCCAAAGAAGAGCTCCAGCCGCTCCCGGACGTTCGCGAGACCGGATCCCTCGCCCAATGCGTCGCCCAGGTCGGTCGAATCGAAGCCCGGCCCCGTATCGAGGACCCGGAGCAAAAGCGTCCCGTCGGCCCGCTCGGCGGTTACCGACACCGTGCAGTCGCCTTGCGTTTCGCCGACGCCGTGCTGGACGGCATTCTCGACGAGGGGTTGAAGAGTCATGCTCGGAATGGGCAGAGGCTGAAGTTGCTCCGGCACGCAGATCTCTACGGTCAGGCGGCCTCGGTACCGGGCCTTCTCGACGCTCAAGTAGCGGCAGGCGGCTTCCAACTCGTCTCCCAGTGTCGCCGTCCCGCCATCCTTCGACGCCCGCAGGGCATAGCGGAAGAGGTCGGACAGGTCTTCGACGACTGCCTCGGCCTCCCCTGGCCGGGTGCGGACCAGGGCCGCGATCGAGTTGAAGGCGTTGAACAGAAAATGCGGGTTGATCTGAGCGCGAAGCGCCGACAGGCGCGCCTCATACCGGGCCGCCTCCGCCTCACGGAGCCGCTGGTAAAACGCGCTCATGTAGGAAAACGCGCTCCAGATGAGCGTGGCCGCGGAGGCAGTGGTCGCCGAGGTGAGGAGCACCTGCCAGCTGAGGTCAAACCCAGGATGGAGCGCCTTGCAGAGACCGGTCGCGGTTCCGAACGCCACGACCGTTACAACCGACAGAGTACCAACATGCAACGCGACAGCTCGCCGTGACTGGAGCGGCACGGAGGCCCTCAAGACGGACATGGCCGCCTTCACGCTAGCGACAATGATTGTGGCATGGACGAGCGTGAAGTACACGTTCCAGAGCAGGGTAGGCCAGCGTTCCGACAATTGCCCCAGCCCCGTCCAGACGTGGAAAAGAAATGCGCCGATCAGGACGCTTATGCCGAGGAGAAGTCCCGCCTGACGGGCGAGGCGCCTCGGGCCCGGAAGTGCATTGCGGATCGCAGTGAGCATGAGTGCAGTGCCCAGCCGTAATGGCGATCAGTCGGAGGTAGGCGGAAAAGCGTTGCCGATAAGCAGGAAGGAGTCAAGGGGGACGCTTCAGAGGCCAGGAGGACGCCGATTGCGCATCTGCCTCTGAAAGCGGAAGCCTTAATCGAGCGGAAGCCTCAATCGAGTGGAAGCCTCAATCGAGTGGAAGCCTCAATTGAAAGAATGCCCCTGCGATCAGCATAAGGAGCCCCAGCCCACAGCCCCAGCCGAAAACGTCCCCGAAAGTAGCATAAACGGTCGATTTGCTCTCTGTGGGAAGGCGGGTCATCTGAAGATGCTCCTGGGACGTGAAGTGATTCACTCGGCCGTGAGTTCGGCCCAGAGGGCCGGTTGCGAGAGTGAGGCCATTGGAGGTGGGGCGGAGAAGCGCGGTCCCGTTCTCGATGGCCCGGATGCGTGCCATGTGTGCATGCCGCTCGGCGATGGCGGCCCAGTCGTTGGACGGGGCAACGAGGAGGTCGACGTTTTGCCGACCGGCCTGTCGGATGAGGGCGGGGAAATCGAGATCGTAGCATACGGCGCTCGACCATGTCCCCGCTGGCGCCGAAACGATCGGAAGCGTGCCGGATCCGTCCTGTCCAGGTTCGCCGGGGACGAGGTGGGCCTTGAGTCCCTCTTTGCGCACCGTTCCGCTGGGGCCGACCCAGACGACCTTGTTCTCCAGCTTCTTGCCTGCATCCGGGCGAGGAAGCGCGTTGAGGGCCATCGCGAGATACACCTCCTGACCCCGCGCGAGCCGGCGCGCCTTGCTTAGAAAGGCCGCCGTGTCTTCGTGGGGGACTGGAACAGCGGCCTCGGGCCACGAGACGAGCCGAGCGCCCGCCTGAGCGGCCCGCCGGGCGCGCTGCAGGTAGTCTCGCTGGATGGCGCGCGCCGAGTCGCGCACGGCCCCACGGCTCTCTGCCTGACGATGGACGCCCCAGAAGGAGGAGGCGTCGTGAGTCCCCGTGACCGTAGCTACCGGAACGGTATCAGGCGGAGCGTCCAGCGCCAAGCGCGCACCTCCGAACATCAATACCGCCGCCAGGAGGCCGGCCCACAGGCCGACTGTCCACCGGACCCTCAGCGAGATGCGAGCCTCTGAGGACGTGCGGGCCTCCGGCGACATTTGGGCCTCCGGCGACATGGCCCATTCCTCCCACGCCGCGTTGGCGACGCTGGCCGTCCAGTAAAGGAGAAAGCTCACGCCCCAGATGCCGGTGACGGACGTAAGCTGCAAGAGGGCCAAATTTTGCTGGGTGTACGCCGCGCTACTCCACGTCCCGAATGGCCCAAACGATGCGGCGAACTCCACTACCACGGCAGATGCAGGAAAGACGAGTGTCGCCGCGAGGCCTGAGAGACGCGGGCTCAACAGGCGGTCGATCAGATAGGGAAGGGCCGCCACGAGCCCGAGCGCCGCGCCGACGACGTAGGGCAGTGGGGCTTGAAGAAATCGTCCCGTGGCCCCCTGCCACGCCGCGCAGGAGACGACGATGAGGAGGAGCGCGGCAATTACGCATCCGCGCCAGGTGGGCTGGTCGCGCACGAAGCGAAGCAAAAACATGGGGGCAAGCCAGGCCGCGGCGGGCAGGGACCACAGTCCCGTCGCCACGAACATGAGCGGCGCGGCGGCAAGGAGCCAGAGAAACGAGCGGGACTCGCGGCTTCGACCGAAAAAGGGTAGCATTGGGACACAGGGGCAAGAGATGTTGTGGAACCGACTTGCCAGAAGGTACAGGGCACGAGCGCCGTGGTGAAGCCGGTCGCGACGAACGGACCAAGTGCCGAATGAGCGGTTGACTTCGCCCAGTGGGTGGTTTTGTGTTCGGCGCAGGGCAGCGGGGCCGCCGCGGGCCCGGTACTGCGCTGGGCCAAGGACCAAGCCACAGTTACATCAGCCACATGCTACGCCAAAGGCAGCGGGAAGTAGCACCGACCCGGTGCCGATCAGCCAGAGCACCCTCTTCAGACAACTGTTACGGATCGGTATGAAAACGAGACGGCGGTAACGATAGCGTCGGCCCTCCACCGGGCAGGCAATATTGCCGAGAGGCAAAGGGTTTGGGGCCGTGTCAGTTCTTCCCTCAACGTCTTCTATCTGACCAATAATGGTTACCCGCCTAATGTCTACCCGCTCAATCTCAGCATACGTCCCTCGGGCAGCCTTCCTTGCCGTTCTTGGGCTCGCGCTTCTGGCCGGGCCTGCAGTGGCACAAGGATACGGAGACGGCGAGCAGCCCGACATTGTCGACACGGCCGTGGAGGCCGATGACTTCAATACCCTTGCCCAGGCCCTGGAGGCCGCCGGCCTCGTGGAGGCCCTGAAGGGGGAGGGTCCGTTCACCGTTTTTGCTCCTACCGACGCAGCGTTCGACGCGCTGCCTGACGGCCAGCTTGAGTCTCTTCTCCAGCCTGAAAACCGAGAGCAGCTTCAGGCCATCCTGCAGTATCACGTTGTAGGGGGGAAGGCCACGGCCTCGGACGTGACCAGCATGAGCGCCGCCCCAACCCTTGAGGGCCGGTCCGTTCAGATTCAGGTCGACGATGGCACCGTCCGCCTGATGGGCCAGAACAGCGCCAGCGTTGTGCAGACCGACATCGAGGCGTCAAACGGCGTCATTCACGTCATCGACAGCGTTCTCCTTCCCCCGGAGGCCGGTGAGGGAATGTAGTTTCTCGCCTCCAGTCCTCTATTTTGCGGACTCCTGTTTTTCAGTCTCTTGTTTTTCAGTCTCCTGCCTTGCTCCCCTCACGGAGCTTTGCAAGGAGCTTGCAAAGGGCGTGGCCGGTCGCCACGCCCTTTCTCGTTTGTGGTTCTCATTTGTGGATTTGCGGATGCTGGTCGTGGGCACGTAAACACTCGACTGGTAAACACTCGACTGGGCGGGCGGCCGCACACAACCGTGGCCCTGCCGTCAAGCACCTCTATCAGCTAACCCGATGACCACGCCCCTTTTGTGTGAATACGTTACGCAATTCCGCTGATTGGCGGCACTGTCGTTCGGGGCCGTGTATGAGTTACGGAAATACATATTATCGCTACGCATTCACGAGCAAAACGGCTATACGGCCATACAGCCGGAAAAGCGTAACGCATTCACGAGAACCGGGGCGATCGAGGCCCCAGACCGAACGACCGAAATTGAGTTTCGGAGTGGGCTTCGACCCGGTTTTGCGGCTTCGTGCTTTCCCTATAGAGCGAAACTCACTCGGCGACAGCCCCCGAAACTTGCCCCGAAACGGCCCCATATTGCCGACTCCCCGACAGTTTCGGCGCTTTCTTTCGTACCAGGACCTCGAAAGCGAAACTCACTTTCAGGGCTCACGCGACGGTTTCGGGGCTGGTTCGCGCAGTCTCGGCCAGGGGTTACTTCACCGTCACGCCTGTCCCTTGACAACCTGGGAGGTGATTTTTGTATGTTACCAGCAGCTGCGTGACGATGATTTTAAAACTGGCCCGCTACCCTCTGTGGAGCGGACTGGTTCCCATAGTCTGCGCTGGCCTTACAGGCTCGTTTCGGAGTTCCTCCCCCGCTCCTGCTCCGAGGCGAGCCTTTTTGTGGCTATGGCCGGTTTCGGCAAAGACTGGTTTGGCCTGTCTCAGAGCTCCCGCGCCTCGGGCCGCAGACCCTCTGAGGCAGGCCATTTCTACATGCGGATGGTTCGCTACCGGACGTTTTGCAGACGTACGGCTGCAAGCGCATCTGAGGCGGTTCTCGATTCTGGAGACGTCTGTTGGCCCATCGGAGCCCGAGGGTCAGGGGGCTGGGGGCTCGCCGGTCGGTCCGGTCGATGAGGGAGCGCCACACTCGCCCCGGCGACGTAACTGGCCACCGACACAGGCCAGACGTGCGCGAGGCTCAGTCCCATCAGGCTCAGTCCCAGCAGGAGGCGAGATAGCCTCTCCGGGTCGCAGAGCCGCGGCTGGTGCAGATGGAACGTCCCTTTCGGCCAGCCCCCGAACAGCTCCTCGATCCACATGCGCCGCTTGTTGCGCCGCCTATACAGCCGAACGACCCTGAACCCAGGGGAAAGATTCGTCACCAGCCGCCGGGGCTCCTCCTCGCCCTCGGCCCAGTGGTAGAGAACATTGACCGGTCCGAAGTCATGGTCTCTCGTGATCGAGACTTCTCGGAGAGAGCGACCGCTTCCCTCCTCCGGATCCAACGCGCGGCACTCCCTCCACGACCGGGCATCAGCCTCGCCGGGATCAGCCTCCAGATTCCGCCTGAGCTCCGGCACCGGGCAGCCTCATCTGTTTGCGCTCAAAAGTGTCCGGTAGCTAGGGCGACTCATTCAGGAGCACTCATTCAGGGGCACTTATTCATATTCAAACGACCAAGCCATTGCAGGAGCTTATCCTGACGTACATCCGGCCCGCTGGGTGGGAAGAGGGGTTTTATGAAGCCGTGCGCATCAGCGGTTTTGCCAAACTTCCCCCGGCTGTGCTTTGGTACCGCCTCGTGAGGCAAAAACCCTATCGTTCGATGAGAAACGTGTCACTGTCCACGAGAAGGAAGACCTTTCGGAGGGCTTGGGCGCCCGGCCCTACGGGCCCGCAGGCCAGCAGGTCGGAGACCAGTGGGGCGAGTCGGAGGCCTCCGCGGTTCTCAGGGTCCCAAGTGTAGTCGTGCCCGCCGAGCACAATTACCTGATCAACCCCAGGCACCCAGAGTTTGAGGAACTGGAGATTGGGGCGCCACGGCCCCTCGCGCTAGACCTGCGGCTGCCCGCTGAATGATTCCGAACGCCCAGGCGAATGAAGGAGCCTTTGCGGGCAACTTCGGCGCTTTGAGTAGCCTGGATTACAACAACCGATACTCCTGTGTTATTGGTCTTCATAGTTTGGATCCGACGTCCACGCTGAAGAGCGCCCCTTCGGCTGATTGAGGGACCTCCGCGGCTTATGAGCTTATCTCAAGAGCCAGGAGCGCCAGGCTGGCAAGCGCCGACAAGGGGCCAATTGCTGCGAGCATGGGATAGACCCAACGACCTGCCCCTCCCGGCATCTGGTGGCAGGAAAGGTCAACCCCTCCCTGGTAAAACCTGACCAGTTGGACCGCTGTCCCGACGGCGGCGACCAAGAAGCCCCAAAACGCCCATCCATCCGCCCCGGCCTGGGCCCATGGCACGCCGAGTACCGCCGTCCCTTGCTCAACCAGTATCTGCGCAATGAAGCCTACGAACGCGAGGAGAACACCGATCTGGCCAACAAGCCACTGCTGGGTCTGAGTCATAGTACTTAGGTAAGATGTGGTACTTAGGCAAGATGTGATCAGGCGTCGTGCTTCGCAGGTACAATGTTCGTTCAGTGGGTCTTTGCGAAAACCTATATTTGCTCCTGTCCGAGGTCGGCTTTGATGCTCTGAGTAGTCTTCTGTTTCGGTCCTTCCGATACCGGCTGTCACTGCACTCTCCCCCCTCCTCCCAACAGCACTTGCACAAACGGTCCCTGAAAGGGCGCCCCAGGAGCGTTTGAAAGGCGGCGGCCATTGACGCGCCAGTCTGCCTCACAAGGCGAGAGCAGGTATCCGGCTCGCAGTCCCACCTGAAGGCCTCCGTCCCCCGAGTGCCGAAACCGGTACTCCAACTCGCCTCCCACCTCCTACGGACACTTCCCGTCCCTGATGTCCTTGAGACGGTGCGATCAGCCCGTATCCTTCTCCACCCACGATCGGGGGCCCAGCGCCGTGCCCGTAGCCCCCGCCCCCAAAGTTAGAATCACCCGAACACTCGCCTTTTCCAAAGTGGCTGTTCGATCGGGAGACGCTCAGTCAAGTCCGCGTGGGTCAAGTTCTACCCGTTTTCAGGGCCTACCCGGTCGGCAATTTGCTGAAGAAACTGCTGTGCCTTTTGCTGAGCTTCTTCGGAGAGGTCCAGCTTCTGGCTTTTCAGTACAGCCTCGGTATGGTGAGTGGTCGAACGGAGGTACAGAGTGTATGGGGTCCCCGCAAAACTTAAGAGAACGCTTCCAGGCACCAGCGCAGGCAGGCGATTGCCCTGCGGCAAGGCAATTCCCCTCAAGTACTGGTTTTTCTCAGCCAGCGCCGTCGCCGTATCCTCCACGACCGATGGAGGGGCGTCGATTTGTAACTGGTATTCAGCAAACGTGAGCTCTTGAGGCTGTGCTCGTGCGCAGGGGCTCAAGGCAAGAAAAGAAGCAATCACACAGAGAAAAAAGCCACGCATGGTAGGCTGAGGGGTTATTTTATCGGTCGGCGTAACCTGAAGTGAAAAGACCAGCTGGCAGTTCGTCTCAGGAGCCATCCATCTTTTCGGGGAGCGCAAAGACAACTGTCTTGGTCCGTTCTGCCTCTACGGGGCGGGATTGTTCTCTGCCGGGCGTGCACTCCAAGCGCCGGACGGCCCGGAGCGCTGCCCGGTTCAGGAGCGCACCGGCCCCATCCGCAATCGTCGGGCTTTCGATGTCTCCGTCCTTGCCGACGACAAACTTCACCCGGACGCGGCCCTCCAGCCCCGCCCTCAATGCCGACGGCGGGTAGTACGTCTTCCCTCGAAGCGCCCGGCGCCCGCCGCAGTCGGGCCGCTTGGTGCCCCCATCGCTCCGGTCTACGGTCGCATCGAGGCCCAGGGAAGGGTCGAACTCCACGCTCGGAGGTTCCACAACCTTCTCGCGCGGTAGCACCTGCGGGGGCACCGGCGTCGGCGGTGCTGGAGGGGCCTGGGCCTGCCGTGTCGACTGGACGTGCCGGAGGACGGCGGCCTCGTGCCCTCGTATCGTCGGTTCGACCTCCCTGCCGAGGGGCGGAGAAAGGTGGACAGCGCCGAGAAGGAGAACCAGTGAGAGGGCGAGCCCAGCCTGGAGATGAGTGGCGTACTGGTTGCGGATCGAGGAGGCGTCGAGTCTCGGGTGAGCCATGTCGAGTTACGGGATCGATGATCTACAGGGCTTGTACGCCGAACCTGTATCCAATCTTTCCAACAGTTAGGGACCGCCCAATAGCCGACTACAGGTCCACCGTCACCAGTGAGACCTCCCCTGTCAGGTCGGCCTCAGGGCCTGCTCCCGGACGCACCCGGACGGCCGGCAGGCCCACGCTCCACGTGCCGGATTCGGCGCTGTAGCGCAGCGCGCTCCGGCCATCGGGCGCCGCCAACAGAACGCCCACGCCCCCTCCGACTGCCGCGCCCGGCGCGCCGAGCACCAGTGCGCCGACCGCCTCCCCTCGATCGGACCCGCCGATTGCGGTCCCCAACGCGATTCCGGCCCCGCCCAGGACCGCTCCCCCAAGCACGCCCAGCGCCCACGCCTTCGCATTTCCCCACTCGACATCCGTGTTGATGATTGCGCCCGCGGGCGGCCCTCCGGCGAGAAGAAGCAGTGCGACCCCTTCGGGCGTGGACTGGTTGCCCCCAGCAGACTGAGGCGGCGCCTCAACCTCGTCGGCCCCAGCGAGCAGAACCCCTCCCAAGGCCCAGCCCACGGCGGTTCCGATCACGCTTCCCCAGAGGGCCCTGCCGGCCTGCGAGTCCCCCAGCTCCAATGCCGGTCGCTCGGGTCCTTGCATGCGTTGACGTGATACGCGTTGACGCAATACGATTTGACGCAACGGGACGTCGCGTCGAACCGGGGGCCGCCGAAACGCAGCCAACGACTGGCGAGGCGCAGGAACCGCGCGCGTGGCACCGGCGTGGAGCAGGTCCATCGGCCCCGGACACAGCGCGGGACTGGCCGCCAGCCTTGCCGGTCGGGCGCACATCGGATCTATATGCATCGGGAGGGGGCGGTCGTTGGGAAGGGCCGGGCCGCTCGTGGCCGACTGCCCGGGTTCTGCCGGTAGGGGAGCGGCCACGATCCCGGACGGGGCGAGGCCACAGAGTAGGACCACCGCGAAGACGAGTGGGCGGATCCCTCGCGACACGAGCGTATGGGGCATGAATCTGTGTTTGGTGGTGGCAAATCGTTTGGTGGTGGCAGGTCCGGTCTTGATTGGACGGCCGACACCGCGGTCATCACACGCAACAGCCTACATGCGGCAGCCTACACGCGGCAACTTGCACGCGGCAGCTTGCACGCATCAACTTGGGCAGTCCGGTACGGCCCTACTGCCGGGCATGAGCGGGCTACAGCGTCACCGTGACGTTAATCCCGGCAGCGAAGTCGAGCAGGTCCGACGGCTCCCCGCCCAGCGGCGTGCGGAACGTGAGGCCAGGCCGCACCCGCCCGAGCCGGGCCTGCACGGCCGAGTCGAAGAAGTAGATTGATCGCTCGTTGAAGGTCTCAGTCTCGTCAGCATTGAGGTTGGTGCGCCCCCCGAGGCCGAGGCCGACGCGGAACCGCTTGCCGTCGTACCAGGCCCGTCCCCCATAATCGAGGAGCACGACGTTTGCCCGAAAGTCGGTATTCTCGGTAGGCGCAAGCAGGGTCAGCCCCGACCGGAGCCGGCCCGAGAGCCCACCGGCCGACCGCAGCGTGTACTCCCCGTAGCCGCGGGCCGTGAAGGTTTCTGCACCGAAGGCCTCTATTCGGCTCATGTCTGCGAGCGATCCGGTGGCCAGGGCCAGAACGTCGGCTGCATTCTGCCGAAACTCTTCCCCGGTATCAGGGTCCTCGGGTGCCGACGTCAGTGGGAGCCTCGCCCCCCCACCGACGGCCCACCCGCCACTCAGGCGAGTGTGGACCCCGAGGTACGGGTTGCCAATTTTTGTACTAGAGACACCGTCCACCCGCCCGGCGTCCTCGTCGTCAATGCCGAACCGGCTGATCGGCAGGTCCGCCACGAGTCGCGTACTTTTGCCAATCGGATACTGCCCGGACAGGACCAGACGGGAGGTAAGCAGGCTCGTGGCTTCGGTTTCTCCATCGAAGGAGGGCTTCGTCCAGTCCAGGCTCACCTGCGGCCTGCCGGTCGTCGCTTCGGTCCAGGTGCCTTCGGGCCAGGTGGGCTGGGCCGCGGCCGGACCTGCGCCGAGAAGGCCAACGCCAAGAAGGCCAAACGGGGTGAGCAAAAGGAAAGCCGCAGGGAGACAGGAAAAAACACGGGTGCCCACGAGACGGTCGGTCATGGCCCACAACTGTTTATCTTGATGAAGGGACGTAAGAAACTTTGCAAAAGGACGTTACCGGGCCGCCTTGATTGCGTTTGGGACCGATCGACGAAGCGCGTGTGGGACCGATCGACGAAGCGCGTGTGGGACCGACGAGTCGAACCGCCTGCCTGCACTGGAACGAGCCTCCAGATGGTCGGGCAGGTCGCGTTGAGCGACGCGGCGTCCGCCTTCGGAGTGGGCGCCTCGAGGAAAATCGCCGGGCCGGTGGAGCGGCGATCCCCGATAGCCGGGGGCGGGCTTCGCTGCGGGGGCCTTTCTGCGTGCAGGGCCCCCGACCTCTCCGATCCGCTTTTCCGTCTCTGGCGTTTGTCAGGAGAGACGTTGCCGGCCGAAGCGCAGAATGTCTCGTTGCTAGGGCCGTTCATTGCCAGGGCCGATTATCTGGCGGCTCGGCTGTGACGAGAAAGGGACCCGTCCTGAGAATCAGTACGACGCAGGACCCTGGGTGAACGGGAGGGAGCCGAAAGCGGAAAAGAAAGACTGAAACGACAGAGCCCCGTGTGGTTGAGACGGATCCCGATACAAATTATCGGGGGGACGGGGGCGCGCGGCATGGGGGCTGTCAATTTTAGGCCCCGACATTTTTTCGCGTCTGCGACGTGGGGCGCCGGTGCCGGGCAGAGAGCTGTGGCCCGTCACATCTGGCGGGGGATGGCCCGACGTCTGCGCAACGGGCTGGGCCGAACAGAACGGGCCCCGTGTTCTGCTGGGCTGTGGGGGGCATGGATCGCAAAAACAAAGACAGCCGAAGCAGAGGCGCGACGGGCCGCCACCGGAACTGCCCGCCAACGGCGGGAGGGTGCGAGAGCGGCGTCGAGAAGACAGGGGGAGGAGGGCCGGTTCCCGAACCGATCCGGCGCCCCACAGCCAGACGCTACGGCCCGAGCCCCCCGAACACCCCGGAGCTGGGCCCCAAGCCGGGCTCCGGCTCGTCGGTCCGGCTCTCGCTTTCGGGCCGCGACTGTGAGGAGGACAGGAACGCCCCGTGCCAAAAGCGGGCAGGAAGCGCCTCTGGACAGGCAAAGTGAAATGCCACCTGTCGGGGAGGGGGGAAGCCCAGGACCTACGGCGCAATTGGGGTTTCGTCGGCCTCCGGCTCATCGGCCGACCGGTCCTGCACGGCTTCCGGAGAAGCGCCGTCGCCGCCTACCGAGGCCGGGTCGCCCGTGGTGATGATGTCGACGGGCACCGGGATTTCGTTTTCGGCAAGCCCCCCGACCGGTTGCGAGCGCGCGTCCGCCCCCTCGGCGGCCGGAACGGGCGTGAGGCACCCGAGGCGCCAGGCCCACACGACGGCAACCACCGCGGTGCCGCCGGCCAGGAGGTAGCCCCACACCGCTGGCAGAACCCCCATCAGCACGGCCGCACTCCCGAACCAGGCCCCGACCCCGTAGAGGGTGAGCACGGCGCCCTGCTCGGTGCCGCGGTCGACCAGGCGGTGGTGCACGTGGCGACGATCGGGCGCGAAGATGGTGCGGGCCGAAGCGAAGCGCCGGACAATGGCCGTTCCGGTGTCCAAAATCGGCACGCCCAGAAGAACGGGCAGGATGAGGAGGGCAAGGACCGGGTCGGTGTGGAGGGGGCCCTGGAGCGTATACCCGGCCAACAGGTAGCCCAGGAGGAGGCTGCCGGAGTCCCCCATGAAGATGGTGGCGGGCTTGAAGTTGTGGGGCAGAAAGCCGACCAGCGCCCCGGCCATCACGATGCCGACGGCCGTCAGGGCGATCTCGCCCTTCACCCCGAAGAGGGCCGCGCACGCAAGGAAGGCAATGCCGATGATTCCCGTCGCGAGGCCGTCGAGGCCGTCGATGAGGTTGACCGCGTTAATGATGCCGACGATCCAGAGCATCGACAGCGGGATGATGTAAAGCGCCTCGCTGAAGGGAAGGGCCCCCGCGACGACGTCGGGGGACAGTGCGTCGGCGTGTCCTCCGGAGAGGGGAAGAATCGTGCCCGAATGGAGAAGCAGGTAGGCGGCGACCAGCTGAAACGCAAATTTGGCCTTCGCGTCGAGGGCATGCTTGTCGTCCCAGTATCCCGTGGCGAGCATGATCGCCGCCCCGACCCAGAACGAAAGAGACTGAACGGCGCCGGGGAACGAGCCCCAAAATCCCCAGAGCACTCCAAGCCCCACCGCCAGCCCCGCAGCAATCGCAATCCCTCCTCCCGTCGGGGTGACGCGTCTGTGGACCTTGCGGGCCTGCGTCGGACGGTCCAAGAGGCCGAGGCGCGGGGCCTGCTCACAGACGAGACCGGTAAGGAGCACCGTCACCAGAAACCCGGCGACCACGCTTCCGACAAGCCCGAGGAACAGAGGTGTGGCCATGAATCGCTACCTGAGTGCGGAGAGGGGATGCGGGCGGCCAGGGGCAACGAAGATGTGTCCGTCGGGGCCCTTCAATTCCCCAGTTGCCTGCCGAACTGATACGCATCTGAATCTGCACTCCTAAGGATAGGGGGGCATGCACGCGGACCTATAAGCATATAGAGAGGCAGCGCGCCCATCTTTGGAGCACGCAGGTTGTAAAAGGTCCGCCCTGGGTATGGTAGATTTGGATTATGCCTCTGGTGGAGAGACGGAAGCGCGAAGGGACGAGCCGGAAGCGAGGGGAGGGGGACGGGGGAATTGCGGCGAACGAGGCCCCGAATGGCGCCCCTACTGGTCGTCGCCGGGCGTGTGGACCCCGACGAGGCGCCGTTCTGGTAGGAAAAGGATTTCGAAATGAAAGCGCATCGGGCAATAGGGAACGAATCAGATGCTCCGAATACGTCGCATTACGTCATCTTTTAGATCTAGTCAGCTAGAGGAGATGCCTTCCTGGAGGGGCCATTTCGCCGATACGGGCGGCTGTGGCGGTAGAGGCGCGGCTCTAGCCGATTCCTATCTTTTGTGCTGTTTCGCCCTGCCGCGTTGAAACCGGGCGTTTTTGCGCTCAAGAGAGCATCAGGAATAAATATTGTGATCCATAAGATTGGAATCTGAAGACCTAAAGGATCACAGAATACGATGCTCGCCCGCCTTTCTGCTTCGGTGTGTGCCGTCCTGCTCGGGATCGGCGTCCTGGTGCCCGCTGCGGCCCTGGGGCAGTCGTTCACCTACGCCGAAGAGTGCATCACGAACGTCGACAACGCGACGGTGCACGTCCCGTCGACGGCAAACCCGGCCCTTCCGGACGGCACGCCCGTGGCGGCGGGGGACACAATCGCGGTGTATACGGCCGACGGGACGTGTGCGGGCTACGGGGTGTGGACGGACGGAGAGGGGGCTACGCTCGCCGCCGCGGGATCGGATTCGATCGATGTCTCGCCGGACGGGTACGCGTCGGGCGCGTCCCTGCAGTTTGAGGTCTTCGACGTGTCGAAGGGGACGGCCGTCGACGTAGACTCGGCCGCTGCGTTCAGCTCGTGCAGTGGAGTTGACGTGCCCGTCTGTGCCGAGGGAGTGTACGAGCCGGGGACGTTCCATCGGGTGACAGGCTTCCAGGCCGACTCGTCCGAGACGGTGACCCGTACGATCACGGTGGCGGAGGGCTGGAGCTTTGTCTCGGTGCCCGTAGAATCGGACGCGACGTTTGGGGCCCTTTTCCCCGAGTGCTCGGGGGGGTTCTCGTACACGCCAGGAAACGGATACACGTCACTATCGGACGGGGACGCTGTGCCGGTAGGAATGGGGATTGCCGTGCAGTGCCAGGCGGACACCACGAGCGTGACGGGAACGGTGCCCCCGACGACGGTTGAGGTGGCGGCCGGATGGAATCTGATCGGCAGTGTCGAGGACACGGTGTCGGTCGGTGCAGTGACCGCCTCCCCGTCCGGCATCGTGACGTCGGACTTCTTCCGGCTACCGCCGGGCCAGGGGTATACGCCCACGGCGGCGCTGCGTCCCGGCGAGGCGTACTGGGTCAAGGCGACCGAGGCTGGGACGCTCGACCTGTCTGGGGCCGCGGGGACGCTGGTGGCCGGGTCGGAGACGTCCAAGAACGACCCGGCGGGCGTGGTGCGCCTCTCGATTGCAGACGCGGAGGGGCAGCAGTATACGCTTCGGCTGGAAGAAGGCCTGACCGACCGGCAGCGCAGCCGCTCGGAGCTGCCCCCCGTTCCGCCGGGCGATGTGTTCGACGTGCGGTTCGCAAGTGGACACGCGGCGGCGGCGTTCGCGTCGGGGAAGGCGTCGGCACCGGGGCATGCCGTGCAGCTTCAGGGCGCGACGTTCCCCGTAGAAGTCCGGCTGAAGACCGGCGGGAGCGCCCGACGGATTGAAATCGCCGCCGGGGGGGAGCGCCACGCGTTGTCGGCGGCGCAGCCGGCCGCGCAGATCCAGGAGTCCACAGACCGGATCGGGGTCACTGCCGCCCCGACCCCGGACGAATTTCGGCTCGGAAAGGCCAGCCCCAACCCGATCCGCCGGGGCGCCGAGCTGGAGTACACGCTTCCGGAGGAGTCGGAGGTCTCGATCGCCGTCTACGACGTGCTGGGACGGCGCGTTGCTCGCCTCGTGGACGAGAAGCGCCGGACCGGGGTCCACCGGGCCCGGATCGACGCGGGCACCCTGCCGAGCGGGAAGTACTTTGTGCGCATGCGGGCCGGGACGTTCCGGCAGACGCGCCAACTGACGGTCGTGCGGTGAGTCGGCCCCCGGCAGGGACGGTCGTGCGGCAAGGGGGGCTCTTCCACTTCCACGCAGGCCCCTGCGCAGCAGGCCCTTCCCATGGCGGCGCTACTGCTCGCGGAGGTCCACGACGACCGACTGGGTGTCCTGGGGGGCAACGGTGACAGGCCGGCTCTTTTCCCCGAGTGCCGGGTGGTGGGCGGTGATGGTGTGGGGGCCGGCCGGAAGGGTGGTGTCGTACCAGACATCCGAATTTTCAGCGCGGCGCTGGTCGTCGATGTAGATGGAGCCCCAGGGGCGGACCAGCACGCGGAGGTGTCCGGTGCGCCGCTTCAGCGTTGCCGTCACCGTCGCGGTGTCGGTGGCGCTGACGTCGACCCGCCGGGTCACGGTTTTATGCCCGAGACGAGAGAAGGTGACCTCGTACGTCCCCGTCGTGACCTCGGTGAGGGTCGCCGGCGTCGCCCCGACCTCCTCGCCATCGAGCGCAACCGTCGCCCGGTCGGGCGTTGCCCGCAGCACGAGGGTGCCGGTGACCGGCGCGATGTCGCCGGCCGCGGGGGCGGTCGACGGATCCGGTTGGCCGTTGGCTGTGGGGCTATCGGAGGCCGAGCCCGGCGTCTCGTCGCCGGGGCCGGGCGGGCTGGGCGAGGGGGAGGAAGGGGACGGCTCGCCGGGAGAAAGGCCGGCGGGGGCGCTCCCCTGCGAGCGGGCGGCGGCCTGGTCCTGTGCGGCGACCGATGACTCGTCCCGAGAAAAGCGGGGGCTGAGCGCGGCGGACTGACCCGCGGACAGCGTGATCACAGTGTCGCGGCTTCCGTAGTCTGCCCGATCAATGGTGACCAGGTAGGTCCCGGGCGAGAGCGGGTGGTTGTTGATCGGGGTGACGCCGGCCGTGTCGGCGCCCACGATCACCACGGCGCCGGGGGGCTGGGAGTCGACCGACAGGGTGGAGGTGGGCTCGTCGTCGGCCGGCGGGGACGTAAGGCGCGTGGGGGCGAAGTAGATCAGCAGCCCGATCGCGAGGGCGATTGTCCCCGCCGTGATCGAAAACGCGTAGCGGCGCAGCAGGCGCAGTGCTCCGCCCCTGCCTCCCTGTGGGGACTGGTACGGCTCCCAGGACGCAGAGCCGGCCCCCGAACGGGCAGCGTCATCTGGCTCCGGAAACGGGGCATCGTCGGCCATCCGCGTGCCGAATGCGACGTTGGTCGGGAGAAGTGACTTAACTCCTACCTCGGGTGCGCGGAAAGGTTCGTCGCGCAGGCTATGGGGCGGCCACGAGCACTACGACAAGAGGGGGGGGCGGCTCCGTTCGGCCGAGTGGAGGACCTCTTCTCAACGGATGCTTGGGACACCCCCTGGACGCGGTGGCGCTGGCATCGGGGAAAGTCTGGCCTGGGTACTCTGCCGTTATCCCACCCGAGCGAAGCCGAGGCCGTGCTCAGCGTAGTCCTCCTGATAGCGGCGGCGGAGCCGCTCGTGCTCGTCGGCCCGCAGGTGCGGGTCCTTCTCGATGAGGGCGAAGGCGGCCTCGCGGGCGACCTCCAGAATTTCATCGTCCTCGGTGAGGTCGGCAATCTTGAGGTCGGGCATGCCGCTCTGGCGGGTGCCAAAGAAGTCCCCGGCGCCGCGGATCTGGAGGTCCGTCTCGCTGATCTCGAAGCCGTCGTTCGTGCGGGCCATCGCCTCCAGGCGCTGCTTCGCCTCCTGACTTCGTTTGTAGCTGGCCATGAGGACGCAGTAGCTCTGCTGGTCGGACCGCCCCACCCGGCCGCGCAGCTGGTGGAGCTGGCTGAGCCCGAACCGCTCGGCGTGCTCCACGAGCATCACCGTCGCGTTCGGCACGTCGACCCCCACCTCGATCACGGTCGTGGCCACGAGGAGGTCGATGTCCCCCTCCTTGAACCGGCGCATCGTCGCGTCCTTGTCGTCGGCCGAGAGCTGGCCGTGCACCAGCCCGACCGTGTAGTCCGGGAATTTCTCCTGCAGCTCCTGGGCCCCGCTCTCCGCGTCCTTCAGGTCCATCTTCTCGCTCTCCTCCACGAGCGGGTACACCACGAACGCCTGCTCGCCCTGCTCCAGCCGGTCGTTTAGAAACGCGTACACCTCCCCCCGCCGCTTTTCGGCCCGCAGGCGCGTCTCGACCGGCTTGCGGCCCGGCGGCATCTCGTCAATCTTCGACACGTCGAGGTCGCCGTAGAGCGTGAGGGCGAGGGAGCGGGGAATGGGCGTGGCCGTCATGAGGAGCATGTGGGGCCGCTCGCCCTTCTCGAACATCTCGGCCCGCTGGGCCACCCCGAAGCGGTGCTGCTCGTCGACCACCGCGAGGCCGAGACGGTCGAACGCGACCTCGTCCTGGATGAGGGCGTGCGTGCCCACGGCGACCGGGCTCGCGCCGCTGCGGACGGCCTGGAGCGCCGCCTCCCGTTCTGCCTTGGTCTGGCTCCCGATCAGCAGGCGGGGCTCCAGCCCCAGCGGCTGGAGGTAGTCCTGCAGATTGGCGTGGTGCTGCTCGGCGAGGATCTCGGTGGGGGCCATGAAGGCGCTCTGGTAGCCGCTGTCGTAGGCGTGCATCATGGCGGCCACGGCGACGACCGTCTTGCCGCTGCCCACGTCCCCCTGCAGGAGGCGGTTCATCTGCGTGCCCGTCTGTACGTCGCCGATGATCTCGCGCAGGGCCCGGGTCTGGGCGCCCGTGAGCTCGAAGGGGAGCACCTCCCGCACAAACTCACGGGTGTATGCGCCAGGGTCGTCGAAGGCGGGCCCCGCCACCTCCTCCTGTTGCTCGTGCATCTGGGCCAGCAGGAGCTGGATGAAGAAGAGCTCCTCGAACTTGAGCCGCCGCCGGGCCCGCGAGAGCTCCTGCTGGGTCTTCGGGAAGTGAATGGCCCGCAGCGCCACGCGGCCCTCCATGAGGTCGTACCCGTCCATGATCCAGTCGGGCATCGTCTCCGTGAGCTTCAGGCCGTGCTCCTTGAACAGGTCGTACAGGACGCGGCGGACGGTCCGGCTCGTGAGGCCGACGTTGCTCATGGCCTCCCCGCCCGGATAGAGCGGCACGATGCGGCCCGTGTCGAGGAGGGGGCCCTCGTCGTTGAGGCGGTCGAAGTCCGGGTGGGTCATTGAGTGCCAGCGGCCGTACTTCTCCACCGTTCCGTGGAAGGCCACGCGGTCGCCCTCGTCGAACGCCTTCCGCACCCACCAGACCCCCTGAAACCAGGTGCCCTTCATGCGCCCGCCCTGCTCCCCCTCCAGGATGATTTCGAGCCGCTTCTGGTTGTTGCCGGGCACCACGTTGACGGAGCGGACGGTCCCGACGACCGTGACCGAGTCGGGGCCCTCCTGCAGCTGGCGCACCGGGGTCACGGTCGTGCGGTCGAGGTAGCGGCGGGGGTAGAAGCGCAGCAGGTCGTGCACCGTGCGCACGCCATGCTGCTCCGCCCACACGTCGGCGCGCTTCTCCCCCACTCCCTTTACGTAGCGGACGTCCTGTTGAAGAAAGTCCTCGCTCATAGACGAAGGAGATCGCGGAAGAAAACGGATGTGTGGACACTGTGTACCGTACATCCGTCGTCTCGATCCGTCCGCAAGAGAGCGATTGGGGGGCGCTCACACCCGCCGAGGCCTCGGCCCGGGGACGGTTACGGCACGCCGCCGCCCGTCGCAACGACGTTGGAGACGGTATGGACCGCCGTCCCCCAGATCGAGTGGCCGGTAGTGACGGACAGGAGCATGTCCAGAGCAAAGAAGAGGAAGATGCCCGTTCCGACGAAGTGGGCCTTTCGAAAGTTGACCCGGTGCGCGAAGTGGTGGAAGAACAGGGCGTTGGCGAGGCTCACTGGGAGGATGGCAAGCATCTCGCCCAGCCAGATTGCCGAGGCGGCCTCGTACTGCACAGCAAGGCTGATCGTCACGAGCTGCGTTTTGTCCCCCACTTCCCCGAAGGCCATCATCGAGAAGATGCCGAGGAAGGTTGCGAGCGAACTGGGGAGCTCCACACCCAGGACCTCCACGGTCCCGGCGCCGATCCAGCCCTCGTCGTCTGCCTCCGACGCCGGAGAGGTCGTGCCACTCTCGGGGGCCGACCGATACATCAACACTGCGAACAGCAAAAAGAGGCCGGCGGTAAGGAGGTCGAGGTAGAGTTGAGGCAGGACGTCGCGCAGCACCGCCCCGAAGGTTACCTCCAGGATCGTCCAGCCGGCAAAAGCACTTCCGGCCGCGGCCACAATGAGGTATGGGCTAAATCGGGTCGAGAGGCCGGCAATGATAAATTGAACCTTCTCGCCCGGCAGCACGGCAAGCTGTGCACCGGCCGCAATCAGCATGATCTCGATCCATTCAGTCATGGGCGTCTCCTCCCCCACCCAGTGGGCGGCCCTGATTCATTTTTAGTATTGGCTAATATAATAGTTAGAACGCACGAACTTATTCGGGCGACGGCACTTCGTTTCGAGAACGAGTGGGCAGTGTGAAATAGCGGGCAGTCTTTGGGGAGTCTTAGAAGCGCTGGTTCAACATGGTTAAAGTAACGGGAAGGGGGAGGAAGTCCCCCAGGGTGCTGAGAGGGGGGGCAGGCGCCAGGTCATAATGCGATAACGCGATGCGGATGATTTTCCGAGTGTGCATTTCCACCTTGGTCCCACCGCAGGTTCTGTGCAAATATTTCCCAACCGATGTCTCAGACCCGCCGCGACTTCTTGAAGTATCTCAGCCTCACCGGGGCCGCCCTCGGCGTCCCGGGCGTGGCCACGGGAGCGCCGCACCTGAGCGCCGGCCGTGAGTCGGTTGCCGTCACCGGCCGCGTGACGGGGCCGGATGGAGGGCTGGAGGGCGTGCCTGTCACCGACGGCGTCGCCGTCACGCAGACCGGCCCCGACGGGCGCTACGAGCTGGCCGCCTCGCCCCGCCGGCCGTTTGTCTACCTTTCGGTGCCGAGCGGGTACCGCCTCCCGACCCACGAGACGGGCACCGCCCGGTTCTACCGGCCTCTGGGCGCGGCGGGCGGCGGCACGGCGGAGGCGTCGTTTCGGCTCACGCCCCTCGACCGCGACGACGAGCAGCACGCGTTCCTCTTCCTGGCCGATCCGCAGACCCGGACGGCGGCGGAAATGCAGCAATTCCGGGACGAGACGGTGCCGGACGTGCAGGAGGCCGTGCGGGCGCTCGGGGACCGTCCCGTCTTCGGCGTGGGCGGGGGCGACCTCGTGTTCGACGAGCTGTCGCTCTTTTCCGGCTACGAGGCGGCGGTTGAGGAGATGGGCATCCCGTTCGTACAGGCGGTGGGCAACCACGACCTCAACTTCGACGCGCCGGGCGATCCGGGCTCCACGGCCACCTTCCGGCAGCACTTCGGCCCCGAGTACTACTCGTTCGACCGGGGGGCCGTCCACTACGTCGTGCTCGACGACGTGTACTGGCCGGGGAGCGACGGCTTTGGGCGGGAGACCGGTGACTACCACGGCCATCTCGACGCCGCCCAGCTTGCGTGGCTGGAGCAGGACCTCGCGCTCGTGGAGGACGGCCGGCCCGTCGTCGTGTTCACGCACATCCCGCCCCTCAGTACCGCCTACGAGCGGCGCGGCGAGGACAGCCCGTCGGTCCGGGGCCGAATCGGAAACCGGGCCGCGCTCTACGAACTGCTCGATCCGTTCGACGCCCACATCGTCAGCGGGCACGTCCACGAAAACGAGCACCGCTTTGCCGACGGGCCGCACGAGCACGTGGTGGGCACGGTGTGCGGCGCGTGGTGGACCGGGCCGGTCTGCTACGACGGCACGCCCAAGGGCTACGCGGTCTACGAGGTGGACGGGGACTCCGTCGCGTGGCGCTACAAGGCCACCGGCCGCGCCGCCGACCACCAGGTGCGGGCGTACCCGTCCGGGGCCGACCCCGAGGCGCCGGGCGAGTGGGTGGCCAACGTCTGGGACGCCACCGACGACTGGACGGTGGTGTGGTACGAAGACGGCATCCGCACCGGCGCCATGGCCCGCCGCGTGGGCCTCGATCCGATGAGCCGGCGCCGTCACGAAGGGGACAACCAGCCGGAGAAGCACACGTGGGTGGAGCCCCAGCCCACCGCCCATCTGTACTACGCGCCCGCCAACCCCGACGCGAACCGGGTGCGCGTGGAGGCCACCGATCCCTTCGGGCGCACCTACGTGGCCCGCCCTTCCCCAAATAGGGGATGAACCCGCCTGCTTCTCGGAAGGCCTCTCGCTGTGTTCTCGGTCCCCTCTTTTGCAGGTACGGCCCGTCGGTTTCGCAGATGCATTTCGTCGGGGTGCTCCTCCTGGGGGGCTGGTCGGGAGTGGGGGCACCGAGTCGGAGCCCCCGTCCACCCCCAGTGAGGTGAAGACCCAGACGCCAATCACGCGCATCGCGTTCGGCTCGTGCAACGACCCGGCGGCCCCACAGCCGCTCTGAGCCCCCATCCGGGCCGCCGAGCCGGACCTGTGGATCTGGATGGACGACAACGTCTACGCGGACACGCTCAACATGACGGCCCTCGACTCAATCTATGCCCGGCAGAACCGCCGGTCCGGCCACCGTACCCTCCGCGAGTCGACACGGGTCATCGGCACGTGGGACGACCACGACCACGGCGCCAACGATGCGGGCTGCTCCTACCCGAAGCGGGACCGGAGTCAGGCGCACGTCCTCGACTTCATGGACGTGTCGGAGGATCATCCCGGCCGGGAGCGGGCGGGCGTCTACAGCACCCACACCTGCGGCCCGCCCGGGAAGCGCGCAAAGGTGATCCTGCTCGACACGCGCCACCACCGCGATCCGATCACGCGCGACCCGATCGGCCGTCAGCGCTACTTTCCCAACGAGGAGGGGACATCCTGGGCGAGGCGCAGTGGGAGTGGCTGAAGCGCGAGCTGCGCACGAGCACCGCGCAGGTGCATCTCATCGGGACCAGCATCCAGGCCGTCTCCAGCCAACATCCGTGGGCGAAATGGGCCAATTTCCCCGGGCCCGCGAGCGGCTCTTCCGCGTCATTGACGCGTCGGGCGTCCCTGGGGCCGTGCTCCTCAGTGGGGACCGCCACATCTCCGAGCTGTCCCGTCACGACGAGGCCGCCGGGGACTCGCTCTACGAGTTTACGTCCAGCGGCCTCACGCACCACGCCCCCATGCACGAGGCGGCAAACCGGCACCGCGTCGGGCCGCTCGTCGCGGCGCTCAACTACGGCCTCGTGACGATCGACTGGGCCGCCGATCCCGTTACGCTTCGGTTCGAGGTGCGGGGCACCGACAACGAGACGCTGCTCGACCACACCCTTTCGCTGTCGGCGTTGCAGCCGTCGGGCGGGTCGTGAGGAGGCCGGTCAGGGCCGGTCCGTGACCGTGATCGTGTCCGTCACGGCGGGCTGATTGCCCTGGGGGACCCTCACGGCAAGGCGGCCCGGCTCAAACGGCGGGGAGGCCACATGCGTCGTGTCGAGCGGCACGATCGCCATCGTGCACGCCCGGTCGTCCGCGGTCGGGGGCCGGACCCGTGGCGTCAGCGTGAGCCGGCCAGGCGTGCGGCCTTCGTCGATCCGGGCGAGTGAGTAGCAGCCGTTGGGGCCCACGGTGCCGGACAGGTGGACTCGAAGGGTGTCGGAGGTCGCAATCTGGTCGGGCACGTCGATCCGCGCAACCCGGGCCGTATCGAGGACGGGCGCGTCGGTCGCCGCGGGGGGCTGGGAGGTGGTGGCGGCAGTGGAGCCGCAGCTCGCCCCACTGAGGAGCAGAAGCCCGACGAGCATTGCGGCCAGTGCGGGACGGCGAAAGCACATGGGGGGACGTGGGGGCTTGGTGGCGGATGAGGGCGAATCTGAACGTACAACGCGACGGGGCGCGTCACCATCGGAAGAGGTGCGCCGGCATGGCGTCAGGGAGGCCGCAACCCAGGCGGGCGCAGACGGTCGTCGGTTCGGGACCGAGAACAATCCGGGCCGAGTGGGAGCCCCGCAACGAGAAGAGTGCTGTTCCCTCCTGGCGGGCAGCAGAGGGGAAAAGGGCAACGAGCCCACCCGGGGCCCCGGCTCATTGCACCTCCACCTCGTCGCTGATGTCCAGCAGGTCCTCGGGGACGGAGGCGGGGACGGTCCAGAGGTAGACCGTTTCCTGTCCGATCTTGCCCGGGCCGAGGTCGATGACCCGGTCCGGCTCCCAGTCGCCCATCCGAAAGTCGTGCGAGACGATCCGGTCCCCAGGGTCCAGTGTCCGGAGCAGCTTCGGGCGCAGCTTCACGTTGATCTCCGGCCACAGGTACAGGGTCACGACCGTCGCCTCGCCCAGGTCGGCCTCAAACAGGTCTCCCTGCCGAAACTCGACCAGGTCGGAGACCCCGGCCGCCTCCGCGTTCTCGCGGGCCTTGGCGATCAGCTCCGGATCGATCTCGACGCCGATGCCGCGGGCGCCGTGTCGTTGGGCGGCGGCAATCGGGATGCGCCCGTCGCCGCTACCGAGGTCGATCACCACGTCGTCGCTGGTCACCTGGGCCGCCTCGAGCATCCGGTTCACAACGCGCTGCGACGTGGAGACGTACGGGACGTCCTTCTCGACGGTGTCCGAGTCGGAGATGACCGCCGACTCGGTCAGCGACTCCTCCTGCAGGATCGGCGGGAGCGGGTCCACGGTTTGACCGGTTCCCCGCAGGGGCAGAACGGCCCAGAGCACGAGGAGGGCCGCGGAGAGAGAAATCGCTATGGGACGCAAACGAGACATTGTCGAGGGAGCGAGAATGATCGGCAGAAGAGCGCGAGCGAGAAGCGAGACTGGGGGCATCGGGCAGACCGCCCGGATATTGCCTTCCCCAAACGAGGCGGACGGACGGACAGGTCCCGACCCTCGGATGCTCGGCGTGCGGGGCAGGATGGGCAGCCGATGGGGCGCGTCGCTGTCCGGGCCCCGTTGCCGGGGGCACGCCCCAAAACGGGTGCTCGACCCCCCGCCCCCGGCGAACGGATCACGGAAAAGTAATCGAATCCCACGAGACCGATCCGTATAATGCCGTTGGTTTGTTTTCCCGCCTCCGCGCAGACACGGCCAAACACGAGCCGCGTCCGACAGTCGAGCCGCGCCCGCACAACTGGGTGCCGGGCCCGGGCGTGGGCCGTGCACGCGTTACGCTCTTGTTCTTCTGGAGAACGGGAAGGGCCTGCCCTCTGTAACCCATCAAGGCCGGCAGAGACAAAGTGAGGACCGGCCGCGTTCTTCTGTGCGGCGAAAGAGGAACACCCCACGACCAGGCAGTGCCATCCGGGGAGCGACCCGCCCCGGATGGCAGTTTGATGACACCCCCAACACACAGCACACCATTCCATGGCGACGGACCTCCTTGAGGAGACAGACATCGAGACCCAGACGATCAACACCATCCGGTTCTTGTCGGCCGATGCGGTGCAGCGGGCCGAGAGCGGGCACCCGGGGACGCCGATGGGGCTGGCGCCGGTGGCCTACGTCCTGTGGACCCGCCACCTGCGGCACAACCCACGGGACCCAGACTGGCCGGGGCGGGACCGGTTCGTGCTGTCGGCGGGCCACGCCTCGATGCTTCTGTACAGCCTGCTCCACCTGACCGGCTACGACCTGCCGATGGAGGAGCTGAAAGGCTTCCGGCAGTGGGGCAGCCGGACGCCCGGCCACCCGGAGGCGCACCTGACGCCGGGCGTGGAGACGACGACCGGCCCGCTCGGGCAGGGCTTTGCCAACGGAATCGGGATGGCGATCGCCGAGCAGCTCCTGGCCGACGAGTTCAACGAGGAGGGCTTTCCGCTTTTCGACCACCACACGTATGCCATCTGTTCGGACGGGGACCTGATGGAGGGCATCTCGCAGGAGGCCGCCTCCCTGGCGGGCCACCTCGGGCTGGGCAAGCTGGTGTACTTCTTCGACGACAACGACATCACGATCGACGGCTCCACGGACCTGGCCTTCACCGAGGACGTGGCCGCCCGGTTTGAGGCCTACGGCTGGCACGTGGCCCACGTGGAGGATGCCAACGACCTGGAGGCGGTCGACCGTGCGATCGAGGAGGCGAAGGCCGAGACCGAGCGGCCCTCGCTGATCCGGGTCCAGTCCCACATCGGCTACGGCAGCCCGAACAAGCAGGACACCGCCGCGGCCCACGGGGCGCCGCTCGGCGAGGAGGAGCTGCGGGGGGCGAAGGAAAACCTCGGCTGGCCGCCCGGGGAGACGTTTTACGTCCCCGACGCGGTCTACGACCACATGCGGGCGGCGAAGACGGAGGGGCAGGAGGCCCAGCGCGAGTGGGAGGCCCTCCGCGAGGCGTACGAGGAGGCCCACCCCGGGCAGGCCGCCCGGCTGAAGCGCTGGATGAACCGGGAGCTGCCGGAGGGATGGGAGGAGGCCCTTCCTGCGTTCGAGCCGACGGCGGACACGGGGGAGGAGCTGGCCACCCGCAAGGCGAGCGGGCTCACCCTCGAGGCGCTGGCCCCGGAGGTGGGGTACCTGATTGGGGGCTCGGCGGACCTCACCGGCTCGAACAAGACCGACGTGGAGGGGCGGGGCGACTTCCAGAAAGACAGCCGAAGCGGGCGGTACTTCCGGTTCGGGGTGCGGGAGCACGCGATGGCGGGACTCTCCAACGGGATGGCCCTGCACGGAGGCATCCAGCCCTACGCCGGGACGTTCCTCATCTTTAGCGACTACCTGCGGCCGTCCCTGCGGCTGAGTGCCCTGATGGAGCAACCGGTCGTGTACGTGTTTACCCACGACTCGATTGGGCTTGGGGAGGACGGGCCGACGCACCAGCCGGTGGAGCACCTGATGGCGCTGCGGGCGATCCCCGGGGCGACCCTGATCCGGCCGGCCGACGCGAACGAGGCGGCCCGGGCGTGGGCGGCGGCGGTGACCCGGACCGGCGGGCCGACGGCGCTGGCCCTGACGCGGCAGACCCTGCCCATTGTCGACCGCACCGAGCTGACGACGGCGGAGGGGCTCCACCGCGGCGCCTACATTCTGCGGGAGGCGGCGGGGCAGCCAGGCGTAATCTTGATGGGAACCGGGAGCGAAGTCCAGCATGCCCTGCAGGCCGCCCGCGCCCTTGAGAAGGACGGCATCCAGGCGCAGGTGGTAAGCATGCCGAGCTGGGAGCTCTTCGAGGAGCAGTCCGAGACCTACCGGCGAAAGGTGCTGCCGCCGTCGGTCGAGGCGCGCGTCTCGATCGAGGCGGGCGTCACGCAGGGATGGGAGCGCTACGTCGGCCCCGAAGGCACCGCGATCGGGGTGGATCGGTTCGGGGCGTCGGCCCCCGGAGAAACCGTGATGGAAAAGTACGGCCTGACCGCCGAGCGGGTCGCCGAGGAAGCCCGCTCGCTGGTGCGGGGGTAGGGCCCCGAGCCCCCGCCCCGCACGCCGGACGGGCGAGATCGGCCCGTCCCTGCACCGTCAGCAAGACGCATTTTTGAGGTCAACAAAGCCCTCAGATCAACAAAACCCGACTCGCTATGAAGTTCTTTGTAGACACCGCCAACCTTGAAGACATCCGTGAAGCCGCGGGCATGGGCGTCCTCGACGGGGTGACCACGAACCCCTCCCTCGTGAAGGCGGAGGGCAACGTGGACTTCCACGAGCGCGTGCTGGAGATCTGCCAGACCGTGGATGGAGATGTCTCCGCGGAGGTGACGGCGACGGAGTTCGACGGCATGATGGAGGAGGCCCACACCCTGGCCCAGATCCACGACAACGTCGTCGTCAAAATCCCGCTCATCAAAGACGGCATCAAGGCGCTCCGCGCCCTGGACGAGGAGGGGATCAAGACAAACTGCACGCTCTGCTTCTCGCCGACGCAGGCGCTGCTGGCGGCGAAGGCGGGCGCCGACTACATCAGCCCCTTCATCGGGCGCATCGACGACATCTCGTCCGACGGCATGGGCCTGATCGAAGAGATCGTGCAGATCTACGACAACTACGGGTTTGAGACCGAGATTCTCGCGGCGTCGATCCGGCACCCGACCCACGTGAAGCGGGCGGCCCTGGCGGGGGCCGACGTGGCGACGATGCCGTTCTCGGTGTTGACGAACCTGCTGGAGCACCCGCTCACGGACCGCGGGCTGGAGCGCTTCCTGGCGGACTGGGAGGACTACAAGGAGGCCCGGGACGAGACCCCCGCGACCACGACGGCGTAAGGCCCCCCTGCACGTCTCCGGCGGCCTGCCGACACGCTCACGGCCGCGCTGCTGGGAGCGAGCGCCGGCCCCGCAGCCTACCAGAAGAAGGCGTAGAGCGCGGCGGTGATGGCGAGGATGCCGAAGGCCGCCACGTTGTAGATGGGATCCCGTTCGCGCTCGATGCCCCCGACGTCGATCGCCTTTGGGTGGTCCTCCCCCTCGTTCTCCAGCAGGGAGATCGCGACGATCAGGGCGACGGAGATGAAGAACACGATCAGCATCCGGTTTAGGAACGCGACCCCCGGCGTCCAGAACTTGAAGGCCGCCGAGAGCGGAATGCTCAGGACCGCCGACACCAGGGCCGCGTTCGGGGTGGCCTTGCTCCAGAATAGCCCCAGCACGAAGATGGCGAGGACGCCCGGGCTCACAAACCCGGTGTACTCCTGAATGTACTGGAAGACCTGGTCGAGGTCGGCCAGCTGCGGGGCCAGGGCGGCGGCCACCACGATGCAGATCAGCGCGACCGCCCGCCCAATCCGTACCAGGCGCCGCTCGGACACGTCCTCCCGGCTCGTGTAGTTGCGGTAGAGGTCCATCGTGAAGATCGTGGAGGCGCTGTTCATCATCGACGCCAGCGAGGAGATGATCGCCGCCACCAGGGCCGCGAAGGCCAGCCCGCGAAAGCCCGACCCCACGTACTCCCCCAGCAGCCAGGGATAGGCCTCGTCGCCCCGCTGGATGGGGGCGTCCAGCGCAAACGCCACGATGCCCGGCACCACCACGATGAGGGGAAGGAGCAGCTTCAGGTAGCCGGCGAAGGCCAGGCCCCGCTGGGCCTCCTTCAGGCTCTTGGCGGCCAGGGCGCGCTGGATGATGTACTGGTTGCAGCCCCAGTAGAACAGGTTGGCCACCCACAGGCCCCCAAACAGCACGCTCAGGCCGGGAAGGAGCTGGTAGGCGTCTTTCAGGGCGCCCTCGTCGTTGCGGTACATCAGCTCCCCCTCGAACAGGATCATGTTGAACCGGCCCGACGCGTCGCCCATCAGTTGCGTGAAGCCCCCGACGACCCCGGCCTCGCTGCCGCCGTAGGCGTCGAGCGCCACCCAGGTCGTGAGGAGCCCCCCGCCGACCAGCACCACCACCTGCACCACGTCGGTCCAGGCCACGGCCTTGAGGCCCCCGTACAGGCTGTAGGCGGTGGCGACCGCGGCTAGTCCAAGGACCGACGCCCAGAGCGGAAAGCCCATGATGACGTTGATCGACAGGCCGCCCATGTAGAGCACCGACGTCAGGTTCACGAACACGTACACCAGCAGCCAAAAAATGGCGAGCAGCATCCGCACCCGCCCGTCGTAGCGCTCCTCCAGGAACTGCGGCATCGTGTAGATCTCCTTCTCCAGGTAGATCGGCAAGAAGAACCAGGCGATCACCAGCAGGGTCACGGCGGCCATCCACTCGTAGGAGGCGATGGCCAGGCCCACCCGGAAGCCCGAGCCGCTCATGCCGATGAACTGCTCGGCGGAAATGTTGGCCGCGATCAGGGAGGAGCCGATGGCCCAGAACGGAAGCGCCTTGCTGGCCAGGAAGTAATCGGCGCTGTCCTTCTCCTCCCCTTCCTCCTCCTGGGAGACCCAGAGGCCGAGCCCGACGATGACAAACAGGTAGACGCCAAAGATGACGTAGTCCAGCGTCGTAAACGCGACGGCGGCGGAGTCCATGTATCAGTGCGCAGTGGTGAAACGGGCGGAGAGCAGGGAACGCGCGCTTCCGATTTGGAGCGAGCGCTCCTAAAAAAGCGCTCCCGAGGCGCAGGCGCAAGGCGACGGGCGGCCATTGAAGAGCACAAAACAGCGGTGCGGGCCCCAGGGCCGGGGCCACAGCGCGCAAAAACGAGTCGGTGCTCGTCGGCGAGGGCGTCGCACCGCCGGTGTGGATGCCTCGTGTGGAGCCCCATGCCCCTGCCCCCGAGGGAGGGCCTGCGGAAATGAAAATAGACGGAAGGCGGGGGCGTGCCCCAATCGGTCCCCCGTTCGACTGCCGACAGTGGCCCTCCTTGTCCCCGCCGATGGGCCCGCGGCGGCCGCCACGCGCCCTCGACGACGCGTTCGGGGGCGGCCGTGCCCGAACGGCGTCGGCCGGACTGGTGCGCCGGACGGCCCGCCGCCTACCCCATTTCCTCGGGAATCGACAGGTCGTCGAGCTCCTCCACGTCGTCCCCCACGGCCTCGGCGGCGGTCGTGCCCGTGTAGACGAGGAAGTTGAGGCCGCGGTCGAGCAGGCTCTGGGCGAGGAGCATGCTGGCGAGGGGCGCTTCCGGAATCTGGAGCGGCCCGGACAGGCCCACGCCTGCGCTCATGAACACGAGGCCCCGGGACGGCACGAACGGGACCTGCTGGATCACGATGTACAGCGCGAGCAGCGTGATCCAGGTGCCCGCCGAGACCTCCGGGATGACCACGGCCCACTGCGTCACCTGCAGGCCGTTGTTGAGGACGAAGCGGGCAACGTGGCCGGCGGCGAAGAGCCCCAGCAGCGACGACGGAAGGGACAGAATGGAGCGCCGGAAGGCCACGACGGCGCTCACGAGGATGATCAGCACGGCCACGCCGGCCCCGAGCGTGTAGGCCTCCGACGGCAGGTACTGGCGGAGCAGCTCAATCTGGCCGGTGAGGAAGAAGACGGCCAGCAGCCCGAAGGCCACGCTGGTGGACGCGACCGAGGAGATCACCACGTTGTCCTTCACGGTGCGGAGCACGGTTCCCGTGCCCAGGTTGGTCTCGCGGCGGGCCCACAGGTAGAAGTAGGCCTCCCCGGAGTAGCCGAGCACGTCGTTGTTCAGGACCCGTTTTCGGAAGAGGACCGGCAGGAGGTCGCGGTACTGGGCGCCCCAGGCCGTCCCGTAGAGAACCGCCTCGGTGAGGGGCAGGGTGCCGTACATGAGCAGCAGCAGGACGTAGAACCACGGCGTAACGGGGAGGGCGCGTGCCACTTCCCCCCACCCGATGGTCGTAAGTTCGTAGGCCAGGTACGCCACGATGCCCCCCACGAACAGCCAGCGGAGGCCGGTCCGAACCCACGCCCCCATGGGGCTTTCGGTGAACCGAGTCCAGCGGGCACGGAGGGTAGAAAGGGTCTCGTAGAACCGCTGGAGCATGAGGGCCCGAAGAGCCGAGCGAAAGAAGAGGAGAGAACTACCGAGGTCAAAGGGGGGCGCGCTGCTTCAACGTCTCGTGCAGCGCAGCGGCGCGCCGTCGCGTTTCCGAAGAGAGGGCGGCGGTCTCTACGGAATGGGAGCGGGGCGGACGCAACTGATCGGCCTGACCGGTGAGGGCAGATGGGTCTACAGAAATGAGATCGGCCAAACGAGAAAGGGCTGTGCGCGGTTCGTCAACGAGGCGGTCGTACGAGAGAAGGACAGTATTTTCGTCGGCGTGGGCCAGCACATGCTGGTAGGCCGCGATCCAGTACCGGACCCAGAAGGCAAGGCTCGTGGGCTCGGGGGCGTCGTCGACCCAGCCGTCGAAGTTCACGGGGCGGAGGCCGTGCCCAAACTCATGGTGCCCGATGGCCTCCATGTACTCTCGCACGAAGTCATCGTCGTCGTGAAGCTGGAGGAAGCGTTCGTGCTGCTGCAGCATGGAGGCCGCCTGCTGGAATGGGGCGCGGAAAGGGACCACGAACGTACCGGCCTCAAGCGGCCGGGGGAGGGCCCCGAGACGGGCAATGTTGAGGTTGTTCTTCGAGAGGTAGCGCAAGTCGGCCGAGGGGGCGTCCCGCCGTACGGCCACGACCTTGCGCATGTGGGACTCGTAAAACGTGTCGAACGCAGGGTCGTGGTCGTCGTCCGACCAGGGCTGGATGCACCGTCCCCGATATGCATCCGGCCAGAAGTGCTTCCAGATCATTTCCTCGAAGGCTTCGGGGCTCTTGCCCGACACCTGAAGCCCGTCGCCGTGTGCCCGTTCGGTCGTCTGGGTCCCGCCGTCGAACTGATCGGAGAACCGGTCCCAGAACAAGGGACATAGTAGAAACGGCATGTCCTGATACGTGTGACTCGCGAACCGGCCCGTGTTCCACAGGAGGCGCAGCACAATGGTCGTGCCCGAGCGGGGGAGCGCCGTGATAAAAACCGGATCGTCGACCGAAATCGAGCTGAGGGTGTCCCGGTACAGAATGTTCTCTACGTCGGACAGGGCGTGCTGGGCCGTGCCGGCGCGGAAGGCCGTGCGGTGGAGAAGCCGATCGAGCCAGCCGTAGCGGTCCTCGAAAGTCATGATGCACGGGTGCGTTGAACGAGGACGTATGCGAGCAGGCCGACCGCCGTCGTCACGGCGAGAAAATCAATGCGCTGAAGCGTGGCGAAGGTGCCGCTAAATGAGCCGACGCCCGCACGGCCAAGAAGCCAGACACCCCCCAGAGGAAGCCCCAGTGCGAGGGCACTTCCCCCCACCAGTCGACCCAGGAGCCCGAAAAGCTCCCGGGCGCGATTCTGCAGGGCCGTTTCCTTCGCCGCGTCATCCAGGGAGTCGTCCCGAAGCACCCGAAGACAGGTGGTGCTGTGCCGCCCCACCTGGCGGGCGTGCCCGGGAAGGCGAAGGCGTTCGATGATGACGGCAAAGCCGACCACGACGCCGGCGGCGAGGACAATGTTCATTCGGCCGAAGGATCTGCGTCCGAGGGAGAAGCCGCTGCGGTCGTGTACCCTGGGCTTCAAGAAGGTCGGGGGCTCGACCGTCGACCGGGCCTGCATCCATGCCTGCTTCAGAACGTCATTGGGAGGCACCCGGGCCGCCCGCACCGCGAAGCCAATCAAAAAGGCCAGCAGTGCCACCGAGGCAACAAACCAAATTTTCGAAAATTTGCTCTGCATCAGGTGAGATGAGAGGGAGGAGCGAATTCTGCGGAATCTGGGGCATCTCCGTGCCAAAAATACGTAAAGCAGAGCCACGAAGGCAACTGTTGTTACAGGGATGTTGTGTCCGTTCGCGGAGAAGACGAGGGGACGGCGGCCACTCGAACCGGGTCAGGTGGCGTTGAGCCCCCTACGGAAGGGGGCGATGCGATGCCACCTCCGACAGCAACGCGTGGACGTTCCGGGCCACCTCCTGCCAGTTGGCCGTGCGCAGGGTGCGCGTACGGCCCTGGCGCCCCAGGGTCGCGAGTTGCTCCGGGGCGTGCAGCAGAGAAGCGAGGGCGGAGGCCAGGGCGGTTGGGGCGGCCGGGGGCACGAGCAGGCCGGTCTCCCCATCCACGATCGCGTCGGGGACGCCCCCGGACCGCGCCCCGACGGCGGGGGTGCCGCAGGCATTGGCCTCCAGGAAGACGAGCCCGAATCCCTCCACGTCGGGCGGGGCCTCGCGGGCCGGCATTACGAAGAGGTCGGCCGCGGAGTAGTAGGAGGGCAACGCGTCGTCGGCCACGTGCCCGACAAAGTGCACACGGTCGCGCACCCCCTTCCGGACGGCCAGCCGCTCCAGCCGACTGCGGTCGGGGCCGGTGCCGGCGACCATGTACTGCACCTCCGGCACGGAGGCGGCGATGCGGGGAAGGGCTCGGAGAACCGTGTCGACGCCCTTCCGCGGGACCAGGCGGCCCACCGTCAACAGCATCGGACGGCGGCCGATGCCGAGGCGGTCGCGGAGCGCCCTGCCCCCTCGGGGACGAAAGCGGTTCGGGTCCGTGCCGTTCGGAACCACGCGGAGACGGGCGGGCGGGACGCCGCGCTCCTGCAGGAGACGGGCTGTATACCGACTCACCGGGAGGAGGGCGTCGGGCTGCGCCAGCGACCACCGCCGAAACCGGTCGTAGGCAGCCCCAAGCCCGGAGCGGCCCGACAGCGGGTTGAAGAGCAATTCGCGCCCGTGGGCGGCACAGACGATGCGGCGCGGGTAGCCGGTGAGCCACCGGGCAAGTGCGGACGCCCCCACCGTCTGCCACTGGGCGTGGAGGGCCACGTCGGCCCGCAAACGAACGGCCCGCCGTGCGACAGTGAAGAGGGCCGTGACGGGCAGCAGGTCGGGGCGTCCGCGAACGCGGGTGACGGCGGGGGGCGCGGCCCGGTCGACCCTCGCGGCAGAGGGGCGGTGAGGGGCGATCACCTCGAGGGCCTCCACCCGCTCGGCCAGCCGGGTCGCGACCTCCCAGGAGTACGTCTGAATGCCGCCTACGTCCGGCGGGAAGTCCTGGGTGACAAACAGGAGGCGCATACGAAGGGCACGAACGCAAGGAGGCAGGGCGCGTCTCGCTCAGGGGGGTCGACCTACGAGGACGCGACGGTGGCCGGCGCGCGGTCGAGGCCGTAGTCGATGAGCCGGTGCCACGGCAGGCCCAGCAGAATGAGAAGAATGGTCGAGGCCTGAAAAAAGATGTTCATGCTGAACAAGATGCCGAAGTGCATGCCCACCACGAGCATAACCACGAGGTATCGGTACTTGCCCCACCACATGAGGAAGCTAACGGCCTCGGTGAGCAGGCCCACGAGCAGAATGAGCGTGCCGAAGTGGTAGTCGTAGAAGACCAGATCCTGGAGCATGGTGGCGTCAAAGCTTCCGAACCTGGAGAGGGTGTCGACCTTCCGTTCGCCAATCCACATGAGGAGGTGACGCCCGTCGGGCCACGTGATGCCGGTGCCGATGAGCTTGCAGACGGCGGCGGACGTGTAGCCGAGCCCGATGAAGAAGTACAGGAAGCCGAAGGTGAAGCGACGGCGCTGGCGTTCGCCCTGGAAGACAACGAGGGCCAGCCCCAGCCCGAGAACACCCATGCCGATGAGATTGGACCCGTGTGAGATCTCGCCCAGGGAGTACCGGGCCACGTACTGCAGGTGAAACGCAAGGAGGGCCAGCAGGTAGGCCGGCCGCCAGAGCCGGAAAAACCCGACGAGCCCGAGCATGCCGACCAAAACGGCATTGATGAGGGCCACGTTGTGGTCGAACATGAACGACACGTCGATGTAGTTCGCCAGTCCCAAGGGGAGCAGGACCGAGCTGATATTTTGCTGGATGTAGACGCCCCAGGTCCAGCAGAAGTAAACGGCGTACCCCATGATGAACAGCTCCAGCCCCCGAAAGAAGAGGCGACGCCCCTTTGTGTCCGGCGGTGTGTTCTCGAAGAGTTCGTAGCGGAGGGTGTGCGCGAAGCGGGCCAGTGTAGACATGGGGGAGGCAGAGGAAGACGGGCGAGACGCGGAGGTGGAAGGCGTTGCTACTCGGCAGGGGGGGAGCGTCCCGCCACGGTGCGGTCGCTGGGCGACGGGTTGAGATGACTGGCGCCGGGGGTGAACAGAAGGACGGGGGTGGCGGAGATGGAGACGGAATCGGCCACCAGTTCGCCGCGCACGCGATACACGAGGAGCGAGGAATTCACCGACCGGTTCTTAAAGAAGAGGCTGCGGAGCCCCTGCACGCGTTCGTCGGACCACCGGTCGGTCTTCGACACGTAGTTGGCCACGTCGTTCTGGTTGATGCCCTTCGGCGCCAATGGGTAGGACGCGCCAGGAAGGCTCTGAAGCGATACCGCGTCCCACGAGAGGGTGTCGGGGTCGGTCTGGGATGGCATCTCGCGGACCATGGCCCGGGTCCAGGGATTGCCCGCCTGTGAGAACATCGGGTAGATGCTAAACGGCCAAAATTCACCGAGGTGGGTAGCTACGAGCAGGGCGTAGACCACCAACACCCCACCCACAATTTGGAGGGCGCGCTTGGGAAAGCCCATGGGGCACAAAGTTGGCTACTGAGGGAAAGACCTATCGGAAGAAGGACGTCGTCGGCTTGGGGGGCGGCGTCCGGCGCTCTTCCGAACGGACCCACCAAGGAACGGTGCGTCCGCAGAAAAGGGCCGGTGGAATGCAGTGTAAATTTCGGCACAACGAGACGTAGAAGTCAAGCCGTCCGGGCTGCAGGCCGGCACGGAAAGGAGGACGTGTAGGACGAGGGCGAGTGTGCAATTGGTCTCGGAATTTGGTGTAAACGTTTCGGTGAGGGAGCACGCCGCAACCGTGTGTGTACCTGTGGGGCCTCTTTGGGGCTGCGCGGCTGGACCGAGACGGCATCCGGCACAGTTACTTCTGGAAGGCCGAACGCGGCGTCATGGACGGAGCGTGGCCGTGAACGGAACGGACCAGAACGCGCGAAGAATGGGGGAGAAGGTGCTCACTCCTTTTCAACCAAATGCTCTCCTATGCCCCACTCTATTCTTCCAACATACTCAGCGCTTTTTGGCGAGACGGTCCGTCGACTGGGACTGTGTGTCGGGGGGCTGGCTCTGGGGATTTCCCTCTCCGCCCCTGAGGCTGGGCACGCACAGGGGGCGACCTCGAATGAGGGGGACCCGGTGATTGTCGACAACTTTGAAGACGACGCGCCGGGGACGTTTCCCGACGGATGGGTGTTCGTGAAGTCGGATGAGAACATCCAGTCGTACGAGGAGAGCCGCGATCCGGGCGAGACCGTGGAGGTGCGGGAGGAGAACGGGAACCGCTACGTCCAGCTCATCACAGATGGGGAGGCGCTGCGGTACACGAAGCGAAACGGCGTCGATTTCGAATGGAACCTGAAGGATCATCCCCGCCTCAAGTGGCGCTGGCGGGCCCGCAAGCTGCCGGAGGGCGCCAGCGAACGGGACCAAAACGACACGGGGGGCGCGGTGTACGTGACGTTCGGGTCGGACTGGCTGGGGCGGCCGAAGAGCATCAAGTACACCTACAGCTCCTCCCTGCCGGTGGGCACGACCGTCTCCTTTGGCCCGCTGAAGGTCATCGTCGTCGACTCGGCCCGCGAGCCGCGCACGGGCGAGTGGGAGACGGTCCAGCGGCGCATCCGGGACGACTACCGGCAGGTGTTTGGCGAGGATCCCCCCGATCGCCCGGTGTCGATCACGCTGTGGAGCGACTCGGACACCACCGGTGACGAGGCAAAGGTCGACGTCGACGACATCGAATTGCTTCCGCCCCGGTGAGGCTCCACGTGGCCGGTCGCGAGACATGAACCAATCGACGGGGCCCGCGTCTTGAAGAGCATGTCCCGTCGAATCAGCTTGCCCTTTCTGTCTTCATGTCCTCCCCCCGCGAAGGCTACGTCCTTCACAGCTACGGCCCCGATCGATACGTGAAGCACGTCGTGGCGTCGGTCCACACGCTTCGTCGGCACGATCCCGACCGGCCCGTGGCCCTCTTTTGCCCGGAGCACCACCGGGCCCTGCTGGAGCGTCGGGGGCTGGATGCGCACTTCGACGTGCTCGAGGACCTGCCCCGAGAGCACCGGTCGATCGTCGGGTTCAAGCACCATCTCCATCGCTTCAAGGCCTTCGAGCGGTCGCTCTTCGTGGACGCGGACATCATATGGTGCCGCAACCCGGATCCCCTCTGGCGGCAGTTCTCGGCCTTCCCGTTTACCGCCACCGGCCTGCAGAACGCCGACCATTTTTTTGGGGGGCCGAAGGGGCTCGGGGTCGTCGTCGACGTGCTGCTGGGGCGCCGCCGCCGCACGCTACGTCGGCTTGGCCTTACCCAACTGCCGCGCGTGCAGGCAGGCATGATCTACGCCCAGGACGACGCCTGCACCCGAGAGGTCGACGCGGCGGCCGCGTCCTTTCTCGATCGGGTGGGCAAGACGCACTTCCGGAGCCGGCTCGACGAAGGGCGCAGTGAGGAGACCTGCGAGTGGAGCATCGCCCTGGCCATGAGCAAGCTCGACCTGCACGTATTTCCGTGGCTGCAGGGGCGCAACAGCCCGCAGCTCGACTACATCGACAGCCTGACCGACCACGACCCGGACTTCAAGGAGGTGTCGTATCGCCTCTACACCAACCGGTTCGTGTACAGCCTCCGCGGCATTTCGAACACGTCGCTGCGCAACGCCCTGCTGAGGGGGGCCGAGTCGTTGCCGAGGGCCGGCGAATACATGGAGGTGACGCCCTACGCCCTTCACTTCGGGTGGCTCCACCAGAAAGAGACGTTTCGGGACTTCACCGAGCGCACCTGGGCCCGGCTCGCCGAGGAGCGCACCCGGCCCCGACAGGTGACGCCCCAAAACCCGGACTCGGCGTCCGCGGAGTGAGACGGGACCCAGGACGTGCACGCAACGAGGAGGTCTGGATCCATGGCAGGCGCGTACGAGACTGACTTCCGGGCCCACCCGGAGGCCTACCGGTACGATTCCAGCGAGCAGGGCGTGTTCAAGGTCCAGCCGTACAAGGACGAGCTGCTTCCGGACTGGGGCTTCAAGGACGAGGCCGCCGCGGAGGCCGCGGTGGAGGCCCTCCGGGAGGCCTACGAACGGTACCGGGCCGCGGACGACTTCGTGGGCATGGACATGGCACGGAAGTACCTGCAGATGGGCTTCACGCGGGCCATGCGGTACGCAAAGTATCCGGGCGGGCGAAAGTATGAAGACGACGGCACCGAGCGGGAGCCCGAGCAGTGGGCCGATCCCGAGAAGCGGGCGGCGGCCGTCGTCTTTCGGAACGCGTGGCAGGCCCTCACGGACGATCCCGCGTACGAGCGCCTGAAAGAACACCACCAGAACGAGGTATACGATCCGGCCGCGAGTCCGATGGTGGATTGAGGGGAGAGAGTTGAGGGTTGGAGGGGTGAGGATTGGAGAGGTGGGCGGACACGATGAAAGTGAGACAGTGATGGAGAGCGATCCCACGAACCATTGCTCGGTGTCTCTTGAGCGGCACTGGGTCGACCGTGAAGGGGTGCGACTGCATGTGCGGGCGGCGGGCCCCGAGGACGGCCCGCTCGTCGTGCTCCTGCACGGCTTCCCGGAGTTCTGGTACGGGTGGCGCCGTCAGATCCCGGCCCTCGCCGCGGCGGGCCACCGGGTCGTCGTGCCGGACCAGCGCGGCTACAACCACAGCGACGCGCCGCGGGCCGTCGCCGCCTACGACCTGGACCGTCTCGTGGACGACGTGTGCGCGGTCGTCGACGCCACGGGCCGGGCTCGCGCCTCGGTCGTGGGGCACGACTGGGGCGCAATGGTGGCGTGGCACCTGGCCCACGCCCGCCCGGAGCGCCTGCGGCGCCTCGCGGTGCTCAACGTGCCCCATCCGCACGTCTTTCGGGACACGCTCCGCACGAGCCCCACCCAGCTGCTGCGGAGCACGTACGCGCTGTTCTTTCAGGTGCCCGGCCTGCCGGAGTGGCTGCTCGGGCGCAACGACGGCCAGGGCCTTGCCACGATGCTCCGGTGGAGCGGGCGCCCCGACACGTTTGCCGACGCGGACCTCGCGGCCTACCGCCGGGCGTGGCGCCGGCCGGGCCGGCTTCGGGGCATGCTCAACTGGTACCGGGCCGCAGGCCGCCGAGCACTGCGCAGTACTCCGCCGTCCGGGGCCGTCGACGTGCCGGCGCTCGTGGTGTGGGGCGCCCAGGACATCGCCCTCAGCCGGCAGATGGCGGCCCCCAGCGCCGCGATGTGTGCCGACGGGCGCCTCCGGATCATCGACGACGCCACCCACTGGGTGCAGCACGACGCCCCGGCGACCGTCAACCGGCTGCTGCTCGGCCACCTGGAGGCGTAGGAGCGGAGGGCCATGCGGGTGTAACAGTGCAGGGGCCCGACCCGTGATAGGGGCCCACTCAAGAGTTCTCATTCGATCCGTCCTTTCCCCATGCCGACCGTCCAAGGCGCAGTAGGGCCGGTCGTCCGGCGGCTTCGGGCCGTGCCGTTCGAGGCCGTCTTCTGGACGGCGGCCCTGCTCGCTGCGGCCAGCATCGCCCCCCAGGCCTCCGGCGGGATCAACCTGTGCCTGATCGAGCAGCTGGGCCTCCCGTGTCCGGGCGACGGCCTGGGGACGGCCATCGCGCACCTGGCCCGTGGGCACTGGACGGCGTCGTGGAACGCGCACCCGCTGGCGGGCCCCGTCGTCGGCGTGCTCGCGGTGCACGTCGTGTCGCTGTGCCGGACGGCGCCCGCCCCGTCGCACTGAGCCTCCCATTCTCTCACACCCACCGCTTCTCCGCCCATGTCCAACGTGCTCCGCTACCTCCCTGAACTCGAGGGCGACGAACAGGTCGAGGTCGCCCGCCTGCTCAACGACATGAGCGACGCGCAGGCCGAACACTTCGCGCGCATCTACCGGTCGCGCCGTCGCGACCCGGCCCACATCCTGATTCTCGCAGCGGTGGGGTTTGTCGGCGCCGCGGGGCTACAGCGGCTCTACACGGGAAAGGTTGCCTTGGGGCTCGTCTATCTCTTCACGGGCGGGCTGTGCCTGATCGGGACGATCTACGACGTCATCAAGTACCAGGACCTCGCCTTCCGCTACAACCGGGACGTGGCGCTGGAGGTGGCCGAGACGGTCCGCACCGTGTACGACACAGCGGACGACGGCGCATAGAATCGTCCCGCCGGGTCAGTCCCGAATCTGCAGGCGCTGGCCCGGGCGGATGCGGGTGCCGCTGAGGTCGTTCCAGGCCTGGAGCTCCCGGATGGACACCCCGAACCGTTGCGCAATCTCCCCGAGCGTGTCGCCCCGGGTCACGCGGTAGGACGTGGGGGCGGAGGCGGCCGTTTGGGGGCTGGAGGCGGGGGATGCATCGGGCGGCCCGGACGTCGTGTCCGACGGGGCGCGGGCCGTCTCGATCGCGTCGAGCGGGCGCGTGGGGGGCGACGTGTCGTACTGCACGCGCAGGGGGCGCCGCTGGTCGGCCGCACTAAGGGCGCTCGCGTACTCCTGGACGGGCACCACCAGCCGGTCGCCCGGGCGGATGATGGCGCCGCTGATGCCGTTGAGCCGCTTCAGCGTGGCGGTGGAGGTGCCGAAGCGCACGGCAATCTCGGAGAGCGTATCGCCCCGGCGCACCGCGTAGGTGGTGGCCGGCTGCTTCTTCTCGTCCGGCAGCTCGGCGTAGTTCCAGGCGAACCGCGGGTAGCTGCCCAGCGGAATGCGCACGTAGTACCGCTCCTTGGAGGGCGGCACGCGGCCCCGCCGCAGTTCGGGGTTGAGCGACTCGATGGCACTGCGCGTGGTGTCGGCGAGGCGGGCCACGGTGCGGAGCGAGAGGCGGCTTCCGTGTATCGGGACGTAGTCGTAGGCGAGCGGCGAGGCCGGCTCGGGCGGGGCGAGGTCGAACGCCTCGGGGTTCTCCATCACGCGGGCCGCGGCGATGAACATGGGCACGTAGCCCTGCGTCTCGCGCGGCAGGTACTCGTGGGCGTCCCAGTACGACGGGTCCTCGGCGTCGGCCCGGCGGAGCGCGGAGCGCACACAGCCGGCCCCACAGTTGAAGCCGGCCAGGGCGAGGTGCCAGTCGCCGAACTCGTCGTACAGGTCGCCCAGGTGCCGGGCGGCCGCCCGGGTGGCCTTTTCCGGGTCGCGCCGCTCGTCGACCCACGCGTTCACCGTAAGGCCGTACCGCCGGCCGGTGCCGGGCATGAACTGCCACATGCCCACGGCGCCGGCCCAGCTCCGGGCGTCGGGGTTGAGGCCGCTCTCGATCATGGCGAGGTACTTCAGCTCCTGCGGCACGCCCTCCTCCGCCAGAATGTGCTCGATCATGGGCCCGTACACCTGCACACGCCGCCGCCAATGGTTGACGTGCTCGCTGGGCTCCTCCTCGAGGGCGGTCGTGCTCTGCTTCACCAACCGGTTCGAGGTCATCGGAATCTCGGTCCCCTCCACCTCGGCCTCCGGACGGACGGGGGCGCCCTCCAGAAGCGGATTTTCGACGTCCTCCAGCTCCGCGAACAAGCGGGCCCGGACGGAGAAAATCTGCCCCCGGGCCAGGAGCGTCGAGTCCGGGTCGCTGGGGTAGCCGTGGAAGCGCCGGTACTCGGCCGTGAGCCCCCCGTAGACCGACCGGACAGCACTCCGTTCGAGGGCGTCCGGCCGGGTGCGGAGCAGGGTGGCCAGCTCCGCCATGGCCTGGTTGAGGAGGTGGGCCCGGCGCGTACTGTCGTCCGCGGCCAGGAGCTCCGACTCCAGGGCGTACAGGCGTGCCACCTCCGGGTCGAGGGCGGTGGTGTCCGTGTCCGCCACCAGGATCGTATCCTCGGGCACCCGCTTCGGCTCGGGCGTCGGGGCGAGCGAAGAGAGCGAGCCGCCGCAGCCGGCGAGCACGAGCAGGGCGAGGCCGGCGCAGCCGCCGCGGAAGAGGGCACGGGAGAGAACGGTCGGCATGGAGGTGAAGATGGAACGAGGGAACAGCGGAAGGGGCCGAGGGCAGAATGATGGATACGGAATCCGTGGCCCATCGTCAATGCAGTGCGTCGGCGCCGACGGTGAATATTCTCTACGAGGGCGGACCGCCGGCCGCAGAGGCCCCCGAGTCCGATGCTCGCGTGCGGGCAATCGAGCCCGCCTCCACAAAAATGTACCGGATGCTGGGGTGGGCCTTCCGAATGGCGCGCTCCAGCCGATCGACGGCGGCCTCCACGGTGTTGGCGTCGAGGTCGTCCCGGAAGCGGAGGTCCATGTTCAGGAGGAGGGCGCGAGGGCCCATGTGCATCGTGAGCAGGCGCTCGACCGACGCGATGTCCGCGTCGTCGTGGGCCATGCGACGAATGTCGTCCCGAATCTCGGGGGCCGCCGCCTCGCCGATCAGGAGCTTTTTGCTTTCCCAGATGAGAAAGGCGGCCACGCCACACAGGATGAGCCCGATGATGATGGAGGCGATCCCGTCGATCACGGGCATGTGGAGTAGACTTGCAAGGTGAATGCCAACGAGCGCGACGACGAGGCCGGCCAGGGCGGCGGTGTCCTCGAACACGACCGTGAAGGTCGTCGGGTCCTTGCTCGTCACGATGGCCTCGAAGAAGGGCGTGTCGCCGCGCTGCTTCTTGAACTCCTGAAGGGCGGTGCGCAGGGCGAGGCCCTCAAACACGATGGCGGCGCCGAGGACGACCGTGTTGAGCATGAGGCCGCCGACCGTGACGCCGAGGACGGAGGCGGTGCTGGCGCCGCCGTGGCCGGGGTCGAGCGTGTGGAGGATGCCTTCGTAGAGGGAGATGCCGCCCCCGAGCCCGAAGATAAGCACCGCGACGACGAGGGTGTAGAAGTAGAGCGACTTGCCGTAGCCGTAGGGGTGGTTCTCGTCCGGGGGCCGCTTGCTGCGACGAAGGCCGAGCAGGAGCAGGCCGCCGTTGCCGGTGTCCACGAGCGAGTGGATGCCCTCCGCCAGCATCGCGGAGCTGCCGCTGACGGCCGCCCCGAGAAACTTGGTGACGGCAATGGCGAAGTTGCCAAGGATGGCGGCGTAAATTGCCTTCTTCGACGAGGCCATGTTGGTTTGGGCGCAGGGGAAGAATGCGTGGGCGTGAAGAGTGTAGGGGAGGAGAGCGCAGGAATGAAGAGTGAGAGAGTGCGACGAGGGCCCGGCGGCGTGCGAGACGGCCAGGGTCCCGCGTGCTCCCGTGCTTCCACGCCCCCGCGCTCTCAATCCAGTTCGTAGGGAGCGGTTCGTCCCGTGAAGGAGCAACGCACTCAACCCGCTTCGAAGCCCATCTCCGTGTGGCCTCCGTCACAGAGGGGCTTGCTTTCGGAAGCGCCGCAGCGGCAGAGGGCCATCCGTGTATCGGCGAGGAGCGTCTCGCCGTCGCCCTCGTGGGGGCAGCCGTCGGTGTCCATCACAGGGGGGGGTGTGAAGGCCAAGAGAATTGGTGCCGGTGGTACGAAGGGGGAGAAGAGGCGTTCGCCGGATGTCCGAGACCAGGTGTCGCCGGGAGGTCGCCCGGGCGCTCCTGTCGGCCTCGGCTACGAGCGGGCGGCCGCGTCGGCCCGGAGATACCCCATCTCCACGAGCTGGTCGTGGAGGGGGGCGTCGCCGTCGAGCGGAACGCACTGCTTCTGCCACAGGACGTACGCGTCGTCGGCGAGCGGTGTCACGTGCTGGTGGTAGTGGTCGGTGAGGAGGACGCCGGTCCCCTGTGCGGCCGCTTCCTCAATGCGCCGACCGATGGCGTCGATTAGGAGGGGCTCCACGCCCGTGAAGGGCTCGTCGAGCAGGACGTAGTCGCGCTCCAGCCCCAACACGATCGCGACTTCCAGAAGCCGCCGCTCGCCCCCGGAGAGGGTCCGCACCGTCCGGGTGGGGGAGGAGGCGAGTTGGTCGGGGACGTGGTGGGACGACAGCCCGGCACTCCGGACGAGGGTCCGCACGGTCACGTCCGGGGGAAGCATTGACTCCTGAGGCAGGTAGGCGATCGTCGAGAACCGTTTCCATTTCGACTGCTTGTGCAGCCGCGTGCCGTCGATGATGGTGAGGCCGCTGTTGGGTTGAATCTGCCCGGCGGCCACCTTCAGTAGGGTCGTCTTGCCGCTGCCGTTGCGCCCGAAGAGGCCGGTGATCGCTCCCGCGTGGGCCTTCAGGTGCACGCCCTGGAGGATGTCAAGGCTCGGGACCCGGTAGAACACCCCATCCAGAATGAGGGCCGAGTCGTCGTTCATGGTGGGGCTACAGGCAGAAGGCGAGCGTCAGGGTGAGCGGCTGGACCGCGAGGAACAGTGCCCCGAGCAAAATGACGGGCGGCCGTCGGAGGTTGTCGTACAGCGGCCACACCTGCTTTTTCCGGAAGCGCCAGTAGGTGTAGCCGGCCGCCGCCGCACTGCCCCAGAACAGAGCGGGCACGAGGGTCGCAGCTAGCGAACCGCCAAAGAGGACGGGAAGCAGGCCAAAGGCGGCCGCAAACACCAGCGTGTTCGCGAGGTACTTTTGCGCCAGATAGACGATCATGCTGCACAGCGGGGCGGTCGGATCAGTTGGACGCGGTGGCCCCGCGCTCGCTGGATGGGGCCCGCCCGCTGGACCGGAGCACTTCTAGGGCTTTTTCCAGCACCTCGTCCCGCCCGTTCCGCACGCCCTCAATCGTGCGCTCGGCCTCGATGTCCGGCCGGATGCCGACGAGGTGGTGCTGGGAGCCGTCGTGCTTGCGGACGCGCATGCCGGTCCACCACACCTTGTAGCCGCCCGGAAGCTCAAAGGGGTTGACGTTTCCGTTCGCCCCGGCGGTCGGCTGGCCGACGATGGTGCCTAGCTCGTAGTGCTCCACGATGCCCATGATGGTCTCGGCGTAGCTGATGGCCCCCGGCCCGGTCAGAAACACTACGTCGCCGGTAATCTGTGGTTTTTCGGGGGGGAGCGTCCACCGCCCGGACGCGTCGTAGCCGACGATCTTCTCCTGATCGGGGTAAATGAACTGTGGTTTCTGGAACCGGGCCGATCGGAGCGTGTCCCCGGACAGGTGGGGCAGAAGCTTGAGCGCACCGCCGGTTGGGTACCCCCGAAGATCGAAGACAACCCTGTCTGCGTCTGCAAGCTCCCCGATGTGCTGCCGGAGCGTAGGCCACACGGCCCGAGTGAGATCAACGTAGCGAACGCCGGCGCGGAGCGTATCTACTGTGTTCGGACGATCATCCACCTGAAGCTGTCGCCAGGGGATGCGCCGGTCGGAACGCGTCACCTTGCACGTGTTCTCGGCGTTCCCTCGCCGAACGGTGAGAGAGACAGGCGATCCTGGGTCTCCCCGCCCCAGCTTTTGCAGGGCCCGCCCCTCCGTCCACTGCGGCGAGCCGGAGATATACCGCTTCCTTTCCTGCAACCGCTGCTCGGGAGGACGACCACCGATCGACACGACCACGTCTCCGATGTCCGGACACAGAGTCCGATCGAGGTGCCCCGCGGTGTCTACGACGACGATCTCGTCCCCGATCCGACCAAACCGGACGGGCAGTCCGGAGGTGGAAGACGTTCCTGAGTGAACCACTCGGCCATGCCCGTCCTCCAGTTGGGCGACCATGCGACGAAGGGTCTGGACAAACTCGGTCGTCGACGTGTCATCGGCCAGGGCCCGTCGAAAGGTGCGCGTGAGCACTGCGTCCCAGTCGACGTCTACGGCCCCGAAGTACGGGTAGAAGTGCTGGAAGACGTTCCAGGCGATCGTCACGCCCGCGAGCCGAAGCGAGGAGGTAGTCTTAAGAATTGGGGTCTCGACGTGGCTGAGCGAGTCCCGCAGCGCAGACGGCGAGGGGGCGTTCGCCGGGCGGAGTGTCTGTCCGGCCTCCCCGTACAGAGCGAGCGGCAATTGAACAGACAAGCCTCGCCCCAGCGGCTTCGCCGTCATTTCCTTCGGGGCGGCGTGTGCCTCGAAAAGCCGGTCTCGCCCGGGGGGGCGATTGAGACGGATGCTACGGTATGTTCTGAGCGAGTCGTTCAATCGACGGACCTTGCTCGGAACGTTGCCTTGAGAGAAGCCGATCCCTTGGTGTTGCCAAGCCACGAGATTCAGCCCTGCCGTATCCGAGGGCGCAAGGACGTCGGCGGGCGTAGGCGGCTCGTTCCCAGTCCGGTACAGCTGGATCGTCGGCGCGATCGGCTCGAAGAGCGCCTCCAGTTCGGCCCGCAGTTCGGCCCGGTTGGCGGCGTTCCTTACCTGCCGCACGCCGTGGATGGCAAACGCGTCCCAGTCGGTATTCGCCGCCGCGTCGCTGGGGTGGAAGTAGCGGACGTAGCCGTAGAGGGTGGCGAAGGCACGAAGATTTTCAACCTGCTCGCCTCGTGGTGGGTCGGTTAGCCCGAGCGTGTCGCGGTACGTGTACGTAAGGGCGGCGGCCCCGGCGAGAAGCACGAGGCCCGCGGCAACCAGCGTAGATCGGCGCACTTTACTGAATAGAGCCATTGTGAGGGAGGAAGCGACTACGGGGACCGTTCGAGAACGCGGAGCGCCGTCCGAAACACTTCGTCCGTACCGGCCCGCACCCCCTCGACGGTGCGCGTGGCCCGCACGTCCGGCCGGATGCCGACGAGGTGGTGCTGAGACCGGTCGTGCTTCTGGACGCGCATGCCCGTCCAGTAGACCTGGTATTGCCCGGGAAGCGTAAATGGATTCACGTTTCCGTTCGCCCCGGCGGTCGGCCGGCCGACGATGGTGCCCAGGTCGTAGTGCTCCACGATGCCCATGATGCTCTCGGCGTAGCTGATGGCGCGGGCATCCGTCAGGAACGCGACCTCACCGCTAAGCTGTGGCGACTTCGGCGGGAGGGTCCAGCGCCCGCCCGTGTAGCCGGCAATCTTGCGGCGATCAGGATAGATGATTTTCGGAATCTCGAAGTGGGCCGAGCGGAGCGTTTCGGACGAGAGGTGCTGGAGGAGCTCCTGGTTGCCGCCCTCGGGGTAGCCGCGCACGTCGAAGATCACCGACTCGGCCTGGGCGAGCGTATCGAGACGGGGGCGGAGTGCCTCCATCCCGACCCGTGTCAGGTCGACGTAGTGGGTGCCGCCCGGGAGCACGTCGATCGAATCGGGCCGGGGCTCGGCCTGGAGCCGGCGCCGCTTGCGCCTGCGGGTCGAGCTGTCGCTCGGTCGGGCAACCTGGCACGCCACCGCCTGTCCCTCCCGGCGAAGCTCAAGACGGGCAGTGGTTCCAGGCCGCCCCTCGCCAAGCTGCCGGAGGGCGCGGACCGTCCGCCACTGCGGGGAGCCGGAGATGGAGCGCATTTCTTCCTGAAGGGCCTCCTCGATCAGCGTGCCGTCGATGGCGGTCAGCACGTCTCCGGGCCGCGCGCAGCTTTGGGCCGCGGCGGAGGCGGCCGTGTCGGCGACCACCACATTTCCCTCCACCCGATCGAACTGGAGCGGGAGACCGGCCGTCAGGCTGTCGGCGGGGTGCGACACGCGCCCGTGCCCATCCTTCAGGGGCACCAGCATCCGCCGGAGCGTGCGCAGAAAGTCGCGACTGGACGTATCGGCCTCGGCGCGCTGGAGGGTTCGAGTCAGCACCTGGTCCCAGTTGGTGTCTACGACCTCGAAGTACGGGTAGAAGTGCTGGAAGACGTTCCAGGCGATGACGACGTCCGCGAGGCGCAGCGCCTCGTCCGCCGCGGAGAGCTTGCCCATCTGCACTGCGTCCAGCGTATTGTGGAGACGGTCCGGGGAGGGGACGCCGTCGGGGCGAAGCGTTTGGTCGTTGTGGCTGTAGAGCGCAAGCGGAATTTGGGCAGAGAGGTTGCGTCCGAGGGCCGTATTTGCCACTTCTCCCGAGGCAGGATGAGCGTCGAAAAGACTCGCCTCCGACTGCGGCGAAATACGTAGCTCAAGGGAGCGTTCGCCCGCATCCACCTGCTCGGACGCTACCGCCACCTCCGCCCCTGACCGGCCAAATGTTCGCCAGCCGGCGGGCTGGCCGTTCTCTCCTTTGTTCTCGAAATTCGAATTGGTAATCTCAATTGGCGTCCAATCCTCCTCAGAGGAGCCTCGGACAGAAAGCTCCACTTGATCGATCCAGGCAGTTCCGGGTTTCCGGATGGTAGCCCCGACGGCAATCTGCCGTGCGTCCTGCGCCACAGTATCCAGGCGTGGCTTCACACGTGTCCAGTTCTTTGCCGAAATTGGCGAGTCATAAAGGTCTTCGGGCGAAGGGCGTTGGTTAGGACGGAGGATGGCGAGCCAGAGGTGCGCAAGGTTTGTGGTCGTGTCGGTCTTTACGGCTGCGTCAAGGCGAATCTGCTTCCCGCGGTGCGGGGTGGCGTCGAGCCCCTGCATGGCCTGTGCAATTGGCGGTCGGTTCGTGCTGTCTTCGTGTGCTCGATGAAGACGCGCGCTTTCGTACGGCCCGCGGTTGCCGAGGCCGAGGCCCTTGTGCTGCCAGGCGACGAGGTTGAGCGCTGAAGTGTCGGCGGCCGGAAGCACACGGTGCGGGGCGGGCGGGGGGGCGCCCGTCTCGTACCACTGGATCGTCGGGGCGATCGGTGTGAACAGCGAGTCCAGGGTCGAGCGCAACTCCGCCCGGCTGCTGGCGCCTGTCACCTGCCGCACGCCGTGGACGGCAAACGTCTCCCAGTCGACCTCCGCCGCCGCGTCGCTGGGGTGAAAGTAGCGGACGTAGCCGTAGAGGGTGGCGAAGGCCCGCAGATTTTGAATCTTCTGATTCGGCTCCGCGGCCCTGCGAGCCGACATCTCCGCGTCAGACACCGTGGTGGCAGCCAGGCTGCTCCCCGACCGCTCCGCACGGGGATACCAGTCGTTGGGAAGAGGGCGGACAGCCACCACCAACAGCGTCAGCACCAGGCCGAGCGTTCCGAGGAGCGCCCTGCGTCTGGGCGACCAGGACGCAACGTCGTCCCGGCCTACGATGGCGAGGATGCGCTCCTTAAGCCGCGTGGGCCGGGCGATCTGCAGGGCGGGGGTGGGGACGTGATTGCTCACCGCACGGCGCGCGGCCGCCAGCAGTTGATGGGCGTACGTCTCAGGATCTTCGCCCGCGGCGAGCACCGTCTCGTCGCAGGCCGCCTCGCGGGCCTGAAGCAGCTTCGACCACCCCGTCCAGGCCAGCGGATTGGGCCAGTGCAGCGCGCGCCCGAGCTGCCCGACAAGCCCCAAAAGCAGGTCCCTATGCTTCAGGTGGGCCATCTCGTGGAGAAGGACGAGCCGCTGTCGCTCGGGGGGCCACTCTCGGGCGGAATCTGGGAGGAGGATCGTCGGGGAGAACAGCCCGAGCGACATCGGCGTCGCCCCCGGGTGAAACCGAATCTCGGCGGTACGCCCCGAGCCAAGCTGCTCCTGAACTTCTTGGAGGCGTTCGTCCCAGTCCGGGGCGTCGGCCCGGCGGGCCTGCCGGCGGAGGCGCCGGGATCGCAGATGACCGACCAGCAGGCGAGCCAGCAGCAACACCACCCCGGTCCCCCAGACGCCGAGCAGGACCGGTCCCCACGCCCACCCCAGCAGCCAGGATGATTCGTCTGCACGGCCCTCGCCGAGCGCCGAGGTGGAGCGGCCCGGGGACGCGCCCGCCCCGCCCGACGCTCCGGCAGACGCGGAGGTGCGCCCCTCCCCAGAGGCCCCGGACGCCGACTTCGAATCGGACCACGGCTCGTCACGCCGTGAGGACGGCCGGCGGACCGCCGGCCCGTTGGCCGAATCGTCCGCGAGCCGTACGACCTCATCGACCGGGTCGGGGAGGGACGACTGCGGTAGAACCATCTGCCCGATCGGCAGCGCCAGAAGCGCCGCAAATGCCAGGCCCCAGGCGGCCCGCGGAAGCGAGGCCGGCGCCTCCCATCGGCGGAGTAGCGCACTCGCCACGTGGGCAAGAAGCAAGAGGACTGCGCCCTTCAGCAAGACATCGAGAAGGAGGGTGCTCAGATGGGACGACGCAAGAGGGCGAACCATTGGGCTCGGTGCCATCTGTTCGTTTGCAATGCGGTGCGAGGGAGGCTACGGGTCCCCTGAAGCATCCGTCTTGGACGAGCCGGCCTCCGAGGATTCAGACGAGTCGTGCGCATCCTCGACGATTTGCTCCAACTCTCGGAGCGTCTCGGGAGAGAGGTCCTCGCTTTTCGCCGAGAGAAGCGTCGCGACCGTTTCCGACAGCGACCCGCCGAAAAACGTCTCCTGTAGGTGGTCCAACAACGACCGGCGCACCTCTTCCTTCGGCCGGGTGGGAAAGTAAACGTAGCGGCGCCCCTCCTGCCGGTGGTCGAGGTAGCCTTTTTCCTCCAGGTGGCGGAGCATCGACCGGGTCGCGGAGTTGGAGGGCGGGTCGGGGAGCCTGGTGCGGATCGTCTCGGCCCCGGCCTCCTCCAGCCGGTACACCACGTCCATGATTTGGCCCTCGCGGCGACCGAGTTCGTTGTACAGAGAACCGTTCATGGGGGCGGATTGCGAGGGAGTGTTGATTCTTAAACGTTAACACATCAACACCATACGTTTCGGCGGGCCAAAAAGTCAAGGGCGGGGCCGACGCTAAGAGCAGGCGATTTTCAAGTGCACGCGGGCATGCCATGATGCGAGACGTGTTAGGGGCCCGCAAGCAGCACGAACATTTCCGAAACGTCGTGTCGTAGGAGTGCGGGACGCCGTAGAAGATTGAGCCTCTGCCTCCGTGTTCTTCACAGCCGCCCCCGCTCGATGGACGTCACCCACGCCGATCCCACGCACGTCCTCCAGTCCGTCTTCGGGTACGAGACGTTCCGCCCGTACCAGGAGCCGGTCGTGCAGCGGCTCGTCGACGGCGGGGACGCGCTCGTGCTGATGCCGACGGGCGGGGGGAAGTCGCTCTGCTACCAGATCCCGGCGATGGTGCGGGACGGCCCCGGCATCGTCGTCTCGCCCCTCATCTCGCTCATGCAGGACCAGGTCGACGCCCTGCAGCAGGTGGGGGTGAAGGCGGCGGTGCTCAACTCCAGCCTGGGCCGCAAGGAACGGGAGGCGGTGGAGCACCGGCTCACGGCGGGCGAGCTCGACCTCTGCTACGTGGCCCCCGAGCGGGCCACGCGCGACCGCTTCAAAACCCTGCTCTCGCGGGCCCGGCCCTCCCTGCTGGCCATCGACGAGGCGCACTGCATCTCGCAGTGGGGGCACGACTTCCGCCCCGAGTACCTGGCGCTGGCCGACCTTCGGGGCGACTTCGCGCAGATTCCCTGCATCGCCGTCACGGCCACCGCCGACCCGCCCACGCAGCGGGTCGTCCTCGACCGCCTCGGCATGACGGATGAGGACCGGTTCGTGGCCGGCTTCGACCGCCCCAACATCCGCTACGTGGTGGAGCCGAAGGGAAACCGGCCCCGTCAACAACTACACGAGTTTATCGAGCGGGAGCACCCCGGCCAGAACGGCATCGTGTACTGCCTCAGCCGCAACGGCGTGGAGACCACCGCCGACTGGCTGACCGACCACGGCCACACCGCTGTGCCCTACCACGCCGGCCTCTCCGATCACAAGCGCAGCGAGCACCAGGACCGCTTCCTGCGCGAGGACGGCCTCATCGTGGTGGCCACCGTCGCGTTCGGGATGGGCATCGACAAGCCCGATGTGCGCTTCGTGGCCCACCTCGACGTCCCGAAAACGCTGGAGGCCTACTACCAGGAGACCGGCCGCGCCGGACGCGACGGCCGCCCCGCCACCGCCTGGATGGCGTACCGCCGCGGGGACGTGGTCCGCATGCGACAGCTCATCGACGACTCCGCCGAGAACGACGAGCACCGCTGGACCCAGCGCCACAAGCTGAACGCCCTGCTCGGCTACTGCGAGGCGCCGGACTGCCGCCGCAAGGTGCTCCTGAACTACTTCGGCGAGGACATGGGGGGCGACACGTGCGGCAACTGCGACAACTGCCTGCGCCCGCCCGACACCTGGGAGGGCACCACGGCCGCCCAGAAGGCGCTCTCCTGCATCGCCCGCACCGGCCAGCGCTTCGGCAGCGGCCACGTGACCGACGTGCTGCTGGGCAAGGACACCGAGAAAATTCAGCGCCACGACCACGACACCGTCTCCACCTACGGCATCGGCGCCGACCGGTCGAAGGCCGAGTGGCGGTCCGTCCTCCGGCAGCTGGTGGCGAAGGGCATGGTGGAGGTGGACGTGATGGGGTACGGCGCGCTCACGCTCACCGAAGACTGCCGCCCGGTGCTGAAGGGCCGCGAGACGGTCGCCTTCCGCGACGGGGCCGCGGCGTCGGCCTCGCCCAACACCACGAAAACCGCGACCGACGATCCCCTCCCGGCCGACGGCCCGGAACGGGAGCTGTTTGAGGCCCTCCGGGAGCGCCGCACGCAGATCGCCACGGACCAAGAAGTGCCGCCCTACGTCATCTTCAACGACAAAACGCTCCGTGCCATGGTGGAGCACCGGCCGCAGTCCAAAAGCGACTTCCGCGCCCTCCACGGCGTGGGGGACGTAAAGCTGGAACGGTACGGCCGGCAGTTCCTCGACACGATCCGCGAGCACACGTGAACGCACGAAGCACGTGGACGCACAGAAATAGCTCAGTGTCGTCTGCTCTCCAAAAAGGAGCCTGAGGGAGAGGGCGGTGTGACGAACTCGGGGCTCTGTGCGGCCATACGGATTCCAGAGCCGTTTCTCCCATTTGGATATCAAAGGCCCATGCACCGAACCGTGTCTGCCGGGCTCCGGCTTGTGCTGCTCGTTGGCGTGCTGTTGATCACCGGAGTGAGTTCGGGACAGGCGCAGGCCCCCCGCGGGACGGGCGACGGGACGGCGGCCCTCGAAGGCTGGCCCCGCTCGCTGCCCACCCTCCTCGACGAGATGGGACAGGACGCGCCGTACCTGTTGCCCCGCATCGACTCGATGGCGCTCGACTACCGGTACGCCGCGACCGACACCACGTCGCGGTGGTCGTTCGTCGTCAACTGGCGCCCCGCCGAGCGGGTGCTCTACGAAGGCGAAGTCTTGCCCTGGCGCGAGCGGCCGGCGGGCGTCCGCATGACGAACGTCGAGCTCCGGGCCAACGTGCGGGTGGACGGCGAGAAGCGCGCCGAGATGATCATCGGTGTCGACAGCATGGCGCTCCGCCCCGTCCCCGACCGGTTCGCGTTCAACGTGACCGTGCCTCACGAACGGGTTTTCCTCGACGTCTCCCCGACCGAGGCGCGTCGGATCCTCGCGGAGGGGGCGACGCTCGAAGGCCTCGTCGTGGAGCGGATGGGCTTCACGTCGGACGCGGCCGAGCGCACCCCCCGCACCGGAGACGGGGAGGCCCGCGAGCGCCGGCCGGAGCCGTCCCGATCGCCGAGCATCTACAGGCCCCGGTCGCGCATCTACATTGGCTGGCGGGTGGCGCCGCGCCCGTACTACGTCGGGGGGCAGGACGAGGATGATGATCGCACCCGACGCCCCCGGGGCGAAACGGTAGGCCGCTCGGCGGCGGACACGGAGCGGTCGGAGAAGACGGGCCGAGACGAACGAACGGAGGGGCGACGGGGCGCCAGGGATGATTCCGGGAAGGAGGGCGAGGACGATGAGGCAGACACGGAGGGCCGCTCTCGCGTTGAGGAGATTCTCTCGGACGAGGACGACGAGGAAGACGAGGACGAAGAGGAGACCGACCTTGGCATTCCTGCGCTCGGGGCGGCGGCCGCCGTGGGCATTGTCGCCTTCGCGGGGGGCACGGCCGGCCTCTACGGGCGGGGCGACACCCCCATCGGACTGGCCTCCGGCTACACGCATCCACGGGGCGGCGTCCAGCTCCAGGCGGCCGTCAACAGTGCCGTCCTGGAGGACGGCCCCGATCAGGAGCTCAGCGTCAGCGCCCTCGGCTTCTACGACGTGTTCGAATCGCGCGTCCAGCCGGCCCTGGGGCTCGGTGCGCACATCGATCCCCAGGCGGGGCGTGACTGGGATCCCGTCGTCTCGGCCGGGGTCGTGGGCAACCTCGGACGGGTCGTGCTCTACGGCGGGCTCGACGTGGTGCACGGGACGCCCGAGGTTGGCATCTCGTACAACTTCCGCTACGACGGCGGGGACGAGTGAGCGCCCGGGGCGGGACCAAGGAGACGCCCCTGTCTGCTAGGAGGGAGCTGGGCCAAAAACCGCGGTACGGCCCCCGTCCGTCCTGTCCACGCCGACCGGCGCCAAAAAGGAATCCCCGGCGTGATCAATAACAGTAATAGAAAGCGGTCGCCTGGTGCGAGGGCTCTGACGTCGGTCCGTGGCCGAAAACCGTCCCGACCGCCCCGGACGAGTCGGAGTCCAGACCACAGCGGGTTGGCGGAGGGCGTCCGGCAACGACGGCGTAGCCTGAGACGGCCCGGTGGAAAAGCAGCAGCCGAAGGCCTCTCGATTCGGACCACCACGGGAGAATTGTCGCTCCCGTATCCCCTGTGTTCGGGCACACGGTTGGGGAGGCATCGTCCCCACCCGCGTGAACGTTCGGTCGCCGGCCGCTGCAGACGAGAATTTTTCGTATGTGGAGCCCGTTCGAAGAGGAGACTCAGGCTCCGTGAGATTCCACGGCACCACAGACGAGGCGCACACGAATCGAGGAATTCACAAAGCCACGTTCCCGCACGACCTCCACGCATCGGCGCTGAGGAAGGGTTTTCGCGGTGAAACAATAACAGTAATAAACAGCGGTCATTTGATACTTTGGCGCCAGAAACCTACCGTACAAGACACGCTTAGTGAGCACGTGCTCTCCGGGGTCGTGCTGTCGTGGCATGGCGGCAGGAACGCGCCGATGGGTGCTCCTGCGTCACGGGGAAAGTCCGGTGGAAGGCCGGCGCTGCCGCGCAACGGTTCCAGCCCGAATGCCCGCTCGGAGAGCGATCACGTCCCCTTGGGCCGCCGTGCCGGAGGGGGAGCCCTGCGCGTCTCAAGGGCATGTGGTCCGTGGCGTACGAGTTGATTGACGGCATTGGCCGGACCGTTCCGGGCAGTTCGCTCCTGCTGCCGGGGGCCGTCCTGTATTGCATCGCCTCTCTCAGCGCGCCCTGACCTTCGCGACGCGCGCCAACCGTCCGAGGTCCTTTTTCTACTAACCGAGCGCTCAGCTATGTCCCAGAACCCCTCCTCTACAGACTCTTCGGCGGCCGACGTGGCCGCCCCGGCCGAATCGACCAACGGGCACGCCTCCAACGGCCACCGCGTCAACACCCGGTCGGGACGAAACGGGTCGCACCAGTACCAGCTGTCCGAAAGCGACCTCATCACAGACGACCGGACGAACGACGACATTTTCGAGACCGAGATCTCCGAAGAGGTCTACGGGCAAAACTACCAGTACGGCACCGACGACCGGGTGCCGGACACCTGGTACCGCAACGCGCGGGCCATGGCCCAGGTCGAAGACGACACCGACATGTGGACCCAGCGCTTCTATCAGCTTCTGAGCGGGAAAGGCCTGGGCACCGGTCCCTTCCCCTTCACGCCCGGCGGACGCATCTTCGCCAACGCGGGCACCGGCCTCGGCAAGGCCACGCTCATCAACTGTTTCGTGTCGGGCTTTCAGGGCCACGACCAGGACTCGATGGACGAGATCCAGGCGGAGCTGACCCGCCAGGCCAAGATCCTGGCCTCGGAGGGCGGCTACGGGTTCTGCGCCCACATCATGCGGCCCCGCGGGGCCCGCATCGGCGGCGTCGGCTCCATGACGCCCGGCGCGGTGCAGATGCTCGACGTTTGGAATAAGCAGGCCGCCACCATCGTCGCCGGCTCCGGCATGAAGTCCGACCGCGACGACGTGAAGGACAAGATCCGCAAGGGCGCCCAGATGGTGACCATGGGCATCTGGCACCCCGACATCATCGAGTTCATCGAGGCGAAGCAGGAGCCCGGGCGCCTCCACAAGTTCAACATGTCGGTCCTCATCACCGACGAGTTCATGGAGGCGGTCAAGAACGATGACACGTGGGCGCTTCGCTTCCCCGACTACGAGAACGAGAAGGAGTTTTACAAGCAGCACTGGGACGGCAACCTGAAGGCCTACCAGGAGAAGGGCGGCACGGTGAAGACGTGGACAGACCCGGCCACCGGCGAGCCCGCCGTCTACGAGGCGCGGGAGATCTGGAATCGAATTATGGATTCCACCTACAACCGCAACGAGCCCGGTGTCATCTTCGTCGACACCATCAACAAGGAGAACAACTTGGGCTACGTCGAGCACATCAACGCCACGAATCCGTGTGGCGAGCAGGTGCTGCCGGTCGGCGGCGTCTGCCTGCTGGGCAACCTGAACGTCACGCAGCTCGTGGACCGGGAGGCGGGCACGATCGACTACGATCTCGTCGACGACCTCGTCCCGCTCGCGGTGCGCTTCCTCGACAACGTCAACGACCTCAGCTACGTCCCGCTGGAGGAGCAGCAGCGCAACCTGCAGGAGAAGCGCCGCATCGGCCTCGGCCACTACGGCGACGGCTCGGCCCTCATGATGATGAAGACCCGCTACGGCTCCGAGGAGGGCGCCCGCGTGATGCGCGAGTTCCAGGAGCACCTCGCCAACCAGGCCTACCAGGCCAGCGCGCGCCTCGCCGAGGAGAAGGGCGCGTTCCCGCTCTTCGACAAGGACGAGTACCTGTCGAGTCCGTTCGTCCAGCGCCTCTCGGACAAGACGAAGGAGATGATCGGCGACCTGGGGCTCCGCAACAGCCACCTGCTTAGCATCCAGCCGACGGGCAACACCTCCACGCTGGGCAACGCCCCGTCGAGCGGCATCGAGCCGGTGTTCATGCACAGCTACATCCGGACGTCGGAGCAGCCGGCCCTCCCCGACGGCATCAACCGCCCGCCGATGTCCCCGAACGCCTACGAGGTGGGGCAGGACATCGACGCCGACGGCACGGCCTGGACCGCCGAGGAGCAGGGCGACGAGACGGTGCTCCGCTGCCAGGAAGAGGGCCACACCCACTGGCAGATTCACCCGACCCGCGACATCTGCAAGGACCAGGAGGTCAAGGACTACGCGGTGCGCCACATGGAGACGGACGGCACCTGGGACCCGGACGCCGACTGGGCCGTCACGACCCGCGACCTGGACGTGGACGACCACCTCACCCAGATGAAGGCGCTGGCGCCGTTCGTGGACTCCTCGATGTCCAAGACGGTGAACGTCCCGAACGACTACCCCTTCGAGGACTTCAAGGAGCTCTACAAGAAGGCCCACGACACGGGCGTCATCAAGGGCGTGACCACGTACCGGGCCGGCACCATGAGTGCCGTGCTTTCCGGCGAGGACGACGGGGACGACGACCGGACCGTGCCCCGCACCGAGGCGCCCGACCGCCCGGAGACCCTGCCGTGTGCCATCCACCGCGTGCGGTACCAGGGCGACCACTGGACCATCCTGGTCGGCTTCCTGGAGGACCACCCCTACGAGGTCTTCGCGTTCAAGTCGGAGGGCGAGGCCCCGCTCTTTGGCGATGACAGCGAGCGCGTCGACGAGGGCTACATCCGGAAGAACGAGAGCCGCCACTACTCGCTTCTGGGCCCGAACGGCACGGTCGTGATTGGCGACATCACCAGCCACATGCCGTCCGACGACGTGCGCGTGGAGACGCGGCTCGTGTCCACGGCGCTGCGCCACGGCTCCAAGATTGACTTCCTCGTGGAGCAGCTCGAGAAGGCGGAGGGCTCGATTGCCTCCTTCGGCCAGTCGATGGCGAAGGCCCTGCGCGCCCATGCCACCGACCACGAGGTCACCTGCGACAAGTGCGGGTCCGCGAACGTGCGCCACGTCGAGGGCTGCATGGAGTGCGCGGACTGCGGGCACTCGCGGTGCAGCTAGGCCACGCGCCGGCGCGGCAGTGGGGGCGCGGGTCGGAACGAGACCGGCCCGAAGTGCGCTCCTCACACGTGGTCGGGACGTACGAGACTGATTTTCGCGGCGCCCTCCCGATGTGGAGGGCGTCGCGTCGTTTTTTGTGCAGAAGGGAGCTGAAGAATGATGCCAGCGTCAGGTCGTCCGTGGGTCGTCTGCAAATTTGGGGGCACGAGCGTGTCGAGCCGGGCCCGGTGGGACACGATTGTCGAGGTGGTACGCACGCACCGGGCGGAGGGGCGCGCCCCCTTCCTCGTCTGTTCGGCCCTGCAGGGCATCTCGGATCAGCTGGAGGCGCTGTGTGCGCAGCTCGCGTCCGCCGAGCCCGGCGCCCCGGAATCGACGCTCAACACCATCCGGGAGCGGCACCGGGCACTGGGGCAGGACCTCGGCGTAGAGGCCGAGGCGGTGCTGTCGGGCGAGTTTGCGCGCCTGGAGCGGTGGGTCGACGAGATTCAGGCGACCGACGGGCCGTCGCCGCGGCAGCGGGCCGCCGTCCTGGCCACGGGCGAGCTGCTGTCGACCCGCCTCGGCGCGGCCTACCTGTCGGCGCAGGGGCTGCCGGCGGAGTGGCTCGACGCGCGCGAGTTCCTAAGGGCCACCGACGACCCGCACCTGCCGCCGCGGCGCCAGTATCTGGCCGCAAATTGCACGTCGCACGCCGACCCGGGGCTGCAGGCCCGTCTCGCCGACGCCCCGGAGACCGTCTACCTCACGCAGGGCTTCATCGCGAGCAATGCCCTCGATGAGACCGTTCTGCTCGGGCGGGGCGGCTCGGACACGTCGGCGGCCCACTTTGCGGCCAAGCTGGAGGCCGAGCGGACCGAGGTATGGACCGACGTGCCGGGCCTGTTCACGGCGAACCCGGGCGAGGTGCCGTCGGGGCGGCTGCTGCGCCGCCTGGACTACGACGAGGCCCAGGAGCTGGCGACGATGGGCGCGCGGGTGCTCCACCCCCGCTGTCTCGACCCGGCGCGGCGCCACCAGATCCCCCTTCACGTCCGCAGCACCGAGGCCCCGTCCCTCGACGGCACGATCGTAAGCGGCGAGGGGCCCGACGTGGGGCCCCAGGTGAAGGCGATCTCGGCCAAGACCGACATTACGGCCGTGAGCATGGACACGCTCGGCATGTGGCAGGAGGTGGGCTTCCTGGCCGACGTCTTTCAGGTCTTCAAACACCACGGCCTGTCGGTCGACCTGATGGCCACCTCGGAGTCGAACGTAACGGTGACGCTCGACCCGGTGGCCAATGCCCTCGACCCGGACATCCTCGACCGGCTGCTGCACGACCTGAACCGGTACTGCGACGCCGAGCTGATCGACCCGTGCGCCATCGTCAGCCTCGTGGGGCGCCACATCCGCTCCCTGCTGAGCGAGCTGGGCCCGGCGTTCGAGGTGTTCGACGAGCAGAAGGTCCACCTCGTCACCCAGGCCGCGAGCGATCTCAACATGAGCTTCGTGGTGGACGAGGACCAGGCCTCACGCCTCGTCCGCGAGTTGCACGCGCAGTTCTTCGGCCACCGAGCCCCGGATGCCGTCTTTGGGCCGCGGTGGCAGGAGCTGGTCGAGGACGGCACGCCCGAGGAGACGCCGGACGTGTGGTGGCGGGAGCGCCGCGAGGCCCTGCTGCGCCTGGCGGACGACGAGTCGCCGCGCTACGTCTACGACCCGGAGGTGGTGACGGCCCGCAGCGACGAGGTGCAGGGGCTCGGGCCGATCGACCAATCGTTTTACGCCGTGAAGGCCAACCCGCACCCCGAGGTGCTCCGCCTGCTGGAGCGGCGGGGCCTCGGCTTCGAGTGCGTCTCCCCCGGCGAGCTGGATCGCGTCTTCGAGGCGTGCCCGGGCCTCGACCCGGCGCGCGTCCTGTTCCAGCCCAATTTTGCGGCCCCCGCCGAGTATGCCGACGCCTTCGAGCGCGGCGTGCACGTGACGGTCGACAACGTGCAGCCCCTGGCCGAACACCCGGACGTGTTTGCGGGAGAGGAGTTGTTTGTGCGGGTGGACCCGGGACAGGGCGAGGGCCATCACCGAAAGGTGCGCACGGCGGGGGCCCAGTCGAAGTTTGGGGTCGTCCCCGACGACCTGGGGCGGCTGCGCGCGGCCGTCGACCAGGCGGGGGCGACCGTCGTCGGCCTGCACGCGCACGTCGGGAGCGGCATTACGGACGAGAGCACGTGGGCCGGCCTCGTGGACCTGCTGGCCAGCCTCGCCGCCGAGTTCCCCGCCGTCCGTGCGCTGAACGTGGGGGGCGGGCTGGGCGTGCCGAATGCCTCGGGCGGCCGCCCGCTCGACCTCGACGCGCTCGACGCTGCCCTGGGTAAGGCCGCCGCCCGGCACCCGCAGTACGACCTCTGGATGGAGCCGGGCCGCTACCTGGTGGCGGAGGCCGGCGTGCTGCTCGCCCGCGTCACACAGACGAAAACGAAGGACGCGGCGGCGTACGTGGGGCTCGACACGGGCATGAATAGCCTCCTGCGTCCGGCCCTCTACGGCGCCCACCACGAGATCGTCAACCTCAGTCGCCTCGACGAACCGCCCGCCATGACGGCGGACGTGGTGGGGCCGGTGTGCGAGACCGGCGACGTGCTGGGCCACGACCGCCGCCTGCCGCCCACCGAGCCGGGCGACACGCTGCTCGTGGCGACGACGGGCGCCTACGGGGCGAGCATGAGCAACCGGTACAACCTGCGCGAGCCCGCCTCGGAGGTCATGCTGGCCCCCGAACCGGCATGAATCGGCGTAGCCCCATGGTCTGCGCTAAAGCGTGTCTGGAAAGTCGGGGGCACGGTCCGACTGCTCCAGCTCCTCGTCCGCGAAGAAGTGAACGCGGCCCGTCTCATCCACGACCCACACCTCATCGGCCCCGGCGTCTCGATAGAGAGCAATTTTCTCCTCCATCTCGTCCCAGTCATTTGAGGCGCTCATCACCTCGACGCAGACCTCCGGGGCAAGCGTCGGCGGCTCCCCGGTTTCCTCCATGTTTTCGAATCGGGTTTCCGATGCCCAGATCACGTCGGCCTGCTTTGTCCCACCGGCGGTTGCAATGGGCCATTCCGAAAACGCCTCTCCGGCGTCAAGAAGCGCGTCGAGCGTCTCCTGAATACGCTTTTGCTGGCGGGCGTGGTGTGTGGTGTGTGGACTCAAGACAATCTGGCCTCGATGATTGGTCTCGACCTTGTAGGGGAGGTCGCGGAGGATCGGATCGGCGACAATCTCCTGCCATTGCTCCTGGTGCTCTTCCGCGTGGGTCTTGGTGGTGGGCATGGCGTCTGGGACCAGTCTTGGGTACGGCAATGGGGATGAGAACAAACGGTGAAGGTAGAGGATCCCCCTTTGTTCGAAGGGCCGTCGGTCCCGCGCACGGTTCATCGCCCCCCTTTCTTCCATCGCTGCTGCTTCGCATATTGAAAGCCCAAGCCGACCGCGGCCCATGGCGCAGCGGCACGTCCCCTCCCACGAATCAACCCCGCAGGTCCAATGAGCACCATCCGCACCGACGGCATCGACTACGACATCATCGGCGACGACATGCAACTCGTGGAGGTGGAGCTCGACCCCCAAGAAGGCGTGCGCGCCGAGGCCGGTACCATGATCTACATGGACGACGGCGTCCGCATGCAGACCGATACCGGGGGCGGCCTCTTCAAGGGCTTCAAGCGGATGGTGTCCGGGGAGAGCTTCTTCATCACGACGTTCGTCCACGAGGGGCAGGGCAAGAGCCATGTCGCATTTGCGGCCCCGTATCCCGGCAAGATTATTCCCGTTCAACTCGACGACTTTGGCGGCGAGTTCCTGTGTCAGAAGGACGCGTTCCTCTGCGCCAACGCCAACGTCGAGATCGAGGTGGCCTTCACCAAGCGCATGGGCGCGGGCCTCTTCGGCGGCGAGGGGTTCATCCTGCAGCGCCTCACGGGGCAGGGCTGGACGTTCATCCACGCCGGGGGCACCGTCGTCGAGCGCACGCTCGAGGCCGGTGAGACACTGCGGATCGATACTGGTTGCCTCGCGGCGTTTTCCAGCAGCATCGACTACGACATCGAGTTCATCGGCGGCTTCAAGAACGCGCTCTTTGGCGGCGAGGGCCTCTTCCTCACCACGCTCACCGGGCCCGGCACCGTGTACCTGCAGAGCCTTCCGTTCTCACGCCTTGCCGACCGCATCGTGGCCGGCGAGCTTGCCAACCGGGGAGAGAGTGAGGGCCCGGGCGGGACGGGCATCCTCGGCGACCTCATTTCCGGCAGCTAGACCCCTGTTTTCATGCAGGCCTCGGGGCCGCGAGCGGCCTCGCCTCTCCCGACGACCGGTCCGGGAAGGGGCCCTTCCGCGAGGGAACGTCGACATGCCAGGTTCTGAGGCGTGCGGGGACTGGGAGAAGGGACATGTTTGAAATATGTGTGCTGGTTTGTATTGTGGTGGGGCATCGACGCCATGCCCCGCTCAGCAGATCCCACCGCGCCCATGTCGCTTTTGTGCAGTGCCGATGACCCGAACCACTCCTCTGTCCAGTCCGACGTCGTCGTGACGGCCGCGCGTCCGGCCCGTCACACGCCGCGCCTACGCCAGCCCTTTTTCCTGACCCGGGTCGAGGCCGGCTTCCCGTCGCCCGCCTCCGACTACGTGGAAACCGAGCTCGACCTGGCCGAGCACCTGATCGAGCACGAGGCCGCGACCTACTACCTCCGGGTGTCGGGGACGTCCATGACGCGGGCGGGCATTCACGACGGGGACATCCTGGTGGTCGACCGTGCCGTGGAGCCCGCGGACGGAGACGTCGTGGTGGCCGCGCTCGACGCCGAGCTGACCGTCAAGCGGCTCCGGACGCGCGACGGACGGGCCTTCCTCGTCCCCGAGAGTCAGCACCACGACCCCATTCCGGTCCGGGACGGGCAAGAGCTCGTGGTATGGGGCGTCGTGCAGCACGTGGTCCATGAAGTGTCGTGACGGCACGCCCCACGCGTCCTCGCGTCGTCCCGTCCAGTTTGCTGCCTCCTGCCCGTGGATTCCGTCATCGCCCTCATCGACTGCCAGGCCTTCTACGTCAGCTGCGAGCGCGTCTTCGACCCCGCGCTCCGCGGCCGCCCCACCGTCGTGCTGTCCAACAACGACGGCTGCATCATCGCCCGCTCCGCGTCGGTAAAGGCGGCGGGCGTGCCGATGGGCGCGCCGGTGTTCAAGTGGCGGGACGAGCTGGAGGCGATGGACGCGGCGGTCCTGTCGAGCAACTACGCGCTCTACGCCGACCTGAGCCGTCGCGTGACCGCGGTGCTCGAGACGATGAGCATCGACCTGGAGCGGTACTCCATCGACGAGTGCTTCGTGACGCTGCCCGCGCTCGACCGCGACGCCCTCCGGGCGCTGGGCGAGCGCATCCGCCGTCGCGTGCGGGACTGGGTAGGGATCCCGGTGCGTGTGGCGATCGGGCCCACCAAGTCGCTCGCCAAAATCGCGGACGAGAAGGCCAAGGCCGACAAGCGGGCGGGCGACGGGACGGGGGTGTACGTGTGCCCGCCGGAGCCGGACCTCGACGTGCTGCTCTACCGCACCGACGTGGGGGACGTGTGGGGCATTGGGCCGAGCTACGAAGAGACGCTGCGCGAGCACGGGGTGACGACGGCGGCGGAATTCCGGGCGCTGCCGGACCCGTGGATCCGGTCGACGATGACGGTGGTGGGGCTGCGCCTCGCCCGCGAGCTGCGGGGGCAGCGGTGTCTCGACCTGGACCTCGTGGGGCCCGACCGCCAATCCCTCGTCCGGTCGCGCTCGTTCGGCGCGCCCGTGGAGGCGAAGGCGGAGCTTCGACAGGCCCTCGCCAAGCATGCGCAGCGGGCCGCCGAGAAGCTGCGGGAGGAGGACCTCGTGGCCCGAGGGATCAGTGCGTTTATCACTACCAAGACGCACGGCCCGCCGCCCCACTACGCAGACGAGGCCCAGGCCACGCTCGACGAGCACACCGCGGCGGCCCCGCCCTTCGTCCGGTCGTCCCGTCGCCTTTTAGACGCCATATACCGGGCGGGCCCGGCCTACCGAAAGGCCGGCGTCATGCTGTACGCGATCCGGCCCCGGCGCCCTCATCAGGGCAGCCTGTTCGGGCGTCCCGTTCAGGACGACGAGGCCCTCATGCAGGCCGTAGATCGGATCAACGGCACGATGGGGCGGGGCACCATCGGGGTCGCGGCGGCGGGCCTGCCGGGCGACCGCGACTGGACCATGACGCGCGACAACACCTCCCAGCACTACACGACCCGGTGGGACGAGCTGCCGGTGGCGAGGGCGTGAAAACGTCGGGGCCCGTGCGCCTCCCGTACGCCCGGCTCGCACGACAGGGGAGTGGATGAGAGAAAATGAGTCGGGTCGAGGAACGAGCGTACGGTGAGGGCCCGTTGCCGCTCACCGATCATGCTAGACTGAACTTCCCGCCGAGCCGACGACACCCGTGGTCAACAGCTACTACACCCTCCGCGCCCTCGCCCGCGAATGGCACGCCGACCTGGAGGGCACGACGGTCCGGGACGTCTACTCGCAGACGAAGAATGAGCTGACCGTCGCGCTGAGTGGAGCAGAGCAAGACTGGATGGTGCGCGGCTCGGTGCAGCGGCCGTTTCTGTACCTGTTTCGCCGCCCCGGATACCACAAGGCCCGCCGCAACGTCGCCACCCTCTTCGAGGGCACCATCGGCCAGTCCGTGGCGGGGGTGTCCATCGCCGACCGGGACCGGCTCGTGTCCATCGAGCTGGGCAGCGGGGGCCGGATTCTGTGGCAGCTCTTCGGCGCGCGGGCCAACGCCTTCCACGTGGCGCCCGACGACACGGTCGTTGCCGCCTTCCAGCGCCACGACGAGCTCACCGGAACGGCGGCGCCGGAGCCGTACGCCGCGCCGATGCCGGACACGTTCGAGGCGTTCGAGGACCGATGGAAGCCCAGCCGCAACAAGACGCGCCAGGCGGTCCAGTCGGCCGTGTCGCTCTTTGGGGGCGACCTGGCGCGAGAGACGCTGCACCGGGCGGGCGTGACGACCGACGCGCCGGCAGACTGCACGGCGGCCGAGCGGCGGGCCCTCTTCGAGGCGTCGATGGCCCTCCGCGAGGCGCTACAGGACCCGGCCCCCGTACTCTACGGCGCGGGGCAGTTCCCGGACGCGTTCTCGCTCATCCCGCTGCGTCACCGCGAAGACGAGCCTGCGGAACGGTTCGACACGGTGGACGCTGCGGTGGCCGACTTTGTGCGGCGCACGCTGGCCGAGCAGCACTTCCACCGCCTCTACGATCCGCTGGAGGAGGCCCTCGAATCGGCGGCCGAGCACGAACGCCGCAGCGCCGAGCGCATGGTGGAGGAGCTTCAGAGCGAGAGCCGGGCCGGGCGCTACGAGCGATGGGGCCACCTCCTCATGGCCCAGCAGGACCAGGTGCCCGACGGGGCGGAGGAGGTCGAGTTGCCCGACCTGTTCGAGGACGGGGCGCCCGTCACCATTCCGGTCGACCCCGCCAAGTCGCCCGTCGAGAACGCGGAGCACTACTACGACCGGGCCCGGAGCACGCGGCGGTCGCGGGAGGAAGCGGAGGGCCGACTGGACGACACGATCGAGCAGGCCGAACGGGCCGAGGCGCTCCTCCAGGCCCTCCGCGAGATCGACACGCTCGACGGCATCAAGGCCTTCCGGGACGAGCGGGAGGCCGAGCTGCTGCCGTTCGTGGAGCGGGACGACGCGGACGTGGACGACTTCCCGTTCCGCCGGTTCGACCTCGGGGAGGGCTTCGAGGTGTGGGTCGGCAAAAACGCGCGCCAGAACCACGACCTCACGTTCCACGCCAGCCAGCCCTACGACCTGTGGCTGCACGCGCGCGGCGTGCCGGGCGCCCACACCGTGCTCCACCGCCCAAACCGCGACGCCGAGCCCGGCAAGCGCCGCCGCTACGTCGCCGCGGCCATCGCCGCCCACTACAGCAAATCTAAGGGCAGCGACGTAGCCCCCGTCATGATCACCGAGCGCAAGTACGTCACCAGCCCGACCGGCGCGGACCCCGGCGTGGTGCGCGTCGACCGCGAGGACGTGCTCATGGTGGAGCCGGGCCTTCCGGAGTGAGGTGTTGGCGCGTCGGAGCGTTGAACGTCAAAACGCTCCAACGTCAAACGTACCACCGCTAAAACCCCGGTGAGATGCGAAAGCCCAACTCCCAGGTCGTGTCGCGGCGCTGGAAGGGACGGGCGTAGTAGGTCTCCAGCAGAAGGCTCCCTAAGATGTTGAAGCGGGCGGACACTCCCGCGCTCACCACCGGAATGGTCGTGTCGGCGCTGTCGGTGTCGAACGTAAAGAGGTCCGGTCCCTCGTCGTTCGTCCAGGTCACGCCGGCGTCGACGAAGGGGGCCAGCGTGGTGGGCAGGTACCGGAACGGGATGAGGCTAAGGCGCTCCGGGCCCAGAAGGGGAATTCGAATCTCGGCCCGCGTCGTGAGGGCCCGCGTGCCGAAGAGGCGGTCGATCTCGGCGCACGGCGACGTGGTGGGGGCGTTGTCGACCCGGGTGCAGCCGCCGTTCTCCCGGATGCCGTTCGCGATGCTCTGCACGCTGTAGCCGCGCACGAAGCCCTGACCGTAGGGGTAGCCGATGTACTCGTTCCCGATGCCAAACTCGTCGTTGAACGAAGCGCCGTAATTGCCGACGTGGAGCGCCTGGAAGGCGAACGTGAACGGCTCGGCGTAGAAATACCGGCGCACGTCGGCCCGGGCCGTGACGAAATTCTGCGAGCCGAGGGTGGGGGACACCTCCAGCCGCCACCGCCCGCCCTGGAGGGGGCCCGTAAGGCCGTTCGTCGTGAAGTCGCGCACGTACGCCGCACTCGCTGTTGCTAGGTATTTCGGGGTGCGGTCCCCGAATTGATCCTGCAACGCTTGCTCCGCGCCGTCGGGGGCGAGGCCCGCCGTGCGCACATTTGTCCCGAATCCGTAGCGCGTACCGCCGAGTGAAAACTCGAACCGTCGGGTGGGGCTCAGCGGGTAGGAGGCGTTGCCACTGGCGGAGGTGATGTAGGCGCGCTGCACCACACTTCCGAGGCCGACGAGCCGTCCGGCGTCGTTCCGAAATGGAACCGTGTTGGCGGAAAAGATGAGCGGCGTGTGGCTCAGGGAGCCGCCCCAGTTGAGTTGGCCGCGCTGGTTCATGTACGACACCCCACCGCCAATGTCGCGGAAGGTGCCCTGGGCCTGCACGGCCACCCCGAGGGTGCGGTGCCCTAGCATGTCGCCAAACCGGAGCCCGATGCCGCCGGCCAGGCCGCCCCCGAACGGGCCGCCGACGGAGACGCCAATGCCGCTGGCCCGGGAAATGGACTCCAGCGACAGCGTCGGGTCGTAAGGGTCGGCGTCGTAGTGGGTGGAGTCGGGCGGAAGGCCGGTGGTGGCGTCGCGGAGGTTCGAGGCGATGAGGCCGTCCCTCGCGGCGGCGGGGGAGGGGAGGAGACCGGCGACGCGCGAGGTGTCGGCGGATTGCGTGCCCGCCTCGTCCGTCGTCGTGTCGGCCGCGGCCGGAACGCGAGCAGCGGAGGCCCCCCCTGCCGTGGAGGCGGCCCTCAGGGGCGTGCCCTGCGCCTCGGGGGCGGGCCGACGGACCCCGGTGTAATTGCCGTCCGCGAAGACCGACAGCATCATGTCGCCGCTCTGGGAGGCGATGGATAGCGCCGGGGACAGCGCCGTAATGCCGCTCACGCCCGTTTTGAGGCGGGTTACGCGGAAGCGGTCGCCGCTCGACAGGTCCATGCGGTACACGTCCTTGAACCCGTCCTGGTCGCTGATGAAGTAGAGGCTCTGCCCGTCCGGGGCGAACTGCGGGTTGTGGTGCAGGGCGTCCCCGAACGGCGCCCGGACCGTCACCTCCCCGCTCGACACGTCCACCAGCCCGAGGTCCATGTTCGAGGACGGACTCAGCGTCTCCAAATTCGTCTCCGCCCGGTCGGTCGCAAAGGCGATCGTCTCCCCGTCGGGCGCCCACGTCGGCTGGAGGTCCGCGTAGCGGTCGTTGGTGAGCTGCCGCACCGACTCCGTCTCCAGGTTCAGCACGTAGAGGTCGCTGATGCCCCCGTCGGTGCCCGCGAAGGCGAGCCGTGTGCCGTCGGGGGACCACGCCGGGTTCTTCATCGACGTGACGCCGTCCACCGAAAAGCTGCGCTCAATTTCCTCGTCCACGACGTTCCAGACCGTGATTTGATTGTCGCCGTCCTCGGAGCTGACGAAAGCGAGGCGCCGCCCGTCGGGCGACCACGTACCGGAGGAGCTGATGAAGCGCAGGGCATTGAAGTGGCCAGTCGTGCCGGCCCGGTCCAGCTCCGCGATGACCTCCCCGGTCTCGGCGTCCGCCACGTACAGGTTGAAGGAAAACAGCTCCCGCTCCGAGATGAACGCGACGTAGCGCCCGTCCGGGCTCAGGGACGGGGCGATGTTGATGCGTCCGCCGTTCGTTTCCGGGGCGAGGACCGTCTGCCCGGCGGAGTCGGGCGGCGTGCGGCCCTTCATGAGCGGCTCGTATGCATCGCGGGTGGCCTCGGCCCACTCGTTGGTGAGGGAGTCCGCCGACACGCCGAAGAGCTCGACGTAGGCGGAGTCGAGCCCCACCTGTCCGCCGCGCTTAAACAGGTCCGGAACGGCCTGATCGCCGTACTTGCCACCGATGTACGCGAGGTACGCCTGGCCGTAGCGGTAGGGGAAGTACTCGCGGGGATTGGCGAGCCCCTCGAACGAGGGCATGTCGTCCCGGCGCACCGCGTCGCGCATCCACATGGCCGTGTGCGAGTCCTGCCGCCCCACCGACAAGTACTCGGCCATCCCTTCGATGAGCCACGTCGGGAGATTGCCAAGCTGAATGCCCAGGCTGTCCGCGTTGAGGCCAAGGTCGAACTGAAAGGAGTGCACCAGCTCGTGGCCCAGCACGTGGTCCGTCTCCCCGTACGACGACGCGAACGGCATGACCACGCGCTCCCGCAGCGGCTCGGTGAGCCCGCCGGTGCCCTGGCTGATCGGCTGCGGCGTCACGTTGGTCTGCTGAAAGTCCGCGTCGTTGGCGTAGAAGATAATCGGCTTCTTCTCGTCGAAGCGGTGCAGAAAGACCTCCGTGTGGCGGTCGTACCAGCGCTCGGCCATCCGCGCGGCATCGCGCACGGCCTGCTCCTCCTCCGGGTAGAAGTGGAAGACGAAGTGCTCCGTCTCCAGCGTCCGAAAGTCGAACTGGTCGTACTGCACCTTATTCTGCCCGAAGTACTGCGCCCGGGCGTCCGGCACGCCGAGGAGCGCAAGGCCTGCGAGGACGAACGCAAACAGGGAGGCAACGGGGGCAACAGATCGCATGTCGGGGTAGGGGCCTGCGACAGAGCAATCGCGTGGGATGCCTTCGTCGTCAAGGAAAAACCAACGTGCGCGGCGGGGGCAGTATTATTGTGGGAGCATGGGGGTGTGGCCCGTGGGTGTGCATGGACGGAGCATCGTTACGGCACGGCCAATCTCATGCCTCCGGCGCCGAGGAAAGGGCCTCGTCTCTCCTGTGGGCGGAGTGCAAAGACAATGTCAATCAGTGCTGCACATCCCCCGGAGTTGAGATAGATCAAGGCGGCTCTCGGACAATTCCGATAGCATAAACCCCGAATTGCCTAACGACCTCCCCATTCCTCCCGTGCACCCCCGATATCCGGTCGTGCCGCTTCGCACCGCCGACGTCGGGACGATCTGCGGCGCTGCAGACAGGCCGTTGCCACTCGGGGCGGGACGGAGGGGGGCGTGCTGGCAGACACGTTCCGTGGAAGGCCCGCTTTTCCTTCTGGGGTAAAAAATTGTTTCGTATCTTTTTGTCTAAAATACGACCCCCGATACCTATGCGATCACTCACATACCTCTTCCTGCTCGTCCTCCCGCTGGGCCTGTTGGGCTGTGGCGGGTCGTCGGCTTCTGACGACGGCGCGCCCGCCTCGTACGTCCCCCCCGGCGAGAAGGACGACTACTACCTCTTTTACTCCGGCGGCCACTCCGGCCAGGTCTTCGTGGCCGGCCTGCCGTCCCTTCGCGAGATTCAAGAGATCCCCGTCTTTACCCCCTCCCCCGGCCACGGCTACGGCTTCAGCAAGAAGTCGAAGAAGATGATGGGCGAGTACCGATGGGGCGACGTGCACCACCCCGGCCTCTCGAAGACGGACGGCACGTACGACGGCCGCTGGCTCTTCGTGAACGACAACGCCAACAACCGGGTCGCGCGCATCAGCCTGCGGGACTTTAAGACGAAACAGATCCTCGGCCCCATCCCCAACTCGATGGGGAACCACGGCTCCTCCTTCGTCACGCCGAACACCGAGTACCTGCTCGTCGCCACCCGCTTCTCGGTGCCGCTGCCGAAGGGCACACACGCCCCCGTTGAGACCTACGAGGAGAATTTCAACGGCATCGTCAGTGGCGTGGACATCGACCCGGAGACGGGCGAAATGGAGGTGGGGTGGCAGGTCAAAACGCCCCCGTTCAACTGGGACCTCGGCTCCACCGGCAAGGGGCCGAGTGACGGCTGGGCGTTTTGGACCTCCTACAACACCGAGATGGCGCACGACTCCCTGGAGATCAACGCCAGCCAGCGCGACCGCGACTACGCCGCGTTCGTGAACTGGGAGCGCGCCGAGGAGGTCGTCGAGAACAACGAGGGCCTGAACCGTCGCAACGGGGTGCCGCTCATCGATCCGGCCGAACACGAGGGCGTCATGTACTTCGTGCCGGTCAGCAAGTCCCCCCACGGCATCGACGCCTCGCCGTCGGGCCGCTGGATCGCGGCCTCCGGCAAGCTGCAACCGACCACCACGGTGTTCGACTTCAAGCAGTTCAAGACCGCGATCGAAAACGAAGACTTTCAGGGTGAATTCCGCGGTGTACCCGTTGTGAACTACGACGCCGTCGTGGAAGGCGAGGTGCCGGTCGGCCAGGGCCCGCTCCACACGCAGTTCGACGGCGAGGGCAACGCCTACACGTCGCTCTTCATCGAGTCGAGCGTGACGAAGTGGAAACTGCCGCCCTGGGACAAAGAGACCACGGAGGACATGAGCAAGGCCGTGACGGACAAGATCAGTGTTCACTACAACATCGGCCACCTCGTCATCCCGGGCAGTGACACGAAGGAGCCGTACGGGAACTGGCTCGTGGCGATGAACAAGCTCCAGAAGGGCCGCGGGCTTAACGTCGGCCCCGAGAAGCCGGAGACGAGCCAGCTCATCGACATCTCGGGGGAGGAGATGGAGATGATCGAGGAAGACTACACCCGGCCCGAGCCGCACTTTGCGCAGGCCGTGCCGGCGGACGTGATCAACCCCATCGAGGTCTACAAGAAGGAGAACAACGACCACCCCGACGCCCGCTGGGACCCGGAGAACACCGGCGTGGAGCGCACCGGCCCAGACGAGGTCACCGTCCACATGATCGCCAAGCGCAGCCAGTACTACCCGGACAAGGTCGAGGTGCAACAGGGCGACAAGGTCACGTTCCACCTGACGAACATCGAGCAGGTGTCGGACATGATCCACGGCTTCGGCATCGCCCAGTACAACATGAACGGAGTGGTGCCCCCCGGTGACACGCAGACGTTCACCATCACGGCCGACGAGGCAGGGGTGTATCCCTTCTACTGCACCAACTTCTGCTCGGCGCTCCATCAGGAGATGCAGGGGTACCTGGAGGTGAAGCCGCGGTAGGTGAGGGATGCGCGGAAGGGGGAAGGGAGAGGGGGCGTGTCCGCCTCCTCTCTCTTTCGTGCTTCCGCGGTGTTGCCGTCGCGTATTCACGCATCCATGTGCTTGGCCGCAATGTTTGACTTTATTGACCGCATTCCGAAGCTCATTGACCGGCGGGTGCCCGGGCGCGGGCGACTCTTGCTCGTGGTGGGGGCTGCGCTGCTCGGGGCCGCCATCTTTTTGCCGCTGTGGCAGATCCACCTGGTGGCCCCGCAGTATCAGGAGGGGCTCGACCTCTACATTCACAGCTACAAGCTGGAGGCCGGCAACGAGGGGCAGGACCTCAAGGAAATTAACGGCCTGAACCACTACATCGGGATGGCGCCGATCAAGGAGGAGGACTTTGCGGAGATGACGTTTATCCCGTTTCTCCTTGGCGGCTTTTCGCTGCTGGCCCTGCGGGGGGCCTTCTTCGGCACCGTGAAGTCGGTGGTCGACACGCTCGTGCTGTTCGTGTACTTCGGAGCGTTTTCGATGTGGCGGTTCTACCATCAGCTGTACACGTACGCCCACAACCTCGACCCGCGGGCGCCGATGGACATTGAGCCCTTCACGCCCATCCTGATCGGGTGGAAGAAGATTGCCAACTTCACGCAGTACAGCTATCCGCGGGAGGGCTCGGCCCTGCTTCTGGGAGCCGTCGTCTGCTTCGGAACGGCCATCTGGATGGGCGTGCGTTCCGGGCGTGAGACGGCCGCCCCTGACGCCGACGAGCGGTCCGACGCTGAAGCGATGTCCGCATAACGTACTCGGGGGGAGCGTTGCGCGTTGAGGGTTGGTTGAGGACGAACCACCCACCGCTCAACCGGCACCCCAAAAACTTTCAAACCACACATGAGGGTCGTCCGCTGGCTAATTACATTTTGCCTGCTGGCTGGTGTCGCGCCTGGCTCCGCGTGGGGCCAGTCGCTGCAGGCCCGGATTGGGGCCGCCGCGCCCGGGGACACGATCGTCGTGACGGGCGGGGTGCACGAGGGGCCGTTCGTCGTCGACATCCCGCTGGTCCTGCGGGGGCGCAACCGCCCGCACCTGAAGGGCGACGAGCAGACGCACGTCGTTGCGGTGGACGCCGCCGACGTCACCATTGAGGGATTTCGCATTTCCGGGTCGGGCACGGACCTGGGCGACGACCACGCCGGCGTGATGGTGCGGGCGCCGCGAGCGACCATCCGGGACAATCACCTGTCCGACGTGCTGCACGGGGTGTACGTGAAAGGAGCGGACCGGGCGGTTGTCGTGGAGAACGTGATCGAGGGACCGCCCACCGTCACGCGGCGGGTGTCCCCCGAGGAGGCCCGGCGCCACGACTGCTCGGTGCCGCCGGGGGGCGGCGACTGTGCCGTCCCCCTTCCGGTCCCGCAGCGGGGCAACGGCATTCACCTGTGGAGCTCGCTCCACAATACGGTGACGCACAACACCGTGCACCACACGCGGGACGGGGTCTATTTCTCACACTCCAACCACACCTACGCGGCCCGCAACACGATTCACGACGTGCGCTACGGCCTGCACTACATGTATTCGGACGACAACACGTTCGAGCACAATCGCTTCTTCGACAACGAGTCCAGGTCGGCGCTCATGTACTCCACGCGGATCGCGGTGCGGCACAACGTCTTCCGGGACAACCGGTCGCAGCGGGGCTACGGGCTGCTCCTGCAGACCGTGAGCAAGAGCCGGTTCGCGCACAACCGCATGATCCAGAACGGCACGGGCGTCTACCTCGAAAACAGCACGCGCAATACGTTTGCGGACAACGTCGTGGCCTCCAACTATCGGGGGATCCGGGTTACCGGAAGCTCGATGGAAAACCGGTTTGGGCGCAACGTTATCCGGGGCAACCTGAACACGGCCACGGTGTCCGGGGCCCGTGCCACGAACGCGTGGCACGTCGACGGGCGCGGCAACTACTGGGGCCCGCGCGGCCTGCTCGACCTGAATGCCGATGGGGTGAGCGAGCTGCCGCACCGGACGGTCGACCTGTTTGGGGAGCGGCGCGAGGACTTCCCGTACGTCGACCTGCTGGCGGGCAGCCCCGGCCTCTCGCTCCTCGCCGACGCCCTGGCGCGCGTGCCGGGCACGGGCATCCCGACGATCACCGACGAGCACCCGCTCGTGGCGCCCCCTTCGCCCCCTGAGGAAGAGGGCGCAACCGGGCTCGGGTCCCTCTTCACGCTTGGCATTGTCTTGTTGACCGTCGGTGCGGTTGCGCTGCGGAGGCGAGTGGTATGATTGAGGTAGCAGATCTCTACAAGTCGTTCGGGGACGCGGCGGTCCTGCAGGGCGCGTCGTTCTCGGCGGCCCCGGGTACCGCGACGGTGCTGGTGGGCCCCAACGGATCGGGCAAAACGACGACCCTGCACGTGCTCGCGGGGCTCGTGACGCCGGACGCCGGGACGGCCCGGATCGACGGGACGGACGTGACGACCGACCGGACCGCGGCGCAGGAACGACTCGCGTTTCTGCCGCAGGACGTGCGCTTCCACGATGCCCTCACGCCCCGCCAGGTGCTACGGTTCTATGCGGGACTCCGCGACGCCCCCGACGCGCGCCTCGACGCGCTGCTCGACGACGTGGGGCTCGCCGACGCCGCCCAGAAGTCGTGCGGGGCGCTCTCGGGGGGCATGCGGCAGCGGCTCGGGATTGCGGTCTTCGAACTGGCCCGGGCGCCCGTGCTCCTGCTCGACGAGCCGGGGCTGAGCCTGGACCCGAAGTGGCGGGGCTTCCTCATGGACCGCCTCCGGGCGCGGGTGGAGGAGGGGGCGGCGGTGCTCATGGCCACGCACCTGCTGGACGTGTGGCGCCCCCTGGCCGACCGCGTGCTCCGCTGTGAGGGCGGGACGGTCCGGGAAGTGGAGCCGACGACTGGGGCTGTCGCCTCCGTCGACGAGAACGCCTCCGCGGTGTGACTCGGGGTGCGTCGTTCGGATTGCGTCGTTCGGATTGCGTCGTCCGTGGTAGAACAAATACGCAATACGCACTACGCAATGATCTCTTGACCCTCAAATTCTCGACCCCACCATGCATCTTGCCAGACTGCCAGCTTCGGTCTACCGGGCCCTCATCCGGCGCGAAGTTGTCACCACGTTTCACAACCGGTTCGTGCAGATTTTTGCGGTCGTCGCGTGGGCGGGGAGCATCGCCGTTGCGGCCCTGAGCGGGCGCCCCGAGGCCGTGCCGTACGGGCTGCTGCTGTTGTTCTTGTATCTGGTGCCGCTCTTTGGGCTGCTCGTCGGCGTAAGCGCCGCCCACGAGGAGCGCGACGAGCGGGCGTTTTTGTGGAGCCAGCCGGTGCCGCGGGCCGCGTTCGTGCTGGGCAAGGCGGTCACGCTCATCGTGGCCCTGGCGGCCGTGCTCCTCGGGGCACTCGTGGCGGGGGCCGTGGTGGGGGCGAGCGCGGGCACGCTGGCGCTCCTGTGGGGCTTGGGGACGGGGCTCGTGCTGGTCAGCGTGAGTGCCGGCCTCGCCGCGGGGCAATACACGACGAGCCGGGCGCGCGGGCTCATGGTCGTTCTCGTGGTGTGGGTCGTGGTCTTTGCGCTCTACGACGCGGCCGCGCTGGGGCTGTCGGGGCTCGGGGCGATGCAGGCCGTGCCCGCGTTCTGGGTCGGCCTCTTGCTCCTCAACCCGATCGATGCGGTGCGGCTGGCCGGCCTCTTTGCCCTCGAAGACGTGCCGTTTTCGGCGCCGGGGGACGCGGCGTGGATGGGAGACCTGATGGCGGGGCTGCCGGCCTGGGTGGCGGTGCTCACGGCGGTGTGGACGGGCGGGCTGCTCCTGCTGGCCTGTCGGCGCCTCCGTCGGCTCGACCTGTGAGATCAGGCGGAATCCACGAGGTGCCGCAGGCCCCGCACGTCCGTCAGGACAATGTCCGCGTCCTCCGTCCGGATGAGGTCCTTGTCCTGCAGGGTCCGAAGCGCCCGCGAGAGCGTCTCGGGGACGGTGCCCAGCTCGGCGGCGAGGACGGACTTGGGAATGTCGAGCTCGACGGTGGGCACGGTGGGGGGGTTGTCCGGGACCGTGGGCACCTGCTCGACGAGATAGCGGGCCAGGCGCTCCGTCACGTCCTGGAGCGACACGGCGTCGAGCTGGCGCACTGCGCTGCGCAGCCCCCCGGCCATCTGGCCCAGCATGTGCAGGGCCGACCGCGGATGGGCGTCGACGAACGAGAGAAAGGCGTCGGCCGGGAAGAAGAAGAGAGCACTGTCCGTGAGCGTCTCGGCGGTGGCCGGGTACGTGTCGCCGGCGTCCGTTTCGAACAGGGGAACCTCGGCGAACGACTCGCCGGGGCGGATGACGTGCAGCACCAGCATCCGGCCCTCCGGGCTCAGCCGATAAACGTGGACGCCGCCCTCGACGAGAAGGTAGAATCCCCGATACGCGTCTCCGCGCTGGAACAGGATCGTGCCGCTCGCCGCCGTACGGGCCTGTCCGAGGTCGATGAGGCGCTCGCGCTCCTCCGTGGACACGCCCCCAAAGAAGGGATGATCACGCATTGCGTCGGTGATGTCGGCGGGCGACACGTCCATGGGGCCAATGGCGACAGGGACCAGTCCGCTTCGGCCGGAGCGGGGACGCCGGGGGCTGGAGGCCGATGTACTGCTCGGGTCGTACAGAATAAAACATTCGCGCTTCCATGTCCACCACCGTCCCCACGATTCTCGACGTCCGCCCCCTGCAGGCGGAGCGGAAGTTCGAGTCGGTGCTCGTGGTCCTCGATGGGCTCGATGCGGGCGAGTCGTTCGTGCTCGTGGACGACGTAGACCCGAGAACGTTGCGCCTGCGGATCAGGGATGAGCGCTCAGGGGCGGTCCGGTGGGCATACCTCAAGAAGGGCCCCCGCGTCTGGTGTGTGCGCGTGGAGCGGGGCCCGGCCGCCCTCCAGGAAGGCGTGCGCGGAGAGGGGGAGTGGGGGAACGCCCCACCCGATCGTTCAAGAGCGTAGGGTTGCGGGAGGAGATGCTGAATCGTACCATAGTTGTGAGAAATACGGCACGTGTGCCTGTTGGGGCCGCGTCGGCCGCTTCCGTTCGCCGTTCTCCCGAATTGTGTGTCTGCTCTTCATGCCGACCGATGAGTCCGACGCCTCGACCGACGGTGCTGCGGCGGGGGACGACTCGGGCAAGGCCCGAGACATTTCCCTCGACGAGTTCCAGCCCTACGGGACCCTCGCGGTCACGGGGGCATATTTCATTCTTCTGCTCGTGCTGTACGCGCTGCTGTACTTTGTCGAGTTTGCCACGCACGCCCCCCACATCATTGAGTAAGCCCTGATCGACCATGCACGTTCATCGTTTTGAGAAGCTCTGGATCGGGCTCTCCCTGCTCCTCATCGCCGCCTTTATCGGGATTGTGCTCTTCGGGTTCACGGTGATGAACCTGAAGGTGCCCGGCGTAGAAACGGGCGAGACCGTCGACCCGGCGACCGTCCTGTCGGAGGGGCCGTTTGCAAAGCCCGGGGTGCGGAAGATCAGTGACGACCACTACGAGGTGTACATGCTGGCCCAGCAGTTTATCTTTCGCCCCGGAAGCACCCGGCCTCTGACCCTGCCGGCCGATACCAAGATCACCTTTCACATGACGAGCCCGGACGTCATGCACGGGTTCGAGGTGCCGGGAAGCGGCCTGAACTCGACGGTCATCCCGGGGCAGGTCGCGACCTTCACGACCCGGTTTCCGGAGGCCAAAAGCTACGGCATCATCTGCCATCAGTACTGTGGCTCGGCCCACCACAACATGCAGGGAGAAATCAAGGTCGTCCCCCCATCCGAGTTTGACGAGAGCAACTTGATATCGCAATGACGTTTGTTGACCACTACCCGAAAGCGGCGCGCATCGTCAAGGCCAACCTGATCGTCGCGTTCGTGGCCCTCGGCATCGGGGGCTTCTTCGGCCTCATTCAGGCGCTACACCGCACAGATGTCTTTCGGGGCTTCGTCTCCTCGGTGCAGTACTACGACGTGCTCACCGGCCACGGCGTCCTGCTGGCCCTCGTGTTCACCACCTTCTTCATCACAGGGCTGTACCAGTGGGGCGTCACGCGCACCATGGAGCGTGAGCCGGAGAGCTCCGCGTTCTCGTGGACGTGGTTCGCGATGATGGGAGTGGGGACGACCATGACGGCCACGGCCATCCTCGGCGGGCTCGTGCCGGGCAGCGGCCTGAGCGCGGCGGTGCTTTACACGTTCTACCCGCCGCTGCAGGCGCATCCGCTCTTCTACATCGGCGCGGCGCTTCTGGTCGTGGGCTCGTGGCTGGCCGGGGCGGACTGGTTCTGGACGTACCGGAAGTGGCGGGCCGACAACCCCGACGCCCGGATCCCACTGCAGACCTACATGGTGATCTTCACGTGGCTCATGTGGTACCTCTGCTCGCTGGGGCTGGCGCTGGAGGTGGTCGTGCTCCTCATCCCGTGGTCGCTCGGGTTCGTCGAGAAGATTGATCCGCTGCTGCCCCGCACGCTCTTCTGGTACTTCGGGCACGCGGTGGTGTACTTCTGGCTGTTGCCGGCCTACTTCGTGTGGTACTCCATTCTGCCGAAGCTCTCGGGCGGCCGTCTCTTCAGCGACCCGCTCGCCCGCGTCGTCTTCATCTTCTTCCTGCTCTTGTCCACGCCCATCGGCTACCACCACCAGTACGCGGACCCGGGCATCACCCTGGTGTACAAGATGTGGGCGCTCATCATGACGCTCGTCATTCTGCTGCCGAGCCTCATGACGGCCTTCACGGTGATCTCGTCCATGGAGCACGGGGCGCGGCAGCGCGGCGGCAGCGGCTACTTCGCCTGGATGGGGGCGCTGCCGTGGGGCCAGCCCGCCTTCGTGGGCTGTGCGCTGGCCGGCATCATGTTCGCCGCGGGCGGCTTTAGCGGCATGATTAACGCCTCGCTCAACATCGACATGCTGGTCCACAACACCGCGTGGATCCCCGGCCACTTCCACCTCACGGTGGGCACGGCGGTGGCCCTCACCTTCATGGCCATCACCTACTGGCTGCTGCCGCAGTTGACGGGGAAGGCGCTCAAGTTCAAAAACCTGGCCCTGGCCCAGCCCTACACCTGGTTCATCGGGATGACGCTGATGTCCAACGCGCTTCACCGGCAGGGCCTGGCGGGCGTGCCGCGCCGCGTGGCGGAGCCCCAGTACGCGGGCATCGACTACGAGGTGCCGTTCGGCACGATGGCGGAGATGGACTGGCAGGTGGCCATCGGGGGCACCATTCTCTTCGTGTCGATGGTGCTCTTCCTCGTGGTCATCGGGGGCACGTGGTGGAGCGGCGCCCCCGCCACCGACGTGGACGACGTGATCCCGCCCGCCCTCTCGGGGCCGGAGCACTCGCCGAAGATCCTGGACAACCTGAAATTGTGGATGGGGGTGGCCGTGGCGCTGGTCCTTATCGCCTACACGCTGCCGCTGGCCGAGATGGTCATGGACGGGCTCTTCTCGCCGGGGGCGTTCCCGGCGCCGATGTAGACGCGCATGGGCGCCAGAACGGCGGCGCCCGGCGCGCCTGGGCTGGGGCGGGGCCCGGAGGCCCGAACTGAACCCGTCCGGTGGCTGTCTCGACGATTCCCGGCCTTCTGTTCGATGGACGATCCCTCTTCTTCCGAGACGGACGATGCTCCGTCCCCGTCTGCGCCCGACGCGCCCGACGAGGTCAACCCCTGGGTGGTCCGCTTCTTTCTCATTCTCGCGTTCGGGCTGGCGTTCGGGATTGAGGGCATGACCCTGGTGCGTAGCTACCTGCTGAGTGGAGAGGGGGAGTCGAAGACCGTGGCCGAGAAACAGGAGGCCCCGACGGGCGCACGAGGGCCACAAGCGTCCGACGCCCCCCTCCGGATCGGCGACGACCTTCTGCCGGCCACCGACGTAACGGAGCGCGTGGTGGAAATGCAGGTGCGGGCCCAGTCGTCCGGGCCCTGGACCTTCCGGCTCGCCGTCGCGGTGGACAACCGCACGGACACGCCCTACCGCCTTACCCTGCGGGCCCTGGAGACGGACGACGGCACGGTGCTCGACGAGAGGCGGACGGCGACGTGGCCCCCCGGCGACTCGACGCGGTTCCGGGCCGCCTGGCCGATGGGGGCCGACGCCCGCCCGCAGTCACTCATCGCCGAGGCGCAGCTGCAATACGCCGCGGATTCCACCCGCACCGTGCGCCGGCGCATTTCGTTCGGGCACGTGCCGGTGCAGATGGAGCGCTAGTCGGTGGGAGCGATCCGTTTTCCACCGTGAAATGCCCCAGGCCCGGAATTTGTCTTTTTCCCCGAGGCTCGGTGGCTCCCGGGACGGGGCGACCGAGCCGATTCTGACGAGGCGAGGCGGGCACGCCTCCCCCGAGTAGGGATCTTCCCCTATGTTCTCCTGTTGTGACATGGCCACTCTCTTGGCCCCACGCACTGTCGTCACCACCAGACGAGACCTTTCATGGAGCTTGAGTCGGGACGCCCGCGCCACGAACAGATCAGCGACTGGCTGCGCGAGCAGATTGAGCAGGACACGTACGAGGTCGACGAAAAACTCCCCTCCGAAAAGCAACTGGGGGACCGGTTCGACGTGAGCCGGGTGACGGTGCGGCGGGCCCTGCAGACGCTTGAGAATGAGGACTACATCTACCGCCAGCAGGGGCTCGGCTCGTTCGTCAAGGAGCGCCGGGCCGCGCAGGGCCTCGTGCGCCTCACGGACTTTGCGCAGGACATGGCACAGGCGGGCCTCGAAGCGTCCTCTCAGGTCGAGCATCACGCCCCGGAGTCCCCCCCGCCCGCGGTTGCCGTCCACCTGGATACGGACGACCAGACGGTGATGCGACTCGACCGCCTTCGCCTCGGAGACGGGCGGCCCGTTGCGTTCGACCGGACGTGGCTCCCCATGTTCTACGCGCAGCTCCTGGAGGGCCACGACCTGGAGGAGGAGACGATCTACCATATTCTCGAAGCGGAGTACGACATTCCCGTCCTGCGCGGCCACTACCGCATCACGGCCGCCAACGCGGACGCGCCCATTGCGGACCTGCTCGGCGTGGACGCCGGGCAGGCGCTGCTCCTCATCGAGCGCCTGTCGCTGACGGAGGGCGACAAGCGCGTCTACTTCCAGCGGCGGTACTACCGCAGTGACCGGGTGGCCTACGAGCTCGAACTGGCCCGCGACACCACCCGGCACGATGCGGGAGAGCACGGCATGCCCCTCCGTGAGTTTGAGCCCGTCTTCGACGATGATGTGGACGCGCACCAGGAGTAGGCGTCATGTTGCGGGACGGGGAGAAGGCACACATCCGCCGGCGGCCGGGTGCCCACGGCGACTACATCCGCCCCTTCAGCATGCCGTTCCAGTACATGCGGGGCAGGCCGTAGGCCTTCAGGGCATACATGCTGTACCGCTCTTCCGTCTGGTCGAACGGAAAGCTTTCCTCCGGCTCCTTGTCATAATCGAACTCGGCGAGCACCAGCTTGCCGTAGCCGGTCACCAACGGACAGGACGTGTAGCCGCTGTAGGTGCCATTGGCGGAGGCGGCGTCGTTGGTCGTGGCCATCAGATGATCCACCAGCACGGGGGCCTGTTTCCGAATGGCCGCCCCGGTCTTCGAGGTCGGCAGATTCGAGTTGTCGCCGAGCGCAAACACAGTGTCGTACCGCGTGTGCTGGAGTGTGCCCGGATCCACGTCCACCCACCCCTCCTCGTCGGAGAGGGGACTGTCGGCAATGAAGTCGGGCGCGGACATCGGGGGCACCACGTGGATCAGGTCGTAGTCGATCGTCTCCTCCTCGCCGGATTCCAGGTGCTGAAACGTCGCCTGCTTTTTCGAAGGCTCCAATGCCGTCAGTTCGGTCATGAGGTTGAGGTCGATGTCCTTCCGCTCAACCACGTCGTAGAGCGTCTCCTCGTAGGGCGGGGAGGAGAAGAGACTCCCTTTCGCCTTCATGAACGCGATGCGGCTGCCCGCGCGCACATTCTGGCGGCGGAAGGCATCGTCGGAGAGGTACATGATTTTCTGCGGGGCCCCGCCGCACTTGACGCCCGTCGTGGGCTCGGTAAACAGGGCGGTGCCGCCCTTCGGAAAATTCTGAATCGCGTCCCAGGTGGTCTCGCAGGTGTCGTACGAGTAGTTGCTCACCACCCCCGTGCCGGGCTGGCCCACGGACGCGGCGAGCCCCGGAATGCCGTCCCAGTCGATCTGGATGCCGGCGGCCATAACGAGGCGGTCGTAGCCGTGGGTGTCGCCGCCCCGAGTGGTGACGGTGCCGCCCTCGGGGTCGACCTCCGCGGCGGCGTCCTGGATCCAGGTTGCGCCGCTCGGCATCACCTCGCCCATGGGACGGGCGGATTCCTCTTTGTCGAAGACCCCGCCCCCGATGAGGGTCCAGAGGGGCTGGTAGTAGTGGGTGTCGGCGGGCTCAAGGACGGCCACCTCGGGGGCGTCGTCCCGAGAGAGAAGCTGGGAGGCAACGGTAAGGCCGCCGGTGCCGCCTCCAACGATGAGAACCTGATGGGTGTCGGTCATGGGTCTGAAGGGGGTGCGTGTGCGAAATCGAACGGACGAAGTCCCGTGGGCATCTGAGGCACAGGGCCTGACTCACGAGCGGAGGTTCCCCCCGAACTTTTTAGCAAAGGTGGTGATGAAGCCGACGGCCCGCTGCACGTCGGGGTCGCGAAGGGCGCCGAGCAGGCCGAAGACCCCCTGGGATGGGGTGTCTCCGCGCTGCGCCTCCTTTTGGGTGTCGACGAGCGCCGAGCCGAGGCTGCCGACGGCCTCGAGGGCCTCGGGGTCGAGCACACCGGAGTGGAGGAGGGCCTCGAACTCGTCGGTCTGGAACAGCGTCCCGAGCCGGCTCAGGGCGCCGAAGGCCTGACGGAGGGTGCGCTCCGGGTCGTATCCCTGCGCGGCGGCCCGGGCGTATTCGGCATCGAGGATGTCGACGACCGTGGCGATGGCGTCGGGGGCCTTCTCGGCGAGGGCCGCCAACTCGTCGATCTGGTCGGACCGGTCCAGAAGGTGCTCAAGTGCCGCGGCGGTCTCAGGCTCTGTCAGTTTTTCGAGCAGCCGGAGGCCCTCCCGAGCCCGCTCGTCAACGACCACGCCCCGGTCGGCGGCGCGCGTGAGCGCCTCATCGATCGTGTCTACCGTGACGGTGGCGGCCGCGGGGACCTGCTCGGCCAGGTCGGCGAGATCGTCGAGGTGGTCGAGCCGGTCGATAAGGGCCGACAGTACCTCGACGGTCTCCGGCTCCGTCAGCTTCTCTGCGAGCCGCAGCGCCTCGCCGGCCCGTTCGTCGAGCACCACACCGCGGTCCGCCGCCCGGGTCAACTCGTCGTCGACCACGTCGGCGGTGGTCTGAAGGAGAGGGGGCACCTCGCCCTCGATGCGGTCGAGCCGGTCGAGGGCCGCCTCGATCGTATCGAGCTTGTCGAGGAGACGGTGAAGCGTCTGACGAGTGTCGCGGTCTTGTAAGCGCTTTTCTAGGGAGGGGGCGCCGTCTGTGTGTACGTCGTCCATGGGCCCTTCGGGTCGGCTGTCAACGGGAGAGGCGAACGGTCACCGATGTCCTCGTTTCGGTATTTACCTGTATTTACAACTAGGGCCAGTGTTTCAGGACCGTTGCAAGGTGGTCCCTAGAAGGCGCACAGGCTACTTAAAATGCATCCCCGGTGCTCGTATCCGGGACGAAGACTGCGTAGATGCCCCGCAGGTCTCCGTCTTCGAACCCGTAGGCCCGGTCCTCGGGATAGTCCTTCTTGACGAACGCGGGGCGCTCGTCTTTGGGGCCGTGGCACGCCAGGCAGGACGGCTGTACCGTAATTCGGCGGGCGTAGCGCCAGCCCTCGTGGCCGCTGCGGGTGGTTCGGATCCACCGCTCGGTGAGCTCGGGGGACGTGACAAACTCCTCGTGGAGGCGGCGTGCCTCCGCGTCGGGCTCGTGGGCGGGATTTCGATACTTCGTGGCGAGCTGTTGCACCTCCCATCCGCGGTCCGCGCCGAGTTGCCTGGCGCGCTTCCCCACGGGGGCGCACACGCGCTTGAACGTGCGCCTGTCGACCGCGGACGTGTCGATGGTCGCGGCCAGGGACTCGCGCATCTCGTTCAGCGACGCGATGGACTGCTCCACGTCCCGACGGACGGCGTCGGGCGGCGTCTGGGAGCTGGTGGGGGCCGAATCGGACCCGCCGCATCCGACGATGAGAAGAGGGACGCTGAGGATCAAAAGCCGAAGAACCGAGGGCGAACGCATCGGTTGGGGAGAAAAATGATCTGGCCGTGAAGATCAGCAGGACGACCGCCATCGTGGATCCTTCCGGGGGCGTTCGCCTTCAACGTACTGGTACGTACTTGTAAACACAAGCAGTAGGGCCGCCGTCTTGCATCCCATGTCCGATCCGCAGTTCGACGTTGAGCGGGCCACGGCCGGTCTCGTCCTGGCCCTTTTCCTTGCCGCTTCTCTGCTGGTGGGGGCGATGTACTACTTCGTCCTGCGCGACATGGAGGAGCGCGCCGGTGCGTCCAATGCGTCTCAGGCCGTGCGCGTCGAGCACCCGTCGGCAGGGCCCCCTGCCTCAGCGTCCATCCCTGTGTCCGAACACCACGCATGAGCTACACGCCTTTGTTGACCATTCTGCTCGTTCTGGTGGTCGGCGCCGCGATTACCCTGACGGTGCTGTTCTATGCCCAGCGGAAGGGGCACTTTGACAATCTGAAGTCGGAGGCCTACGTCATCTTCGACGACGATGAGCCGGTGGGGGAGCCACAGGATCAGGTGTTCGACGCCCCAGACGAGCCGACCGGCGCGCCTGATCCGGAGGCCTGACCCGTTTCTTCCCAACGTTCTTCCTGTGCGATGCCCGACGATTCGTCCACGCCCGCGCCTTCGGCGGGCACGTCCCAATCAGAGGTCAAGTGGCGTCGCGTCGTCGACGCGTCGACGCGCTGGCCCGTCATCGCGTTCGTTGTGAGCGGGACCTTCTGGCTCGTCGCGGGCTCCCTGCTGGCCCTCATCGCCAGCTTCAAGTTCCAGTTTCCGGACTGGTGGACCCATCAGGCGTGGCTCACCTTCGGCCGCGTGCGGCCCGCCCACCTTAACACGATGATCTACGGCTGGATTTCGATGGCGGGCGTGGGGGTGAGTTCATGGCTCTGGGCCCGTCTGTTGAAGACCAAGCTTCGGGGCCGCGGGCTCCTGCTTCTCAGTGCGGCGCTCTGGAACGTGGGGGTGCTGGTGGGCACCATCGGCATCCTGGCGGGCTACTCCCGCGCCATCGAATGGGTGGAGATGCCCTATGTCGCGTTCGCGTTTATCGTCCCGGCCATGGGGCTGTTGGTCGTGTCGTTTGTCCGCACCCTGTGGCACCGGCACGCGCGACACCTGTACATCTCCGTCTGGTACCTGGGCGCGGCCATCCTGTGGGGCCCGCTCCTCGTGATCGCCATTCTGCTTCCCATTTACAGCGGGGTGCCGGAGGCGACGGCCAACTGGTGGTACGCCCACAACATCCTGGGCCTCTGGATCACCCCGCCGGGCCTGGCAGCCGCCTACTACCTGATTCCGAAGGTCATCGGGCGGCCCGTGCACAGCTACCACCTGTCGTACCTGGGCTTCTGGACGCTGGCCCTCTTCTACAACTGGGCCGGCGTGCATCACCTGGTCGGGGGGCCCGCGCCGCAGTGGGTGGCGACCGTGTCGATCGTGTTCAGCGCGATGATGATCATTCCGGTCATCGTGGTGGCGGTCAACCACCACCTCACCGTCGTGGGGCACTTCAAGAAGCTGAAGTACAGCCCGACGCTCCGGTTCGTGGTCTTCGGGGCCATGAGCTACACGGCCGTTAGCCTGCAGGGCTCGCTCCAGTCGTTCCGGTACTGGCAAGAGGTCACTCACTTTACGCACTACACCATTGCGCACGCGCATTTGGGGGTCTACGCGTTTGCGACGATGATCGCATTCGGGGCCATCTACTACATCATGCCGCGCGTGACGAACTGGGAGTGGGGGAGCAAGCGCCTCGTGAGCCTGCACTTCTGGACCACGGGCCTCGGCATTGGGGCGTACGTTACGGCCCTCACCATCGGCGGCGTCATTCAGGGCCTGCAGCTGCTCGATCCCGACGTGGCCTTCCTGACGATCGTGGAGGACACCAAGCCCTGGCTCGTCGTGCGGTCGGTGTCCGGCACGCTCATGACGGTGGGGCACCTCGTGTTTGCGTACCTGCTCGCCAAAATCGTCGTGCAGAGCGGCGAGCGCCCGGACGGCCCCACGTACTTCCACCCGGTGCCGGCGGGCACCTTCGAGCATGTCGGCGGGGACGGGGCCCGCTCCGTCCCGTCGGGCCCGGCGGGGGAGGAGAGTGCACGCTAGGCCCGCCTCACGCTGCGTTTTGCACCACGAACTTCCCGTTCACGATGACTCGGATTGCACTGATTTTTCTGGGGGCGTTTGCGGCAATCGCGATGAGCTTTACGGCCCTCACGCTGCTGCCTCGCCTGCAGCTCTCAACGGTCGAGCCCACACCGGGCACCACCGACTACACCTATTCCGAACAGCTGGGGCGCGACGTCTACAAGCAGGAGGGCTGTATGTACTGCCACAGCCAGCAGGTGCGGCCGGAGGGCTTCGGGTCCGACGTGGCCCGCGGATGGGGGCCGCGGGGGTCCCGTCCCGGCGACTACGTGTACGACGAGACCCATCAACTGGGCACGATGCGGACGGGGCCGGACCTCCACGACATCGCCAGCCGCCAGCCCAGTCGCGACTGGCACCTGGCCCACCTCTACCAGCCCCGCTCGGTGAGCCCGGGCTCGGTGATGCCGGCCTACCCCTACCTCTTTGAGGTGAAGAAGAAGTCGAGCGTCATGGCGTCAGAGACGACGGTGCCAATCAGTCCAGAATACGCGCCGCCGGGCGACAGCGTGGTGGTGGCCACCGAAAGAGCCCTCGCCCTCTACGACTACCTCATGACCCTGAAGCTTGAACCCATGGATCGTGAGTCGTCCAACTGATCCGGCACCGCGACGCCGCGTCGATCAATCCACTCTTCCCCTCTCCTCAACGCATCATGGCCGACGACTCTTCGTCCCTGCCCGAGCCGGACCCGGAGCAGCGCAGCGACCCTGACCCGTCGCCCGAGCCGATTGACATGCTGCGCCCCCTCTTCCGCGAGGAGCCCCTGCCGCCGGAAGGGGGCGAGCCCCCGAAGATGTGGCTCTGGATTTTGATCTTCGGCGTCCTGCTCTTCAGTACGTTCTACCTGGGGGCCTACATGGGCGACTTCAGCCCCGATCCGTGGCTCCAGTCCCCGGAGCCCGTGGCCCAGCGCACCGGGCCGCCCGAGCCGGAGCCGGTGAGCGGCGCGCAGGTGTACAGCGCCCGCTGCGCGAGCTGTCACCAGTCCAACGGACAGGGCATCTCGGGGGCATTCCCGACGCTGATCGGGACGCGGTGGGTGGAAAACAAGGGCCAGGTGATCCGCATCCTGCTCCACGGCCTGCAGGGCGAAATTGAAGTCCAAGGGGCGACCTACAACGGCAACATGCCCGCCTGGGGCTCCACGCTCAGCGACAAGGAGATCGCTGCGGTCATTACGCACATCCGGCAGTCCTGGGACAATGACTACGGGGAGGTAACCCCCGACGAGGTGGCGTCCGTGCGGGCGGCGACCGAGGGACGGTCCGACACGTGGTCGCCCGAAGAACTGAAGGCCTCCGAGAATCAGACCGTGCCCGGCGGCAATGACGACACCGCCGCCCGGGGCCCGTCGGGAGCGGTCGGCCCGGCCCTGTACGACCGTCTCGTCGCGCAGGCGTCGCCGAACCGGATGCCCGCCCCTGCCCGATAGCGCCTCTCCCCGCTTGCCGTCCGACCCTCGCACGCCGATTGTCTCATGCAGCGCTGCGACCACTGTGACATGCCCATCTCCGGGACGGAGGACACCGCCGTTTCCGGCGTGGCCGGCCGCACGCACTACTGCTGCTACGGGTGTCGCATGCGGGCCGAGACGCTTGGCGACGACGAGGAGGCGACCCGTTCGGATGAGCAGCAGACCCTCCTCGTGCGGCTCTTCGCCGGCGTCCTCATGGCGGGGTTCGTCATGGTCTTCAGCCTGGCCATCAGCTCGGGGTACGGGTTCGGGGCCCTGCAGCGGCTGGAGCACGAGGTGGGAACGGCCCACTGGGTGTTGCTGCTGGCGGCCGTGCCGGCGCTTCTGTTGCTCGGGCCGCCGCTCCTCCGCTCCGCCTGGGACGACCTGAGAGGAGGAGGGCTCACCCTGAACGTGCTGTTTACGCTCGGCACCACGAGCGCAGTCGTCGTAAGCGGGGTGAGCTACGCCCGGGGCACCGGCCCCATCTACCTCGAAACGGCCGTCATGCTGCTGGCGCTCTACACGCTGGGCCGCTACCTCACGGCCCGTGCCAAGGACACCACGACCCACGTGCTGCGCCGCCTCCTAGAGGTGCCCGACACCACGTACGTGCGCCTGGGCCCCGACGCTGGGGAGGTCGCCCCCGACGACCTGCGGGTGGACGACCGGATTCGGGTGCCGGCGGGGGACGTCATCCCGGTGGACGGAACGGTGGTGGAGGGGCGGAGCTACGTGGACGAGAGCAGCCTGACGGGCGAGTCGCAGCCGGTCGTCAAAGAGGCGGGCGACACGGTGTACGCCGGCACGACGGCCCAGGACGGGGCCCTAACGATCGACGCGACGGCGGTGGCGGAGGACCGGCGCCTCGCCCGCGTGGCGCAAATGATGCACCGGGCCCTGGAGCAGCCCCCACGCCTCGCCCGCCTCACCGATCGCATTCTCCGGTGGCTCATTCCCGGCGTCGTGGGGCTGGCGCTCGTCGCGTTTGCGGGCTGGTGGGGGGCGGTCGGGTTCTCAAAGGCGCTCTACGTGGCGCTCAGCGTCGTCCTCATTGCCTGCCCCTGTGCCCTCGGGATCGCCATCCCCCTGTCGCTCACCGTGGCCCTGGAGCAGGCCGGGCGGAAGGGAGTGCTGGTGCGCTCGGGCCGCACGCTGCTGGACCTCGCCCGGGCCACGGCCGTGACGTTCGACAAGACGGGCACGCTGAGCACACTCACGGCGCCCTCGGTGCGGGTGCTGCGCCCGGAGACGGTTCCTGTGGAGGAAGCTCCGGCGCCAGCGGACGACGCCGTGCTCCGGCGGGCCGCCGCCGTGGAGCAGGGCACGAACCACGCCCTCGCGACGGCCGTCGTGGAGGCGGCGGCGGATCGGGACCTGTCGCTCCCGGCGGTCGCCGACGTGACGACACACCCCGGGGCGGGCGTGGTGGGCCGGGTGCAGGTGGACGGGCGGATGCGTCGGGTGGGCGTGGGCAACGAGCGACTGCTCGATGCGCTGGGCGTGACCGGTCCGCCGCGTCTCCACGAGGCGTTTGCCGACGAGGCGGACGCGGGGCGCACCCCGCTCTACGTGGTGGACGAGACCGCCGTGGTGGGCCTCCTGAGCATCGAGGAGCGCGTGGCGCCGCACGCTGAGGCCGTGGTGGGGGCCGTCCGGGAGCGATCCGAGGCCGTATCGGTGCTTACGGGCGACCGGCCCGCGGCGGCGCGGCGGCTGGAGGACCGGCTCGGGGTGCGCGCGGAGGCGGGGCTTGCCCCGGATGAGAAGGTCGACCGGCTCGCGGCCCTTCGAGACGCGCACGGGCCGGTCGTGATGGTGGGCGACGGGATCAACGACGCGGCCGCGCTGGCCAAGGCAGACGTGGGCATCGCGCTGTCGTCGGGGGCCTCGGTGTCCATGGAGGCCGCGGACGTGACCCTCTACAACCCCGACCTCCGGCTCGTCCCGTGGCTCCAGCACCTCGGCCGCCGCACCCACCGCGTGATCCAGCAGAATCTGTGGTGGACGTTCGGCTACAACGCCATCGGCCTCGGCCTCGCCGTCGCGGGCCTGTTGCATCCGATTGCCGCGGTCGTCATTATGACGCTGAGCAGTATTCTCGTGACGGGCAACGCCTTTCGGCTGCGACGAATAGCCTCCCCGGAGGCACTCCCGTAGGAGAGGGGCTTCACCCGTGACCGGAACCATTTCCATCCTCCCAAAATACGATTGCGCGAACTTGTGCTTGTTAATACATGAAACAACATACTGGCAGGCCGACCCACCGCGTGGTGGCCGCGCGCGTTTTCGGTAGAAATGGACCGGGGCCTCGGACACGACGAAGGGGGACCTGGAGTTGAGTGGGATGGGGGGCGTGGCCCCTGAGTGGGCCGTGTGGGACGGATGCCCCTACGCTTCACGACACGACGTGCGGAGGGGGGCTCCGCGCGTCGCCCCCTGTCCATTGTTTCATGCCCCCTCTTCTGCCCTTCCGAACCCAACCAATTCTCTCCCATGCTATTCCGACAGATCAACGACGCGAAGCTCGCGCAGTACGCCTACCTCATCGGGTGCCAAGAGACCGGCGAGGCGCTTTTGGTGGACCCGGAGCGCGACATCGACCGCTACCTCGACCTTGCCGAACGCGAGGGCCTCGAAATTACGGCCGTCACCGAAACCCACATCCACGCCGACTTCCTGTCCGGCGCCCGCGAGCTGGCCGAGCGGTTCGACACGACGCTTTACCTCTCGGACGAGGGGGACGAGAACTGGAAGTACGAGTGGGCACAGGGGCCGAAACAAGGCGGCGGGGACTACGACGTGACGTGGCTCCACGACGGCGATACGTTCCAGGTGGGCAGCGTCGAGGTTACGGCCCTCCACACCCCCGGCCACACGCCGGAGCACCTGTCCTTCCTCGTGACCGACCGCGGCGGCGGGGCGGACGAGCCGATGGGCCTCCTGACCGGTGACTTTGTGTTCGTCGGCGACCTCGGGCGGCCGGACCTCTTGGAGTCGGCGGCGCAGGTGGAAGGGGCGATGGAGCCGTCGGCGCGCACCCTGTACACGTCGGTGCAGCGCGTGCTGGAGATGCCGGACCACCTGCAGGTGTGGCCCGCGCACGGGGCCGGATCGGCCTGCGGCAAGGCCCTCGGCGCGGTGCCGCAGTCCACGCTCGGGTATGAGAAGCAGTTCAACCCGATGATCGACGCGGCCCGCGAGGGGGAAGATGCGTTCGTCGAGGCGATCCTGGCCGACCAGCCGGAGCCGCAGATCTACTTCGCCCGCATGAAGCGGGACAACAAGGAGGGAATGCCGGTGCTCGGCTCGCTGCCCGCCCCGCGCGAGCTGACGGTGCGCGAACTCGAGGACGCCGCCGCGGACGAGGCGCCCCTCGTCATCGACACGCGGCTCGACCGGTCGGCCTACATGGCCAACCACATTCCCGGCAGCCTCTATGCGCCGATGAACGACACCTTCAACACGGTGGTCGGCTCGCTGGTGGAGGACGAGACCACCCCCATCGTGCTGATCGCGGACGAAGGGGACGTAGAGGAGGCCGTTCGCGACCTGGTGCGCATCGGCTACGACAACGTGACGGGCTTTGCAGAGATCGACACGCTCCAGCGCTACTTCCAGGCGGGCGGCCCGAGCGAGACGATCGACGAGATCACGTTTGCGGACTTCGACGCCGAGCTGCAGGACGAAGCGACGGGCGTGCTCGACGTGCGCTACCGCTCGGAGTATGAGGAGGGACACGTGGAGGGGGCGTTGAACGCGTCCTACACCCGCATGCCGGAGTACGAGACGGAGCTGCCCACCGACAAGACGCTGCTCGTGCACTGCGGCAGCGGGGCGCGGGCGGCGGCCGCCTCCTCGTACCTGGCGCGGACGGGGCACTCGGTCAAGTACGTGAACGACCACTTTGCAAACTACGAAGCGGCCTCCGAAGAGGCCGTGGCGGCGTAGCATCGCCGAAGCGCCGCGGTGGGGGCGTCCGGCGAGCGTGTCGGGGGCGCCCCTCGCGTTTCTGCTCCTCTGTCTGGTCCCCCGGCCCCAATTCCATGTACACCGCCTGGCTCGGTGCTCTCCTCGTCGGCTTGGTGCTCGGCCTCCTGGGGTCCGGGGGGTCGATTCTCACTGTGCCCGTGCTGGTGTATCTAGTGGGGGAGCCTAGCAAGCTCGCCATCGCCGAGTCGCTCGGCATCGTGGCCCTCATCAGCCTCGTCGGAGCCATTCCGCTGGCCCTTCGGGGACGGGTGAGCTGGCGGACGGTGGGCTGGTTTGGGGGGCCCGGCATCGTGGGGGCGTACGTCGGGGCCTCCCTGTCGCAGCTCATGTCGGGGGCCGTGCAGCTCGCCATCTTCGCCGTCGTGATGCTCGGGGCGGCGGTCCTGATGTTCCGCCGCACCCCCTCCGAGCTGGTGGATGAGCCGGACCGGGCCTTCTGGAAGGTGATGGTGGACGGACTGGGCGTGGGGGTGCTCACGGGCCTGGTGGGGGTCGGGGGCGGATTTTTGATCGTGCCGGCGCTGGTGGTGCTCGGGGGCCTGTCGATGCACCTTGCCGTTGGCACCAGCCTCGCCATCATTGCCCTCAAGAGCGTCAGCGGATTCGTGAAGTACCTCGACGTGATGGAGGCGGCCGGCCTCTCCATTCATTGGGATCTGGTGCTGGTCTTTTCGGGCATCGGCATCGTGGGGAGCTTCGTTGGGGGGCGCCTTGGGGCGTACGTGCCGCAGGCACGCCTCAAGCGGGGCTTCGCGATCTTTTTGGTCCTCATGGGCATCGTCATCCTGGGACAGAACGTCGTGGCGATGGTCGGCTGACGCCGCCTCCCCTCAAGATGACGAGAGGACCGCGATCCGGATCGGTGTGGGGCGAGGCCCCGCTTCCCTCAGAGAGCCGACCGCAAAACATCAGACGGCAAAAGGCGACGAGGTCGCCCCGTCCGGCTCGGGTTTAGGGGGCTCCGCCTCGAACCCGATGTCACAGTTCGGAATGCGCCTGCGGCCCTGCCTCGACGTGGGGGGCGATCCGTGCACGTACGACGGGGCCACGGGAGGGGCGGCATCGAGGGGCGCCTCTGCAGTGCGGGCGGCATCTTGAACGTGCCCCCAGAGACCACCGTAACTGGGCGGTGCGACGGGTCGAGAGACGAGGGGGACGAGGCGAGGTGGAGCCAGGAGCGTCCCAACGCATACATTCCGAAAGCCTCCAGCCCGCTTCTTCCCCCTGCTGACTCGTCCACCCCCCACTGCCCGTGGTCATCGAAACCGGTGTCTGGATCGTCCTTCTCGGCGCCACCGTCACGGCCGTGGCCACCGGCCTGGGCGCGCTTCCGTTTCTATTCGTGCGCGACATCGGCGACTGGTGGCTCGGCGTGTTCAACGCCGCCGCGGGCGGCCTCATGCTGGCGGCCAGTCACAGCCTCATCACCGAGGGATCGATGCTGAGCACGGGCCGCACCCTGATTGGCATTCTGGTCGGACTGGCCCTCATTCTGGGGGCCAACACCTTCATCAGCCGGGGCGACGACCACGACGTGGCCGAACTCGCGGGGGCCGACGCCCGGAAGGCGCTCCTCATCCTGGGGATCATGACGGCGCACTCGTTTGCCGAAGGGGTGGGGGTGGGCGTCTCCTACGGGGGCGGCGACGAGCTGGGGGCGTTCATCACCGCGGCCATTGCCGTTCACAACATTCCGGAGGGCCTGGCCATCAGCCTGGTGCTCGTGCCGCGCGGCACGCCCCTCTGGAAGGCGGCCGGGTGGAGCATCTTCACGAGCCTGCCGCAGCCCCTCATGGCGGTTCCCGCCTTTCTGTTCGTGCTCGTCTTCGAGCCGTTTTTGCCGATCGGCTTTGGGCTGGCGGCCGGCGCGATGATCTGGATGGTCTTCGCGGAGCTCATCCCGGATGCGCTGGAGGATGTGCCCGGTCCTACCGCGGGGGCGGCCGTCACGCTGGCGTTCGCCGCCCTCTTCGCGTTCCAGCATTTCGTGCTGCACGTGTAGGGCGGATCGCGGCCGTCCCCCCGCCGCGATCGGGCAGGCGTGCCAACGTGGGCTTCACACGGCCCGTCCCCTAAAAGGAACACATGTAAACACAAGTAGTTATAGAAAGCGCACGACACCGAGGGGGCCCGCAGGCCTCCGACGACGGCTGGTTCGCGGTATTCTCGCCACAAAACCCGATCCCCTGACCCTTATGTCCGCTCCCGACCCCAACACGACGACCGCTTCCGCCCCCAGTACGGACGTCGCCCCGGAGACGGCGGAAGCCGACGTGACGACCGGACTGAACGCCCTTCTGGCCAACGCCACGGTGTTCTACCAGAAGGTGCGGCACTACCACTGGAATGTGACCGGGCCCCACTTCTTCACGCTCCACGAGGAGTTCGAGGCGCTTTACACCTTCTGGAACGACGCCATCGACGAGATCGCCGAGCAGGTGCGCAGCCGGGGCGACCGGCCCGTCCACACCCTCGCCGACGTTCTGGATCTGGCCTCCCTGGAGGAGGACCCGAGCACCCCGGCGGCCGAGGAGATGGTCGAGGTCGTAATCGCGGACCTCGCGGCCCTCGACGAGCAGGTGCAGCAGCTTGCCGAGCGGGCCGAGGAGGCCGACGATGCCGACGGCGCGGCCACTGTGCTCGAGGACCTCAGCGAGCAGATTGAGGAGGACCGCTGGATGCTGCGGGCCTGGCTCAACGACCTGTAGTCCCGCCGGGACGTGCAGACATGGCCCCCGTTTCCGGACCGGGAGCGGGGGCTTTTTCTGTTTGTAGCCGCTTCTCGTCGCAGCGCCTCTCCTCACGTCGACGAATCGCCGGGAGGGCATTGCACCGCTCCGTTTTCCCCTCTAGTGTCTCATGAACCGCGCCATTGACTGGTTTGCGCGTCACGGCGTGGCGGCCAACCTGCTTATGATGCTCCTCCTGGTCGGCGGGGTCGCGGCCGGGGGCCTCGTGGTGCAGGAGAACTTTCCCGAGTTCAGCCTCGACGCCGTGGAGGTGCGTGTGCGCTATCCCGGCGCCTCCCCCGAGGACGTCGAGGACGACATCATTCGGCGCGTGGAGGACCGCATCGAAGGCGTCGAGGGCATCGACCGGCTGCTGGGCACCGCGGCGGACAACATTGGGGTGGTGACCGCGGAGCTGAAGCGCGGCACCAACCTGGACCGCGCCCGCACCGACATCAAGTCGGAGGTCGATCGCGTCACGTCGTTTCCCGAAAACGCGGAGGAGCCGGTCGTGACGGAGGTGACCAACCGCGAGCAGGTGCTCCAGGTGGCCCTCCACGGAGAGGCGTCCCTGCGCGCCCTCAAAAACGCCGCCCAACGCGCCGAGGGGGACCTCACGCGCACCCCGCAGGTCTCGTATGCGGAGGTCAGTGGCGTGCCCGACGAGGAGATTTCCATCGAAGTGTCCCGGGGTGCCCTGCGGGCGCACGGGCTCACGCTGGCGCAGGTGTCGCGGATCGTGCGCGAGGGGAGCCTCGACCTCCCCGGCGGCAGCATCGAGACGGAGGACTCGGACATCACCATTCGGACCGAGGGACAGAACTACACGAAGTCGGACTTCGAAGACATCGTCCTGCTGAGCCGGAATGACGGCACCAACGTGCTCCTCGGAGACGTGGCGACCGTCGTGGACGGGTTCGAGCAGAACTCAGACCTCCGCACGCGATTTGACGGCGATCCCGCCGTCCTGCTCAACGTCTTCCGGACGGGCGACGAGCAGGCGCTGAGCGTGGAGGAGGCGGTCAAGACCTACCTCAGCGAGACGCTCCGTCCGACCCTGCCGCGGGGCATTGAGGCCACCGTCTGGCGAAACAGCGCCGAGAGCCTGCGGACGCGCCTCACCATCATGGTCGAGAACGGGGTCCTGGGGCTGGTTCTCGTCCTGGTGGTGCTCACGCTCTTTCTTGCCCCCCGGAAGGCGTTCTGGACCGCCTCGGGCATCCTTCTCTCGTTCGTCGGCGCGCTGATCTTCATGCAGCAGTTGGGCGTGTCGATCAACATGCTGTCGGTGTTCGGCTTCATCATCGCGATGGGCATTGCGGTGGACGACGCCATCGTGGTGGTGGAGAACGTCTACGCCGAGCAGGAGCGCACGGGCGCCCCGCTGACGGCGGCCGTGGAGGGCACCCAGCGCGTGGCGACGCCCGTGGTGTTTGCCGTGCTCACCACCATCGCCGCGTTCGCGCCGCTCCTCTTCGTGGGCGGCACGATCGGGAAGTTTCTCGGCGACATCCCCACGGTCGTCATCTTCGTGCTGATCGTGTCGGTGGTGGAGGTGCTCTTCGTGCTGCCGGCCCACCTGTCCCACGGCACCGGCGACGACGGCCCGTCCACCGCCGTGGGCCAATGGCTCGACGGGATCCGTGCCGGGGTCCACGACCGCCTCGTGGCGTTCGTCCACGGGCCGCTGACGACCCTCCTCCGGTTTGCCACCCGCCGCTACGGGGTGACGCTGGTCGGCGGGCTCTCGCTCCTCGTCGTCACGTTTAGTCTCGTGGCGAACGGGTACGTCAAGAACGAATTCTTCCCCAGCATCCCCGGCAACGTGGTGACGGCCCAGCTGGAGATGCCGCCGGGCACCAATGCCGACGAGACCGCCCGCCGGGCCGAGCGGCTCCGGGCGCAGGGCCTGGGCGTGCTCCGCGATCTGGAAGAGGAGGCGGACGAGCGGCTGCTCGAGAACACCTACACGACGGTGAGCCGCCAGCCGGTGGCCTCGGGCGGCCGCACGCAGGCCGGCTTCACGGCCCCGCGCCCGAACGTGGCGGAGGTGAGCATCGAGATGGTGGACGCGGAGGCGCGCAGCGTCCCCTCCCCGGTTCTCGAAGAGCAGTGGCGCGACACCGTCGGAACGCCCGCCGGGGTGCAGTCCCTCGCGTTTACCAGCACCGCGGGCGGGCCGGGCGGCGACCCGGTCTCTGTGCAGCTGTTTGCCCCGACGACCGACGTCATGACGCGTGCCGCGGACGTCGTGCAGGACACGCTCCGGCGGTACGCCGGCGTCCAGGACGTAACAGTTGACTGGGAGGAAAAGCGCGAACTGTCCCTCCGCATGAAGCCGGCGGCCCGCTCCCTCGGGCTCACGCTGAGCGACGTGGCCCGGCAGGTGCGGGCGGCCTTCTTCGGCACGGAATCGTTCCGCCTGCAGCGGGGCGAGGACGAGGTGCGGGTGTACGTCCGCCTGCCCGCTGCGCAGCGGAGTGCCGTGGCGGACCTGAGCGACTACCGCATCCGCGCGCCCGGCGGCGCCGAGGTTCCCCTGGAGGAGGTGGCGACGGTTTCGCTCGGCTACAGCCCCACCCAGATCGACCGGCAGGACGGGCGCCGCGTCGTCACGGTGAGCGCCGACGTCAATCCCGCCGTCACGACGGGCGGGGCGGCCACGGCCCGCCTCGAACGGGCGACGCTTCCGGCCCTGCAGGCGCAGGTTCCGACCCTGTCCTATCAGTTCGGCGGCCAGCAGCGCGAGCAGCGGAAGGCACAGGGCTCGCTCCAGATTGGCTTCTTGCTGGCCCTGTTCGCGATCTACGGCCTCCTGGCCATCCCCTTCCGCTCCTACGTGCAGCCGCTCATCATCATGAGCACGATCCCCTTCGCCTGGATCGGCGCCCTGTTCGGCCATTTTCTGCTCGGGTACAACCTGATCCTGCCCAGCATCTTCGGCATCATCGGACTCAGTGGCGTCATCGTGAACGACGCGCTCGTGATGCTCGACTTTGCGAACGAGGAGCGGGACGAGGGGGCCTCGTGGCGCGCGGCCCTCGTCCGGGCCGGACAGGTGCGCTTCCGGCCCATCCTGCTGACCTCGCTCACCACCTTCTTTGGCCTCGCGCCCTTCATCCTGGAGCGGAGCGTGGAGGCGCAGTTCCTGGTGCCCATGGCCATCAGCCTGGGCGGTGGCATCCTGGTGGGCACGGCCGTGCTCATGCTGATCGTGCCGGCCCTGGCGATGCTGCAGCGCGACGTGGTGGCGGGCCTCCGGTCCCTGTTCTGAGGTGATGCGCGCCCTTGCGTCTGAACACCACGGGGGCGCATTGCGGCGTCCCCGCGGCCATCCGACCGGCCTCACTTTCTACTCCTCTCCCATGACCTTCTACCCCATGACCGTTCACCGCATGAACGCTCTCGTTTGCCGCCGTGCGCAGTCCCTTTTGCTCCTCGCTGCGGCTCTCTTGCTGCCGCTGGGCGCCCAGGCACAGCCCACCACGTCTTCGCCCGATGCGCCCTCGCGGGCCGCGGCAGAGGCGCCCCGCACGGCCTACCTCGTCCGCAGCGCCGACATGCTCCCGGTGGTGCTCATGAGCGCTCGCACCTCGCTCACCGGCGAGGCGGACGGCTTTGCGGCCGCGGCCGCTGACGTGGTGGTCGTGGGGCCCGCCGTGAAAGGCCTCGTGACGGGCGGCCCGCACGCCGCCGCCCTGACCGAGAGCCTCGACGCCGGGGTTCGCGTGGTGGCGTGCGGCCTCGCCATGAAAAAGACAGGCGTGACTGAAGGGGATCTTCTCGATGGCATCGACACCGCCCCAAACGGCTTCCACGAGCTGTTTCGGCTGGAGGCGAAGGGCTACGTGACGCTCCAGTTGTAGGCCGCTCCGGCGCCGGACCCGCAACGCGGAGGCGCTCCTACACCGGCCACTCCTGCTGCGTCCAGGCCTGGTCCCAGAACATCCACTCGTAGCGGACGCTCGTGGTAAACGCCGTCTTGGCGCGTTCGCGTGCAGCGTCGTCGGCCGCGTCGGCAAACCGTTGCAGGCGTTCCAGCAGGTTGTCCATGTACTCGTTGAACTCCGGGTCGCGATACATGGCGAGCCACTCGGCGTAGGGATGGTCCTCGGGAATCGCGCCCATGTCTCGTTCGAGGCGCTGCCCGAGCTCCACGTAGAGCCAGGGGCAGGGCGTGATGGCGGCCGTGCCCGCCACGAGCGTGCCGCGCTGGGCCCGCTCGATCATGTGGTTCTGGTAGGCCCGGTTGTTTGGGGTCAGCTGGAGCTGGCGGATGTCGTCGGGGCCGTACCCGAGCTCGTCGCCGTAGCCCTCGTGGAGCTCCCCCTCGACGACGATCGCGAGGCGGGCCGCGTCGATGAACCAGAGCGTGTCGTCCGGGTCTGTGCACTGGGTGGAGAGGAGAGAGGCGGCGTCGGCAAACGCCTCCAGGTAGCGCGCGTCCTGCATCTGGTAGAACATGAAGGTGTCCGCGTCCAGCGTGCCCTCGGCGAGGGCGTGGACGAACGGGTGGTCGAAGGCCGCCGTCCACGTGTCGTCGGCGTGGTCCAGGCAGGCCTCCGCAAAGGGGGGCACGGAGAAGGCACGGGTGTCGAGGGGGGCAGTCAGGTCCATGGGGGCTTCGCGGGGTGGGTTGCAGAACGAAATGAACGCGAAGCCAGGGGCGCGAGGCCCACAGAAAGACGGGGGAGAACTGTGCTTTCCTGCGCCGGCATGACCCGGATCAGGTTCGGAGGGACTCTCTCAGCCCGGCCGCCGTGCGGCGCCGAACACCCCTAGCTTCATCCCAAACGATATGCAGGAGCAGGGAAAGCGTCCAGCGTGTGGGGGCGGCTTGGCGCAGGCCGCGGGCAAATTTCCAAAACCTTTCTCCGTGTCCCCACGCCTGCGCCGCTAGGCCGGGTCCGGGGCGTCCGCCGCGGGCACCCGCACGGTGAAGCAGCTGCCCTCGCCCTTTGCGGTCTCGACCGCGATCGTGCCGCCCATCTGCTCGATCGCCTGCTTCGTGACGGCCAGGCCGAGGCCTGTGCCCTCGTACGTCCGGCCGGTCCCCTCCGACTCCTGGCGGAACGGCTCGAAGAGCTCCGGCACGTGGTCGGGGTCCATGCCGACGCCGGTGTCCTCGACCTCCAGGGCCACGTCGTCCCCCCTCCGGCCGGCCCGGACGCGGACCGTCCCGCCCTCCTCGGTGTATTTGAGGGCGTTGGAGATGAGGTTTTGGAGGGCAATGCGCAGGCCGCCCTCGTCGACACGAGCCCAGAGGGGCCCCTCCGCCGTCTCCCCCTGCAGGTCGATGCCTTCGGTGAGGGCCTGGGGCTCGAACAGGTCGGTGGCCTCCGCCACCTCGTCCGCCAGGTTCAGCGGGCTGCAGTCAAGCTCCATCTCGCCGGCCTCCAGCCGCGAGAGGTTGAGCACCGTGTCGAGCGTCTCCAGCAGGCGGTGCCCGCTCTCTTCGATGAGGTCGGCAAACTGGTCGAGGGCGGTGACCGCGTCGGGGGGAGAGTCCGAATGCTCCAAGAGACTCGTGGCCTCGTCCCCGATCACCTCGGCGAACCCAATGATCGAGGTCAGTGGGGTGCGGATCTCGTGGCTCATGTTGGCGAGGAAGGCGCTCTTCATTCGATTCAGGCGCTCGGCCTCCTCTTTGGCCGAGACGAGTTCGCCTTCGTATTCGATCCGGTCGAGCACGAGGGCGGCGTAGGTGGAGAGAATCTCGATCAGGCGGCGGTCGAAGCCCGCGATGGCTCCGGCCTCCAGGGCCGCGACCGAGATGGTGCCGTGCGTCCCGATCGGCACGACGGCCGTGGCCCGCACCGCCCCGTAGTCGACCGAATCGCCGACGGCACTCAGGTCGTCGAACAGGGCGGTCGCCCCGTCCCGGAAGGCTGTGGCCACGACGCTCTCGCCCGTCACGTCGAAGGACGACGGGTTGGGAACGTGGTCGGCGACGTCGGGCGAGGCCTGGACCGGGACGAGGCGTTCGTCCTCGCGAAAGCGGACGATGACGACAGGGTACCCGAACACCTCGTTCACCAGGTCCACGATGGAGCGGCCCACCGCGGTTGTGCTTTCGGCACGGAGCACCTGGCTCGTCGTGGTGTAGAGGGCCTCCACCTTGTCCTGACGCGCCTGGAGGACCTGCTCACGGCGCTTCCGCTCCGTAATGTCGGTGGCCACCCCGATAATGCGTTCGAGCCGCCCGTCCTCGCCGTACACGCCCGCGGCCCGGTCGCGCACCCACCGCACGGTGCCGTCGGGCTGGACGACCCGGTACGTTTCCTCGTAGGCGTCCGGGTCCTTGCGCTGGGTGTCCAGGGCCGCCTGGACCCGATCGCGGTCGGCCGGGTGAATCGCCTCCACCACGGCGTTTGGGTGGTCGTGGAGCTGATCGGTCGGGCGGCCCCAAATCTCCTCGTAGGCGTCACTGATGAACTCAATCTCCGACTTGTCCGCCGGGCTCATCCACACCACGTCCGTAATGTTCTCGCGAAGCTGCTTCAACAGGCGCCCACGCGTGCGGAGCTCGCGTTCCTTCGTCTTCCGTTCGGTGATGTCGGTGTAGATGGCATACCCTTCCGTCGGGCCCGGGCCGTCGTCCCGAAGGGTCACCTGGACCCGAAAGTCCCGAGTGCCGTCGCTCGTCTCCCGTCGCACCTCCCGGTCCACCGGTTCACCGGCCAGCAACCAGCGGCGAATCGAGTCCGCCTCGTCCTGGGCGTCGGGCGGTACGATCTCGGCCTGGAGGTCCTTGGTTCGGATCTGCTCCTCGCCGATCCCGAAGACCGACTCGAAGGTGTCGTTGACGGTTTGGACCCGGAGGTGGCCCTCCTCGTCGGACCAGCCGTGCACGACCGGCGTGGGCAGGTTGTGGAAGAGCGTTTCGAACCGGTCGCGCTCGGCCTGCACGGCCTGCTCGGCCTCCCGCCGGTCGGTAATGTCGAGGAGCACCCCGTTGAAGAGGGTCTCATTCTCTCTGCGCTCGGGCATCGAAGAACAGAGCAGCCAGATGCGGGTGCCGTCGGGCCGCTCGAACGGCAGTTCCATGCGGGCGGGGCGGTGCTCCGCGGCCGCGGCCTTCGTGCTCGCCCTGTACCGCTCGCGGTGCTCGGGCGGGATGCACTGCACAAACCGGTCGTAAAACCCGTCCGGGTCCGGGGAGAGCCCCAGGACGGACGCGGCCTTCTCCCCGACGAAGTGGTAGCCCCACTCCCCGCCGGGACGGACGTAAAATTGGTAGGTCACGCCCGGCAGGCTGTTGGCAAGCCCGCGCAGCCGGGCTTCTTTCTCGCGGAGGGCGTTTTCCGTCCGTCTATGCTCGGTGGTGTCCCACCCAGTCGCCACGAACTGGCGCGCCCCATCGACGGCAATGCACCGGAGATCGACCTCCACCGGGAACGTCGAGCCCTCCTTTCGGCGATACCGGCCCTCCCGGCGGTGCTGATCGCCGGGGGCCATGGTGGCCCACCGGGCCCGGGCGTCGTCCGGGTTCAGGGAAACATCGACGTCCCACATGTGCCGGCGGGTGAGCGTGTCGGCGTCATAGCCGGTCATTTCGCAGAGGCGCGGATTGGCCAGAAGAAGCTGCCCGTCGGCGTCATGGAAGGTGATCATGTCGGGCGCCTCTTCGAACAGGGCCTCCAGGCGGGCCGAGGTCTGCCGGGGACGGGCCTCGGGCCGGCGGCGCTCCAGCGTCTGCTCCACGGCCTGGACGAGGCGGGCGAGGGCCGCGGCGTCCGACTCGTCGAACGCGGCCTGCCGTGGGGCCCGGTCGACGAAGCAGAGGGTCCCGTACAGCGCCCCATCCGCAACGACCTTGGCCCCGAGATATGTGGACAGCCGAAACGTCTCGTACGCAGGGTCGCCGTCCCAGCCCTGTCTGGGCGCGTCCTCGAGGGCCAGGGCGTCGTCGCGCACGATGACGCGCCGACAGTAGGCCTGAGCCAGGGGGGCGGTATCGCCCTTCGTGACGGTGGGATGGGGCCCGCTGACCGCCGCGACTTCGTACGTGGACGCGGCCGGGTCGACGCGGGCAAGATACCCAAGCTCCACGTCGAGCCATTCGGCGCCGAGTCGGAGAAGGGCCCGTAGCGTCTCGTTGGGGGGGCGGGTGTCGTCGGTCTGGAGGCCGCGGAGGCGATCTCGGTAGGCCGGGTTTTCAATCGGGACCTCTGCGCTGCGGTCTCCATCCACGGAGAAAAATGTCCCTGGGGGCGAGGCGGGGTTGTTCATCCGGTCGGGATCAGAGCGCTATGTCGGAGCACGAATGCGTCCCCCAGTCCCGCTGCGCCGGCGACAGGGCCCTTGGGATGTGGTGCAGGCCCTCTGAGGGGGGATGGTGCTTTCTGCAAAAATAACCACTTCTTCTGGAAGTTAAATTTCAACGGCGATAAACGTTCCGGCGCCGCGATGAATCTACGCCCCGTCCGCCTCAGAAAGGGTCCAAATGCGCCCGTGGGGCCCGGCGTTGTGGACCGGTGTAGGACCGACATGGGCGGTCTCTTCCCAGCTGCCGTGGATGTGGCCGCAGACGGTGAGCCGGGGCGTGTGGGCCTCGATGGCCTCGCGGACCGCGACGCTGCCGAGCGACTGGCCCTTCGAGTCGCGGTCCACCGCGTCTTTGGGCGGGGAGTGCGCCACGAGCACGGCCCCCTCCGGACAGTCGGACAGCAGGGTCCGGGCCTCGTCTTCGGTCAGGTCGTAGCTCCACGGGCCGAACGGGGTCACGGGCACGCCGCCGCCGAGGCCGAAAAACGGGGTGCCGTCGATCGTCGTGCCGCCGCCGTGCAGCACGTGCGCGGCGCCCCAGCCGGCGGCGTCGATCTGGGCCTCCAGTTCGTCCTCCGTCTCGGCGTTGCCCGGCACCAGGACCGTCGGCGTGTCGATGGCGGAGAGTGTCTCGATGGGCGCCTGTAGGTTGCGCCGGGCCACGCAGAAGTCGCCGGCGCCGACCACCACGTCGACGTCGGCGGCGCGGTCGACGAGGCGCTGGCAGGCCTCGCGGTCGCCGTGCACGTCGCTGAAGAGAAGGAGGTCCATTGGGGTGAGCGTTGAGGGTTTCGGGTTGAGAGTTGAGTGTTGGCGTCGGAGTCCTCGTTCAAAAACTGACGCGCTCGAGCGCGGGGCCGTGGAGGAATCGTCATTTCTCGTTGCCGTCGGTGGGTCGAGAATCCGCGACGGGGAGGGACCGGGCCGAGTTGCCGACGACGCCGAGGCTGCTGGCGGCCATGGCGAGGGCGGCGAAGAGGGGGTTGATGAGGCCGACCAGGGCCAGCGGAATGGCCACGGCGTTGTAGAGGAAGGCCCAGGCCAGGTTCTGACGAATGCGGCGCCGCGCGGCGCGGGCCAGGGAAAAGACCGCCGGGATGTGGGTCAGGTCGCCGCGCAGGATCACCACGTCGGCGGAGTCGGCGGCCAGGGCGGTGGGGCCGAAGGCGATGCCCACGTCGGCCTCGGCGAGGGCGGGGGCGTCGTTGCTGCCGTCCCCAATCATGGCGACGGTCCCGGCGTCGCGCAGCCCGCGGACGAGGTCGGACTTCTCGGCGGGCTGCACCTCGGCGATCACGCGGTCGATGGCGTCGTGCTCGCGGAGCGGGCGGGCCGCCGCGGTGCTGTCCCCGGTGATGACCACGACCTCACGCGCGTCGCCCCGGAGCGCGTCCATGACGGCGAGGCCCTCGTCGCGCAGGGTGTCGCCCACCACGATGAGGCCCTGCACCGCGCCGTCCCACCCCACGGCGACGGGCACCTGGGCGTTTTCCTGCGCGGCCTCGGCCCGCTCGGCCAGGGTGTCGTCCATGCGCAGGCCCTCCGTCCGGAGCCACTCGGGGTGGCCCACCCGCACCCGGTCGCCGTCCACGCGTCCCTCCACGCCCCGGGGGCGGCTGCGCACATCGGTGGCCCGGGCGGGCGCCCCGTCGCCGGCGGGAACTCGCTCCCCGTCCTCGACGATGGCGCGGGCCACGGGGTGGGCGGCGTGCTGCTCCACCGCGCGGGCCCGCCGCCACGTCGCCGCGTCGGCCGCGGCGTCGACCACCTGCATGGCGCCGGTGGTGAGGGTCCCGGTCTTGTCCACCGCCAGCGTATCGACGTCCGGCGCCGTCTCGAAGAGCGACACGTCCCGGATGACGATGCCGCGCTCCAGGGCCGTGCGCAGCCCCGAGGCCACGGCGAGGGGCGTGGCGAGGCCGAGCGCGCAGGGGCACGAGACGATGAGGACGGACAGCCCCGTAAGCAGGGCCGTCGCGGCCGGCGCCCCGCTGGCCCACTGCCAGCCGAACGCGACGGCCGCTAGGACCAGCACGAGCGGCACGAACACCGCCGCGATGCGGTCGGCCACGCGCTGGGCCCCGGGCTGACTCGACTGAATATTCCACATGAGGTTGACGAGGCGGTCGAGCGTGCTCTCGGCGGCCGCGCCCACCTCCACCGTGAGGGCGTTGTTCGTCACCACGGCGCCGCCAATGACGTCGTCGCCCTCGGCGCGGGTGACGGGAAGGGACTCGCCGGTCACCAGCGACTCGTCGACCGCGGCGCGCCCCTCCGCCACGGTGCCGTCCACCGGAACGCGCTCCCCGGCCCGCACCTGCACGCGGTCGCCCGGCTCCAGGTCGTCGACGGCGACCGTCTCCGTCGCCCCCTCCGAGACCCGCCGCGCCTCGTCCACCTGCTCGCGGGTGAGGGTGCTCAGCAGGTCGGTGGCGCGGCGCTTCACCCGGTCCTCGTAGTAGTGGCCCAGCGACACGGCCATGATGATGACGACCGTGACGTCGAAGTAGACGTCCGTCTGCCCCATGAGCACGGCCCCGCCGCTGTAGAGGTAGGCGCTCACGGCGGCCAGGCCCACGAGCAGGTCCATGTTGGGCTGGAGCACGCGCAGGCTCACCGCCGCCCCCCGCAGCGTGGGCCAGCCGGTGACGAGGAGGACGAAGGTGGTAAAGGCCCACACGTTTGCCAGGACGTAGGTGCCGCCCTCCGTACTCAGGTCGACGAGGCCCTCCCCGCCCAGGTGGACGGGGTAGAGGAGGACGATGTACACGACCATCACCATCATCCCGAAGAAGCCGCCGAAGACGAGGCGCGCGGCGGTGTTCTGGTCGGCCGTCTCGTCCTCGGGCGCCGTCAGGTGCGCCTCGTAGCCGGCCTGGCTGAGGAGGGCGGGCAGGTCCGATTCGTGGTGCCGGGACGGGTCGTACGCGACCTTCGCCATGTCGGAGGCGTAGCTCGCCTCCGCCTCGTGGATGCCGTCCGTCGACGCGGCGACCGTCTCGATGAAGTCCTCGCAGCTGGTGCAGTGCATCCCGCGGACGTGCAGGAAGGCCGTCTCGGTCTCGTCGGTGTCCCGGTCGGGGTCGTGTCCCGCGTGGCCGTGTCCGTCGCCGTGGTGGCAGCACGCGTCGTGCGCGTCGGGGTCGGCGACGCGGTGGGCCTCCAGGCAGCCGGAGCAGCAGAACACGCCGTCCACGTCCTCGGCCGTGACGGGGGCGTCGGTGGGCGCGTCGCAGTAGGTGCAAGTGGGCATGGTCGAGACAGGCGGTGAAGAATAAATTTGTCGATACAACGCTGACGGTCCGCTGTCGATTCGGGAAACATGAGTCGGTGCGGGCGACTGTCGGCGGGTTCGTTCACGTCGGGCGTGTCCGTCCGGGTCCCGGTTCAACATTCCCAGAGTGTCCTCGTAGGAGAGCGCACACATCACTCTTTCTTCAAATTGCGACAGGTTGCGTCGCGGATTGCATGAGCTCCTCTTCGAAAGAGGCCATTCAGGCATCTCCTGTAGGTCCGGGGTCGGACGAGACGTCGGAGCAGAGCGTGCCGGTCGTGGCCATTGGGGCGTCGGCGGGGGGCGTGGGGGCGCTCCGTGCGTTCTTTGAGGCGTTGCCGAGCGACGGGGGGATGGCATTCGTCGTGGTGTTGCACCTCTCGCCCGATCACGAAAGCAGCCTCGCCGAGATTCTCCAGCACGACACCGACATGCCGGTGCAGACGGCGACGGACGACTGTGGTCTGCGGCCGGACCACGTCTACGTCATTCCGCCCCGGCACGAGATGTGGGTAGAGGGGACCCAGCTTCGCCTGTCGGCTCATTCCGACCGGCACCGTCCCCACACCATCGACGCGCTGTTCGACTCGTTGGCCGAGGAGCACGGGGCCCAGGCCGTCGGCATCGTGCTGTCGGGCACCGGCACGGACGGCACGCTGGGCCTGCGGGCCATCAAGACGCACGGGGGCATTGCCATGGTGCAAGAGCCCGCCGACGCGGGGCACGAGGAGATGCCGCGCAATGCGTTGGAGGCAGGGGTGATTGACCTCGTGCGCCCGGCCTCCGCGCTCGCGGAGCAGCTGGTGGCCTATCACCGGAACGCCCATGCCATCCAGCTGCCCGAGTCCGAAGAGGCGCTCCCTTCCGGCGAGCAGACGACGCTCCAGAAGATCTTCGCCGCGCTGCGGACCCACACCGGGCACGACTTTAGCCACTACAAGCGGTCGACCGTGCTGCGGCGGCTCGAACGGCGGCTTCAGGTGACCGACACCGAGACGCTGGAGGCCTACCTCCAGGTGCTTGAGGACCGGCCGGGAGAGACGCGGGCCCTCTACAAGGAACTGCTCATCAGCGTCACGCGCTTTTTCCGGACGCCAGAGGCATTCGACGAGTTGGCGGACACGGTTCTCCCGAGGCTGTTTGAGGACACGGCGGCCGACGATGAGGTTCGGGTGTGGGTCCCCGGGTGTGCCACGGGCGAGGAGGCGTACTCGGTGGCGATGCTTTTGCACGAGCATGCCCGCGCGAGGGAAGCCCCGCCGGAGCTGCAGGTGTTTGCCACCGACGTGGACACCGAAGGGCTCGACACGGCCCGGCGGGGCACGTACCCGGTGTCTATCGAGGCCGACGTCCCCGACGAGCGTCTCAACCGTTTCTTCTACCGGGAGGAGGACCGGTACCACGTCACGTCGTCGCTCCGGAATACGGTTGTCTTCGCCGAGCACAACCTCATCGAGGATCCCCCCTTTTCGAAGCTCGACCTGATCTGCTGCCGGAACCTGCTTATCTACCTGGACCAGACGATGCAGGAGTACGTGTTTCGGCTGTTCCAGTACGCGCTAGACCCGGGAGGATTTCTGTTCCTCGGGCCCTCGGAGGCCGTCGGCCCGGCGCAGTCCTCGTTCTCGGTGGTCGACGACACGCGGAGCATCCTGAAGGCGAAACCGCCCGCGCCCGACGAGGACCGGCCGATGCCGCTCTTTGCCCCATCGCGCGCTGCGTCGGAGCCCCCCTCGTCCTCCCCGTCTCCGGTGTCGGCGCCGACGGACGTGGCTGCCACGCATCGGCGCCTGCTCATGGATCAGGTGGCGAGCCTGCTGGTCGACGAAAACCGCGAGATCGTGCACCTGACGGGGCGGGCGGGACGCTTTCTGGAGCACAATCCGGGCACCCCCACGCACAACCTGCTGGAAAAGGTGCACCCGCTGCTCCGACTCGAACTGCGCGGGGCGCTCTACCAGGCGTTCCAGAAGGGGGAGGCGACGGAGCGGACCGTTCCCTTTCCCGACGCGGGCGACGGGCCCGAGCATGTGCGGGTTCGGGTGCAGCCCCTCGACGACGCCGAAGGGGGGCAGCGTCTCGCACAGGTCTGTTTTGAAGAGGCCGACGCCCCGGGGCGGGGCGTGGACGAGGATGGCGAGGCGACCGTGTCGTCGAAGGAGCCGACGGAGCGGGAGCGCGACCTGGAAAGTGAACTTCAGGACGTCAAGGAGCAGCTCCAGATTACGAGCGAGGAGCACGAGACCGTCACCGAGGAGATGGAGACGGCCAACGAGGAGCTGATGTCGATGAACGAGGAGCTCCAGGCCAAAAACGAGGAGCTTCAGACCAGCAAGGAGCAGCTGCAGTCCGTCAACGAGGAGCTGACGACCACCAACCAGCAGCTCAACGCCAAGGTGGAGGCGCTCGACCAGGCCAACAACGACCTGCAGAACCTGATGGAGGCGACCCAGGTGGGCACCCTGTTCCTGGACCGGGACCTGGAGATCCGCCGCTACACGTCGCCGATGACCGACATTTTTGGGCTTCGGAGCGTCGACGAGGGGCGTCCCATCACGGACTTTATCCCCAAAATTGCGTACGACGCGCTGGTGGCGGATGCGGAACGTGTGCTTGAGGAGCAGGCCTCAATCGAGCGTGAGGTGGAGGGCCCCGGTCGGATGTGGTATCTGATGCGTCTCCGCCCGTACCGCACGGTGTCGGGCGAGGTGGAGGGCGTGGTGATGACCTTCGTCGACATCACCGCTCAGAAGCACGCCGCCGAGACGCTGCGGGCGGAGCGGGATCTCGTGTCGGCCCTCATCGACACCGCCGGGGCCCTGATCGTGGTGCTCGGCGAGGACGGGTCCATCGTGCGCTTCAACACGGCCTGCGAGCGCCTCACCGGCTACGACGCCGCGGAGGCGGAGGGGACGGACCTGCGCGATCTGCTCGTGGCCCCCGACGACCGGGAGGCGGTGACCAGCCGTCTCGACGCCCTCGCCGACGGGACGACCGACCGGGCCGACCTGGAGATGCGGTGGGCGCCGGCGGAGGGCGAGCCGCGCCTCATCAAAGGGTCATTTACGGCCCTCCGGCACGAATCGGGGGCTGTGCAGCACTTCATCGTGACGGGCACCGACATGACCCGGCACCGCGAGCTGGAGCGCGAAGTGATCGAGATCAGCGACCGGGAGCGCCAGCGCATCGGAGAGGCCCTGCACGACGTCATCAGCTCGGGGCTGACCCACGTCGTGATGCGCACGGACACCCTCGCCCACAGGCTCAAAGAGGAGGGCACGGCGGTGACGGCCGACGACCTGGAGGGCATTTCGTCGGAGGTAAAGGAGGCGGCCGACCAGATCCGCTCCCTCTCCCACGCCCTCATTCCCCGGGCCCTCCGGCAGGACCACCTGGCCGCGGCCCTCGCGGACCTGGCCGACGAGGAAGAAGACTTTTCGGACGTTGAGTGCGTGTTCGTGGGGGAGGAAGGCGAGACGCGCCCTGAGGATGAGACCGACGCGATGAACCTGTACCGCATCGCCCACGAGGCGGTGGCCAATGCCCGCGAGCACGCCGACCCGAGCCGAATTCAGCTCGGGCTGAGGGAGGAGGGCGCCGACCTGGTGCTTTCCATTCGGGACGACGGGCGCGGGTGGGAGGGAGACACCCCGGAGGACGAGGGGCTCGGCCTGCACCTGATGCGCTACCGGGCCAACCTCATCGGGGCCACCCTGCGTCTTACCAGCGACGACGGGGAGACGGTGGTGGAGTGCCGCCTGCCGCTTCCGTAGGAACGGGGGCGAACCGGAGGCGGGCGTCGCGGCCTCATCCTGGTTTCAAGCCGTGGGCTTGGGCGGGGGCCGTGTGCTTTGTAGATTGGCGGAGCGCAGTTCCGATTCTCCTCCGCTTAACCCCCGTTCTCCACGATGACCTGGTGGGAAGCGCTGCTCCTCGGCCTCATTCAGGGCCTCACCGAGTTCATCCCCGTCTCTTCGTCCGGCCACCTCGTGTTGGGGCAGTACCTGTTGGGGCTCGACAAGGAGGCGGCGGACGTGACGTTCGAGGTGTTCGTCCACTTTGGCACCGTGCTCAGCATTCTCACGGTCTACTGGGACGACGTGGCGGAGCTGGTGGAGGAGGCCTGGGCCGGGCTCCGGGCGCCGCGGGCCGTCCCCACGCGCTTCGCGGAGAACGACACCTTCCGGCTCGGGGTCTTCATCCTCGTTACGCTCGTGCCCACCGGCGTGGCGTACGTGCTCTTTCGGGAGCCCCTGGAGCAGGCCTTCGGAAGCCCCCGCTTCACGAGTGCCATGCTGGTGGGGACGGGCGTCCTCCTCCTGCTTACGCGAATTGGGCCGCGGCCGGACGGGGACCTGAGCGGCGTCAAGGCCTTCGTGGTGGGGGTGGCGCAGTCGTGTGCCCTCGTCCCGGGGATCTCGCGGTCGGGCGCCACGATCTGCACGGCCCTCTACCAGAACGTGGCGCCGGAGCGGGCGGCGAACTTCTCGTTTCTGATGCTGCTGCCGGTGGTCCTCGGGGGGACGGTGCTCAAGGGCCTGGAGCTGATGGAGCAGGGCGTGGGGGCCGCGGGGCTGTCCCTGGGAATTGGGACGGTGGCCGCCTACGGCTCGGGCATCGGGGCCATCTACGTGGTGCTCGACGTGGTGCGGCGGGGGAATCTGCAGTACTTTGCGTACTACTGCTTCCTGATCGGCGGGCTGGGGCTGTGGCTGTTGTAGGATGCTGGGGGAAGAGGGACGTGGGAAGGGGGAAGAGGGGGACGTTCGCTGTCGTATTGGGCAGATCGGAGGGTATGGCGTCTCCGAACGGCTCCGTCGTGTCGTCCGCGCTCGTGGAGCGGAGTCCGGTGTACTACGGGTGGGGGGCTCTCCGTCGCGACTCTCGGCCTTCCGCTCGCGGGACGACTGCTCGACCGGTACGGGCCGCGCCGGGTGGCCGTCGTCCTGATTGCGCTACTCGCGGCGAGCTGTGCGGGCATGCGCTGGGTCAGCGGCTGGGACTGGGCACGGCCGGGGCCACGGCGCTCTTCCCGTCCCGCATGGAAAGGGGCCGCCAGGCCTACGGCTGGCAGACGACGTGCCTGATCATGGGTGGACTTCGGGCGGCGATCATGCTGCCGCTCGGGGCCCTGCTGTACCGCGACGCGCCGGAGCGCTACGGCCTCGCGCCCGACGAGGCGGCCCCGCGTCGAATCGTCTATGGGCCGGAGGAGGTGTATCGGCGTCGGGGATGGAGGCGACCGGATCGTTCGTAACAATCGCTTCGGCACTCTCGTCCCCCGCGAGGAACGACATCAAAGACCCGTCCGCATCTTTTCAGGGTGCCTCGCGTTATAGAAACGGTTGTTCTCTTCTTCCTCATGCCCGACACCATGCGACTGACCGACGAGGAAAAAGCCGTTCGCCGCGAGATTGAGGACTGGCAACACGCGGACGCCTCCGTGGCGTCGCAGGCCATGGACTGGGCCATGCGGCCGGTGGACTGGGCCGTGGAGCAGGTCGTCTCGCCCGACCAGATGGACCAGGTGACCGACCGGGTGGAGCAGTTCCTCTCCACCCTCAGCGACGCGTCGGAATGGACGCACGCGGCCGACGACATCCTGGCCGCCGCGGAGGACCGCGGCCTGCCCGCCGAGTCCGTCCAGGACCTGCGCAACCGGCCCGTCGCCGACCTCGACGAGCTGGCCCGCAGCCGCTTCCGGCAGAACACGCTCCTTGCGGCCCTGGAAGGGGGCGGAACGGGGCTCGCCGGCACCGCCTTCGTCGCCGCCGACATCCCGCTCCTGTTCACCATCAACCTGCGTCTGATCCAGCAGATTGCGGCCAGCTACGGCTTCTCGCTGGAGGGGCCGATGTTTCAGCCGCTCGTGCTGTCGATCTTCAACGTGGCGGCGTCCGGGGGGCGCGAGGCGCGCAACGAGGCGCTGCGCGAGGTGAGCGTGGCCGCGGCTGCGTTCGCCGACGACCTCGACTACGCGGGGCGCGTGTCCGGCACCTTCCGCGACCAGAACCGCCACCTGCCGCGCGAGATTGCGAAGACGCTCCTGGAGCGCAAGCTGGGGCAGACAGTCCCGCTGGCTGGCGCGGCTGTGGGCGCGGGCGTCAATTACTGGTTTACCACGCAGACCGCCGAGTCGGCCTTCATGTGCGCCCGGGCACTGTACCTGGATTGGAAGGAACGACGATAGCTTTTCGGGGGAAGAGGGACGTGAGGGACGGATTTCCGGAGCGGGAGCAGTATGAGCTAATCTCGCAACTGCGTCGGGTTGCGGTCCCAATTCCATCGAATATTGCCGAGGGGTAGGGATACAGTTCGCGCGACGAGTGCGTGTACCATGTGGAGCAGGTACCATTTGGAGCAGATCCGGAGTTCGTTGCTGGGGGGCGCAGGTCATCATCGCGGAGCGCCTGTCGTGTATGACAGAAGGACCCCGGAACGAATCCCTCCGGAGGACGACCACAGAGAGCCAAATGCTCCTCTCCCTCATGCGCTCCCTGCAGTCGTAAGCCCGCTCTCGCCACTCCTTCCCTCTTCCCAATTCCCCCTTCCCGCTGTGCTGGTAGCCATCGTCGGCCGGCCGAATGTCGGCAAGTCCACCCTCTTCAACCGCCTCACCGGCTCGCGCCAGGCCATCGTCGAGGACACGCCCGGCGTCACGCGCGACCGCGTTTACGGGGAGGCCGAGTGGAAGGGGCACACCATCCCCCTCGTCGACACCGGCGGCTACGTCCCGCGCTCGGACGACCCCTACGAGCGGGCGATCCGCGAGCAGGCCGAGATTGCTTTGGAGGACGCCGACGTCATCCTCTTCGTGGTGGACGTGACGACCGGCATCACGGAGATGGACAAGGAGATTGCGACCGTGCTCCGCCCCACCGAGACGCCCGTGATGGTCGTCGCCAACAAGGCGGACAACGAGGAGCGCGAGTGGGACGCGAGCGAGTTCTACCAGCTGGGCCTCGGCGAGGTGTATCCGGTGAGCAGCACCAACAAGCGGGGCGTGGACGACATGATGGCGGCGCTTGTGGAGGAGCTTCCCGGCACGGAAGACGAGGCGGACAAAGACCGCGTGCAGGTCTCGCTGGTGGGGAAGCCGAACGCGGGCAAGTCGTCGCTCGTCAACGCCACCCTGGGGTTCGACCGCGCCATCGTGACCGAGAGGCCCGGCACCACCCGCGACACGGTCCAGTCCGTCGTGCAGTACGAGGGGCGCGACCTGATGCTCGTGGACACCGCCGGCATGCAGAAGCGCTCCAAGGCCGACGGGGTCGAGTTTTACGCCACCGTCCGCAGCGAGCGGGCCATCCGGGCGGGCGACGTGTGCGTGCTCGTCCTCGACGCCACCGAGGAGCTGCACAAGCAGGACCTCAGTGTGCTCTCGGAGGTCAACGAGCACAAGAAGGGCATGGTGGTGGCGGTCAATAAGTGGGATCTAGTCCCCAAAGACGACGGCACGATGGACCAGTACACGAAGTATCTGCGGCAGTACCTGGGCACGCTCGACCACGTGCCCATCGTGTACGTGTCGGCCGTGACCAAACAGCGCGTGTACGAGCTGCTCGACAAAGCCCTGGAGGTGGCGGAGGCGCGGGCGACGCGCGTGCAGACGAGCGCCCTGAACGACGTGGTCCAGGCGGCCCTCGACGAAAAACATCCCCCCACCACCAGCAGCGGGGCGTTCGTCAACATCACCTACGCCACGCAGGTGCGCACGGCCCCGCCCGTGTTCGTGTTCTTCGCGAACCACCCGGAGGGCATCCGCACCGACTACAAGCGGTACCTGGAGGGGAAGCTGCGGGACGCGCTCGGGTTTGAGGGCGTTCCGCTGACGCTGGTGTTCAAGGAAAAGTAGGCATGGACGCCTGGAGCCCCGCCCCGTGGAACGGAAAGAGAACCCGTTTATGTTGCTGTTTCGTCATGGACACCTATGGGGCTTGATCTGTAGGTAATAGGCATCCACTGCCACTCCCGCCCACGTGCGGCCGCCGACACCGGTGCCGCAGAGGATACGATCCGCATGGGATCCACTGACTTGAGCGATCTGAAGGACCGGTCCGAACGGATCCGGTTGGGCCGCAAGGTGCGCGCCTACTTCGTCCACCTATTCACGGCGTCGGGGGTGGCGTTCGCGTTTCTGGCCATGCGGGAGGTCGTGCGGGTCGACCTGGACCCGCGATGGGTTTTCGGCTGGCTGACCCTGGCCGTCTTCATCGACGCGGCGGACGGGCCCCTGGCGCGGCTGTGGGACGTGAAGCTCTACGCCTCCCGCATCCTAGGGAAGACCATCGACCTGATCGTCGACTACCTGACGTTTACGTTCATTCCCCTTACCCTCGTGTGGCGGATGGACTGGCTGCCGGGGTGGGACGGCCTATGGGTCACGCTCGCAATGGTGGCCAGCCTCCTGGGGTTTGCTAACACCGCGGCGAAGCAGAGCCAGGAGGGCTTCTTCCTCGGCTTTCCCTCGTACTGGAACGTGGTGGCGTACTACGTGGGCCTGCTCGCCGTCGAGTACGGGGCGGTCGGGGCCTACGTGTCGCTGGGGTCGGTCCTTACGCTCACCGTTTTGACGCTGGTGCCGGTCCGGTTCGTCTACCCGAACGCCGCCCCGACGCCGTGGCGCGCCATTGTGACGGTGGGGGGCGTCGCGTGGCTCGGGCTGTTGCTGGCGCTGCTGCCCACCTTCCCCGAGCTGCCGGCATGGGGGGGCGACTGGGTCCTCGGGGTGTCGTTCGTGTACCCCGCGTTTTACTTCGGCCTGTCCGGCTGGTTGGACTGGACGAGCCGGCAGTCGTAGCGGCGTCGGAGGCGGGCACGCCCGCGAACGCTCGCCTGCACTGGGGCTACGGGCGGTGGAGCGCCTGAAGGTGCGTCCCCACGTCGTCTGCGAGCACGTGGAGGCCGCGGCTAAGGCGGGCAACGAGCCCCTCGTAGTCGGTTACACGCCAGTCTTCCGTTCGGTGATGGGTGGTTTCCTGCACCAACACGGTGTCCGCCCCTGGCCGGCGAAGGGTCCACTGCACAGTCATCTGAGCGTGGCCGTCCGGTGGGGGGGCATCGTCGTCGGCGTCCGGCCCTGGGGGGCGCGGCCCGACGCCCTCGAAGCTGAGGACGTGCAGCCGCAGGAGGTAGTCGAAGGTCGCCCCGCGCGGCCACGGCACCCCATCTACCGACCGGATCCCCGGACGGGCCTCCAGCGTGCGGGCCACGGTGCGGCCGATGCCCCGGTCTAGGGTTTCGCCCCACCGGTGAAATTCGGAAAACGCGACCGCGTTGGGGCCGTGGCGCGTCACGAGGCGCGTCTCGTCGAGGTAAGGGGCCAGGCGCGGGCTTTGCAGGCCGATCCGCAGGCCGGTCGGGTCCGTGGATGGAGGCGGCGTCGCCGCGGTATCGGGGGGCGACGCGCCGTCGAGCAGGTAATAGGTGGCGTCGCTCGTGCGCGGCTCCAACAGGCGCACACACCCGGCCGTCGAGAGCGCGACCAGGCCGACGACCACGGCGCACCATCCGAGCCGACGGAGAAGAACGGAGGGGACGGGCACAGTCATGGAACTACTGCTGGTTCGAGGGAGGGGGCTCTTCGCGGCCGCGGAGGAACATGCTGGGGTTGCGCTCCAGGGACTGCACGAGCACCCGCAGGGCCTCCGTGGCCTCCGAGAGGTTCGAGAGGGCCTCGTTCATCTGGTAGCCGATGCCGGAATTGGGGGAGAGGGTCTGATCCACCTCGTCCATCGTGCGGCGCATCCGTTTTAGGGTCGCGCGGAGCTGCCGGCTCGTCTTTTCGAGCTCGTCGGCCGTCGGCTCCACGCCCCGATCGAGCCGCTGGATCAGGGCCTGTGCGTCCTTGATGGTGGCCCGCAGCCGCTCGGTGGCCTTTGGCATGTCCTGCAACGCGGTGCGCACCTCCTTGGACTCCACCACCTTCCGCACCGACTCGATGGTCGACAGGGCCGAGCGGTTGATCGCCTCGGCGTCGAGCGCCTCCAGCTTGTCGTTGGCGTTCACGAGGAAGGTGACGAGGTTCTCGTTGATCTGCGTCACGTCGAACTGGCGCAGGTTTGTCACCAGGCCGGACGCGCCCTCGCCGAGCTTGGCCAGGGGGGAGAGCTCGGTCGGAATGGAGAGACGGGACGGCGGGCCCTGGGCGTAGACGGCCGAGTCCGGGTCGGAGATGTACGTGAGCTCGACGTACAGCTTGCCGGTGACGATGCTTTCGAGCTGCAGCTGCGCCCGCAGCCCATCCTCGATCTGGTCGCGGAGCAGGGTCGGGTCGTCGAGGTTGAGGCGCGCCCCGGTGGTGTCCGTCACGGGATCGAGGTTGATTGCGTACTGCACCGGCACCTGAAACGTCTCGTTTTCGAGGTCGACGCGCAGGTTGATGTCCGTCACCTCGCCGATGGGCACGCCCTTGAACTTGACCGGGGCGCCCACGTCGAGCCCGTTGACCGACTCGTCGAAGTAGCTGATGAACGTCGTTCGCTGCTCGAAAAACTGCCCGGAGCCGAAGGCCCCCACCCCCACGACGCCCAGCGCCAGGGCGCCGACGACGAAGAGGCCGATAAGGGTTGGGCTGACACGTTGGCTCATAGATTGGGGGGGCGAGCGGGCGGGGGCCCGGTGCTATTCGTTGTCGAGAGACCGAGTCAAAAACTGGTACACGCGCTCGTTGGGTGGGTTGCTTCGCAGGTCCTCAGGGGGGCCGAGGGCCGTCATCGTCTTGGTGTCGATGTCGAGGTAGAGCGCGCGGTCGGCGATGGTAAAGATGCTTTCCAGGTCGTGGCTCACCACCACGACGGTCGTGTCGAGGCTGTCGCGCAGTTGTAGGATGAGGTCGTCGAGGCGCCGGGCGCTGATCGGGTCGAGGCCGGAGGTCGGCTCGTCGAAGAACAGCAGGTCGGGATCGAGGGCGACGGCCCGGGCGAGGGCGGCCCGCTTCCGCATGCCCCCACTGATTTCGTGGGGACGGAAGTCCTCGAAGCCCCGCAGGCCGACGAGGGCGAGCTTGAGCGACACGATCCGGTCAATGTCCGGGGCCGCGAGGGCCGTGTGTTCTTCGAGGGGCAGGGCCACGTTCTCGGCGAGCGTCATGGTGCTCCAGAGCGCGTCCGCCTGGTAGAGGATGCCCACCTCGCGGAGCATTGCGGCGCGTTCGTCCGCGCTCATCGCCCACAGGTCGCGCCCGCCGATCCGAATTGTGCCCGCGGACGGGTGCATCTGGCCGAACAGGTGCTTGAGCAGGGTGCTCTTGCCCGACCCGCTCCCGCCCATGATGGCAAAAATCTCGCCCGATTCCACGTCAAACGTGAGGTCCTCCATCACCACGAAGGACCCGAAGGCGAGCACGAGATCCTCGGCCGAAATGGCAGGGGCGGATTCGGGGGGGGACATGGGCGAGAAACCGGGATGTCGAGCGGTACGGGAGGACGATCCGGAATGATGCGTGGCTCACGGTGCGGGACGCGTGATTCGGGGCAATTCAAAATCGGAGCCCTGCCTCACCCCTCACGGTCCACGGAGCACCATCCCACAATCTACGCCAAGCGGTCGAGGCGCATGACGCGCTGCGGATCCTACGGGCCGTCCCTACACCTGAAGCACGGCCGCGGCCCAGTCGATGATGGCGTTGGCGAAGACAATGAGGAGGATGCCGGTGACGACGGCGGATGTCGTGGCCTGGCCCACCGCCGAGGCGTCGTCGCCGGCCTGTAGCCCCCGCATGCACCCGGCGAGGCCGATGATGCCGCCGTACACGACGGCCTTGAAGATCCCCACGAGGGCGTCGGACAGCACGACCGGCTCCAGGAGGCCCGTGAGAAACTGCGTGGTCGTGAGGTCCAGCATGGTCACGGCCACCCCCATGCCGCCGACGATGCCCAGCGCGTCCGCGTAGAGTGTGAGCATGGGCAGCGCCAGCACGACCGCCAGGATGCGGGGCGTCACCAGAAAGTCGATCGGCGAGATGCCGAACGTCTCCAGCGCGTCGATCTCCTCGTTCACCTGCATGCTCCCGAGCTCGGCGGCGAACGCGGCCCCGGTGCGGCCCGTCATGATGATGGCGGTCATGAGGGCCCCCAACTCCCGCAGCATGCCGTAGCTGACGAGGTAGGAGACGAAGTAGTCCGCCCCGAACCGCTGGAGCACCACGGCCCCCAGAAACGCGACGATAAGGCCCACGAGGAGGCTGATGACCGTGACGATGGGCAGGGCCGAGGCGGTGCTTTCTTGCAGGGCCACCCCGAACGTGCGCCAGCGCATCCGCCCCCGTCCGGTGAGGATGGCGCCCACGCTGCGGACGGCCTGCCCCAGGAAGGTAACCAGTGCGTGCGCCTCGTCGTACGCCGCCAGGCCCCAGTGGCCGAGGCGGGCGAGCAGAGCCGTGTCCGCCGCCTCCGGCGTCGTGTCCGCCTCCGGCACGGCCTGCGAGAGCGCGACGAGCCGCTCTAGGGACGTGGGGAGCGTGTCGATCCGCACGTCCAGGTCGTGGGCCCGGCCGTACTCGGCGGCCTCAAAGAGAAAGGTGACGAGGCTGCTGTCCCAGTCGCCCAGCCCGGAGGTGTCGAAGGCGACCGCCGCCACGGGGCTCGACGGGGCGGCGTTTACCATCACGGCCCGTGCGTCGGGCAGCGGCCGGTCAAGGGTCCAATCACCCACGGGCGCAAGGACCAGCGTGTCGTCGGTATGATGGGTCTCGACCTGCATCGCGGCAGATCCGGGTCACGAGGAAGGAAAGAGCACCGAGCACCTCCAAAATGTCGGTCGCGGGGCATGAAGGCAACCCGCCTGCCTTCTGGCGGTCGCTCCGAGACGCTACCAGCCAAGGCACGCCCCATGCTCCCTGGACCACGGGGACCACGCGCGACGCGTTCTGCGCCCCGTCGTGTCGCGTTCGGCTTCCTGTGGCCCCTGTGGCTGTCGCCGCGGCCTGGGGCGCCCCCCAGTGCCTCCGCCTGCCCCCTGGGTGCCCCTTCACGAAGGGCAAGCGGGGCCCTTTCCACGGATCATTGGCGTGTCCCTCGCTTTATACCAAGTGCACACTTGTGAAGAGGGCGTATCCCTCGGGCCGTTTGGGCGTGCGCCCCTCGTTTGACTGGAAGCAGGCCCCGTAGGATGCACGTGATGCATCGGAGGGCCAGGGCCTGTCCGAGGGCCTGGCCCCCGACCCCGCCTTTGTGCCACGAGACCCGCCGCGCCATGCCCGATGCCCACTCGCGTTCTGCGGATGAGGGCGCGCCCGCGACTCAGATTGCCGACGTCACCTGCCGCAGCCTTGCGTCGGCCCTGGCCCAGCGGTGTGCCGATCTGCACGGCATGGACGTGGAGGTCGCCCGGACCGATCCGGGGCCGCCGGTGAAGATCCAGGTGCGGTGTGGGGACCGGTTCGAGGTGGGGCTTCGGGTCGCGGTGGAGCATGTGGGCGGCAACGTGTACGACGTGTTCTGCACGATCGAAGAGGGAGCATCGTGCCGGCTCACCTACAGCCGCCCGGAGGGCGCAGGCGCCCCCCTTCCGCTGTGTCCCCGTCTGGGACGGCGGTTCTCGGCGTTCGTCTTGGAGGAATTGGAGCGGCGGCTCGGGCGCTGGCACCTCCGCGGAGAAGAGGACTAGTGGGCGACGGTGGGCTCTCGTGGAGGGGAAGCGGAGACCAGTGTGGGGAGGCGGAGGGGGACGTGATCGCGTTCGACGCCCGGTTGTGCAGCACGACCTGGATGCCGCCCCTGTCGGTCTGCGCCGGGTGCTCGCGTCTGTGTCGGGACGGACGGCCCCCTCTTCGGCTCGGGGGGATGAGGAACCATGTCCGCAACCTGGTCGGCCCGGTTGCGGGCGTCCGGCTGAAGGGGCCTCGCCCCGGCCCCAGCGTTGGTCGGCTCAGAGCCGCCTCGAAGGGGGAGGCTACCGCTACCGGCCGCCGCTGCCCTCCGTCTGCGCCTGCACGCGCTCCCGGTACTCCTCGTTGGCGTAGATGGCAACCTCGACGCGCCGGTTTTGCTGACGGCCCTCCTCCGTCTCGTTGGAGGCGACGGGCTCGGTCTCGCCCCGTCCCACAGACGTCAGGCGGCTCGGATCGACGCCGCGGTCCACGAGGTGCCGTGTAGCCGACTCCGCGCGTCGGTCCGATAGCTTCTGGTTGTATTCTTCGGAGCCCTGGGCGTCCGTGTGGCCCACGACGAGAATCTTGGTGTCCTCGAACCCCTGCATGCTTTCCGCGAACTCGGTCAGGTTCTGGCGGGCCTCGGCGCGGAGGGTGGAGGAGTCGAAGTCAAACAGAATGCCGCTGTCGAAGGTCACCTTGATGCCCTCCCCGACCCGCTCCACGTCGGCGTTGTCGAGTTCCTCGTCGAGCTCCTCGGCCTTGGTGTCCATGCGGTTGCCGATAAGGGCCCCGGCCGCGCCGCCCACGGCCGCGCCGATGATGGCGCCCTCGGCGGTGCCCCCGGCGGCCTTGCCCACGGCCGCGCCGCCGGCCGCGCCGGCGCCGGTTCCGATGATGGCTCCTTTCTCCGTATTGCTCAGTGACGAGCACCCGCCCAGCAGGAGGGCCGTGACGAGGAGAACCAGGGGCGTGGAATGACGAACAGACGACATGGACATGTAGAACGAGAAGGGAAAGCGAGAGAGAAGGTGTAGAGGGAAGTCTAGTCGGTGCCCCGTTCCCAACGACGGTCCGGACGCGAAGTTGCCGCCGGGTTCCGCCGGCGGTTGTGGGACCGCGGCCGGGCCGTCCCCTACGCCTCTTGGGGATACGCGACGCCCCATTCCGCGCGGAGGGCGTCCATCGTCCGCAGGAGGGCGTGGCTCTCGTTGAGGGGCATCACGGGGCTCTCCGTGCGCCCCTCACGGAGGCAGGCCATAACGTGGGCGGCCTCAAACTGGTAGCCGTTCCCCTCGTACGGGCGGGCCCAGGACGCCGTCGCGCCGTCGCTCCGGGTGAGCTCAAACGGGGCCCCCTTCCACCAGGCCCGCGTGCCCCGCAGGCGTCCCTCCGGGCCGGCAAGCACGCAGGTCCGTCCGGCGTCGGCCCCCAGTGAGGCGTGCCACATCGCCTGCGTCCCGTCGTCGTAGCGGAAGACGGCCGCGCATTGCGCGTCGACGCCGGTGTCGGCGAGGACGGCCGAGGAGGTGACCGTGTCCGGCGCGCCGAACAGGTCGAAGGCAAACGCCACGGGGTACACGCCAAGATCCAAGAGGGCCCCGCCGCCGAGGGCAGGGTCGAAGAGTCGGTGGGTCGGGTCGACGGGCTGCGTCACGCCGATGTCGGCCCGGAGCAGGTGCACGTCGCCGAGGACGCGTTCTTCGTGCACGAGGCGGTGGACGTCGTCCATGACAGGGAGGAAGCGGGTCCACATCGCCTCCATCAAAAACTGGTCGTGCCGCCGGGCGGTGTCGATGAGCCGTTCGGCCTGCGCGGCGTTCAGGGCGAGGGGTTTCTCGCAGAGGACGGCGTGCCCGGCCTCCAGCGCCAGGGTGGCGTGTTCGAGGTGGGCCGAGTGTGGAGTCGCCACGTGAACGACATCGAGGGCAGGGTCGGCCACGAGGGCCTCGTAGGACCCGTGCCGGTGCGGAACGTCGAACGTGTCCCCGAACGTGTCGGCCCGGGCCTGCGCCCGAGAGCCCACGGCGGTTAGCTCTGCGTTGGGAAGGCGTCGTAGATCCTCGGCGACGAGGTGGGCGATGTTGCCGGTGCCCAGGATGCCCCAGTTTACGGCCATGTTGTTGGCTGAAGGTGGTGAGGATTGGACGGTGGGGAATTGGAGGTTGCGTGGCCATCTCCGAGCCGGGAGGTGCGTCGCATGCGCCAGTGCCCGCGCTGCCCTCTTCCAGTCTCTCGTTCTCCTACGCTCCCCCATGTTCGTCGTGGACGCCGGACCGTGAACGTCGTGTCGACCTATTTTCGCCGCCCACCGCGAGGGGCCCGTCCGTAATCTCGGGCCGGCGCCTCGCGATGGGAAGGCCGAGTCCGTTGGGCCTTCGCCCCTTTCGCCCCGGGAGAAGCGAGACAGAGAACGCGAACCTGCCGCTACGCGGCTTCGGCGGCCATCGTTTCCGCCAGGGCGTCGCGGGTGTCCGCGACCCGTTTCTCCAGGGCGTCGCTGAGAACGACGTCGTAGTCCTCCGGGTTGGCGGTGGGAGCGCGGAGGCGAGACGGCAACTCGTCCAGCCGCGCCGCCGCGTGCTCCCGGATTGCCGACAGGGGACGCGGGGCCCCGGCCTCGGTCCGCTTCCCGTCGGCCATGACGCGTTCCAGCAGCGGCGCCCCGTTCGTCTGCTCGTCCTCGGTCGCGATGACGTCCCGGACGGCCGTGCCGTCCTCGTACTGGCGGACGACCTGCTTTCGCCCCGGTAGGTTCGACTTCTCGGGGGCGAGCTTCATGCGGGGCGTCCCGGCGTACCCGGATAGCTTGTAGGCGGTATCGAGGGCGGGCTGGTCGGCGGACGTGCCCATCCGGGTGCCGACCCCGAAGCCGTCGATGGGGGCGCCGCGGTCGAGGAGGTCCGCGATCGTGTGCTCGTCGAGCCCCCCGCTGGCGAAGATCATGACGTCGGCAAGGCCGGCCTCGTCGAGCAGGGTACGGGAGGAGCGGGCCAGCTCCGCAAGGTCGCCCGAGTCGAGCCGGATGCCGCGCACCTGCACCTCGTCGCCTGTCTCGTTCATCAGGTCGATTACCTTGCGCACGCCGTCGAGCGTGTCGTAGGTGTCGACCAGCAAAATCGTCTCCGGGTAGAGCGCCGAGAAGGCGCGGAAGGCCTCCACTTCCGAGTCGTGCGCCTCGACGTAGCTGTGGGCCATGGTGCCGGTGACCGGCAGGTCGTAGGCCTGGCCGGCGGCCACGTTGGAGGTGGCGTCGATCCCCGCGACGTACGCCGCGCGGGCGCCCTTCACCGCCGCGTCGGTGCCGTGCGTCCGACGCATGCCGAAGTCGGCCACGATCCGGTCCTCTCCATCGAGCTGGGCGGCCTCGACGATCCGGCTCGCCTTCGAGGCAATCGTCGTCTGGAACGTAATCTGATTCAGGAGAAACGTCTCCGCGAGCTGGGCCTCCCCGATGGGGGCCACAACCTCCACCAGCGGCTCGTCGGGGAAGACCGGCGTGCCCTCGGGCACGGCGTACACGTCGCCGGTAAACTCGAAGTCGGCCAGCCAGTCGAGGAATGCGGGCTCGAACGGGTCCTGCGTGGCGAGGTAGTCGAGTGCCGCCTCCGAAAACGAAAGCGTCTCCAAGAATTCCAGCGCCTGCTCAAGCCCACAGGCCACCAGGTAGTGCCGGTCTTTCAGGCGGCGCACGAAGAGGTCGAACACCGCCGGCTCGTCCATGTCCTCCCGCCAGTAGGCCTGCAGCATGGTGAGCTGGTAGAGGTCCGTGTACAGCGCGGACGTGTCCGGGCGGAGCTGATCGTCGAACGGCATGGGGGGAACAAAGGGGGATTGCGCGAGGGAGGGAAGGCGTTGGGAGTTGAGCGTTTAGGGGGAAGGGGTGGGGGGCTGGCTCCACGGAATGCTCGATTGTCCCCACAGAACCCTCAACGCAAAACCCCACCCCTCAACACCCTATGGGCTCAGGTCCAGCGATGCGTTCAGGGCCCGGTCGATGCGGGCCTGCGTCTCGGACAGGTGGGCCCGTGTCTCCCGCTTCAGACCGGGAGTGCCCAGGGCGGTCTCGATCTGGTCGGACAGCTCGGTCAGCTCCAGCCGTGCCACCGAGCGGACATCCTCGGGGGCGTCGATCTGGTCGATGCCGGCCGTGGTGATGGTGATCCAGCTGGTGGTGCCCATCATGAGTTCAATCAGCATGTCGGCGTAGGTGCGCTGCAGCGGCCGCCGGAACGAATTGATGGGGGCGGGCTGGGGGCCGGCCGTGTCGAGCTCGCTCCAGATGGCGTCGGTCATTGTCCGGAAGAGGGCGCCCGGTGCGTACCCGGCGCCGTCCGGGGTGCGGGCCTGGGCGTCGATCATGCGCTGCAGGCGGGCCGGGTGGAGCAGCTCGCGGAGCAGGTTGCGCTGTATGGTGTGGACGCGGCGGTGCACGGGGTAGTCGAGGGGAAGGCTCGGGGACGTGCCCCAGTGCGAGCGTCGGTTTGGGGCCAGCTTGTTGAGCCGTTCCGGGTCAAACTCGAAGGCGTCGGGGGCGAAGGCCTCGTCTACCAGCAGTTGTACGGCCTCGCGCTGCTCCTCCGCCGGTACGGGCCGAAGCGGGGGACGGGCGTCGGGCGTGCCCTTATGGTCGCGGGCCACGTAGCTGCCGCCCACAGTCTTCGTCACGGGACGAAGCGACCGGTACCGCTCCATGAGGAGGGCCGTGGTGGCCCGGCGGAGGGGGTAGTAGCGCTCGCCCGCCGAGACGAGCCGGTCGTCGAGCTTCGGCATCACCGTTTTCACGAGGGCCGCGCGGGTCTCGGCGAAGGCCATCGGGTCGCTGCCCAGCTCCCAGGCGTTCGTCAGCGGGTCGACGGCGTAGCCGCCCAGCCAGGTGTCCTCGTCGGTGCCGTAGCGGTGCGTCGGGTCGCTCGACGTGGCGGCAATCTTGTGGAGGCCCGCCGTCGCGGCGGTCGCCGTGTCGGCGAGGGGCCCGTTTCGGGTGAGGGCGCCGTCGTCGGATTGCTCGGCGATGGGCATGTACCCGTACTTGATGGCCCACTCGTCGTAGGGCCCCACGGTTGGGTTCCAGTAGTGGCCCTGCTCCTCCTCGTCAAGGGCAACGTTGACGGGGGCGTAGTCCATCACCGACAGGCTCACCCCGTGCTCTTCGGTGTAGCTCTCGTCGTGGAGCTCGTCGTTGGGGATGCCGGAGGAGGCCTTGAAGTTGTGCCGCAGGCCGAGCGTGTGACCGACCTCGTGCATGACGAGGTCCTTGATGGCCGCGCCGAGGTACTTGTCGGGCATGGACTCGCCGGGAGCGATGGCGCCTCGGGCGAGGAGGAGGGTTCGCTGCAGGCCGATCTGCTGTGCCATGCCGCGCTCCGCCCAGCAGGCCTGCCGGGCCAGCTCCGGCGAGAGCATCTTGCGGAGGGCCTTGGGGGTGCGGGACGACACCGGCCCCTGGGTGAGGGCGCCCGTGTCCGCGTTCGGGCCGGGGGTGATCTGGCTATAGGTGTTCTGCCAGCCGCGCACGAACGAGGAGGAGATGAGAATGTCGGCGTTCAGAATCTCGCCCGTCCGCGGGTCCGTCTGCGAGGGGCCGATGGCGTAGCCCATCTGGTGGGCCGCCGTCCACCGCACCGTGGAGTAGCGGATGTCCTCGGCGCTCCACGTGGAATCGTCCGGCGCGACCCGGGCCTCGACCGCGTTTTTGTACCCGGCGGCGCGGTAGGCCTCGTTCCAGGCCTCGATGCCCTGCTTCACGTACTCGCGGTACCGGTCGGGCACCGTGCGGTCCACGTAGTACACGATCGGCTCGGCCGGCTCCACGAGCTCGCCGCGCTTGTAGGCCGCGGTGTCGCTGGGCGCCAGGCGCCAGCGCTGCACGTAGCGGACGTAGGGGGTGGACGCCTGGTCTCGAGAAAAGTCCTTCACCGCGTCGACGAAGTAGCCCACCCGGTCGTCGGCGCGGCGTCGCTGCATTTTGGACTTCGGGAGTGCAAACAGGGAGTACCGCACGCCCACGGGCACGGCCCGGTAGTCGGGGACGGCCTCGCCTCCGATGAGCGGGGCGGACGAGCCCTGATAGGTAAGCGATACGTCGATCTCCGTGTTGGCGGGAAAGCCCCGGGCCTTCTTCACGTAGCTCTTTCCGCCCTGAAGGGTGGCCGGGGCCCCGCCAAAGTACAGGCTGAGCCGGTCGCCGATCTCGGGGTAGTCCGACGTCAGGAAGTCGGACACTTCAATCAGCAGGTGTCCGGTCGAGTCGTTGCGGCTGACGATGTCGAAGGCCTCGACCACGGAGTCCCCGGTGTTGTCGTTTAGGGACGTGCGCATCGGGCCCGCATCCGCCCGGAAGCGAACGTTGCGGTGGACGAGGTGCACGGAGCGGTTCACACGGCGGAACTGCATCAGGCGCGTGTCGCTGAGGGGCAGCCCGTCGTGTAGGTTGAAGACCCCTACGCCCTGGCTGACGTGGAGGGTGAGCCCGAACGGGTCGCCCATCCGTTCCGACGGAATCTCGGCGTAGAGCGTCCCGTCGTCTTTCTCGTGCAGGGGCAGAAACCCGTCGACTTTTCGGGTGCCCTCGAGCGTCTCGCCCCAGGGCTCGAATGGGTCGTCCTCGCCATCGTCCGCCCCCGCCGTCCCGTCGTCGTCGGTGGGCGGGGCGGCCTCGGTCGAGGGCCCGCCCGGCTCGTCGGCCGCGTCATCCGGGCGAACGTTCACCGTCGTGCATGCGGCGAGAAGGAGGGGGGCGAGAACAAGAAAGAGGAATCTGCGCATAGACGTCAAAGCGTGGGAGCGGGGAGGCCGCATCCACTGGACGACGGCGTCCTCCCGTCCGGGCCGGTGGGGGAGGCCGGCGCGCCGCTCGTAGGGGGCGGCCCGCACGAACTCACAGACCAGGCCCTCAGTGGCGGGCGGTCGAGAACTGAAGGGGATTGGCCTCGGGCCTCGTGGCCGGTCGCCCGGTCGTCAGGGGCCGAGGTGAAGCGTCCGTCCTCCCTCTCGCGGTGCCCCCGGAGCCCCGAATGGCGGGGACGAGGGCGTACGGGGAGGGGGCGGCACTACCGAGGGGTCACGGCTTCCTGGTTGGATTCCTCCCCCAGCTGCTCCTGCTTGACCTCCCACCAGCGCTCGGCGAAGTCTTCGAAGAACGACTCCATGAGGTCATAAAATGCCTCCATGTGCTCGAGGCTTCTCTTGGTCTTCTCGGTCTCGTCGCCCTCGGTGTCGATCCGGTTGAGGAAACGCTCGGCGATCGAGCGGTTTTCCCGAACCGTCTGCATGTTGAACTTGAAGTTGTTGAAGAAAATGTTGGGGTGAGATTCGTAGTAGTTCCGCCGGTTGTTCGGGCCCTCTACCTTGCGGACGTAGTCCATGTCGTCGAGCCGCCGCACGGAAATGGAGATGGGGCCCTTCGAGCGGTCAAGAATCTCGACCATGTCGTCGAGGGACACCGGCTCACTCTTCGTAAGCAGGAGCCCGACGATCAGCCCTTGCAGGCGCCGAAGGCCGTAGGACTCGTAGATGTTGCCGAACTTTTCGATCAGTTCTTTTTCGACTGGGGAGGGGGCTTTCGATTCGCTCATGTCTCAAATGGGAACGGTGATGAAGAAGGCCAGCCCGAGGACTGGCGGTCGGTGGGGCCTTATTTAGATGTTAAAGTCGTCGAATGGTTTGCGAGTTGACAATTTTTTCGGAGCCCAACGTTTTTTCGGGGCCACGAGCCGAAGCTGGGGGAGGCGTGTAGCATGGACGGCGGACGGGACCACGGCGCGTCCGACCCGCCCGCCAATGCCGAGCGTCGTCCCCGTCTGTTCGGGCAGGGCGTGGTGCGAAGCATCGTCTTTTTTTGCGAACAAAAACCGTGCCCTCTCAGAGACCGGGGGTGGTGCTCGGGATGTTGTCCAGAGGGACCGGGACGTGTTGTCCCGAAATGTGCCTTCATGAAGGCCGCGCGTTCGGGCCGTGCCGCCGGGCGGCCTCGGGCGGGGATACCGGGGATGCTGCACGGCGGGGCGGTGGGAGGACACCTGCGGCGGTCGCGCCCCTCATGTGATGAGCGGTGTGGTCGTGTCTCCGTGCCCGTGGCCCTGCGTGCCGCCCCGTCCATGGTTGGCGCCGCTGGCGTGGGCGTGCACCCGGCCGTGCACCCTGCGAGGAAGGTAAGGGGTCAGAGCGGGACCGCACGTCCGGTCGTCTCGGCGTAGCGAACGAACGCGCCGAGCACGTCTGCAGCCGCCACGGTGCTGGCGTCGCCCACCACCACGGCCTTGCGCTCGGCGCGGGTGACGGCCACGTTGAAGCGGCGCGGCTCGTCGAGAAAGCCGATCGCCCCGCGGTCGTTGCTGTGGACGAGCGAGAGCAGGACGATCTCCTTTTCCCGCCCCTGGAAGCCGTCGACCGTGTCCGTCTCGGGCCCGTCCGGGGCGAGAGCACGGTCAATGCGGTCGACCTGGTCGTCGTACGGGGAGATCACCGCGATGGCGGACGGGGCCACGCCCGCCTCCAACAGGGCCGTCGTCAGTTGGGCGATGAGGTCGGCCTCGCGGGGGTTCTCGCGGGAGTGGGAGCCGGAGCGCTGGTGCTCGGGGGCGTCGATCCCACTCGTGTCCACGAACACGAGGGACGCCTCCGGGTCGAGAATGGCGCGGCGCTCGTCGGCGGGGAGGGCGTGCTCGGGCACGCCGAGGTCGGCGAGCGTCCGGTGGCGTGCCGTGTCGTCCGCCTCCAGCCGCCCGTCGTAGAAGGTGCGGTTGGGGAAGCCCATGATCGTCTCGTGCATGCGGTATTGCCGGCGCAGCAGGCTCCGGATCGAGCCGGGCGCCTCGGGGGCCGTTTCGTGGTGGTGGGCGAGGCGCTCGAAGAGGGTGTGTCGGAGCCCACGTCGGGCGGCCTCCTGGTTTTGGATGGTGGGCGGGAGCTGCTTGTGGTCGCCCACGAGGACGGCGCGGCGGGCGTGCGTCATCGGGATCCAGCAGGAGGGCGCCGTGGCCTGCGTGGCCTCGTCGATCACGAGCGTGTCGAACGTGTGGCCGTCCAGCAGGTCGCTCCCGGCGGTCGAGTTGGTGCTGCACACCACGTCGGCGGCCCCCAGGACCTCGTCGATGGCTTCCTGCTCCAGCGCCTCGGCCTCGTCGAAGAGGGCATCGGCACGCTCCTGCAGCGCCAGCCAGGCCGCCATTTCCTCGATCCGCTCCGGCGGTACGCCCCGCGAGCCGCGGCCCTGCTCGGCCCGTTCCTTGATCTTGCGGTCGGACATGCCCCGGCGCCAGCGGCCGGAGGGCGCGGTGAGGTCCTCCTGCCGGTCGAGCACGGCAAAGGCCTTCTCCCGTTTCTGCTGAGACCGCCGATGGGTGTCGGTGTCCTCAATTTGGGCGTCGAGCGTGTGCGTCCGGAGGCGGTCATTCACGCGGGCGGGGTGCCCCAGCCGCACGACATCCGTCCCCTGTTCGGCCAGGAACGCGACCACGTTGTCGACGGCGGTGTTGGAGGCGGCGGTGGCGAGCACCGACTCGCCGCGGTCCACGCACTGCTGCAGGACCTCGGTGGCGGTGGTCGTCTTGCCGGTGCCGGGCGGGCCGTGGATCAGATGCACGTCGTCGGTCGCCACGGCCTTGCGGACCGCCCGTCGCTGGGCGTCGTTGAGGGCCGAATTGTGCCAGTCGTCGATCGGGGCGGGCTCGGTTGCGGCGGGTGACGCCACGCCGGTACTCACGTCGCGGAGCTGCTTGAGAGCACCATCGGCGGTGGGGAGCTTCGCCAGCGCGTCCTGCATGCGCTGGTAGGGGATGTCGTTCACGTAGAGGTCTACGCGCAGCCCAGAGACTACTTCCTCCCTGCGGTCGGGGCGCAGCCCCTTCCCGAACACCCAGCCGTCGGGCTTCGGGTCGAAGGAGGCCGTGATCGAGTAATTGGTCACCTGGGTGACGGTCCCGGTGGGGTTGTCGTCGCGGAGCGGGTCTGTCTTCGAGATCATCACGAGATCGCCCACGCGGATCTCGTGGTCGGGGAGGGGCTGGCCCTTCTGTTCGCGCATGAGCTTGACGTGGTGCCCGCCGAGGCCCTCGCCCTCGTCGCGGCCCCGCATGCGGAGCAGCGCGCGTCCCCGATCCTCGCGCTCCCGGCCCGAGAGGGTTTCAATCTCCCGCTCGTGGCGGCGCATCTCTTCCTCCCGCTCCAGTTCTACGAGGTCGGTCAGCCGGGTGGCGTACGCCCGGGCCGACTCGGTCTCCGCGTCGAGGAGCGCAATCGAGACCGTCGAGGTGCCGATGCGGCCGCCGTCGAGCGCCTGCACGATGCGGTCGGCCACGTCGGGGCGTACGTTCACCGTCGCTGTGTCGTCGTCGATGTCGATGGCCCCAATGGCGTCGGGCGCCACGTCCGCCTCGTTCGTGAAGGCGCCGACGATGTCGCTGGGGCCTTCGTCCGACGGTGGTTGGAAGTGCACGAGCAGTGTTGTCTCGTCGCTCATGGGGGAGGCTGTATTTGGGGCAAAGCCCGCGCGGGGATGCCGTACGCGCTTCCCAAAACGAGAGTTGCGGCGCGGGACGACCGGAACGGCCCGGGGAAAGGGCGAACCGGGACACCTGCCCGCCCTGCCCTCCGCTTCACTGGGGGGGACACTTTGGAAATGGAACCGTCAAGGTATCGAAATATGACGGTTCTATGGGCTTAATCTGGCGTTGGTATTTATGTGGTGCGGACGCGGGCGGTGTCGCGTCCGGTGTGGCGGTGCGTTCGCCGCGACACGCTCGTCCTACATGCCTCTTCACCAACACATACACTACGCATGTTTCGCAGGCATCGATACGTCCTCGTCGTACTCTTTCTCATTGGGGCGGCCACGCTCGCGTTTTCGGATGCCGCGGCCCAGTCGGCCGGGATTATTGAGGGCCAGGTCGTCGACACGGGCGACGGCTCCCCGCTGCCCGGCGCCAACGTGGTCGTGGAGGGCACGTCGATCGGGACGTCCACCGACCCCGACGGGCGGTTCCGGCTCACGAGCGTCCCGGCCGGCCCGCAGACCCTAACGGTATCCTTCGTTAGCTACAAGTCCAGCAGCACGACCGTCGACGTGGAGGCGGGCCAGGCCCAAACGGTCAATGTTGAGCTCGCCAGCGAGGTGCTGGAGGGAGAGGAGGTCGTCGTTCGTGGCCTTCGGCGGAGTCAGTTTCGGTCGATCAACCAGAAGCGACAGTCGCTCAATATCGTCGACGCCCTGGCGGCCGACCGCATCGGAAACCTGCCCGAGAAGAACATTGCCGAGGCCGTGCAGCGGCTGCCGGGCATCGTGCTCCGAAACGACCGCACGGAGGGCCGCTTCGTGTCCATTCGTGGCGGCGCGGCGAATCTCAACAACGTGACGCTCAACGGCAACACGCTCGCCTCCACCGCCGGCTCGCGGGCCACGGCCCTCGACCTGCTGCCGGCCGAGATGGTGTCGAACGTGGAGGTCACGAAGGCCGTCACGCCGGACATGCCCGGCAACGCCATCGGCGGCTCGATTGACATCAGCACGCTTTCGGCCTTCGACCGGGAGGGGGCCTTCGCCTTCGGCTCCGTCCGGGCGCTCTCACACGACCAGCAGGTGCCCGACCTCGGGGAGACGGCGTTTCCGTTCCGCGCGAACGTGACCGCCGGAACGAAGGTCGGCCCGGACGACGCCTTCGGCCTGTTGATCTCGGCCAGCGGCTCGCGCCGCGACTTTACGACCTCGGGGCTGAAGGGGGAGGGCTGGGGGGAGTTCTCCGGCGAGGGCAGCATCGACCTCCGCCCCGACTTTGGGGGCGCCGTCGTTCCGGAGGCGCAGGAGCAGATCGTAGAGCGCAACCGCCGTCGCCGCTTTGCGGTGAACGCCAGCCTTGATTGGCGCCCGAACAAGAACGTCGAGGTCTACCTCCGGCCCTACTACACGTTCACCGACGAGAAGAAGCTGGACAACGAGCTGGAGTACAACATGGTGTACGACCCGGAGGACTATCCGGGGGACCCGCGGCCGACCACGACCGAGTCCGGGGCCCGGTTCGCCCGCGGGTTCGGCTCGGTCGACCTCAGCGACACCGACGAGGAGGAGTCGCTCTGGGGCGGGAATCTCGGGGTCGAGCATCAGTTCGACGGGGCCGTCACCCTCTCGGCAAGCGGCTCCTACTCCCGCGGCGTGCTCGACCGTCGTCAGGAGGACGCCGAGTTCGAGACGCCGGAAACCACGCGGGCGTCGGGGGTTGCCGACATGGGGAACTTCCTGTTCGACTACTACCCGGAGAACCCCGACTACGTCGGCAATGGCGCCAACTACACCGCCAACGAGGTGGACCTCGAGTACAACGAGAACATCGAGAACACCTACGCGGCGCAGGCCGACCTCCGCGTTCCGTTCTCGTCCGCTGGCGTGTCCGGCTACGTCGAGACCGGGGGCCAGTTTCAGGCCCGCGACAAATCGATCGACGCGGCCGACACCGGGTACGACTACGTCGGGGGCGGCAGCCTCACGCTGGCCGACTTTGAGGCGCCCCGCGTGCAAACGGTGCAGGTGGGAAATGGCCTGATGCCGTTCGCCAACACCCAGGCGATGGTGGCCGACTTTCTCGGGGATCTCTGCAACCCGTCGACCGAGCAGCGCTTCGCCGGCGAGCGGCGCTGCCGGGCCTCCAACGCCGTCTACGAGCGCGTGGGGGCCGAGGACCTGGCCATCGCCGACATTGAGGACGACTCCGAGAACGCGGAGGCGATTTACGCCGGCTTCGCGATGGCCTCGGTCGAGGTGGGGGCCCTGACCGCCCTCGGCGGCCTTCGCGTCGAGCATACCTCCACCGAGACCGACCGCTTTCAGCTCCGGGAGGACGAGGAGTTCGACCCCGAGGAGGACGTGGTTCGGCAGACCTTCGAAAACGCCTACACGAACGTTCTCCCGTCCCTGCACCTGACGCTGCAGGCAACGGAGGCCCTGCAGCTGCGGGCCGCCTGGTCCAACACGATTGGACGGCCGGAATACGACGACCTTGGCGCCTTCAGCGAGGTCGAAATCGTCGAGGAAGGCGGCAATCTCTTGGCGAGCGTGAACGAGGGGAACCCGACCCTCGACCCGTTCACGGCCATGAATTTCGACCTCGCGGCCGAGTACTACTTCCCCAACGGCGGGCTGGCGTCGATCGGCGGCTTTCACAAGCGGATTGACAACGCCATCTACACGTTCAGCTCCGAGCAGCGGAACGTACAGGATCCCTTCGGCCAGGGACGCACGTTCGACCGCATCTCTCGATCGCAACTGCGGAACGCGGATTTGGGAACGGTAACCGGCGTGGAGATTGCCTACCAGCAGCCGTTCACCTTCCTGCCGGAGCCGTTCAACGCGCTCGGCCTCAACGCCAACACGACCCTCACCACTTCGGACGTGGACGTCCCGGAGTACGAGGACAGTCCCGCCCGGCCCGACTATTCCTTCTTCCAGCAGTCGGACCTGGTCTACAACATCATCCCCTACGTCCAGACCGGAGGCTTCGAGGCGCGTGTGGCGATCAACTACCAGGGCGAGTACCTGGAGGGCATCGACGGCAGCTCGCCGCTTGAGGACGAATACGTCGGCGACCGCACGACCGTGGACATCAACGCCACGTACCAGTTCCAGTCGGTGCTGGGGGAGCCGGAGCTGTTGCTGCAGGTGCAGAACATCACCAACGAGCCGGAGGTCTTCCAGACGGGGCGGGCCAAGAACCTCGGGTTCCACTACCGGAGCGGCCGCACCGTGACGGTGGGCCTCTCGACGGAATTTTAGGTCGACACGGCGCCCCACACTTGTCGTTCCTCACACGTCCCCTTCCCCGTCGCCGGGGGAGGGGGATGCATGTTTCTGCCCATCCTGCGGGAGGCGCAACGCCAACGCGCCGTTCCCAACGCCCTTTGCGGGAGCGGCCGCCTCGACGTGAAGCCCTGCAGGGCATCTCCAAACTACTACGGCAACCCCGGGTCCGGGGTCGTGGTGCCGGTGGGGAGGCACGGCACCCTCGCGGTGGCCTCCCAGGAGCCGCAGGCAATCGGGCCGTTCGACCGGCACCTGATCGAGGTGCTTGGGAGCTACGCGGCGGTGGTGCTCGATCAACTTGGACACGAGCAGAGCCTCCGGGAGCGACAGGAAAAGATCGAGGCCCTCTACGAGGCCACCCAGCGCCTGCTTACCGCCGAGTAATTCGAATCGGTGTCCACGCGCATCCACAAGTTGCTCGAAGACATCTTCGACTACCCCCTCCAGAACACGGGATTCGTGGACGGCGAGAGCATTGTCCTGGACCAGACCTCGGCCGAGCATGCAGTGGGCGTGCCGCCTCCGGAGCGCCGGTCGACGGACGGAGACAGTCTCTCCGCCCAGGCCTTGCGCGGGCCGGCAATACGGTCGTGGTCGACGATGCGGGCTCCCTGGACAACGATGTGGAGTACGGGGCGCTCCGCACCGCCACGGCGGTTCCCATCGGGGAATGGGGCGTTGTCGTCATCGGCAAAACAGAGGTGGAGGCCTTCGATCCATTCAATCTCCGCCTGATCGAGGTGCTGTCGGGCTACGCCGCCCTCGTGCTCAACCGGCTGGACCGGGAGGCAACCCTCCGCGAAGCGAAGGAGGAGGCCGAAGAGGCAAGCCGGATGAAGTCGGCCCTGCTCGCAAACATGAGCCACGAGATCCGAACGCCCCTCACCTCCATCATCGGGTTTGCCGAGGTGGTTGGCACCGAGACCAGCACACTCGACCTGCCGACGGGCAGCCCGCTGCCCGACTGTGCCGACCGGATTGAACAAGGGGGAAGCGACTTCTCGATACGCTTGAGGGGGTGCTCAACCTCTCGAAGCTGGAGGCGGGCCAGATGGAGCTTGACGCCGAACCGGTGCCCCTGATCTCGGAGGTCCAGCGGGTCGCCGAAGAGCTTCAACCGAAGGCCCGGGAGAAGGAAATCGACCTTCGGTTGGAGACGGAAAACGCGTGGGCGGAGGCCGACGAGGGGGGCGTGCAAATTATCGCGCGAAACCTGCTTTCCAACGCGATCAAGTACACCGAGGCCGATGGAACCGTCTGGGTTCGGAGCTACAGGGCGGACGGCCGTGCGGTGCTGGAGGTCGAAGACACCGGCATCGGGATGGCACCGGAAGCGGTCGACGATCTTTTTGAGCCGTTCCGACAGGCGTCCGAAGGGTTTAGCCGCGAGTATGAGGGGACGGGCGTGGGACTGGCGGTCACGAAGAGGGCGGCCGAAGAGATGGACGGGAGTGTCGACGTCGACACCGAAGAGGGAGAAGGAAGCCGATTCACGGTGCGGCTTCCGACGGCCGGAGGGGGAGAAGCGAGCGAGAATGGAGAGCGGACGCCCTGATCGCGAGGGCGGACCCGTCGGTTGCTCTCGCCGGCCGACCGGCCCAGGGAATCCGGCTCGTCTTTCCTCGACGGGTGGGCCCCTCGACTGGCAGGCCCCTTGACTGGCGAGGCGTCGCCTGCATGAGAGGGGCCTCGTCCCTTCGAACGGCCCGTCGCCGGAGGGTCCCTTTTGCCCCGGCAACTTTGTTCCGGCAACCAGAACCGCCCGGACGGACCGCCCCCCCATGCTCCTTCTGAAAATTAATGTTGTGTAATCGAAAGCGCTTGCGGCAAAACGACGGAGGGCACTTGGGGTTGTTGGACCCGGCACTGACTGGCAGGGGCGAACCGCAACGGCGGGGCGGTCGTCCCCCGAACGAATTCTTCTCACGATCAGAGGGCACGCCCCATGACACCTCTTCGACGCCTGGCTCCGACATGCCACGGCCGCTCACGTCACCGAGTACGGCGGGGACTGTCCGCACTACCGCACGCGGACGACGTGGACGGTCCGCGTTCTCGACGGCTACGTCCGTTGCCAGGCGTGCGGACACAGTCCACTTGAACGAAACGGCTCCGTGCCGACGTGAGGGACGACCGTATCTTGTGGCTTGCAGCCCGCCTCAGGAGGAAAGGGACGGCGGGCGTTACCAGAAAACGACCAGCATCACCGCCGTGAGGGCGAGCACCGTGGCCGCGTGGACCCGGTAGTTCTTGTACCAGGCCATTGCGGGGCCGGTCTCAAGCACCCGATTCGCCCAGGTCAGGTCGTCGATCTCCTCCTCGGCCGGGGGAGGGCCCAGTGTCAGCGAGAAGGCGACGAGCATTCCGAGGCAGAGCGCCGTGAGGATGCCGGCGATGATCGTAAAGTGGAGGTCGATCGGTGCGTCGGCAAACAGGAGGCCGTCCTGGGCACACAGGAAGACGGCAATCGAAAGGGCATGGCCCCCCAGCAGCGTCGCGAAGGCCCCGCTGCCGTTTGTGCGCGGCCAGAAGATCCCGAGCAGAAAGACGGCCACCACCGGCGGCACCAGGTACGAGAGGACGGACTGAATGTAGCTCCACAGGCCCGGAAACTCGCGAATCTGCGGGGCCCACACCGCCGCGAAGAGCATCAGGATGATCGTCGTAACGCGGCCAACCGTGCCGACCTGTTGAGGCGTAAGGTCCGGCCACCGGGGCTTGACGAAATCGATGGTGATGAGCGTGGAGGCCGAGTTGAGCGTCGAGTCGATGGTGGACATGATGGCGGCGATGAGGCCGGCCATGACGAGCCCCACAATGCCCACCGGCAGCAGGTCCGTCACGAGCGTGGGAAAGACCTGATCGGGGTTGCCAAGGTCCGGGTACAGTTGCAGGGCGAAGGCCCCGGGCAGCACCATGATGAAGAGGGGGAGCAATTTTAGGAGGCCGCCGAGCATGGCCCCCCATCGGGCGTTGTCTAGGTCACGCGCCCCCAGGATGCGCTGCACGATGTACTGGTTGAGGCCCCAGTAGTAGAAGCCGAGGATGGGCACGCCCACGAGCGTTCCGAGCCAGGGGAGCCCCTCGGCCCCCATCGGGCGCATCAACGATAGATGCCCCTCTGGCAGCTGCGCCGTGGCCTGCGCCCAGGAGAAGTCGAACTCGGCGAATGTGATGCCGGCGATAAAGACAGACCCCACCAGCAGAATGACGGCCTGCAGAATGTCGGTGTAGACGACGGCCGCGAGCCCGCCGGCGGCGGTGTACACGCCGGCAATGAGCGCGAGGATGAAGCACGTCACGTAGAAGTCCATCTCCGGTCCCATGCCCGGGATAAGGTCTGGGAAGAACGTTTTGATGACCAGCGTCCCGGCATAGATCCCACCCGCCGTGTCGATAATGACGCTCGTAAAGATCGTGAGCCCCGAAAAGTACTTCCGGGAGCGGACGTCGAACCGCTTTTCCAGGTACTCCGGAATGGTCGTGAGGCCCGACCGGATGAAGAAGGGGACGAAGAAGACGGCGATGAACACGAGCACAATCCCGGCCATCCACTCGTAGTTCGAGACCGCAATGCCCGTCCGGTAGGCGTCGCCGGCGAGCCCGATCAGGGTCGTGCTCGAAATGTTCGACGCGAAGAGCGAGAACCCAATGGTGCCCCACGTGAGCGTGCGCCCGGCGAGAAAAAGGTCCTCACCACTCTCGATGCGCTGGGCCACGACGTACCCGATGATCCCGACGACGGCGAAGTACCCGACGATGATGGCCAGGTCTAGGGGGGCGAGGGGAAAGTCCGGGGACATGGGGCGGAATGGGATTGGGGAAACGCCGGAGCGTTTGCAGGAAGCCGTAATGGTTTCGCGGCCGTTGATGTAAGCGGTTACGAAAAAGTAGCAAGGGCGAGGAAGGGACGCAAGATGCAGTCTCGTGTGGAGGATCCGGCCGTGGCCCCAATTTGCTCCGGGGCAGCGGGCAAGACGGGGGCAAGACCCCTCCCGCAACGCGTGTGTTTGACTGCGTGTGTCTGAGAACGGGCTGTGCTACATGTGCATCACATATGTCAGTCACCGATACAGGCTCTTCAGGGCCGTTCCAGGGCGCCCAAGGAGCTCGTTGGCCAAAAATCCAACCATGTAGGCCAGAAGCTTTGCCACCGTTCGCGTCATGATGCCCCACACCGATCGAGCTCGGGTTTCTTCCATCTGGAACTGATCCTGCAGTGAACCAAACACACTTTCTATTCGAGCCCGAAGGCCGCGGTGCCAGGCCCGGAGCGTAGCCTCTTCTCTAGAGGCGGCTTCCTTGCTACGTCGAAGGGCATACCAGAGCGCTCCCCCGTTTTTTCCAAAAAGCCCCGTGAGCCAGTCCCCGCAGTACCCGTTGTCGGCCAGGACGGGGCGCGCCTCTGAATAAAGGGCTGACTGCTTCTGCTGCCAGGCCGCTTCGACGTCAAGCAGATGCCCTTGGGCGCGACGCTCTCCGACGTTCGCTGGGCTGAGCACGAAGTCACAGATTGCTCCAGTACTTGACACAAGCAGATGGAGCCGAAACCCGAGGAAAAATTGCCGCTTCGAAGGAGAAAAACCGGCCTCAGCCGCCCAAATCGACATCTGCGCCGATTTCCAGCGGGGCGACTCGGCAGTGGTAATCGGTGCCGAATCCATCGAAAGCCACATCGCCAACAGGCGAAATCGGTTCATCAGACTGCGGAGCATCTCCCGCTGAATACCCATCAGGTTCTTGCGCCTGCGGTGATAACGAGAGCGGCTAATGAGACCTGGAAACAGGTGAAGGTAGTCCTTCTTGACCACCCGATGAAAGCTCAGTTCCGAGTCGTTGGAGCGTCCTTCCTGCATGATGGACAAGGTGATGACTTCCGAATCGGACAGGCCCATCTGGTTGGTACTCCTGCGGAACCGAACCCAGTCAGGGGCTACCTCAGGATAGAGGTCGTCAACAATGCAATAGAGAATCAGGAACAACTCTTCGGTCGAGAGGGTCGGTTCGATCATAACAGCAGGGGTATGGTATCCGGTTGGATGAGTGTAAAGTCCCATTCGAGACCGGAAAACCGCTCCTGCTGTTTCTATTTGGATACATCACATACCTTCGACATGTAGCACAAGCCGTTCTGAGACGTGGCGGTACGGGGGATCCAGGTCCGGGACAATCGTCCCGAGCGTCCCTCTACAGGGTGGCCTGAAAAATGCACGTGACCTGTGTGCCGTTCGCAGCATCGCAGACGCACATCACCTTGACATTGTACTACCCCAGTGTTAGCGTGTAAGCGCTTACGCACGCAGTTTATCACATTCACGCCCCTTCTATTTGTGTCGACGACCATTTACGACATAGCGGAACGGGCAGACGTGTCGACGGCGACAGTGTCCCGGGTCTTCAACGACGAATCTGGGGTGAGTGAAGACACGCGGCAACATGTGCTCGACGCGGCGGCGGCCCTGAACTACCGCCCCCACGCCTCGGCACAGAACCTGGCGCGGCAGCACACGAACCAGATTGCCGTCGTGGCGCCGGTCGTGGCAAACTACTTTTACATGCACGTGATGCGTGGCATTCAACACGCCCTTGCGGACCGGGACATGGACCTCATGGTGCATGCCCCGGCGAACCCGCAGGACCGCATTCACGAGCAGCCCGATCCGAAGTCCCTCAATACCTACATGGCCCGGGCGCTCCAGCCGGGGCGGAACGACGGCATTCTTCTGCTCTCGATGCCGTTGACGGACGAATGGGCTGACCGACTGGCGGAGACCAGCCGGGCGGTCGTCCTGGTGGACGGCGAGCACCCCCGATTTGAGTCGTTCGCGGTAGACAGTCGGGAGGGGGGATACAAGGCGACGCAGCACCTGATCGATAGGGGGTACGAGCGCATCGGGCACATTACCGTCGAGTACGATCCGCCCCCGGCCCGCTACCGTCGAGAAGGCTACGAGCAGGCGCTCCGGGACGACAACCGGGCGGTGCAGGACAAACTGATCGCCGCGAGCGACGAGCGGCCGTTTGCGTTCTCCGAAAAAGGCGGGTACCGAGCCATGACGACCCTTCTCGGACGGAAGCCCCGACCGGACGCGGTGTTCGCGGCGTCGGACATGCAGGCGATGGGGGCCATGCAGGCGGCCCACGAGAACGACCTCCGTGTGCCGGAGGACCTTGCGATCGTCGGGTTCGACGATCTCGAACTGAGCCGGTGTGCCGGCCTTACGACGCTTCGCCAACCGGCCCGTACCATGGGCACCCGGGCAACCCGAACCCTGCTTCGACGCATTGAAGCGGCCGGCGCCCCCCCGGTGTCAAGCACCGTGTTCTCCCCGGAGCTCGTCGTCCGTCGGACGTGTGGGGAGCGGCCCGAGTCCGAAGCCGCGTCGCCCGGGTTCGTGCTGAGAGACCAGTGAAGGGGGGCGTTCGACATTTGTTTCGAATGTAAGCGCTCTCCCAACAGGGCATTGGTAGGAGGCATCGTGGGGTGGTGTGGAACGGCCCCGGCGATGCGTGCCTGGCGGCGTTCGACGAGGCGGCTCCCGATCCGATTCCAAATCACCGATACAGCAATCCAACCTATGCAATACCGACACTCGATCCTGACGCTCGCGCTTTTGGGGATGGCCCTCTGCGTGGGAGCGGTTCAGGCACAAGACCGGCAGACAATCAGCGGCACGGTCACCAGTGCCGACGACGCCGCGCCGCTTCCGGGGGCGAATGTGTCCGTTCTGGGAACCACTGCCGGGACGGCCACCAACGCACAGGGCCAGTACTCGCTGCAGGTGCCCACCGACGCGGACTCGCTGCGCTTTTCCTTCGTCGGCTTCCGGGCGCAGACCGTGCCCATTGCCGGGCGCACCACGATCGACGTGGCGCTTGCCCCGGCCGCCCAGCAGATCGACGAGTTGGTGGTGATCGGGTATGGGGAGCAGCAGGCCGGTGATGTGACAGGTTCGGTTGACAAGGTTGACGCGGCCGACTTCAACGAGTCGTCCAATGTAAGTCCCGAGAAGCTCATTTCTGGAAAGGTGTCCGGGGTGCAAATCTCCTCAAGCAGTGGAGCTCCGGGGGCTGGGACCTTCATCCGTATTCGTGGACCTTCGTCGATAAATGCGAGCAGCCGTCCTCTTTTTGTAGTAGATGGCGTCCCCATCACCAACGATGGCAACACGGCTCAACGCAACCCACTGAACTTTCTGAGCCCGAACGATATCGCAAACATCACGGTGCTGAAAGACGCCTCAGCCACTGCCATCTACGGCTCGCGTGGCGCGAACGGCGTCATCCTGATTGAGACCAAGAACGCCGAGGAGGGCGAGGCCAACGTCAATTACAGCGGCTCAATCTCGTCGAGCAGCGTGACCGATCAGATCGACATGCTCGGTGCCGATCAGTTCCGCAGCGTGGTGCGTCAGGAAGCGCCCAGCGTATCGTCCCGGCTTGGCGATACCAACACTGACTGGCAGGACCTTGTCCAGCGCACTGCTCTTGGGCAGAGCCATTCCCTCAGCTTCTCGCGTGGATACGAAGACTCCGACGTTCGGCTCTCGCTAAACTACCTTGACGAGGAGGGCATTCTCCAGGCGTCCTCCACCGAGCGGGTGAGCTTGTCATTGAACTACAATCAGGACCTGCTGGATAACGACCTGACGGTGCGAACAAGCCTGAAGGGTTCGAAAACCACCGACGTGTTCGAACCTGGGTCGATGGTGGGCAACGCCGCCAGCTTCGATCCCACGCAGCCGGTGCGTGACCCAGGCAGTCCGTACGGCGGGTTCTTCGAGTGGGAGCGCTCCCTCCCCGAAAACAACCCGGTTGCGACCTACATCTACGAGCAGAACCGCGGCGAAACCTACCGCGGCCTCGGCAACATCGAGGCGGAATACCGCATGCCCTTCCTCACTGGGCTGAGCCTGCGTGCCAACGTAGGGGCTGACGTCACGACTGGCGAGCGAGAGTTCTTTGCTCCCACCTTCCTGAAGGGGCAGGCCGAAAGTACCTTCCCCGGCTCGGTCACGCGTGCAAGCTTTCGCCAGTTAAACACACGGCTCAACGCCTTCCTCGACTACACCCGCGACGTCGACGAAATCAACAGCAGTATTGAGGGCACGCTCGGCTACTCCTGGCAGGAGTTTAACGAAGAATACCCCGAGTACAGCGTCAATGGGCTGAGCTCAAACATATACGGGCCCAACCGAGTGGACGTGCTACGGTCCGACTCGCTGAGCCAGGTGAGCCCAACGGTCGCAGAAATTCCGAGCAAGCTGATATCGGTCTTTGCGCGTGTCAACTACACATTCCAGGAGAAGTACCTCTTGACGGCCACGGTGCGCCGAGACGGCTCCTCAAAGTTTGGCCCTGCCAACCGCTGGGGCACGTTTCCATCCGCCGCCATTGGCTGGCGCATTCACCGCGAGCCGTTCATGGACGCCGTGCCTGCCATTTCCTCCCTCAAGCTGCGCCTCTCCGCCGGAACCGCCGGAAACCAAGAGATTGGCGACTTCAACTACGCGCCGTTCTACACCGCGGGCGGGCGCCGCGCCCAGGCCCTCTTCGGGGACGGGGCCGTGACCACGATTCGGCCGCGTGCCGCCGATCAGACGATCCAGTGGGAAGAGACGACCACCTATAACGCCGCGATCGACTACGGCCTGTTCGACGGCCGCGTGAGCGGATCGCTGGAGTTCTACCGCAAGAATACCGACAACCTCCTCTTCAACACCACCGCCGCCGGGTTCTCAAACCTGAGCAACTTTGTGCTCACGAACGTGGGAGAGATGCGCAACCAGGGCGTTGAGTTCTCGGTGGACGGCACCGTGGTAAACTCGGGCGACTTCTCCTACGATGCCCAGTTCAACGCGTCTTACAACCAGAACGAGCTGCTCAGCATCAGCACAGCCGCCGAACAAATCCTCACCGGAGGCATCAGTGGAGGCATCGGCAACCAGGTGCAGGTTCTGAAGGAGGGCGAGCCGATCAACTCCTTCTTCACTTATGAGCACGTGCGCGACGACGACGGCTCGCCACTTACGGGGGCCGAGGCCGCCGCGATGGACACCACGCAGTTCGTGGACGTGAACGGCGACGGCACCATTAACGCACAGGACCGGCAAATTACCGGCAACCCGCGCCCGGATGTCATCCTCGGGCACACGTCGAACCTACGCTACCAGAACTTCGACCTCAGCTTTACGCTGCGGGCGCAGCTCGGCCAGCAGGTATACAACAACGTGGCGTCAAACTTTGGCAACTACGATCGGATTGCCACCAACCAGGTCCCGACCAACGTCCACGAGTCGGTATTAGAGACAAACTTTCAATCCCCGCAGTATCTCTCCGATGAGTATGTGGAAGGTGCCTCGTTCCTGCGTCTTGACAACGTAACTCTCGGGTATACCATCCGGTCGATACCGTCTGTAGATCGCCTACGCATATATGGCCGAGTGAGTAACGCCCTCGTGCTCACCGGCTATAGTGGTCCCGACCCGGAGGTTTACTCCTCGGGGGTTGGCATCGACGACACCGTGTATCCGCGCTCCCGCACCTGGACCGCCGGTCTCAAAATCCGGCTCTAACGTAGCGGCAGGTCTACTGGTCTTCCAACTCTTGCATACCGAACCAACTACCATGCGTACTTCCATGATGACGATATTCGGACGCGCCTCCCTGGGCCTCATGCTCCTGCTTGCCGTAGCCGTCGGACTCTCCGGCTGCGATCAGGTCGGCACGCAGCCGAAGGGCCTGGCCTCCGGAGACAACATCTTTCAGGACGACGGGGCCTACGAGTCGTACCTTGCCAAGCTGTACGCCGGCCTGAACGTGACGGGACAGTCGGGGCCGGCCGGCAATGCCGACATTGAAGGCATCGACGAGGGGTTCTCGCAGTACGTGCGGCTCTGGTGGCAAATGCAGGAGCTCCCAACCGACGAGGCTGTGATTACTTTTCAGGACGCCGGCGGCGCTCCGCAGACCCTCCAGCGCACCAACTGGTCGTCGACGAACGGCTTCCTTTCGGCAATGTACGCGCGCATCTCCTTCCAGGTGATGCAGGCCAACGAGTTTTTGCGAGAGTCCACTCCGGGCAAGCTCGACTCGCGCGGGGTGAGCCAGGAGGTGCAGGACAAGATGCCGCAGTGGCGTGCCGAGGCGCGGTTCCTGCGCGCCCTCAGCTACTGGCACGGGGTGGACCTCTTCGGGGGCATTCCGGTAGTGACGCAGGACCAGCCCCGGGGCGGCGCCCCACCGTCGGACAACACGCGCCGAGAGGTTTTTGAGTTCGTGGAGAGCGAGCTGCTGGCCATTATCGACGGGGAGGGCGAGTCCCTTGTGCCCATCGGGGCCGCCCCGTACGGCCGGGCCGACCGCGCGGCCGCCTACATGGTGCTGGCCAACCTCTACCTCAACGCTCCCGTCTACCTTGACAACCCGCAGGAGGTCATCGGCGCGGATCCCATGAACCGCGCCGTGGAATACGCCGGACGCGTGATCGACTCGGGTGCCTTTTCGCTTGAGACGAACTACCAGGACCTGTTTCTGGCCGACAACCACACCGCTGACGGGGTCGTCTTCGCCATTCCGCACGACGGGGAAACGACCCAGCACTACGGCGGCACGCAGTTCCTGACCCACGCGGCCGTAGGCGGCAACATGGAGCCCAGCACGTACGGCATCGACTTCGGCTACGCCGGCCTGCGCACCACCCCTGAGGGGGTGAACCTGTACAGCGAAGCGTCCGACGACCGACGCATCTTCTTTACCGACGGCCAGTCGCTGGAGGTGAATGACCTGCTCAACTTCCAGGATGGCTACGCGGTGCCGAAGTACCAAAACGTGGCCTCGGACGGGCAACCGGGCGTGAATCCGACCTTCCCGGACACCGATTACCCGATGTTCCGCCTCGCGGAGGCCTACCTCATCTACGCCGAAGCGGCCGTGCGGGGCGCTAGTGACGGCGACATTGGCCGGGCCGTCTCCCTCGTGAATGACCTGCGGCAGCGGGCTGGCTTGGGCCGCGACGTGGCGGCCTCGGACCTGCAGGACCTCGACCAGTCGGGCACGCCGTTCTTGTTGCAGGAGCGCGGGCGCGAGCTCTTCTGGGAAGCCCGCCGCCGGATGGACCTAATTCGGTTCGGCCTGTTCACCGGCGGCAACTACGCGTGGTCCTGGAAGGGTAACGACCAGGCGGGGGCTTCCATCCCGGATTATCGGGCTCTGTATCCGCTCCCGCAGTCGGAGCTGCAGGTGAACCCGAACCTGGATCAGAACACGGGCTATTAGTTGCAGGCGCTGGGGGCGGAGGCGGCGGCCTCCGCCTTCCACAGCACCGGCGCCGCATCTGCATCGAGACCTACACACTGAGTTTCTCCCTACCCCTCGCGTTCGATATGCGACGTTCCGTCACACTCTTTACCGGCCTTCTTGTCCTCGCATCCCTCGGGTGGCTCACAGGGTGCGACACCTTCGACAGCAATCCATCTGAGGTGGAGGACTTCGACATTCAGGAGAACATGAACACGCCGACCGGACGCACCGTGACGCCGGACCTGAGCCCGCAGTTCTCTGTGAACTACCAGGGCCTTGCGGCGCCCCCCACTGCCTCCTCACCGTCCGACGTTCTCGCCATCGACACGGTGTCTACGCAGGGCGATGCGACCCGGGGCGGCGAGCGGCGCTGGCGCCTGAGCCTCACGACTGATAACATCGACCAGGTGCTTGCGCAGGCGAGCGTTCTCATCGAAGGACGTACCACAGGGGGGCGCACCATCACCGACACCCTGGCGGTCTCGGCCACCACGACCCTGCAGGTGCAGCGCGACTTTACGAGCAGCTTCGCCGTTGTGGCGGACTACGAGGGGGACGTCACGGCCAGCACGTACGGGGGAAACGACCCGGCAACCGAGGCCTACGAGGGATCACAGCGCACCATCCAGACCAGTGGGGGCACCTCCACGACGCTCGTGAACCAGTCGTTCTCGCAGAGCACTAACCAGCCGGGGGGGAGCAATGGCGTGCGCTACCTGGAGATTGAGGGCAGTAGCTCCGGCTCCACCACCATCCAGCGCTGGATGAGCGTCTCGAACGCCGACATCTTCACCTTCCTGGTACGGCCGGCGTCCTCGTCGTTCATCCTCACGATCTCCTTCACGGAAGAAACGGAAAACGGCCCCGAGACCTACGAGCTGGACCTCCCGATTCCCGCGGGCGGCGGCTGGCTCAAGATTGGCGTGCCCTTCGAATTCTTCGAAGGCTTCAATCCAGTGGCCGCCCGCGCTGGCGGCAACGGCCCACTGACTAGCATCGACCTCTCGGCGGATCGCGACGTGACGTACGCCATCGACGAACTGGTCTTCGGAAAGCAGGGCGTAGGGGGACGCGCCGAATTTCACGACTTTGAGCGCACCACGCTTGCCTACGGGCCGCCCTTCTGTACCGGCAACTCCTACGGCTTCGCGATGGGGACCGACTCGGTGAGTACCGCCAGCGACGGCCTCACGTCCCGGCGCCTGAGCGGGCAGGACTGCTTCGGGTATAACTACGGGCGGCTGTACGTTGACGTGGACGGCAGCGACGTGCTGTCTTTTCGGGCAAAGGGAAGCACAGACACTGCCGGCGAGGATGTGGTCGAGGTGTTTGTACAGACCGGCGGTGCCGGGGGCTTTGGCGGCACTGTGAGCCGGGTTGCTCCCGACGGGAACTGGAAAACCTTCGAGGTGCCCATCAGCCAGCTGGGCGATGACCCGTCGGCCCTGCTGGACCCGGGCATCAACAATATTGGGTTCAACGCGGACGGCACCTTCCTGCTTGACGACGTCAAGATCATGCCGAAGGAGTAGCCCGGTCTCACTGGAAATCTGAGACGCATCTGTAGCGATCGGCGTCAGAGGCGCACTGGCCCAATGCGCCGGTGCGCCTCCGGTATTTCGCCTTCGCCTGCATTTAGCTTCCGCGTAGTTCTTCCTCCACACGCTTGCGCACGGCATGTCCCGTCTCTGGTGGCTTCTTGTGGTCGGCCTCGCCCTGCTGGTGGCTCCGCCTGCAACCGGTCAGGTCGTGGAAACGACGCCGAGTCCACCTCGCACCGACCAGTCGGTGACCCTGTACTTTAACGCGGATGAGGGGAACGCCGGACTTGAAGGCTACGACGGCACCATCTATGCCCATACCGGCATCTCCACCGATCAGAATCCTGAGGAGCAGTGGAAGTGCGTGAAGAACAACTGGCCGACGGAGGAGGCCTTTTCGGGCAATCGGGACGACACGCAGCTCACGCAGGTTGCGGGCGAACCGAATCGGTACAGGCTGGAGATCAGCGACATCCGCGCCTATTACCAAGACACCAGCACGGAGTGCGGCCTCGGGGCAGACGAGAAGATCGAGACGATGAACATGGTCTTCCGTAATGACGATGGATCGAGGTCGGGACGAGCAGCAGGAGGGGGAGATATTTTCGTAGATGTGTTCGACGTGGGGGATGAGCCGTCACTGCAGGCCACCATCCAGTCTCCGCAGTCGGATCCCCCACTGTACCCGTTCGTCACGCAGAGCACCTCGGTGGACGTCGCAGTCTCGGCCGATACGGCGAACATAGCGTCCATTGCGTCCCTGCAACTGTTTGTGGACGACACGCAGGTGGCTTCGACTTCGGAGGCGTCGCTCACCTATACGCTGGATACGTCCTCGCCGGGGCGCTTTGATGTTCGGGTGGAGGCGGAGGCGACGACCGACAGTACGACCCTGACCGACAGCACGAGCACTCTCTTCGTTCGTGCACCGGAGGTGCAAGACGCGCCCCGCCCGTCCAGCATACAGGGCGCCCCTGGGGAAAACGACGGGATCACCTACAATTCGGACGGGAGCGTGACGCTTTCCCTCTACGCCCCAGAGAAGAGTTTTATATACGCGATCGGCGATTTTTCGAACTGGGAGCTGGATGCAGACTACTTCATGAACCGGGATGGCGGACACTGGTGGGTGACCATTCCGGCTGCCGATCTACGTGGGCAGGACGAGTACGATTTTCAGTACTTCGTGGACGGTACGATTCGTACCTCCGATCCCTTCGCCCACAAGGTTCGCACTCCGCAAGATGGAGGAATTAGCGAAGATATCTATTCGGGATTGGAGCCCTATCCAGAGAACCAGACTGAAAATCTGGTCTCCGTGATTCGCCCGGATCAGGAGAGCAACTCCTTCGACTTCTCCAGCTTCGAGCCCCCGGAGCGGGAAGACCTCGTGGTCTACGAGCTTCTGCTTCGTGACTTCGTGGAGCAGGGGTCGTTTGCGGTGCTGAGCGATACGCTCGACTACCTGGACCGGCTTGGGGTAAATGCCGTGGAGCTTATGCCGGTCGCCAACTTTGGCGGCAACAACAGCTGGGGCTACAATCCCAATTCCCATCTGGCCCTTGACAAGTCCTACGGGCCGCCTCAGGGATTCAAGCAGTTTGTCGAAGAGGCGCACCAACGGGGCATCGCGGTGATCATGGACGTGGTGTACAACCACATTACCGCTCAGTCCCCACTGTCGCAGCTCTACGCGTCCAATACCGATAATCCCTTTCTGGAACCGCAGCCCGGAGAAGACCCGAACAGGGATCGTGGCTTCTGTGACGACTTCTTCCAAGAGCTAAACCACGGTAGCCCGTTTATCAAGAACTACATCGACCGCGCCAATGAGTACTGGCTCGAGGAATTCAACGTCGACGGGTTTCGGTTCGACCTCGCGAAGTGCGTGGCCGACGACGGGGTAAACGTGAACGACAGCGGGTATCAGGCTGCAGTGACGGAGGGCTGGAAGGACGTGGCCGATCACGTCTGGGATACCGTGGATTCGGATGCCCTCATGATCCTGGAGTTCTTCGGTAGCCCTGGTGTAGAAAATGAGCTGGGTGGATACCGGGACGAGAACACTGGCAGCATGATAACCTGGTACAACATGAACTCGATCTACAGCCAGGCGGACATGGGCTATCTGGGAGGAGATGGGGGCACTTCTGATTTTTCCTCCTCCTACTACGAAAACCGATCGGGGTACGATCAGGCCAGCTTCATTTCCTACATGGAGAGCCACGACGAACAGTGGCTCATACGCCGGAAAAAGGCCTTCGGAAACAGCACCGACGGGTACAGCACCCGAAATTTTGAGACGGCCCTCAACCGGCAGAAGCTGGTCGGAGGGTTTTTCTTTACCACGCCGGGCCCGCGCATGATGTGGCAATTTGGGGAACTGGGGTACGGCTGGGGGGAGAACGAATGCCTGAAGGAAAGCGACGCTTGCACCGCCAGTGATCCGGGACGGACCTCTCCCAAACCGATCCGCTGGGAGTACCGCGATCCCGAGACGAGTCCGGATCGGGTGCGGCTGTACAAAACCTGGTCGGCCCTCATCAATCTGCGCCAGGCCCACGAGGTCTTTCGGAGTCCGGACACCGAAGTGGAGATGCTGGTCGGTGACGGGGAGCGCATTCGGTGGATTCGGCTCTCCCATCCCACGATGGATGCCCTCGTGGTGGGCAACTTTGGGCTCCTGCAGCGGAACGCGACCGTGACGTTCCCGCAGACGGGGACATGGTACAACGTCTTTGCCAACAGGGAGGTCAACATCCAGACTGCAACCAAGACCCTTCCGCTTCGCCCCGGCGAGTTTCGAGTGTACACGTCCGGCGAGCCGGCCGTGACGCCCGAAGAGGGATTGGTGCCCAGCACTATCAATCCGCCCTCTCGCATCGACGTGGACGTGGAACAGTCCTTTGGGCCGGTCACGGACCCGAGCAACTACCGGCTCGTGGCCCTGCCGGGCTCCATAGACGTGCCCCTCACGCAGGCGGCCTTCGGCACGCCCGGCGACACGTGGCGGGCGTTTTACGAAACGGGGGCCGGGTCGGACTACCTCGTCGAGTACAGCAACGCCGACGAGCGCTTCGAGCTGGGGAATGGGATGGGCCTGTGGTTGTTGAGTGAGCGGACCTTCGCCTACGAAGACTCGGTGGCCAGCGTCTCTCTGCGAAAAAATCGAGCGCACATTCCGCTCCACGAGGGATGGAATATTATCAGCAATCCCTTCTCCCTGTCGGTGCCGTGGACGCGCGTGCAGGCAGACAACAGCGTGAGTGCACCGTTGTATCGATGGAAGAACGGGAGTTTTGTGGAGGCGGATACCTTCCGGACTGCGGCGACGGGGGAGGCGTTCTACTTCAAAAATGCGACGGGAAAGGATTCTCTAGCGGTGCCGTATCCGGGCAGCGTGGCCGACCGCCAGGCAGCCCAGGCGGCGATGCCGGAAGCTGTTACGACGCTCCGCAGCGCGTCCACCTTCCAACTACAGGCGCAGGCGAACGGCACTACCACCTCGGTGCGCCTTGGCTACAGCGAGGGGACAGAGCCGGTCCACCATGCCGCCCCCAGAGCCTCGTTTAGCGATGTGCGGCTGGTGGCGGGGGGAGACGGACACGCGCTTGCGACACAGGTGGTGCCCACGGCTGCCGATTCGGTGCGGACCGATCGGCTTTCGTACCCCCTCCGGCTGTCCGCGTCCAAGGGGCAGTCGGTCACGCTCCGTCCCAAAGGGCTTGATGCCTTTACCAATCAGCCGGTGACGCTGGTGAATCGGGCGACAGGCACGACCTACGAGGTCGGCGACGGAGAGACTGTGGAGTTTACGCCGGCATCGTCGACGACGCGATTGCAGCTCCGTGTCGGCTCGGTGCCGGACAATGAGTCCGAGCTAACGCCGGAGCAGGTGCGACTGTACCAGAACTACCCGAATCCCGTCCACCGCTCTACTACAATCAAGTACGATCTGCCGAAGCAGGCGTCGGTCCGGCTTTCCGTCTATGACGTGTTGGGGCGCCGCGTCACGACGCTGGTCCGCGGTGAGAGGACTTCGGGGCAACACACAGTGACGTGGCGTCCGGGGCAGTCGGGAGCATCTCTTTCGAGTGGGGTGTACTTCGTCCGCCTTGAAGCCGACGATGCGGTCAGGTCGAGACGGATCACGGTCGTTCGGTAATCTCTTCTGTTCCGTCCTTTCATTCCTTCTGTTGCCATGCGTTCTGCTGGTTCTCTTCGGGTGGTCATATCTCGCCTTCTCGGGGCGGCGTTGCTTGTGCTTTTCGTCTCTGTGTGGGAAATAGGATGCGATAGCGGAGGTGGAAATGGAGGCATGGCCCCGTCCCCCGTGGTGGAAAACGAGATTCAGAATCAACAAGCAAATGCGGGGGATGATGTCATTGAGGTGGGCCTGGAGCAGGTGTTCTCGGCGCCCTCAGGGACTCCGCTAACGTATTCGGCCTCATCGTCTGATGAAGGGGTTGCGTCGGTGGCGGTCAACAGCGCCACACTCACGGTCACTCCACTGGAGGGTGGAGAGGCAGAGATCATGGTGACGGCAAGCAATGAGCAAGGGGAAGCCACCGATGCGTTCAAGGTGCAGGTCTTTGCAAGTCCGCCCGACCGTCCGTAACTCGGAAGGAGAATTGTTCTGCTCGTGTCAGGATTCTGCTTTTTCCTGGTGGACAACCGAAAAAGAACGGAATCTTCAGTGTTTTCCGTAACGGCACTGGGGGTGTTGTTCGGACTCTTGAGCCTGATGGGGTGTCAGTCTACATCGGAGAAGCCCCCCTCCATCGCCCCGGCCGACCGTACGCCGGACTGGGCGCAGGACGCGGTCTGGTACCAGATCTTTCCCGAGCGCTTCCGCAACGGCGACCCGTCGAACGACCCCACCCGGCAGACGCTCCAGCGTCCGATTGCGGACGTGCCGGCCTCGTGGCGGCCCACCCGCTGGACGCGCGACTGGTACGAGCAGGCCGACTGGGAGCAGCAGATGGGCGGCTTCTACGACGGGGTGTACGACCGGCGCTACGGCGGCGACTTGCAGGGCGTGATCGACCGCCTGCCGTATCTCGACTCCCTCGGGGTGACGGCCCTCTACTTCAATCCGGTCTTCTCCGCCCGCTCCCTGCATAAATACGACGGGTCGAGCTACCACCACATCGATCCGAACTTTGGCCCGGACCCCGACGGTGATCGACAACTCATTGCCCGAGAGGATCCCACGGACCCCTCTACCTGGCACACGACCGCGGCGGACTCGCTCTTCTTTGTGCTGCTAGAGAAGGCTCACGCCCGCGACCTGCGGGTGATTATCGACGGGGTATTCAACCATACGGGACGTGACTTTTTCGCCTTCGAGGACCTCGTCGAGAACCAGGCTGAGTCCCGCTACGCCGACTGGTACGCGGTCAATTCCTTCGACGACCCCGCCACGCCGGACACCAGCGAGTTTGACTACACGGGCTGGTGGGGCGTGAAGTCCCTCCCTGAGTTCGCTACTAACGAGGCCAGCACCAATTTACAGGCCGGGCCCAAGCAGTACATCCTGGACGCCACCAAGAAGTGGATGGATCCGGATGGGGACGGCGACCCGTCAGACGGCGTGGACGGGTGGCGGCTCGACGTGGCGGAAGAAGTGCCGGTGGGGTTCTGGCAGGAGTGGAACGCCCACGTGCGAGAGATTAACCCGGAGGCGTACACGGTGCCCGAGGTGTGGGAGGATGCCTCCGGCTACCTTGAAGAGACGGGCTTCTCGGCCACGATGAACTACCACGGGTTCGCCTTTCCCCTGAAGGGCTTCCTCGTCGACCACGCGATCGAGCCGTCTCGCTTCGCCGAGCTGTTGCGCGAGCGCCGGGCGGCCCATCCGCCGCGGGTGCGGCGGGGGCTTCAGAACCTGATCGGGTCGCACGACACCCCCCGTCTCGCTACGATGGTGGTGAACCGTGCCGACACGGGCTATGCCCAGCCGGAGCGGTTCGACTACGACAACGGCGCGATCGTGGACCTGCGCAAGAACCCGAACTACAAGGTCCGGGCCCCCACCGCAGAGGAGCGACGCCTCCAGCGGCTCGCGGTGCTCTTCCAGATGACGTACGTCGGCGCGCCGATGGTGTACCACGGCGATGAGGCCGGGATGTGGGGCGCCGACGACCCCGACGACCGGAAGCCCATGGTGTGGCCCGACAAGGACTACGACGTGGAGGATGACCATCCGTACGGCCACGACCGACCGGCCGACCCGGTGGCCTTCAACGAGAATCTGTTCGCGACCTACCGAGACCTCATCTCGCTGCGTCGCGAGCACGAGGCTCTGCGCCGCGGATCCTTCGGTGTGGTGCAGGCCGATGACGCACGGGACATGCTCACCTACGCTCGCACGCACCCGGCGGACACCGTGCTTGTCACACTCAACCGGAGCGACGCGGCGCACAGTGTGCGTGTGTCCCTCCCGGATTCCCTCCGTCGCCCCTACGAGATCCTACGGAACGTCCCGAAAAACGCTGCGGCCAGACTCCAGCAGAACGGCACTGTACTGCTTCTGGAAGTTCCGGGTCACACCGGTGTGGTGATGCGCCCCGATCGGTAGGGGGGCAAAAGGAAGGCGTGGCGGTTCAGCACCGCACGGCGCGGTCCGTCGCCGCACCCGGACACGCGCTGCAAGGCTACAAGACAGTGTCGAAGATCTGTTGCATATCGGCGCGCATCGGGGCGGGGAGGGACAACGTGGCGTCGCCTACGTGAAGACGAGATCTACTTTGCTCGGCCACCGTGAGGAATGTCTCTTGGGACACGTACACCCGGGTGGGGCCCACTTCGTCCTTCCCAGGACGGCTGACGTCCGCAATGGGGAGGGCCTCCTCTCCCAGAGAGAGCCCGACGGAGTCGGCCCGGCTGATGCCGATGAGGGTGAGGGCCCAGCGGGTCCCGGTCGGGCTCTCGATGCCGACGGCCCGGGCCGACACGTCGTCGTTCAGGACGTGGGGCGTGATGGTGAGGGTCATCTTCTCCCCGGGGCTCGAGCCTTCGATCGTTTCGATGTTCGAGGACTGCGCAGCGGCCGCGGGGGCGAGAAGGGCGGCCGCCCCGGCAACCAGAAGAACGAGCAGGCGCTGTATCATGACGAAAGTACGGGATCGGTGACGAAACTCGGATGGGCTGAACGCACAAGTGGGCCCAGTGTGGCTCTCCTTATGATGTCCGATTTGGATGGGTCCGACCGTGGAGGCCCCTGAACGCCCTGTGACCCGGGGCGTACAACCCCCCACTATTCTTCTCCTGCCTCTCTACGCATTGCGCCTAGACGGCCCCGATGGACGTCCGGTTCGACACCAAATCAGCGGCCCGAGAGGCCGTGTGGGATGCGTTGGAGGACGAGGGGATCGCACGTTTTCCGTTTCCCCCGCACGGCCGCATCCCAAATTTTGAAGGGGCGCCCGCCGCGGCCGAGCGACTGTTCGAAGAGCCGCCCTTCACAGGGGCCCGCCGCCTCAAGGTCAACCCCGATGCGCCCCAGCGCCACGTGCGGATCGAGGCGTTGCGGCGGGGGTGCGTCGTGTTCGTGCCCACGCCGCGCCTGCGTGGCGGGTTCAAGCGGCTCGACCCCGCGTCGATTTCCGACGACGAGACCAAGCCGGCCGCAAGCCTCTCGAAGATGGACCGCTGGGCGGAGCCGGTCGCCCTCGACGACCTCCCGCCGCTCGACGCAATCGTGACCGGCTCGGTGGCCGTGACGACCGGCGGGCATCGCTGTGGGAAGGGGGAAGGGTACAGCGATCTCGAGTACGCGATTTTGCGGGAGCTCGGGCACGACCCGGTCCCGGTGGCGACGACGGTGCATTCCCGCCAACGCGTCGCGTCGGTGCCGACCGACCCGCACGACCTGCCCCTCGCCCGGATCGTGACGCCGGAGCAGACGATCGACGTTGCGGATCCGCCCGCGCCGCCGACCGGCATCGACTGGACGGCCCTCTCGGCGGCGGACCTGGAGGAGATGCCGGTGCTTCGGGAGCTGCGGGGATAGTGCGCATTTCGTATTGCGTATCGCGTCGATTTCTTACGCAATACGCAACACGGGATCCAGAAAGAACTCGTCCGCACGAAGTCAACATTTTGGATCGATTTCTGCCACTTCTATCTGTCCTTCATGAACGCCAACGACCGCTCCATCATTGCGCTCGTGACGACGGGCCACGGGCTGGTCCACACCTACGAGTTGTCGATTCCGATCTTCATGACCGTCTGGCTCGCGGAGCTGGGCGTTGCGGAGGCGACCCTCGGGGCCGTGGTAGGGGGCGGGTATTTTTTGTTCGGGGCCGGGGCGCTGCCGAGCGGCATCCTCGTGGACCGGTTCGGGTCGCGCCGACTCATTGCTTGTGGGCTTGCGGGGATGGGGGCCGCGTTCGTGCTCTTGGGGCTCCTTCCGGGGCTGTGGGGCCTGGGGGCGGCGCTGCTGGCGTGGGGGGCGGCGGCCAGCGTGTACCACCCCGCCGGGCTCGCCCTCATCAGTACGGGGGTGCGGCAGCGGGGGCGGGCCCTGGCCTACCACGGCATCGCGGGCAACGTGGGCATTGCGGGCGGCCCGCTCCTCACGGCCCTCCTGTTGCTCGTGTTCGACTGGGCGACGGTGGCCGTCCTGCTCGGCCTGCCCGGCCTCATCGCGGCGGCCGGGGCCTGGCGGGCGTCCGTCGACGAGACCGCGGCCGTGGGGCGCCACGACGCAACCGACGGCCCGTCGTCAACGGCCTCGGCGAACCCCGGGCGTCTCACGGCGTTGTGGCGGCAGACGCGGCACCTCTTCGCGTCGGGGTTCGCGGGGGTGTTCGTGCTCGTGGCCCTGTCGGGGCTCTACTACCGCGGGGTGCTCACCTTCCTGCCGGACCTGCTCACGCCCCTCGTAACGGTCGACCTGCCGATCGACGTGTCGGCGGGCCGGTACGTCTACGCCGGCCTCCTGGCGGTGGGCATCGCGGGGCAGTACGTGGGCGGGCGCTTGTCGGATCGAGGCGGGACGGAGTGGGTCCTTGCCGGCGCACTGGGGCTCCTGTCCCTGGTGGCCGTCGTCTTTTTGCCGGTGGCCGGAGGGGGGACCGGCGCGCTGCTCGTCGTAAGTGCGGGCCTGGGCTTCGTGCTGTTTCTGGTGCAGCCGCTTTACCAGGCCACGGTGGCCGAGTACACCCCGCCCGACACGCGCGGGCTGTCCTACGGCTATACGTATCTCGCCGTCTTTGGCATCGGGGCGGCGGGGGCCGCCCTGTCCGGGGGACTGCTGCAGCTCGCCGGCCCTCCGCTTCTCTTCGGGGCCCTGGCGGGCGTCGCCCTGCTCGGGGCGGGCCTAAGCGCGTGGCTCGCCGTGCGGCGGGCTCAACTGACCGACCCGGAAGCGGCAACAGGTCTGTCGCCGTGATGAGCCCGTCTGGTGTTGAGGGGACGCCACACAACGCCCCTGCGACGTCAGAGCCACGAAGGGGCAGATCGCTGGTCGATTGCCCCGGCTTGGGACCGCTTCCAAAAGGAGGTGGAAGCGGTCCCAAAAGATAACAGTTCCTTGATCTGACAGACCCCGTCGGGGTATCATGGAAGCGCATCCATCGGACAGGCCGTCGATGCGAAGCAGTAGGTCAACCGAAATCGGACGGTCTGAGACGTCCACGACGCCGTCTCTATTGCGCTCCCCCCTCACGGACTGCAGGTCACACCGCCATGCCCCCCTTCGTCTCTTCGTATTCGTCTTTTAAGATCGTGTTGACGGCCGTCTTCGGGGTCCTGCTTGCTTGCGGGCTGCCGGGGGGAGTGCAGGCCGTGCACGCACAGGATTTCGAGGTGACCGGCACCGTCGTGTCCGCCGACAATCAGTCTCCGCTTCCGGGGGTGAACATTCGAGAGGCGGGCACCAGCCGAGGGACCGTCACAGGCCCGGACGGAGGGTTCAGTCTTGCGGTGGACAGTCCCCAGGACACCCTCACGTTTTCGTTCATCGGGTACCAGACGAAAACGGTCCCGGTCGACGGGCGCTCAGAGATTCGCGTCGTGCTTGAGACGGAATCACAGGAGCTTGAGGGGGTTGTAGTGACGGCGCTTGGCATCGAGCGGCAGCAGCGCTCCGTAGGCTACGCGACGAGCAGTATTGAGGCCCAGGACCTCGTGGACGTCACGGAATCCAATCCGGCGAACTTACTACAGGGAAACGTGCCGGGACTGGTTCTCAGCTCCAATGCGTCCGGTCCGAACTCATCCTCAAGCATCAACATCCGTGGCGTCTCGTCGATTGCGGGAAATAACGACCCGCTCTTTATCGTGGACGGGGTTCCCATCGACAACACGGTCATTGGAGGGGCTGGCAAGTTTGGCGGTCGGGATGGAGGAAGTGCGCTGTCAGTAGTAAGTCCGGAGAACATCTCGGACATCTCCGTGCTGAAGGGGGCCGGGGCCGCCGCGCTTTACGGCACCCGGGCCCGAGACGGGGTGGTACTGATCACGACGAAGACGGGCCGCACGTCGGCCCCGGGGGAGGTGAGCGTGCAGTACAGCTCCACGGTCACGGCCAAGGATGTTATCAGCGGCTTCTCCGACTTCCAAAGCCAGTACGGACAAGGCACGCAGGGCCGGGCGCCGTCGAATCAGGACGCGGCGCTCAGCGCCGGTCTTTCGAGTTGGGGAGCCCCGCTTGGTGAGGTGGACGAGGCTCCTCAGTTTGACGGGACGGTGCGGCCGTATGACGATGTGGCCGACCGACAGGGGTTTTACCGAACAGGACTCTCGCAGCGGCACTCGCTGTCGATCAATGCAGGCTTCGAGAACACCTCGCTCCGCTTGTCGGCGTCGCACCAGAACACCGAAGGCGTCGTCCCGAATTCGGGGTACGAGCAGACCAACATCAACCTTCGGGGGCAGACCCGACTCGGGGGACTCACGGCCGACGCAAGCGTCACGTACCAGAATGAGCTCACGGACAACCGGACGTTTCTGAACGATGCGGCCCGGAATCCGAACTACCTGATCTCGTTTCTGCCGAACAACATTCCCAAAAGCGCCCTGCAGCCGGGTGCGACCGAGGAGGGCGTTGAGAAGCAATTTACCTCCGACGGGCTTCCGACCAACCCCTACTGGGCCGTCAATGAGCTGGAGGCCGACGACGACAAGGACCGTATTCTCGGAAATGTCAACCTGAACTACTCGATCAACGACTGGCTTTCCCTACAGGGACAAACGGGGCTCGACTGGTACTCGCTCCGGCGCACGAACGTCGATGCGTTTGGGTCCGCGTTCGAGCCGGGCGGATCCATGACAGAGGACACCTACCGGGTGTGGGAGAGCAACTCGAAGCTTTTGGCGACCGCGACGCCCTCCCTCACCGATGAGCTTTCGCTCCGGCTCGACGTGGGGGGCAGTCTGCGACACCGCCAGTTTGAACAGGTGGGCGTCTTCGGGCGAAACTTCAGCATTCCCGACCTAGAGACAATCTCCAACACGGCCAACCCCACTCGCAACTACGACTTCTCGGAGCAGCAAATCCGCTCCTTCTTCGGGTCGGCGTCCTTCACCTACCGAAACTACTTGTTCCTCACGCTGACGACGCGCAGTGACTGGTCCTCAACCCTTCCGGAGGACAACAATCCATTCGTATACCCGTCGGTAAGCGGAAGCTTCGTCTTCACCGACGCCTTCGACCTGCCGGACGCACTGAGCTACGGCAAAGTCCGGGCCTCCTGGGCGGAGATCGGGGGGGATACGGATCCGTACCGGACCAGTCTGACCTATGGCATCATCGGGCAGCACCAAGGGCAGGCCCTCGAAACGATCACACAGCTGAGCGTCCCCCTGCTCGACCTGAAGCCGACGTCCACGCGAGAGATTGAGCTCGGATTCGAGACGCAGTTTTTCAACGACCGGTTCGGCGTCGACTTTACCTGGTACCGCCGCAGCACGGTCGACCAGATTCTGGACGTCACCGTGTCGTCGGCGTCAGGCTACACGGCGCGGACGGCAAACAGCGGCGAGATCCGAAATACAGGCGTGGAGCTGCTCCTGACGTCGATCCCATTCTCGACGGCGGACTGGACCTGGGATTCGAGGGTCAACTTCGCGGCGAACCGAAGTCAGGTTGAGTCCCTCGCGCCGGGCCTCGATGTGCGGGTAGGGCCGGAAAACCGGCTGGCCACGGCCAACATTGCCCAGGTTGTTGGGCAGCCGGCCAATGCGATTTACGGGAATACGTACGTCCGCGACGATCAGGGCCGCATCGTCCACGGGGAGGACGGACTGCCCCTGTCGGGAGAAAAAGAAGTGCTGGGCACCGGCGCCCCCGACTGGACGCTCGGCTTCTCGAATACAATCTCCTACCAGAATGTCAGCCTGGACTTTCTGATCGACGCGAAGTGGGGGGGCAAGGTCTTCTCCGGAACCAACGCCAACGCCTACGGCAACGGCCTCCACAAGGCGACGCTCGACGCCCGGGCGGCCTGTGACGAGCAAGCTGGCTCAAACGGCCGGTATCCGGAGGACTGCTTTGTTGGAGAAGGCGTGATCGGCAGCGTTAACGGCGAGGGGGAGGTCACCGTCGACCGCCAGAACGATGTCGGCGTTCGGCCCTCCGAGTACTACGGACGGATCTCCGGGGAGATTGCCGAGGAGTTCGTCTACGACGCCAACTTCATCAAGCTCCGCCAGCTCCGGTTGAGCTACGACCTCCCGAGCAGCGTGATGAGCCGTGTGCCGGTGCGTAGTGCGAGCGTTTCGGTGGTAGGCCGAAACCTGTTTTATCTGTACGACTCGGTACCGAATATCAGTCCCGAGTCGAGTTACAACAGCGAAGCCACGCCGGGCTTCGAGCAGGCGGGCGTTCCGCAGTCGCGCAGTATTGGTGCATCGGTCAATCTCCGGTTCTGACTGCGGGCCCACCCCGACCTCCTCTACTCTCCCCCTTACTCCATATACTCCCGCCATGCCGTTTCTGACTCGCTCGCGAATTGCTCGTGTTGCTTCCCTCCTCTCCGCCGGAGTGCTGGCACTCGTCCTCCTGTCCTGTGATGGGGTAGGGGACTTCGGGGACACGAACGAGGACCCCACGACCGCCAATGATCCGAATCCGGACCTGGAGTTCACAACGCTCCAGCTCGGGGTCTCTGGGAGCCGGTTTGATATGTGGCGCACGAATCTGATCTACACGATGCCGATCGTGCAGCATATCGCAAACCCGGGCTTCTACGCGGGCAATTTCAACCAGTACGTGGGGGCCTGGTCGGCGTCCTTCTTCGACACGCGGTACGGGGGAGGGCCCAATGGGTCGAATTTTCTCCGCACCGTCACCAACGCCGAGACCCTCATCAGCGAGCTTGAAGGAAAGCCTCGTCAGGTTAATCGGCTGGCGGCCACCCGCATCATGCGTGTGCTCACGTTTCAACGTCTCACTGATGTCTACGGGGACGTTCCGTACTTCGACGCAGGAAAGGGCGCGCTGGAGGGCGAATTCACGCCCCACTACACACGCCAGGACAGCATTTATATGGACCTGCACGATGAGCTCCGGGCGGCGGTCGATCAGTTCGACGCATCGCAACCCACGTTTGGAGGTGCAGATCTATTCTTCAACGGCAGCATCGAGCAGTGGAAACGATTCGCCAACTCGCTGCAGTTGCGCCTGGCCCTCCGTGTCGTGAAGGTGCGGCCGGACCTGGCGCAGAGCTGGGCCGAGGAGGCGGTCAACGCCGACGGGGGGGTCATGCAGAGTGTCGAAGATGATGCCTACGTGCCTCACCAATCGGGGCCGTCGGGCGGTCCGGCGGGCTTCAATACGAACGCCCACAGTGAGGTCATGCAGAGCTTCCCGGGACAGTGGCTCAGCGAGACGTTCGTGGATTGGATGAAGGATAAAAGCGACCCCCGTCTCACCGAGTATGGAGCGCTCGCTCCGGGGGGGCTCGACAGTGCACTGGTTGAGGATCCGGCCCAGCAGCGCGGTATGCCCAACGGGTTTGATAACAACGAGCTCGCGGCGAGCAACGAGTACACCGACGACCTAGACCAGTACACGCGCATCCACCCGAACCTTCGGGACCGAAACGATCCGATGTTCTTCCAGACCTACGCGGAGGTGGAGCTGATGCTCGCCGAGGCGGCGGTGCGGGGCTGGAACGTGCCCGGATCGGCGGAGGCCCACTACGAAGCAGGGGTGCGGGCGGCCATGAACTATATCACCCGGTACGGAGAGAACACGAGCGTGAGCGATTCGGAGATCACCCAGTATCTTTCCGACAATTCTCTCCCGAGCGGACGAGAAGCGCGCCTGCGGGCGATCAACAACCAGTACTGGGCGGCGACCTTCCTCAATGGAATCGAGTCCTGGTCAAACTGGCGTCGGTCGGGCTATCCGGAACTGACTCCTGCTCCGGAGGAAGGGGACACCGGCGGCCAGTTCATTCGGCGTCTGGACTATCCACAGGGCGAGAGGGACCTCAATGGCGATAACTACCAGGAGGCCCGTGAGCGGCAGAACATCACGCAGTCGAACCGCCTCACGGCGCGGGTGTGGTGGGACTGTGGGGCGTACGCCGACCAGTGCGCCGAATGAGCTCGGGGGGGCTACCGTTTCCGCCGAGAAAACCACAGGGGAGGGCCTACGCGGGCCCTCCTTTTTTCTTTGCTTGTTTTCCGCCTGCGCTTCGCCCGCTCCATGCGTCACATTTTGCTTTCCTTCCTCCTTCTGCTCTTTGGCGGGACCTTGGCCGCGCACGCCCAGTCCGACGCCACGCATCCGCCCGCCGACGAGCTTTCCATCCGCTGGGGCGTGGAGACGAATCGGGTGGACGACGGAAACCGATTTCGGTCGTCGTTCACGATTGCGAACCACGGGGACGTGGCGCTGGGCACGACGCATTGGACGCTCTACTTCAACTTCTCGCGCCAGATCGACCCGGCGAGCGTGACGGCGCCGGTGCGCATCACGCGGCTCAACGGCGACTTCTATCGGCTGGAGCCGGACGCCGACCTCCCCCCGATCGAGCCCGGCGACCAGCTGCGGGTGACGGTCGAGGCCCCCGGGTCGGTCATCAAGCGCATCGACGCCCCGGCCGGCTTCTACGTCGTGTTCAAGGACGCGGAGGGCCGGGCCCGGCCGCCGGCCGTCGTGTCGGACGTGACCGTTGAGCCCTTCACCCGTCCCGCCCAGACGTCCCGCGGCCCGGGCGACACCTGGCCCGTCCCGACCCCCGCGACCCGGTACGCGGACCACCGCTCCCTCACGGCCCGCCCGCCCGACGCGGAGGGACGCATTGTGCCGACGCCGGACTCCATCCATCGGCGTCCCGGGGCGTTTGCGCTCCGGGCGGACGCGACCATCCGCTACGAGGCGGGGCTGGCCGCCGAGGCCCGGCAGCTCGCGGCGGGGCTGGCCGCGGCGCTGGGACGACGGCCCCGAACGACCCGGACGGATTCCGCCGCCGCCATCACGCTCCGCCGCGCCGAGGCACCGCGGCCCGCCGTCGATACGGCGTCGGCCGAGGCCTACCGGCTCACGGTCGATCCGGAGACGGGCATCACCATCACGGGCGCGACCGACGCGGGCGTGTTCTACGGGGGGCAGAGCCTGGAGGCCTGGCTCCCGGTGGCGGCCTACCGGGCGCCGTCGTCGCCGGTGGACGTGCCGGCCGTCCAGGTCCTGGACGCGCCCCGATTTGACCATCGGGGGCTCCACCTCGACGTGGCGCGCAACATGCAGTCGGTGGCGGCGGTGAAGCGGCTCCTCGACATCATGGCCTTCTACAAGCTGAACACCTTTCACTTCCACCTCACCGACGACGAGGGGTGGCGCCTGGCCGTCGAGGGCTTGCCCGAGCTGACCCGTGTGGGCGGCCGCCGCGGCCACACGCTCGACGAGCAGGCCCACCTGATGCCGTCCTACGGGTCCGGGCCCAGCCCGTCCCCCGAGGCGTCGCGCGGAAGCGGCTGGTACAGTCGGGCGGACTACCTCGACATCCTGCGCTACGCGAAGGCGCGCCACATCACCGTCATGCCCGAGATCGATGTGCCCGGCCACGCCCGCGCCGCCATCCAGGCGATGGAGGCCCGGACGCGCCGACTCCGGGCGGCGGGAGACACGGCGGCGGCCCGCGCGTACCGGCTTCGAGACCCGGCCGACACGTCGGATTACGAGTCCGTGCAGGGGTGGGACGACAACGTGATGAACGTGTGTCGCCCATCCACCTACCGATTCCTGTCGACCGTCGTCGATGAGCTGCGGGGCCTGCACGAGGCGGCGGGGGCGCCGCTCCCGGCCGTCCACGTGGGCGGGGACGAGGTGCCGGAGGGCGCGTGGGCGGGCTCTCCCATCTGCGACGACTACATCGCGCGCACCGAGGGGGTCGACGGGGCCGACGATCTCTTCGGCCACTTTCTGGGCCGGTTTCAGGACACACTCGCCACGCGGGGGATTGCCATGGCGGGGTGGGAGGAGGTGGGGCTGGAAGAGGCCGATCACCGGTCCGCAACCACAACCCCGAACGAGGCCCTGGTCGACGACGACGTTCAGCCCTACGTCTGGAGCAACATCTGGGGCGGCGGGACCGAAGACCGCGCCTACCGGCTGGCCAACGCGGGCTACGACGTGGTGATGGCGCAGGCGACCAACTTCTACTTCGACATGGCCTACAGCAAGCACCCCCGAGAGGACGGCTACTACTGGGCCGGCTTCGTCGACACGAAGGCCCCGTTTGCCTTCGTGCCGTTCGACCTCTACAAGAGCGCCGACCGCACGAGGATGGGGCACCCCATCGACCCCGATACGGCCTTTGCCGATCAGGTGCGCCTCGCCGACACCGCGCGGAACAACATTCGGGGCCTGCAGGGACAGCTCTGGGGGGAGACCCTGCGCAAACCCGACCGGATGGAGTACATGGCCGTCCCGCGGCTTCTGAGCCTCGCCGAACGGGCGTGGGCCCCGCGGCCCGGCTGGGCCACGCTCGACGACAGCGGGGCACTCCGGGCCCGGCGGGCCGAGGCATGGACGGCGTTTGCAAATCGGCTCGGGCACCGTGAGCTGCCCCGCCTGAGCATTCGCCACCCGGACTGGTCGTACCGGCTCCCCCCGCCCGGGGCCACGGTGGAGGCGGGGACGCTGAGGGCGAACGTGGCCCTGCCCGGGCTGGCGGTCCGCTACACCACCGACGGCACCCGCCCGACCGCCACGTCGCCCCGATACACCGCCCCGGTGCCGGTTCCCGAGGGGGCCACCGTCCGACTGCGGACGTTCGACACGCTGGGGCGGGGCGGCCGGACCGTCACGGTCCCCACATCCCCGTAGGACTTGCGAAGGGGGCTGTCCTGCCGCGAGGCGGATAGAGCGTAGGGGAGGCGCATCCGGTCCCGGGGGCAGAATGAAGCAGGCCGTGCGAGGGACGAGAAAAGGCGGTGCGGGGGGCGTACGCCGCCGAGGCACTCCACGGGTTGTCTCCCTCGTTTCGACGTCCTACCTTGTGGGCACGGCAAAGCCCCTGTCTCCGGAGGCACAGTGTCGCCCCCCTCGGTTCTGTGTGCGCGATGGGTACGTCGACTTTTTAACACACGCCCCAATCCCGCCATGGAAGACGACATGACCATTGATCAGGTGGCCGAGCTGGCGTACGTCTCCCGGTCGGTGGTGTCCCGCGTGCTGAACGACCACCCCAATGTCAGCGAGGAGGCCCGAGAGCGGGTGATGCGGGTGATCGAAGAGCACGACTACCGCCCCAGCTCGGTTGCCCGGAGCCTCGCCACCGACCGCTCCTTCGAGATTAGTGTGCTCACCCCCCGGCGGGGAGACGAGTCGCTGGCCAACGGCTACTGGCCGCTGCTGTACTCGGGGCTCTTCGAGCGGTGCCTGGAGCGCGGGTATTTCGTATCGCTGTCGATGGTCTCCGACCGGATGGAAGACGAGATTGAGGACCGGGCCCGGGATTCCCGGTTCGACGGGTACGTCCTGGTGACGACGGAGGTCACGGACCTCGTTGCGTCGACGCTCGAAGCGGACGGGGCCCCGACGGTGCTCATCGGACAGGACACGAGCTGGGACGCCTTCAGCTCCGTCGACATCGACAACGAGCAAGGGGGGTACGAGGCGGGCCGTCACCTCTGCGACCTCGGGTACGAAGAGATCGGGTTGATTCTGGGAAGTCGGGCCCTGGAGGAGTCCGCACACCGGCGACAGGGCGTCGAGCGGGCCCTGTCGGAGGCCGGGATTGCAGTGTCGGACCGGCACGTCGCCGAGGGGGACTACTCCCAAGAGAGCGGGCACTCCATCGTCCGGGCGTGGGCGGAACAGGGGCGGATGCCCCGGGCCCTGTTCTGTGCCAGCGACACGATGGCGATGGGCGCCCTGCTCGCGCTCAACGAGGCCGGCTACGCGGTCCCCGACGAGGTCGCACTCGTCGGGTTTGACGACCTGCCCGCCGCCCAGTACACCATTCCCCCGCTTACGACCGTCCGCCAGCCGGTGTACGAGAAGGGACAGGCGGCGATCGACCTGCTCATCGACCACATCGAAAACGCCGAGCCCAATCCCGAGCACACGGAGCTTGAGCCGGAGCTCGTGGTGCGGCAGAGCTGCGGGGCCCGGCAGAACCCGTAGCTTGGGGGCGCCACGGCGGAACGCCCCGCGGTCGAAACAGACGACGAACATCCCACCACGAAGACCGCGGGCGGGGGCTCGGTCGAACGATGCGTCGCCTCGTGACGCCCCTCATTTTGCCGACGAGGGTTTGGAAGCGGTTCCGATTTTCCGTCCCCATTGCGGACCGATCCTGTGCCTTCTATTCTGTGAGGCGCTGCTTTTCCCGTCGGCCCGCGGTTCCATGCGACGCTTTCTCTTGACGACGATCGTCGGCGTTTTCGTTCTCGTCCTCGCAGGGGGCGAGTCGGTCTCCGCCCTGGTGGGGCGGCCCTCGGGGGACGCCGCGAAAAACAATCCCGAGAGCGAGGCGCCCCCGCGCACCTACGCCATCTACCGCGCGTCCGGACCGATTGCCGTGGACGGGCGGCTCGACGAACGCGACTGGGCCGCGGCGCCGTGGACCGCCGACTTCGTCGACATTCGTGGGCGCGACGCCCCGACGCCGCGGTTCCGCACCCGGGCCAAGATGCTGTGGGACGACGAGGCCCTTTACGTGGCGGCCTCCCTCGAGGAGCCGGACGTGTGGGGCACCCTCACCCAGCGGGACACGGTGGTGTACTACGACGATGACTTCGAGGTCTTCATCGACCCCAACGGAACGACGCACAACTACTACGAGGTGGAGGTGAACGCGCTCGAGACCGTGTGGGACCTGATGCTCCTGAAGCCCTACCGCGACGGCGGACCGGCCGTCGACGCCTGGGACGTACGGGGCATCGACGCGGCCGTGCACGTGCAGGGCACACTCAACGACCCCTCGGACACCGACGACGGGTGGACGGTGGAGATAAAGCTGCCGTGGTCGTCGTTGGAAGAGGCCGCCCCCGGCGGACGTCCGCCCCAGGCCGGCGAGCAGTGGCGCCTCAACTTCTCGCGGGTCGACTGGCCCCTTGCCGTCAAGAATGGCACCTACGAAAAGGACCTCGACACCACGAAGGCGCATCCGGAGCGCAACTGGGTGTGGTCGCCGCAGGGAGCCATCGACATGCACCGGCCCGAACACTGGGGCATCGTGCAGTTCGCGGACGCCGAGGTCGGCACCGCGACCGTGTCCGTCGACGAGCGCCCCAATCGGCGCGTCAAGGCGGCCCTGCGGCGCCTCTACCACCGTCAGCGGGCGCACCACGAGGCGCATGGCACGTACGCCGGGTCCCTCTCGGCCCTCAACGCCTCGAACGTGCAGCTTCCCGAGCGCGATTTTGCCCCCACGCTCCGCACGACCCAGACGATGTACGAAATCGCGGCGCCCGGGGCGGAGGGAACGACCGTGCACATCCGTCAGGACGGAAAGGTCTGGGTGACCGGGGAGTGAGGCCGGAGGAGGGCGGCGCCCACACGTCGAACTGAGCAGCCGTTTTGCGTCTCGCCATGACCAGTTGGCAGCGATCTTCGGACCCCACTGTGGAGCCGGCTAGGACTGTGAAGCTCGGGGCCCGGACCGATCCGAATGCCCGAAATCGAGCGGAGGAAGGGGGCGTTGAGCCACAGTCGTCGACCGGCGGGCCCTGGGCGCGCCGCCGTGGACGCTCCCCCACGGGACGGCCCGTGCCCGAGGCCGCCTGACCCCTCCGCCCGCGCCGTCTCTCTGTTTGTTTTTCCTGGTTGGCCCCGCCCCTGCCCGTGACAAGCTTCGACTGGTTTTTTGTCGCCGCCTACCTGATCCTCTCCTTTGGCATCGCGCTCTACTTCTACCAGCGGGCCGGGGAGGACACCTCGGAGTTCTTCCTGTCGGGCCGCGCGATGCCCTGGTGGCTGGCCGGGACGAGCATGGTGGCCACCACGTTTGCCGTCGACACGCCGCTTCTGGTGACGGAGATTGTGGCCCAGAACGGCATCGCGGGCAACTGGCTCTGGTGGAACGCCGCCATCGGGGGGATGCTCACCGTCTTCTTCTTTGCCCGCCTCTGGCGCCGAAGCGGCGTCATGACGGACGTGGAGTTCGTCGAATTCCGGTACAGCGGGCGGGTGGCCGCGTGGCTGCGTGGCCTGAAGGCGCTCTTTTTCGGCCTTCTGCTGAACATCCTCATCATCGGGTGGGTGTCGCTGGCGATGGAGACGGTGATCGACCGGCTCTTTCCCGACCTCACCCTGTTCGGGCAGGCGGCCTTTTCGGTGCTGGGGCGGGAGATGAGCGCGGCGCTCGTGGTGACGGGCGGGCTGATCCTGCTGGTGTCCGTCTACGCGCTGCTGTCGGGGCTCTGGGGCGTGATGGTGACGGACCTGTTCCAGTTCGTGGTGGCGATGGGGGGCACAATCGCGCTCGCCGTGCTCGTGCTCGACATGCCGGAGATTGGCGGGGTGGCGGGTCTTCGCGAGCAGCTTCCGGACGAGACGTTCAACCTGCTGCCCACGATCGGCGGGGCGGCGGAGGGGGCGGCGACCTTTTCGCTCTCGGCGCTGGCCTTCGCAGCGTACGCCGGGGTGCAGTGGTGGGCCAGCTGGTATCCGGGGGCCGAGCCGGGCGGCGGCGGCTACATCGCGCAGCGCATGATGAGCGCGAAGGACGAGCCGAACGCCCTCTTCGCCACGCTCTGGTACACCATCGCCCACTTCTGCCTGCGCCCCTGGCCCTGGATCATCGTGGCGCTGGCCGCACTGGTGCTGTACCCGGACCTCGACGAGCCGCGCGCCGGGTTCGTCCTGGTGATGAAGGACGTGCTGCCGCCCGGCCTGCTCGGGCTCCTCTTTGCGTCCTTCCTGGCGGCGTTCATGAGCACGGTGTCCACGCAGCTGAACTGGGGCGTTTCGTACCTCGTCAACGACTTCTGGGGGCGCTTCGTGCGGCCCGACGCGGACGAGGCCCACTACGTGCGCGTCTCGCGGGTCCTCACGTTCGGGGTGGCCCTGCTGAGCCTCGTCGTCACCCTCTTCCTGGACACCATCGCCGAGGCGTGGGGCCTGCTGCTGTCCGCCTCCGCCGGGCTGGGGCTCGTCCTCATCCTGCGCTGGTACTGGTGGCGCGTAAATGCGTGGAGCGAGATGGCGGCCACCCTGGCCCCGATCGGGCTGACCGTGGCGGCCCTCGTCCTCAACGTGTTTGGGGTGCAGGTGCCGGGCCTGCAGGCGGACTTTCCCCTGAACCTCTACTCGGTGGTCGGGTTTACGACGGTCGTCTGGCTCGCGGCCACCTTCCTCACGCGCCCGACCGACGCGGAGACGCTCGATGCGTTCTACCGGACGGTCCATCCCGGCGGGCCCGGCTGGACGCCCGTGGCGGAGCGACACCCCGACGTGACGCCGGACTCCGGGCTCGGGCGGCTCGCGCTCGACTGGCTCGTGGGGGTCGTGCTCGTGTACAGCACCCTCTTCGGCACCGGGTATCTCATTCTGGGGTGGACGCTCTGGGGCGCCGGCTGCATCGCGGTCGCGCTGACGGCGGCGGCGTACCTGTGGCGGGACCTGCAGCGGGACGAGATCTCGCTGATTGAAATGAAAGAGGAGAAGGACGCGACGGAAGAACGATAGGGGGAAAGAGGGGGAGTCTGTGTGTTTTCTGAACGGCTTGTGCCACCATGATGTCTTCGTCTCGACGCTCGTTCATGGCCGCGGGGCTCGTGGTCGTTCTCGCGGTCGCCGCTCTAATTTTTGGGGCGCCGGGCCCGGTCCCCCTCTCGGCGGGGTCCTCGATGTCGGATCGGGGGGCTGCGGACACGGCGGAGGCCCCGCCCAAATCGAGCTGGGCCGGGCGCCAGTTTCGGGACATGACGCTCGACGAGAAGATCGCGCAGCTCTTCGTGGTCCGGATCGACGGGGAATTCCAAAACGCGAACACCCCCTCGTACCGCGAGACCGTCGCGCTCGTCGAGGAGTTTGGGGCGGGCGGGCTCATCTTTGGGCCGGGCACGCCGATGACCCAGATTGCGATGGCCAACGACCTGCAGGCGAAGGCCGAACGGCCCCTCCTCGTGGCGCAGGACACGGAGTGGGGCGTGGGCATGCGCATCGACGCGGCCACCTCGTTCCCGCCGGCCATGGCGATCGGGGCCACGCGGGACGCGTCCCACGCCTACCGGGTGGGCTACGCAACGGCCCGGGAGGCCCGTGCGCTCGGCGTGCACCAGCTCTACGCGCCGGTGGCGGACGTCAACAACAACCCCAAGAACCCCATCATCAACGTCCGCTCGTTCGGCGAGTCGCCCTCCCTGGTGGGGACCATGGCGTCGGCCTTCACCCGGGGGGCGCAGCGCGGCGGCACCCTCGCGACGGTGAAACACTTTCCCGGCCACGGCGACACGGACGTCGATTCGCACATCAACCTGCCGGTCCTTCGGTTCGACCGAAGCCGCCTCGACTCCCTCGAACTGCCGCCGTTCCGGCAGGCCTTCGACGCGGGCGTGCGGAGCGTCATGACCGGCCACCTCGCCCTCCCCGAAATTGCGGCGGACAGCGTGCCGGCCACCCTCTCCCGCCCCCTGACGCACGGCCTTCTACGGGAGGAGCTCGGGTTCGACGGACTCGTGGTGACCGACGCCCTGAACATGCAGGCCGTCACCCGCACGTTTGGCGTCGGCGAGACGGCGGTGCGCGTGCTGGAGGCGGGGGCGGACCTCGTGCTCATGTCCACCAACCCGCACGCGGCACACCAGGCGGTCCGGCAGGCGGTGACCAGCGGGCGCATCGACACGACCGAGATCAACGACTCGGTGCGGCGGCTCCTGAGGGTGAAGCAGGACCTCCGCCTCCACGAGACGCGGCGGGTCTCGCTCGACACGACCCGGCACCGCGTGGCGCAGCGGTCCCACGAGGTGCTGGCCCGCACGGTGGCCCGCGAGTCGCTCACGCTCCTCGCCAACGCGGATTCCCTGCTGCCCCTCACGCCGCCGGAGCAGCACGACGCCCTCGTCGTCACGCTCAGTGACAGCGAGTATCCGGGAACGGGCGACACGTTTGTCGACCGGCTCCGGGCCCAGCCCGCCATCGAAACCCTCGACACGCGTCGTCTCGACCCGCGCTCCGACTCGACGGACGTAAACGACCACCTGGCGGACGCCGCAGACTACGACGTCGTGGTCGTGCCGTCTTTTCTCCGCGTGCAGGCGTGGAGTGGGTCCATCGGCCTCAGCGACATGCACCACGACTTCCTCGAGGACCTGGCGGGCACGGACACGCCGGTCGCGTTCGTAGCCTTCGGCAACCCCTACGCCCCGACGGGCTTAGAGCCCGCCCCGGACGCCATCCTGGCCGCCTACGGCTCCGGCGAGGCGTCGCAGCGGGCCGCCGCGCAGGCGCTCGGGGGCGGCGCCGGCACGCCGGGGCGCCTGCCCGTCACCATTCCGGGGGTGGCCGAGAAGGGAGAAGGGCGTCGGCTCGCCCCGGTCGCGCCCCGTGAGGGCCCCCCTGAATCGGTGGGCATGGACGGCGCGCAGCTTGCCCGCCTCGACACGCTGCTCCGCTCGGCCATGCTCGACGGCGCGTTTCCGGGCGCCGCCGTGGCCGTGGGGCGCGGGCCGGCCCTCGCGCGGCTCGACGCCTACGGCTACCATACCTACGACGAGACGAAACCGGTCCAGACGGGCACCCAGTACGACCTCGCCTCGCTCACGAAGGTGGTGGCCACCACCACCGCCGTCATGAAGCTCTACGAGGCCGACTCGCTGGAACTGGACGCCCCGGTCGCCCGGTACCTCCCCGACTTCGCCCAGAACGGCAAGGAGGCGGTCACCGTGCGCCAACTGCTTACCCACTCGTCGGGCCTGAAGCCGTACCTGGACCCCGACGAGCGCGGCCCGACGCGCGCGGCGCTCCTCGACACCCTCATGGCGCAGCCGCTCACGTACACGCCCGGCACCCGGTCCACCTACAGCGGGCTCAACGCGATTGCGCTCATGCGCATCGTGGAAACGATTAGCGGCCGGCCGTTCGATGCGTTCTGCCGAACGCACATCTTCGAGCCGCTCGGGATGGACCAGACGGGGTTCTACGACACCGATGTCACCCGGGCGTGGGTGGCGCCCACGACCGACACCGCGGGCACGCGGCGCCGCGGAAGCGTCCACGACCCGATGGCCCGCGACATGGATGGGGTCTCGGGGAACGCGGGGCTCTTCTCGACGGCCGCCGATCTGGCCCGCTTCGGGTACATGCTGACCCACGAGGGGCGAATCGATGGACGACAGTTCCTGGAGCCGAAGACGATCGAGACGTTCACCGCCCAGGCCGACGTGCCGGGCAGTACTCGGGCCCTCGGGTGGGACACCAAAAGTGCGGAGGGATACTCCTCGGCCGGGGACGAATTTTCGGCAGCGAGCTTCGGGCACACCGGCTACACGGGCACCTCGTTCTGGGTCGATCCGGCGGAGGACCTCTTCTTCGTCCTGCTCACGAACCGCGTGTACCCGGACGACACCGCCGATCGAATCACGCAGGTGCGTCCGCGGGCGGCCGACATCGTGCACCGCGCGATCGACGGGCCGCCCCGCCCGCTGCTTCCCGGCCCCGCGCCGGAACAGTGACGTTGCGACTGCGGGGGGGCGACCCCTAGGGGCGCGGCTCCGGTGTTGGACGGCGGCTCAATGGGAAAAACGGCGACTTGAGAGACGGCCGGCGGAGGAGCCCGCCTGGAACCGGTCCCTGTTTTGCTTTCCGTTCCCGCCCAGGCCGGCCGAGACGGCCCTTTGAGCGAAAGGGGGGGGTGGAACCGCTTCCATCTTCCACGGGGGCGTTCCAGTTCTATGCCCCAGTGCCTATACTGACCCCCGTTGTAACAGAACCGTTGACTAGACGGTGGCTGTGGGCGGAGCGCCCGCACGCACCCCGCATCTCATTTTCGACACTGGCCCTCTCTCCCTCTCTCCGTGTCTGCCAATCCCTTCTTCGTCGGCCTTGACGCCGGTGGCTCCACGACGCTGTTGCTCGCCGAGTGCGAGGAGTGTCCGGGACGGATCGACCGTCATGGACCCGCCGCCAACCCGCAGCGGGTCGGGATGGACCAGTCGGTCCAGGTGCTGTCCGCCCTGGTAAAAAAAACCCTTCGGGCCCAACGGCCCGTCGATCACCTGTCGGTCTGTGCGGGCGTGGCCGGGGCCGGCCGCCCCGACGAGCAGCAGGCCCTCGCCGACCGGCTCCGCCGAACACTTGGGGACGACGCCCGGTCGGTCTCCGTTGAGGTCGTGCATGACGCCTGCATTGCCCTGGACGCGGCCTTCGGTGCGGAGAGCGGGCTCGTGGTCATTGCGGGCACCGGCTCCGTCGTGCTGGCCCGGACGCGGGGGGGAACGGCCCGTCGGGTTGGGGGGTGGGGGCACCTTCTGGGGGATCCCGGCAGCGGGTACGCCGTGGGCCAGGCGGGCCTGCGGGCCGTCGCGGAGGCCCTCGACGGCGGGGCCGACACGATCCTGCGCCCCCGCGTCGCGGAGGAGTACGGCGTCGACGAACGGGCCGCCCTCATTCATTGGGTGTACCAGGACCGGCCCCCTCTCCAGGACGTGGCGCCGCTCGTGATCGAGGCCTCGGCGGACGGGGACACGGTGGCGACGGACATTCTGACCGCTCAGGTGAACGAGCTGGTGCGCCAGGTCGAGTGGCTGCTTGGTGAGACGGACGACGTGGCCCCCCGCATTGCCCTGCTCGGGGGGATGCTCCAGAACGAGCACTACGCGGCGGCCCTCCGTCGCGCGCTTGCCGACCGGGTCCCGGACTGGTCCGTGGAGGTGCTCCGCCACGAGCCGGTCGTGGGGGCCCTGCGCCGTGCGCGCCGCCTGGACGAGTGAGAAAATTCGACGCGTGCGCCCGGTGGGGGAGACGCACGACGGCGCCATCCGGTGCCCCTGGTCCGACGAGGGGGCGGTGGCACTGCCGACACGCGGGATGGCCTGCCACAGCGGCCACAACGGGAGGCGTGCAGAACCGGCGTGAGCCCACCGGGCCCCACCGCCCAGTCCGCCGTGTGGTGCCGCGGCGTGCAGGCGCGCGAGTCAGAGTCGGGCGGAGGAGGCTGGAGGGCGGCCAAGAGGATAGGAAGCCGCGTTCGCGCTTCTGCGCTCTCACCGTGACGTTGTCCGATGCGAGAAGAGCCCCGCGTCCATCGCTCCTGAGTTTCCACGTGCCGCTCCGGCCTATGCTTACGACGCTCGATTTCGTCGTCCTGACGGTGTACCTGCTCGGCGTGGCGGCCTTTGGCGTCTGGGCGGGCGGGGCCCAGGAGTCCACCGAAGATTACTTTCTCGGGGGGCGGGACCTGCCGTGGTGGGCGGTGTGCTTTTCCGTGGTGGCCACGGAGACGAGCACGCTTACGGTGGTGGGGGTGCCGGCCGTGGCGTACGGGGGCACGCTGACTTTCCTGCAGATTACGCTCGGGTACCTGGTGGGGCGCATTCTCGTCGGGGCGTACGTCCTGCCCCGCTACTACGCGGGCCAGCTGGAGACGGCCTACGCGTTCCTTGGCGACCGCTACGGCTCCACGATGCAGGGGGCCGCGTCGGTCACGTTTCTGGGAACGCGCCTGCTGGCCGACGGCGTGCGTCTCTTCGCCACGGCCATCCCGCTGAAGGTGATTGCGAACATGTCGGGGGTGGACGCCACCTACTTCCAGATCATCCTGGTGATCGGCGTCGCGACGGCCGTCTACACGTTGGTGGGCGGCATCCGGGCGGTCGTGTGGATGGACGTGGTGCAGATGGGGCTCTACGTGGGCGGGGCGCTCGCGGCCATCGGCTTCCTGCTGGGCGACGTGCCGCCGGGGTGGTGGGGAAAGGCGGCGGCGGCCGGCAAAACCAATCTGATCGACCTCGGCCTGGATGCGTCGTTCGGGCGCTGGTGGACGCAGCCCTACACGCTGGGAACGGCCGTGGTCGGCGGGGCCATCTTCTCGATGGCCTCTCACGGCACCGACCAGCTCATCGTGCAGCGCCTGCTGGCCTGCCGAAGCGAGGCGGACAGTCAGAAGGCGGTCGTCGGGAGTGCCCTCATCGTCATGGTGCAGTTTGCCCTCTTCCTGGGGGTGGGCCTGCTCCTCTGGGCCCACTACGACGGCGCGTCCGTCGAGGCACTCGGGCTCCAGCGGGGCGACGAGGTCTTTCCCAAGTACATCATCGAGGGGCTGCCGGCAGGCCTCTCGGGACTCATCCTGGCCGGCATCGTGGCGGCGGCCATGAGTTCCCTCTCGTCGTCGCTCAACGCCCTGGCCTCCTCGTCGGTCAACGACCTCTACGAGCGCATCTCGGGCCACTCCATGAGCGCGGACCGGGGGCTGCGCGTCTCGCGGCTGCTTACGCTGTTCTGGGGCGTCGTCTTCATCGGCTTCGCGAGCCTCTTCCAGGACAGCAGCAACCCCGTCGTGGAGCTGGGCCTATCGATCGCCTCGTTCACGTACGGGGGACTGCTCGGCGCCTTCCTGCTCGGCCTGTGGCACCGCGGCACGCGTCAGGTCGACGCGCTCGTGGCGTTCGTCGTCTCGATTGGCGTGATGGTGCTCGTCATTTTCGGCGTGTGGCACAGCCCCACGGAGGGGTGGCTCTTTGTGCTGAACCCGTCGGACGCCCGCGTGGAGGCGGCGAACCTGCGCACGATCGGCTGGCCCTGGTACACGGCCCTGGGCACCGCCGTCAACCTGGTGATTGGCAGCGTGCTGGCCCTCCGCCACCGAGACGCCACTAAAGAAGGGGCCGAGTAGGGCCCCCGTGGACCGGCACAATGTGGAACGGCTGCAACAATCTGCGGGGGGCGGATCCTCTGTGTGTCGACTGCCGTAACGGAGTCGGAACGATAAGACAGTTCCTCAAAAGCAGTGGGCTCGTTCTCCTATCTGCTTCCCGCACATTGCGTCTCCCAGAATCCCGATCGGTTCATGACCAACAGCAAAGGGTGGATTTTTGCCGCCGGTGTCGTGGCGCTCGCCCTCTCCCTTTATCTCTGGTTCAGCGGCAGCGATCAAGCCGCAATCTTCGTGGGCCTATGGGTCCCGTCGCTCTGGATTTTAGCTGATCTCGTTGACCAGGCCGAGACCGCCGCTGCTTAATGAAGGTACTCGTCGAGTACTTCGGAATGTTCATTTTCGCGTTCGTCGTCTTCGTGGGGGGGCTCGTGGCCCTTCCGGAGATCGGGGCCCCTGAGACCTCACTCGGGGAGATGGGAGGGCTTGCCCTGGCGTTTATCGTGATCGCAGGGGGCTTCTCCTGGTTCTACAGCGCCGAGTTGCCGTCGGGGACCCAGAGGCCGCCCGGCCGGCGGTCACGGTCGGACGAACCGCCGCGGTAGACGCTAGTCCGTGTCGCCGGTCTCGACCCCCAGCATGAACTCCTCGCCACAGAAGTCGCACCGCAACTCGATGGCCTTCTGGGGGCCGCCCTCCATGCCCGTCTTCTGAAACTCCGGCGAGCCGTCCGGGCGGGTCGTCTTGGGGGTGACGTCGTTGAAGGTAAAGTCCCCGGTGAGAACATTCGCGTGCCCGACGGTCCGCTCACACTCCGGGCACGAGAAGGGCTGCCGCGCAGACCCGTCGCCGGTTGAGGACTGTTCAGGAAGCTCCATGGAGGGAAGGGGAAGATTCGAGAGGGCGGGGAACGGCGGCACGAGCAGCTGCAGGGCGAAGCCTCGAACGGCTCGCATGCCGTCGACTGCAAGAGGGGGGCGGTTAGAAGTGCGGGTGGAGCTGGTCGTGGCCTTCGGACGGAACGCCGAGCTCCGCCGTGTTCTGCGTGCCCAGGTGAGGCACCTTGCTCACACTGACGGGGAGCGCCGAGATGGGCTCGTCGACGCCCTCGAGGTGGAGGGTCATGCGGGCCGGGTCCACGTCCAGGAGGGCGTCCTGGAGAGCGTCGGCAAGGGCGGTGCTGTCGGGGGCGAGGGTTAGGCGGACCGAGTAGCCCTTCGGACGGTCGATGGCGTCGTCCGGATGGGGGGTAGCGGCGAGCACGCCCTCGTCGACGGCGTCGGTGATATCGGTGTACGAGTCGGCCGATGCACGTTTCCACTTGGCCTGTTGGATGGAGCGGGGCATGGGCGACCGCGCTGATGCGAAAGAGGACCAGAGAGGCGTTGTGCCCGGAGGGCCTCGTGGCGCCGTCGGGCACGAGGGGTGGGCCCGGCAGGGCTCGAACCTGCGACCAGCCGATTATGAGTCGGCGGCTCTAACCAACTGAGCTACGGGCCCCGGTCACCGTAGCTGTGCCCACGAAGTGGGGCCCAGTGGGTTCCGTTTTCCCGGGGCACGGGCGCACACGGGCCGTAAGAATTCGCCGCCGATCCACGCGGCCCATGCAACACGGGGGTGGGCGACCAATAGGGATACTGTCGTACGCACTCGGATCTCTTTCCCACAACCGTTCTTTCGCCCCTCATGAAGTGGAACAGCGCCAAAGACTTGATGACGGCGGACGTGCAGACCGTTGATGCCAGCTGGCCGATCGACCGGGTCGCCCAGTTCTTGACCGACCACGGCATCTCCGGTGCGCCCGTCGTGAAGGACGACCAGCTCGTGGGCGTGATTTCCCTGACGGACATCGCGCGTCACAACGGCACGGCGGGCGAGCCGGCCTCCGACCGGCCCGCCTCGTTTTACCGCTCGGAGCTTGAAACCGAGTACGCTGAGGAGGACCTCGAGAACCTACAGATCAGTGAGGGGGGCGAGACGACCGCCGAGCACGTCATGACCCCGCAGGTCTACGACGTAAACGAGCACACCTCCGTGCAGCAGGTGGCACAGGTAATGCACCGCGGGGGCATCCACCGCGTCTTCGTCACCACGAACGGAGAGGTGCGTGGCGTCATCACGGCGCTCGATATGCTGGAGGTCGTGGCGACGATGTAGCGGGCACGGGCGGCGTGTGTCCGCCGCACGACCGCCCGTTTCCCTACCGGTTTCGGCCGTACCGGGCGGGCGTGCCCTCGTCCGGGATGGATTCTTCGATGAACGTGCGGATGTCCTCGTTGGAGGTCGCCAGGTCCTCCGAGCGCAGGTACATCATGTGGCCGCTCCGGTAGCCCTCGAAGCGGAGCCGGTCGCGCATCGTCTCCCGCGTCCCAAGGTTCCACATCACGTACTTGGCCGAGAAGTAGTCCGTGGCTCCGTCGTAGTAGCCGGACTGCACCATGACGTGGAGGTAGGGGTTCTGGGCCATCGCCTCGCGGAGCTGCGCGCCGGTGTTGTTTTCCGTCTCGTCCCACGGGTAGACGTTGCCGAAGGTGTTGTACTGCAGGTCCGTCGTGAAGCCCAGATCGTCGCGGAGGTAGTGGTTGATGGCGGGCGTAAAGGCGTGGTTCCAGGCCGTGAGCTCCGCCGGGTAGTCGTATTCGCTTCCGGCATTGGTCACGTCGATCCCTTCGTAGCGGGAGTCGAGGCGCCCCACCGTACGCCCCTCGTCCTGGAGAAGCTCCTTCCAGAAGGCATCCGCGGGAACGGCGAGGTTGTGGTCGAGCACGAACGGTTCGGAGAGGCCGGAATAGCGGGCCACCTGCTGGGCCACGGCCTGCCGCCGGGCGTCCTCGACGAAGCCGCCCCGGGTGACGGCCGGAATGTACTCCTCGATGGTATAGTCCTCCACCTCGGACAGCAGGGCCTGGAGGTCCCGGCTCTGAAGGGCGTCGGGCAGCTGCTCGTGGTACCAGGCCGTCGCCGCGTAGTAGGGCAGCTTGAGCGCCTCGGAGCGCGGGGAGGGGCCGGCCGGCTCCATGCCGAGGCCGGTGGGGGAGACGAGGATCACGCCGTTCAGGTACGTCCAGTGGCTGTTCTGGAGCTCGCCGGCCAGGCCCGCAACCCGGGTGGTGCCGTAGCTTTCCCCAATCAGATACTTCGGGGAGCGCCACCGGCCGTGGCGGGAGATGAACGTGTCGATCCAGTCCGCCAGGTAGTCCACGTCGGCGTTGACCCCAAAGAACTGCTCCGCGTCCGTGTCGTCGTCGATGACGCGGGAGAAGCCGGTGTTGACGGGGTTGACGTACACGATGTCCGCCACGTCGATGATGGACTGGTTGTTGTCCTCAACCCCGTAGGGCTGCACGGGATAGCCCTCGTCGCTGATGAGCAGGTGCTTGGGGCTGGTGTAGCCGAGGTGCATCCAGAGGGAGCCGGAGCCGGGGCCGCCGTTGAAGGAAATCATGAGCGGGCGCCCGGAGCGGTCGTCGACGTCCGACCGGCGGTAGTAGGTATAGTGGAGCGAGGCGACGGCCGTGTCGTCGTCGCCGTACACCGGCTGCGTGCCGGTCGTGACCTCGTAGGGCACCTCTTCGCCCTTCACCGTGACGCGATCGGTCTTCGTAATCGCCGTGTCGGGCGGGAGGCTGCGCTTGAGTGGAGACGCCCCCATGCTCTGGGCGTGGGCCGGCGGAACCGTCCCGCCGAGCAGGAGCAGAAGAACGGCAGCAACGCTTACCCGAAGGAAAGAGGCGTCGGTCATGAAGCTCGATGTGCAGGTTGGGAAGAGAGGACAGGGCGTGGATGAAGGGCAGAAGGGGGGAGGAGACAACGCCTCCGCTCGTCCCTCTTGTCGCCTTGACCAGACACTGCGTTAGATGACGTCGTGCTTGCGGCCGACCTCCGTGAACGCGTCGATGGCGCGGTCGAGCTGCTCCTTGGAGTGGGCGGCGGACATCTGGACGCGGATGCGCGCCTCGCCCTCCGGCACCACGGGGTAGCTGAAGCTGATGACGTAAATGCCGCGGTCGAGCAACTCGTCGGCGATGGCGCCGCTCGTCTTCGCGTCGTAAAACATGATGGGCACGATCGGGTGGTCGCCCGGCTTGATCTCGAAGCCGCGCGCCTCCATCTCACTCCGGAAGTAGCGGGCGTTTTCCCAGATCTGCTCGCGTCGTTCGCCGCTGGTCTGCAGCATCTCCAGCACCTTGAGGCTGGCGTTGGCGATCATCGGCGCGATGGCGTTGGAGAAGAGGTAGGGGCGGGACTCCTGCCGGAGCAGGTCGATGATCTCCTTCCGCCCCGTCGTGAAGCCGCCGGTGGCGCCGCCGAGCGCCTTGCCGAGCGTGGAGGTGATGATGTCCACCTCGTCGAGCACGCCCTTCGCCTCGCTGGCGCCGCGCCCCCCCTCGCCCATGAAGCCGGTGGCGTGGCACTCGTCGACCATCACGAGCGCGTCGTACGCGTCGGCCAGGCGGCACATCTCGTCGAGCTTCGCCACGTCGCCGTCCATCGAGAACACGCCGTCGGTGGCGATCATGCGGGTCTCCGCGTCCTGGGCGGCCTGCAGCTTCGCCTCCAGGTCGGCCATGTCGCTGTGGTCGAAGACGTGCAGGTCGGCCTTGCAGAGCCGGATCCCGTCGATGATGGAGGCGTGGTTCAGGGCGTCACTGATGATGGCGTCGTCCTCGCCGAGGATGGTCTCGAAGAGGCCCGTGTTGGCGTCGAAGCACGAGTTGTAGAGGATGGTGTCGCCCGTTTCGTGGAAGTCGGACAGGGCGTGCTCCAGGTCCTTGTGCACCGACTGGGTGCCGCAGATGAAGCGGACGCTGGCCACGCCGAAGCCGTACCGGTCGACGCCCCGCTTGGCGGCATCCATGATCTCCGGGTGGTTGGCAAGGCCGAGGTAGTTGTTCGCGCAGAAGTTGATGACGTGCTGGCCGCCCTCAACCTCAATGTCGGCGTCCTGCTGGGAGGTGATGACGCGCTCCTCGTTGTAGGTGCCGGCGTTCTTGATCTCTTGCAGCGTCTGCCGAAAGTCGGCCGCAACGTCGTCGGTCATGGGCATGACGGTGTGGGGGGTGGTTTAAGGGGTGTGCGAAGCAGTCGGAAGCAGTCGGATGACACGGGCGTGCCGAAAGAGGACGGAGGAGGGCGAATGGAAGAAGGGGCACGCGTCCGTACGGCCACGCCCTCAGCGTCCACGCTTTTTTTCTCCCACGTTCCCGGGGGCCCGGACGTTCTCTCGCAGGTGGTGGAGCATGTCTTCCGTCAGTGCGTCCAGGTCGTATTCCGGCGCCCAGTCCCAGTCGGTTCGGGCCGCCGTGTCGTCGACCGAGGACGGCCAGTTCTCGGCGATGCGCTGCCGCTCGTCCGGCTCGTAGTGGCAGTCGAACGTCGGCACGCGCGCCCGGATCGCCGCGGCCAGCTCCGCCGGGGCGAAGCTGAGGGCGCCCGCGTTGTAGCTGTCCCGCACCGACAGGGCGTCCGCGTCGGCGTCCATGAGGGCGAGGGTGCCCTGGATGGCGTCCGGCATGTACATCATGGGCAGCCGCGTGTCCGGCTCGAGGAAGCAGGTGTAGTCCTCCCCTGCCGCGGCCTGGGTCAGCATGTCGATGGCGTAGTCGGTTGTGCCGCCGCCCGGGGCCGTCTTGTAGCTGAGGAGGCCTGGGTAGCGCAGGCTCCGCACGTCCAGGTCGTAGCGGCGGTGGTAGTAGCGGCACAGCAGCTCGCCGCTCCGTTTGGTGACCCCGTACATGGTGGTGGGGTCGAGCACCGTGTTCTGGGGCGTGTCGTCCCGCGGGGTGGTGGGGCCGAACACGGCGATCGAGCTGGGCCAGAACACCGTGTCGACGGGGCGGCGCCGGGCGAGGTCCAAGACGTTTTTGAGGCCGCTCATGTTGACGTCCCAGGCGCGGTCGGGGTGCTGCTCGCCGGTGGCGGAGAGCAGGCTCGCCAGGTGGTAGATCGTGCCGATCTCGTGCCGGTCGAGGACGCCGGCCAGGGCCTCCCGGTCGCGCACGTCCATCACCTCGAAGGGCGCGGCGGCGGACGGGCCGTTGGCCGTCGGGGGCGGATTGAGGTCCAGGCCCACCACCTGCTCGGGGCCGTGCCGCTGGCGCAGGGCCTCAACGAGTTCGCTTCCAATCTGGCCGTTGGCACCGGTGACCAGGATGCGCATGTGCTCGGACGTGTGCGGCAATTGAACGAGACCTGTGCGAGACGTGTCGTACTTGCCCCCGAATCGCGGGTTCGGCGCGGTTTTCCCGGAAGCGTCCTTCCGAAGGGGAAGGAGGGGCCCTCGATCACGCTCGTGCCGTACGGACCGTGCGCCCGTGCGTTCGGAACCGCTTTCAGCCCGTCCCCGCCATTTTTGTAGATGCACGAAGCGCTTCCACCGCGGATCTTTACGGGTTTTGTAAAATTATTTGTCCGTACTGCTTGACAAACCAAAGAAAGTGGTGTAACGTAGAGCCGTAGCAAAAAGAGATAGCGACAGCGAGGCCATGTCACACCGCATCGACGAAATCGACGCGAAAATTCTGGAACTGCTTCAGCGCGACGGGCGCATGCAGCGCAGCGACGTGGCCGAGGAGGTGGACCTCTCCATCTCGGCGGTCAGCGAGCGCATGCGGAAGCTTGAGGAGCGCGATGTCATCGAGGAGTACCGGGCCGTCGTTGACGCCAAGCGACTGCGGCTCGACATCACGGCGTTCATTCGCGTGTCCGTGGACGGGTCGGAGCACTACCCCAACTTCGTCGATCAGGTGGAGGGCATGGAGCAGGTGCTGGAGCTGCACTCCATCACGGGGGCCGGGTCGCACCTCATGAAGGTGCGGACGACGGACACGACCGCCCTGGAGGGGTTCCTCTCCGATATTCAGGCGATCTCCGGCGTCAGCAAGACGACCACGAGCATTGTGCTGAGCACCTTCAAGGAAGAGCGGACCGTGCCCACCGAGCCGATGGAGCTGTACGACTACGACGCGTCGTCCGACGAGTAGGCCCCGGACGGCCGGCCCCCCGGGGACCCGACCGGTGCGGGCCGGGCCTCCCTCATTCTTCGTACCTACGAACCAATCCTTCCGACGATCAATGCCGACCAAAACCGACGTCCTTGAGCAGATCGAGGCCAAAGGGGTAGACTTCCTGCGCCTCCAGTTCATCGACATTCTGGGGACGGTTAAAAACGTCTCCGTGCCGGCCCACCAGGCCGAAAAGGCCTTCGAGGAGGGCATCTACTTCGACGGCTCCTCCATCGAGGGCTTCGTCCGCATCCAGGAGTCGGACATGCGCCTGGATCCGGACCCGGACACCTTCGCCGTCCTCCCCTGGCGCAGCCAACGCGGGGACGACACCGTCTCGGCCCGTCTCATCTGCAACATCATCGACACCTCCACCGGCGAGCCCTTCGTGGGGGACCCGCGCTACGTCCTGCAGCGCGCCATCGACCGGGCGGCCGACATGGGCTTCGAGCTGAATGCGGGCCCCGAGCCTGAATTCTTCGTCTTCGAGAAGGACGAGAACGGACGGGCCACGACCGAGACCCACGACGCGGGCGGCTACTTCGACCTCGCGCCGAAGGACCTCGCGCAGGAGATTCGGGCGGAGGTGATCTATACGCTCGAAGCGATGGACTTCGAGGTGGAGGCGAGCCACCACGAGGTGGCCCAGGGCCAACACGAGATTGACTTCAAGTACGACGACGCGCTGACCACGGCGGACAACATCGCCACCTTCCGCTCGGTCGTGCGGGCCATCGCGGAGCTGCACGACGTGCACGCCACGTTCATGCCGAAGCCGATCGCCGGCATCAACGGGTCGGGCATGCACACGCACCTCTCGCTGTTCGAGGACGGGGAGAACGTCTTCCACGACGGCGACGACGAGTTCAGCCTGAGTGACACCGCGTACGACTTCCTCGGCGGCATCCTCGAGCACGCGCCGGCCCTGACGGCGATCTGCAACCCGACCGTCAACTCGTACAAGCGGCTCGTGCCCGGGTACGAGGCGCCGATCTACGTGGCCTGGAGCGACGTCAACCGCTCGGCCCTCGTGCGGAAGCCGGCGGCCCGCGTCCCGGCGGCCTCCCGGATTGAGCTCCGCTCGCCGGATCCGTCCAGCAACCCGTACCTCGCGCTGGCGACGATGCTGCACGCCGGGCTCGACGGCATCGAGAAGGGGCGCTCCGCCCCCGACCCGGTCCGCGAGAACATCTACGAGTTCACCGAGGCGGACCGCGAGGCGCGCGGCATCGAGACGCTCCCGAGCACGCTCGGCCAGGCGGTGACGGCCTTGCAGAAGGACGACGTGGTCCTCGACGCCCTGGGGCCGCACGTCAGCGAGAAGTTTACCCAGGCCAAGACGCAGGAGTACACCGAATTCCTCGCGTCGGTCTCGCAGTGGGAGCTCGACCGCTACCTGGAGACGTTCTAACGGAAAGCGATTTGGTGAGACAACGAGCGTCGAAGCGGCCGGTGCCCCGAGCGGGGCACCGGCCGTTTCTACGGCGGATGAGGAGACCCGTCGGGCGAAAGACGGGCGGCCGACGCGGCGGCGGTCCCCGCTTCCGCGCCGCCCGGAGAGGGCCGGAGCCCGCCGGCCCCCCGCGGGCCCGCCAATTTTGAAGGCCCGCCAATTTTTTGCCTCCGTGCGTTGGTGTGTCCACTCGTCCTGGCATTCCCCGCCTCCGGACCGTTACCTTACGTGCAGAAGCAACGCCGCGCCGTTCTGTACCGAGCTTTCCCCATCCCCGAATGATTGACCGCTATACCCGCCCGCCGATGGGCGACCTCTGGAGCGAAGAGCAGAAGTTTCAGTCCTGGCTCGACGTGGAGCTGGCCGCCTGTGCCGCGTGGAGCGAGATCGGCGCCATCCCGCCCGAGGACGTGGAGACCCTCTACGACGAGGCCGACTTCGACGTCGACCGCATCCACGAGATCGAGAAGGAGACGAAGCACGACGTGGTGGCCTTCACGCGGGCGGTGAGCGAGACGCTGGGGGAGGAGAAGAAGTGGGTCCACTACGGCCTCACCTCGACCGACGTGGTGGACACCGCCTACATGGTGCGCATCAAGAAGGCGAACAGCCTCATCCGCACCCAGCTCGACGGGATGATCGAGACGCTGGCGGAGAAGGCGCGGGAGCACAAGCACACCCTCACCATGGGGCGCACGCACGGGGTGCACGCCGAGCCTACGACGTTCGGCCTCAAGATGGCCCGCTACTACGACGAGATGAACCGCCAGAAGGAGCGGTTCGAGCGGGCCGCCGAGGAGATGCGGATGGGCAAGCTTTCCGGGGCCGTGGGCACGTTCGCCCACATCCCGCCCGAGGTGGAGCGCCTCACGTGCGAGCGCCTCGGCCTCAAGCCGGCGCCCATCTCCACGCAGGTCCTCTCGCGCGACCGCCACGCGAACTACCTGAGCGTGATCGCGGGCATCGGCGCCACCCTCGAAAAGATGGCCGTGGAGGTGCGGCACCTCCAGCGGAGCGAGGTGCGGGAGGCGGAAGAGGCGTTTAGCGCCGGCCAGAAGGGCTCCTCCGCCATGCCGCACAAGCGCAACCCCGTCGGCTCCGAAAACATCACCGGCTGCGCGCGGCTCCTGCGCGGCTACATGAACAGCGAGTTCGACAACGTGGCCCTCTGGCACGAGCGCGACATCAGCCACTCCTCGGTCGAGCGCATCGTGCTGCCGGACGCCACGACGCTGCTGCACTACGCCCTCCGCCGCTTCCGCGGCATCATCGACGGCCTCGTGGTCTACGAGGACACGATGCGGGAGAACATGGAGGAGACCTACGGCCTCTACAACAGCCAGCGCCTCATGCTGAAGCTGATCGACACGGGCCTCAACCGCGAGGAGGCGTACGACCGGGTCCAGCCCCTCGCGATGACGGCGTGGGAGGAGGAGCGCCCCTTCCAGGCGGTCGTGGCGGAATCGGACGCCATTACGGAGGTCCTGTCCGACGACGAAATCGAGGAGGCGTTCGACCCGACCTATCACGTCCGCAACGTGGACCGGATCTTCCGGCGGGTGGGGCTGGAGGAATGAGGGGGGGAGATGCCTGTTGCCGGCCCCCGCTTCCCTGGGGGGCGGGACCGTGTCGTGGCACCCCGACATCGGAACGTAGACGACCGCCCGGCCCTGCGAAACGGCCCTCTTTGAAGAGGGCGGGGCGGCGTTCGCCCGGTGGTACAGATCTTGTGCGAGTGGTAGGTAGGAGACGCACGGGCCACACAAGTAGGCCCGAAGAGGAGCAAATACGCGCCGTGCTTCGTCATTGTCCTGTTCTGAATGCACAGCCCCGACGACCAGTACGCCCCCATCGAGGACTACGCCGTCATCGGCGACTGTGCGAGTGCCGCCCTCGTCGGCACGGACGGGGCGATCGATTGGCTCTGTTGGCCGCGGTTCGACAGCCCGTCCATCTTTGCCGCCCTGCTGGACGCGGAGCGTGGGGGGCGGTTTCAGGTGCGGCCGACGCAAGACGTTTCTTCGGTGGAGCGGCGGTACATGGGGGACACGAATGTGCTGGAGACGACCTTCACGACGGAGACGGGCGTGCTTCGGCTGACGGACCTGATGCCGGTGGGGCCGCCCGAGGCGTACCGACGCGAGCTGTGGCCGACCCACGAGATCCTGCGCCGGGTGGAGTGCGTGGAGGGCACGGTCCCCGTTCAGGTGGCATGCGAGCCGCAGGTGGAGTACGCCCAGCTCGACCTGTCTTTCGAAGACCGTGGGGCACACGGGTTTTTTTACAACTACGACGGGGCCGTCCTCATCGCCCGGAGTGAAGTGCCCCTTACACCGTCGCCCGGGCAAAACGCCCTCTATGGAGAGCAGACGCTCCGGGCGGGCGACCGGCGCTTTCTCTCCCTCACCTACGACGACGAGGCGCCGGCCGTGCTGCCGCTCCTGGGGGACCACGCCCAGCGAAAGCTGGCCCGGACGATCAACTACTGGCGCGACTGGGCGGGGCAGTGCGAGTACGACGGGCCCTACCGCGACGCGGTGGTGCGGAGCGCCCTCACCCTGAAGCTCATGACCTTCGCCCCCTCGGGCGCCATCGTGGCGGCGCCCACCACCTCCCTGCCCGAAGCGATTGGGGGCGAGCGAAACTGGGACTACCGCTACTGCTGGCTCCGCGACGCGGCCCTGACGCTGCGGGCCCTGTACGAGCTGGGCTACGAAGACGAGGGGCGGGCCTTCTTCTCGTGGCTCCTGCACACCACCCGGCCGACCGCGCCGGAGCTGCAGGTCATGTACGACGTGCACGGCAATACCAACCTGACGGAGCGGACGCTGTCGCACCTGGAGGGCTACCGGCAGTCGCCGCCGGTGCGGGTGGGCAACGGCGCGCACGACCAGCTCCAGCTCGACACGTACGGGGAGCTCATCAGCGCGGCCTACGAATTTGTGCGGCGGGAGCACGAGCTCGACCCCTGGCACCGCCGCCTCCTCGTCAGCCTGGGCAACGAGGTGTGTGCCCGCTGGGAGGAGCCGGACGAGGGCATCTGGGAGGTGCGCTCCGGACGCCACCACCACACGTTTTCGAAAGCGATGTGCTGGGTCGCCCTGGAGCGCCTCCTGGCGCTGCACGAGGAGGGATACGTCACCGTCCCGGTCGACCGCTACCGGACGGAGGCGGCCCACATTCGCGCCGCGGTGGAGGAGCAGGGCTACAACGAGGAAAAGGAAAGCTACGTCGCCACGTTCGGCGGGGACCGGCTGGACGCAAGCCTGCTCCTGCTTCCCACCTACGGGTACAAGGAGGCGACGAGCCCACGCATGAAATCGACCTTTGCCCGCATCCACGAGGAACTGGCCCAGAACGGGCTCCTCCACCGGTACCCCCCCGACACCAACGACGGATTTACGTCCGAGGAAGGGGCCTTCGGCCTCTGCAGCTTCTGGGACGAAGAGATGTTCGCCCGGCTGGGGCGGCTCGACGAGGCCCGCGAAAAGCTCGGCGAGACGATCGGGTACGCGAACGACCTTGGGCTCTTTGCCGAAGAGATCGATCCGGAGACCGGGGCGTTCCTGGGCAATTTTCCCCAGGCGTTTACGCACGTCGGGCTCATCAACGCCGCCATCACCATCACGAAGGCCGAGGAGGAGGCCCCCACTGCCCTACACGAACAGCCCGATCCACAATGACGTCCCTACTCGCCCTCAATGTTGGCTCGGCCCTCCTGTGGGGCCTCTTCGCCACCGGCCTGCTCACGCTGCTAATGTCGGGGAGCCAGGGCCTGGGGTGGTCCCGGATTAGCTTTCCGTACATGATCGGGAGCATGTTCACGTCCCACCGAGGACGGGCGATGGGGATCGGCTTCCTGGTGCACCTGGCCGTCGGAATGAGCTTCGCGCTTCTCTACGCGCTGGTCTTCGAGAGTTGGCAGTGGGCCACGTGGTGGCTCGGGGGCCTGCTCGGCGTCTTCCACGGGCTGTTTCTGCTTGCCGTCCTGATGCCCGCCCTCCCGGACCTCCACCCGCGCATGGCGAGCACCCACCACGGGCCCACGCCCACGCGGCAGTTGGAGCCGCCCGGCTTTCTGGCGCTGAACTACGGCCGCAGTACGCCGGTGCTGACGATCGTGGGGCACATCGTCTACGGCATGCTGCTCGGGCTTTTCTATCCGCTTGGGGGTGGGGGGCTGTTGTAGGGACTGCGCGATGCGGCGCGGGGCGCTTCGCCCTGGCCCTCGTGTCCGCGCCGGCTGGCCCGGACAACGGGAAACGAAGCCCTGCCGTCTGCACGAGGAGGCGGGCTACCGGCCGGCCAGGCTATCGATGGGAACGGGGGAGACGAACAGCTTCGGTTCGCTGTAGACGGGCTCCACACCACCCGCTCCGTCGGCACACAAGACCCAGGTCGCGTCGACGTTGTTGGGCATGTAGAGGCCGTTCGGCTCCCGCTGTGGCAGCGTGTTGGCGGCCTCGCCGAGGCCGTTCTGAAATTGCTTCGGATTGGTTAACTGGGTCGAGTACGGCAGGCCATAGCCGATGGACTTGCAGATGAAGTGACGGCGCCCGTTGCGATCGACATGGTACGTGTATGTCGTGATGCGCTCGTCCCGCATCTCCATGATTTGCTTGGCGAATTTGTACTCCTGGAAGTTGTTGATCTCAGGCGTTCCCACCTCGGAGTAAAGGCGCTGAGCAAGCTGCTGGACGTCCTCACTTGCCTTTTCCGTGGCGGAGTCGCCGCAGCCCAGCAGGGCGAAAACGAGTCCCAAGAAGAGGAGACCGGAGGATGGTGTGCGCATGGACGGGGAAGCGTAGAGAATGGATGGGAAAGGTCGGCGAAAACGAAATTCAGTCCGTGGACCTGTTCGTTGTTCGGGCTACGGGTCTGTTCGCGTCCGGAGGTGCTCGACCCACTGGCGAAGGTCCTTCGGCATGTCGGCGCGGTCAATGTCTCGGGCCCGGCGTAGGATCAACTTCCGGACTGCGTCCTTGTGGGTGCTGTCTGCCTCTTGGTACTTCACGCGGTAGCGCATGAGGTCCTCCACCGTCCCCTCCACGTGCTGCCGGCTCTGCTCGTAGGTTTCTCGCTGGGCTTCTTCATACTTGGGGGCCGTCCACCGATACACGTAGTATCCGCCGCCCACGAGAATCGTGACAAACGCGAGAAGGGAGAGGGCCGCGGTCACCGAAAAGCGGATCGAATCCAGAAATGAGTCGTCGCTCATCCAACAACGAAACCGGTGTTCGTGAAAGTGCAAACTTGTGCTGGTGCAAGCATCAGGGTACAGGGGTGACCATTCAATTAAGGAAAGGCGGGAACGCAGTGAATATCAGCGCGCATGCCCACGGGCCCTCCCCCATGCCCGGACGACGATCAACCGTGAGCGCTGCTCGTTCCCACTCACCGTTGGCACTCGTTTCCTGGATTCTGCGTGTTCGCACTCATGGTTCGCCTGCTTCTGTACGTCCTGATCGGATTTGCCGCCCTCGTCGTCGCGGGCTACTTTACCGTTGCCGCCCCCATCGCCGACGCCCGCTACAACACCGTCCAGGCCGAGCCGCCCTACGATCCTTCGGGGCGGGCACAGGCCCTGCACGACACCCTGATGGTTGCGGATCTCCACAACGACCTGCTCCTGTGGGGGCGCGACCCGCTGACGCGCCACGACCGCGGCCACACCGACGTGCCGCGGCTGCGGGCGGGCGGGGTGGGCCTCCAGGTGTTTGCCGCCGTCACGCAGGTGCCGCGGGGCCGCAGCTACGCAGGGACGGACGCCGATGCCCTCGACCAGATTCCGTTTCTTGCCGCCGCCCAGCGCTGGCCCGTGCGGACCTGGACGAGCCGCCTGGAACGGGCCCGGTACCAGGCCAAGAAGCTCCGTCGCGCCGCGGCCCGGGACGGGGCCCTATTCCTGCTCCGCACCCGGGCCGACCTGGACGCCCTGCTCGCACGGCGCCGCACGAAGGGGGCCGCGATGGGGACCCTGCTGGCCGTCGAGGGGCTCCACGCGCTGGAGGGCGAGGCGGCGCACGTCGACACGCTCGTCGACGACGGCTACCGCATGATGAGCCTCACCCACATGCACGACAACGCCCTCGGCGGTGCGTCCACCGGGCTCGACAAGGGCGGCCTCACCGGCTACGGGGCCGCGGTGGTCGATCGGCTCGTGGCCCGCAACGTGACGATCGACCTCGCCCACGCGTCCGAGGCGCTCATCGACGACGTGCTGGCACGGACCCGCGGGCCCGTCGTCGTGAGTCACACCGGCGTGCGGGCCACCTGCGACAGCCCGCGCAACCTGAGCGACCGCCACATCAAGGCCGTCGCCGCCCGCGGCGGCGTGATCGGCGTGGGGCTGTGGGAGACGGCGGTGTGCGGCACCGGCCCCGCCGCGGTTGCCGCGTCGATGCGCCACGTGGCCGACCTCGTGGGGGTGGAGCACGTGGCGCTCGGCACCGACTTCGACGGGACGGTCTCGGTTCCGTTCGACGCCACGGGCTTTCCCCTCCTCACGGAGGCCCTCCTCGCTGAAGGGTTCTCTCCACGAGACATTGAACAAATCATGGGGGCGAACGTCGTGCGCGTGCTCCGCCAGAGCCTCCCGCCTGCCGAGTAAAAGCGCCCCGAGAGCGACTGGGGAGGCCTCACGCGTCCGGAACGTCAGTCTGGACAAGGGCCGTTGTAAAAAGAGCAGCGGTTGAGATGACGACGTGCGGCACAGACGAATCGGTACGTGGGTCGGTATGGTCGCCGGGTGCAGCAAGCTTCTCCGAGGGTGTCGTGCGTGCGGGTGGCGAATCGTCGCCGGGATTGTGCTGCTGGGCCTTGTGCCCCTGGGGGCAATGGCGCAGGGCACAGGGGCCGTGACGGGAACGGTCGTCGATGCCGCCGACGGGGCGCCCCTCGTCGGGGCGACCGTGAGGCTGCGGGCCGCCGCTGCTCCGACGGTGGTCCGGCGTGGAGTGACGGGGGAAACAGGCACCTATCAGCTTGACCGCATCCGGCCCGGGCGCTACGTGCTTGAGGTGACGTCCCTTGGGTACCAGCGACGCCACGTCCACGTCACGATGGAAGTGGGCGAGTCGCGCAGCGTGGACGTCGAGCTGCGACGGGATGCCTTTGGCCTCGAAACGATCGTGGAGGCCCCATCGCGAACGCGACAGCGGCTTCTGGAGGCCCCCGCCTCGACGACTGTTCTGGAGCCGGCGCGCATCCGACGGGAGGCGAAAACGTCGTCGGTGGAGGCGCTCCGGGCCGCGGAGGGGGTCGACGTGGCCCAGACGGGCATCGACCGGCGCGAGGTGGCCCTTCGTGGGTTCAACAGCGCCGTCTCCGCCGGGCCCCACGTCCGGACGGACCACCGCGAGGCCCGCGCCCCCGCCTTGGGCCTGAACCTTTACAGCGTCATGCCGAACACGACGCTCGACCTCGACCGGATCGAGGCGGTGCAGGGGCCGGCCGGGGCGCTGTACGGAACCGGGGTGGACGGGGGCGTGCTCCACTTCGTCACGAGAGACCCGTTCCGGGACCCCGGTACGTCGTTTGCCCTCTCCGGCGGGTCGCGGCGATACCTCAACGCCCAGTTCCGTCAGGCCGGGGTCCTGGGCGGCGCGGTGGGCTACAAGTTTACCGGCCAGTGGGGGCGGGCCGACGAGTGGGGCCTCGATCCCGAGAACGCCCGGGACGTTGCAGAGCTCGGGCGCTACCGCGTCTACGAGGATCCGGAGTCCCCGGCCCTGGAGGGGCGAAATTTCGTGGTGCGGGACGTGGACGGGGATGGCAGCGCGGAGGCGCAGCTCCGTCGAGAGGACCGCTACCGGCGGTATAATGTGAATGGGCTGCTGAGGTACCGCTTCGACCGCACGACCTCGTTGTCCCTGCGGGGCGGGTACGCGTCGCTGACGAGCCCGCTGCAATCGCCGATCGGCACGCTTCAGGCCTCCAATCTGGGCTACACCTACGGACAGCTCCGCCTGGACGCCGGTGATCTCTCTGCTCAGGTGGGCCTCGACCGCAATCTTTCCGGGGATGGCACCTATCTCTACCGGACCGGAAATGCCATCACCGACGAAGGCACGCGGGTGGATGGGCGGATGCAGTACGCGTTCGGTGTGGATCGTCTCAACACGGAGGTGCTCGTCGGCTCGGCGCTGGACGTCACGCGCCTGCAGTCCGTTCCGGGTGGCACGACCCCGGACGAGGAGGCGTTCAGCACGTTCGGAACGTATCTCCAGACGATTACCCCACTGGCGCCCTCCGTGTCCCTCACCCTCGCGGGCCGGGCCGACTACCTGAGTGTTCGGGAGGAGGTCCAATTCTCGCCCCGGGCCGCACTCGTGTACACGCCCGCCCCGAAGCATGCCCTTCGCGTCAGTTACAACCGCACGGCGTCGGTGTCCTCGGCGTCGCCGCTCCTTCAGCTTGCGCCAGAGGTGTCGGCGCCGCCGCGGGCCACCGTGACCCAGACCCTGGAGGTGGGCTACAAGGGACAGGTTGCCGACCGTCTCCGGATTGGCGTAGACGGGTACTACGAGACGCGGGACGATGTCTTCGTGCCGGTGGGAATCCCGGTCGAGTACCAAAATGGCGGGACGATCTCGTACGGGGGATTCGACGTATCGACGGAGCTGCGGGCCTCCGACGCGCTCACGGCCTTCGGCACCATGTCTGTCGTGAGCGACGATTCCTTCGAGGGGGGAGCCGGGCGTGGAGACATCGCCCTCAACGCGCCGGCCTTTAAGGGAAAGGGCGGCGTCGACTACGGGCTCCCGTACAGAACGACGATCGGGGCCACCGTGCATCACGTGGACGACTTCCCAGTTCGCTTCGGGCCCTACACGGGAACGGTGGACGCCTACACCCTGCTCGACGTGCGGCTGCGGTCCTCCCTCCCGGCGGTGCCGGGACTGAGCGTGAACGTCACGGCCCAGAACGTACTCGGCAATGCCCATCGAGAGTTCGTGGGGAGCCCCGCGCTGGGGCGCATGGTCGTTGCCCGCCTCACCTACGAGCTTCCGTCGCCTTGAGGGGACGGAGTCCCGAAACGACCCCCTTGAGATGAGTGCACGCTCGTGCGCAAGGCCATGAGGGATAGTTCACCGGCTCTTTGGGCGGCTGAGCAGGCGGATCGTTGCATCCGCGACGCCTAATCTGTACCGTACGTTACCCCCACGTATCATTCCCGTTGGGGCTTTCGCCGTTCTTCGCTCGCCCAACCGCGACCGGCCATGTTTGGCGACTTTGTGCCGCTGTTCCTGATGATTGCGCTGGCCCTGGGGCTGGCCCTGACCCTGCTGGCCGCGGCCGCCTACATTGGGCCGAGCCGGCCCAGTGGAACGAAGACCATGCCCTACGAGAGCGGCATGGACCCGGTGGGGAGCGCCCACGAGCGGTACTCGGTCAAATTTTACCTCGTGGCCATGATCTTCATCGTCTTCGACGTGGAGGTTGTCTTCATGTGGCCGTGGGCCGCCAGCTTCCACAGCTTCGTCGAGAGCGGTGCGGGGCTGGGGGTGATCGCCGTCATCTCGCTGTTCACGCTCATCCTGCTCGTCGGCCTGCTCTACGACGTGAAGAAGGGCGGGTTGGACTTTGAACAGTAGCGCCCGTCGGGGCGGCGGGGCCGACGAGAACGTGACATCCTCCGTACGTTCACGTGCGGTGGGGCGGGGGGGGAACAGGGGGAGACCCGCGTCATTTAACGCGGTGCATCGGAAGCACACGGCTTTATGATCCCGATTGGGTGCACCGTGTGCTCCGTTTCCGAACTTTTCTGAACCGCCCGACTCTTTATTGTCATGGCTGGATCCTCCGGAACCAACGGGCAGGGCTTCTTCACGACCCGTGTAGACACCTTCCTCAACTGGGCTCGCTCCAACTCGCTCATGCCCATGCCGATGGGGCTGGCCTGTTGTGCGATCGAGATGATGGGCTTCGCGGGGCCGAAGTACGACTCGGCCCGCTTCGGAAGCGAGGCCATGCGCTTCTCCCCGCGCCAGGCCGACCTCATGATTGTGGCCGGCTGGTGCTCCTACAAGATGAGCCACGCCATCCGTCGCGTGTGGGACCAGATGGGCGACCCGAAGTGGTGCATCGCGATGGGGGCCTGCGCCTCCACCGGCGGCATGCACCGCTGCTACGGCGTGGTGCAGGGCGTGGACAACTTCCTGCCGGTCGACGTCTACATCTCCGGCTGCCCGCCCCGTCCGGAGTCGGTGTTGCACGCGCTGATGGACATCCAGGAGAAGATCCGCAACGAGTACTCGGTGGTGCAGGACTACGAGTTTGGGAAGGCGCGGGAGCGCGCCCCGATCATGCCGGAAAACACGAACAGGTTTCCGGGGCAGCTTGAGAAGCCGAAAACCTCGACCCTCACCCTGGAGGCCCCGGACGCCGACGACGCGGAGGAGGCCTCCACGCCGGAGCCGGTCGCCGCGTAGGCACGCCGCCGTTCCGCCCGCTGCGTTTCTTCTTGCAAGACGGCGTCCGAGCGCCCGCGACGCCCCAACACGACGGAGTGCCGATGAGCAAGCCCGACAACCCTCGCGACGAAAACCCCAAGAACCCGGAGGAGCTCCGGTTCCACTACACCCCGACCGATGAGCCCGGGGCCGAACAGGAAACGGAGAACGCCCACGCGAAGGACACGACCCGCGTCCCGGCGGTCATCGACGCCCTGCGGGAGGAGTTTGGGGCGGCAGTCCTCGACGTGGAGCGCTACGCGAACGAGGATACCATTTACGTCGAGAAGAACCGCATTCGAGAGGTCTGCCGCTTCCTCAAAGAGGAGGAGGGCTTCGACTACTTCGTCGACCTCGGCGGCATCGACAACTTCACCGCGGAGGACCGCTACGAGGTCTTCTACAACCTCGTGAGCACCGAGCGGCAAAAACGCCTCCGGTTGAAGGTTCAGGTGGACGAGGGCGACATGCAGGTGCCGAGCGTGACGGAGGTCTACCGGGCGGCCAACTGGAACGAGCGGGAGGCCTACGACATGTTCGGCTTTTCCTTCGTCGACCACCCGGACCCCCGGCGCATGTACATGCCGGAGGACTTCGACTACCACCCGCTGCGCAAGGAATTCCCGCAGCTGGGCATTCCGGGCTCGCTGCCGCTCCCCCCGCAGACGCCGGATGGGGACCTGACGATGGACCCCTTTGCCGCCGCCCACGGCTCCCAGCCGGTCAAGAGCTACGAGGAGCCCGCCACCGACCCCGACTCCGAATAGGCGCTGGGACGCCCCGCGGCCCGTTCGGATGCTCTAACGCACAGACGCATACGCCATGCCTCAGACTCAAAAGCCCGACTTCCCCGGGAACGACCTCGGTGACCAGTTTCGGTTCTGGCCGAAGCACAACGAGAAGATCTACGAGCGGCTGGAGAACAAGCACGCCTGGCTCGAAGAGAAGCGGGCCGCCGCGCAGGGGGACGGGAAGCCGCCGGCGACGCAGCGGTCGGAGGTGGACCCGCTGGAAAACGAGATGATCCTCAACATCGGGCCCCAGCACCCGGCCACGCACGGGGTCCTGCGCTGTGTCGTAAAGATGGACGGGGAGACGATCGAGAAGTCCGTCCTCGACATCGGGTACCTGCACCGCGGCATCGAAAAGCTCGCGGAGCACAAGACGTACCAGGAGTTCATGCCGTATACCGACCGCATGGACTACCTGTCGCCCTACTCCAACAACGTGGCGTGGTGCCTGGCCGTGGAGAAGCTGGCCGACATTGAGGTGCCGGAGCGGGCGCAGTGGATTCGGATGATCATGAGCGAGCTGGCGCGCATCTCCTCGCACTGCCTCTGGCTCGGGGTGGGGATGATGGACGCGGGGGCGGTGTCTGGGTTCGTCTGGACCTTCCAGGAGCGGGAGGAGATCTACTCGATCATGGACGAGGTGGCAGGGGCCCGCTTCACGGTGAGTCACAGCCGCATCGGCGGGGTGGCCAACGACTTTTCCCCCCGCGCAATCGAGATGATTCGCGACTTCGTCGACACGTTTCCGGACCGGATTGCGGGCTGGGAGGGCCTGCTCAACAAGAATCGCATCTGGGTCGAGCGCAACAAGGGCGTGGGCCGCGTGACGAAGGAGGAGGCGCTGGAGCTGGGCCTGACGGGCCCGAACCTGCGCGGCTCCGGCGTGCCCTACGACGTGCGCCGCTTCGAGCCGTACCTGAAGTACGACGAGGTCGACTTCACCATTCCGGTGCGCGAGGAGGGGGACTGCCTGGCCCGCTACTTCCTGCGCCTCGACGAGATGAAGCAGAGCGTGCGCATCATCGAGCAGTGCCTCGACCGGATGACGGAGGGCCCCATCCGCTCCGACGACGCGAAGGAGGCCTACCCTTCGAAGGAGGAGGTCTATTACTCGATGGAGGGCATGATCCACGACTTCATGTACACCGACGTGGGCACCGTGCCGCCGAAGGGCGCCCACTCCTACCACGCCATCGAGGGCCCCAAGGGCGAGCTCGGGTTCTACCTGACGTCCGACGGCACCGGCCGGCCCTGGCGCGTGCGCATCAACGCCCCGTCGTTTACGAACCTGCAGGCGATGGAGCACATGCTCGAAGGGGAGATGGTGGCCGACACGGTCGTCATCATCGGCTCCCTCGACCCGGTCATGGGGGAGGCCGACAAGTAGCCCACGTTCGATCGGCGAATGCTGAGTGTCGAGGGGCCCGGCATCCGGCATCGCATTCGCTCCCTGGTACTTGCCATTCGAAAACCGACACCCGAACATGTCCAGTTTCGACGTTCAGCAGCCCATTGTCGAGCTTCCGGATCAGGATCCCGATCCGGCGTTCTCGGACGACGAGCTCGTGTGGACCGACGAGGAAGAGGCGCAGATCGAGGCCTGGAAGGACCAGTATCCGGAGGACCAGGCCGCCATCATGAAGGTGCTGTGGCTGGCCCAGGAGAAATTCGGCTACCTGGCCCCGGAGGTGATTCAGCTCTGCGCGGACACTCTCGACATGACGTTCACGCAGGCCTACGGCGTTGCGACCTTCTACCACCAGTACTTCAAGGAGGAGAAGGGCACCTACGTGCTCGACGTGTGCACCTGCTTCACCTGCCAGGTGTGCGGGGGCTACGACGTGTTGCACTACTTAGAGGAGAAGCTGGGCGTTCACGCCGGCGAGACGACCGACGACGGGATGTTTACGATCCAGGAGGCCGAGTGCCTTGGGTCCTGCGGCTCGGCGCCCATGATGGAGATTACGAACGGCGTCTACGTCCACAACCTGACCCCCGACAAGATCGACGACCTCGTCGAGAGCCTGCGTGCGGGGGAGGTGCCCTCGTTCACGTCGATGACGCTGCCCCAGGACGAGGAGGAGCTGGACGGCAACCGCCGCACCGACGTCGAGAACACGGAGACGTACCAGACGCAGCCCCGGGCGGAGCACACGGAGTAAGACGTGATGCGTGAGACGGGAGGCGTGAACGGAGGGCACTGCCCTGCTTCGCGGTTCCCGCTCCGGCCCTTTGCACTTTCACCTTCGCAACCTGAGACTGCATATGGAAACGAACGGAACGCCCCAAAGTCCGGCCGGCGACTGGCGCTCGTACGAGCGGATGCTGCTGCCGCCCATTCAGGACCTCCACAAGCTGGGCGTGTACGAGGAGCACGGCGGGTACGACCGCCTCCGGCGCGTCCTCGAGGACGACGCGTTCGAACCGAGCGACGTCACGGACGAGGTGAAGGCCTCCGGGCTCACCGGGCGCGGCGGGGCCGGCTTTCCCACCGGGATCAAGTGGACCTTCATGCCGGAGCCGGACGAGCGCCCGCGCTTCATCGGGGTGAACGCGGACGAGAGCGAGCCCGGCACCTTCAAGGACCGTCAGGTGATGGAGTACAACCCGCACCTGATGCTCGAGGGCATTCTCCTCGCCGGGTACGCCCTCCACATCGACACGGCCTACGTGTACATCCGGGGCGAGTACACCGACTGGATCGTGCACCTGAAGGAGCAGCTGGAGAACGCCTACGAGGCGGGCTATGTGGGCGAGAACATCATGGGCTCGGACTTCACGATGGACATCGTGCTCCACAAGGGGGCCGGGGCCTACATCTGTGGGGAGGAGACGAGCCTGATGGAGAGCCTGGAGGGCAAGCGCGGATACCCCCGCTACAAGCCGCCCTTCCCGGCCCAGAGTGGCATCTTCGGCTCCCCCACGACGATCAACAACGCCGAGACGCTGGCGCACGTCCCGCTCATCGTGGAGCAGGGGGGCGAGGCGTACTCGAACATCGGGGCGGGGGACATGCCGGGGCCGGCCCTCTACGGCATGTCCGGGCACGTGAAGAACCCCGGCGTCTACGAATTCCCGACGGGGATGCTACTGACCGACATGATCTACGACGTGTGCGGCGGGATGGCCCGCGACAAGGACCTGAAGGCCGTGGTGCCCGGGGGGTCCTCGGTGCCGCCGGTGCCCGCCGACCAGATCGACGGCATCTCGATGAACGACGAGAGCCTCGGTGAGGTGGGCTCGCGGACGGGGACGTTCTGTCCGCTCGTGCTCGACGAGGAGACCGACATGGTCTCGTTCCTCCGCCGCGTGGCGCATTTCTACCAGGACGAAACCTGCGGGCAGTGCACGCCCTGCCGCGAGGGCACGAGCTGGCTCGAAAAGATCCTCGCCCGCATCGACGAGGGGGAGGGGCGCATGCGCGACATCGACCTGCTTTTGGAGCTGTGCGACAACATGGACGGGGGGCGCACCATCTGTGCCTTTGCGGACGGCGCGGTGGGGCCGGTGCGGGCCACCGTCAAGCGTTTCCGGGAGGAGTTCGCGGCGAAGTGCCAGGCGTCCGTCCACCCCGTCAGCACCGAGGTGTCCGCCGGCGCGGGGTCGGCCGTGGCGGCGACGGAGTAGGCCGTGGCCACGCGGCGGGGGAGAGCTGCCTTTCGTTTCGCCTTCTGTTGCTCCATGCTCCGATGCGCCGCAATCCTTCTCGGTGGGGCTTTGCTCGCGGCCTGCGGCACGGGCGAAACAGAAACCAACGCCACCGAGGCCGAAGAGACCCGGGGCACGCCCGTCGACGCGACGGCGGCGCTCCCGGCCTCGGCCGTGGCGGCGGAGGCGGGCGTCTACGAGGGGCGTCCGGTGACCGTAGACGGGCGCATCGCCGCCGTTGGGGCCACTGGGTGCGAGGTCACCCTCACAACCGGCAGCCGGCCACTCGTCGTGGCGGCCCCGCGCACCGAGGCCGACGGCTGCGCCTGGACCGTGCCGGGGGCGGCGCAGGGATTCGCGGTCGCTGCCGGCACACTGCGCATCGCGGACGACACGCTCCGCCTAACTGCGAACGGGGTGCGGGTCACGCCCGTTCGTATCTCGGACGCAGGCCCGTCCGGGCCGAGCCCGTAGTGCCATGTGACCGGAACCCCCTGACTTGTGCCGCCTGTACCGCGTCGGAGGAAGGAACGGGCGGCAGCGAACCGGCTTCGGCGCTGGCCCCTCTGTCACCGAGGCTGAACTTTTTCTCTCTGAGGCCTACCTTACTACATTCAGAGAACAGGGGACCTCGGAGCCGGGCTCCGAATACCCCCCTGATGCTTTCCGCTCAACCCTGAACGTTGACCGCCTACCGCTATGCCGATCGTCACCGTCGACGGAACGACCTACGAGTATGAGGGGGAGCAGAAGCTCTTGCAGTTCTGCCTGAACCAGGGCATCGAGCTGCCCCACTTCTGTTACCACCCCGCCATGTCCATCCCGGCCAACTGTCGGCAGTGCCTAGTGAAGGTGGGCATGCCGAAGGAGGATCGGGAGACCGGCGAGGTGGTGCGCAACGAGGAGGGGGAGCCCGAAATCCAGTACTTCCCGCAGCTGCAGGCCAGCTGCACGGTCGACCTGCAGGACGGCATGGTCGTGAAGACGCACCGCACCAGCGAGGAGGTGGAGCAGGCGCAGACCGACAACCTGGAGTTTCTGCTGACGAACCACCCGCTCGACTGCCCGATCTGCGACCAGGCCGGCCACTGCCCGCTCCAGATCCAGTCCTACAAGTACGGGCCGGAGGGCTCCCGCTTCGAGTTCCGCAAGGTGCACAAGCCGAAGCGCGTGAAGCTGGGCCCCCGCGTGACGCTCGACGCCGAGCGGTGCATCAACTGCACCCGCTGCACCCGCTTTACCGACGAGGTGTCGGAGAGCAACCAGCTCACCATTGCAAACCGGGGCGTCAAGAACTACCCGATCACCGCCCCGGGCGAGACGTTCGACGACCCCTACTCGATGAACACGATCGACATCTGCCCGGTGGGCGCGCTCACGTCGTCGGACTTCCGCTTCAAGGCGCGCATCTGGGAGATGAGCTCCACGCCGTCGATTACGACGACCAACGCCACGGGCGCGAACTGCCACTACTGGGTGCGCGACAACCAGGTGCTGCGCATCACGCCCCGGCAGAATATGGAAGTGAACGAGTACTGGCTGCCCGACGAGGACCGGCTCGTCTACAACCAGTTCAACGACAACCGCCCGGAGGGCCCGCACATTCGGCGCGACGACACGCGAACCCAGAGCAACTGGACGCAGGCCTACGCCCGAGCGGCCTCGCTGCTGGGCAGTGCCGACCCGGAGCGCATCCTGTTCCTCGGCTCGGCCTACGCGACGGTGGAGGACAACTACCTGCTCACCCGGCTCGCCGACGCGGTGGGGGCCGACGCGCCGCGCTACATCCCGCACGTGGAGCCGGGCGCGGGCGACGACTGGCTCATCACGGACGACAAGACCCCCAACGCCGAGGGATGCGAGCGCCTCGGCATCCGACCGGTCGACGAGGAGCTGGTCGGCTCCCGCATCGCGAGCGGCGAGTACGACCTGGTGTACATGCTGGAGGACGACCCCGTCGGGGCGGGGCTTTGCGACGCAGAGGCGCTGGCCGACACGGACGTGGTGCTCCACTACTACAACACGACGAACGAGACGCTGCCCCGCGCCACCGCGGCCCTCCCCGCGGCGATGGTGGTCGAGACGGTGGGCACCTACGTCAACCAGGACGGCCACGCCCAGCGCGTGCGCCCGGCGAAGGAGATTCAGGGCGTTAACCGCACGCTCATGATGGAGATGGGCACCAACCGCGAGGACGAGCACGGCACGCCGTTCGACCGCTGGCACAACGACGAGAATCGCATCAACTGCAAGCCCAGCTGGGAGATTCTGCCGGAGGTGGCCCGGCGCTACGGCGCCGAGATGGACTACCCGAAGGGACCGGAGCAGATCATGGACGAGGTGCAGTCCGAGGTGGACGCCTTTGAGGGCGCCACGTACGACGCGATGGGCCTGAAGGGCGTCCCCCTGGAAGACGTGGCGGCGGGGGAGGCGGTGTAGGGAGCGGACAGGGGGATCTACACGTCTATATCCGTTGATCGACTAGACCTGGACCCGGGCGGTCGAAGACGCCCCGCTCATGGTCATTCTCTCGGCGGTGGCGCTCTACGGGTTGCACATCCTGTACGCCTGACTCGTCGGGCTGCATATCTTCTCGAAGGGGAGTGCCTTTGACTGTGCCGTCACCATTGCGATCGGGGCGGTGCTCGCCAGCGTCACGCTCTGGCAGAAGCCGACGCTCCTGGAAGGCGCCGTCACGATGGGAATGCTTTTCACCCTTCAGTTTGTCGTCGGAAATCTGCGCAAGCGGGTGCCCGGCGTCACCCGTCTTGTCGACACCCGCCCGCCGCTGCTCATGGACGGAACGGAGGTGCTGTGCGACAACCTGCGCCGGGCCAACGTGACGGAGGCCGACCTGCGCGCCAAGCTCCGAGAGGCGAACGTGACGCGGTGGTCGCAGGTGCGCGCCATCGTGATGGAGTTGACGGGCGACGTGTCGGTGCTGCACGCCCCGCTGGACGCGCCGCCGATTGATAAATCGCTTCTCGCGGGGGGAGGAACGGGGCCGGACCGCGAATCTGGATAGCGCGACACCGAAAATGCGGAAACGAGGGCTCCTCGATACGAGCATGAACCTTGGCGACTCCCCCATCTGCCTCCTGCACGACAGACCGGTCTCGTGTCCCAAATCGAGTATCTCATCCCGCTCGTCTCGATTATCGTCGGCCTTGGCCTGGCGGACCTAATCCAGAGCGTCCGCGAGCTGGTGCGACCCAACCGGGCGGTGCGCTGGCACTGGCTCCCGGTCCTGTGGAGCGTGACGGTCTTTCTCCTCGTGCTGCAGATCTGGTGGACCAGCTTCGGCGTGTTGCAGGAGGCGGCGTTCGGGCGCGTACTGGTGTTTCTTCCGTACCTGCTCATGTTTTTAGCACTGTATCTGGCCTGCGCCTTCGCCCTCCCCGATTCCGACTGGACCCCCGGCACCACCCCGGAATCGCCTGCACAGAAGTCGGGCACGTCTCCTGCGTCCACCAGCGCTCTCAACCTGGAGGTGTTCTACTTCTCGGCGTCGCACCGGCGGTGGTTCTTCGGCACACTGATCGCCATCATCGTGCTGTTCGAGAGCATCACGGTTTTCTTCCTTCTGGTCGAGATGGACGCTACGCTTCTCAGCATTTTGGCCGGGCGCTGGGTGGCGCTGTCGGTCGTGCCCGCGGTCCTGGCGCTGCCCATTGTAACCGACCGGAGGTGGGTTCACGGCGCCCTGGGGCTTCTGGCGTTCGGGGGAGCCGTCTTCAACCTGTTCCAAGCGTCTCCGATTGGAGGATGAGCGGCGGTGGGTGACCGCTGCTGCCCATCCCGTACCGTCCCGGCGTCCCGGAACGCAGGCCGAACGCTAGGCGTGTGTGATACCCTCTGGAATCCGATGAGACCGCCCGCTCCGTTATGCAAATCGCCCTGGCCCAGATCAACCCCACCATCGGGGACCTGGAGGGCAATCGCGAAAAAATTCTCGACTACGCCCGGCGGGCGGACGACCGCGGGGCCGACCTCGTCGTCTTCCCCGAGCTCTGCGTGACGGGGTATCCGCCCGAGGACCTGCTCGAAAACCCGTTCTTCAAGCGGGCCGTCCAGCGCACGGTCGACCACCTGGCCCGGGCCCTGCCGGCGGATCTTGGCGTGATCATCGGGGCGCCGGTCCCCAACGGCGACCGGTTCGGCAAGCCGCTCCACAACGCCGCGCTGCTTTTGGAGAACGGGGCCGTGCAGGACCGTGTCTACAAGACCCTGCTCCCGACCTACGACATTTTCGACGAGGACCGGCACTTCGAGCCCGCCGAGGAACGGCGCCTCCTGGAGTGGCGGGGCCTGCGCATCGGGCTCCACGTCTGCGAAGACATGTGGAACGTGCACCAGCCCGAAGGGGTCGACCAGAGCGAGCGGTACGAACGCGATCCGGTCGCGGAGCTGGCGGCCCTGGACCCGGACCTCTTCGTAAACATCAGCGCCTCCCCGTTCTCGATCGGGAAGCACGAGGTCCGCGACAAGCTCGTCGAGCACATCTGTCGCCGCCACGAGCGCCCGTTCCTGCTCTGCAACCAGGTGGGCGCCAACACCGAGATCATCCACGACGGCGACAGCCGCGTCCACGCCGCCGACGGCACACAGGTTGCGTGTGCGGCCTCCTTCGAGGAGGACCTGCTCTTCTGGGACACCGAGTCCTCCCCCGAGGCCTGCACGACGGGGCGCGACGCGATCGCCGACCTGCACGACGCCCTCGTCCTCGGCGTCCGCGACTACTACGAGAAGACCGGCATCTTCGACAAGGCCCTCGTCGGCCTGTCGGGGGGCATCGATTCGGCGGTGACCTGTGCCCTGGCCGTCGAGGCGCTGGGGCCGGAGCGCGTGGTGGGGGTGACCATGCCCTCCGAAATCTCGTCGGAAGGGTCCGTGACCGACTCCCAGGCGCTCGCCGACAACCTGGGCATCGAGTTCAAGGAGATCCCGATTAAGCCGGCGGTCGACGCGTTCGACGACATGCTGGCGGATGAATTTGCGGGCACCGAGCCCGGCGTGGCCGAGGAGAACGTCCAGTCCCGGGCCCGCGGGGTCACGCTCATGGCGCTGTCGAACAAGTTCGGCCACCTGCTGCTGTCGACGGGCAACAAGAGCGAGGTGGCCATCGGCTACGTGACGCTCTACGGCGACACGAACGGGGGGGTGGCGGTGCTGAGCGACGTGCTCAAGACGCGCGTCTACGAGCTGGCCCGCCACATCAACGTGCGGGCCGGGGCGAACGTGATCCCACAAAACACGATCGAGAAGCCGCCCTCCGCGGAGCTGCGGGCGGGGCAAAAGGACACCGACACGCTGCCGCCCTACGAGACGCTCGACGCCATCCTGGAGCGGTACGTCGAGCAGAAGAAGGAACTGGGGACCATCGTCGGGGAGACGGGCCTCGACGAGGACCTCGTGCGCGGCGTGCTGCGGCAGGTCGACCAGAACGAGTACAAGCGGCGCCAGGCGCCCCCCGGCCTCCGGGTCACCGAAAAGGCCTTCGGCATCGGCCGCCGCATTCCCATCGTCATGGAATGGGACCGCGAGGCCATGGAGGCACTCGCCGCCGAGGAGCCCGTATCGAACCTGTAGCGCTGGAGGGCCGTCGCGACGCCGAGACGGGTCCCCTGCCCTTTCACACCTCCCCCCTGACTGATGCGTGTCTTTTGGATTGCCGGGGCCGTTGTGCTCCTCGACCAGGCCACCAAGGCGACGGTCCTCCAGTTCATGTACCGCGAGCAGTCCATTCCTCTCCTCGGGGACTGGCTGCGGCTGACCTTCACGGAGAACCCGGGCATGGCGTTCGGCATCACGATCGGCCCGCCCGGGACCGTAACCGTCCTCTCCCTCCTGGCCACCATGCTGGTCGGGGCGTACATCTATCAGGTGCGCAACGACTACGCGCCCTACCGCTGGAGCCTGGCCTTCATTCTGGGCGGGGCGCTCGGCAACATCATCGACCGCGTCTTCTACGGCGTGCTGCTCGACTACGGCCCGTACTTCACCGGGCGCGTGGTCGACTTCATTCACGTGAGCCTCTGGCAGGGCTTCATCCCTCGGATCATTCCGGTCTTCGGGGGGGCGTACATGGAGCTGTTTCCCATCTGGAACGTGGCCGACATGTCGATTGTCGTCGGGGTGGTCGGGGTCATGGTCTTCCACCAGGCCTTCCACGAGCGCCGGATTGCGAAACGCCGGGCCGCACGCGCCGACGGGCGGACGTGGCGGCGCCCCGCGGCGGTCTTCTCGGACCTGGACCTGGAGGCGCCCCCCCCGGCCCCGTCGGCCCTGACGCAGCCGGACGCCCCCGCATCGCGCGGGAAGGCGGCCTCCGGAAGCGGCGCGGCGTCGGCCTCCGCCCGGTCGTCGGCCGTCTCGGAGCCGCACCCCTAGCCGCTGCGGCGAGCGGGACGGGCGCCCCGTCGTGCAACGCGAGGAACGGTGGCCCGTTATACGCCCCGTGAATTGAGGGCCCGGCCGGACGCAACCCACCGGTCCGGCCGCCCCGCGGCCCTTCACTGGACGCCCATCCGATGGCCTTTCGTGCCTCATGCCTGACCTTTCGACGATCCGCAACTTCTGCATCATCGCGCACATCGACCACGGGAAGAGCACCCTGGCCGATCGGCTCCTGGAGCGCACCGGGACCATCACCGAGCGCGAGATGAAGGAGCAGACGCTCGACGACATGGACCTGGAGCGCGAGCGGGGCATCACCATCAAGAGCCACGCCGTGCGAATGGCGCACACGGCCCCGGACGGGCAGGAGTACACGCTTAACCTCATCGACACGCCCGGGCACGTCGACTTCACCTACGAGGTGAGCCGCGCGCTGAAGGCCTGTGAGGGGGCGATCCTGCTGGTCGACGCGGCGCAGGGCATCGAGGCGCAGACCATCTCCAACCTGTGGCTCGCCCTGGAGCAGGACCTGGAGATCATCCCCGTCATCAACAAGATCGACCTGCCGGTGGCCCGGCCCGACGAGGTGGCACAGGCGCTGGAGGACCTGATCGGCGAGCCCGCCGAGGACATTCTCCAGATCAGCGCCAAGACGGGCGAGGGGGTCGACGAGATGCTCGATCTCATGATCGACCGGGTGCCGCCCCCGTCCGGCGACCCGGACGCGCCGCTGCGCGCCCTCATTTTCGATTCCATCTACGACTCGTACCGCGGCTCTGTCGTCTACGCCCGCGTCTTCGACGGCACGCTGGAGGCGGGGGACACGATGGAGTTCATGTCCAACAAAAAGCAGTACGACGCCGAGGAGATGGGCATCCTGCGGATGGGGCGGCAGAAAGTCGACACGTTTACGGCGGGCGACGTGGGCTACATCATCGGCTCCATCAAGGACATCCAGGACGCGCGCGTCGGCGACACCATCACGACGGCCCACGACCCCGCCGAGGAGCCGATTCCGGGCTTCGAGGAGGTGAAGCCCATGGTCTTCAGCGGCATCTACCCCACCGAGACCGACGACTTCGAGGAGCTGCGCGGCGCGCTCGAGAAGCTACAGCTCAACGACGCCTCGCTGACGTACCAGGCCGAAAGCTCCTCCGCCCTCGGGTACGGCTTTCGGGTGGGCTTCCTGGGCCTGCTCCACATGGAAATTATTCAGGAGCGCCTGGAGCGCGAGTTTGACCTCGACATCATCACCACGGTGCCCAACGTGGAGTACGAGGTGGAGGTCGAGGAAAAGGGGGAGCCCAAGACCGTGACGGTCGACAAGCCCGAGGACATGCCGCACTACGGCGACATTGAGGCGGTCCACGAGCCCTACGTGAAGGCCGACATCATTACGCCGAGCGACTACATCGGCAACGTCATTGAGCTCTGCGAGAAGCGGCGCGGGGAGTATGGGAGTCAGCGCTGGCTCGACGGGCAGACGGTGAAGCTGGAGTACGAGCTGCCCCTCGCGGAGATTGTCTTCGACTTCTATGACAACCTCAAGAGCGCGAGCCGCGGCTACGCCTCGTTCGACTACGAGCTGCTGGAGTACCGCGAGAGCGACCTCGTGAAGCTAACCATCCTGATCGACGAGAAGCCGGCCGAGCCCCTGTCGACCATCGTGCACCGCGACTCGGCCCACGAGGTGGGGCGCAAGCTCGCCAAGAAGCTCAAGGACGTCATCCCCCGGCAGCTCTACGAGGTGCCCGTGCAGGCGTCGATCGGGAGCCGCATTGTGGCCCGCGAGACGATCAAGGCGCAGCGCAAGGACGTGACGGCCAAGTGCTACGGCGGGGACGTGAGCCGCAAGAAGAAGCTGCTGGAGGAGCAGAAGGAGGGCAAGAAACGCATGAAACAGATGGGGGAGATCGACGTCCCGCAGGAGGCCTTCCTCGCCATTCTCTCGGTGGACGAGGACTAGGCCCGTTTCGGCCCCGAGACGCCCGACGGCTCCCCAGGGGGGACGGAGCGCCACTCTTCTTTTCGCCCCGGCACGACGACCCGAGCATGAGACATCCGCCTGGATGGCATCCGCAGGAGGCCCTTCGGTCCGGCGCCCTGTGCGCCGTCTGCGTGGTGGGATGGGCGCTTTTGACGGTAGGGGGGGTGGGGCCGGCCGCCGCCCAGACGACCGGGGGGGACGCCAGCCTCGTCGAGCGCTACCAGAACGAGCGGTACCGCGCCCTGGCGCGCCGCCACCTGCGCCAAAAGGGGACATGGCCCGCGCACCCGCCCGTGCAGCTTCCGACCCCCACCGATTCGCTCCATCTCGTCCGCCCGTCCGTCCCGTCCCCGACGGCCCAGCTCCCATCGTTCCCCCTCGACGACGTGCGTCCGGTGCGGCACCTAGAACGAGAGTGGTTCCGGTCGCGATTTGCGGACGCCGAGTGGGCCTTCCTGGGCGGGACCGCCGACTACACCTTCCTCGACACGACCCGGACCCCGGCCCTGCGGGCACGCCTCCAGGCCGAGTTTGGGGACCCGACGCAGACGCTCGCCGACGCCCCGATCGAGGATTCGCTGGCGGGCCGGCCCCAGTTCGAATACTGGTTCGTGGTCAACGACTCCATTCCGGTACAGGTGATGGACGGGCGAGGGCCCCAGGGGCGCGGCCTCATCGTAGCGGCGGACCGGGCGTATCGGCATCGGCTGCGGGGACTGCGGGACACCCTGCTTGCTCCCCTTCAAGACGCGGGGCCGGCGCCGCACGTGGACTACTACTACGACGAGCGTCGCAGGCGGTGGTACCGCACCGGGTACGACGGCCGATCGTTCTTCCTCACCCCCATCTCGCGCGGCGCCATCGTGCCGGGGCGCCGTCCGCGTCTGGATACGACACGCACCTCAGACGCCTCCGCGTCGTCCCCGCCATCGCCGTAACCGGACGGCGGGCGGGTTGAACCACACTCCACCTCATTCCACCCCCACACCAGTATGTCGACCGACGATTCGAGCCGGGACGCCGACGCGCGCAAGAGCGAGCTTCGACAATGGGGCGAGTCCCTCGTCGTGGCCGTCGTGATCGTCCTCATCGTGCGGTCGCTCCTGTTTGACCTCTTCCGCATTCCGACCCCCTCGATGGAGGAAAATCTCCTCGTGGGGGACTACCTCGTCGTCTCGAAGCTGCACTACGGGCCCCGGACGCCGGTCTCGCTGGGCATCCCGCTGACGTCCATTCACCTCCCAGGCGTCACGTTCCCGTACCACCGCCTGCCCGGGTTCTCCGAGGTGCAGCGGGGCGACCCAATCGTGTTCAACTATCCGCCGGACGACGAGCCGATCGACCGCAAGGTGCACTACGTGAAGCGGGTCATCGGCATGCCGGGCGACACCCTGTCGGTACGGGACAAGCTCGTACACATCGACGGGGATCCCCTGCCCCTGGGGCGTGGCATGCAGCAGTACTGGACCGTCACCAAGAGCGACGCGCGCTACCAGATCCCACGGAGACGCATGGAGGAGATGGGCATCAGCGAGGTGCGACGGACCAACCGCGCGGAGACGGTGCGCGTGCTGGCGACGCCCGAGGGAGCGAAGCAAATGCGCCAGCGCTCGTGGGTACGCTCCATCGAGCCCTACGTTCTGAACAGCGACGAGTACAACGACCTCATGTACCCCTCCGGGCGAGGGTACACGCCGGACAACTACGGGCCCGTTCACATTCCGGCGAAAGGGACCACCGTGAAACTCACGGACCGGAACTGGGCCCTCTACAGGCCGGTCATCGTGCGGTACGAGGGGCACGACGCGCGCCAGATGACGGACTCCACCTTTGCCATCGATGGGGCCCGCACGTCCACCTACACGTTTCAACAGGACTACTTCTTCGCGATGGGCGACAACCGGGACAACTCGCAGGACAGCCGGTTCTGGGGCTTCGTGCCCATGGATCACGTCGTGGGCAAGGCCGTCCTCACGTACTTCTCGTGGGACCACGAGGCATGGCTCCCGCGCTTCGGGCGCATCCTGCGCCCCATTGCGGACGCCGGCGTTTTTCGTGAACAGCCGGTCATGAATGAGCTGTCCGGGGGCCAGACGGCCGGCGTTCCCCTGCCCGACTCGTCGTCAAGGGCCCGCCCGCCGGTTGTCACGGACCGGTTCCCCGCGCGCTGAGAACCGCGGGGACGGGCCTTGATGGTTTCTCCCTGCCCCGAACGTTCCGGTGTGGGGGCCCGCTCACCGAGAGGCACGCTGCTCCCGCAGCCGGTCCCACATTTCCTGCTGATTGGTGCCGGCCGGCACGTCGTAGGGACTGCTCGGCAGCTCCACGCGCCTCAGCACCGGGTACTGGGCCCTGTATTCGAACGGCCGCGGGGAGCCCTCCGGATCGTCGCCCACCACGAGCACCATGGTGCCGGGCTCTATGAGCCTGCCCCGTCCGGACGACGGGCCCATGTGCCCCTTTGTCGTCTGCCAGGGCTCGGCCCAGTCGTAAATCCATTCGGCGTCGGCGTCGACGAGGCGCACGCAGCCGTGGCTCGTGGGGCCGCCCGTGGGCATCGAGTACTGGTGGATGTGGATGCCGCGGGCCGCGTGAAAGTTGAAGACCCAGCGCATCGTCCACTCCTCCCCGGGCGGACTCATCGTTGAGACCCGCTTTTTCTCCTTCCAGTTGAAGTTAAACCGGCCCGTCGGCGTGGCGGTGGAGTCGGGATTGCCGGTGTTTACGATGCCCCAGCGCGCGAGCCGGCCGTACTCGTACGCGGCGAAGGCCTGCACCGTCTTGTGGATGACGAACAGCTTCTTGATGCGGTGGGCCTCCGGGTAGTAGCGGGGAAAGGGGGAGTAGGCCCGGAAGTCGAGGCCAAACTCGGTGGGGACGACGAGCGTGTCGCCGAGGGGCGTGTTCTCGACGGTCTGTCGGTTGAGCAGCTCGACGAGCTGGGACCGCTTGCGGCCCGTCTCGGAGCTTCCCTCCCCGATGCGCTGGTAGAACCGATCGCGGGCCACCACGCTGTTGCCGCTCGGGTCGTCGAGCACGGCGTACTCGTAGTACACCTCCGGCAGGTCATTGAGATTGTCGGCCTGCCGGGCCAGAATGTTCTCGATGGCGTACTGGTCGAAGTACCCCTGCGCCGCGGCCGGGGAGGATAGGCCCGTCAGGAACAGGAGCACGCCGAGACCGACGAGGAGCAACGTCCTGTGCGCGTGCATGGATCGGAGAGGAGCTGTGCCGAAAAGATGAGAACGTGTACCTGCGCCGGGACGGTCCGTTTCTCCACGGCGGGCCCGGCAGCTACGGAAGACACACGCGTTCGCGGAGGGCGTCGATAATCTCGGTCTCGCCCAGTACGATGAGAATGTCCCCGACGTCGATGCGCTCGGTGGGGGAGGGATTGAACGTCATGGCACCGGTGTCGGCATCGATGATGCCGATGACGATGGCGTCGAACTGCTGGCGGAAATTGCTCTCGGCCAGGGTCTGTCCGGCCAAGGGCGCGTTTTTATGAATCTGCACCTCGTCGATCTGGCGGCTCAGCGCACTGGTGTGGAGGACGCGCTCCAGAAAATCGTCGGTGTGCGGGCGCAGCACGACCTGTGCCATGCGGTCGGCGCCCACCTCGCTCGGGGCAATCACCTTGTCCGCCCCGGCGTTGCGCAGCTTGCTCCGGTTGTCGTGATCGATGGTGCGGGCCAGGACGAAGAGGTCGGGGTTCATCTCCCGGGCCGTAAGGGCCACGAAGACGTTGCTGCTGTCCTCGGGGAGGGTGAGGATCAGGCCCCGCGCCCGCTCGATCCCGGCGGCACGGAGGGTTCCCTCGTCCTCGGCGTCGCCCTGCACGTGCAGGCGCTCGGCTTCAGACAGCGAGGCGCAAATCTCCTCGTCGGTGTCGACCACCACCACCGTCTCCCCTTCCTGAATCAGGTCCTCGGTGAGTCGCTCCCCAACCCGTCCGTATCCGCAGACGACGTAGTGGCCCGAAAGCGCGTCGATTCGTTTCATGATGCGGCGTTCTCGGAGGCGGTCGCTAACGAGAAGAAGCTGGGCGGAGCGGACGGCGACGAAGCTGAGGATCCCGATGCCGGTGGTCCCGAGCCCGAAGGTAAAAAACCGACCGACATCGGACAGGGGACTCACCTCCTGAAATCCGATGGTCGAGAGGGTGATGAACGTCATGTAGAACCCGTCGGCCACCGACCACCCCTCGAGCAGGACGTAGCCCGCAGTGCCGACGGCAAACAGAAGCACCAGCGCCAGGGCCGCCAGAAAGATCTCGCGGCGGGACGGCTCCATCCGCGCCAGCCACGAAATCAGGGCCTCCCACGGGGTCCGAATGAAGGCCATGAGACGGTCGGGCGTGAGCGTCGAGGGGGCGGGCGAGAGCAGTGGAGAGGGGGCGCCCCAGGCATTGCGTGTGGCGTACGGCGGATTGTTTGGTTTCCTTCTTCGCGCACCGCGCGATGCTGCGCGCCACGCAACACAAAACCCGCACGACGAGTGTCCGGTGCAGAGCTGGGGCCCGCGCTGCACCGGCGGGACGCTGGCGTTCTAGCTCGCGGCTGGCGTGCCCAGCAGCTGGGCGTGCCACGACTCGCGGGCGGGCGCCTCGAACGCCCCCTCGCGGAGGGCACCCAGCGTGGTGAGGCTCGGGTCGAACACAGGCGTGTCCGCCGTCACGGCGCCGTCGCCGGCACGCTGTTGAAAGGTGCGGCGGGAGACGGCGGCGACGCCCCCGTCGGCGGTGCGGTACAGCACGTGCAGCGAGGGGACCCAGTCGACGTCCAGGGCCGACGCCGCGTCGTCGATCGCGTGGGCCAGGTCGTCGATGCCGCACCCAGAAATGTCGCCCCCTCCAACCGGGGCGGCGGCGACAACCAGAAACCGGTCGTCGAGAATGGTCGCGGCCCCCTCTACGGGCTGTTGGTGAGAGGTCCACCCGTCCATGAACGCCGAGAGCCGGTCGAGCAGGGCCGATTGTGTGGCGTCGTCGAGCGGCGCGGCGGTCGCGTGGATCCAGAGGCGCGCGTCGTCCGGAAGGGCGGAGAAGGCGGGCGGGTCGGCCATGGGGCGCAAGGGGACGGGGAAAAGAAGCGGGCGTGTCGTTCTTGTAAGCTGGACCCGGTCAGTTGTTTGTGGGGGGCACGGGGCCCCACAGGGCCGGGGGAACGAGGACGGGCCGCTCCCGTCATGTTTCTGTGAAGAAAAAGAAAAGTGAAACGCAGATGGAGGGCCGCTCACAAACACCCTCCGAGTGACGATCTGTTCGCGCCCTGCGTAAAATGCACCGTTCCAGCCATGTCTCGCTATCGTGACGTCGTCGACTGGATCAACGAGCACCGGACGGTCGCACTTGATCTCGTCCGCGTCTATCTCGGCATCGGGCTCTTCGTCCGCGGGGTGCTGTTTGCGTACGAGAGTCAGGGCGTAGGGGCCCTCGTGGACCTGTCGGCGTTTTCGTTCGCCTCGGCGGCGCTTGCCCACTACGTGACGTTCGCGCATCTGGTGGGGGGGCTCCTGCTGGCCGCGGGACTGCTCACCCGCCTTGCGGCGCTCGTGCAGATTCCCATCCTGGCCGGGGCCGTTTTTCTGGTCCACCTGGAGCAGGGCCTCCTGTCGGCCAACCAGTCCCTTGAGTTTTCGGCCCTCGTATTCGTTTTGCTTCTGATTGTGTTCGTCTTCGGGCCCGGCGAGTGGTCGGCCGACCGGTACGTTTTTGAGCGGGAGCCGGAGCTGCAGGACGAAGCCCCGGAGCTTTGGTGGCGCGACGAAGACTTTGAGCGGAAGCCCGGTCCCGAGCCCACGGAAAATGGGGGCGGGGTGGCCGTGGCCTCGGCATCGGCGACGAGCACGAAGGAGGTCCTCGCCGAGCGTGTGGACGAGGAGCCGTGTGCGTGCGGCCACGACCTGACCCATCCCCGCGTGGCCGTGGAGCCCCAGTACGGATGGAGCGCGGGCTTCTTCTTCATGCTCGGGGTCTCGGCGCCCCTGCGGGAGGTCGTGTTCTACTGTGAGGAGTGCGGCACGGTGATGAAGCGCACGCGGGACCCCGAGGTCCTGCGTCGGTATCGATGGCACACCTCCTGAACCCGAAGGCCGGTCGGGCGTGGGAGGAAACGCAACGCCGCGGACACCACCCGCGGTAGACCTGGTGCCTCAACGCAAGCTCGCATCCCCCCTTCCCTTCGATGAGCGACGAATCGTCCGACGGGACCGTGGATCCGGACCCCAACGGCTCGGCGGAGGCGCCCGCGGCGCTCGTGCTGGGCGGGGGCGGAGCCCGGGCCGCCTACCAGACCGGTGTCCTTCACTACGTGGGGGAGGCGTTCCCGGACGCGTCGATGCCGCTCATGACGGGCGTGTCGGCGGGGTCCATCAACGCGGCCCACCTCGCGGCCGACCCCGGGCCGTGGAAGGCCCGCACCGCACGGCTCGTGCGCTACTGGGAGGGCCTGACGGCGGACGATGTATTTGCGCCGCGCTCCCCCTGGGCGATTGCGCGGTCGATGCTGTGGGGGAGGCCGAGCAAAACACAAACCCTTCTGGACACATCCCCCCTCCGCGCCTACCTCGACCGGCGCCTACCGACGGACGACGCGGGGCGGCTCACGGGCGTGGCCGACAACCTGGAGGCGGGGCGCCTCAAGGGCCTTGCCATCTCCACCTCCAACTACGCCACCCTCCAGACGGTAACGTGGGTGCAGGGCTGCTCGATGCACGACTGGGAGCGTCCCAACCGGGTTGGGCGCCGGGCACGCCTCGGCCTCGACCACGTGATGGCCTCCACGGCCCTACCCATGGTGTTTCCGGCGGTGCGCCTCGACGACGCCTGGTACGGCGACGGGGGGCTTCGCATGCTCGATCCCCTCGCGCCGGCCGTCCACCTGGGGGCGGATCGCCTCTTCGTCGTCTCGACCCGCTACGAGCGGTCCCAGGCCGAGGCCAACCGGTCGGCCCGCACGCCGGCCTACCCGTCGCTCTTCCAGATGATGGGCATTCTTGCCAACGTGCTCATGCTCGACGTGCTGGAGCACGACGCCGCCGTGCTGCGCCGCATCAACCGCCTCGTGCGGAAGCTGCGCCCCGGGACGCACGAGCCGCTGCGGCCCATCGACCTGCTCGTCCTGCGGCCGTCGGTCGACCTCGGGGCCCTGGCGGGCGACTACCAGATGGACCTCGGTGGCGCCATGGGGACGCTTCTGTCTTCCGTCCAGTGGCGCACCGATCCCCCGCCCGACTGGTGGAGCATGCTGCTCTTTCAGCCCGACTATCTGGACCGCCTCCTTGAGATCGGATACAACGACGCGCGGCGCCAGCACGACCGCATCGAGGCCTTCTTTGCGCGGGAGCCGGTCGATCAGTCCACGTCCACGTTCTTCCGCTCGTAGGTGACGAAGCGGAAGCCGTCCCGGGCGTCCACGGCGGTCTCCTCAAACACGTCCCCGATGAGGTGCTCGAACGGGGGGAAGAAGGTGTCGCCCTCGTACGCGCCCTCCACCAGGGTGAGCTCGAGCCGGTCGGCGTGCGGGAGAAATTGTTCGTAGACGGACTCGCCCCCGCCGATGAAGACGGTGGCGTCGTCGGGCAGGGCCGCCAGGGCCGCGTCGACGGACGCGTAGGTGTCGACCTCGGGATACGCCTCGTAGTCGTCCTGCGTGGTGAGGACCACCATCTTTCGGTCGGGCAGCGGGCCGCCGAACTGGTGCACGATGGACTCGAACGTGCGGCGGCCCATCAAGAGGGGGTGCCCGGTGGTGAGTTGCTTGAAGCGCTTCAGGTCCTCCGGGATGTGCCAGGGCAGGTCTTTGTCCTGACCGATGACCCGGTTGTCTTCGGCGACGGCGGCGATGATGACGAGCTCGGGCATGAGGGCAGCGGCAAGATCAAAGGTTGGAAGAGAAGCGGAAGAGAACGCCATTCAGGCGCTGTCGTCGGTACGGGGCGCCTCGGCGAGGGACGCAGGGGCCGGGTCACAGCCTAGTACTGCTTCCAGGCGTCGGCCCGCCGCGAGAAGTGTTGCGTCCGCTCCGTGGCGGGCGTGCACCTGGAGGCCGATGGGCCGCCCGGTCGGCGTGCGTCCGGCGGGCAGGGTGAGGATGGGGTGGCCCAGGACGGCGGTCGGGCAGTTGTAGGGGGCGATGGGGAGGGCGTAGGGCACCGAGACGCCCTCAAGGGTTCGGGCGGCCCCGGTGGGGCGGTGCGTGAAGGTGGGGGTGGCGGCCACGGGCGTCACCCACAGGTCCCAGTCGTCGAAGAAGGCGTCGAGGCCGTCGGCGAGGGCGGCCCTGCGGTCGAGGGCCCGAAAGTAGCCGCGGGGGCCGAGCGAGGCGCCCTTCGCCATGCGTCCGGCGAGCGAGCCGAACTTGGACCGGACGTAGCCCTGCCACACGAGCTGCTTCAACGGCGGGGTGCGCAGGGGGGCGGGCAGGCCGGCCGTGAGCTCGAAGCCCTGGATGCGGGCCCAGGTGTCAAACGCGTCCTCCACGTCGAACGGAGCGGGCCGGCGCTTGACCTCGCACCCGGCGGCGCCCCAGGCGGTGGTGGCGTCGCGGAGCACACGCTGGGTGTCGGTGTCAGCGGGGACGCCGCCCAGCTCCGGCGTCACGGCGATGCGGAGGGCATCGGGGGACGGCGTCGCCGGTGCGGACGCTGCCGGGTCGGCCCCACAGAGCGCCGCCCACTCCAGCTGCAGGTCCTCTACCGTGCGGGCCATGGGCCCAGCGACGGCAATGTGGCGCACGGTGGCCGGGCGGTCGGGCGGGCGGATGCCCCGGAGGGGCCCGTCCTCGGTTGGACGCAGGCCCGCCACGCCGCAGAAGTGGGACGGAATGCGGATCGAGCCGGCCACGTCCGCGCCCAGCTCCAGCGGCGTGAGGCCCGCCGCAAGGGCCGCCGCGGAGCCGCCCGAGCTGCCACCGGGCGTACAGTCGAGCGCCCATGGGTTGTTGGCACGGCCAAAATTTGGATGGTCGCACTGCCAGTCGTAGGCCGCCAGGGGCAGGTTCGTCTTGCCCATCAGGACGCCCCCGGCCTCCTTCAAGCAGGCCACCTGCGGGGCGTCCGCGGCGGGCACAAAGTCGGCGTAGTGGGGCAGGGCGTACGTGGTGCGCAGGCCGGCCGTCGAGAACTGGTCCTTGACGGTGAACGGGACGCCGTGGAGGGGGCCCCACACCTCGTCCCGGGCCAGGGCCGCGTCGGCGGCGTTCGCCCGGGCGCGAGCCCGCTCCGCGTCGAGGGTCACCACGGCGTTGACGGCCGGATTTTGGCGCTCAATGCGGTCCAGGTGCGCCTCCAGTACCTCGACGGCGGAGACCTCGCGGGCACGAATGCGACGGGCCAACTCAACGGCGGAGCAGGATGTGAGGTCGGGCACGTTGCGGAACACGGGGAGGCAAAAACCGACGAACCTTTGCTCGTACGGGGGGACGGGCCGCGAGATTCCGTTCGGCCTCCGAACTGCCGGCCCAGGCCCAAAAAATAAGGACCCGAAGCCCCCGGTCAACCGTCGACCGGGGCACTTCGGGGCCCCACCGCTCGAAAAGTCTGTGTGGATGCGTACAGCCGTCCTCGATGAACGTCGGGCCGCCGGACGCCCGGGGACACCGCAGACGCTGGATTCATAAGCATACGTGCCATTTTCGGCCAGCGCAAGGAGGCTTCGACGAATGGGGACTGCGGTCGATGAGCGGAGGAATGGCCCGACGAACGATGATGCCCGGACGCAGTCGCGTCTCGTCTTTTGATCTTCCCTCGTGGTCGAGGGCGGGACGACGGACGGCCCCGGCCGTGACGCCTCCCCAGCGAAGCCTCGCCCCGCTCATTGAAGGGGGCCATCTCCCCGCCGGTGCCGGCATGCTGACCCCGTCACGTGGTGCCGACGCCCCTCCGAACCTGACGGCCCACTCGACCCGTTTGTGGACATCCTCGTTCGAGCCGACACCCTCCCGACGACCCCCCCGACGATGTCTCGGAGACACGCCTACTGGATTTGTCAGCTCGGCGGGTGGACCGGATACTCGGTGATGCGCCTCACCCTGTATTCGTTCTTCCAGACCATTACCTGGAAGTGGGGCGTGTCGTACGTCGTGTTCATTGCGGCAGGGGTGCTGTACACCCATCTTTACCGGCACCTCGCGAAGCGCCGCGAGTGGACGCAGATGTCGCTGGGCCAGTTGGCGCCACGCGTCGTGGGGGCGACCCTCACGGTTGCCCTCCTGTTGCACCTCACGATGGACGGCGTGGGACGCTACGTGCTGGAGCGGGACTTCTACGAGGAGGTCCAATCGGAAATCGGGATGCTGTTGGCCTCCGTCGTAAACATGTGGATTCTGTTGATGCTGTGGTCGCTCATCTACTTCGGCGTCCACTACTTCTGGAGCTACCGGCAGGCCGAGGTGGACAAGTGGAAGCTGGAGGCCCAGGCCGAGACGGCCCGGCTCAAGGCCCTGAAGCTGCAGCTGAACCCCCACTTCTTCTTCAACAGCCTCAATAGCGTCCGGGCCCTAATCGCCGAAGATCCGGACGGCGCACAGCGCATGGTGACGCGTCTGGCCCGCCTGCTCCGGAGCACCCTTCAGGCCGACGACATGAAAACCGTACCGCTGGAGGAGGAGCTGTCGACCGTGCGCACGTACCTGAAGCTCGAGAAGGTGCGCTTCGAGGACCGGCTCCGTCACCGAATTGAGGTGGACGACGAGGCACGCTCGCACCCGGTTCCGTTCATGCTGGTGCAGACGCTCGTGGAGAACGGGATCAAGCACGGGGTGGCGTGCTGCCAGGAGGGCGGCGTCATCACGGTCCGGGGCAGGGTGGTGGACGGGGCCCTTCACATCCGCGTGACCAATCCCGGGACCCTCGACACGGAGGAGGGCGGAACCGGGCTGGACAATGCCCGCGAGCGCCTGCGGTTGCTCTTCGGGACGGAGGCGTCGCTGACCGTAGAAAATACGGACGCCGAGACCGTCTCCGCGACCGCGGTGCTTCCGGTCCGGGCCGTCCCCGAATCGACCGTGGTGCAGGGGAGGGTCTCCCTTGCGGCCCGCGACTGACCAGAGAACGAAGCCCAGCTCCGACATGCTATACGACCGCACAACCCCGTAGCATCCGGCATGGCGTCTCCCCCTGTGCTCCGTACCCTCATCGTGGACGACGAGCGCCTGGCGCGCCGAGAGCTTCGGCGCCTGCTGGAGCCCCACGGGGCCGTGACGGTGGCCGGCGAGGCCGCCAACGCCGACGCGGCAGAGGCCGCCGTCCACGAGGAGAATCCCGACCTGCTGCTGCTCGACGTGCAGATGCCGGGCGACAGCGGGTTCGACCTGCTGACGCGGCTTGATGCGGTGCCGCACGTTGTGTTCGTAACCGCCTACGACGAGTACGCCATCCGCGCCTTCAAGGTCAACGCGCTGGACTACCTCGTGAAGCCGGTGGAGCCGGAGCGCCTGGCGCAGGCGATCGAGACGGTGCAGGCGCGGGCCGCCGAGGACGGGCCGCAGGCCGCAGGGGCGGGCGACGAGGAGTCCCGATCTCCCCTTGCGGCCGAAGACCAGGTGTTCGTGAAGGACGGGGAGCGGTGCTGGTTCGTGCGGCTGGCGGACGTGCGCCTGTTTGAGGCGGCGGGGAACTACACGCGGCTCTACTTCGACGGGGAGGAGCCGCTCACCCATCGCTCCCTCAGCTACCTCGAAGAACGACTCGATCCCGACCGCTTCTTTCGGGCCAGCCGCCAGCACATCCTCAACCTGCGGTGGGTCGCCGACGTGACGCCGTGGGCGACGGATAAGCTGAAGGCCACGCTGGAGGACGGGACCGAGGTGGAGCTGTCGCGCCGCCGGTCCCGTGCGTTCCGCGAGCAGCTCAGTCTCTGATTTTGCCGTTCGGGGCCGATTCGACGTGTCGCGTGGTGGTCCCGGAACCGGAGTTCCGATCTGAACGAGAGAATGGGGAAGGGGCGAATGGGGGAGGGGGAGAAAGGGCGAATGGGAGGATCTCCGACTCAGCTGTCTGAATAATCCCGACTGAGCTCCTACTCCACCCCTCATGACTCATCTCTCATGACTCTTCCCTCACGCCAACACAGCTTCGCCCCTTCTCCCATTCGCCCTCTCGCCCACGCCCAAGACACCAACACCCCAGCACCAAAACACCTCACCGCCTCGACCCGACGATGACCATCCGCAACGTGGTCGCCGCTCTCCTGCTCCTCTGTGCGACGACGGGCACCGCCCAGGCCCAGAGCTTCAGCACGGTGACCGGCCGCAATCACCCCGAGATCGACTGGCGTGTGGCGACGACGGAGCACTTCGAGGTCGTCCACCCCGCCCGCCTCGGCGACATCGCCGCCGAGGCCGCGCCGATCGCGGAGGCGACCTACGACACGCTCTCGGCCACCCTGGACGTGGCGTTCGATGAGCGGATCCGTGTCTATCTGAGCGACCAGGATGCCATCGTCAACGGCTTTGCGGTCCCGTTCGGCACCGGCTATACCGACATCTGGGTCAATACCAACGACTGGGCCGCCTCCTTTTCGGGAGCCACCTCCTGGCTCCGTCTCGTGCTCGCCCACGAGCTGACCCACATCTTCCACTACGAGGCGGCGCGGTCGGGCCTGGGCGTCTGGGCGCTCGCGCTCGGCGGCTCGTTTCCGCGCGTCTGGACGGAGGGCCTCGCGCAGTACCAGGCGGAGACGTGGAACGCGCAACGGGGCGAGCGCTGGCTCCGCGCCGCCGTCCTCGACGACGCCCTCGCCTACGACGACGGCCGGTCGCTCTGGAACGGGCGCCTCCTCTACGCCTCCGGCCACAGCCAGGTGCGCTACTTCGCCCAGCAGCACGGCGACTCGACGCTCACGGACCTGCTCCACCACAAGACGGACGTGCTGTTCGGGCTCGCCGAGGTGCACGACTTCGAGGCGGCGTTTCGGGCGACCGCCGGGCAGTCCTACGAGACGTTCTACGAGCAGTGGCGGCGCGACGTGAACGTCTACTACAACACGCTCGCGAGCCAGCTCGAAACCCTCGACTCGCTCCAGACCGACACGCTTGCGGTGCCGGGGCGGTACGTGGACGGCCTGGCATACAGCCCCGATACGTCGCGCATCGCCGCGCTCACCCAGCATTCGCCGGCCCGGCCGGTGCGCCGCCTGCATGTGATCGACCCGTCGACCGGCGCCGTGACGAGGGGGGCGGAAGGCGCGATCGAGCCGCCCGTGGCGTGGCATCCCAGCGGCGAGCGGATCGCGTTTAGTCGGCGGACGCGGGCCGCGCACGGCTCGCTCGTGGACGATGTGTTCGTGGTCGATGCGGACGGGACCGACGAGCGCCGCCTCACACACGGCCGCCGCACCTCGGCCCCCACGTTTGGGCCGGACGGGGACCGCCTCGCGTTCGTGGCAACCGAGGGCGGCACGGCCAACGTCCACCTGCGGGCCCTGAAGACGGGCGGGACGACGCGGGTGACGGACTATGAGGGCGACGTGCAGATCACGGCGCTCCGGTGGCACCCCACGCAGGACACCCTGGCCTTCGCCCGCGTTTCCGAGGCCGAGCGTGAACTGGTCCTCTACGACCTGGACACGGGGGCGTCGACCGCCCTCACCGATCCCGCGACCGACGACCGGCGGCCCGTGTGGAGCCCCGACGGCTCGCAGCTGGCCTACACCTCCCTCCGCGACGGCGTCCCCAACGCCCTCGTTTACGACCTGTCAACCCACACGCACCGCCGCGCCACCCACCTCGTCCGCGGCGCCACGGTGCACGACTGGGTGCCCGCCGACTCGGCCTTCGGGGCCGAGTCGAGCCGTGCCGCTCCGGAGGGGGCGCTCGTGACCTCTACGGCCCTCTCGAAGGCGCGCGACGGGGCCTTCCGCCTTCCTGCCCACCGCACGGCGCGGTCGATCGCCCCCGCGGTGCCGGGGCAGTACGACGACTGGACGACGACCCGGCCGCCCCGCACCATCCCACAGCAATTGGCCCCCGATCCGTCGCTGATCGAGACCCGAAGCGACTACGACGCCCTCTCCAACCTCACGCACCGGGCGTCGGGGGCGCTGCCGTACTACACGTCCACCGACAATTTTGGCATTGCGGGGGTGACGTCCTGGACCGAGCCGCTGGGCACACATACGTTCAACGCGGCGGGCAGCGTCTCCTTCACCGACCCGGACGAGAAGAGCGAGGTCGTGGCGACGTACCTGAACCGGCAGCTACGCCCCACGATTGGCCTTAGCCTGTTTAGCGCCTCCTCGTCGGGCCGCATCTACGGGAACGACCTGCTCGTGGAGGACCGAACGGGGGGCGCCCTCACGGTGCGGTGGCCGCTCGACTGGCACGTGGCGCCCTACGTCTCGACCTCGTTTTCTACCCGACTGCGCTACGCCGACCTTAACCCGCTCGACCCGGACGATTTTACGGCCCTCGGGCCCCTCTCCCCTCCTCAGGCCGGGCAGCAAGCAAGCGTGCGTCTCCAGGTTCTGCGCCGCAAGAAACCGCCGTCCCGGCACACCCTCGTGCACCCGCTGGACGGGTGGGGCCTCCGGCTCCGGGCCACCGGCGCGGCCGAGGTGCTGGGCGGCGACCGCTCGTTCCTGCGCGGGGACGTGGCGGGATACGCCGTGTATCCGAGCATCGGAGACCACCGGGTTTTCCTCTACGGGCGGCTGCAGGCCCAGACCGGAGCGTCGTTCCCGCAAGACTACATTGGCTTCTCGCGCTACGACGCGATCGACCTGCCCCTGCCCGGCGCCGTGCCGGTCTCGCTGGGCGACGCCGAGCGGGTGCGCGGCTACCGGCAGTACGTGTTGGGCAACCGGGCGGCCTTCGGGCGTGCCGAGTACCGCGTGCCCGTTGCCTCCAGCCTGCAGACCAACGTGCTCGGGCTCATCGGCCTCGGGCACACGACGCTCTCGGTGTTCGTGGACGGGGGCATGGTGTGGCGGGACGCCGACCTTCGGGGAGGAACGCGGCAGCTTGGGACGGGCGTGGAGGTCAAAAATGCCCTGCGCCTGTTCGGCGTGCGGGTCGGGCACGCCCTGGGGGTGGCGCAGCCGGCCGCCCAGGTGGGGACGCGCGATGACGTACAGCTCTATTACCGTGTGCAGACGGCGCTGCCGTTCTGACCCCGAGTGGTCTCAAAGAATTTTCTCCTTGCGTGCCGTTGCGGACCGGTAACACTTTTGAGCGTGATCGGTAGAGCTGGTTAACAATTTCGTTACCTCACAGCCGCCGCTCGACGTTCCGGTTCGATATCTCCCGTATGAGTACCGCCTGCCCACGTCTGTTCGTCGTTCTGCTCGCGGTCCTAGGGGGAGTCGGGATCGGGAATCTGGGAATGGCGCAAACGGGCGGTGCGTCGGGGGCGGGCGGGGACGCGCAGGCGGGGAAGGAGGGGTTTCGGGTCGTGTCCGGCGACGGTGCGTTTGCACTTCGCCTCCGGGGCGACCTCTACGCCGACGCGCGCTTCTTTTCGGGCACGACGGAGCCGGCGGGGGCCGAGCGCTTTTTCCTCCGGCGTGCCCGGCCCCGCCTTCAGGGGCGCGTCTACGACCGGTTTGCGTTCAGCCTCCGGAGCGACTTCGGGATCGGCGGTCCCGAGATTGACGACGCGTTCGTCGAGGCCCGGTTTGCCCCGGCCCTCCGGCTGCGCATGGGGCGGTTCAACGTGCCGGTGGGGCTGGAAGTCCTATCGTCGTCGACGGGCCTGATGCACGTTGAGCGGGGGTTTCCGTCGGGGCTCGTCCCGGAGCGCGATGTGGGCGTCATGCTTGCGGGCGATGTGGGGGCGGGGCGGCTGCACTACGCGCTCGGGCTCTTCAACGGGGCGCCCGGGGCGTCGGAGCCAGGGGGGGACGTGGACGACGCGAAAGAGGCCGCGGGACGGGTGTTCGTGGTGCCGTTTGCGGGCACGAACGGGATGTGGAAGGGGCTCGGCGTGGGGCTGGCCGGGACGGTGGGGACGGTGACCGGGACGGCGGGCACGCCGGCGCTCACGGGACTGCGCACGACGGGTCGGCAGTCGTTTTTCGGGTATCGAGACGAGGCGCGGGCGGACGGCCGGCGGTGGCGCCTGGCGCCACAGGCCCGGTTGTACGCGGGGCCGGTGGAGCTGCTGGGGACGTACACGGTGACGACGGAGACGGCACGGCGCGGGCCGGACCAGGAGACGCTCACGCACCGCGCGTGGCAGGCCAGCGCCGCCGTGGTGTTGACGGGAGAGGACGCCCGGGAGGGCGAGGTGGTCCCCGACGATCCCTTCGGCGCCGAGCGGGGGACGGGCGCGATCGAACTGGGAGGACGCGTCCACGGGGTCACGTTCGACGACGAGGCGTTTCCGGCCTTCGCGGCGCCCACGGCGGCGTCGGGGGCAACGGCCTGGGGGCTCACCCTGAGCTGGTACCCCAACGCCATGGTGCGTGTTATGCTCGGGATGGAGCGCACTGGGTTTGAGGCCGTCGGGGCGGGGCCCGCCCGTGACCCCGAGACGCTGCTCCTCACGCGGATGCAGATCTCGTTCTGAGGCAGGCCGCATGTTCTACACGGCGATTGGGGCCGTCAGGGCGGGGTGGTGCTCGTAGTCCTCAATCGTCACGTCGTCGGCGGCATGCTCGAAGATCGAGTCGCGCTGGCGGAGGCGGAGTGTGGGCCGGTCGTAGGGCGTGCGGGTCAACTGCTCCTCGACCTGCTCCACGTGGTTCTGGTAGATGTGGCAGTCGCCGCCGTTGAAGATGAGCTCGTGCGGCGTGAGGCCCGCCTGCTGGGCCAGCATGCGGGTGAGGAGGGCGTAGCTGGCGATGTTGAACGGAAGGCCGAGGAAGCTGTCGACACTGCGCTGCTGCCACATCAGCGAGAGGCGCCCGTCGCCCGGCTCCCCCTCCACGAAGCACTGGAACGCGTAGTGGCACGGCGGAAGCGCGGCGTCCTCAATCTGAGCAGGATGCCAGGCGCTCACGACGTGGCGGCGCGAGTGGGGCGTCTCGCGGAGGCCACGGACGAGCCGCTCGATCTGATCCACCCGCCCCTCCGGCCCCTCGAAGTCGCGCCACTGTGTGCCGTAGACGGGTCCGAGGTCGCCCCACCGCTCGGCGAAGGCGTCGTCTGTGGCGATTCTTTCTTCGAAAGCCTCCTGGCTGATCTCGTCGCCGGTCTCGTCCCGGTACCGTTGCAGGGGCCAGTCCGTCCAGATCGACACGTCGGCCTGCACCAGGGACTGGATGTTGGTCTCCCCCCGCAGAAACCAGAGCAACTCCTCGGTCACCCCGCGCATCCACACCCGCTTCGTGGTGAGCAGCGGGAAGCCCTCGGTCAGGTCGAACCGAAGCTGTCGCCCAAACACGCGAATGGTGCCCGTGCCGGTGCGGTCCTCGTGCCGCGTGCCGTGGTCGAGGATGTCCTGGAGGTAGTCGAGGTATTGGCGCATCTGGGCGTGGGGGGAGAAGAGCGAGGGGCAGCGAGAAGATGGTTCGAGGACCCCAACGCGTCGGCGGGGTGCAGGTTGTGGGGCGCAGAGGGGGCGTGTCTCCGTTTTCAGAATGTCTGGCACCGATTCGGGGCGGTCTGGAGTGTGCCCGTGCTTGACGAGGATCGAGGGGCGATGGGGCATGCCCGGCACGTCCGTGCTCTCCACCCCTGCACCCCCATGCTCCTACACGCTCTACCCCCGCGCCCCCATGCCCCTGCCCGGGAACGTGCCGCCGAGCCCCCTCGTTGAGCGCAGCCACTCGGTATTCTACGGACGCTGCCGCCTCCGACATGGCCAATCTCGACTCCGACATCCCCGAGAACAAGCACCTCAAGCAGGCGATCAACCACCTCGAAAAGGTGCTCGAATACGCGCCGATGGTCGCCGAAGGACGGGACGCGACCGTGCACCTCACGCCGGAAGATTGGCAGGTGGTGGCCGACGCGCTGTTCAACATGAGCGCCCCGGACGACACCTTTCCGGACGCGATCACGGACTACGGGCTCACCAACGAGAACCAGACGATCACCCTTACGACCGACGACTACGACATCGAGATTGAGGTCGTGGCGAGTTGATGGACGCGGCATCCGCTCGGGGACCCGCCACTGATTCTGCGGGAACGACGCTCTCTCGGAGAGAACGGTGCGTATTGCGCGACGCGTATTGCGTGGAATTGCTTCCTCCACCAGACACGAAATACGCAATACGAAATACGCAACACGCTCAATTCGCCGCGGCGTGCAGGGGGAACGGCGGGACCGAGACGCGGAACTGCTCCCCGTCGGCCCGCTGCACGAGGTAGTTGCCCTCCACCGTCCCCCTAAACGACTCGATCGTGCAGGACCCGTCGTGGACGTGGGTCTCGCCGGGCGCAATCACCGGATGGGGCCGGAGCGCGCCGTCGCCGGTCAGATCCTGCCGGCTGCCGTTGCCCGCCTCGATGATCCACCGACGCCGGAGCAGTTGGACCTCGTTCGGACTGGTGTTTTCGATTTGGATGGCATACCCGAACGCAAACTCGCGCTCCAGAAGGTCGGACGGCTCGTCCAGGTAGATGGGCCGTACGGTGACCGTGATGCCGCGCGTGGTGGAGGCGTAACTGATCATGGCGTTGGGGACAGCGTCCAGTGGGTCCGAGCCAATACGGAAAAACGAAGGCGTCTCCGAAAAATGCACGGCCACATTGTTACCGGCCGGCAAAGAATTACGCAATGGAGGGGCCGCGGATTTCACAGAACCGCTTTCGCGGGCCCGGGCGGTTGACGACCATCGCGCCAGCCCCTTGTTTTGAATCAATCTGGTGCAAATCGGGTGCCAACCCAGGTTCTCCTGCTCTTCGTTCACGGTCCCTCGCCGCAATGGCCTTCGCCTCCGACGAAAGTGCCTCGCCCTGGTCGAGTACGCGACTGGCGGCCCTGAACGCGCAGTTTGAGCCGCACGGCCCGAAAGCCATCCTCAACTGGGCTACGCACACCTTCGGCGACGACCTGGCGCAGGGGACGGGATTCGGCCCGTCGGGGATCGTCATCATGCACATGCTGGCCGACCTCCGGCCCGGCACGACGGTCTTCTACCTCGATACCGACCTGCTCTTCCCGGAGACCTACGAGCTGTGCGACGACCTGGACGAGCGGCTCGACGTGGACGTGACGCGGGTCCACGGGGGGCTGTCGCTCGACGAGCAGGCCGAGCAGGAGGGGGAGGAGCTGTGGAACCGAAACCCGAACCGCTGCTGCTTCCTCCGCAAGGTGAAGCCGCTCCGGAATTTTTTGGACGACCGCCGGGCCTGGATTACCGGCGTCCGGCGTGACCAGTCCGAGCGCCGCGCCGACACGGACATCCTGTCCTGGGAAGGCCAGTACGGGGTGTTCAAGATCAACCCGCTGGCGAACTGGACGCAGAAGGAGGTCTGGAAGTACCTCTTCGAGCACGACCTCCCCTACAATCCGAAGCACGACCAGGGCTACCCTAGCCTCGGCTGCGTGCCGTGCACCGAGCCGGTGGACCAGGCCGACGGCTATTCGCGGGAGGGACGCTGGAGCGACCGGGACAAGACGGAGTGTGGGCTCCACACGTCACCGGAGGACGAAGACGGGGCACACGCTGCGGAGTCGTAACCGGCAGAGGCGATCCCGACCGGCGCGCCCTGGCGGCGTGAACCCCAGTTGAAAGCAGCGGGGGGACGACCCCGCGTGCGGCCCCGCACTCGAACCTTCGGGTGGGGACCAGCGTTGAACGTGCCGCCAATTTAGAACGGATCTAAACGATACGGATGAGCGCGCCCGCCGACACGACAGATACGAAGGAAATCCCCGAAGCTACGGTCCTCTTCGCTGGGGACTCCGGGGACGGAATGCAGATTACCGGGTCGCAGTTTACCCTCGCCTCCGCCTACGCCCAGAACGACCTGGCGACGCTGCCGGACTACCCCGCCGAGATTCGGGCCCCGGCCGGCACCACCTTTGGCGTGAGCGCCTTCCAGCTTCACTTCGGCGCCGAAGAGGTGCGCACGCCGGGCGAGAAGGTGGACCTGCTCGTCGCCATGAACGCGGCGGCGCTCAAGGTGCACCTCCACCGCGTGCGGCCGGGCGGCACCATCATCGTCAACGTCAACGCCTTCGAGGAGAAGGACCTGACGAAGGCCGACCTCGACCAGAATCCGCTCACGGACGGCACGCTGGACGACTACCAGGTGCAGGAGGTGCCCCTGACCGAGATTACCCGCGAGGCCCTGTCCGACACGGACCTGTCGCTGCAGAAGGTCGACCGGTCGAAGAACATGTTTGCCCTCGGGCTGGCCCTCTGGATGTACTCCCGGCCCGTGGAGCCGGCGCAGGAGTGGATCCGAGAGAAGTTTGGCGACAAGCCGGCGATTCGGGACGCCAACCTGACGGTTCTCGAGAAGGGATTCCACTACGGGGAGACCGTCGACGCCATCGGGACGCGGTACGAGGTGAACGAGGCGGCGATGGCGCCCGGCACCTACCGCGCCGTGCGGGGGGCGGAGGCGCTCGCCCTGGGGCTGGTGGCCGCGAGCGTGAAGAGCGACCTGCGCCTCTTTTACGGCTCCTACCCCATCACGCCGGCGTCCGACATTCTGCACGAGCTGAGCGAGCACAAGAACTTTGGCGTCATCACCTTCCAGGCCGAGGACGAGATCGCGGCCGCCACCTCGGCGCTCGGCGCCAGCTTCGGGGGCGACCTCGGCGTGTGCGCCACCTCCGGCCCGGGCGTGGCCCTCAAGACGGAGACAATCGGCCTCGGGGTGATGACGGAGCTGCCCCTCGTCGTGATCGACATGCAGCGCGGCGGCCCCTCCACCGGCCTGCCCACGAAGCCGGAGCAGGGCGACCTCCTGCAGGCCGTGTACGGCCGCAATGGCGAGGCCCCGCTTCCGGTGCTCGCTGCCACCTCGCCGGGCGACTGCTTCCACACCGCCTACGAGGCGTGCCGCATCGCCGTCAAGTACCGCACGCCCGTCCTCGTGCTGGCCGACGGCTACCTCGGGAACGGGTCGGAGGCGTGGCGCATCCCCGACACCGACACGCTCCCGGCGTTCGACGTCGACTTCGAGACGGAGGCGACCGAGCGCACGATGCACAAGGACCAGGACGGCAACGACCAGTTCCTGCCGTACGTGCGCGACCCGGAGACGCTGGCCCGTGCCTGGGCCCGGCCCGGCACGCCCGACCTGGAGCATCGCCTCGGGGGGCTGGAGAAGGAGCACCAAACGGGCAATGTGTCCTACGACGCCGAGAACCACCAAAAGATGGTGGAGATCCGGGCGCAGAAGGTGCAGAACGTGACCCAGGACATTCCGCCGACGCAGGTGTACGGCCATTCCGACGGCGACCTGCTCGTGCTCGGCTGGGGTTCTACGAAGGGCGCGATTGAAGAGGCCACCGAACGGGCCGTCGACCGGGGGCGTCGTGTCGGCAGCGTCGTGCTCCGCCACGTGTGGCCCCTGCCGGCGGACCTCGCCGATGTGCTCGGGCGCTTCGACCACGTGCTCGTGCCCGAGCTCAACAACGGCCAGCTCATCCGCGTCCTGCGCGACCAGTACCCGAATCGTGACTTCACGCCCCTCAACAAGATCCAGGGGCGTCCCTTCCGGGCGGAGGAGATTGTGGAGAAGATTGGCTCTCTTCTTGGGAGACCGGCCCCTGCATGACTGTCTGCCAGACTGAGATTCGTTTGCCCTCTTCCTTTCGCCGTATTGCGTGTTTCGTATTGCGTATCGGTCCGAGGCGGAGGTGCGAAATACGCAATACGAAATACGTCGCTCCAGGAAAGCATCCCCACTGACGGACCCGACACGAACCGATGAGCAACGACACGCCCGACCCGAGCCCAAACGGCCAGACGCCCGACGGCACCAAGAAGCCGGACCTCCCGCCCGGCCTCGCCGATGGCAGCGACGATCAAGACCAGGGCGCGTCCGACGAGGAGACATCGCCCGGCACGAAGAAACCGGATCTTCCCCCGGGGCTGGGGGGCGAGAACGGCGAATCGGACGCCCCGGGCACGAAAAAACCGGCCGGGCCGCCGGGGGCAAAAAAACCCGCGGGCCCGCCCTCGCCCGGCAGTGATGACGACGGAGACGACGGCCCCACGCTCCCGCCCGGCTACGGCGGCGACGGGGCGGGCGAGGCCCTGTCCCGCGAGGACTTCCAGTCCGACCAGGAGGTGCGCTGGTGCCCCGGGTGCGGCGACTACGCCATCCTGTCCACCGTGCAGCGCCTGCTGCCGGACCTGGGGGTGGACAAGGAGAACGTCGTGTTCATCAGTGGCATCGGGTGTGCGGGGCGCTTCCCGTACTACATGGACACCTACGGCATGCACGGCATCCACGGCCGGGCGCCGGCCATCGCCACGGGCCTCAAGACGAGCAACCCGGAGCTGGACGTGTGGGTGGTGACGGGGGACGGGGACGCGCTCTCCATCGGGGGCAACCACCTGATCCACGTCCTGCGCCGCAACCTCGACACGCAGATCCTGCTCTTCAACAACGAGATCTACGGCCTCACGAAGGGCCAGTACAGCCCCACCTCCGACGCGGGCACCATCTCGAAGAGCACGCCCTACGGCTCCGTAGACCGTCCCTTCAACCCCGTCTCCGTCGCGCTGGGGGCCGACGCCTCGTTCGTGGCGCGCACGATGGACCGCGACCCGCAGCACATGAAGGCCATGATGCGCGCGGCCCACGACCACGATGGCACCGGCTTCCTGGAGATCTACCAGAACTGCAACATCTTCAACGACGGGGCCTTCTTTGAATTCACCGAGCGGGAGACAAAAGACGAACGCGCGCTCTTCCTGGAGCACGGCGAACCGATGACGTTCGCCAACGGCACGAGGGGCATTCGGCTCGACACCCTCCAGCCCGAGGTGATTGACCTGGAGGCCGACGACTGGTCGGTCGACGACTGCCTCGTGCACGACGAGACTTCGCAGGAGCTTGGTACCATCCTCGGGCGCATGTCGTGGCAGGACGACGACGGCGACCCGATTCCCCGCCTCGACGAGACCGGCACACAGCTGCCCCGCCCGTTCGGCGTGATCCACCGCACGGAGCGGCCCACGTACGCGGAGCGCGTGCACCAGCAGATCGACACCGTCACCGCGGAGCAGGGCGACGGCGACCTCGACGCGCTGCTCCGCTCCGGCGAAACGTGGACGATCGAGTAGGCCCCTTCGCGCCGCGCCTCGGGGGGCTCTTCGACGCGGCACGCGGGACTTCTCCCCCCACGTTGTCTCCGACCAGACGACCCCGCTCGACAAACTGCCCGCCGTTTTCTATACTTGAAGCGGGTTCACCCAGCTTTCTTCAACTGCACGTCGAGCTATGATCTGGACGCACCTCAGCAAGTTTCGCGACCTGGGCCTGCTTCTGCTCCGGGGGACGATCGGGTTGTACATGGCCATCGGGCACGGATGGGGCAAGATCCTCGGGGGGCCCGAACAGTGGGCCGGACTGGGCGGCACCATGGAGCTCTTTGGTCTCGGCTTCGTCCCGACCTTTTGGGGGTTTATGGCCGCCTTTGCGGAGTTTGCGGGCGCCCTGCTCGTCGTCCTCGGCCTGTTCACCCGCCCGGCCGCCCTCCTGCTCGTGATCAACATGGGGGTCGCCGCCACCGCGCACATGACCGGCATGATCGACGGCAGTCCGGAGAGCGCGCTCGTCTACGGCTTCGTCTTCCTGAGCCTCGTTTTCGTGGGCCCCGGCAAATACAGCGTCGACGAGATCGCGGGATAGCGCCCGTACGGCCCTTGCGGGCGACGAGACACGGCCCGCAACGGCCCCTCGCATCTACGAACGTTCAGGCAGCAGCGGATATGGATTCGTCCCGGTGGACCTCCGTCGATCTCGCCCTGCTCGTGCTCCGCGTCGGCATCGGCGTCTCGTTTGTGTTCGTGTACGGGTGGGACAAGATGGCCGGCGGTCCGGGGACGTGGGCCGACCTCGGACGCACCATGGAAATCTTTGGGATCACCTTCTGGCCCACGTTCTGGGGCTTCATGGCGGCGGCCACGGAGTTCGTGGGCGGCCTCTGCCTCCTGCTCGGCCTGCTCTTCCGGCCCGTCCTCGGGCTCCTGCTCGTGGTGATGACGGTCGCTTTTTCGAGCCACCTCGCGGCCGGCGAGGGGCCCTGGCACGCCACCGAGATGGCGACGGTGTTCGTCGCGCTCCTGCTGACGGGCCCCGGCCGGTACAGCGTAGACGCGTATTTTCGATCGTCGACCGGATCGGGGGAGGCCGAGCGTGTCTGAGTCGTCGTCCGTTCTCGTCGTGGGGGCGGGGCTCGGAGGCCTCGTGGCGGCCACGGACCTGCACGCGGCGGGCGTGTCGGTCCGCGTCTGGGAGGCGCGTGGGCGCGTGGGGGGACGGTGCCGAAGCCCGGCCGTCGGCCCCGACGAGGTGCGCCTCGACCTGGGGGCCGCCTGGCACTGGGCGGAGCACCGGCGGGTGCGCGCGCTGGCGGAGCGCCTCGGCCTTGAGCGGGTGCGCCAGCACGAGCCGGGTGTAGCGGTCCAAGAATGGGCCCGGGACGAGCCTGTGGAGCACTTCGAGTGGCCCGACGCGCCGCCGCCCTCCTGGCGCCTGGTGGAAGGGACCCAGGCCCTGCACGAGCGCCTCGCCGCCACGCTTCCGGACGCCGCGCTCCGACGTCGCCACCGTCTCCGGTCCCTACGGCGCACGGGCGCCTCGGTGCAGGCCACCGCCCAGACGCCCAACGGCCCGCAGACCACGTCGGTCGACGCGGTGGTGCTCGCGGTCCCGCCCCGGCTGGCCGGGCACACCCTTCAGTTTGAGCCCGCCCTCCCGGACGCGCTGGCCTCGGCCCTCCGCGGCACCACCACCTGGATGAGCCCCTCGGCCAAGGCGGCCGTGACCTACGCCCGTCCGTTTTGGCGCGAGCAAGGCCTCGCCGGGCGCGTGCGGAGCGCGGCCGGTCCGGTGCACGACTGGCACGACGCCACGCCCCCCGACGGCCCCGCCGCGCTCGTCGGGTTCATGCATCCCCCGGGCCCCGACTCTCCCACGCCGAGCGATCCGGGGGAGCGGGAGGAGACCCTCGTTCGTCAACTCGTCCACTGCTTCGGCGAGGCGGCCGGGGCGCCCACCGGCCTCGCAACGGCCGACTGGCGTCACGACACGGCCACTACGCCGCCCGCGGGGCCCACGCCGGGGCCGCACACGCCGCCGGACCCGGCCCCCATCCTCCAACGCCCGCACTGGGAGGGGCGGCTGCACGTCGCCGCGGCGGAGACGGCTACCGAGCACCCGGGCTACCTCGACGGCGCCATCGAGGCGGGCCGCCGCGCCGCACGGGCGCTGGCGTAGTGAGCCGGAGGGGGCGTGAAGACGTTTAGGTCGACCACGCCGCCGCCCACGCATCGTTGCCGCCCGCCTGGGGCCGGTCCTCGCAGGCTGGAGCTTTTGTGCCGGCCGTGCGTTACCCTTTTGTCAGGAATAGAATGCCGTCACGGCTGAACTGGCGCAGAAGCACGCACGATCGCGTTCCTTCCACAAATTTCCCGACGCCGCCATGTCCAAATCCATTCTGATGATCGTTGGCGACTTTGCCGAGGATTACGAGACGATGGTCCCCTTCCAGATGCTCGACCTGGCGGGCCACGAGGTGCACGCCGTGTGCCCGGAGAAGGAGGCCGGCGACACGATAAAGACCGCGATCCACGACTTTGAGGGCGACCAGACCTACACCGAAAAGCCGGGCCACAACTTTGCCCTGAACGCGACCTTCGAGGAGGTCGACGCGGCCGATTACGATGCGCTCTGCCTGCCAGGGGGGCGCGCGCCGGAGTACCTGCGCCTGAACGACCGCGTTATTGAGATGACGCGGCACTTCTTTGCGGCGGACAAGCCCGTTGCGGCCATTTGTCACGCCGCGCAGACGCTCGCTGCCGCCGACGTGCTCGACGGCCGCCGCTGCTCCGCGTACCCGGCCTGCGCCCCGGAGGTGGAGGCGGCCGGGGGCACCTACGTCGACGTGGAGATGAATGAGGCGGTGACCGACGGGAATCTTGTCACGGCCCCCGCCTGGCCCGCCCACGCGGCCTGGATCCGGCAGTTCCTGGACGTGCTCGGCACCCGCATCGAGCACGCCGAGCCGGTCACGGCCTAGTGCCGTGGCGTCAGGCCGTGGTTGCTTCGACGAGCATGGAGCGTCGGTCCTGCTGGGACCGGCGCTCTTTTCTATGACGGCGGGGCCCGAGGCGTCCCGGGCACGGGAAACGGACCGAAGGCAAACGGACCGGCCGCACCGCTAGGGGCGCCGGTCGGACCCCGTTCACCCGCGCACCAGGTCGTCGAGCAGGGAGGGAGGCGACCGGTCCTCGACGAAGGCCCGGCCCTCCTCTTCGCCGTCCTCCCGAATTGTCGTGAGGTCCGGGTCGCTCGTGACGCTTCCGTCGAAGACGATGCCCGCCGCGATGTCGGCGAGGCGCTGCCCGAGGTCGCCGTCGCGGGGGAGGCCCTGCCGGCAGCCCCGCTCCAGCGTGCGGATCGTGTGGTTGCCCACCGGCACGTCCATTGCGCGGCTCACCCCCGCCGTGAAGCCGACGACGTAGGCGGCGGGCTCGGCCTTCAGGAGGGTGGGGGCGTAGTCGCCGGGCAGGTCGCCCACCTGCAGGCGCAGGCCGTCGGCGACGGTTTCGATGACCTTCGCGGAGCGATCGTCGGGCATGGAGCACGAACCGGTTGATTGGAAATGCAAGCAGTCGGTCTACGAATCGGGCCCCCGGGCGTTCGGGCCCGACGCCGTCGGGCGGGCCGTGGGGCGGCGACGCCCGAACGTTCTCTGGCTTTTTGTTTGGTTCTATACTTCAAACGCTTTTTCGAAGATTCTTGAGGCATAAAAGGCCAAAAATGAGAAGGTAGGCCTTTATCCCTGTGATTCTTGATAAGGTTGTATGAAAGAGGGGGAGAACACAGGAAACCGTCCCCGTTTCCTAAACATGTTCCCTTCGAGGAGCTAATTAAGTAGAGTCTTGGGAACAGGAGAGAAACGTCGCGTCCGCCTGTCGCCCCGAGGCAGTGCCTGTCCCACCACGCTCACACCCAGCGAACAAGCTACGTACGCCATGGCTGTTATTGAGGCAGAGGGACTTTGGAAAATTTTTGGGGGGGACCCCGAGCGCGCTCGCACCCTTGCGAAGGAGGGCATGTCGAAGGCCGAGGTGAAGGAGGAAACCGGCTCCGTGATCGCGGTCGACGATGCCAACTTTGAGGTCCAGGAGCAGGAGATCTTCGTGGTGATGGGCCTTTCGGGCAGCGGCAAGTCGACCCTGCTCCGGTGCGTCAATCGCCTGATCGAGCCGACATTTGGGAAGGTGCACGTTCACGACGACGAGGTGACGGCCTTCGATGAGGATCGCCTCCGCAAGTTGCGCCGGACCAAGATGTCGATGGTCTTTCAGAACTTCGGGCTCTTTCCCCACCGGACGGTCATCGGGAACGTGGAGTACGGCCTGGAGGTGGCGGGCATGGACAAGGAGAAGCGGCGCGGAAAGGCCCGCCAGTCGCTGGAGCTCGTGGGGCTGGACGGATACGAGGACAGCCAGACCAGCCAGCTGAGTGGGGGCATGCAGCAGCGGGTGGGGCTGGCCCGTGCCCTCGTCAACGACCCCGAAATTTTGCTGATGGACGAGGCGTTCAGCGCCCTGGACCCCCTCATCCGGGCCGACATGCAGAACGAGCTGCTGGAGCTTCAGGAGCAGTGGGACCCGGCCTGTACAATTCTCTTCATTACCCACGACCTCGATGAGGCGCTGAAGATGGGCGACCGCATCGCCATCATGAAGGACGGCCGCATCGCCCAGATCGGCACCCCCACCGAAATCCTCACCGAGCCGGCCGACGAGTACGTTCGGTCCTTCGTCGAAAACGTGGACCGCACGAAGATCGTCCCCGCCCGGACCGTGATGCGGGCCCTCGGCGACGACGAGACGGTGGCCGCCGACGGGCCGTCCGTTTCGCCCCACACGCCGATTGCCGAGCTGCTCCCGGCACTGGTCGACGCCGACGGGCCCCTGGCCGTTCGCGACTCGGGCGGCACCCTCCAGGGCGTCGTCAGCCAGGATGCCGTGATGGAGGAGGTCGTGCAGAATGCCGACGGGGCGCGGCGGCGAGACGCCCGCGCCGGCCGGACCGACGAAGACCCCGAAGCAGCGGTGGCCTGATCCCCGACGACGGACTGTCCGTTCCCTACGCGTATCGCCCTGAACGAAGACACTCGAGTGCACAATGCAGTTGGACCTCGGCGGCGCCTTTGCGTCCCTCATCAATTGGATTCAGAACAACTTCGGTCCGCTTCTCGACGGGATTGAGCTCGTAATCGGAGCGACCATCCAGGGGGCGAAGGACGTACTGCTCTTCCTCCCAAGCTGGGCGATGATTGTGCTCTTTACCGTCCTCGCGTGGTGGGTGGCGTCCCGCGGCGTGGCCCTCTTTACGGTCGTCGGGCTGACCCTCCTGGAGGACGTCGAGTTTGCCCTGTTCGGGATGGAGATTGCCTTCGGCATGGGGCTGTGGGAGTTTGCGATGCAGACCCTCGCCCTCATCGCCACGGCGACGCTAATCTCGCTTCTCGTGGGCATTCCCGTGGGCATCTGGGCGGCGAAAAACGATGTGGTGGACGCGATTGTCCGGCCGGTGCTCGACTTCATGCAGACGATGCCGGCGTTCGTGTACCTGATTCCGGCCGTCGTGCTCTTCGGGCTGGGGGCGGTGCCGGGCGTGATCGCCACCTTTATCTTTGCCACGCCCCCGTGCGTGCGCCTGACCAACCTCGGCATCCGCCAGGTGTCGGAGGAGGCCGTGGAGGCGGCGGAGTCCTTCGGGTCCACCCCGAGCCAGATGCTCTTCAAGGTGGAGCTGCCGATGGCGCTGCCCACCATCCTGGCGGGTGTGAACCAGACGGTGCTTCTGGCCCTGTCGATGGTCGTAATCGCCGCGCTCATTGGGGCGGGCGGGCTCGGGGACCCGGTCGTGGAGGGCATTCAGCAGCTGCGCATCGGGGTCGGGTTTGAGGGGGGACTGGCCATCGTCATTCTGGCGATTTTTCTGGACCGCATCACGCAGGCCGTGGGGGAGAAGGCGGGCGCCTCGACCCAGCCCACGACAGGGTGACCCGCGCCTGCTGCTGAAAGGGGGAGGCTCCTGCAACATGGCCCGGACGAGGGCGTCAGGACTGGCCGTCGTCCGGGCACTCTTCTTTGCTTTGCCGTACGACTTGGACACTCATCATCACAAGCAAAAGCCCTAACGCTATGAATCTTTCTTCGACATCACTTCGCTCGTTCATCGCCGTGGTCGCGGCCGTTGGTCTCCTCGGGACCGGACTCGCCGGCTGCGGCGGGGGCGGGGATAGCCAGGACGTGTCCCGCAAGATGAACATGGTCACGGTGAACTGGATCGAGGGGATGGCCTTCACCTACGTCCAGGAGCAGATCATGGAAAACCAGTACGACATGGAGGTTGACGTCCGGGAGGTGGGCGGCGGCGGCATTGCCTTCTCGTCGGTGGCCGAAGGGGACCGCGACTACTTCAACGAGGCGTGGCTCCCCACGACCCACCAGGACCCGTGGAGCAAGGCGCAGGGAAATGCCGCCAAGCTGGGATACACCTACAAGGGCACCTCGGTGGGCCTGACCGTGCCGGCGTACATGGACATTTCCAGCGTCTCGGAGCTGGAAAACTACCGCAACGAGCTCGGTGGCGAAATCAACGGCATCGAGTCCGGCGCGGCGGTCAACGACCAGACGCGCAAGATCCTGGAGAACAACGGCCTCAACGACGAATTTTCGGTCGTGGCGTCCAGTGGCCCGGCGACGTGGCAGGCGCTGGAGAACGCGGTCAACAACGAGCAGCCCATCGTCGTCACGGGCTGGTACCCGCACTGGAAGTGGGGCTCGTTCGACCTGAAGTACCTCGAAGGGGCGCAGACCGGACAGTCGCCCGTCTTCGGGGACCCCGAGGATGTCTTCAAGATCGTGGACAGCGAGTTCACGGAGGAGTTTCCGAAAGAGGTCGTGTGCTTCCTGAAGGTTTCGGAGGTGACCGACGAGGAGATCGAGAGCCTCATGGGCAGCTTCCGCAACCGCGGCGACATGAGCAAGCGGGAGGCCGCTAGCCAGTGGATTGAAAACCACTCGGAGGACGTCAACGCCTGGACCAAGCAGGCCGAGGAGTGCGCTGCCTCCGACGGCTCGGTGGAGACGCTTCCGGACGACGCCACCTACTCGCGCAAGCAAAGCACGTAGGCGTCTGATTCTGGTTTTGACGACGCAGCACCCCCGATTGCCGTCCGGCGGTCGGGGGTGTTTTATGGACGGACATGGCGCCGACAGGCCCGCGCACGCCCTGCGCGAGCGCTCTTGGTGCCTTGCCTTTCATGCTACTTCTCTGATTAATGCGTCCTTCCAATGAAACGACTCATCACTGCGGCACGCGCCCTGTGCCGCTCGTACTGCGCGGCGGCCGTTGCCGCGTCGCTCCTTGCGCTGGGCACAATGGGCTGTGGGGGGGATGCCTCCGACAGCGCCGGTGGTGGCGCGTCGGCATCGTCGCCCCCCCTGAAGATGGTGACGGTGAACTGGATCGAGGGCCTCGCCATGAGCTACATGCAGGCCCAGGTGCTGGAGGACAGCCTGAACGTGCCGGTGGACCTGAAGGAAGCCCAGGGCGGCGGCATCGCCTTTTCGTCGGTGGCGGAGGGGGATCGGGACTTTTTCAACGAGGCCTGGCTCCCCACCACGCACCAAAACTCGTGGGGCGACCTCCAGGGTCAACTCCAAAAGCTCGGCTACACGTACCGGGGCACCTCGGGCGGGCTCGTGGTGCCGGCGTACATGGACCTTCGCTCGGCGGCCAACATCGGGGAGTACCGCGAGGCGCTCGGCGAAAAGATCTACGGCATTGAGGCCGGCTCCCCCACCAACGACAACATCCGCCAGGTGCTGGACCAGCACGGCATCGAGGGCTTCTCGGTGGTGGCGGCCAGCGGCCCGGCCACGTGGCAGCGCCTCCGAAGCGCCATCCAGGACCGCCAGCCGATCATCGTGGCGGGGTGGAAGCCGCACTGGAAGTGGAGCGCGTTTGACCTTCGGTACCTCAAGGACGGGAAGACGAACCAGTCGCCCGCCTACGGGCCGCCGGAGGACATCTTCACGGTCGTCGACAACCAGTTCATCGACGAGTTTCCGAAAGAGGCCGTCTGCTTCCTGCAAAAGTTTGAGGTGACCGATCAGCAGATCGGCAGCCTCATGAACACGTTTCGCACCCGCGGCGACATGAGCAAGAGCGGGGCCGCCGAGCAGTGGGTGCGGAACCACCCGGGGTACGTCACCCAGTGGCTCGACCAGGCCGAGGCGTGTGCCGCCTCGGACGAGGCCGTGACGCCCCTCCCGGACGACGCGACCCACTCACGCGATCAGGAGGCGTAGGGCCGTGCGGCCGGCCGCGGCCCCCGGGCGCCGCCCTGATAACATTATCGCAATCTCTTCCCCTGATCTACACGATATGACCGGATCACCTCCGGTCTCGTTTGTAGCACTACGCTACCCTTTGTGACCCTTTCTCATAACGCACTACGTTCCCATATGAATCGGTACTGCACTGCAGTTCTCGCGCTTTTTCTCACCGCTGGATTGGTGCTTCCCGGCTCGGCCCTCGCCGACGACCCGGAGCCCGCCGATGACAGCACCAACGCCACCTCCCTGGTCGCCAACGCCTGGGAGAGCGACAACACGACGGCGGCGCCCCAGCAGGACGAGCCGACGCTCGACGTGAGCATCAACGGCTCGCTTCGCTTTAACGCCCTTTTTCGCTCGTATGGAGAGCAGGCCGATAAGACACTCGGCGACGGTGGGTTCACGTTCGACACGTTTCGCATCGGGGCCAACGGATCGTACGGTGGCCTGATATTCGACAGCGAGTTGGCTGTTTACCCAGAGTCCTTTGGCGGAGTCTTTCTGCAGAAGGGTTGGGTTGGCTATGAGTTCAGTGAAAATCGACAGATTCAGGTAGGCGTGAGCCAGGTGCCGTTCGGCATTCAGCCGTATGCTTCCAGTAGTTGGTTCTTCAACAGCACCTACTACGTGGGTCTGGAAGACGATTACGATGCCGGTATCAAAGCGATGTTTAGTCCTGGCAACTGGGACATCCAAGGGGGATATTACATGAACGCCGAGCAGACGGACTTCTTCGCCGGTAGCAACTTCGGCCGATACTCATATGACGTTGTACCAGTGAACTCTTTCCCTCCCTTCGACACACAGGGTGAAGCCAATGGCACGGGTGACGCAAACGATGTCACTGGTGTTGGCGGATACGAAGTAGTACCGGGTGTGGATGGTGAAGGCAATCAGATCCGTAGTCCTATAGCGGAAGCGAATCAGTTCAACCTGAAAGCCGCCTACTCCTTCGACCATGGTGATCTCGGCTTCACGAAGGTCGGTGTGTCTGGTCAGCGAGGCCAGCTCAAGAACCTGAGCACCGGCGATACGGACTGGCACGCTGCATACGCCGTTCACTTTCAAGGGCGCTACGGTGGCTTCGGTGCGAAGTTGGAATTCGCGCAGCAGGAGTTGAATCCGCCCCTAACCGATCAAGAGCGAACCGCGTTTCAGAGCGCCCAGCAGACTGAGAATCAAGACGACGACGGTGTGCCTGGGCCAGAAGGAGACATAAGTGGTGTGAACTATGACGCGGATGATTTCGTGGTCATGGGAGCATATAACTTCCCCCAGCGCGTGGCGGCCGAGCACACGGTATACTCTTCCAGTGTGTCTTACCGTATCCCGGTGAGCGTTGGGCCGGTCTCTCAGATCAAGCCCTACTATGACTTCAGCTTGGTGACGAACAAAAACGTCGATTCTTGGAATGACAACGCTACCCACGACATCGGCTTCCTCACCACCGCCGGTCCGCTGTTCGTCTACACGGACCTGAATATCAGCAAGGGTCACCCCTTCAACCATCCAGGGGCGAACTTTGCCAGCGTGATGGCGGAGCAGAACGACAACGAATGGCGAACGGCCTTCAACGTGAACATTGGGATCTACTTCTAACCGATCCCCGCCGACGGTTCGGCGACACGAACGTCTCCGTACAGGGACGCAGGCCACCGGGCCTCCGGTGCCGCCTGCGTCCCTTTTGTATTGGGGCCGTATTTTCTTGAGGCCGGACGCATCTACGGAAGCGCCCCGACCGGCCCGGCTGGATGGGCAGCGGCGTCGTGGTTATCCTCTAAGAGTACGCCCGCCACCCTCCTTCCTCGCCCCGCGCGTGCCGCCCGTATGGCTCTCCGCCTGATCGACCTCTACCACCCGGACACGGACGACGCCCTCGACGTGCCCGACGCCCCCCACGACGTGCTCGGGCACTGGACCTACGCGATCGACGACGGGCAGCGCGTGGACCGCCTGCTCATGGAGGTGGAGGACACCGAGCCGTTCCTGGACTGGGTGGAGGGCACCGCGATCACCGAGTATCGGGTGGTGATCCAGGCCGTGGAGGCGACGCTGCCGCGGCCCGAGGTGGACGCGGACGAAGGCGAGACGCAGGCGGGCGGCGAGGCCGCCGAGGAGGACGAGGAGGAGAGCGCCGCGCGGGTGGGGCGGGCCGAGCTCTACGAGTACGCCCGCGATGCGACGGACGTCTCCAGCTACTACTACTCGCTCATCGCCCTTTCGGTGATCGTCGCGGCCGGGGGGATGCTGCGGAACCAGACCGCCGTGGTGATCGGGGCGATGGTGATCGCGCCCCTCGTCGGCCCCAACCTGGCCCTCGCGCTCGGCACCACCCTCGGGGACCCGGACCTGCTCAAGCGGTCCGTCCGGGCAAACGTGACGGGGCTGGCCTTGGCCCTCGGCGGGGCCTTGGGCCTCGGGGTCGTCATGACGGTCGACCCGGCGACGAGCGAGCTGGCGGGGCGCACGGTCATCGGGATCGCCGACATCGCGCTGGCCGGCGCGGCGGGGGCGGCCGGGGCGCTGGCGGTCACCCGGGGTGGGGCCACGGGCCTCGTCGGGGTGATGGTGGCGGTGGCACTGCTTCCCCCCGCCGTGGCCACGGGCCTCCTGCTCGGGGCGGGGCATCCCGACCCGGCCCTCCGGGCGGGCCTGCTCACGGTGACCAACGTCGTCGCCCTCAACCTGGCGGCGGTGTGCACGTTTTTGCTGCTCGGCGTGCGGCCCCGCGATTGGCGCGACGTGGCGCAGGCGCGCACCTCCACCCGCATCGCCCTTGTGCTCTGGGGCAGTGCCCTGGCCGTGCTTGCGCTCCTCCTCTGGCAGTTTGCCTGATTGGGCCCCCGGGTCTTTCCGGCCGCGGGCGGCCCGCTACGGCGTCTCCGCGACGCTCGGGGCCTCGGGCGCGGGCTCCTCCACCGAGGCGAGCGGCGGCTCCGGCAGGCCCCAGTGGACGAGGCCGGCCATCCCGATCATCGCGAGCGCGCCGCCGACGGCATTGCTGAAGAAGCCGTAGGGCCCGTACGTGATGCTGGCCACGAAGCTGCCGAACCCAAACCCGGCCTGGCCCACGCTCATGGCGAGGCCCATGAGGAGGCCGCGCTGGCGGTCCGGCACGAGCGCCGTAATGAGCGACTGCAGGGGCCCCACCCGAATCCCGATCAGCCCCATGGCCAGGAAGAAGAGCACGGCCGCGATGAGGAACCCCGTGATGTAGAGCGGGGCGAGCGCCATCAGCAGGCCGAGGACCAGCGACGCCCACACCACGATCGGCTTGCGCCCGATGCGGTCGGAGACCCGCCCCCCGAGCGGGGACGCGAGGATGTTGGCGGTCCCGCCGATGGCGAAGAGGAGGGCAATCTCGTAGCTCGACACGCCCACCGTGGATTCGAGCCAGCTGGGGAGGAACGACGTGAAGAGCCCGAAGCCGGAGAACATGAGGAGGTACGACGCGACGGCGTTGACGGCGTCGGAGCCCTGAAGAACCGCCCGGTATTTCTCGACGAGGCGGGCCGGCGTGAGCCGTTGGTCGTCGAGGTCGGCGTCCGGCTGCGGGACGTACAGCCAGATGAGCACGGCCGAGACGGCCATGGGCACCGCAAACATGAGGAAGGGCCACCGGTAGCCGAAGCCGGTCGCGAGCACCTTGCCAATCGGGATCCCGGCCACCTGCCCGAAGGCGGTGCCGCTCATCACCCACCCGTTGGCCCAGCCGCGCTGCTCGTACGGAAAGTAGTCCCCCACGTAGGCCACCGAGCCGCTGGTGAGCATGCCGCCCCCGATGCCCGCCAGCAGGCGCATGGAGAACAGCAGGACGTAGCTCTCCGCCACCGTGTGGAGGGTGAGCGTGACGGCCATCAGGATGGTCCCGTACAGCAGAATGAGCCGGCGCCCGATGCGGTCGGACGCCGGCCCCGTGATGAGGGCCGACACCCCCAGCGAGAGTGCGTAGGCCGTCAGCAGCATGCCCTGCCAGAACGCGTTCACCCCGAGCGTCGCCGCGATCTCGGGGAGAATGGGCACCATGATGATCAACTGGCTGCTGGCCGAGAACATCATCAGCCAGAGCGCGAAGAGGATCAGGTACGGGTTCGAGGTTTTCGTGTCGGGCACGAAGGGAGGGGGGCGATGAGGGGGCAGACGAAGTGAGAATTCAAGCTTCTAAAATCAGGAGGACGCGGCCCACATGCAGGATGCACGCCCAAATATTTGACGAAGTTTGCCGCTCGCCCGCGACGGGAGGGGCCAGGTGGTCGGAAGGGGATGCATTCACGGGCCGGGTGGCGTTCCGTGCGGCCGGCTGCGTGCCGGGGCAGACGCCGAGACGCAGTCGAGTGAAGACGTCGGGAAACCGGCCCAGTTAATACAACGGTGATCTGTGCGTAATGGCGGCGTTATACTCGCCCGTTATTGTGTGGAACGAACAACAAATCGATTCGGGGAGTCCGCAAGAACCTGGCACACGGCCCGACCTGAACGTTTCCCGTATGAACTGCCGCGTCCAAAATGGTTAACGGTTGGTATCGAGACCTTCTGTTGGTTGCGTTTCTTTTTCTGGTGGGGGCGGGAACGAGCCCACTGGTCGTTGCGCAGGACGCGAGTCCGAAAGAGGTAGATACGAATGGGACAGTAACCGGGGTTGTTGTGGAGGACGGGCGTGGAGGGCCGCTGCCGGGGGCCAACGTCCGTGTGGCCGGGTCGTCGACGGGCACGACGACAGACCTCAATGGACGATACCGCATTGAGAATCTTGACCCTGGAACGTACGACTTGCGATTCTCCTTCGTCGGATTTCAGCAGAAGACTGTGACGGGGGTAGAGGTTACGGCGGGAGGGACCACGGAGATTGACATTACGCTGGCCGAAGAAACGGAGCGGCTCGACGAGGTGGTCGTGGAGGCCAAGGCCGCTCGCGACTCGGAGGCCGGTCTGATACTGAAGCGCGCCGAAGCGGCTGCCGTGAGCAATGCTGTTAGTGCCGAGACCATGAGCCGGGCCGGAGCCGGAACGGTAGCAGATGCGATGGGGCTGATGACTGGAGGATCGGTCGTAGAGGGCAAACACGTAAACATTCGGGGCTTGCAGGGGCGATACGTCAACGTGCAGCTCAACGGTACGACACTCCCGAACGCAGACCCCGAGGGCAACAGTGTGGCGCTTGACATTTTCCCGTCGAGTTTGATCGATAACGTCGTCACCGAGAAGACATTCACGCCGGACAAGCCCGGTACCTTTACGGGAGGCTCGGTCGACATCACGACGAAGTCGTTTCCGAACGACTTTTTCCTAAACGCATCGGTCTCCACCTCTTCCAACAGCGAGGTGGGAGTCGGTGGCGGCATCCTGCTTCCCCCGGACGGACTGGAAGAGGTGCCGCCCGTGGCGAACAGCAGCAGTGTTCCACCGGGGCCTACGTCGGACCCCGAGCGGCGCGACGCGCTAAACCAAGTGACGCAGGCGTTTGCCACTGGTGTGTCCCCGCGGTCCAACGACGTGCTCGGAAACCGAAGCGCGGAGGTTTCCCTCGGTGACCGGTTCTCCGTCATGGGAGATCGTTCGCTCGGCGTCATCGCCTCCTTGACGTACGACCACTCTTTTTCCGGATACAACGGGGGGACGACGGCCCGCTTCTCTCAAACGGGCATCAACGCGGAGCAGCTCCGCCCTGAGGCCTCCTACACGACACGGCGCGGCGTGGAAGAGACACTGTTCGGGGGGCTTGCGGGGATCTCGTTTCAGCTTACGCCCACGGACGAATTGGGAGTGCGTCTTCTCTACAACCGCGACGACGAGCACATCGCCCGATACGAATCGGGAATCCTTCCCCGTGACAATATCTCTGGAGACCGGAGATTCGAGACGCGGGTGGCCCGTGTGATTGAGCGCACCGTACGGACGACGGAGCTTGACGGCACCCATCAGTTTGGCAGTGGGGCGGAGGGGGTGCGTCTTGAGTGGCAAACAGCCTACTCGAAAGTAAGGCGGGAGGAGCCGGACAATCGCTTTTTTCCGAACGAGTTTTCTCCCGGAGAGCGCGACACATCGTTTGCCATCTCCGGGCCGGTCACCGGGCTTCCCACCCGATATTTCCGGGACCTCACGGAGCAAGATTGGTCGGGCGAAGCCTCGGTTGAGGTACCGGTGGGACCGACCCTCTTCGAAGCGGGAGGCCGCTTCCGAACGAAAACGCGGGAGTTTCGCGAACGCGTGTTCAAACATGACGCCCCTATCGGACACGGGTTTAGCGGACGTCCGGGGGCGTACGTCGATGAGCGGTCGGGCCTTCTTTCGGACGGGACGTTCGGCACCTACGTGACTGAAGTCCCATCGCAGGGCGGGAACTACGACGGGGCTCTCGACACAGGGGCCGGCTACCTGATGACCGAGACCCCGGTGCCGGGCGTCCCGTCCCTCGAGTTCATCGGTGGGGTGCGGTTCGAGTACACGGACATGTCGCTAAATACGCTCGACACCGACACAGAAGGGGCGTTTTCACAATTCGACGTGCTCCCCTCGGTGAATCTTGTCTGGACGCTCCGTGAGGACATGAACCTGCGCCTCGCCTACGGTCGCACCATTGCGCTGCCGTCCTTCCGGGAGTTTGCTCCGTTCCAGTCCTTCAACTTCATCGGGGACTTTACGGAACGAGGAAACCCAGCCCTCAAGCGCACGAGAGTCGACAACTTCGACCTGCGCTGGGAGTGGTTCCCCCGGGCCGGAGAGCTGTTGTCGGCGAGCCTGTACTACAAGGACTTCACCGATCCGATCGAACGAACGTTCGTCGCGGAGTCCGTTGATCAAGGCATTATCACGTACCGAAATAGGGAAAGTGCAAGGGTCTACGGGGTGGAACTGGAAGCTCGAAAGCGACTGGGCGGCCTCGCTCCCTGGCTGGAGCACGTGCAGGTGGGGGGAAACCTCACGCTGACCCAGTCCCAAATCGACCGTACTGAGGAGGTGCTCACCCTCATTCGACAGTTTCGAGATGATCCAGACGAGACACGGCAGCTTCAGGGACAGTCGCCCTACATCGCGAACGTGAATGCGGGCTACGACAACCCCGAGACGGGCACGGCCGTGAACGTGTTCTTCAACCGGTTCGGCGACCGGCTCCAGACCGTCTCGGCGAACGGGGCGGACATCTTCGAGCGGGCCCGGAGTACGCTAGACATTAACTTCTCGCAACGGCTGCTCCCGGGGGTGTCGGCGTCGATTTCGGTCAAGAATGTACTTAACAGCGACGAGGTCGTCTCGCAAACCTTCAAGGGGGACGAATTCATCAACGACCGGCGTCCACTCGGGCGCACCGTATCCGTCGGCGTGTCTTACAGCTACTAAAGCCTACTTCGTACCGCTGGGGCCCCATCGCCCCGACGCACCACTACTCCTTTTCGATTGCCTCGAGGGGGCGAGCCACACGTTGGCTCGCCCCCTCGGTGGTTTGTGGGAGGAAGTTATGGAATTAAAAACTCCGTGCTCCCACGACTAACACCCTACCTCTTCTCTCTAAACCACACGCGACCATGAACTTTTTCCGTACAACCATACTGGAATCGCGATCGCTTGGACCCCTGTTCGTCGGTCTCCTGCTCATTCCCGCCCTTGTGTTTATCACGGCGTGCGACTCGAATGGCAGCGGCGACAACATGGACTCCCCTCCGGCCGAGCAGGAGCCAGCACGGCTGGATACAGGGCCGGTAGAGGAAACGGACACCAACGTCGACGTTGATTATGACGACGATGGCACGGCGGAGGTCGTGCGGGTAACCGACGTGAACAACAACGGAGTCGTGCCCCGTGACGCGAATGGAAGCACGGTCACCTGGAGCAGCGACAAGACATACGAGCTCAACGGCTTCGTCTTCGTCAATCCCGGGGACACCCTCGAAATTGAGCCCGGTACTGAAATCCAAGGGCGACTCGGCGGGGGGGCAGACGCCTCGGCCCTGATCGTCGCGTCGGGCGGGGTCATTGAGGCCGAAGGGACGGCGTCCGATCCGATCGTCTTCACGTCTGTGCGTGCCGCGGACGAGACCCTCGGCCGGGACGACCGCGGACTCTGGGGTGGCGTCATCCTGCTTGGAGATGCGCCGACCAACAACGGGTCGGAGGTCGCCATCGAAGGCGTACCCGACAACACAGGGGCCCGCATTCTCTACGGCGGTCAGAATGTTGATCACGACGTTGGCACCTTCAAGTACGTTTCCATCCGCCACACCGGCACCCAACTCGGCAACGGCGATGAAATTCAGGGCCTGACGCTCGGCGGCGTGGGCAGCGGCTCGACCATTGAGTACGTGGAATCGTACGCCAGCGACGACGATGGCTTCGAGTGGTTTGGGGGCACCGTCAACACCAAGTACCTGATCACGGCCTACGAATCGGACGACGCCTTCGACATCGATCAGGGCTACCGCGGCAGCAATCAGTTCTGGCTGGCTGTACAGGGCGGAAACGAATCTGGACGAGCGTCCGAGATGGACGGTGCCGGCTCTCCGGAAAGCGCCGAGCCGTACGCCGAGTCGATCATCTCCAACGCGACGTACCTCGGCATGGGCCCTGGTGTAAGCGACGCCTCGGGGGACGCGAATGACCCCTTCATCATCCACCGCGACAACAACGCGACCTCTTACCACAACAGTGTCTTCGCCGGCGGACGGACGAACGCAGGAATCCAGATCGAAGACCTGGAGGCCGGGAGCGAAGACGCCGCCAACCGCTGGGCGGCCGGGCAGTTGGAGCACCAGGACAACCTCTGGTACAACATCGGGCCGGGCTTCAGTGGCCAAACGACGTTCGAGGATCTCATCCAGCTGACCACGGACGACGACGGCACCCCGTCCGGCGACCGGGGCAATGCACTCAAGGGGAACCTCGCGGACTACCTCCGCAGCGAGAACAATGCGATCGTAAACAAAAATCCGTACGCGAGCATCAGCCGGACGAACGGAAACGGCGCGATCCAGAGCTTCGACCCAACACCGGTCAACGCCGCGACCAGCGGCGCCAACGAGCCGAGTGACTTCGGCAATAAGTCGGCGGGAGTGAATGACAGTTGGACAAGCGTCAGCTTTCGAGGCGCCTTCGGCTCAGGGGCGGAGTGGAACTTAGACAGTGACTGGGCGAAGATCACCCAGGACGGCACTGTGCAGTAGAAAGCGACTGTACGCTGGTACGTTGCGTCACACGAAGCTTCCTTCGCCGGGCATCCCCGATTGACGGGGGTGCCCGGTGTTTTTGTGTTGGGGCCCCGAGGGCGGGCCCGGAAGGCCACTCGCCGACTGGGAACGGAGCACCCGCATCTCGTGTGCGTGTGGTAGTCCAGTCGGAATGTCCCACCCACCACGCACCGGCGACGCAATGGCGCTGCGCTGTCTTTTTGTCGTCCAGGGCGAGGGCCGCGGCCACCTCACGCAGGCGATGGCCCTGCGGCGCATGCTCCGGGACGCCGGGCATCGGGTCGCCGGGGTCGTCGTGGGCAAGAGCGACGACCAGGCCGTGCCGGCCTTCTTCCGGGCGGCGTTCGAGGCCCCCGTCACGGACGTCGAGAGCCCTGGCTTCGTGTCGGACGACGCGGACCGCTCGGTGCGGCCGTGGGCCACGCTGCGCCGGGCGCTCGGGCGCACGCCGACCTACTGGCGCAGCCTGTCGGCCCTCGACGCCGCCATCAAGCGCCATGACCCGGACGTGGTGGTGAATTTCTTTGAGCCCCTGATGGGCCTCTACGCCGTGACGCATTCGCCGTCCGTGCCGGTCGTGGCGGTGGCACACCAGTATATGTTTTTGCACCCCGCCTACCGATTTCCGTCGGGGCGCAGGGACAAACGGTGGGCGGCCCGTGCGTTTGCTCGCCTCACGGCCTGCGGCGCCTCACGGCGCCTCGCGCTCTCGCTCTACCCGGCCCCCGATCGCTCCCAAGACGACCTGGCCGTGCTGCCGCCGCTCCTGCGGCCCGGGGTGTTCCGCCAGCCCCAGGACCGAAGCGAGCCCTTCATTCTCGTCTACATCCTGAACAGCGGGTACGCCGACGAGGTGATCCGGTGGCACGAGCAGAACCCGACGGTGCCGCTCCACTGCTTCTGGGACCGGCCGGACGCGGCCCCCGTGGAGGCCTACGACGAGACGCTGACCTTCCACCAGCTCGACGACGAGAAATTCCTCCGCCTCATGGCCCGGTGCCGCGGCTTCGTGTCCACCGCCGGCTTTGAGTCGATCGCGGAGGCGATGTACCTGGGGACGCCGGTCCAGGTGGTGCCGGTGGAGGGGCACTACGAGCAACGCTGCAATGCCGTCGACGCGGTGCGGGCCGGCGCAGGGGTGCGCAGCACGCAATTCGACATCGGGCACCTCCGGGCTGCGCTGGACCGCGGATCGACCCCGGAGGCGCGCTTCCAGGCGTGGGTGCGGCAGGGGCGCCGCCGCTTCGTGCGAGAGCTTGAGGCGGCCGCCCGCCGCCCTGTCGCCGGGTCTTTGGGGCCGCGGGTGGCGGAGCGAATTCTTGAGGCGGCTTGATGCGGGGCCCGCCCGTCCGTTGAACGTTCGCAACGAGGCATCGCCATGGGGCTCCAACGCGCATTGCAGGGGCTGGCGTGGAGCGGGGCCGGGCTGCTGGTCGCCGCGTTCCTGATGGGCTACGCGGCGCCGTACCTCCCGCCGGCCCGCTTCTGGTGGACGGACCTGTTTGCCGTGCTGCTTCCCGCCCTCGCCGGGGCGGTCGGCCTGCTGGGCATCGGGCTGGTGGGCCAAGGGGCCTACTCGGGACGGTGGGGGCGCCTGGGGATCGGGGGGCACTGCTCCTGCTCGTCGCACTGCGGTTTGGAACGGTGCCAACGGGGGAGGCGTCGGGGCGCGACGCGGACGCGCTGCGGGTGATGACGTTCAACCTGTCCCCTGCATTCGCCCGCGGGCCGGACCGCGAGCGTACGCTGGCTGAGCTCGTCCAGCGGGAAGCGCCCGCCGTGCTGAGCGTCCAGGAGACGTGGATGAAAACACGGTCGGCGTCGGACGGCGGGGGGCTGTTTGTGTCCTGGCCGCTCCGGGTGCTCCTGGAAGACTCGGTCGGGTACGCCCTTCCACGGGCCCGCCCCCCTGAGACCACGATCTACCGGCCGGTGCTGGGACAGGTGCGATTGGACTCGATGCGTGTGCACCCGTTGCCCCCGTCCGGGGGATCCGACCCCCGTTCCCGCTACACGCGTACGTTTTTCACCTGGCAGGGGCGTCCCGCCGTGCTCTACAACGTCCACCTCCACACGGTGGGCACTCGCCCCTGGGACCTGCCGGGCACGGCCGCCTCGCTTGCGCGCTGGCGCACCTTCCTGCGAACGTACCGGGCGGGGGCGCTGCACCGTGCCGACCAGGCCCGCCGCATCCACCGGCACATCGAGCAGGAAACGCGCCCGGTGCTCGTAACGGGCGACTTCAACAGCACCCCACACCAGTGGGCCTACCGCCACCTACTGCAGGGCCTTAGGGCGGCGGGCGGGGGCGCCACCTTTCCGGCCGGGTGGCCCCTCGTACAGATCGACCATGTCCTGGTCGGGCCGGAGTGGCGTGTCGGCTCGGCCACCGTTCCGGGGCTGGAGGCCACGGACTTCGTGTCGGACCACCGTCCCGTCGTCGCCCGGGTCCGGTGGCGGGACGGCTACGAGGAGTAGGAGGAGCGGAGGGGCGATCTGCTGCCGGGGGCCATCTCCTCCTGCACGCTGGCGTGGCGGATGTCGACGCCCTCGATGAGAAAGACGACGCCCTTCGCGATGTTGGTCGAGTGGTCCGAGATCCGCTCGATGGCCTTGCTGGCGGTGATCAGGTGGGCGGCCACCTCGGCATGCTCGGGATTCTTCTGGATGTAGTCCACCAGCCCCCGAAAGTTTTCGTGGTGGAGGCGGTCCACCTCGTCGTCCAGATCGGGAATGCTGCGCGCCAGCTCTGCGTCCTGGTCCAGGAAGGCCTGCTTCGCCTCGTCGAGCATGCGGCGGGCCGCCTGGCTCATCTCGCGGATTTTGACCGCGTCCAGGACACCGGGGGCCTCGGTCACGTGCTCCGCGTTGCCGGCCAGGTTGCGGCAGTGGTCCCCAATCCGCTCCAGGTCGGTGTTGATCTTTTCGACCGTGAGCAGGGTGCGGAGGTCGGTGGCGACGGGCTGGTGGCGGGCCAGGATGCGCTGGCAGTACTCGTCGACTTCCAGCTCCAGGGCGTCGACCTCACGGTCACGGTCCATGATGCGCTCGGCCTGGTCCACGTCGTGGGCGAGCAGGGCGTCGACGGCGTCGGTAAACTGCTCGGCCACGATGGTGGCCATGTCGAGCAGGCGGCTGCGGAGCTCCGTAAGTTCGCGGGCGAGGCGGTTCGGCATGAAGGTCCCGGTCGGGTCGTCGGATGATATTTGAGCACTGTCATACGACCGGGGCAGCGGAATGTGCCGTCGGGTCGTAGAAGCCCGGGCCCGGTCGTTCCCGACGGCGGCCCGAGTGGCAAGCGGCTCCGCCCGGCGGGCCGCTATCCCGCCGCGTGGGAATGGGCAGGGGGGCGACCGGTCGTGTCGGGGGCGGGCGGGGTGCCCTGCCGCCACAGGGTGCGCAGGACCGACAGGTACGTGTCGGCGACGGCGGGCCACCCGAACGTGTCCTCGGTGTGGTGGAGGGCCCGCTGTGCGGCGGCGTCCAAGGCCTCGGAGTCGTTGCGGTACGCCGCGATGGCGTCCACGAACGCGTCGGGGGACTGGGGGGCGACGAGATGGCCGTTCACGCCGTCGGCAATCACATCCTGGATGCCCTCGAGGCGGGCGGCGACGGCGGGGGTGCCGCACTGCCCGGCTTCGAGCAGCACGATCCCGAATCCCTCCATGTCGTCCTCGACGGGCACGTTGGGCATCACGAACAGGTCGGCCCCGCGGTAGAGGGCGCCCAGGGTGTCGTTCGGAATCCGGCCCAGGAGGCGGACGCGAGGAGCCAGGTCGTGCCGCGCGATGGCGGCCTCGATCGTGTCGAGCTCGGGGCCGTCGCCGGCGACCCAGTAGTGAACGTCGGCGGGGAGGCGGGGCATCACGGCGTCGACGAACCAGGCCGTGCCCTTACGCTCGACCTGTCGTCCCACGCTGCAGAGCAGGAGCCCGTCGGGTGGGGGGGAGGGGGGCGACGCCTCCACACTCGCGGCCAGGGCCCGGCGGGCCGTTGCCCGATCGGCGGGCGCCTCGAAGCGATCCGTGTCGATGCCGTTGGGCACGACGCGGAGCTGGGTGGGGGCGGCGCCGCGGTCGAGGCAGGCCTGGCGGGTGGCCCGGCTGACCGGGAGCACCGCGTCGAGGGCGCCGAACACCTTTGGGACGAACCACTGGTAGGGCGGGAATGGGGTCGTCACGTCCAGCCCGTGCACGATGGCGGCCGTCCGGACCCCGTGTCGGCGGAGCAGGCCCTGCAGGGGCACCGCGAGGCTGGCCGTCACCATCGAGGAGAAAAGAACGACGTCGACGGCGTTCTGCCGGGCGGCCCGGGCAATCTGCCAGCCGGCCCGGGCGAGAAACAGGGGCGTCTTCAGGTGCACCGTGCGCCAGGCGCTGCGCAGCAGCAGGGCGTCGTAGTCGAGCGCGTTCGCGTCGGCCCGGGCCTCCAGGGTCTCGTGGAGCTTCAGGGCAACGCGCTGCATGCCGCCCACGTTGGCCAGGGGGCGGCCTTCGGGCGGGAGCGAATGGGAGACGAAGAGAAGGCGCACGGGGGATGCCGACCGGTGGTGGGAAGACGCTACGCAGTTGCGCCCGTCGGGGCCGGGTCTTGCGGGGAGGGAGACGGAGGATGGGGGAGCACCTCGTCGTAGTACCGGCTCATGCGGTTCAGGACGGCGGGCCAGGTGAAGTCCTGGGCGCGCTTGCGGGCGGCGGTGCCCATGCGGTCGCGACGCCGCTCGTCGACGACGAGGGTGCGCACCGCCTCGGCAAACGCCTCGACGTGACCGGGGGAGCAGAGCCGGCCCGTGGTGCCGTCGTCCACGAGGTCGCGGCTGCCGGCCGCGTCGGCACAGACCGTCGGCAGGCCCGATGCCATCGCCTCCAGGGTCACGTTGCCGAACGTTTCGGTGTCGCTCGGAAACAGAAAGACGTCGGACGAGGCGTAGGCCTCTGCCAGGTCGGTGCCGTCGAGGAAGCCGGGAAAGGTGGCGTTCGGCAGGCGGGTTTCCAGCTCCTCCCGCGCCGGGCCGTCGCCCACGACCAAACTGTGGTGGGGGACGCCCTGGCGCTCCAGCCGATCGATGACGTCGGCGTACACGTCGAGCCCCTTCTCCCACACGAGCCGACTGACGAACGCGACGACCACCTCGTCGGTGCCGATGCCGTGGGCCCGGCGCCACGCGGCGGAGCGGCGGCTCGGGGCGAAGCGGTCGGTGTCCACCCCGCGGGGCCAGAGCCGAAGGTCGCTGTCGATGCCGTGTCCCCGAAGCACGTCCGCCATGGCGTGGGTGGGGACGTAGACCTGCCGGCACTGGTTGTAAAACGAGCGCAGGTAGCCCCAGACGGGCGCCTCCAGCAGGCCGAGGTGGTAGTACTTGAGGTAGGAGCTGAAGTGGGTGTGGTAGGACGTTACGACGGGCGTGTCGGTGTCCTGGGCGCGCTGGAGGGCATTGTGCCCCAGGAGGTCGGGCGTAGCGATGTGGTACAGCGTCGGGGCGAAGTCGTCCAGCGCCTGCCGAACGGAGGGCGTGAGGCCCAGGGACAGCCGGTATTCCGAGCGGCCGGGCACCGGCAGGGAGGGCACGGACGTGAGCGTGCCGGCGTGGTCCTCGATGGCCGGGTCGTCCACCGTGGGGGCGAAGACGCGTACCTCAGCGCCTTGTTGCTCCAGGTGCTCGACGAGGCGGTTGAGCGTGAGCGAGACCCCGTCGGCGATGTGGGTGTAGGCCCCGGCAAAGAGCGCGATGCGCCGGGTAGAGCGGCGGGAGGGACGATCGGCGCGCGAAGATTGCGGGTTGGGGGCGGGGCTCATGCAGGTGAGGGCACGGGCAAAGGGGCTACGCGAAACGGCGCCGGGGACGTGAACGCAACGCCCGCACGGCACTCGTAGTTGGGAAAGGATCTTCGAAATTACACAGCCGCCCTCAACCAGAAGAAAGTAACGCAGGCCGTCCTCCGGACGCCCTACACGAGGGACCGGCACCAAAAAGGCCCCAGGGAGCAGACGTCCCTGGGGCCTCTGGCGTTTTGGGATGTTGCCGCCGGGGAAACGCGGACTGCTGTTCCCGCGGCCGCCACACACTACTCGGTAGCGGTGGCCTCGTCGATCAGGTGAAGCACGTGGTCGGTGTGGGCGCGGGTCTCGGCGTTGACGCCGCGCTTGCGATCAATCATGCGCTCGATCTCCTGCAGGCTCTGGAGGGCCGCGCTCTGGGCCACGTTGTCGTACCGGGTGTTGCCTTCCTCGCCCACCACGGTCGCCAGGGACTCCACGTACGAGACCTGCAGGTTCTGGCGGAACGTGTTCACGTTGCCCTGCGCGTCGGCCGCAAAGACGGCGTCGGTGAGATCGCGCATGTACGCGGCCAGCGTGTACTCGTTGCCGTAGAGGCGCGTGTCGGTCATGCGCTCCAGCACGTTCGGGTGCAGGAGGTGGGCCAGCACATTTTCCTGAATGCCGAGCACGCGGGCGTGGACCTTCGGGTCCTCCGACGCGCCGAAGAAGTTAAACCCGCGTCGCTGCGGCTGCAGGTGGCGGTAGAGCTCGTTCGGAATGATCTCGAAGGCGTCCGGCGCGAACAGGTACTCGTTCAGGAGGTCGAGGGCCCGCTGCTGCTTCTCGAGGGGCACCGGGCGGTACGGCTCCGTGGCGCCCTCCTGCCCGATCAGCGCGCGGTCGACGTGAACGCCGCCCACGTAGCGGGAGGCGACGGCGGCCATCTGCGCGTGCTGGCCGGTCACGCTCAGGAAGGCATTCCGCAGCTCCTGGTACGACTGCCCGGGGTCCTCGTATTTCGTCAGGAGGTCGTCCATCAGGCCTTCAACGAGCTGCATGCGCCCCTCGGCGTAGTCGAGGGCCTCCTTCGACATGTCGCCGATCATCACGTCGGGATCGATGCCCTTGCCGGGGGCGCGCATGTCGTCCGCGTCGTTCCCGAAGGCAAGCGCCGGCTCCGTGGAGCGCGATAGGATGGCGTCGAGCTCCTGCTCAGAGGCATCGGGCGTGTAGCCGTACTCGACGGCCCACACGTCGTAGGGACCGGGGCGGGTCGTGTAGTACTGCCCCTGATCGGTGTCCGGCGGGGCCACGTTCACCGCGGGGTAGTCCATGACCGAGCCGACGAGCCCCTTCTCTCGGGTGACCGAGGCGTCGTGCACCTCGTCGGTCGGGTGGAGCTGGGACGCCTTCATGTTGTGCTGCAGGCCCAGGGTGTGCCCCACCTCGTGCAGGGCGAGATAGTGGAGCGCCTCCTCCATGAGCTGCGTCATCTCGCCGTTCAGGTCCGAGGGGCCGCTCTGCTCGGGGCTCGGGTCCGCGGCGGTGGGGGTTAGGGCGGCCTTGCCGAAGAGCGTGTTCATGTGCAGGAAGCCGGGCAGCGTGCAGGCGTGCTTGGGCAGGGTCTTCGGCCGCTCGCTGGCGGCCTGGAGCGGCAGCCCGGTCTCCTCGAAGAGCTTGTTCTGGTTGACCTGATTGGTCAAGAACGCGTACTCCAGCATCACGTCCGCGCCCATGATCTGGCCCGTGCGCGGGTTCACGAAGCTGGGGCCGTAGCCGCTAAAGGGCGGGTTGGGGGAGGAGGTCCAGCGCAGCACGTTGTAGCGGATGTCGCCCGCGTCCCAGGAGGCGGTGTCTGGCTGCACCTTGACCTCGATCGCGTTCTTGAAGCCGGCTTCGCGGAAGGCGGTGTTCCACTCCAGCACCGCGTCGCGGATGATCGGCCGGATGCGCTCGGGGGTCGTGTTCTCGATCCACCACGTGATCGGCTCCACCGGCTCGGAGAGCTCGGCGTCGGGGTTTTTCTTCTTCAGGTGCCAGCGGTTGATGAGGTCGTGGTAGGGCGTGGCGCTGGTGGAGGTCAGGTTGTCTTTCTGCTGGGTGAAGTACCCGACGCGCGGGTCCGCGAACCGGGGCTCGAAGTCGTTCTCCGGCACCTCAATGAGGCTGTGGCGCAGGGTGATCGTCACGTTGCGCGCGTCGGTCACCGCGTCGGAGCCCGGGTTGACGGGGCGCGGGTTTTCGAAGACGTAGTCGACGACCACGTCGGTGTTTTTCGGATAGTTGTGGACCCCCTCCACCTTCGACTTCTTTTGGCTCTGGCGGCCCAGCTTAAAGTCGGTGGGGGACCCTCCAGGGGTTGGAGACGGCTTGACCTGCGTGAGCGACTCGGTGAGAAACAGATCGTCGGCACTGATGAGGAGGCGGCCGGTCGAGTCGTTCTCGGCCACAATCTTCTCGACGTGGAGGACCGATGGGCTGACGTTGGCGTCCGAGGCGCGGCTGAGCGTGCTCTCGTCGTTGAAGTGGAAGTTGGTGTTCACCTCCACGAACTCAATCTGGTCGTAGTGGCGCCGGACCTTGAAGACGGTGTTGTCGCGGTAGGCCCCGCGGAAGGTGCCGGCCTCCAGCACCCCGTCGACGGTGTGGGTAAAGTAGATGTACTCCTGGCCGATCTGGCTGGGGGCGAGCGCCATCTGGAGCGAGCCGTCGGTCGTGTCGCGGTAGACGGTAAAGAGGCCGCCGAGCGAGTCGCTCTTGGCGATGGCCTTTTCAAAGTCGCTTTTTTCCTCGTCGGCGTTCTCGGCCTGCTGTTTCGCCGTCTGCGCCGAGGCGGACGAGTCCGTCATCTGCGCCGAGCTGCTACAGCCGACGATGAGGAGAAGCGTGAGGGGGAGGATCCAGAGGAGTGTGCGGGATCGCATGTCAAACGCAATTGCGTGGTGGAGAGAGTGAAGGGACGGAGGGCTCCGTCGCGGGGACCGGCCGTCGTCGCCCGGGACCCGTTTTAAGTGGGACGGAGAAGCAGGGCAACTGCTTCACGGAAGCGCTGCCGGGAGGTGAGGTTCCCACGGGTCGTGGGGCGGGTTTGCAGGAAACTGGCGACAATCACTCCCCAAGACGTGCCCGCGCTGCTGGTTGTTACAGGGGAAGGGGGTAACCCGGGAAGAGGCCACACTGCTATCGAAGAAACGGTCTGAAGCGGGTCTATGCAAAGATCCTTAGCACCCACCGGACAAGGTATGACAGAGTGACTGCGTACGCGAAGCTCACGAGCGTACCGATGATGACGTACTGAGACCTCTTATGTTGCCTTTCACCCGAAGACTCACCGAAGCTGTAGATGGACTTGGCCGCAATTAGAAAGCCAATCGCGCTCGGGGCATTGGCCAGAACAAACACGTAGATCAGCAACCGCTCGCAGTATCCGATGAGGCGTCCTCCCTCCTTGAGCCCAGAATTCTCATCCAGTTGGTCGGCGTAGGGCGAAACGATTCTGCCCACGACGAAGCCCCCAATCCATACCGTGACGACTGCCCCGGCGACGGAGACAAGAATGGAGAGAGGGATTTCATTCATCAAGAGTCGGAGTCTGGAGGGAGTGACAGAGGTGTTCGAAGCGGGTCACTGTGCGCTCGACTCGATTCCAATGTGCTCGCTTGAGGTGGCGATTGATCGCCTGCCGCGTGACCGGTTCGGGCGTCCACTGCGCGGCGATCTTCTCCTGGGTGATTTCGCGCTCTGTGCCGATTGTGCCGATCATTCCTGCAATGGCCCGGGCCTGGGCCTCGGTCCACTCGTGGAAAAAAAGGTCAACCAGCTCCCCAATGCATTCACTCGCTACGTGATGAGCCTCGGAAGCGTCGGTAGGGAGGGCACCGTCAAACCATCGCTCGCCGTTGAGGCTTGACAAGAGTCGCCCGGATCGACGGAAGGCCCGGCCGTCGCTTTCGTTTAAATCCTCCTCGGAGACGAAGTCAACCGTATCGACGACCAGCGCCATCCGCGATGGCAGGCCCTGGGCGTAGAGGAGCGTCCAGAAGTGGAGGAGACGGGCCAGTGCCGTCGCCGGGTTGCGGACATAGCACTGCCACCCGTCGCCGCCGGTAATGGCCAGCTCGTACGGAAGCTCCTCTGGAGCGGTCTGCTGAACTGTTTCGTACGTCGATCGGAGGCGATCGGGCAGTTGCCGACGTCGATCGGCGGGGAGATCCGACGATTCCACAATGTCACCCGTCGCCACAGCATGCAACTTGGAGAGCTCGACCACAGCCTGTTTTGCAAACCGTTTTTAGTTATTTTTTTGACATTAGAAACTGCTATCGGTTTACGTAGGATAGAGGAACATTTTTCGAAAGACAAGAGGCCCTATCCGTGGGGCGTTTTCGGGCTCAATGCACAAAGGGACTGGCTTCCCGGACAGATGGACGTAGACGCACTCAGAGCTTCAGTATTCAGGAACCGTCTCGAGTCGGCGGTGCAACGAACAGACACCTCTCGTTTCCCAACACTTTTACTGTTCCCACCTTCACCCTTCTACACGTCAAAGAGCTACAGCACGTCCCGGAGAAAGCGCCCGGTATGACTCTCGTCACAGGCCGCGACCTCCTCGGGCGTGCCGGTCGCGACCACGTTCCCGCCCGCGTCGCCGCCCTCCGGCCCGAGGTCGATCACGTGGTCGGCGTACTTCACCACGTCGAGGTTGTGCTCGATGATGAGGACCGAGTGGCTGTTCTCGACCAACTGTTCGAAGGCGCCGAGCAGCTTCCGGATGTCGTCGAAGTGGAGCCCGGTCGTCGGCTCGTCGAAGATGTAAAGCGTGCGGTCCGAGGCCCGGCCGCTGAGGTGGCTGGCGAGCTTGATGCGCTGGGCCTCCCCGCCGCTCAGCGTCGTCGACGGCTGGCCGAGCGTGAGGTAGCCGAGCCCAATGTCCTGCAGGACCTCTAGCTTGTTGATGATTGCCCGCTCGCCCTCGAAGAAGTCGGCGGCCTCATCGACGGTCATGTCCAGCACGTCGGCAATGTTTTTGCCGTTGTACGTGACGTTGAGCACCTCCTTCTTGTAGCGCTGGCCGTTGCAGGCTTCGCACTCCAGGTAGAGGTCGGCCAGGAACTGCATCTCCACCTTCACCACGCCCTGCCCCTCGCACTCCTCGCAGCGCCCGCCCTTCGTGTTGAAGCTGAAGGTGCCCCGGTCGTAGCCGTGCACCTGCGACTGCCGCGCCTGGGCGAAGAGCTTGCGGATGCCGTCGAACGCATTCGTGTAGGTGGCGGGGTTGGAACGGGGCGAGCGCCCGATGGACGACTGGTCGACCATCTCCACGGCGTCGACGTTTTCGTGGCCGCGGATCGTGTCGTGGGCCCCCACCTTGCCGTCCCCGCTGCCGCCCTTGAGCCGGTGCAGGCCCTCAAAGAGCGTCTGGTTCGTGAGGGTGGACTTGCCGGAGCCGGAGACGCCCGTGACGCACACGATCTGGCCGAGCGGGATCTCCACGTCGACGTGTTTGAGGTTGTGCTGCCGGGCGTTCTCGATCACGAGCGTGTCGTCCGGGTCGGCCGGGCGGCGCTCGTCGGGGACCGGCACCTCCTTCCGGCCGCTCAGGTACTGGCCGGTGAGCGAGTCTTCGGCCTCCAGAATCTCGTCGTAGGGGCCCTGAAAGACGACCTCGCCCCCGAAGGCCCCGGAGGCGGGCCCGAGGTCGACGAGCTGGTCCGCCGCCTCCATGGTGACCGGGTCGTGCTCCACCACGAGCACCGTATTGCCGAGGTCGCGCAGGCGCTGCAGGATGTCGATGAGGCGCTCGTTGTCGCGGGGGTGCAGGCCCACCGTCGGCTCGTCGAGCACGTAGAGGGAGCCCACGAGCGAGGACCCGAGCGAGGTGGACAGGTTGATGCGCTGCGTCTCCCCGCCGCTGAGGGTTTGTGCGAGGCGGTCGAGCGTGAGGTAGTCGAGCCCCACGTCCACGAGGTAGCGGCTCCGCTCGCGCAGCTCCTCCATCACGCGCCCGGCCACCTCCTGCTCGTAGTCGGTCAGCGCCAGGGCCTCGAAGTAGTCCCGGGCCGCCCGCGTCGTCATCGCGCAGATCTCGCCGATGTGCTTCTGCTCCACGGCGTCGCCGCCCACCTTCACGTACAGGGCGTCGTCGCACAGGCGGTGGCCGCTGCAGTCCGGGCACTCCGAGTAGCCGCGGAAGCGGGCGCGGAAGATGCGGTAGTGACGCTTGTACGAGTTCTCCTCCAGAAACTCGAAGAAGCCGTGCAGGCCGATGTAGTCGTCCTTCCCCTCCCACACGATCTCTTCCTCCCAGTCCGCCAGCTCGTGGTAGGGGCAGTCGATGTCGAGCCCCACGTCGGCGGCCACGGCAATCAGGTCCTTGAAGTGCTTGCCCCACTTGTCGCCCCGGAACGGCGCGAGGGCGCCGTCACGGATCGAGAGCTGCTTGTTCGGGACAATCAGGTCCTCGTCGAGCCCCGGCACGCGCCCGAAGCCCTGGCAGGTGGGGCAGGCGCCGACCGGGCTGTTGAAGCTAAAGAGCTGTGGCGTCGGCTCCTCGAAGCGCATCCCGTCGCGCTCGAAGTGCGCGCTGAACTCGAACAGGGGAATGGGGCCCTGATGCTGCGAGGCGTCCGGGTGGGCGGTCTCGTCGTAGCCGCCGCGGGGGGCGGGAATGACGGTGCAGTAGCCGTCGCCCTCGTCGAAGGCCTGCTCCACAGACTCGGCGATGCGGGAGCGGGTGTCCGCGTCGCCCGTCTTCACCTTGAGGCGGTCGATGAGGACGCGCAGCCGAGCGCGGCCGTAGTGGTTGACACTGCTGGGGGCCTCCTGGTTGAGGTCGAGAATCTCGGGCTCCTGTCCCTGTTCTGCCTGCCGCTCGGTGGGCAGCCGCAGGATGCGGTAGAAGCCCCGCTCCCGCAGGCTCGTGAGCTGGTCGCGCAGGGCCATGTCCGCGTGCTCCGGGATGGGGGCGCAGAGGTAGAACCGCGTGCCGTCGTCCAGCGCATCGTCGAGGCGGTCCGCCACGTCGTGCGGCGTGTCTCTGCTCACCGGCTCGCCGCTCACCGGCGAGTAGGTGGTGCCGATGCGGGCGAAGAGGAGGCGGAGGTGGTCGTAGATCTCCGTCTGCGTGGCGACCGTCGAGCGCGGGTTCTTGCCCGAGGTCTTCTGCTCGATGGCGATGGCCGGGGCGAGGCCCGTGATGAGGTCCGCCTCCGGCTTGTCCATCCGCTCTAGGAACTGGCGGGCGTAGGCGCTCAGGCTCTCCACGTAGCGGCGCTGGCCCTCCGCGTAGATCGTGTCGAAGCAGAGGCTCGACTTGCCGGAGCCGGACGGGCCGGTGAAGACGATGAGCTCGTTGCGCGGCAGGTCGAGGTCGATGTCCTTCAGGTTGTGCTGCCGCGCCCCGCGGATCACGATGTGGTCCTGCGCCGACTCGCGGGCGGTGACCGACGCGTTGGCGATGACGGGGTCCTGTGTGGGGAGGCGTTCGGTGGTGGGCATTGCGGGTGGGGCGTGTGGGCGTCTGTCGGGGAGGCCTGCGAGGCGAGATGCGGTCCAGTAGCGCGGTGCCTGGGGAGATTAGGGAACGGTTGAACGTAGTGGCAACGAAACTTGTATGCCACGCGGAAGCGATTGATGCCTGCTCGTCTGTCCAGAAATGATATCCGCGTAACCCATGTGCCCTTCACGTTACGGGCGGGAACGGCGGAAGGGGGGGAGCGTGGAGAATCCCTCACAACAAGTGCGTTCCTCACGCCCCCCCATGTCTAGCCCCCCTGCCATTCCGATGCGTACCCTCATCGGCCTCCTCGCGCTCGTTCTTTGCGCCTGTACCCCCGGGAACGGATCGGAGGCGCCCGAAGCCCGTTCGTCATCTCCAGACAAGGAGGTCGTCCTGGAGCGCGTCGAGTCGGAGGAGGAGACGTTTCAGGTCGTAGAAATGGTTGAGGACCTGGAGCACGCGTGGGCGGTCGACTGGCTCCCCGACGGGCGGATGCTCGTCACCGAGCGGCCCGGCCGCATGCTTCTCGTCGACGGCGACGGCCCCACCCAACTCGCCAACGTCCCGGAGGTGTGGGCCAAAAACCAGGGCGGTCTGCTCGACGTGCGCGTCGCACCGAACTACGAGGAGAGCGGCTGGATCTACTTTACGCACTCCCTGAAAGACGGCGACACGGGGGGGACGGTGCTGTCGCGGGCCCGCCTCGACGGCACCGCGCTGACCGACGTCGAAGAGCTGTACCGGCAGACGCCCTTCCTGGCGCCGGACTACCACTTCGGCTCCCGCATCGCGTTCCCCGGAGACGGCACGCTCGTCGTGACGATGGGCGAGCGGGGGCAGCGCCGCGAGCGCACCGTCGACATCCCCACGCCGACCACGTCGGTGGGCACGACGGTCCGCCTCAACATGGACGGGTCGGTGCCCGCCGACAACCCGTTCGTGGGGAGCGACGAGGGCCTCGACGAGGTCTACGCCTACGGCCACCGCAACCAGCAGGGAATGGCGATCCACCCTGAGACGGGCGCGATCTGGCAGCACGAGCACGGGCCGCACGGCGGGGATGAGCTCAACCTCGTGGAGGCCGGCAACAACTACGGGTGGCCGGCGGTCTCGTACGGCGACAGCTATACCGACCAGTCGCCCATCGGGGGCACGACGGCGCCCGGCGTGACCGACCCGGTCGAGTACTGGGACCCCTCGCCGGCCCTCTCGGGCATGGCGTTCTACACGGGCGACACGTTCCCGAACTGGCAGGGCGACCTCTTCATGGGGGCGCTCGCCCACCAGAAGGCGATGCGCGTGGAGCTCGACGGCGAGGACGTGTCGGACCAGGAGGAACTGCTGCGCGCCGAGCTGGGGCGCATCCGGGACGTGGCGACGGGGCCGGACGGATCCCTCTATCTCCTCACCGATGCGCCGGAGGGGGCGCTCTACCGGCTGGAGCCGGCGGAGTAGCGAGCGACCGTCCGGGCCGACGTGACGGTTCCGTTCGGGCCGTGGGGCGGGCGTCCGTGCTCATCGGGTCCGCGAATCGGGGCGCAGCGCCCGCAGTAGCACGCCGCCGACAAGGACGCAGCCGACCCCGATGGGAGCCCAGAGGAGAAGCGGCATCCAGGTGGTTGACGGGCCAACCACCACGGCCGCGACGGTGGCGGCGGAGAGGGACAGCATGCAGGCGGCGCCCGCCACGGCCCAGAGCGTGGCCCACACGTAGCCCCACGGGGGTTGTTGCCAGAGCCACGATGCCGCCAACAACCCCACCGGTACCACCATCGTCAGGTGGAGGGCCGCAACCAGGTGGGCCCGCGGCCCCATCGCGTCGAGCAGCGCGGGCCCCTGGCCGGTGGCGACATGCCGGAGCGAGAAGGCCCCGTAGAGTCCCCCCAGTGTCACGGCCACCCCCGCCAGAAAGCCGCCGATCCATCGAACGGGAAGGCCCGGCTGCACCTGTCTGTGCAGGGCCGTTGCGTCGATCGACAGGAGGCCGAACACCAGCGCCATGCCGGAAAGCGCAACCAGGGCGGCGTAGACGAGAAACAGGCTGTTGAACGCGGCCCCGAAGAGGTAGAACGCGGCGTTGTGGAGCGAGTACGCCAGCATTCCCATCCACACGAGAACGGCCCGTCGGGACCCGCCCCACGCCCCCAGCAGGGCGATTCCCAGCAGCGGGGCGGCCACGCCGAGCGTCACCAGGTCGCTCCCGTACCAGCGTGCCGCGACCAGCGCGTTGTCCCGGTACAGGTCGTAGGCAAACAGGCCGGCCCCCGACGACAGCGCCATCAGGAGGACAACGGCCACCGAGAGGCGGGCGGCCGTTCGGCGGGGGGCGGGGGTCATGTCCGCTGTGGGGTAGTGAAACAGAACAGCGCCGCACGTCCCCGCAGACCGGGCGCCACGTCTCGGGTGCTCGGCGCGGCCCTTCCGGCAGGGCCCTGTGTCTGATCGTCACGAGGCGCGCACGACGAGGGCGGCGTTGCCGGAAACGGCTCACCGGCGTCCCGCTCCATTGGTCCGCACCACGTCGTTGCGGATCGGAAACCGGCCGTCGAAGGTGATCGGGCGCGGGTCGGCATCCAGGAGGGCGGACGTGCCCACCGTGTCTTGGGCGCTGATGTGGAGGTGCGGTTCCCAGCTGTTGCCGCTGTTGCCCACCCGCCCGAGGCGGGTGTCGGGGGAGACGGAATCGCCCGGTTCCACCCGCACGCTCCCCTGCTTCAGGTGGGCGAGGAGCACGTACGCCTCCGGCGCGCAGCGGAGCAGTACGTGGTTTCCGGCCTTGCGGGCCGTATCGCGGGCCGGCGGGGAACGGTCGGGGAGGGAGCCCGCCGTCGTCTCGACGACCCCGTCGCACGGGGCGTATACCGGCGCCCCGAAGACGGCGTAGCGCGCGAGAGCCGTCGGGTAGAGTCCGCTCGCGCGGTTGCCCGACGGGTAGAGCTGGACGAGATCGAGTCCCCACCGCTGCCCGCGCCACGTCTGCAGCTCGGGGGCGTCCACCTTGAGGTGCGGGTTTGTGATGGACCGGCTGCCGCCACTCGCCACGTAGACGGGCCCGTCACGCAATGGAACGGTCAGGTTCACCGGCGGGGCGGGGATTTCGCGTGCCTGGCTCCGCTGGCGCAGCCCGACGACGCTGAGGAGGAGCAGAACTGCCGCGAGCCCCGGCCCGGCCCACTGCCAACCTCTCGGCCGCGTCCAGAATACCTGGTGCCGCATGCGCCAGCCCCCGTAGCCGGCCCCCACGGCGAAGAGCCCGAGGAGCACATACCGGCCGTGGGTGGAGAGCATGTACCAGCTCCCGAGATGATACGTGAGCCCCACGTACCCGCCCACCGCTGCGGCCTTCAGGCCCCACAGGAGACGGCAGGGACTGCGGCGCGTGAGCCAGACGAGCGCGGCCCCGGGCAGAACGAGAAGGGAGAGGAGGGCGGAGGCAATCAGAAGTGTCATATCGGAACGGGAGCTCTCATGGACGGCGCATCCGGGCTGGTTTGGGCCTTGTGCCCGACGTCGATTCCCGCGTCGGGCTTTTCCCCGCACAAGTGTCGTCATGGGCCCTACGGATATACAAGGGCCATGCGGACGCAGAACCCTTTTGCTACATACGAAATTAAAGACACACATTTGCCTCCCCAAGTCTTCCCGGCCCCATGGAGCCCCTGGACCCCGACGCTGTCGTCTCGCTCGACCCCGAGCAGTCGTTTTGGGAACGCTTCTACATGGTTGCGCCCCTAATCGTGGTGGGCACCCAGAACGAGGACGAGTCCTACAACCTGGCCCCCAAGCACATGGCCGCGCCCATGGGGTGGGACGACTACTTTGGGTTCGTCTGCACGCCGCGCCACAAGACGTACCGCAACGCCGTGCGCACCGGCGTGTTTACAGTCAGTTACCCGAAGCCGTCGCAGGTGGTGTTGGCGAGCCTGTCGGCCTCGCCCCGTGTGGGGGCGCCGGAGGGGCCGCGGCGCAAGCCGGCCCTTAACCAGTTGCCCATGCGGGCGGCGGCGGCGGTGGACGGGGTGTTTCTCGACGATGCGTACCTGCTCCTAGAGTGCACGATGGAGCGGCACGTGGACAATCTGGGGGAGAACAGCCTGCTCATCGGGGCGGTGGAGGCGGTGCACGTGGAGAAAGAGGCGCTCCGCGTCTCCGGGAAGGAGGACGACGCCGTCATCCGCGACAATCCCCTTCTCGCGTACCTGCCGCCCGACCGCTACGCGGCCATCGACGAGACCAACGCCTTTCCCTTCCCCGCTGGCTTTGAGAAATAGGCGGGCATGCACCTCCGTCCTTCGGCGGCGCAATCCAATTCGCCCATGGAATCTGTTTCTGAGTCCGAACTGGCCCACGCGCTCCGCCGCTACCTCGCGGGGCACCGCGAGCACATGCTGGCGGTGCTGGAGGCCCTGGTGCGGGCCGAGTCGCCCACCGACGTTCCGGAGGCCCAAGCGGAGGCGCAGGGCATGTTGGCCCGTCTTCTGCGGACGCTGGGCTTTCGCGTGCGGTCCCTGCCCGCGGCCGAGGAGGAGCGCGGCCACCTCTACGCCCGCCCCAAAGACCGACCGCGGGGCCGGCCCGTCCAGCTCCTCGTGGGCCACAGCGACACCGTGTGGGCCCGGGGCACCCTCGACGAGATACCGTTCGAAGTGGACGACAACGAGGTGCGGGGCCCGGGCGTCTTCGACATGAAGGCCGGGCTGGCGCAGATGCTGTTTGCCCTGGCGGCCCTGCGGGCCGCATCCGTGGAGCCGACGGTCGTGCCGGTCGTGTTCGTCAACTCCGACGAAGAGCAGGGCAGCCCCACGTCGCAGCGTCATCTGCGTCGGCTCGCCCGCTGTGCGTGCCGGGCGTTCGTGCTGGAGCCGGCCCTCGGGCTTGACGGCAAGATCAAGACGGCCCGGAAGGGGGCCGGGCGGTTTACGATTCGGATTCAGGGAGAGAGCGCCCACGCGGGGCTCGATCCGGAGAGCGGGTCGAGCGCCATCCTGGAGCTCTCGCGCACCGTGCAGGCCCTCCACGCCCTCAACGACCTGGAGGCCGGCGTGTCCGTGAACGTGGGCACCATTGGGGGCGGCACGCACCCCAACGTGGTGGCCGACGCCGGGTCCGCCGAGGTGGACGTGCGCGTCGCGACCCGCGAGCAGGCCGAGGAGGTGGCGGCGGCCATCCGGGGCCTGGAGACGACCACGCCCGGCACATCGCTCACGATCGAAGGGGGCATCGGGCGCCCGCCGATGGAGCCGACCCCCGCGGCTCGGAGGCTGTGGGCGCGGGCACGCCACGCCGGCTCCCTGCTCGGCCTTGAGCTGGAAGAAGGCCGCTCCGGCGGCGTCTCGGACGGCAACATCATCAGCCAGTACGCCCCCACACTCGACGGCCTGGGAGCGGTCGGAGACGGCGCCCACGCCCGCCACGAGTTCTGCTACGTGGACCGAATGGTGGAACGCAGTGCCCTGCTGGCCCTGCTGCTCGCCCAGCCGCCCCTGCCGACGACGCCGGACGATGCGGCCCCCACGGCCGAGACGCTCGGCGCGCCCGCCTCCACGCAGGCGCCCTGACCTCGGACGGCCCGCGCTGTTCTCGCCCACTCGACTCGCCCCCAATCCCATGATGTCCCCCATCTTCGACCGGTGCATTTTTGGTTCCCTCGCCCGCATCACGGACCTCAGCGCCCGGCCCTTCGAGATCGAGCCCCGCGTCCCCTCGGAGTGGGACACCGGGGATTACGTCGTGGGCATCGTCACCGACACGTCGGGCTATCGGGCAATCGAGCTGCCCAGCGGCCGAAACATGGAGGTGGCCGAGGGCGACGCCGTCGTGGGGGCCTTCGGGACGCGACACGCGACGTTGGAGATGACGGGCTCGTGGCGTGAGATTGGCGACGATCAGCTCATGCACGCCCTCACCCGAGCCGGGCTCTTCGGGCACGTCGAGTCGCGGTCGACCCTGGTGCAGCCGCCCCTCGAACTCCGGTACCACGGACACGTCTGCCGGGACGCCACCAAGGTGACAATGGCGGGGGCGGTGCCGCCCGTCGACGAGCAGCCCTACACCACGCCCACGATCCTCTTCGCCGGTACGTCGATGTCCGCCGGCAAGACCACCGCTGCCCGCATCGTGACCCGCCGGCTGAAGCGGATGGGGCTGGACGTGCTCGGGGCCAAGGTGAGCGGGGCCGGGCGCTACCGCGACGTGCTCTCCATTCAGGACGCCGGGGCCGACTGGGGACTCGACTTCGTGGACGCGGGGCTGCCGTCCACCGTCATCCCGGAAGAGGAGTACCGAACCGCCGTGCGCCAACTGCTGGCCCGCATGGCCCAGCCGCCGGCCGACGTGGCCGTGGTGGAGATTGGGGCGTCCCCCCTGGAGCCGTACAACGGGGCCATCGCCGTTGAGGAGCTGCAGGAGGCCCTGGCCATGACGGTTCTCTGCGCGTCGGACCCCTACGCCGTCCTCGGCCTGGAGACCGCCTTCGACATGCTGGCGCCCGATCTCGTAACGGGCATCGCCACCAATACGGCCGGCGGCATCGACCTGCTCACCCAGCTTACCGACCTGCCGGCCTTCAACATCCGCGACAACGACACCCACGACCGCCTCGACGCCCTACTGCGCGACCGGCTCGGCCTTGCCGAAGAGGTGAGTACGGGCTGACGACCGAGGTCATTCGGCTCCAGAGACGGACGCGGGGCGCAAGTCGTCGAACGCCGTCAACGGACACGCAGGAGGCTCCCCGTGGACGGCAACGAGGAAGCGCGACGGTCCCAATCCATCGCACCGGCTTCCAACGAACATCCGCCTGCGCCGCGGCGTTGAGTCTTGTCGTTGCTGTTTTACTTCCGCATCCCCGACGACCCCCATGGCGCAGTTCGACACGCCCGATCAGCTCTCGCTCCCCGACCTCGAAGAGGACGTCCTCGACTGGTGGCAGGACCAGAACATCTTTGAGCGCAGCATCGAAGAGCGGGACGGGCAGCCGACGTTTACGTTCTACGAGGGCCCGCCCACGGCCAACGGCACCCCCGGCATCCACCACGTGCTGGCCCGGGCCATCAAGGACATCTTCTGCCGCTATAAGACGATGCAGGGCTACCAGGTGGACCGCAAGGCCGGCTGGGACACCCACGGCCTGCCCGTCGAGATTGAGGTGGAGGAGGAACTGGGCCTGGAGACGCGGGCGGAGGTCGAGGAGTACGGCATCGAGAAGTACAACGCGGCCTGCCGCGGGAGCGTCCTGGAGTACAAGGACCTCTGGGACAACCTGACCCAGCGGATGGGGTACTGGGTGGACCTGGACGACCCGTACGTCACGTTCGAGACCGACTACATCGAAACCGTTTGGTGGCTCCTGAAGCAGATCGAGGAGGAGGACCTGCTCTACAAGGGGCACAAGATTCAGTGGTACAGCCCCGGCTCCCACACCGTGCTGTCGTCGCACGAGGTAAGCCTCGGCTACGAGGAGACCCAGGACCCGAGCGTGTACATTCGGTTCCCGGTCGCGGGCGAAGAGAACACCTACTTTCTGGCGTGGACCACGACGCCGTGGACGCTCATCTCCAACACGGCGCTCGCGGTGGGGCCGGAGCTCACCTACGTCAAAATCCACCACGACGATCCGCATCAGGGCGAGGAGAAGTTGATTCTGGCCGAGGCACTGCTCGACGACGTGATCGGCGAGGACTACACGGTCGAAGAGACGTTCTCCGGCGAGGAGCTGATCGGGCAGCGCTACGAGCCGCCCTACGACTACTTTACCGACCGGGCCGAGGCGGGGGAGGAGGCCTGGTACGTGCTCGGGGCCGACGTCGTCTCGACGGAGGAGGGCACCGGCGTGGTGCACATGGCGCCGGCCTTCGGGGAGGAGGACCACGCGGTGGCGCAGGAGGAAGGGCTGCCGCTCTTTAACCCGATCGACAAGGACGGCGAGTTTACCGACGCGGCGCCCCTCGTGGCGGGCACGTGGTTCAAGGACGCGGACAAGACGATCACCGACGACCTGAAGGCCCGCGGCCGCCTCTACAAGCACGAGACCTACCTCCACAACTACCCGCACGACTGGCGCAAGGGCACGCCCCTGATGAGCTACCCGGTCGAGAGCTGGTTCATCGAGACCACGAAGCTCAAAGACCGGATGGTGGAGCTCAACGACACGATCAACTGGCAGCCCGAGGCCATCGGCGAGGGGCGCTTCGGGGAGTGGCTGGAGAACAACGTCGACTGGGCGCTCAGCCGGCGCCGCTACTGGGGCACGCCGCTCCCGGTGTGGGAGAGCGACAAGGAGGATTCCGACTACTACGAGGTGATCGGGTCCGTCGAAGAACTGCGCGAGAAGGCCGGCGACCAGCTGCCGGAGGACGACGAGGAGATCGACCTGCACCGCCCGTTCGTCGACGAGCTGACGTGGGAGGGCCCCGACGGCGGCACCATGCGCCGCGTGCCCGACCTCATCGACGTGTGGTTCGACTCCGGCGCCATGCCCTATGCGCAGTGGCACTACCCCTTCGAGAACGAGGACGACTTTGAGGCCAACTTCCCGGCCGACTTCATCGCCGAGGGCGTCGACCAGACGCGCGGCTGGTTCTACTCGCTGCACGCCATCGCGACGGTCGTCTTCGACGAGGTCGCCTACGAAAACGTCGTGGTCAACGGCCTGGTGCTCGACGAGGACGGCAACAAGATGTCGAAGTCGGTGGGCAACACCGTCGAGCCGTTCGAGGTCATCGACGACTACGGGGCCGACGTGGTGCGCTGGTTCATGATGAGCAACGCGCCCCCGTGGGAGAGCATCCGTTTCAGCGAGCGGGGCCTGCGGGACCTCCGCCGCACGTTCTTCGGCACCCTGGAGAATGTCTACCGGTTCTTCGCCACCTACGCCAACATCGACGGGTTCGCCTACGAGCGCGACCGGATGCCGGTCGAGGAGCGCCCGGAGCTGGACCAGTGGATCATCAGCCGCCTGCACACCACGACGCAGGCGGTAGAGGCGGCGCTCGACGAGTACGACCCGACCACGGCCGCCCGGGCGGTCGAGGACTTCGTGGAGGAGCTTTCGAACTGGCACCTGCGCCGCTCGCGGCCTCGGTTCTGGGCGTCGAAGAAAGGCGAGCAGAACGGCCCGGCCGGGCAGGGCGGCACGGTCGCCGCGGCGAAGAAGGAGGCCGCGTACCAGACGATCCACGAGTGCCTGGCGGCCACGGCGAAACTGATGAGCCCCATCGCGCCCTTCTTCGGCGAGTGGCTCTACCGCACGCTCGGCGACGTTACCGGCACGGAGGCCGACTCGGTGCACCTGGCCTCCTTCCCCGAGGTTCGCGAGGAGGAGCGCAACGAGGCCCTGGAGCGCCGCATGGGGCTGGCCCGCTCCATCGCGTCCAGCACGCTCTCGCTCCGCAACCAGGCCGAGATCAACGTGCGCCAGCCGCTGCCGCGCCTCCTGGTGGTCACCGGCACCGGCGTGCCGGAGGCGGAGGTGGAGCAGGTGAAAGACGTGATCCTCGACGAGGTGAACGTCAAGGACATCGAGTACGTGGAGCACAGCAGCGAGGTCGTGAGCCGCTCCGCCAAGCCCGACTTCAGCCGCCTCGGCCCGCGCCTCGGCGACCTGGTGAAGGCCGTGAACCAGAAGGTGCGCCAACTCGACGACGAGACGATCGACGAGTACGTGGAGACCGGAGCGCTCACGCTGACGGTCGACGGGGAGGAGGTGGAGCTCGGCCCCGACGACCTCATCATTCAGAGCGAGGGCATCGAGGGGTGGCTCGTGGAGCAGGAGGGGGACGTGACCGTGGCCCTCGACACCGACATCACGCCGGCGCTCCGGGCCGAAGGGCTCGCCCGCGAGGGGGTTAAGCGGATTCAAGACCTTCGCAAAGCGGCGGGCTTCGAGGTCACGGACCGCATCGCGGTGGCCTACGACGGCTCGGCCCAGATTGCCGACGCCGTGGCCGCGTACGCGGACTGGATCCGGAACGAGACCCTGGCCCTGGAGTTGCAGCCGTCCAATGAGCCGACCGGGGAGGCGGTCGAGACCTTCGAGGTCGGCGACGAGCGGCTCACGATCGGGGTCCGTCGCGTTGAGGCCGACGAAGCACTGAATGCCTGAGCCCTCCCCGGGGCCGGACGCAGGCCCGTGGAGCGCACGCCACGCATCACTTCCACTGATAGGCCCACTCTGAACGCCATGGCGAACGACGATGCACAGCCCGAGGGGGATGCGCCCGACGCCCCGCTTCACGCACAGTCGGACACGACCGAAGATGGGGAGGCGCGCACGACGCCCTTCTCCGACGACGAACTGGAGCACTTCCGCGAGCTGATCCTCCAGCGCCGGCAGGAGGCGAAGTCCGAGATCGAGCAGATGCGCAAGCAGGTCGAACAGGCCAAAGAGCAGTCCGACGACAACACCGCCTACGGCATCCACATGGCCGACGCCGGGACCGACGCGATGGAGCGGGAGAAGCTCCACCTCATGATCGCCCGCCAGCAGAAGTACGTCGGGTACCTCGACCGCGCCCTCGAGCGGATTGACAACAAGACCTATGGCGTCTGCCGCGTGACGGGCAAGCCCATCGCGAAGGAGCGGCTGGAGGCCGTGCCCCACACCGAAATCTCGATCGAGGCGAAGCGCAAGGAGAAGGCCGCGGGGGACGCGGAGTAGGCCCCGCCGCGTTGCCGCCGCTGAGCGGGCCGGCCGCTGGCGCGCTGCTAGGGCGTCGGGGCATGCTGGGGGGAAGACTCAAGTCTCGTATCAACCGTCGGACGCGATCCCGGCCGGCCGTACAGGACTGTGGCCGTCCGCCCCTTCAACGCCCCACCACAGACATGATCGACTACGTCTCCGGCACGCTCGTCGACAAGACGACGGACTCGGCCCTCGTGGACGTGAACGGGCTCGGCTACCGGGTGCACGTTCCCACCTCCACCTACAAGCGGCTGCCGGACACCGACGAGGAGGTCACCCTGCACACGTACCACTACCTCCGGGAGGACGACGAGTCGCTATACGGCTTCGCCACCAAGGCGGAGCGGACGGTCTTCGAAACGATGACCGGCGTCTCGCGCGTGGGCCCGAAGCTGGCGCTGTCCGCCCTCTCGGCGATGACCCCGACCGAGCTGCGCGACCACGTCATGGAGGGGGACAAGAGCCGACTGACGCAGATTTCGGGGGTCGGCACGAAGACGGCCGACCGCCTCATCGTCGAGCTCCGCGACCGCCTCGCAGACCTGGACGTGCTCGAAGACACATCGCCCCTCAGCGGCGGGTCGGACGCCCGGGCGGAGGCGCGGGCCGACGCCCTGGAGGCCCTCACCGAATTGGGGCTCAGCAAGGCCGACGCCGAACGGTCCATCCGTCAGGTGCTGCGCGACAACGCCGGCATCCAGTCGGCCGACGAGCTGGTCCGGCGGGCCCTGAAGGCGGACCAAGAATAACACGTCTCACCGTACCCGACGCACTTCCACCTCCCCCATGCCCGACGACCTTCGCCTCTTTGCGCTCTCCGAGAGCCGGGGCTTCGGCGAGGCCATCGCCTCGGCGCTCGACACGGAGCTCGATGCCCACCACGAACGGACCTTCACGGACGGGGAGCACGAGGTGCGTCCGGAGGTGAACGTGCGAGGGCGCGACGTCTTCGTCGTCCAGTCCCTCTATGCGGACGACACGTGGAGCGTAAATGACAAGCTGTGCCGGCTTCTCTTCATGCTTGGGGCCCTGCGCGACGCCTCGGCCGAGCGCGTGACGGCAGTTATTCCGTATCTCTGCTACCAGCGCAAGGACCGCAAGACACGCCCCCGCGGGCCGGTCACCACCCGCTACGTGGCGGGCCTGTTCGAGGCCGTCGGGGTCGACCGCGTTCTGACGATGGACGTGCACAACCTGGCGGTTCTTCAGAACGCCTTTCAGGCCCGCACCGAGCATCTGTTAGGACATCCGCTGTTCGTGCACCGGCTGACCGACGTGGTCGGGGCCGAGGAGGTGGCCGTGGTGTCCCCGGACGAGGGCGGCGTGAAGCGCGCCGGGAAATTTGCCGAGGGACTGGGGGCGGTGCTCAATTGCGAGGTACCAACGGCGTTCGTCGAGAAGATGCGGAAGGACGACGGGGTGACGGGGGGAGCGTTGGTCGGGTCGGTGGAGGACCGCACGGCCATCGTGGTGGACGACATGGTCAGCACCGCGGGGACGATGACGCAGGCCATCCGGTCGTGTGCCGAGGAGGGGGCGGAGTCCGTCTACGCCGTGGCCACCCATGGCCTCTTCGTCGGCGAGGCAGATGAGCGGTTGGAAACGGCGCCCCTGGATGCCCTTTTCGTCACGAACACGGTAGCGCCGCGGCTCACGGGCGCGGCGGCCGAGCGCCTACAGATCTGCAACGCGGCCCCTCGATTCGCGGCCGCCATCCAGGCGGTGCACACTGAAACCTCCGTGAGCGCCCTGAACGAGGTGTAGCCGAGTGAGGAAGTGCTTGTGGAGTGCGCCCTGAACGAGGGGCAATCGAACACGGAGGCCCCTGTCGGACACGTCCCGGCAAGGGGGCGAACGAATGGGAAGCCGGCCTCGGGCCGCGTCCCAGACGAAGGGGACAACGGGTGCCGGAGTCCCCATCCACGTCTGCGCGCAGGGGGCGTCGGGCCTATAGGGGCCGAAGCTGGACCCGGATGCGGGCGTTCGCGCGGTCGAGATGGTTGCGAGCCATGGCGCGGTACCAGCGCCAGCGCCCGTTTCCGGTGCGGAGGCGCAGGAGCCATCGGGTCCGCTGCGTCCGGTGACTCACCATGTGTGCCAGGTCCCGCATCACGCGGTGCAGGTTGCGGCCGTGGACGTGGGAGAAGAAGCAGGGCTCGAGCGTGTCGTTGATCCCGTATTCGAGGGCGCGGCGGGCCGACTCGTTCGCCCGCTGAATGGTGCCACTGCGGTCCAAATACAGCATCGGGGTGTGGGGCGACTCCTTCGTCTCGGAAGCGCTTCCACGATCGGGGCGGAATACAGCGGGTACGGATTGCGTGGACATGGCGGACATTGGGGAACGTTGGCGGTGGCGAAGGAGGGGGCAGACGCGCGTGGCGCCGTCTTTCCACCCCGCAGTACAACGGCAGTACGACGAAGAGACTGAAGAACGAGAAGCCTCCCTGTACGACGGAGCGGACGGGCGTTTGTAGGTCTGCTCTAACAGGGAAGAATTTCTAACTTCACCTACTGCAAGATAGCAAATCAACCCAGATACGTCAAGTCATTCTCCGGAAAACGAACAGGGAGTGCATTCGCGAACGAAAGGGGCCAGATATGGATGAGGACAGTTGCGCCTCAGAGCCCAACCGGGACCAAACGGTCGAACCTGAAGGCGCTGGGGCTGGTTTGAGGTTTCCTCAACGCGTTTCCACTCATCAGTATCGTCCCTGCGCAATGGACACCGCGAACGCCCTCGCGTCCCAGCTCGACGGGCTCGTTCACCTCGACACCCAGCGGGCCTCCACCGGCATTGACCTGACGGTCGATGCGGTCTTCCGGACCACCGGGCCCGGCCAGCTCGACTTCGGCGGGGGCGAGTTCCAGACCGTGCCCCGTGAGCGGATTGGGCCGACCCTCGACGATCCGGACGACGACTACGGGTGGTGGACCCTGGAAAAGGGGGCGTACGTCGTGCAGTACAACGAGTCGCTGCGCCTGGACGACGGGCAGCAGGCGGTCGTGACGCCCCTAGAGCGCACGCTGCGTGCGGGAGCGCACCACGGTGCGTTCGTATTGGATGAGGGCCGAGACCCGATTGAAACCCTCCTCGTGGTGAGCCGAATGGGCTGCCGCCTCAAGGAAAACTGCCGCGTTTCTCGCCTCGTGGTGCTCGACTGATTGTCTAGAGCCACGCTGCTTCTACGCCCTCGACCCCCGCGCCCTACGCTCTCCACCCCTACGCCCTCAACCCCCACGCCCACACGAATGCCCGAACTGCCCGACGCCGTCGTCTACCGGCGGCGCCTTGCCGACGCGGCCCTCGACCGCCCGATTGCCGACGCCACGGTCGTCGATCCACTGATTCTCGGCGACGGCCTGGAGCCGCATCGCCTCGGAGAGGTGCTCCGGGGCCGCACGCTGACCGACACCCACCGCCACGGCAAGCACGTCTTCGTCCGGTACGGGGAAGAGACCGGCTGGCTCGCCCTCCACTTCGGCATGACCGGACGTGTGCAGGTCGTTCCGGACGGCACGATGCCCGAATACGCGTACGTCCAGGTTCACTTTGAAGACGGGGGCGCCCTGGCGTTCGAGTGCCCGCGCAAGTTTGCCCGCGTGCGCCTCGTCGACACGCCGGACGCGTTTGTCGAGGCGAAAGACCTCGGCCCCGACGCGCGCCGCGCCGACGTCGATGCTTTTCTGGCGCCCTTCGCGTCCCGCCGCGGTGCCATCAAAGGCCGGCTGCTGGACCAGAGCGTCGTGGCGGGCCTCGGCAACATCTACGCCGACGAGGCCCTCTACCAGGAGGGCATCCACCCGCGAACGACCGTGCCGGAGCTCTCCGAGACCGACCTCCGCGGCCTCTACGACGCAATTCAACGGGTCCTGGACGCCGCCATCGCGGTCGACGCCGACCCCGAGGCCCTGGACCCGGACCGCTTCATGCTGCCCCACCGCTACGGGGACGAGCACTGCCCGAAGACCGGCGTGCCCCTCGACACCGAGACCGTCTCCGGCCGCACGGCCTACTTTTCCCCCACCCGCCAGTCGCCCCCGAAGTAGGCCCGGTTCCCACACCCTCCACCCCCACGCTCTCCACCCTCACGCTCTCCACCCCCACGCGCCTGTGCCCTCCACCCACATCGGCACCTCCGGCTGGCAGCACGACCCCTTTGCCGGCCGTTTCTACCCCGACGAAGTGCCTCAGGACGACTGGCTCGCCCGGTACGCCGACACGTTCGGCACCGTCGAGGTGAACAACACCTTCTACCAAAGCCCCGAGGCGGACACGCTCCGTGCCTGGCGGCGGCGGACGCCCGACGGCTTCACGTTCGCGGTCAAGGCGAACCAGTACATCACCCACTTCAAGAAGCTGAAGGACCCGGACGAACCGGTGCAGAACCTCTACCGCAACGTGGAGCCCCTCGGAGATGCCCTCGGCCCCATCCTCTTCCAGTGCCCGCCGAACTGGCACCAGAACCTCGACCGCCTGCACACCTTTCTGGAGACGCTCGACGACGCCCACCGGCATGTCTTCGAGTTCCGGGACCCCACGTGGCTCAACGAGGAGACCTACGACGCGCTGCGGGCGCACGACGCGGCATTCTGCGTCTACGACTTCGGCGACCGCTCCACCTACCGCGTGGTGCCGACCGACTGGGCGTACGTGCGCCTGCACGGGAGGGGGGAGGCGTACCACGGCCGCTACACGGACGCCGAGCTCGACGACTGGGCCGACGCCATCGCCGACTGGCGGGCCGACGGGCTCGACGTGTACGTCTACTTCAACAACACCGCGGGCGAGGGCCACGCCCCCCACGATGCCCAGCGGCTCGCGGCCCGGGTCCAGGATCACTTGGGGCGATGAGGGGCCCGGTGCACCGATGTCGCGCGAACTGTTCGTCTCCCTATGACCCTGACCCTCCCCGAGCGCTTCCGCGACGCCACGTTCGAGAGCTACGAGCCGCAGACGCCGAGCCAGGCCGAGGCCCTCCGGGTCGCCCGCGCATTCGTGGCCGAACTGCGCCGGACCCCGTCGTGGGCCGAGCGGCTCAGGGCGCTTCTGGGTGTGGGGGACGAGCGGCTGCCGCAGGGGCTGTATCTGGTGGGGCCGACGGGGACGGGCAAGACGCACCTGCTGGCCGCGACGTGCAACGCCCTGATGCCCGAGAGGGCCTGTGCCTTCCTGCACTCCAGCACGCTGTTTCGGCAGACCGAGCCGCCGGACGCCTTCGCGCACCGGCTGGCCGACCAGTACGCGGCCTGCTGCCTCGACGAGGTGGAGATCGACGACCCGGCGAACGAGATGCGCCTCGCGGGGGTGATGAAGACGCTGGCGGCCCGGGACGTCCCGCTCCTGGCCACGAGCAACGTGGCGCCGGAGGAGTACCTGGCGACCCAGCTCGGCGACGGCCGCGTCCAGCGGTTCCTCCGAACGGAGGTGCGGGACGCGTACCGTGTGGTTGGGGTCCGCGGGGACGACTACCGGCGGACGCGAGCGGTGGAGCAGTCCGGGCGGGGGTGGGTGGGGCCCTCCGACGCCACGCAACGGGCCATGCGGCAGGCACGGGCGGACGCGACGGGGGCGGCGCGGTGGTGGACGTTTGCGGACCTGCGGCGGGCGACGACGGACACGGCCCATACCGACCTCATTGAGGACCTGGTCGGGCTCGACCACCTCTTCATCGAGGGCGTCGCCATCGCGGACACGGACGACGCCTTCCGCCTCCTCCGCGTCGTCGACGCACTGTACCTCCACGAGGACGCCCCCAGGCTCTACTTTACCGCCGCCCGGCCGCCGGACGACTGGTTTGATCCCGACCGGCACGCCGGCCTTGCGCGGGCCGTGGCCGAGAAATTCGACCGCACCGTCTCGCGCCTCCACGCCCTGTGTCAGATTCGCCCCGTCGAGCAGAAGGAGGCAGGACAGGTCTGATCCCGCACCGGCACGCTATTCCACGTCCGGCCCCGCCGCCAAGCACTGGGCGATCTCCTCGTCCGGCAGCGCTGGAGGTCGGCCGGCTCGCCGTTCCGGACGTCCCCGCATGCGCCGGGGGCGAAGTGGCCGTGGCCGCAGAGGCTGAAGCCAATCGTTTTCCCCGCGCCGGCCCGCGCGAGCGCCCCTCGATCCCCTGCCCGATCACGGTCTGGTGCAGCGGCACCTGGGCTCCGCCCCGGCGAGAAGGGGGGCTCCTGGTCATCGGAAGTCGGGGGAACGGGACGATGAAGAAGCTGGATACGAGCAGCGAGGTGATTCCCCGGGCTCGGGCCCGTCGCCCACGAAGTCTACGGCAATTCGGTCCCGAAGCCCTGCTGGGGCGGCTGAGCAATGAACGTCTGCCCGGTGTGTGGGTACCATTCATCTATCTAATGCCAATCTGCGCGGGCACGCCGTTGCAACCCGGCGCAGTGCCCCGCAGGACCATTCCAACCGTTGCCCCGCCATGAAGCAGACCGATCTTCGCGACATCGCCATTGTTGCCCACGTCGACCACGGCAAGACCACGCTCGTGGACTCGATGCTGTGGCAGAGCGGCATCTTCCGCGACAACGAGGAGGTGCAGGAGCGCGTGATGGACACGATGGACCTGGAGCGGGAGAAGGGCATCACCATCATGGCCAACAACACGGCCGTCCGCTACGAGGGCACGAAGATCAATATCGTCGACACGCCGGGCCACGCCGACTTCGGGGGCGAGGTGGAGCGCACGCTCCGCATGGTCGACGGCATCATGCTCCTGGTGGACGCGGCGGAGGGGCCGCTCCCCCAGACCCGCTTCGTGGTGCAGAAGGCGCTGGAGCTGGACCTCCCGCCCATCGTCGTCCTCAACAAGATCGACCGCAAGGACGCCCGGCCCGAGGAATCGCTCGACGAGATCTACGACCTCTTCATCGACCTCGGGGCGGACATGGAGCAGCTGGAGTTCCCGGTGCTTTACACCGTCGCCACGGAGGGCCGTTGCAAAACGGACCTCGACAACGAGGAGTGGTCGACGCTCCGCCCCCTCTTCGAGACCATGATCGACGAGATCCCGCCGCCCACGGGCGACCCCGACGGCACGCTCCAGGTGCTCGTCACCAGCGTACAGCGCGACGACTACTTGGGCCCGGTGGCCATCGGGCGTGTGGAGCAGGGCGTCCTACAGGACCGGCAGGACGTGACCCTCTGCCATCGCGACGGCAGCACCGAGCAGGCAGAGGTGACGGCGCTCTTCGAGTACGAAGGGCTTCAGCGCGAGGAGACCGACGCGGCCGGGCCTGGCCAGATCGTGGCCATCGCCGGGGTGGAGGGCATCGGGCTGGGCGAGAGCATCTCGCACCCGGAGCACCCGGAGCCGATGACGCCCCTCGACGTGGACCCGCCGACCATGTCGATGGAGTTCCGGATCAACGACGGGCCCTTCAGCGGGCAGGAGGGCGAGTTCGTAACCTCGCGCCAGCTCCGGGACCGCCTCTTCGACGAGGCCCGCAACAACCTGGCCATCCGGGTCGAGGAGACCGACTCGGCCAACGTCATGCGCGTCTACGGGCGTGGCGAGTTGCAGATGGCCATTCTCATCGAGCAGATGCGGCGCGAGGGCTACGAGTTCTGCGTGGGGATGCCGCAGGTGATCACGAAGGAGATCGACGGCGAGACCCGCGAGCCCTACGAGACCGCTGAGATCGACATCCCGGAGGAGTACATGGGCGTAGTGATGGAGCGCCTCGGGGAGCGGAAGGGGCAGATGGAGCACATGGTGCACCAGGACAGCGGGCGCGTGCGGCTCACGTTTCGGGTGCCGAGCCGGGGGCTTATCGGCTACCGCTCCAAGTTCCTCACGGACACGAAGGGGACAGGTCTCCTCACCCACCGCTTCGAGGAGTTTGGCGCGTGGGCGGGCGAGATTCCACACCGCACCTCCGGCGCCCTCGTGGCCGATCGGGAAGGCGAGACCACGCCCTACGGCCTCATGGAGCTTCAGGATCGGGGCGACTTCTTCGTGGCGCCCGGCGATGCCGTCTACAAGGGCATGATTGTGGGCGAGAACAACAAGCCCCAGGACCTCGACCTCAACGTGACGAAGGAGAAGCAGCTCACCAATATGCGCGCCGCGGCGGGGACCGAGCTGGAGCACGTCCCGCCCCCCCGTGAAATGTCGCTGGAGGACGCGATCGAGTTCATCCGCGAGGACGAGCTCGTGGAGGTCACCCCGGAGGCGTACCGGCTCCGCAAGCGCCACCGCAAGCCGAAGGCCCGCCGCCGCGCGCAGGAGGAGCGCGCCGCGGGGTAACGCCGAATGTAGATGCGGAGGGCAAAGGCCGTCTCTCCGCCCCGCACGCTACGCGGCGGCCTCCATCACCTCCTCGTCCTCCTCCGGCAGTCCCTCCCCGTCCGGGCCGGCCTCGTACTGCTCCTTGATGTTGGGAAAGGCCGTCTGGAACATGTCGTTCACCTCTTCGGCCTCGCCGTCGTGCTCCGCACGGGCCTCGTGCAGACGGGCACAGGCCTTCCACACTGCGCGGCGCAGGTTCCACTTGCGGACGGAGTAGGCCGCACTGCGACGCGTGTCGTCGTCTTCAAGCCAGCTGAGCTGCACGTACGGCTTGGGCGTGCCGCTGCCGTCGTCTTTCCAGCAGAAGTTGAGGCCGATTACGCCGGTCGTCGAGCGGGCCTCCGCCGAGCGCCGGACCGGATCCATCGGCTCGGGCAACTCGTCGAGCAGCTCGTCCCGGTACTCGACGGCCTTTTCGAGGGCCTCCTCGCGGCCGCCGTGTCGCTTGTCGGAAAAGTACTTCGTATATTGCTCTTTCTGACGCTTAATGCGCACCTGCCAGCCGTGGGTGGGGTGACGGTCGGGATTGTCTTCGGTGGGCTCGATGTCGATGCGAAAAACGTTCTTCGGCTTGTCGGACATGGGTGAAAGAACTCAGGGCGATCATTTTGTGGTGGTGGGATAGGGGGGCCTGAACCAGGCCCGAAGTCGTCGCAGTGCGGACGCAGACAGAGGCCCCGACGTCCGGGTGCTGCCGTTGAGAGAATAGGTCTTCTCGTCGGGATTGAGAACAGGAGGGGGACCGACGAGACGTCAGACAGCAAAGGGTCATAGAAGCGAACATTCGCCAGACCGAGGTGGAGGCGTCAACGCCTGAATGAAGGCGTCGACGTACGTTTCGCGGGGCGGACCCCTGGAAACGAAGGCCTCTGGGTGGTGTCAGGGGCAATTCCGTCCGGTGCAAGTGTTGCGACGATCAAATATGCAAAACAGTACCGGAGAAGTGCAACCGGCACCGTCGCGGCAGCTCCTGGGCGGGGGGGCCTGCTTTGGAGAAGTGGAGGGAGGAAAGACGGAGCCGAAGCCGCGACAGCGCGGCAGCTACAGTAGATTTGCGTCTTCGGCCGCCTCGTGGAGCACAGCGCGCTGCTTCCGGGAGAGATTTTCGGGGATGTTCACGTCGATTTCGACGTACAGGTCGCCGGCCCCGTCGTCGGTCTTCACCCCTTGGCCCTTCAGGCGCAGCTTCTCGCCCGGCTGTGTGCCGGCGGGCACCGAGAGCTTGAGGTGCTGCCCGTAGGGCGTGGGAACGCGGATGTCCGTCCCGAAGACGGCCTCGAACATGCCGATGGTCTCGGTCCGGTGAACGTCATCGCCCTTGCGGTCGAAGTGAGGGTGATCCCCCACCTCGAACGTCACGTACAGGTCGCCCCGCTGTCCCGTGGGGCCGGGCTGTCCCCGGCCCTTCAGGCGAATCTTGAAGCCGTCCCGCACGCCCTTCGGAATCTTGAGGCGGATGGACTCGCCGGAGGGAAGCTCGACTTGCTTGCGGCCGCCCTCGAGGGCCTCCCGGAACGAAAGGCGGAGGGTCGTTTCGAGGTCCTGACCGCCCTGGCGCCCTCGTTGCCGCTGCTGTCGCTGCTGTTGACGGCCCCCGTCGAAGGGATTCTGGCGCTGCGTGCGGGCGCCCCCGCCGAAGAAGTTCTCGAAGATGTCGCCGAGGCCCCCACCCCCGCGGCCGCCGAAGGCCTCGTCAAAGCCGCCTTGCTCGAACCGAACCTCGGGCCCGCCGCCGGCGGACCGGCCCCACGCGCCGCGGCCCCCGCCGCCCCCGCCGAAGCCGCCTCCGCCGCCGAACCGGCGCTGGGCATCGTACTGCTCGCGCTTCTCCTCGTCCGAGAGAACGGAGTATGCCTTCTGGATCTCCTTGAACTTCTCCTCGGCGTTGGGGTCGTCCGGGTTGCGGTCCGGATGGTGCTTGCGCGCGAGTGTGCGGTACGTTTTCTTGATCTCCTCCTGGCTCGCGTCTTCGTCGACGCCGAGCACGTCGTAGAGGTCTTCGGTCTGCGGCATAGCGGCGGGGGAGCACTGTGAAACCAATCGGCGAGCCGGGCTTCGGGCCCGAAAACAACGGGCAGGGCCTTTGCGGCGGGATCCTCATAACAGAATTCATGCCATTACGTTCAACAAGACGAAATGACGGACTCGACCGTGACATCCCGTCCCTTTGACAAAGTTCTCGTTGCCAACCGCGGGGAGATTGCCCTGCGGGTCCTGCGCACCTGTCACGAGCAGGGCCTCAACACGGTCGCCGTCTACAGCACGCCGGACCGCTCCGCGCCCCACGTGCGGCGGGCGGACGAGGCGTACCACATCGGCCCGGCGGAGGCCGCACAGTCGTACCTCGACTCGGAGGCGATCCTGGAGGCGGCGCGCCGCAGCGGGGCCGACGCCATTCACCCCGGCTACGGCTTCCTGTCGGAAAACGCGGCCTTCGCGGAGGCCTGCGCCGAGGCCGGCGTTCACTTCGTGGGGCCGCCGGCGGCGGCGATCCGGGCGATGGGGGACAAGACGGCCGCCCGTCAGCTCATGAAGGAGGCGGGGGTGCCGATGGCGCCCGGCACGACCGACGCGGTCGCCAGCACGGAAGAGGGGGAGGAGATCGCCGAGGACATTGGCTATCCGGTGCTCATCAAGGCCGCGGCCGGGGGCGGCGGCAAGGGCATGCGGATCGTCCACGAGCCCGAACATTTTGCGGGGGCAATGGACCGGGCGCAGGGGGAGGCCGCGTCCTCGTTCGGCGACGGGCGCGTCTTTATCGAGAAGTACATCGAGGAGCCCCGCCACATCGAGTTTCAGATCCTGGGCGACCACCACGGGAATACGGTCCACCTCTTCGAGCGGGAGTGCTCCATCCAGCGCCGCCACCAGAAGGTGATCGAGGAGGCCCCCTCGTCGGTGCTCACCCCCGAGGTGCGCCGCGAGATGGGCAAGGCGGCGGTGGCGGCGGCCGAGTCGTGCGGCTACCGGAACGCGGGCACAGTCGAGTTTCTGGTGGACGCGGACCTGAACTACTACTTCATGGAGATGAACACGCGCCTGCAGGTGGAGCACCCGGTCACCGAGTGGGTGACGGGGGTCGACCTGGTGGCCGAGCAGTTGCGCGTGGCGCAGGGGGAGGCGCTGGGCTACACCACCGACGACCTGTCGATCAACGGGCACGCCATGGAGAGCCGCGTCTACGCGGAGGACCCGGCCTCGAATTTCCTGCCCGACCCCGGCCCGCTCAAGCGGCACTCCGCCCCGTCGGGGGTTGGGGTGCGGGTCGACGCCGGCGTGGAGGAGGGGGGCGAGGTGCTGATCCACTACGACCCGATGATCTCGAAGGTGACCACATGGGGCCGCGACCGTGAGGCGGCCATCGACCGCATGATCCGTGCGCTCGACGAGTACGAGGTGGCGAGCATGGCCACGACGATCCCGTTCTGCCGCTTCGCGATGGAGCACGAGGGCTTCCGCGCGGGCGACTTTACCACCCACTTCGTGGACGAGGAGTTTGACCCCTCCGCCCTCCAACTGGAGGATCCGGAGCGGGACGAGCTTGCGGCCCTCGCGGCGACGCTCTACTACGCCGAGACGCAGGCCGACGAGGCCCCAACAATCGCGGCGAATGGCCGGGAGGATCGGAGTCCGTGGCGCCAGCGGCGGCGTCCCTGATTCAGAGGCCCCGAGCTGCCGGCGAACGTGCCCGCCTTCGGTCCGGTGATTGGGGCCGGAACTACGACGCCGTCAGGGACCGTCTCCGAGGCGAGGGGGCGGGGCACGTGGTGGGCTGTGGCAGCCGAACGACGAATCGGCTTCCGACCTGTTTCTCCGCCTCGACTTCAATCGTGCCGTTCATCGGGTTTGTGAAGCGTGGTGCTGGCTGTCTGCCTTCCGGCGGGCCTGAACACGAAGATTATCGATTCTTCCTCGGCAGCACGCTTTAGGGGTCAGTTATGGATCCTCTACCAGCCCACTGTGACCACGCAGTTTGAAACTCCTGGTTGGTCTTTCCAATCGAGGCGACTTGACTGGACTTCGAGATCGACCTGCCCGAGGACCACGGGCCACGAGAGGAAGCGAGAGCAAGGACTTGTGGGGCCCTCTCGTGTTGCTGAGCTATGCCATAACACTGACAACTTTACTTCCCTTGTCTCCCTACCAGTCAATCCCAAAGTCTTCGTCCACGTCCGATTCCGAACCGTTCTCTGGCGTTGAGTCATCTCGGAGAGACGACGAATCGTCGCCCCCTGGCGTCTCTGCTGGACTAGGCGCCCCCAGTTTCTCTTGCTCGGGCCGGTTGGCCGGGGGCTTTTCGCTCATATGGTGGGACGGGAGGCAGAAATCTGGGGGGCGAACCGACGCTGACATTGCTCGTCCCGGAGAGCCATCTCCCTGTTCTGGAGAGTCGGGTGCCACAAATGACCTCTTTACCTCACTTACTGTTCCGGTGAACTGCGCCCCGAGCTTCACCTCAAGTGTCGCCCTCTGGAGGGTCAGGATGCCCCCGTGCACGTGTGCCGTCTTCAGAATCAAGAGGTGGTCGAATACGAGGATTGCTCCCTGCAATGTCCCACCGATGTGCAGATCCGAGGCGCGCACGGTGCCACTAACCTGAGCGCCCTCGGCCACGCGCACTTCTGAGGCACAAATGGAGCCTTGAGTGGAGCCGCTTTCAGCGATGTGAACGGATCCCTTAGTTGTGATCGGTCCATGCACGTGCCCTCTTACGAGAAGGTCAGAAGTTCCAAGACGAAGCGTTCCCTGAGCTATGTCCTCCTCGTTCAAGACTGAACCGGAGAAAGAATCAGGGATGGATGAGGTCCTATTTCCATATGAGGAAGAGTGGTCACTGAATGGATACATAAGAAATCTGAGAAGGAAGTAGAACGCAGGGCCGAAAGTAGTACCGAAGGAACACACGAGCCGGCCATTTGCGAACAGGCTGCGTGCGCGGCGCCGGAGCACACCATGACAGCCCTCTGCTGTGCCTCAAAAGCATTTGCTGTGCCTCAACAGCAGTTAGGCGCGCTGCCTCCAGCGCGCCCCAGAGACGACTCGGCCGCTGGCCCTTCAGCACAGGAGCCCCCCGGGACGTCCACGCCCCCCCCCTACACGCTTTCTTCACGGAGGAGGTTGATGACTGTGTTGGCGTTCCCAATGTCGAGCCCCACAGCCCGCGCTCGATGGCCGCCGTTGGCATCCGCGGCGTGCAGCGCGTACCCTTGGCTGATGAACGATGCAGGGTTGGGAACAACCTCCAGAGACAGAACATCCCCGAATTCGTCGGTGAAGGCGTCGACAAGCTCATCGAACAGTGCACCTCCACCCCCGACGTACATCTTCCGTGCACGGCCAAAATCGGCGTCGTCGAAGGCTCGCTTGAGCGTCGGGGAGACGATGTCCTCGTAGTAGGTCGACAGCACGTCCTGGCGCATCTCGGTAAGGTCCATCTTTTTGCGACCGATCACAATACTGCCCTTGCGCATTGCCATGTCGAGCTGGTGCTCCGTGACCATATCCAGATAATGCTCCTTCTGAAGACGGTCCGACATGAGTTGGGTGGCGTACTGGAGGCCGCTGGCCGAGGCGGTGGTCCGCTGCACAATCCCGGACGGAAGGCTGAGGGCCGCCTCCATGGTCCCGTACCCGAGCCCGACGGCAAAGAACGGGTCGCGCTCGCGCGGTTCTCCCTGCCGCACCCCGAAGGTGAAGCCCTCAATTTCGGGGATGATCTCCACCTGATCGACCTCGACTCGAATGCTGGTGTCCGGGCTCTTCCCGAAGGTGCGACCGTCCAGGTCGATGACGTGCGTTCCCTTTACCAGTTCTTCAGCCGTGTCCCGGTGAGCGGCATACGTGGAGGAAGGAAAGCCAGTAGTGACGTACATCGGCTCCTCAGCTCCGGCTTTGGTCACCGCGAGGGCGGCCTGAAGCAAGAGGCGGTAGTCCAAATCGGACGGCGCATTGTTGATGCCCTTGTGCGGAGCATTCCCTTCTAACAGGGCAAGCTCCCCGACGACGTAACTGCGCCCGTTGTGCCCGATCTTTAAACCGGTGAGAAGGCTGTCCGATACGTCGACAAGCTCAGCATTGCTGGCTTCGAATACGCTTGGTAGGGTTTTGGTCTTAAACATGTGAGGAGAAGGTGCGGTGATAAGGACATCGGAGTTCGTTTCCTATAATTCGAGAAGAATTTAGGTCAATGACTATAAGTAATTAAAGAGATAATTTTTGTCAGTCCGACCTGTGGTATAAATAGACAACAGCTGTTATTATGAGTGCTACTATTAAAGAAAGGTCTTCAGAAGAAAAAATAGAATTTCGATATTTATAAAGTATACATTTGTATAAAAAAGACTCGTCGCAGTGGAAAAGAGGGCGTGGGCAGTTCCTTCTGCTGAGGGTGAAGCAAGGGGCCGACTCTAGCCGGGGGGTACAGAAGCCAGGGCACCAGTACCAGAATCCATGACCGGAAAAAACTTCTGCTAAAAGTGGAGCAACAAACATGCCGTAATTCCGAAAAATAGGCTATGTTTGTCACCTCTTCATGAGATAAGCGGGAAAACTACGCTTTGCGGCGCCGGGGCCGGATCGTGGACGAAGGCGTGGACCGCAACGCTCCGGCTCAAGAGCCACTGTTCCCACAGACACGGATTGCAAAAAGACGAGATGACCTCACGGCGGTAAATTCGTACCAGGTCCTTCCCCAATTTCTTTGAATTGGGGGACAGCCCATCAAAGAGATCGGTGATGCCACGGGAACGCGGATCGTGCAAGTCTAATCGTCTCCGGCTGTCCCGCCCGGCGGCTGGCCCTTTTCCGGCAGTGGGTCGGAAGGGCGGGCCCGGACCCCGTCACCGTCTCGAACAAAGCACGGGCGAGCCCGGTCGGGGTCCCGAAGGTGTCACCCAGGGAGGACCCAGTGGCCTGCCGGTGACGTCGCGGGCGCATCGTGTCACGGGCGCGCAGAGGGGCTTCGATCACCGGCCGGACCGGTCTTGCAAAGGATTCTACCCCCGTACAGGGGCTCTCCTCAGCGCGTAGGTCCCACGCAGCCTTGTCGCCCAGGTCCTTCAGCACTCCGCATCATCAACATCGCCATTGCCCGTCTCTCTGCTCTCTTCTTTCGGCAGCTGGACACGAATCGTAGTGCCCTTGCCTTTTTCCGTCTCCACCTCGATTGAGCCGTCCATCTGCTCGACGGCCTCCCGCGTTACCGCCAGCCCAAGCCCGGTGCCCTCGTACTCCCGGGCCATTCCCTCGGAGGCCTGCCGGAAGGGCTTAAACAGGTCCTCGATTTTTTCGGGGTCCATCCCAATGCCGCTGTCCTCCACCTCGATCATCGCACTCCCGTTTTCCCGGTAGACGCGGAGCCGTATTTCGCCGTCGTCCGTGTATTTGATGGCGTTGGAGACCAGATTGCGGAGCACGATCTGCACGCCGCCGCCGTCGGCCTGCGCCCAGATTGGCTCGCCTCCGGCCTGGACCTGCAGGCGCAGCCCTTCCGCCTCGGCCTGAGGCCGAAGCTCGCCGGCGACCTCACGGGCCTGCTCGGACAGGTCCACCGGCTCGGCCGCCAGGTCCATTTCCCCGGCCTCCAGCCGCGAGAGGTTGAGCACGCCGGTGAGCGTATCCATCAGCCGCTGGCCACTCTTCTGAATCAGGCCCGCAAACTCCCCGAGGGGCTTCAGGTCGCCTGCCTCGGCCGGAGGCTCCAGGCTCCCGATCTCCTCCTCAATCATCTCCGCAAACCCCAGGATCGACGTCAGCGGTGTGCGGATTTCGTGGCTCATGTTCGCGAGAAGGGACGACTTCATCCGGTTGGCCTCCTCGGCGGCTTTCTTGGCGCTCATAAGCTCGCGCTCCTTGCGGACGTTCTCCGTAATGTCCTGCGCCAGCATCAGGCCCTTTGCATTGGTGTCGCCCTGGAGGGGCACGACGTGGACGCGCAGCGTGCGGCCGCCCACCCCAATCCGGCGGTCCGTCTGCTCCCCCTCCAGGGCCGCCTCGAAGCGGTCCACAATGGGGTGCCGCCCCCCCTCGATGCCGACGAGGACGGTTCCGGCCTGTGCCCCGAGCAGGTCGGACTCTCCCAGCTCGTACGTGCCGAGCAGTTCCCCGGCCGCCAGCGTATAGGTGAGGCCCTCGTCGAAGAGGAACACCGCCCCGTTCGGAATATTCTCGGCGAGGGTCCGGTAGCGGCGCTCACGCTCGATCAAATCACGCTCCTGGTCCAGCGCATCTAGGGTGTCCTGAAAGCTCTGGGCGACGACCTCTAGAAGACGGAGTTCATCGTCGTCGAGCCGGTTTTGGGCAGCGGCGCCTACTGCGAGCACACCGCGCTGCCCCAGCGGGACGTACGCGCAGCCTTCGAGGCCCGACCGGTCTACGCCGTCGTCGATGGTGCTGGGATCGGAGTACGCATGGGTGTCGCCCGTGCTGAGGGCGGCCCAGAGCGGGGTGTGTCCCTGCTCGACCCGGGGCATCGACCCGACCACCTCACTGTCGATGGTGCCGGCCCGCACCAGCACGTCGCCGTCGCGCAGGTACACGGCGGCCTCCTGGAGGCCGAGGGTGTCGCCGAGGGCATCGGTGACAGTCGACGCGGCGCCGGCTTTCGTGCTCACGTCGAGAAGGTCCCGCGTCACGCGGTAGAGGGTGCGAAGGCGCTGCTCCCGCACTTTCTGGTCGGTCACGTCGGTAGTCACGCCGGCGAGCCGCTGAAGAGCCCCTTCGTCGTCGTAGATGGCATCGATCCGTGCCGTGAGCCACCGGCGGCCCCGCGTGGGATGCAGCACGCGGAACTCTTGGTGCTGCGGCCAGCGTGGTTCGTCGGCGTTCTGGGCCTCGATGTCGGAGCGAAGGGCCGCGAGGTCCGCGGGATGGACGTGGCGGGTCCAGGCACTCGGGTTGTCGCGCAGCGTGTCCCGGTCCACGCCGTACAGCGTTTCGACCGCACTGTTGGCGTAAAGGAGCTCTGAGTAATCGGGCGTAACGATATAAAACGCGTTCGGCACCGTCTCCGCGAGCTGCTCGAACCGCTGGTTGGCACGCCGAAGGGCCCGGCGTCGCTCCTTCTGCTGGGTCACGTCGCGCCCGATCCCGCACAAGACGCGGCCCCGTGTCGGGGCGTCGAAGGCGTCCCCCACAAACTCGTGGGGCACCCGACGCCCGTCCTTGGTGACCAGGGGGGCTTCTACTCGAACAGCCTGACCCGCGGCGCTCTCCTCGATGGCGTCTCGGATGCGCGCTGCATCGTCTCCCTCGAAGAGATCGAGGGCCGTCATGGCCTCAAGCTCCGCGTCCGTGTAGCCGGTGACCTCATTGACGCGGCGGTTCCAGAACAGGAGATCTCCCTGCTCGTCGAGCAGGTAAAACACGTCGTCAATCGTGTCAAGGACCTGGTCCAGGAACGCCTTCTGGTCGGCCAGGTCCTGTCGGTGTTCCTCGCGCTGGGTGACGTCGTGGATGACCGAGAAGAGAAGCGTCCCGGCCCGGTCCAGGTTCGGGATTGGGGCCGAGAGGACCCGCACCGTTCGGACCGCCCCGGACGCGAGCTCGTGCTCGAACAGGAACTCGTCGCCGTCCTCCGCCGCTTCACGGCGCTCCCGCGCCACCTCCTCCGCCGGAAGTTGATTGATGTCCTGGATCGACATGGACATCAGGATGTCCCGCTCGTATCCGTAGAACTCAACGGCCGCCGCGTTGGCCTGCTCAATTGCGCCTGTCTCCTCGTCGATGAGCAGCATCGGGGCGCTGTGGCCCTCGAACATCATTCGGAACCGGCGCTCCCGGCGGGTGAGGCGCTTTTGCATGGCCTTTCGTTCGGAGACGTCCCGGAAGACCCCGTAGACCACGCGCCCGTCGGGGAGATCTACGGTGGTGGCGTTGACTTCAACGGGGACGGTAGTGCCCTCGTCGGTGACGACTTCAATCTGGGTCCCGTCCGGGAGGGCCCGCATCGGGCCGTCTTCGTCGAGGCTCCGCCGAAACAGAGACGCGTACGCCTCGGCCCGGCCCGAGGGGTGGAGGTCAGTCTGGTGGGCCCCGATGATCTCCTCGCGGGGACGCCCGAGCAGGCCTGTGGCGGCCGCGTTGGCCTCCACAATCTTGCCGGTCTCCGCGTCGGCAACCAGGACGGGATCGGGGTTTGCCTGGAGGAGGGTCTGGTAGCGCTCCCGGCTGGTCGCGAGATCACGCTGGCGTTCCCACTGGGCCGTCACGTCGGTGGCGATGCCCAAGACGCGGACGGCCTCCCCTTTCTCGTGGACCGGCGTCGCCCGGAGGCTCATTCGAGCAACCCCTTCCTCGGGGTGGAACAGCCAAAAGTCTCCTTCCCACGATTCGCCGGTGCTGGTCATGTTCTCCAGGGCCGCCTCCACATCGGGCAGATCATTGGGATGAACGATTTCGGTAAAGGCCTCGAACGTCTGTGGGTCGTGCCCGAATAGATCCTGGAGGGTCTCGTCCCACTGCATCTCGCCGGTCTGTAGGTTCCACTCGAGGACCCCCGTGTCGGTCCCCGCAAGCGCCAAGTCGAGCTTCCGTTGGCGCTCTTTTCGCTCGGTCACGTCGGTCCCCGACGCGAGGAGGCGGCCCACCTCGCCGTCCTCAAAGATGGGAATTACCAAAGTCTCGATCCAGCGGGTGCGCCCGTCCCCGTCCTCGATTCGAAACTCTCCGTTCCAGGAGGATGCGCTGTCGACGACGGAGTCGAACCCGTCCCGCACCCGCGAGCGGTCCTCCGGATGGATCAGGGCAAAGAAGTCGTCTGTGCTTTCCGGTGCGCGTCCAAAAATGTTGCGAAGCATGCCGTCCCACCGGATCTGGCCGGCCTGCAGGTCCCACTCGGCGATGCCGGTTTCGCTCGCGGTGAGGAGCAGTTGGCGTTTCCGGTTCCGATTCCGGCGATCGGTCATGTTCCGCACGGTACACACGAGCCGCCCTGCCTCCGTAACGGTGAGGGACAGCGCCGCCGGGAATGTACTGCCGTCCGGGCGCTGCCCCGTCACGAGGCCCTGCCAGTGCCCCTCCTCCTCGAGCACGGGAAACACCGTTTTTTCGAGGCGCTCGATCTCGTCCTCCCCATAGAGCATCCGCCAGGTGTTGCCCAGGAGCTGCTCCTTGTCGTCGAAGCCGTACATGTCGGCGTGGGTCTGGTCCACGTACACGTACTCGTCGCCGGCCAGCACGGCCATGCCCTCCGTAGAATCCTCGACGGCCTGATGGAGGACCTCCAGCTCGCGCCGCTGGTCCTCCCGAGCGGTAACGTCGCGGCCCGAAGCGATGAGGGCCGTGACCGCACCGTCCCTGTCCGTGACGGGACGGATAGTGCCCCGAATTGTATACTCGAGCCCGTCGGCGTCTACGTGCTGGTACTGGTACGACACGTACTCTCCGCCGGCCGCCCGCTGAATCCATTCTTGAAGGTCCGCCTGGAGGGCAGAATCGTGGTCCCACCAGGGCGTCTCCCAGAAGGATTGCCCCACCACCTCTTCCCGGCCTGCGTTGATGAAAGAAAGGGCCGTGTCGTTCACCCTGCGGAGCGTCCCGTCCAGGTCGAGGAGGCCGGTCAGGAGGTTCGGATCCTGAAAGACCGCTTCGAACTGGCGCTCACGGCGGCGCAGTTTCTGTCTCCGTCGCCGCCTCTCGGTCACGTCCTGGTAGGTTCCGATCAGTCGCTCCGCGTCGCCGTCTTCGTCCCGCAGGATGCGTGCACGGGCCTGCACATGTCGGTCTTCTCTGTCGGGCCGGCGAATTCGGTATCGGACCTGGCAGGTCTCTTTGTCGGGGGTCCCCAGGACGCGGGCCATTGTGTCCTGGAGATGTCCCCGGTCGTCTGGGTGGACGTGCCCGAGGAGTGCTCCGGTTGTCTGCGGGGCCGCATCGACCCCAAAAAGGGCCTGCGTGCGCTCGTCCCACACGCGCCGGTCGTCCGGAATGGACCACTCGAACACGCCGGCGTCGGCGGCGCCGAGGGCCACCCGGAGGCGCGTCTTCTCCTCGGCAAGGGCCGCACTTTTCTCCTGTACGGAGGCTTCTGCCTGCTTGCGCTGGTGAATGTCCTGGGTGATGCCGGCCAGCTTCACGGGGGCATCCAATGCCCTTTCGTCCTGCGAGGAAAACGGGGGGCGCCCGATAACCTGTACGGCGGTTTCGACCCACCGGGCGGTTCCGTCCGGTCGAAGAACGCGGTACTCCCCGCGCCAGCGCCCGTGCTCAAGCAGGTCACGGGCGGTTGGAAGCTCGGGCTGATCCTTCGGGTGCGCCGCCGACCGCCAGAGCATCGGGTCTCGGACAAACGCGTCGGTGGGGCGGCCGAAAATGTGCTCTTCCGAGCTGTTCACGTAGGCCAGTTCATGCCGGACGGGCTCGGCCTCGCTCGAGCCGGTAGGATGAATCCGCACTTCCCAGACCGCGTCGTCGAGGGACGCAAGCAGCTCATTGAGTCGCGTCTCGTCCGACTCGGCGCCCCCCTGTTCGACCGCGCTGATTTTCTGTCGGCGGCGCCGCTCTAACTGATCGACCCCCATCTGCGCCAGATCGTCCAGTCCTGTGAGTTGTCGCTCCGAGGGCGCGCGCGGCTCGGTATCCAGCACGCAGACGGTCCCCAGCACGTGGCCGTCCGGGGTGATCATGGGGGCGCCGGCGTAGAAGCGGACGTGGGGATCCTCCGTAACGAGCGGATTATCGTCGAACCGCTCGTCCTCGGTCGCGTCCTCCACCACGAGCCGCTGGCCCTCGTCGAGGGTGTGCACGCAGAAGGAGGCATCGAGCCCAAGCCCCTGCGCGTCGAGCCCGATGCAGGCCTTGTGCCACTGTTTCTGGTCGCCGACGAAAGTGACGAGCCCAATGGGAACGTCCAGTAGGGCCGCCGCGAGGTCCGCAATGCGGTCGAACGTCTCCTCCGGGGGGGTGTCGATGACGTCGTACCGGCGTAGGGCCTGGAGGCGGCGGGGATCTATTCGTGCGTATTTGCTGCTTGAGGAGGAGAGATTCGAATCAGGGGGACCAGTGGGCATGGGGCGCGTCGGGGGTAGGGAAAAAGCAAAACTTCCGTGCCGTGCGTCCCCTCGAGACACCGGGGCCGCTTCGTGCACGCGTTTGCGGAGTGCCCCTTAGCCGTTGACCTGGCGGTAGGGAGCGAGGTGCCGGCGCAGGGCCGCCCGGTCGGGATCGGACAGGTGGGCATACCGGACGATGCCGACACCATCCAGGTCGGCCACTGCCATTGCGTCGGCCCGAGTTGCCGAGAGGGTCAGCACCACACTTCCGTCGGCGAGGGCCCACTGCTCTTCCGCCGTTGCGGGAGAGCGGTCCACCACGCAGAACCAGTCCGTTACCGGAGGGGTAGGCGGGTCAGAATCTTCTTTCGATTGGCGAAGGGTAACGGTTGGGCAAATGCGAACGGGTCTAGGGGGTGATAAGGAGGGACGCAAACTGGGATGCCTCGGGGCAAAGTCCGGAAGAATCTTCCGTCTGTTGTAGGGCAACAAAAATGCCAGTCTTTTCTTTTGGGCTCACTTCGGACGCCCGTACGCTTCTGTTATATTCTATTTTAAAGTTTTCTCCTTTTTGAGAGGATGAGGGGTGCCCTTACGCTTCAGTACACGCGCCGTCGTCTTCTCGGAGAAGGACGTCGCTCCGATATGGTCTCTGCGTCGGTAATTTCGCCCCCTGCGTTGAGAGTCTCTGTAAGGCAGTCGGTCCAGCCGCGTGTTGTAGCAGCGTGGTTGTTGACCAACAGTCCAGCGCCGGTCGTCCTTCCGCTGGATCTCTCCGGCCCCGATCGACTTGCTTGACGGCGGTGGGTCGGTCTAGGGCGATTTACACAAGCAGCTTTTTGGCTCTTCCGGACTCGAATCCTGCATCGTAAGGAATGCTTTCTTATAAGATATACTCCAAAAGATTCCCTACGCGGTGACATACACTCACGTGTCACCGGGAAAGGTGCAGCTGATGCCCGTCCAAATGCGATGGCCTCGTAAAATTCAGCCATCTCTGTGTACCGTCGCGTCTTTCATGCCGACCAGGTGTTGAGGAGCCATGCCGTCAAGAGCGGCCCAGGCGAGAAGGCAAATGCATTCTGGGGCCGCCTGCGCCGACATGGGCGCTGCCTCCGTGCCCACTCGAATCTCCCCGCGCGTCTACGGCCGTTCCTGGAGCCAGCTCGCCGTGATTGCACAGCGGCAGGGCAACACCGCGGATCCAAACTCCGCCGACGAGGGGGATTGCCGGTTTGCGTGTTCGGTCCCGTCAAACGGCGGTTGACCGTCAGCGGGATCTGCGAGCAGGCGGAAGACTACTTCGTGGAGTGGTGTCCCGACCTGCCCGCATAAGAGAGCTGCAATCGTCGTCTGAATCGGTGGGTGTCGTTTTTGCCCCGCTCGCTCCTCTCGGATATCAGCTGCACAAAGACACAGAAAGAGGGGGGCGGAGCTGCTAAATCGACGCCGATTACACTGGCAAAAGGACCGCGGGCTTCCTGAGTGAAAAGGAAATTCTGGAGGGATAAGAAAATTCTGGGCGGCAGGGGAATTGCTGAAACGAAGAAAAGTCGCCACAAGCTTCACTCGGAGCCCCTGTGACGATGGCCAAAGCCTTCTCGTCCTGTCGGATGAGTCCTACACGAGCACAGGACGTGAATCGGGTAGCTCCGGTGCGCGGCCGGAAAAAACGCTACAAAAAACAATCCGGACTCGTGCCGGATCGTGCGGGCCCCCAGGCCTGTGCGTCGCCTGGTGAGGAGGTTAAGACGAGGGGGCAAGATTCGGAATCTGGTGGCGGGTCAGGAGCCCCCCTGTCTTCAACATGGCCCCCTGAACATAGCCCCCTGGGCCCAGGCGGACGACTACGAGCGAATTTCGACCCCGGTAAATTCGAACCGGGCCCCGCCATCGGGAGACTCCGTGAGGCGGACGCCCCAGCCGTGTGCCTCGGCGATGCGCTTCACGATCGAGAGCCCGAAGCCGGTCCCCTGTTCCCGCGAGGTTTCCCCGGGCTTGAACGCCGTCTCGCGCCGGGCAGGCGGAACGCCGGGCCCGTCGTCCTCCACGTACAGGACGGCGTCGTCGGCACGCCCGACCCGCACCGTGACGTCGCCCTCGCTGTGCTCGACGGCGTTGCGGAAGAGGTTCTCGAAGACGTGCCGGAGGCGGTCCGGGTCGCCCTCGATCGTGCACGCGTCGTCGACGATCAGGGACGCCGCGTTGGTCTCGACCATGTCCCAGCACTGGTCCGCGATGTCCGTCACCGAAACGGGCTCGAGGGATTCGGCCTCGTTGCCGCGCCGGGCGAGAACCAAAGTATCGGAGATGATGTCCTCCATCCGGTCGAGGGCCTCGTGCACCTTCCTGCGGTGGAGCTCCTCATAATCAGGATCCTCGACGGACAGCGTGGTGCGCATCTGCGCGACGTTGAGCGGGTTGCGGAGGTCGTGGGCCACGATGCCCGCAAATTCGTCGAGGCGCTCGTTCTTGCGGCGGAGCTTTTCTTCGCGGTGCACCTGGGCGGTGACGTCGCGGGCAATGCCGACGATGCGGGTCACTGTGCCGTCGACGACGACCGGCGCGAGCTTGGTCTGCCAGATGCGCGGCCCCGCGGGCATGTCGAGCTCCTCCTGGTAGGAGATGGGCGCCCCGGCCTCCACGCAGCGGTGGTAGTTCGCCTCGAGCTCGGCGCCGAGGTCCGGGCCGAGAACCTCCCGGGGCGTCTTGCCCCGGACGGATTCCGAGTCCAGTCCCGTCGCGGCCTCGTGGTACGGGTTGAGCCGCTCGAAGCGAAATTCCGTGCCCGACTCCTCCTCCTCTACGTCGAGGAAGAAGATGGCGTCCTCGGCGTTCTCCAGGAGCGCGTGGTACTCCTCGGTGAGCGCCTTGAGTTTGCGTTCCTTCTGGAGCTGCTCCGTCACGTCGCGGGTGAGGGCGATAAAGCGCTTCTCGCCGCCGATCTCCGTCTTGTCCACCCACACCTCGATCGGAAACGAGGAGCCATCCTTGCGGCGGTGGCGGCCGCTTTTCTTGGCCCGGTCGCCGACCTCCATGGTCCTCCAGGTCTCGCGCAGCTCCTCCTGAGACAGGCCGACCTCGAAGTCCGCCACGTTCATGGACCGCAGCTCCCGGTACGTGTAGCCAAGTTCGTCGACGGTCTGCTCGTTGACGTCCAGGATGTGTCCCTCCGCGTCGTGGATCACGACGGAGTCGGGAAGATTCTCGAACAGCGACTTCAGGCGCTGGCGACTGCCCTCGAGGGTCTTCTCACGTCGCTTCCGCTCGGTGATCTCCCGGCTGATGCCGACAATGCCCACGATGGCGCCGTCCTCGTCGCGGTGCGGATACCGGTTCTCCAGAAAGACGTGCTTCGTGCCGTCGATGAACCGGGTGGCCTCGTAGGAGTCCGCGGTCCCGTCCGCGAGAATCTGCTCGTCGATCCGGCGGATTTCGGCGGCACTCTCGGCATCGAACAGGTCTTCGGCGCGCTTTCCGACGGCCTCCTCGGGGGGGAGCCCGACAAGGTCGGCGGCCGCCTCGTTCACGAACTGGTAGCGGCCCGCCCGGTCCTTGACGTACACGGCCTGGGCGGTATTTTCGATGAGCGCGCTGAGCTGGCGATTTTTCTGCGCGAGCTCTTCCTCCGAGGCCTTGCGGTCCGTGATGTCGGTGAAGTAGAGCGACAGTCCGCTCTCGTCGGGATAGACGCGGACCTCGAACCAGCGGTCCAGGCCCGGGTCGTACCGCTCGAAGGACTGCTGCTCCTGGGTCGCCAGCGCCAGGTCGAGGGCGTCCTCCGCGGCGGTTTCCTCCGACTCCGGGAAGGCGTCCCACACGTGCCGGCCGATCAACTGCGCCCGGTCGGCATCTAGGATCTGCTCGGCCCGGTCGTTGACGTAGGTGTACCGGAGGTTCGTGTCGAGGGCCACGACGCCTTCGCTCACGCGCTCAAGAACGGTGCTTCGTCGCAGCGCCTCGTCGTCGTTAAGGTTCTGCACGGCGGGGGAGATCATGTCGGCGGAGAACCGGGTGGGGCGTAACGGATGCGTGCTTGATCTGTCACGAATCATTTCGCAATGACCATACCACCCCGGCGGGCCGCCCGGTCACGTCCTGGATGCCTCCGCACCCCCCCAGACAGGCGCTCGCAGGAAGCAGGTGGGCGGCAGTCGGTTGCGCGGGCCGGTCCGGAAGTGGGAAGGGCCCCGGACGGAAACATTTGCCGTTCCCCGTTCAGGCGGACGGGTCCCCTGCGTGCCGTTCCTCGTACGGCCCGAAGTGCTTTACCGGCTCGTCGTAGCCGAGGAGGCGGGTCTGCACCCACCCGACGGCACGGTCCTGAAACATGGCGATCGAGGGGACGATCATCATGAGGACGGCGGTGCCGAAGACGATGCCGACCCCGAGGCTCACAGCCATCGGGATGAGGAACTGGGCCTGCACGCTCTGCTCCACGATGATGGGGAAGAGGCCCAGGAACGTCGTCAGGGACGTGAGCAGGATGGGGCGGAAGCGCATCTGCCCGGCCCGGACGAGCGCGTCGGGCCAGTCGCGGCCCTCGGCGCGCTCCTCGTTGGCAAAGTCGAGCATCACGAGCGCGTCGTTTACGATGACGCCGCTGAGGCCCACGATGCCGTAGATGCTGAGCAGGCCGAGCTGGATGTCGAGCATCAGGTGGCCCAGCAGGGCCCCGATCCAGCCGAACGGAATGGTGCTCATGATGACCAGGGGCTGGAGGTACGATCGGAAGGGAATGGCCAGCAGGGCGTAGATGGCAAACAGTGCGAGCAGAAAGCCGATCACGAGGGCGCTCTGCGCCTTGCGCTGCTGCCGCTGCTGCCCGCCGAAGGTAAAGGTGGCCCCCGGAATCGCGCGCTGAATGTTGGGGAGCACGCTGGACTGGAGGCTCGCTTTGACCGCGTTGCCGGTCGTGACGCCCGGGTCCACGTCGGCCGTCACCGTGACGACCCGGCGGCCGTCCTGCCGGTTGATCTGCGAGGGGCTGTACCCGAACGACACGTCCGCGACCTCCTCCAGGGGCACCTGCGCCCCAGCGGCCGTCCGGATGCGGTAGTCGCTCAGGTCCTCGATGGAGTTGCGTTGGTCGTCGGGCAGCCGGGTGTAGACGCGCACCTCGTTCTGTCCGCGCTGGAGCCGGTAGGACTCCAGCCCGAAGAAGGCGGCGCGGACCTGGCCGGCGAGGTCGTTGAGCGAGAGGCCGAGCGTCCGGGCGCCCGGCTTCATCGACAGTTCCAGCTCCCGCTTGCCCTGTTCCTGGTCGGACTTGATGTCGAACACGCCCCCGAAGCGGGCCAGGGAGTCCTGCACGGCGGCCACCGTCCGGTCGAGCTTGTCGGGCGTGGGGGCCGACAGCTCCACCGAGACGGGCTTGCCCACCGACACGACGTTGGCGGTGAACGAGAGCGAGCGCGCGCTGGGCACCCGTCCGGTCTCCGCGCGCCATCGCTCCTCAAACTGCGCGGACGTGATGTCCCGCTCCTCCGGGTCGATCATCTCGAAGCTCACCTCGGCCACGTTGGCCTGCGTGGCGGTAAAGCCGCCCGCGCCGGGGTCGCTGTTGGCCTGGGGCTGACGGCCGACGGCCACGTACACGTTTTCGACGAGGTCCTGTCCGGCCTTCGCTTCGAGGGCCTCGATGGCCTCGTACCCCGTCTCTTGCAGGCGGGCCGTCATGCGCTCGGTGGCCTCCGGCGTGGTGCCCACCGGCATCTCCAGCTGGGCCGTCACCAGCTTCCCCTGCACGCTGGGGAAGAAGGAGAACCCGATGTACCCGTTGCTGGCGAAACTGAAGGAGATGAACAGTAGCGACACGCCCGCCACGAGGGTCACGCCGTAGTGCCGGGTGGCGAACCGGAGGGCCGTCGTGAGCGGGCCGCGCACGAAGGCCCAGAGCTGGGCGGCCACCCACCGCCGCACCCGGTTGAGCGTGCGGATCGGGAGGGTGGGGGTGCCCGGTTCCTGGTCCGGACGTTCCGACAGGTGGTAGGGGAGGATCAACAGCACCTCCACGAGCGACAGCAGCAGGACGATGATGACGATCGTGGGGATGTCCCCGAGAAATTTGCCGATCGTGCCGCCGATGAAGAGGAGGGGAGAGAAGGCGGCGACGGTCGTCAAGACGGCGAAGATGACCGGGATGCCGACGCGCTGCGTCCCGCGAATTGAGGCCTCCAAAGGATCGCCTGTGCCCTCCTGCTCGGCGTACACGTTCTCGCCCACCACGATGGCGTCGTCGACCACGATGCCGATGGAGAGAATGAAGCCGAAGAGGGACAGGAGGTTGATCGACACGTCCAGGTACTGCATGAGGATGAACGTGCCCGTAAACGACAAGAAGATGCCGACCGAGGTCCAGAAGGCCAGCCGGGGGGCGAGGAAGAGGGTGAGCGTGAGGACGACGAGGAACAGCCCCAAGATGCCGTTTTCGATCAGCAGGTTGAGCCGGCTGCGGAGGCTCTCGGCCTGGTTCTGCCAGATGGCGGCCTGAACCCCGGCCGGAAGAGACGCCTGCAGGTCGTCGTCGAGGTACGTTTTGACCGTCTCCTCGATGTCGAGCACCTGCTCCTGCCCCGTGCGGAAGACGTTGAGGATGGCGGCCGGCTCGCCGTTGAAGCGCGTGATGAGGTCGGAGTTTTCGGCAAATCCGTCCTGAATGCTTGCGACCTCACCGAGGCGCACCTTTGTGCCGTCGTCGCGGGTGAGGGCCACGATGTCCTCGAAGTCCTCCTTCGTGTAGTTCTGGCCCTCCGTCCGGATGACGATCTCCTCCTCGTCCGTCTCTACGCTTCCGCCCGGCAGGTCGAGGCTCCCCTCCCGCACGATCCGCGAGACCTCCGCGAGGCGCATGCCGTACTTGCGAAGCGCCTCGCGGGAGGCCTCCACGGAAATCTCGTAGTCCCGCACGCCCCCAATGCGCACGAAGGAGATCTGCGGGTTGCGCGTCAGGTCGTCCTTCACGCGCTGGGCGAGCTCCTTCAGGGTGCGCTCGCTCGCGTCGCCATAGAGGGCAATCTGGAGCGCCTGCTGCCGGTTGGTGACCTCCGTGACGATCGGCTGCTCGGCCTCCTCCGGAAACGCGGTGATGCGGTCCACCTCCGACTTGATGTCGGTGCGGGCCCGGGAGAGGTCGGTGCCGCGCTTCAGCTCGGCGGTCACCACGCCGCTGTTCTCGGTGGCGGTCCCCAGAATGCGGTCGATGCCCTCGACGCCCTCGATGCGGTCCTCGATGCGGCGGACGATGGACTGCTCCACCTCTTCGGGCGAGCCGCCGGGGTAGGTGACCTGGATCTGCACCGAGTCGAGACTAAACTCGGGGAAGACCTCCTGCACGGTGGTGAAGGCCGCCGCGCCGCCCCCCAGAAGGAGCAGAAGCATCAGCAGGTTGGCCGCTACGCCGTTGCGGGCGAACCAGTCGATTGCTCTGTTCATCGTTGGAACGTTGGTACGTTGGACGTTGGAACGTTAGGCCGGAGAAGGTCACTCCGGTGTGTCCAGGTTGATTTGGTACTCGACGCTTTTCTCCCGGACGCGGGTTTCTCCCGGACGCGGGAGGCATTGGGTTTCGATTCCAGGTACTGAATCAGCCGAAATAGCTGTCGGGAGGCCTTGTCGGCGAGGTCGTAGGTGGCCTCGAACTCGGCGTCGGACAGGTAGCCTTGATCGGAGGCGACGTAAAGCTGTGCGCGCACCTCGCCCGCTGACCCTCGGGCCCGGCCGAGATGATCCACGAAGATGCTCTGCGTTCGGCTCTCAAAGCCCTCCGCAATGTTGCTCATGACCGACACCGAGGCTCGCTGGATCTGGTCGCGCCGCCCGAAATCTTTGGCAAAAGGCTCCTGCTGGGTGTGCTTGTAAACGCGGTTGGTCAGTTTCCGGGCGGTTTTCCAGACCTCAAGTTTCTCGAAGCGCTCGATTGTGGCCATGGCGTTGAAACGTTTGCACGTTGAACGTTGGAACATTGTGGGGTTGAAAAGCACCTCAGAAGTAAGGTCTTTGTTGTCAAAACGTTCAACGTTTCAACGTTTTAACGTTCAACGCGAACAGCCATGCTGTCCGTTTGGACGCGCAGGTCCGTCGTGATGACGCGGGCGTCCGGGTCGAGCGTCGGGGCGAGGTAGGTGTTCTCCTCCACCGTCTGGATGGGCTCGACGGTGCGCTCGGCCAGCATCGAGTCCCCGACCGCCGTCCACACGACCGGCGGCTGGCCCGGCTCGCGGGTGTGGACCGCCCGGCGGGGCACCACGTGGTAGGTGCCGTTCCGACGGCCTTCGATGTCGACCGTCGTGTAGGTGCCAATGGCCAGCGGGGGGCGCGTTCGGCCCCGCGGCTCCGGAGGGACTTCGGGCCGCCGCGACTGGATGGTGGGGGCTTGGTTGTACGGCTCCGGCACGCGCACCACCACGTCGACCGTCCGGGTCCGCTGGTCGATGGCCCCCTCGACCCGATGGACGCGCCCCTCCCACGAATACGTCTGGTCGCCGTACGCGCTGGTCACCGTGGCCGGGAGCCCGGCGTCGGCAGACTGCCCACTCGTCGCCCACAGGTTTTCGATGAGGGCGGCCTTGCGGGACGGCAGGGACACGACGACTTCGGCCGCTTCCGTGCCGTAGACCGTGGCGACCGGCGTGCCCGGGGCGACGTACGCGCCGAGGTCGGCCTGCTTCTGGCGCACCATGCCGTCGAAGGGCACCTGGAGGCGGGTGCGCTCCAGGTTGGTGCGCGCGTTTTGGAGAGCGGCCCGGGCACTTTCGAGGGTGGACTGGGCCTGTGCCACCTGCGGCTCGTTGAAGACGAGCCGCCCGAGCTCGGTGCTGTCGGGGGCGGGCGTCTCGCCGGTGCGGCCCCGGAGGCGCTCGTAGTCTTCCCGGGCGGCGCCCGCCTCCTCCTGGGCCTGCAGGAGCTGCACCCGGGCCTGGGTCACCTGCGCCTCGGCCTGCTGCACGGCGCTTCGGTAGTCGGCGGGGTCGATGCGGGCCAGGGTTGCCCCGGCGTCGAACCGGCCGCCACTCACGAGCGCGTCGGAGACGTCCACGAGGCGCCCTCCGACCTCGGCGGTCAGCTCAATCTCGCGGACGGGCCGCACGGTTCCGGTGCCGCGCACGAGGAGGCTGCCGGCACGCACGTCCACGGGAACCGTCGAGACCAGGGGGGACTGCGGCGGCGGGTCGCTCGTCTCCGGCGCCGGGGCGAACACAGTGAGCAGGGCCACGACGACGGCGGTGCCGAGAAGGAGGCCGCCCCCGATGAGGGCCCACTTGAGGGTGCTGGTGTCCATAAATCGAAGGGGTCAGTCAAAAAAGAGGCCGGACGATGGCAAATCAGGAATCCCCGGGCTACCGGAACAGGCGCGGATCGTCGACAGGCTCCGCATCCGTCCACGGCCCGCCGAGCGCGCGGTGAAGGGCAAGGCGCGCGTTGGTCACGGCCCGCCGAACGCCTGCCAGGCGGGTGCGGGCCTGCAGGAGGGTGCGCTCCGCGTCGATCAGGCTGAGCACATCCCCCACGCCGCGCTCGTAGCGGTCGCGCTGGGCCTGGAACGCGTCTCGCGCGGTGTCGACCTGCCGCTCCACCTCACGGTAGCGCTGGCGCTGCTTCTCGTAGGCCACCAAGGAGGCCTTCACCTCCTGAAAAGCAGTCAGGACCGTCTGCTCGTAGCGTGCGGCCTGCTGCTTGTAGCGGGCTTCGGCAGCGTTCAGGTTGGCGCGGAGCTGACCGCCCTGAAACAAGGGCGCCGTCAGCTGGCCGGCAAAGCTGGCGAATACCTGGCCGGGGTCCACCAGGTCGGCCAGCTCGCTGCTCTGCGTCCCGCCCTGCCCGGTCAGCGACAGGCTCGGCAGCATCTCGGCCCGGGCCACGCCGATCTCCTGGCGGGCCGCCTCCAGGCGGAGCGCCGCCCCGCGCACGTCGGGCCGCTGCATCAGCAGGTCCGCGGGCAGGCCCGCGGGCACCGGCTCGGGGGCAAGGGGAACGGTCATCGAGTCCGGCAGGAGCGCGCGCTGCTCCCCGGCGAAGCGGCCGAGGAGCGTTGCAAAGCGACTCTGGGCCTCGTAGAGCCGGCGTTCGAGGTCCGGCTGGTCGGCCTGGGCGGCCTGCAAACTCTGACGGACGGTGTACAGCTGAAACGACGGCACGAGGCCCCGCGCGTAGCGGTCCTCGGTCACGGCGACTCGTTCCTCCAACAGGCCGACGGTGCGCTCCCCGAGGCGCACCTGCCGCCGGAGGGACGCGATTTGGGCGTACGTCGAGATCGTCTGACTGATGACCGAGAGGCGGGCGGTCTGCAGGTCCGCGGCCGTGGCGAAGTACTGGCTGAGGGCCGCCGTGCGCTGGCTCCGCACGCGGCCCCAGAAGTCGAGCTCGTAGGAGAGGCCGAGCGTGGCCTGGTAGTCGGTAAACTCGAAGCGGTCCGGGCCCTGCCCCCCGCCGATGGCGCCCCCGATGCCGGTGTTGGCGGGCTGGTTCTGGTAGTTGCCCTGCCCGTTGGCCGTGACGCTCGGAAACAGGGGGGCCCGTGCAATCCGGAACTGCGCCGCCAACTCCTCAACGCGCCCCTGGGCCTCCTCCAGATTGAGGTTGGCGGCGAGGGCGGTGTCGACGAGGGCCGTGAGGGACGGGTCCTCGTACGCGGCCCACCACCGCGTGGCGTCGTAGGCGGCCGTGTCGGCGGCCGCGGCCGGCAGGGTGGTGTCGCCGGGGGCCGCCTCAAACCGGTCCGGAAGGTCCTGCTCGGCCTCCGGGGTGGACATCTCCGGGGTCATCGAGCATCCGGCCACAGTCAGCATCCCCAACAGAAAGCTGGCGATAAGCAAGCGAGAGCCTATCATTCAGTAAACGTTTCGACGTTGAACGTTTGAACGGATAACGCTACTCACGGGGGGCGGCCCGGGACCCACTTCCTCCCTCCGGTCGGGGCGCAAGGCCGTGGTAGATGAGGTCGAACAGGTGCTCCTTCCGGGCCTCCACGAACGCGCCCCAGTCGTCCTCTGCGTCGGGATGCATAATCTGCACGGTCGGCCGCGCCATGAAGAAAAAGAGGCAGGTCGAGACGACAGAGAGCACCGTGTGCTGCGGGTCGACATCCCGAATCTCCCCGGCGTCCACGGCCGCCGCGATGGTCTCGACCAGGATCTGGGGCGGGGCGTCGCCGGCGTTGGTTGCCTCACGCAGGTGGGTGCCGAGCAGGCGTCCCCCGGCGAGATTCTCCTGCACCATCAGGCGCATGGCCGCCTCGTCGGACCGGACGAACTCGACGTACCCGTCGATGAATGCGCGCAGGGTGTGCTCGAAGGTGGAGGCCTCGCGCAGCGACGCACCGAACGAGGCCATGAACCGCTCCACCGTGTAGGTGAACACCTCCTCGTACAGCGTCCCCTTGTCCTGGAAGTAGTAGTGCAGCATCGCCTTGTTGATGTCGGCGGCGTCGGCGATGGCCTGCATCCGAGCCCCGTGCCGGCCCTCCCGGGCAAACACGTGGAGCGCCGCGTCGAAGATCTGCCGCTCCGTCTCGGAGTACTCGGAAGGAAAGGGGGAAGGGGGAGGCATGGAGAGCGCATCTGGGGCAGAAGTGATTGCTGTAATCGAGGGCCCACTGCTTGGTTCAACCAAATGGTTAACTGTCGTGTAAAGAAAGGCGTCCCCTCGGCGGGGCGTGGCGGACCAGGGGCGACGTGAAGGAGGCGCGGGTTCGCCGAAGGGGACAAGAGCTGTCCGGTCGCGCCCCGGACCCGTCGCAGGGGCGGCAATGGGCTTTCCGGAAAGACGACGGCAGCCCCGAAACACCACCCCGCGCCTGCCGTCGGACAGGAGCGATTACACTTGCCTTTTTGCCGATGTCCTCTTCTCGCCATGGCCGACCATCCGCAGTGGGACCACCCGCCCGACCTCCAAATCGACACGGACGCCGTCCACGAGGCGACCTTCGAGACCAGCAAGGGCACGATCCACGCTGAGCTCTATCCCGAGCACGCCCCCCATACGGTCAACAACTTCGCCTTCCTCGCCGACGAGGGCTTCTACGACGGCACGCCGTTCCACCGGGTCATTGAGGGCTTCATGGTGCAGGGCGGCGACCCCACCGGTACGGGCCGGGGCGGACCGGGGTACGAGTTCGACGACGAGATCGACGGCAACCCACTCACGCACGAGACGGGCGTCCTCTCGATGGCGAATGCGGGCCCCAACACGAACGGCAGCCAGTTCTTCATCACGCGGGCGCCGCAGTCGCATCTTGACGGCAAGCACACCGTGTTCGGCGACGTGACCGACGGGCAGGACGTGGTCGACGCGATCGAAGAGAGCGACACGCTGAAGAGCGTCACCGTCGAGAAGCGGTAGCGCAGGCGACGCGCCGAAAACCGGCCTGTCTGCTTCTTCACAATCGAGCGTTGACATTGCCGGACGCAGCGCGTACTGTTTGCACTGCTACATTACTGGTAGCGCCACATTCATCCAGAAGGGTGAAGGGAGCAGGCCCGATGAAGCCCTGGCAACCGCCGTCGGCACCCCCCGACGGAAAGGTGCCCCATCCTGCCTCGACTGCTGTCGAGGAAAGATGAGTGGGACCCGCGACCCTTTTGGTTGCTGATCCCCATCTGCTTTCCTGGCGGCTGGGGATTTTTCTTTTGTCTCCGGTCGCGTCGGCACATAACGGAGCGCCCTCCGGGCCTGTCCTCGGCTCTTCTGGATGAGCACTTGCGTCCTCTTCATCCAGAGAGCCGATCTTTCTATGAGTGCCCAGAACGGACAGCACGACCCTCAGGAATCCGAGCGGCCCGACGCCCCCGAGGCGCCCCGCTACGAAACCCGCCAACTCCATGCGGGACAGGAGCCGGACCCGGCCACCAACGCCCGGGCCGTGCCCATCTACGCGACCACCTCCTACACCTTCGACGATGCGGAGCACGGGGCCGACCTCTTCGCCCTCGAAGAGTTCGGCAACATCTACAGCCGCATCATGAACCCGACGAACGACGTCTTCGAGAAGCGGGTGGCCGCGCTCGAAGGCGGCGTCGCGGCCGTCGCCACCGCCAGCGGGCAGTCCGCCCAGTTTTTGGCCCTCAACACCCTCTGTGAGCACGGCGACAACATCGTCTCCACGAGCTACCTCTACGGCGGGACCTACAATCAGTTCAAGAACTCCTTCCCCCGCCGCGGCCTCGACGTCCACATCGCCGACGGCGACGACCCCGACTCGATCGAACGCCTGATCGACGCGGACACGAAGGCGGTCTACCTGGAGACGATCGGCAATCCGCGCTTCAACATCCCGGACTTCGAGCGGATCGCCGACATCGCCCACGCCCACGGCGTGCCGCTGGTGGTGGACAACACGTTCGGGGCGGCGGGCTTCCTGTGCAGCCCGATCGAGCACGGGGCCGACATCGTGACGGCCAGCGCGACGAAGTGGATCGGCGGGCACGGCACCACCATCGGCGGCGTCATTGTGGACGCGGGCACGTTCCCGTGGGACAACGGCCGCTTCCCCGAGTTCACCGAGCCGAACCCCAACTACCACGGCCTGCAGTTCTGGGAGACGTTCGGCCCGGACGGCGTGCTCGACACGAACGTCGCCTTCGCGATGCGGGCCCGGGTGGAGGGGCTACGCGACTTCGGCCCGGCCCAGAATCCGTTCGGCTCGTTCCTCCTGCTGCAGGGCCTCGAAACGCTGTCGCTGCGCGTGCAGCGGAGCTGCGACAACGCCCTTGCGCTCGCCAAGTGGCTCCGAGAGCAGGACGCGGTGTCGTGGGTCAGCTACCCGGGCCTGGAGGACCACCCCTATCACGAGCGGGCGAATCGGTACCTGGAGAACGGGTACGGGGCGGTGCTCACGTTCGGAGTGGAAGGCGGTGTCGACGGCGGCAAGCGCTTCGTCGAGAACGTGGAACTGGCCAGTCACCTCGCCAACGTGGGGGACGCGAAGACGCTCGTTATCCACCCCGCCTCTACCACCCATCAGCAGCTGACCGAGGAGGAGCAGCAGGCCTCCGGCGTCGAGCCCGACATGGTGCGGGTCTCCGTCGGCATCGAGCACATCGAGGACATCAAGGCGGACTTTGATCAGGCGTTTGCGGAGCTGCCCTCGCCGGCGGCTTCGTGATGAGGGAGTATTACGCATTTCGTGTTGCGTATCCGTCCGAGGACGACTGCCAAGGACCTCTCACGCAATACGCACCACGCAATACGCTTTGCCCTCGCCTGCTCCGACGCGTTCAGCCAACTGATTCCCGATGTCGCAGACGCTCACGGTTCCAACCCTCACCCTCGAAAACGGCACGACGCTCCGGGACGTGCCCGTGGCGTACCGGACGTGGGGCACCCTCAACGCGACCGGCACCAACGCCGTCCTGGTGTGTCACGCCCTCACCGGCGACACGAACGTGGCCGACTGGTGGGGCGGGCTCCTCGGGCCCGGTCGCGCCCTCGATCCCACGGAGGACTTCGTGGTGTGTCTGAACGTGCCGGGGTCCCCCTACGGCTCGGTGGCGCCGGTGACGGTGAATCCAGACACCGGCGAGCGCTACGGGGCCGGCTTCCCGCCGTTTACGACCCGCGACACGGTCCGCCTTCATCGGCGCGCGCTGGAGACCCTTGGCGTGCAACGGGTGGCGTGTGCCGTGGGCGGATCGATGGGGGGCATGCACGTGCTGGAGTGGGCCTTCGAGGCGACCGACGACGGGGCGCCGTTCGTGCGGTCGCTCGTGCCCATTGCCGTGGGGGGACGCCATACGGCCTGGCAGATCGGATGGGGCGCGGCGCAGCGGCAGGCCATCTTCGCCGATCCGAAGTGGCGAGACGGAACATACCCGCCGGACGACCCCCCGACAAACGGCCTCGCGACGGCCCGCATGATGGCGATGGTGTCGTACCGGTCCCGGCCGTCCCTCGACGGCCGGTTCGGGCGGGACGCAATGCCGGAACAGGACGGCACGCCTTACGCCGTGGAGAGCTACCTGCACCATCACGGCAATAAGCTCGTCGATCGTTTCGACGCAAACTGCTACGTGGCCCTGACCCGTCAGATGGACACCCACGACGTGGCTCGCGGCCGTGGCGACTACGCGAAGGTGCTGCGGGCCATCGAGCAGCCAAGCCTGGTCGTGGGCATCGACTCGGACGTGCTGTATCCGTTGTCCGAGCAGGAGGAGCTCGCGGAGCACCTGCCCAGCGCCACCCTCGAGGTGCTGTCGGCGCCGCACGGACACGACACGTTCCTCATCGAGCTCGATGCCCTCAACGATCTCGTGTCGACGTGGCGGGCCAACATCTGTTCGTCCGTGGCGGCCTGAGCCGTGATCCGGGCGTGGACAATGGCTGGAAGACAGCCTCCGCTCTCCCAGATGCCCCCGGTGGAGACATTCGCCACGGCACGTCACACCGCCCCACTACGCACCATCCCTCGCGACAGCACTGACTGACCATGCCTGATCGTTCCTTCTCTTCGACGGAATGCGCGTCCCGTCCCGTCCGCGTTCTCAAATTTGGCGGCACGTCGGTCGGCTCCGCCGACGGCATAAAAAACGCGGTCCGCCTCGTTCATGCCGCCACCGAGACCTGTCGGCCGGTCGTGGTGGTGTCTGCCGCGGCGGGCGTGACGGACGCCCTCGTGCAGGCCGCAGAGGAGTCCCGGGCCGACCGCGGCTCCGTCGAGGCCTGGACGCGGCGGGTGGGGCGGCGCTACCGCGCCCTGGCCGCGAACACCCTTGCCGACGAGGCGCTGCGGGCCCGCTACGACACCGCCTTGCGGACAGAACTGTCGGAGCTGCGCCGCGCGCTGCAGGAGATGGCGGGGCCAAACGCCGCCGCGGCTCGTGACGTCGTACTGGCCGCCGGCGAACGGCTGATGGTGCCGCTACTGGCCGCCGCACTCGACGCCTCCGGGTGCACATCGCAGGCCGTCGACGCGGCGACACTCATCCGCACCGACGCCGCGCACGGCGACGCGACGGTGCAGTGGGCCCCCACCCGGCGGCAGGTGCGCGACTGGCATCGGACGCGGGCCGCCGGCCTGCCGGTCGTTACGGGCTTCGTGGGGGAGACGGCCGACGGCAAGACGACCACGCTCGGCCGCGGGGGAAGTGACTTGTCGGCTGCCGTCCTCGCCTGGGCGCTGGCGGCGGAACGGATGGAGCGCTGGACCGACGTGGAGGGCCTGTATACCCGCGACCCGGATGCGCACAGCGACGCGCAGCCCCTCCAACGCATCGACTTCGAGCAGGCCCGCGCCTGGACGAAAGCCGGACGGCTCGGCATGCATCCGTGCACGCTCGATCCGCTGATGGACGCCGGCATTCCGCTCCGCGTCCGGTGCACGCACCGCCCCGCGGCCCCGGGCACCCGCATCGTCCCCGCCCCAACTCTCGCTCAGGGGTAACTCTGCACTGATACACCCATATGATGGCTTCTCATTCGTTCTCGGCCTCTCCCCCGGTCGCCCCGTCGACATCCTCGTGTCCGTCCCCGGTTCATGTATACGTGGCAGGCGTGGGGGACGTGGGGGCGGCCCTACTACGACAGATCGACGCCCGGGGGGACGCCGGGCGGGATCTCCATGTGATCGGCGCCTGCACGTCGCGCCGCGCCGCGTGGGGCGCCCCCAATCGCGATCCGGAGGCCCCGCTCGCCGGCGTGGACGAGGCCGCGCCGCCCGACTGGCCGGCCATCGTGGATCGTCTTGCGCAGGAGACGCCGCGCCCGCTCGTCTTCGTGGACGCGACCGGCAGCCCCGACGTGGCGGACTACTACGAACCACTCCTCCGGGCGGGGGTCCACGTCGTTACGCCGAGCAAGCTCGCCAACACCCGCTCGCAGGCCGCCTTCGACCGGCTGCGGGAGGCGGCGGCGGAAGCGGGCGTGCAGTACCGCTACGAAACGACCGTAGGGGCGGGGCTGCCCGTGGTGCAGACCGTTCGGAACCTCGTCGCCACCGGCGATCGCGTTCGTTCGATCCGCGGGGTCGTCTCCGGCACGCTCACCTTCTTGTTCAGCGCGCTGCGAGACGGGTCCTCGTTCAGCGAGGCGGTACGGGCCGCCGTCGACCGGGGGTACGCCGAGCCTGATGTGCGCGACGACCTTTCGGGGACGGACGTGGCGCGGAAGTTCTTGATCCTGGCGCGCACTGCCGGCTACGCCGTCGAGCCCACGGAGGTACAGGTCGAATCCCTGGTGCCGGATTCACTCGCCGATGCCCCCTACGAGGCCTTCCTCGATCGCCTCTCGACGGTGGACCCATACTGGCGGGAGCGGTCGGCGGCCGCGGCGGCCGAGAGCGCGGTCCTTCAGTACGTGGGCCGCTTTTCGCCGGAGGGGATCGAGGTGGGGGTTGAACCGGTGCCGGGCGATACGGCCCTTGGGCAACTGGGGGCGCAGGAGAATCTGTTTGAAGTCACGACGGACCGGTACGCCGCCGTCCCCCTCGTCGTGCGCGGGCCGGGGGCGGGCCCGTCCGTGACGGCCGCGGGGGTGCTGGCGGATGTGCTCACGGCGGTTCGGGAGGCCCGTCCACCGTCGCCCCCGGCGTAAGTAGAGGTCCGCATGGGGGGAGGGCCGAGGTCGGTTCGGGCCCGTTGATCTCGATTCCCCGTGATGCCCCCTCGTTCTTCTGGCGTCTAGCGGTGCCTTCCTTTTTGGGATGGGAGTCGGGGTGTGTGCACGCCGTTCCGAACCGGTCCGGGCGCCTGCTTTTCCGCAGCGACTACGCGTCGGGGGCCGAGTGGTCCTCAGGCGGGGGGGCGGCCGTCCTCGCCTCGTCCGGCGCAGTGCCAAGATCCAGGGCCTCGGCCAGCTCGTCTTTCCGAATTGGCTTGCTGAGAAACGCGTCCATCCCTGCTTCCAGGCAGCGCCTGCGGTCGTCCTCCGTGACGGAGGCCGTGAGGGCCACGACGTAGGGCTGTTCTTCAGATGGCATCTCGTTCCGGAGGCGGCGCGTCGCCTCCAGTCCGTCCAACTCCGGCATCTGCACGTCCATCAAGATGGCGTCGTAGGCCTGGTCGCGGACCGCCGCCAGGGCCTCCGCCCCGTCGGATGCGGTGTAAACCTCGTGCCCCATCTTCTCCAACAGTTGCGTCGTCATCGTTCGGTTCACGGCATCGTCCTCCGCGAGGAGCACACGACGAGACGGCGAATCGGGGCCGGACCGATCGCCGTCCCTCCCCGAGCCGCCATTCTCACGACCCGTCAGAAGCGCGGTCAGCGTGTCGTGGAGGCTCGACTGTTTGATCGGTTTGTGGAGCCGAGAGGTGGGGGCCGTGAGGTCGGGCGTGGCGGCCGGCCCGGCCCCGAGGAGAACGACCGGAAGCTCCGTCCCGGACGCTCGTTCTCGAAGCTGAGTCGCCAGCGCGTGTCCGCTCATCTGCGGCAGGTGCTCGTCTATCAGGGCCACCTCGTGGGCACGGTCCGCGTCCAACTGTTGGAGCGCCTCGTCTCCCGATGCGAAGACGGTCGCCTCCATGCCCCACGTCTCCGTCTGCTGCCGGAGGAGTGCACGGTTGGTGTCGTTGGGGGCGACAATAAGAACCTGCACGCCCTGCATCGCGGAAGACGATCCGGTAGCAACTCCGTTTTTGTCGGTCTGCGCGCCGTCTTCCGCTTCTTCCGCCTCAATCGTGAAGTGGAACGTAGATCCCTCGCCGACCGCACTCTCGACCCACATTTCTCCCCCCATCGCTTCTGTGAGTTGCTGGGAAATGGAGAGGCCGAGCCCGGTGCCCCCGTGCTCCCGGCTCTTCGACGCATCGACCTGACTGAACGACTCGAAGAGCCGGTCGCGCTTTTCTTTTGGGATGCCGATGCCGGTATCCCGCACGCTGAAGTGGAGCTCATACGTGCCGTCCGGCGTAGCGGGCGACGACGCCACCCGGACCCGGAGCGCAACCTCGCCCTCTTCGGTGAACTTGACCGCGTTGGACAGCAGGTTGAGAAGAATCTGATGGAGGCGGGTTCGATCCCCGCGAATCACGGACGGGACCGCCGGGTCGATCAGGTAGGTCAACTCGATGCCCTTCTCCGCCACCTTGGCGGCGAGCGGATCCAGCGCCTCCTCGATGCAGGTCTGTACGCGGATGGGCGCCTCCTCCAGCTCCGTCTCGCCGGCCTCCAGCTTCGAGAAGTTGAGGATGTCGTCGATGATGGAAAGGAGCGTGGTCCCACTGCTCTGGATCGCGTCCACGAACTGCTGCTGCTCGGGCGTCAGGTCGGTGTCGGAGAGCAGGTCGGCAAAGCCGATGACCCCGTTCATCGGCGTGCGGATCTCGTGGCTCATGTTGGCGAGGAACTTGCTTTTGGCCTCCGCTGCCGCCAGCGCCTCTTCACGGGCCTCTTCGAGCTCTTCTGTACGCTCGGCCACCTTCGCCTCCAGAAGACGCTGCCGTCGTTGTAGGCTCCAGGTGCGCCACCGGATGAGCCCAGTCACCAGCCCGATGCCGCCGATCGCGCAGAGGAGGTAGAACCATGTCGTCCGCCAGAACGGCGGTGTGATGGTGAAGGAATAGGCCTCCACCGGGCCCCACACGTCATCACTGTTGGCGGCCTGGACCTGAAAGGTGTACGAACCGGGGGGCAGATTGGAGTAGGTGGCCCGCTGTCGTTTGGTGGCCGTTGACCATCTCTCGTCGAGCCCCTCCAGGCGGTACCTGTACGCGACCCGCTCCGGAACGGTGTAGTTGATGCCGATGAAGCGAAAAATGAGGTGGTCCTTGTCGTACGGAAGCGACAGATTGGTCGGAAGCTGTTCCCACGGGGTGGTGCCGTCCGCGTACCGGCTCCAGTCGGGGTCTTCGGGATAGAGCTGAATATCCGTCAGGTGGGTCTGAGGCGGCGCAGGCCGTCCCCGGTCCTGTGCGGGATTATAGCGCACGAGGCCTGTGCTCGTCCCGAACCAGAGCATGCCGCCGTCGGCCTCGTAGGTCGCATGCTCGGTCGCCACGCCCCCTCGCAGATCGACGTCCTTGTCGTAGGAGCGAATCGACACCTGCCCCGTCCGGTGGTACGCGTCCACGTCAATTCGGTTGAATCCCCCCTCATTCCCGACCCAGAGGTTGTTGTGCCGATCGAGATGGAGATTCACTGAGCTCGTGCCGTTGAGCCCATCGTCCGGGGTGATGCGGCGGAGGGAGGCCGCTTCGCCCCGTTGCGGGGGCGGGTGGACGAACACCCCGCGCTGGGTCCCAATCCACAGGTGCCCCTTTGCATCCACCTCCAGGCTCAAGACGCCCCCGAGATCTGCGCTGTCGACGGCCGGAGTGGGGTGGAACGACGCCCCGTCGAAGCGGCTTGCGCCCTCTCCGGCCCACACCTGGCCCGTATCGTCAACGGTCACACTCCGGACCTGGTCGCTCGTCAGCCCATCGGCCGTTGTGAAGCGGGCAAAGCCGGAGCCGTCGTAACGGAGAAGCCCACGCTCGGTGGTTGCAAACCAGAGCGTGCCGGAGGGGGTCTCCACGATGCGGGTCACTGTGCCGACGGGATCGCCCTCGACCCGGTCGTACGAGGTGTAGGTGTCTCCGTCGTACCGAAAGAGCGTCGACCGGGCTGCGATCCAGAGGATGTCGTCCTGGGTCCAATGGATCGAGGTGAGCTCCTGCCGCAGTTGATCGTCCGGGCCCGGCACGTCGGTAAAGGAGGTGCCGTCGTAGCGGCTCAGCCCGTTGCGGGTTGCAATCCACAGGTTCTCGTTTGGTCCCCGATCGACGTCCCAGGAGACGTCTCCGGGAAGGCCGTCGGCCGTGGAGAAATGGTCGAAGGGGGTGTGCGGGTACTTGTAGAGGCCCTCCGAATCGGTGGTGACCCAGACATTTTGCTCCTGATCCTCGAAGAGCCCCTGTACAGACACATCGCCGATGGCGGTCGACTGGAGCCGTCCGCCCCGCCAGCGATACAGGCCGGACCGGGTTCCGAGCCAGGGGGCCCGCCCCGACGGGTCCAGGATGGAGAGCACGTCCCGGTCCGACGTGCCGGGCAGCTTTTCGAAGCGGGAGCCGACGCGCCGAAACAGCCCCTGTCCGGTCTCGACCCAGAGGCGACCGCTTGGCGGGGCGGCAAGCGTGGTCACCGATGCCGTGGCCCCGCCGTCCACGACGGACAGGGCGGTCAGTGTAGAGTCGGTGTACCGGTACAGGCCGTTGCTCGTCCCCACCCAGAGCGTGTCGCCTCGGCTGGCGAGGCCGTCGGGGTAGAGGTTCTGGAGGCGGTCCGGAGCGAGCTGCCGCAAGCCCTCTCCGTCGTGGACGTACACGTTATCGGACGTGCCGACCCATACCGGGGTGCCGTTCGTACCCCCAACGATCGACTGAATGCCGTTCTGAACGAGCGCGCTGTTGTCCGCCGTGAGCGTCGTCATCTCCCGTCCGTCGTAGCGTGCCAGTCCGCTCAGTGTCCCGACCCAGATCACTCCGGTCGAATCGGTGTGAACGGTCGTGGCCAAATTCCCCGGAAGGCCCTCATCGATCGTGAGGCGTTTGAACTCCTGGCCGTCGAATCGGGCCAGTCCCCCTCCGTACAGCCCGAGCCACAGGTACCCTTCCGGTCCCTGAAGCCCATCCCATACCTGCATTTCGGGTAGGCCGTCCTCGGTCTCGTACGCGGTAATGCGCTTGTTCTGGGCGGCTGCGGGACTAGACAGCAGGAGAGCGCCCACGACGACTCCACACGCGAGGCGGATCCCGTAGCGTTTCACGGCACTGTGCAGCATCCACACGAAGTCATCGCTTCGGGGCACGGCGGAAGGAGAGCCCTGCAAAAAGGAGGAAACGCTGAATGTTTTCTAGCTCCATACGACAATACACCACAAACATAAGGCCAGACCCACGTCTAGAGTCGGTCTTTCCGGCAGTATTTTTACAAATTTTGTACGTCAAGAACGTGGACGGGGTGCGCGTCTGCTCTGCTACTGGTCGAAGGCAACGTACGTGAACCGGGAGGATACGGCCGATGGGAACTGTCTCCGTGACGATCCGGCTCGTGGGGGCGTTGGCAATCGATCGGGACACGCCTGAGGGGTCGTCTTGTCGAGGGGGCGTACTGAGACGTGCATCCGTCCCTGCGTCAGCCCTGTCGGTTCTGTTTCCGGGCCGCCGCAGGGAGGACTGCCCTGCAGTGTCCCTCGGCCCCCCTGGTGGACGATGCCAATGCCCTCTTGTCCCCAATTTTGCTGGCCGTTCAGGCGTTCCCGCTCACGGCGTCGACGATCGGCCGGTAGCCCCCCAGTCCCGGGTCGTCGCACGCGCCCCGAGATGCGCTCGGCAGCGTGGGGGGCGCAGACACGAAAAAGGCCCCCTGCCTGGGGGCAGGAGGCCTCGATGGGGACAGGGAGTCAGGCAAGAAACGGCCGGGCCGCCGCCTGGCCGAGAGCGGCTAGGCCGTCGTGGAGGCCTGAGACGTAGCGGCGCGGCGCTTCAGGGCCGAGAGCCAGCGCGTGATGTCGATGTCCTTGGGGCAGGCCTCGTTGCAGTTGAAGATGGTGTAGCACTTCCAGAGGCCATCGGGCGAGTCGACCACGTCGAGGCGCTCCTCGGCCCCGTCGTCGCGGCTGTCGAAGGTGTAGCGGTACGCCTTCAGCATGGCCGCGGGCCCGAGATAGTCGGGGTCGGCCCAGGTGGAGGGACAGGCGTGCGTGCAGGCGCCGCACATGATGCACTTCGTGGCGTCCTCGATCATGGCGTGCTCCTCGGGGCTCTGCTCCCGCTCCCGTTCCGGGGCGGGCCCGTCGGTGATGAGCCACGGCTTCACCTCCCGGTACTTCTCGAAGAAGCGGCTCTGGTCGATGATAAGATCCTTCACCACCGGGGCGGAAGGAAGGGGGGCATACGTGATCGTGTCCCCATCCTCGTCTACCAGATCCTGCACCAGCACCGAGCAGGCGAGCTTGTTCTCGCCGTTAATCTGCATGGCGTCGGACCCGCAGATGCCATGCGCGCAGCTCTTGCGGAGCGAGAGGGTGCCGTCGATGTGCCACTTCACGTGGAGCAGGAGCGACAGGGCGCTGTCGAGCGGGTCGGCCGGTACCTCGTACGACTCCCAGTGCGGCTCGTCGTCCTCCTCGGGGTTGTATCGTTTGATTTCAAGATTGAGCTGCATCTCAGCCATAAGTCCAAAAACGCTATGCGTGTGGAGACATCTGGGGAAACAGGGTGCGGGGCCGGATTGACGGGCCCACGGTCGGGTCGAGTGCCCTAGTAGCTGCGCTCCTTCGGCTCGAACCGGGTGATGACGACCTCCTTGTCGTCGAACTCGTAGCTGCCGTTGGCGTCGCTGTGGAAGAGCGTGTGCTTGAGCCAGTCCTCGTCGTTGCGCTCCTCGTAGTCTTCGCGGGAGTGGGCCCCTCGGCTCTCCGTGCGGTGACGGGCCCCGGCGGCGATGGCCTCGGCGTAATCGACCATGAAGCCCACCTCCACCGCGTCCATCAGGTCGGTGTTAAACCGCTTGCTCTTGTCGTCCACGACCACGTTCTTCGCGCGCTTCCGGAGGCCCTGCAGGTCGTCGAGGGCCGTGGAGAGCGTGTCGTCGTTGCGGAAGACGGACACGTTCTCCATCATCGTCTCTTGCAGCTCGCTCCGCACGTTGACGATGGGCTCGCCCTCGTCGCGGGTGTTGGAGAGCAGGTCATCGAGCATGTCGCGCGTGTCCGCCTCCGGCTTCTCGGGCAGTGGGGCGTAGTCCTTGCCCTGGCGCACCTGCTTGGCCATCTCGATGCCGGTGCGGCGGCCCATCACCACGAGCTCCAGGAGGGCGTTGGTGCCGAGGCGGTTGGCGCCGTGGATGCTTACACAGGCGCACTCGCCCACCGCGTAGAGGCCCGGCACGTACTCGCCCCGTTCGCCCACCTCCACGTGGCCGTCCTCGTTGGCCGGAATGCCGCCCATCGCGTAGTGGCAGGTGGGCACCACCGGAATGGGCTCCTCCTTCGGGTCCACGCCCATGTAGGTCCGTGAGAACTCGGTGACCTCCGGCAGCTTGTTGTCGAGGATCGCGTTGTCGAGGTGGGTCAGGTCGAGGTGGACGTAGTTCTCGCCCTGCACGCCCCGGCCCTCTCGGATTTCCTGGTAGATGCACTGGCTCACGAGGTCGCGCGGGGCGAGGTCCTTCACGGTCGGCGCGTAGCGCTCCATGAAGCGCTCCCCCTCGCTGTTGCGCAGGATGCCGCCCTCTCCGCGCGCGCCCTCCGTAATGAGAATCCCGAGGCGGTAGAGGCCGGTCGGGTGGAACTGGACGAACTCCATGTCCTCCAGCGGGATGCCGTTGCGCAGCATGATGCCCATGCCGTCGCCCGTGCCGGCGTGCGCGTTGGAGGTGGTCTCGAAGGCACGGCCGTAGCCGCCGGTCGCGAAGCACACCTGCTTGGCGTGGAAGGTGTGGATTTCGCCGGTGAGGATTTCGTAGGCCACCACGCCGGCGCACTCCCCGTCCTCCGTCATGATGAGGTCCAGCACCTGGAACTCGTCGTAGAACCGGACGCCCTGCTTCGTGCACTGGTCGTAGAGCGTGTGCAGGATCGTGTGGCCGGTGCGGTCGGCGGCGTGGCAGGAGCGCTTGACGGGCGCCTCGCCGAAGTTGCGGGTGTGGCCCCCGAACCGTCGCTGCGAGATCTTGCCCGCTTCGTTGCGGCTGAAGGGCACGCCGTAGTGCTCCAGCTCCACGATCGTGCGGGGCGCGTCCTTGCAGAGCGCCTCGATGGCGTCCTGGTCCCCCACGTAGTCGCTGCCCTTCACCGTGTCGAAGGCGTGCCACAGCCAGTGGTCCTCCTCCTCGTTGCCGAGGGCCGCGGCGATGCCGCCCTGCGCCGCCCCGGTGTGGGAGCGGAGGGGGTGCAGTTTCGAGACCACCCCCACGTCGGCCCCGCCCTCGCGGGCATACAGGGCGGCCATCAGGCCAGACCCGCCCGCTCCAACAACGACGACATCGTGCTCAAAAGTCATGGTGCGTGTTGCGTATTTCGTATTGCGTATCTCGTGCTGCGTATTCCGTATTGCGTGGAGAATCTGACTGGTGCCGATTGCTCCGATACGCAATACGCACTACGCACTAGTTCTCGTCACCACCCGGCCGTAAGCACCGAGTAGGTTCCAATGATGAGCAGCCCGAGGGCCACCGTCCACGACAGCGACTTGGCCACCAGTCGGCCCATGGGGTCGCGGATGTAGTCGGTCATCACGTTGTTCAGGCCGTAGAAGCCGTGGTGGAGGGCCACGACGAGGAACAGGATGTTGAACCCCTTCCACAGCACCGCATAGACCGGGTCGGCTAGCCGCTGCATCACCACCTGGTACGGGGTGGCCTCGGCGTCCGGCCCGAAGCGGGCCTTCACGCCCTCCTTCGCCTCGTCCGGGTAGTCCGGCATCTCGTTCTTCTCCGTCACCACCTCGTGGGTGACCGAGGCGGCCTGGTGGTCGTAGTGCTGCACCCAAAAGTGGGTGATCAGCATGAAGATGAGGAAGGTGCCGGTGATGCGGTGAAGAAACCAGTTCAGCGCGTTGGTCTGAGCCATAGCAACAGGGGGCCTGAGGGTGAGCCGGGGGCGGAAAGGCGGGCCGGGGACGCTACAGGAACAGGGTCGGCATCGAGCCGGGCCCGAGGAGCCACTCGCCGAGCGCGTAGATCGATGGCCAGCCGCCCACGGCGATGATGACGGCCGTCACGGCCCCTAGCGTCCAGAACAGTTTTTTCTGCTTCGGGCTCCACCCCAGGAAGTCGATGAGCACAAGGCGCAGCCCATTCATCGCGTGGTAGGCCACGGCCACCAGGAGGGCAAACTCGCCGACCTTAAAGATGGGACTGTGGTACTTGGCGATGAGCGCGTTGAAGGTCTCCGGGTCCGTCAGTGCGGTGAGGCCCCAAATGTGGACGATGAGGTACACGACCAGTCCCACGCCGGTGAGGCGGTGCATCATCCAGGCAAACATGCCGGTCCGGATGCGATAGGACTGGAACCGACTTTCCTGCTCGGCGGTCGCGTTCGTCTCTTGGGGCGCCGAGGGGCGTTCTTTGGTGTCAACGGCCATGGGCCTGGTAGGGATTGTGACGTGGCAAAACAACCGGGGCAGGCGGAGGCACGCGTCAGATCGTTACTCGCCTCATACAACAATACCCGCGGCAGGGATCAAAATGAAGGGGGAGAGGCAGAGGTTTCGGGAACCGAAGATTTGCCTCGGCCCCCGAATGCCTCCTACCGCTCCGCGATGGGCGCCACGGTCCGGTCGCGGGCCCCCACATACTGGGCGCGCGGTCGGATCAGGCGGTTGTCGGCCCACTGCTCCAGAAGGTGGGCGGTCCAGCCGGCCGTGCGGCTCAACGCAAAGATGGTGGTGAAGAGGTCGGGGTCGAGCCCAAGCTGGTAGTAGGTGGGGCCGCTGAAGAAGTCCACGTTGGGGTCGATGCCCGTCTCCTCCGTCATCGTCTCGTGGATTTTCGTGGTGTACTTGTACCACTTCATGTCGCCGGCCTCTTCGCTGAGCTCTTTCACCATGGTGCGGAGGATGGCGGCGCGAGGGTCCATCGTGTTGTACACGCGGTGGCCGAAGCCCATCACGCGCTCGTCGGCGTCGAGGCGGTCCCGGATGTACGACGTCGGGTCCGCGCCCTTCTCGTCGATGTCGAGGAGCATACGCATCACCTCCTGGTTGGCCCCGCCGTGCAGCCGTCCCTTCAGGGCGCCGACCGACCCGGAGACCGCGGAATACATGTCCGAGAGGGTCGACCCAATGACCCGGCTGGTAAACGTGGAGGCGTTCAGGCCGTGGTCGGCGTGTAGCACGAGGCACACGTCGAAGGTGTCCTCGGCGGCCGCGCCCGGCTTCTCCCCGTTCAGCATGTAGAGAAAATTGTGGGCCATCGAGCCGTGATCCAGCGGGGCGACCGGCTCCTTGTCCTTCCGCAGGCGATCGAACGCCGCGATGATGGTCGGAATCTGGGCGAGGATGCGGTCGGCCTTGCGGTGGTTGGCGGCCTCTTCCATCGTGTCGGCCTCCTCGTCGTAGAGGGCGAGGGCGGACACCGCCGTGCGGAGGACCGCCATGGGGTGGGCGTCTGCGGGCGTCTCGCGCAGAAGATTCAGGATGGGGGCGGGGAGGGCCCGCTCGCTACGCAGGTGGGACGAGAAGTCGTCGAGCTCGGACTGGGTTGGAAGCTCGCCGTGGCGGAGCAGGTACACGACCTCTTCGAACGAGGCGTGGTCGGCGAGGTCGTGGATGTCGTAGCCGCGGTAGATGAGTTGGCCCTTGTCCCCATCGATGGAGGACAGTTCTGATTCGAGGGCAATGACGCCCTCGAGTCCTCGGGCCTTAATGGGAGCCTTGTCGGTTGTCAACTCCGTTACAGATTCTTGGTCAGCCATATCGAAGAACGTGTGTGGTGAAAGCCGAAGTGGAATGGAAACAGCATGGCCGTCACGGCCGAAGGGACATGGACGCAGGCAGGCGGGGCGTTGCGAAAGGCCCGCGTTCAGTGAGTCCGCCCGGGAGCGCTTTTGCAGAAGGCCCCGAGGGCCCGCCCACGCAGGGGTCTTCTCACTGCAGAGCAACATTTGGAGCTGCCCCATTATACAAACGACGGCGCGACGGACTCACGAATTTTGATTTAAGGGAGGGCTCGGGGGGGCGCTGGCCGTCTCACGTCCCCCTGGGGATCATTCAAGCCGGAAAGACAATACTCTTAGGTGACATTCGGCATTCACGGGAAGCGTTCCCGAGGGTGCCAGGGATGCGCTCATGCACGCGAGCAGCCGAAAACACGCAATCGACCACGGCATGGCTCGCGGGGCGAGTCTGGGGACGCAGACGCGCGGGCCGGCCGTTCTGCACAGCAGAGGCACGGCCTGCGCCTCGTCGCGGTCCCCGTTCGGCTTCGTCTACTGACCCGCATCCCACTCCGTTTGGCTGTGTCCGGACACAGGGAGGCAGCCCCGTTCGAACCCATTGCTCACGAGTCAATCCGTGCCCGAGCACTCGGTGCCGGTTCAGGGTCCGTTGGGCGCCGCACGGCGGTGCCTCGCAGCCAGTCGTCACATCACGCCTGGCCGACCCTGGTGGCAGTTCCGCTTGGTCCCTTCGCTGTTGTTCCGTTTGTACTGATGTTGCGAAGCGCCCGTTGGACCCACTCCCGCCCGCCGGCACAGGGGCAGGCACACCCCGACCCCACATATGTCCAAAGAAATTGTCTTCAACGTCGGCAACGAGCAGACGCGCATCGCCATCGTCGAAGATGGCAAGCTCGTCGAGCTCTACATTGAAAACGCCGAGCACAAGCGCACGATTGGCAACCTGTACCTGGGGCAGATCCGAAAGGTGATGCCCAGCATCCAGGCGGCCTTCGTCGACATCGGGCAGGAGCAGGACGCCTTTCTCCACTTCTCGGACCTGTCCGACAACCTGCCGTACCTGCTCGACTTCCTGGGGCTCGAGGCGCCGACGGTGGAGGCGATCGATGTGCCGAAGGGAAAGAAAGACTGGGACAAGCGCCCGTCCGACCTGCTGAACCGCGGGCAGACGATCCTCGTCCAGGTCACCAAGGAGCCCATCTCGAACAAGGGCAGCCGCATCTCCACGGACATCTCGCTCGCGGGGCGCTTCCTGGTGCTGGTGCCCCTGCAGAACTACGTTGCCGTCTCCCGCAAGATTACCGACGACGAGGAGCGCCGCCGCCTCGAGTCCCTGGCCAGCAGCCTCGTCCCCGACGGCGTGGGGGTCATCGTGCGCACCGTGGCCCAGGACCGCGACGCCAAGTCGCTGGACAAGGACATGAAGCTGCTGATGGAGCGGTGGCGCCGCGTGGAGAAGCGCCTCAAGGACAAGCCGAGTCCCCCGGAGCTCGTGCACGAGGATGTGGACATGGCGTCCTCCATCGTGCGGGATGAGTTTTCGGAGGAGTACGACCGCATCCTGGTCGACCACGAGGGGCTGTACAGCAGCATTCAGAGCTACGTGCGGGCCGTGGGGCCGCAGCTGGTCGACCGCGTGGAGCTGCACGAGGGCGACCAGCCGGTCTTCGAGTCGGTGGGGATCCAGCACGGGGCCGACCGCGCGTTCAAGGACCGCGTGGAGCTGCCGTCCGGCGGCTACCTCTTCATCGAGAAGACCGAGGCGATGCACGTGGTCGACGTAAACTCGGGACGCTCCGGGAAGGGCAAATCGCAGGCCGAAAACTCGCTCAACGTCAACCTGGAGGCCGCCCGCGTGATTGCCCGGCAGATTCGACTCCGCGACCTGGGGGGCATCATCGTCGTCGACTTCATCGACCTGCGGGATGAGGACGACAAGAAAAAGGTCTACGACGAGGTCAAGAAGGGCTTCGAGGAAGACCGCGCGGTGACGAAGGTGCTGCCGATGAGCGACTTTGGGCTCGTCGAGATCACCCGCCAGCGGCTCCGCCCCAGCATCACGACGACCTTTTCGTCGGCCAACGGGACCCCGTCCGACGACGGCGACGACGGGGCCGACCCCGAAGAGCTCCGCCAGGCCGAGCGCAAAATTCAGAGCCTGGAGAAGGAGGTGGAGAAGCGCGAGCGCGAGGTGAAGCGCCTGAAGGCGGAGGACGACACCCCGGACGAAGAGGTGACGGCCCTGCGGCAGAAAATTCAGGCGCTCGAAGACAAGCTCGAAGCGGCCCGGGCCCAGCAGACGGCGGAGAACGCGACGCCACGTCCGTCTTCGTCGGATGGATCCGCCGCCTCCGCAGAGGGGGACGCCGCCCCCGACGAACTTGTGGAGGACATCGAGCAGTGGCTCGTGGCGCACAGCGACACCCACCGCGCCGTGACGCTCCGGGTGCATCCGTTCGTCGCGGCGTTCCTGCGGCGCCCCGTGCCCACGTACACGACCCGCTGGTTCATGGAGCACCTGGTGCGCGTCCACGTCGAGGCGGACACCGAGGTGCCGCCGCACACCTTTCAGGTGACGGACGAGTCCGGCGCTCCCCTGCCGGAGTCGCCGTAGCGGGGGCCGGCGACGGGGAAACAACTGGGGGGCAGCCCGGGATGAAATGGGGCGCGTTTTTGTTGGAGTGTGACTGTGCGGTATGGACACCACTACGATCATCGACGAACTGGAAGGGGTTGCGGCCCGGCTGGGGATCGAGGTCCGGGCCGAGGCTGGCAACTTCCGTGGGGGCCGCTGCGTCGTGGCGGGGGAGGAGGTGATTATGCTCAACACGAACGACCTGCCCGAGACGCAGCTGGTGGTGTTGGCCGAGGCGTTGCGGGACGCCCCGCTCGATACCATCTACCTGAAGCCGGCGGTGCGACGGGCCCTCGAAGAGGCCTGGGCGGAGCACATGTCGGCGGAGGCCCCACATGACCACTAGTCCCCACGTGTCCACAGACGTCCCGCCGGCCGACCGCCACGCCCGTACGCCCCCGGTCACCGCCACCTTGTTGGGGACGGGGACCTCCACCGGGGTGCCCGTCATCGGGTGCGACTGCGAGGTGTGCACCTCCGCTGATCCGCGTGACACGCGCACCCGCTGTGCCTGCTACGTGGAGGTGGGCGACATGGGCCTCCTCATCGATACAGGCCCGGACTTTCGGGCGCAGGCCCTCCGCGAAGACATCGACCGCATCGACGCGGTCTGCTACACCCACCACCACTTCGACCACGTCGTGGGGCTCGACGACCTGCGGCCCTACTTCCGGGACAACCGGCGCGTGATGCCGTGCTACGCCCACGCCGAGACCGCCGCGGTGCTCCGGCGCAACTACGACTACGTCTTTGGGGGGGACCCGTATCCCGGCGCCGCGAACGTGGAGCTGGAGGTCGTGGACGGCCCGTTCCGCGTGCCGAGCCGCACCGCCGCCGACACCGCGGTTCCCGTCGACCCCATCTTGCTGATGCACGGCGACGTGCCGGTGTACGGCTACCGCCTCGGCCGCTTCGCGTACCTGACGGACGCGAGTGCCATCCCCGAGGCCAGCTACGAGCAACTGCAGGGCATCGACACGCTCGTCCTCGACGGCCTCCGCCCCCGGCCGCACCCCACCCATTTCTCGTTCGACGAGGCCGTGGCCGCCGCCCGCCGCATCGGAGCACGCGAGACGTACCTCGTCCACATGACCCACGACGTGCGCCACGCCGAGGCGGAGGCCGCCCTCCCCGACGACGTCCACCTCGCCCACGACGGGCTCACGCTGGAGGTGCCGGCGTACGATTCTGCCGGGCAGGACGAGCGGTGAATCTTTCCGCCCGGTCGGCAATTGATGGGAGGGAGTTTTTCTCCGTCACGACCCGTTGCGCCCCGTGCCCCTCCTTGTCCTCAACGGCCCCAACCTGAACCTGCTCGGTGTCCGCGAGCCGGAGACCTACGGCACCACGACGCTCGCCGACATTGAGGCGGATCTCACCGCGGCGTTTCTCAAGGTCACGCTTCGGTTCGCGCAGGAGAACAGCGAAGGCGCGCTCATCGATCACCTGCACGCCGCGCACGAGGATGGCGTCGACGGCGTCGTCTTCAATCCAGGCGGGTACACGCACACGTCCGTCGCCCTGCGGGACGCCGTGGCCGCCATCGATCCGCCCGTGGTGGAGGTGCACCTGTCCAACGTCCACGCCCGCGAGGACTTCCGGCGCACGTCGCGGATCGCCCCGGCCTGCGTGGGGCAGATGAGCGGGTTCGGGGCGGCGGGGTATCGGCTGGCGGTGGAGTACTTCGTGAACCGTGACACGTGAGGCGTGAGGGAGTGCGGGGGACGGACAGGGAGGCCGTTCCGGAGAGACGTGCAGTGTGGGAACGTGGAGAGTTGAGGGTTGAGAGTTGGGAGAGGCTGTTCATTCCCACCGTGGCCCTCTCTCCAATCTCTCCGTTTGCTGTTGCTGTTGCATTTCGGTACTGACTAGATGGCGGGCTACAAGGGTCACATTGCGGGCGCGACGGTCTTTGGGGGCGCGTACCTGGCGGCCCTCGGGTACGCGTTCTCCGTCGACGCGGCCTACCGGCAGTTTACGGCGCTGGAGCAGGTGGGCTACCCGCTCGCGCTCCTGGCGCTGGCGCTCCTGTTTGGCCTCTGGCCGGACGTGGACACCGATTCGAAGGGGCAGGAGATCTTCTACTCGATTTTCTTTGCCGTAGACCTGTTCCTGGTGGTGACGGAGCAGTTCCGGGCCGCGGCCTACCTGGGCCTCGTGGCGGTGCTGCTGGTGCTGAGCACGCACCGGGGCTGGACGCACACCTGGTGGGCGATGGTGCTGGTGCCGTCGCCGTTGCTCATCCTCCCGTACCTCCACGTGCCGGGGCGGCCGCTCGTGGGGCTCCCGTTCTACGGGGCGGCGGTGGTGGGGTATTTGAGCCACCTCGTCGTGGATCGGCTGTGGTAGGTTTCTGGTTATGGGTTGAACGGTGAGGGTTTTGCGTTGAGAGTTGAGGGGGCATCGGGTGGGGTCGTTGGTTGGAGGTTGGGTTATTAGAACAAGTGATGGGTGACGAAGCGGAGACCGTATCGGCGGAGGCAGAGTCCGCGTCGGACGCGGAGGGGGAGAGTGCGGCGGGATCGGTGGCGGGCGGCATTTTCCTGAGCCGGATGTTTGGGCTGCTGCGGGAGCGGGCGGTGGCCTACTTCTTTGGGGTGGGGGCGCACGCGGACGTGCTGCAGGTGGCCTTCAAGTCGCCCAACCTGCTGCAGAACCTGCTGGGAGAGGGCACGATCTCGGCCGCGTTCATCCCCATCTACAGCCGCCTGCTCGACGAAGACCGGCCCGCGGCGGCGGGGCGCTTTGCGGGGGCCATCTTTGGGGTGCTGCTGGCCGCGGCGGGCGGCGTGGCGCTACTCGGGGTCGTCTTTGCGGAGCCGATCGTGACGGTGCTGGCGCCGGGCTTCCTGGACGATGCAGCCCAGGTAGCGGCGGGGGACCTTCCGTTCAACCGATTTGACCTGGCGGTGCGGGCCGTGCGCCTCATCTTTCCGATGGCCGGGGTGCTCGTGCTCTCGGCGTGGGCGTTAGGCGTGCTCAACAGCCACCGCCAGTTCTTTGTCCCTTACGTGGCGCCGACGCTGTGGAACGCGGCCATCATCGCAACCCTCTTCGGCGGCGGGTACGTGCTGGCCGGCACGCCCGGCGCGCCGGACGCCCTGTCGAGCGACGCCCTTACACAGCTGCTTCTGGTTGCCTGCGTGGGGGCCTTCGGCGGCGGGTTGTTTCAGTTTGGGGTGCAGCTGCCGTTCGTGGTGCGGGAGATGGAGGGCTTCTCGTTGTCGCTGTCGACGCGCGTGGAGGGGGTGCGCGAGGCGCTCAGCGCGTTCGGGCCGGTGGTGGCGAGCCGGGGCGTGGCGCAGCTGTCGGCGTACCTCGATCTGTTTCTGGCGTCGTGGCTGGCGGTGGGGGCCCTCAGCGCGCTCCGCTACGCCCAGCTGCTCTACATGCTGCCCATCAGTCTTTTTGGCATGTCGGTGGCCGCTTCGGAGCTGCCGGAGCTGTCGCGCCTGACGCAAGAGAAGGTGGCGGCGTTCTCGGCACGCCTGCGCCGCTCGCTGCGGCAGATTGCGTTCCTCACGGTGCCGACGGTGGTGGGCTACCTTGCCTTCGGCGTGCTGCTGGTGGGGGCGCTCTTCCGGACCGGCCAGTTCCAGGCGGCGAGCACGTGGCTCGTCGCGATCGTGCTCGGCGGGTATAGCCTCGGCATCCTGGCGACGACCTTCTCGCGCCTCCTCCAGAACGCGTTTTACGCGATCGGCGACACCACGACGCCGGCCTGGATTGCCGTCCTGCGCGTCACGGTCTCGACGCTCGTGGCCGTGCCCGCGATGTTCTGGCTCGACACGATTGCGCTCGAACGGGTTGTGGGCCCGCTGTCGGGCGACGCGCTTTTCCTCGGCGCGCTCGGGCTCAGCCTGGGGGCCACGGTCGGGGCGTGGGTGGAGGTCGCGGCGCTGCGGCACTGGCTTCGGGGGCCGCTCCCCGACGCGCGCATTCCGTGGGGCCCCGTCGGGCGCATGGTGGGCCTCGCGCTCGTGTCGCTCGGGCCGGGGGCGGCCGCGTGGGGCCTCCTCCCGAGCTGGCATGTGCTCCTCGTGGCGCCGCTCGTCGTGGCGGCGTACGCGGCCGCCTACCTCGGGGCGGCCTGGGGGCTCGGCGTCGGCGAGATCGAGGCGTGGACGCGGCGGTTCTTTGGGTAGCGGCGTGGAGGGGGCCGATTTAGCAAGAATGGCCGCAGATTTGCGGGGTGTGAACCATGCGCCAGGGGCATCAGTAGCACCCTGCTCGATAGCGCGTAGCGCGATGTTTTCAGCCCATCCCGTCTTCTGTCCGTCCGATGCCTGATTCCGACGAGGTCGACCTCGGCCCCGGCACGCTGCTCATCTCGGCCCCAATGATGCAGGATCCGAACTTCCGCCGGTCCGTGGTGCTGCTCTGCGAGCACAACGACCGGGAGGGCACCTTCGGGCTCATCCTGAACCGCGAGCTCGACGTGAGCCTGGGGGATGTGCTCGACGAGTACGTCACCTACGACCCGCCGCTGTACATGGGGGGCCCGGTGCAGCGCGAAACCCTGCACTACCTCCACACGCGGGAGGACATTCCGGGCGGCGTGGCGCTGCCCGGCGACATGACGTGGGGCGGCGACTTCGAGGCTGTGCAGCAGCTCGCCAAGGGCGGGGACGCCGCGCCCGACAACCTGCGGTTCTTCCTCGGCTACGCGGGGTGGGGCCCCGGTCAGCTCGAAGGCGAGCTCGGGGAGGAGGCCTGGATTCCGGCGCCCGGCGCCGCCGAGTTCGTTTTTGACACCGATCCCGATCAGCTCTGGCGCGCCATTCTGCGGCGCATGGGTGGGGAGTACGCCGTCCTCGCCAACTTTCCCGACGACCCCCGGATGAATTAGGGGTTCTGCGTTGAGCGTTGCGTGTTGAGAGTTTCAGCGGCACGGAGATGGAATGAATGGGCTCTTGACGGAGGGCAGACGCGAGATGGAATCCTTCTTCCTGCAGTGCGTATACTTCATGCGCCTGTTGGGATCACTCCCCCGACTCTTGCCTCCTTCATCCTGAACCCCTAACTCTCAACTTTTAACCCACAACCCCCATGCCTGGCACGCCCGAGAACACAAAGAAAGAGAACGAGCGGGACCTCAATTTCTGGGAGAGCCTCTACCTGCCGGAGCTGTTCAAGGGGCTCGGCTACTCGTTCGACCGGATGGCCAACGAGCCGACCTACACGTTCGAGTACCCGGAAGAGCAGTGGTATCCGCCGGACAGCTACCGCGGGCGGCCGGTGCTCGTGGAGGAGGACGATCGGCCGCGGTGCGTCTCCTGCAACCTGTGCGCCCGGGCCTGCCCGCCGCTCGCCATCTCCATGCAGTCGAAGGAGGTGAACAATGTGAAGGAGCGGGAGCCGGAGTGGTTCGAAATCAACATGCTCCGCTGCATCTACTGTGGCTTCTGCGAGGAGGTGTGCCCGGAGGAGGCGATCGTCATGTCGAAGGAGCACGACCTCACCTTCCAGAGCCGCGACGAGGCGGTCTTCGACCTCGACGACCTGCTGCGGCCGAGCGAGCAGATGCAGGATCGCCTCGAGTACCTGGATCAGTACAAAAACAAGCAGTTCGGGCAGCAGTGGGACTTCAAGAAGGAGAACAACCTCCACAGCGTGAAGGACCAGCACTTCCTGGACTGGCTGGCCGAGGAGGGCATGGACGACCTGGACACCACCCACCAGCGTGAAGATCGCATGGCCACGGAGGGCGATCAGGACTGGGGGGGCGACCGGCAGGGCCCGCCGCAGACCAAGCACGCCGCGGAGTAGTCGGGAGGCGGCTGGCCGCACCGCCATCGCAAAGCCGAAACAGTCGCCACGGTCGGGTGGGAACGGGTGCCCCCGTCTCGGCACGTCCCCTTTCTCCCCAAAACACGTCCACACGCAGATGGAAGAGACCATTGACATTGCCGAGGCGCGGGCCGAGGACCCCGAGGCCCTGCGAGACGCCCTGGTGGACCAGTTCGGGTACCTCGTTGACGAGATTACGGCCCTCCGGACGGTGGTGGACGGCCTGCCCGACGAGATTCTTGGCGGACGCCCCGAGCCCGACGCCCTTACGATGAAAGAGTTGTACGGGGCCATCGCGACGCTCGACGCCGAGGTGCGTCGGACGCGGGTCGACCGGATTGTTGACGAGGAGGAGCCGGACCTGGCGCCGGTCGACGTGGACGCGGAGGTGTACGACGCGGGCTGGAATGATCGGGCCATCGACGACATCCTGCAGGAGGTGAAAGGGGCCCGGCGTGCGCTCACCGAGCGACTGGAGACGCTGCCCCTCGACGCCTGGCACCGCGCCGCCACGCTGGAGGACGAGACGCTTACCCTCTTCGGGCTGGTCCACCGCATGACGAAGAACGACTTCCAGCGGCTCCGCGATCTCGGCTACCGGCTCCACGGGGCCCACCTCTCCGAGGACGATGAGCCCCTGCCGACCTGACGCCCGCGGCGCGCGAACGGGGCGCATCGGAGGGGCACACGAGCGCGTTCATCCGCAATTCGGCATTGACCCACGCCAATGGCAAAAGACACGGGCCCGTCCTACGACGATCTGGCCACGGCCTTCCGGCACCAAAACTTCGAGCCCCTCTACTTTTTCTTTGGAGAGGAGACCTTCCTGATCGACGAGCTGCAGGAGCTGCTCATCGACGAGGCGCTCGACCCGAGCCAGCACGACTTCAACCTCGACGTGGTGTACGGGTCGGAGACGGAGGCTTCAGAGGTGATTGGGCTGTGCCAGGGCTTTCCGGCGGGGGCGCCGAAGCGGGTCGTGGTGGTCCGCGAGTTCGAGAAGCTCGAGAACAACCGTCAGTTCAAGGACTACGCCGCCCAGCCCAATCCGCAGGCCATCGTCCTGCTCGCCTGCACCAGCAAGCCGAACCTGAGCGCCCATCCGTACCGCGCGCTGAAGGAGCACGCCACGTGGTCCGAGTTCGAGTCGCCGTACGACAACGAGATGCCGGGCTGGATTCAGGACTACGTGCAGGGCCAGGGGTACGAGATCAAGCCGAAGGCCGTCCAGATGCTCGCCGATTACGTGGGCACCGACCTGCAGCGGGCGGCGAGCGAGATCGAGAAGCTCATCACGTTTGCCGGCGACGCCACGCGGCTCACGGCCGACGACGTGCTTGCCGCCAGCGGCCAGACGCGCGAGTTCAACGTCTTTGAGCTGCAGAGCGCCCTGGGGGAGGGGCGTCCCGCCGACGCACAGCGTATCGTCGACCGCATTCTGCAGCAGGCGTCCAACCCGCGCAGCGAGGCCATCATGATGGTGGCCGTGCTCAACGGCTATTTCGACAAGCTCTGGAAGTTGCAGAAGCCCGGGGCCCTGCGCGAGAACAAGTACGACCTTGCCGGCTACATCGGGGTCAGCCCCTACTTCGTAGAGGAGTACAAGCACGCCGCCCAGCGCTACGACCGCTCGGCGATTGCCGACGCCTACTCGGCCCTCGTGGCGGCGGACTACGAGCTCAAGGGCGGGGCGTCCCGCGAGGCCTCGCTCGTGATGACGCTCCTGTTGCGGCGGCTGCTTCCGCCGGATGCCCGTCCGGTGGCGGCGTAGGGGGAGAGCGTTCCCGGACGGTGACGCGTCGTCGCCATGGCGCCGTTCAGATCCGTTTGCGCCGGCCAGGCCCGGAATTCACGGAAACAAGGAGTGCGTAGCCCGAATACGTATCGATGACGAGCTGCCCCCAGATCCGCAGCGCGTGTTCGCACCGCATGGGACGATCGTTTCCCCATGTTGTGGGGCCCGAGGGCGGCTCGACGGAGGATCTCGTGCCACGGTTTCCGACGCAAACGTACATCCGGCGAACCACCGTTTATGCAGTTCCCCGAGCGACCCTTTGACGGAGAGGCGTCCGGCGACGGGGTCCCTTCCTACGAGTGGCTCGACGAGTGGCTCTGCGAGTACGTGGACGGGACAATGGACCCTTCGGTCGAGGCCGTCTTTGAGCAGTACGTGGAGGCCAATCCTGAGCTGCGGGCCCACATAGAGCGCCTTCGCCAGACGCGCGAACTGCTTTGCGGGGGCGAGGACACCGGGGCGCCGCCCACGGCCCCGATGGAAGCCGCGCGAGAGGTGGAAGAAGACCTTCTCCGAGACGCCGCTCCAGAACTGCTTGCGTCGGAGGAGACCAGTCGGTCCGTCGTGGCCCTCGGGCTTGCGTCGTCCATTGCGGTGGCCCTCGTCGTGGGATTTCTTGCCGGGTCGATGCTCGTGGAGCCGTCTACGCTCTCGTCCGGACCGGCCACTGCGATTGAGCGACAGGCCGCGCCGTCGGAGGGGCGAGACGAAGCATCGCCGCGCCGGGGCGCAGCCGACCGAGGCCGACCGCCGCGCGCCTCATCGTTTTCGTCGGCCGACCGGCTTCTCACACTTCCGGCAGAGGCCCCGTCACCGAGCACCGACACGGGCCGTGCCGCACCGACGTTTATGACGGCCGGGGAGCGCTGAGGTCAATGGGGAGGACTTTGCTCCATCTTGGCCGAACACGGTCCAGCCACCCCCGTTAATACCCGTCCATTTTGCGCGGGCTCTTAGCTCAGCGGTTTAGAGCGCTCGCCTCACACGCGAGAGGTCCCTGGTTCAAATCCAGGAGGGCCCACCGCTTCCTCTCAAGCCTCCGGATGACCGGGGGCTTGGTGCGTTTTGGAGGGCCCTTGGGACGAAAGGCGTTGGCGACCTGCGGAGCCCGAGACGCGCAGGACACAACGGGGAACGCCACCTCTGCCCCACGTGCCAGGATGCATGCTGCTCTGGCTACGGCCTGTGGGCCATCCGCGACGGTCCGTTTGATACAGCACGCTGCTCCGTGCTTCCCGTCCTCATTCGTCTCGACTTCGTTCTCGCCACGGCGCTCCTGGTCGCCGCGCCGCTGGGGCTCCTGCTCGCGTCGGTGTGGCGGCCCGCGGTGCGGGGACGCCTCCTGGCCTACTGGCGGGCCTCGTCGCTGCTAATGGTGACGGTCTACCTGATGGTAGACGGCCGCCCCGGGGCCTTCGTGGCGGGCAACACGGCCCTCGTCGCGATTCCGCTCGCGCTCCATGCCGGCGACGTGCTCTTCGTGCCCGGGCCTGCGTCGCTGGGGGAGGGGCCCGTGGCGACCTGGTTCCGGCGTTGGCGAGCGGGGGCCACGGCCTTCTGTGGCGCGAGCCTGCTGCTCACGGTGCCCGCGCTCCGGTGCGCCTGGGAGGGGGCCGAGAACCCCGTCTGTGCGGCCTGGCTGGCGCCCCCACGAGAACTTCACCGGGCCCTCCATGCCTCGGTGGACCCGGCGACGCTCGGCGACGCCGCCGTCATCGGCGGGCTGATCTACGGGGCATACCTCGTGGCGTCCGTGATCCGCGTCGGATGGGCGGTCTGGCGGTCGTGAGGCGCCACCCTTCGGGCCCCGCTGTTCTGATCGACCCCGCATCAGATCCCTGACGACCTGCCATGAGCGCACAATATCTCTTTGTCTGTACGGGCAACACGTGCCGGAGTCCCCTGGCCGAAGCCCTCGCGGAGGCGCGGGGCGTGTCGGCCGAGAGTGCAGGGGTGGCCGCGGGCCCGGGCGACGGGGCGGCGCCGAATGCAGATCGAGCCCTGCGCGAGGCGCGAGGGCTGTCGCTACGGGGCCACACGCCCCGCGACGTGTCTGCGGTGGACCTGACGGCGGCCGGGCGGATCGTGGCCATGAGTCCGGCGGTGGCGCGCCGACTCCGAGACGATCACGACTGGGCCCCCGACGCGATGGTCACCTGGGCCGTCCCCGACCCCTACGGCGGGTCGCTCGCCGACTACCGGTGGTGCCTCGAAGAGATCAGCGCGGCCCTGGACGATCTGCTCGCATCGGGGTAGTGGCCCACTCCCGACGCCCCCACTGACGAAGACGGGGCCGCGAAGCGGGCGGGGCCCGTGTGCGTTGCGGGTCGCACGTCGCAAGCCCCTAGTCCCACTGCTCGTAGTGATCGACGATCTCGTTCAGGTTGTCGTGCTCGCCCTCAACAATGCCGACGACGAAGAGTCCCGTTTCGTTTTCGAGCTGGGCAAGCGCTTCGGTGTTGGGGGGGCGCCGGCCCTGGGTCTTGATGAACGTGTCCTGGATGGCCTTCTGGGCCGCCTCGGCGGGGGTGTCGGCAGTCGCGACGCTCGAAAAGGGATCGAAGCCGTCCTTCTCGAAGCCGATGATCGTGTAGGTGGGCATAGGAGCGAAAGAAGAATGAGAGACACAGACTTGAGGTGAGCAGCCGTCGGTCCCCAATGCGTGTGGGTCGTCGCCGTTTCCACCCTCCCACCCACGAGGCGGCCGAGGGAGACGAATCGTTCGGGAAAGGGCCGCAAAAATTGCGTACCGGCACAGAAAAAAGCCCGGACCCCCACCAAGAGACCGGGCTTTGGGAGAAATGTGCCCCAAATGAAATGCATCCGGTAGACACGCGGGCCGTCCGGGACCTAACGTCGTTTCTTATTTCTTAATGGTTATCCGGCACAGCGGATCTGCGGTCAGGGGCCAAGCCACTCGTACAGGAGAATCCCACCGGCGACGGCCACGTTGAGCGACTCGGCGGCGGGACGATCGGGGGCGCCGGGGAGGGACACCGTCAGGTCGAGGCGGTCGAGCACGGCGGCACTGAGGCCGTGGGCCTCGCTGCCCAGCACGAGGGCCGAGGGCCGGTCGGGGCCCCAGGCATCGGCGCGGGTGCCCTGGAGGTCGGCCCCGTAGAGGGCAGCCCCGTGGCGGCGAAGGCGGTCGAGGAAGGGGCCCGGGGCGTCCGTGCGGGCGAGAGGCAGGGCCCAGTGACTGCCGGCACCCGCGCGCATCACCTTGGGGCCGTACAGGCCCGCAGTGCCGGGCCCGGCCACGACGGCCTGGGCCCCGAACCACGCCGCCGTGCGGAGCAGCGTGCCCACATTGCCCGGGTCCTGAATCCCGTCCAGCACGAGAACCGTGCCGGCCTCGCCGATCTGCTCGGGCACCGTTTCGGGATCCCGAAGACGGCGCTCCGCCACGGCCACGACGCCCTGGGGCGTCTCCACGTCGGTGAGGGTCGTCATCGTGTCGGGGTCCGTCTCGTGCACAGAGACCGACAGCTGCTCCAGGAGGGCCTGAACGGTCGGGTCGCCACGCCCCTCCGGGGTCACGACGACCTCCACGAGGGGGGCGTCCGCGTCGAGCGCCGCCCGGAGGGCACGGGGCCCTTCAACGAGCGTCCGGTCGTGTCGCCGGCGGCCCCGGCGGCGGGTGAGGGCGGCGATGGCCTTGCGGCGGCGGTTGGACAGGGGCGTGGGCATGAAAATTGACCGACAAGAGGGAAAGGGAACGGCGAACGACGCGGCGGAGCAACTGAAGGCGCCGCGGATCGTTCGCTTGGAGGGGAACCGTCGGCCGTTCGACTTTTTGGCGGAGAATCCGGATCTTCCTGGTTCCCCGTCCGGCTTCATTCGGGAAGGCAGAAGGGCCTTCCGTTCACCATCATCGCATTTTGGTCCGCAGTCCCATGCCGTTCAACTTTGACGTCTACGAGCGGTCGGCGTATCGTGAGCCGGCCCCGATCGACCACGACAGCCCGTTCCAGTCCATGATGGAGCGGTTCGACGTGGCCGCCGAAATTCTCGAACTGAGCCCTGGCTTCTACGAGTATCTTTGCCGCCCGGCACGGATGCACGTGACGTCGATCCCGGTGGAGATGGACTCGGGCCGCGTGAAGATCTTCGAGGGCTACCGGGTCATCCACAACAACGTCCTGGGGCCCAGCAAGGGCGGCATTCGCTTCGCGCCGGACGTGACGCTCAACGAGGTGAAGGCGCTGGCCGGTTGGATGACGTGGAAGTGCTCGCTGGTGGACCTGCCCTTCGGCGGCGCGAAGGGAGGGGTCGCGTGCAATCCGGAGGAGATGAGCCCGGGCGAGCTGGAGCGGCTCACGCGCCGCTACACCGCCGACCTGTTCGACGTGTTCGGCCCGGACAAGGACATCCCGGCCCCCGACATGAACACGAACGAGCAGATCATGGCCTGGGTGCTAGACACGTACTCGATGCACGCCCGTCAGACCGAAAATGCCGTCGTGACGGGCAAGCCCGTTGGCCTCGGGGGGTCGAAGGGGCGTCGGCAGGCCACCGGCCGGGGCGTGATGACCGTGACGCTCGCCGCGATGGAGCAGATCGGGCTTGCGCCGGGCGACTGCACCGTAGCCGTACAGGGCTTCGGCAACGTCGGGGCCACGGCCGCCGACCTGCTGGGCGAGCAGGGGTGTACCGTGGTGGCCGTCAGCGACATCACGGGGGGGTACTACAACGAGAACGGCCTCGACCTGAAGGCGATGAAGGCCTACACCCAGCAGAATGGGGGGACCCTGGCGGGCTACGAGGAGGCACAGCACATCACTAACGAAGAGCTCCTGACGCTCGACGTGGACGTGCTCGTGCCGGCGGCCAAGGAGGATCAGATTAACCGCGAGATCGCCGAGGACCTGCGGGCCCGGATCGTGGCGGAGGGGGCGAACGGACCCACCCATCCGGCGGCCGACGAGGTGCTGGCGGAGAAGGAGGTGCTCGTCATCCCGGACATTCTCGCGAATGCGGGGGGCGTGACGGCGTCGTACTTCGAATGGGTCCAGAACCGACAGGGCTTCTTCTGGACCGAGGAGGAAGTAAACCGCCGCCTCGACCGCATGATGGGGGAGGCGTTCGACAAGGTCTACACGGCGGCGGACAAGTACGACGTCTCCCTCCGCATCGCGGCGTACGTGGTGGGAATCCGTCGGGTGGCCGAGGCGCTCCGGATGCGCGGAATCTACGCGTGAACGACGACCCGACCAATCCCGGATATGCAGTTCTCTGGTCTCGATTGATGGATGTGACGAGGATGGACGGAATGTCAGTGTCGGGTAGCGGCGGGGGGGGCTGGGACGGAGGCACTAAAAATGGGGGCCGGTGTGCCGTCGGAAGTGCCTTCGGGCTGCTGATTGGGCTTCTCGTGTCCTGTGCCAATCCGCAGGCCCCGAGCGGCGGCCCGAGGGACAGCACGCCCCCCTCGGTCGTCCAGACACGCCCCGTACAGGACACCGTCGACGTGTCTACGGACGTGGGCGCGCTGCGTGTCGAGTTTTCGGAGTACGTGGAGCGGAGCACCCTCTCCCAGGCCCTGTCCATTACCCCGACTTTCGAGCAGCGGCCCCAGTTCAGCTGGGACGGACGGGCGGTCGAGATTCAGTTTCCGTCCGCGCTTCGCGACAGCACGACTTACATCTTCACATTCGGCACGACCCTGAGCGACGCCCGGGGCGTCTCGCTCGAAACCCCGATCACGGTGGCGTTTTCGACGGGGGAGCGCATCAATCGGGGCCAAATTGAAGGCCGCGTCGTGAACGGCCCCTCGGGCACCACCCAGCAGGGCGTGGATGTGTTTGCCTACGCCCTCCCGCCCGGGGCGTCGGCCGTCCGGCCGCTGCCCGACGCGCCCAGCTATCGCACACAGACCGGCGAGGGGGGGCGCTTTTCGTTCGACTACATGCGGGAAGGGCCCTACTACGTTCTTGCCCTCCGCGACAACAACCGCAATCGTCAGCCCGATCCCCAAGAGCCGGTGGCCGTGCCGCCCCGGCTGTCGATCCGGGCCGACAGTGGGGCCGCGGCGGTGCCGGTGCCCTGGCTCCTGGCGCGGCGCGACACGACCGCCCCGCAGCTCCAGCAGGTGCGGCCGGTGAGTCGGCAGCGCCTGCGCCTGCGCTTCGACGAGCCGGTGCGGCTCGGGACGCGATCCCCGACGGCATGGGCCCCGCGCGACTCGGCCACCGGCACCCCGGTGGCCGTGCGGGGGGTGTACAACGCCCCCGATCGCCCGAACGCGATCGTGGTGCGCACGGCGCCGATGCCCGATGCGCGCCACGCCCTGCCGCTGCGACGTGGCGCGGTGGTCGATACCTTGGGGCAGCCGCTCAGGCCGGACACGGCCCGGTTCCGGGCGGCCGCGCGGGCTGACACCCTGCGCACGCGGTTCCGAGGATTCGTGCCGACCGGCCTGGGGCAAGACTCGACGGGGGCGCGTCCCCTCCTGCCGGGCGTGCAGCCGGGCGTCCGATTTAATCAGGCCCCGGACAGCGCGGCACTGCGGGAGGGCGTGGACGTCCGGGACACCACCGGCGCCCCCCAGTCTGTCTCGTTCGCAACCGACGACGGCACCACCTACCGACTTCGGCCCGACCCGCCCCTTTCGCCGGGGAAGGTCGTCGACGTGCGGGTGGCGGGGGACGTATTTGCCCAGCCGGACACGACCGTTCGTCGTCGCTTCCGGCGCGTTACCGGCCGGGTGCTCGGCGCGCTTGCGGGTCGGGCCCGCGTCATCGACACGACGCGCGCGGCGGAGGAGGGGGGAGAAGCGGACGCGGACGCCCCCGCGGCCCGCCCGTCGCCCATTCGTGCCGACTCGGCTCGGGCCGACTCCCTCGCCGCCCCCGAAGACTCGTTGGGGACCCAGCGGGACGCGACGCCTCCGGACTCGCTGCTGGACGGCGGCCCGGTTGCGGTCGACCTGACGGCGGTCGAGTCCTCCATTCCGGTGGCCCCCCGCCGACTGACCACGCCGCCCGACAGTCTGTTTGAGTTCGCGGAGCTGCCGGAGGGCCGGTATCGGTTCCGGGCGTACCTGGACCGCAACGAGAACGGGCGGTGGGACGGCGGCCAAATCCAGCCCTACGTGCCGGCGGAACCGGTGACGTGGCTCCGGGAGCCGCTGGAGGCGCGCCCCCGGTGGACGACAGAGCTGCCGGTCCCGCTGCGGATCCCGGTTCTCGTGCCGGAGCCGGCCCGGCCCGACGCGTCGCCGCCCGACACATCCGGATCCGCTGGGCGGGGCCGCTGAGACGACTTCCGCGCGATTGGTTGAACTGCAACACACTGCTCGAAATGATGGCTTCTTCCGACGCTGAAGCACTGTGCCCCCCCGTCCTTACGGCGGGTGCCATGCAGGCGGCCGACCGCTACACGATTGAGGAGTACGGCCTGCCCAGCTTTACGCTCATGGAGACGGCCGGTCGGGGCTGTGCCGCGCGCATCCAGGACGCCTACGGGCCCCTGGAGGACGAGGCCGTGGTGGTGCTCTGCGGCAAGGGCAACAACGGCGGGGACGGGCTCGTCGTGGCGCGGCACCTCGTGACCGACGGGGCGCGGGTACACGTCGTCCTGGCGAGCGCCCCCGACGAGCTGAGCGACGACGCGGCCCACAATCTGTCGCTGCTGCGGCAACTCCAGGCGGACGGGGCGGTCGGGGAGCGACTGACCATCGGGGAGCTGGAGGACGTGGAGACACTGACGGCCGCGGTGGCGCCGCTTCGGCCTCGCCTCTACGTCGACGCGCTCCTGGGGACGGGGCTCACGAGCGACGTGCGGGAGCCCATCCGCAGCCTCGTGACGTGGGTGAATGGGCGGACGGCGCCGACGGTGGCCCTCGACGTGCCCACCGGCCTCCACAGCGACACCGGGGCGGTTCTTGGCGTCGCCGTCCGGGCCGACCGCACGGCGACGATGGCCGCGCCGAAGGTGGGCCTGCGGGTCGGCGAGGGGCCCACGCGGGCCGGAACCGTCGAGGTCGTCGATATTGGCATGCCTCCGTTCGTGCTCGACCGTGCCGCGGAGAAGCCGGGCTGCGTGCGCGAGACGACCGACGCGGCGGTGCGGGCGTGGTGGCCGGCACGAGACCCCGACGCTTACAAATACAGTGTCGGGACGGCTCTGATCGTCGGGGGGGCGCCTCCGTTTGCGGGGGCGCCGGTCATGGCGGCAAAGGCGGCGGGGCGCAGCGGCGCCGGGTACGTGCGGTGTGCGGGGCCGGAGACCATCCACGCGACGCTCGCCGGGGCCCTCACGACGATTCCCACCCTTCCACTCCCGACCGGGGACGACGACGGCATTGCCCCAGACGCGGCCCTCGATGCGCTGGCCGAGGCCGCAGACACTGCGGACGCTATTCTCGTGGGGCCGGGCCTCGGGCGCGCCCCGGGAACGGCACAGTTCGTGCGACGACTGGTGCGGACGGTCGATACGCCCCTTGTGCTCGACGCCGACGGCCTCAACGCACTGGCCGGTCACATCGATGAGTTGGCCGACCAGCGACAGGCGCCGTGGGTCTTGACGCCGCACGCCGGGGAGTTCCGGCGGCTTGCGGGGGAGGAGGGGGCCCTCACCGACCGGGTGCGCGCCGCACAAACCTACGCGGAGCGGTGGGACGCCGTGTGTCTGCTGAAAGGCATGCCGAGCGTCGTTGCCGGGCCGACCGGTCGGACCGTCCTCGGAAGCATTGCCACGCCGGCCCTGGCGACGGCGGGCACGGGCGACGTGCTGGCCGGCCAGTGCGTGGGGCTCATGGCCCAGGGGCTGTCGCCGCTCAATGCTGCCGCGGCGGCCCTGCACGTGGGCGGGGCCGCGGCCGAGCGGTACGGCGCCACCCACGACCCCCGGTCGATGGTGGCGACCGACCTGCTCGACATGATACCCCGTGTGGCCGCCGAACGGTTCGGAGAGGGGCGTCGGCAGAGGTAAATCTCGCGCCTTCCCTGAAATTTCTGTTTCTCCCTGATACGCCTCCGCCCGATGCGCATTCTGTCGTCCCTCCGCACCGTTCACTACCGCCTTCTTGCGACGCTCTGGACGGTCGGCATTCTCGTTGCGTTGACCCTCCCCACCGGAAGCATGCCGGACGCCCAGGCCACTGGTCTCGACAAGGTCGTGCACGCGGGGCTCTTCGCCGGATTCGGAATTCTCTGGCTGCGCGGCCTGTGCCCGCCGGACACCGAGAGGCTCTCGGCGTGCTTTCGTCGGCGCGGCGGAATGTTTTTCGTCGGGGGGCTGCTGTTTGCGGTGGGAACGGAGGTGTACCAGCACCTGCTGCCCGTCCAGCGGATGGCGGATCCCTACGACGTCACGGCGGACCTCCTCGGGTTCGGCGTTGCATTTGTAGGATACTACGTCTACCATGTGCGTCGGACGGATCGGGCATCGGCCTAGGCCGTGGCGCTACACTGGAGGGCAGGCGGGCCGACGGGGCCCCTCGGCGAGCCCGATCCGCGTGACGGGGGCGCCCCAAAGATGAAACATCGAGAAAGGGCCGGTGTATTCATTTTCGTCTCGCGTATTGCTCAGCATCCGGCCGTGTGTCCGCGCGGCGGTACTCGCATCGTCTCACAACAAGGTGACCCACCATGGCCTTGCGCAAGGAAGAAGGGGCGGATCTACGCAAACAGTACCCGCTGTACGTAGAGATCGGCCTGGTTCTCTCGCTTACGCTCCTCATCGTGGCCTTCCGGGCCGACTTCTCGAACGAAAGCTCGTTCCAGGTCCAGATGGAGGAGCAGGAGACCGTGGACATGAAGCAGATCCAGCAGACCCAGCAGGAGAAGGAGCCGCCGCCGCCCCCGAAGCCCCCGGTGCCCCAGGAGGTGCCGAACAACGAAGTTATCGAGAATGAGACCGACTTCGACGCCTCGCTCGACATGGACGAGCGGCTGGACACCAGTCAAGGGCCGCCCGACGACGGGGAAGAGGAGGAGGAAGAGGAGCAGGAAATCTTTATGGTCGTCGAGAACCAACCCGAGTTGGTCGGCGGCATGAGGGCGCTCCAGCAGTCGGTCGAGTACCCCGAATTTGCGAAGAAGGCCGGCATCGAGGGGCGCGTGATCGTTCAGTTCGTCGTGGACGAGCAGGGCAACGTGAAGAACCCAAAGGTGACACGGGGCGTCCACAAGCTTCTGAATGAGGAAGCCGTCAAGGCGGTGAAGGAGCAGAGCTTCAAGCCCGGGAAGCAGCGGGGACAGGCCGTAAAGGTCCAGATGTCCCTTCCCGTGACGTTCCGGCTTCAGTAACGCGGCCTCCGATTCTCGTCTGGTCCGTTTCAGCGCGCACCGTGGGAGCACCCGCGGTGCGCGTTTTTTTGTTTTTGTGCAGGGCGAGCAGTTGGCCCGGCCCCTCCGGGCTAGGACGCCGAACGGTGGTCTACGGACTCATCGGGACGGCCCACGAGGACATCGGTCGCCATGTCCAGGAACAGGCCGTGGTCGAGCACGCCGGGGCGGTCGCAAAGTCTTCGATTAAGGGCGTCGGGGTTCTCGATGCCGTCGGGGAACCGGGCGTCGATGATCCACAGGCCCTGGTCGGTGACCACCGGGCCGTCCTTGGCGTCGGCCGTGCGGAGCGTCGGCGTCGCCCCCGCTGCGTCTAGGGCGTTCATTACCGGCGTCGCGGCCATGGGGAGCACCTCCACGGGCACCGGGAACTGGGTGCCGAGCCGGCTCACCTCTTTCGTCGGGTCGACCAGCACCACGAATCGGTCGGCCTGGTGGGCCACCACCTTCTCGCGGGCGTGCGCCCCGCCGGCGCCCTTGATGAGGCGAAAGGCGTCGTCGACCTCGTCGGCCCCATCGAGCGCAAGGTCGAGGCTGGGGGTGTCGTCGAGCGAGGTGAGCGGGATGCCGTGGGTGCGGGCGCGGCGCTCGGTGGCAAACGACGTGGGGACGCCCTGCACGTCGAGGTCCTCGGCCTGAATGCGGCGGCCGAGAAATTCGAGGGCGTAGGCGGTGGTGGAGCCGGAGCCAAGGCCTACGCACATGCCGTCGCGGACGAGTTGAGCGGCGGCCTCGGCGGCGGCCTGCTTGGCGGTGTCGCGATCCATAGAAGAGCGTGTGAGGGAAGGCAGAGTATCGGAGATGTGTTGTGGGGGGCACCCGTCGATTGCGTTCTGGCACCGTCGGCGCGGTCCCTGATCCGCCCGAACGTCATGCCGCGTCGAAGGTCCACGCAAAGCGGAGCCGGTAGTCCTGGTACTTGGCGCTGTAGCCGGCCCGAATCACCTCGAATCCTTCGTCGAGGCCGAGGACCGTCATCCCGGGGTGCTTGTTTGGAAACGTATCGTACACGAATCGCTCGTAGCCGCGGCCGGCCACGACGTCGAGCATGTCGTAGAGAAGGGCCCGGGCAATGCCGTTGCGACGATGGGCCGGGTGGACGCCGCCCTTGGCGCTGTAGAACGCGGCCTCGTTGAGCCGGTAGCCCAGCTTGAAGCCCACGTCGGTGCCGCCCGACCGGGCGAGCAGCATGAGCAGGTCGTCCCGCTCAAACGTCTCGATGATGTGGGCGTCGTCGAAGATGGCGACGTTGAGGCGCCGGATTGCATCGAGTTGCTCCATGCCCACCTCCAGGATCTCGAGGGGGACCTTGGCCGCCTCGTGCGCCTCGGGCGGCGTGGAATGCTCGTGTGGCGTCCTCATGATGAAGCAGTGGGGGAGAGCAGGTCGGAAGCGTGTCGTCTAAAACGGAAGGCCGTCGGCGTCGGCAGGGTCGTCGGGGGGCCCGTCGTCCCGCGTGGATTCGGGGGGCGCCGGGGCCTCCCCGTTCCGGGAAGAGGGCAGTGTGTCGCCCCCCTCAGGCGCATCCGGGGCGTTCTCGTCCACGGCGTCTTCTTCGACGAGCTGCACCGGTTCGAGGACGTCGTCGGGCAGGTCCTCGACGAAGCGGCTCGGGGTCGTCATGTACTCGCCCTGCCCCCGCCGGTACTGCGTCATCGGGTAGGAGATGAACAGGCCCTCCTCCGCCCGCGTCACGGCCACGTAGAAGAGGCGCAGCTCCTCGTCGACCCCGCCCGGCTCGCGGAGCGCGTGGCGCGAGGGAATGGTGCCGTCGAGCGCCCGGATCAGGAAGACGGTGTGGAATTCGAGGCCCTTCGCCGAGTGGATGGTCGACAGCACGAGGGGGGGCTCGTCGTCCTCTCCGGTCTCCTGGTCCAGGGCGGTCAGCTCGATGGGATCGAGCGTGAGCGAGGAGAGGAAGCGCTGGCGCGACTCGTGGTTGGCGGCGAGGCCGGCCAGGTGCTCCAGGTCCGGGGCCCGCTTCGGGTGGTCGTCGGCGTACTTGTTTTCGAAGAGGGGCTGGTAGTAGTCGAGGATGGCCTCCACCTGCTCGGTGACGGACGTATCGTCGGAGCGGACGTGGCGGAGCGTCGAGAAGAGCTGCTTGAGCCGGGCCGCGTACCGGTCGGAGAACGGGGCGCCGTCCCCGAGCGTCAGGGGGTCCTCGGCCGCCTCCGTCGTCCACTCGATGAGGGACTGGGCCGTCTTGGGCCCGATGCCGTGGATGAGCTGGAGCGCCCGGTTCCAGGAGGCGGCGTCCTGCGGGTTCTCCACCACCTTCAGGTGGGCCAGCACGTCCTTGATGTGGGCCGCCTCGTTGAGCTTCATCCCGCCGTACTTTACGAACGGAATGTTGCGCTGGTTGAGCTCCACCTCCAGGTCGTACGCGTTGTGGCTGCTGCGGAAGAGCACCGCCACATCGCTGAGCGGAACCCCGTCTTCGCGCAGGCGAAGCACCATCTCGGCCACGAACCGGGCCTCCATGTCGCCGTCGGCGGCCGGGACGAGGGCCGGGAGCTCTCCCTCTGTCTTCTCGGTAAAGAGCGTCTTGTCGTACGAGCGCTCGGCCTGCTCGATGACGCGGTTGGCCAGGTCCAGGATCGGCTGGGTCGAGCGGTAGTTGTGCTCCAGCTTCACGACCTCGGTGTCGTCGAACTCGTCGGGGAAGCGGAAGATGTTGCGGAAGTCGGCGCCCCGAAATTTGTAGATGCTCTGCGCGTCGTCGCCCACCACGGTCACGTTGCCGTGGACCGACGAAAACTTTTTGACCAGTTCGGCCTGGAGGGCGTTGGTGTCCTGGTACTCGTCAACCAGCACGTGCCGGCAGCGGCTGGCCACCTGGTGCCGCACATCGTCGTCCGTCTCGAGGAGCTCCAGCGTGCGCTCCAGCAGGTCGTCGAAGTCCATGAGCCCGTGCTCCTTCTTGTACCGCCGGTACGCGTCGCGGAGGGCCTTGAGCTCCGCGTGCAGGCTCGTGAACTGGGGGTAGCGCTTCGTAATCGTCTCGCCGAGCGTCTCGTCGCGGTTCGTGGCCGAGGAGAACATCGAGTAGAGCGTGTTCTTCTGGGGAAAGCGTTCCTCCCCGTCGCCGTACTCGCCGCGGGTGCGAATGACGCTGAGCACATCGGCGGCGTCCGCCGCGTCGAGGACCGTAAAGTTGCGCGGGAAGCCGAGGGCCTCGGCGTGCTGCCGCAGGACCTCCAGGCAGAAGGCGTGGAACGTGCCGCCGCGCACCTTCTCGCAACGCCCGTCGAGCAGATTGGACGCGCGGGCCGTCATGTCGTTGGCCGCCCGTCGCGTGAAGGTGAGCAGCACGATCTGCTGGGGGCGCGTGCCCGTCTCGACCAGATAGGCGAGGCGGTAGATGAGGGTGCGCGTCTTGCCGGTGCCCGCCCCGGCCACGATGAGGAGCGGCCCCTTCCCAGCCGTCGCCGCCGCATACTGCTGCTCGTTGAGGGCCTCCGCGTACTCGATCGTAAGGTCTTCGGTCGACCCCGACGGCTCGTCCCGGTCCGACGACAGTACAATGCGGCGCGCCATGGTGGGGAGCGAGGACGTGGGCGAGACAGCGAGGTGAGACAGCGACGGGGCGGGGGGCAGGCCGGCGTGGCGCCCGCGGTGGGCAGAACACTGACCGGCAGCGGCCGGTTGGGAGACAGTCCCAGGATTAGGGGCCGGGCAAAAAGAACCACGTACTAAACCTCCGTGCCGGGACGAGTGATCCGGTCGCGGGGGGTAGACATTGGGGGGGCGTGGTTCGTAGGTTATAGTCCCCCGTCGTCATGTCCGGGCCCGTCGTCAAGCGTGGGGCCGGGTGAACCTCTTTGCGAGCGAGATTGTCTTCGGTAGTTTACTATGGGAAAAGTTATCGCGATCGCCAACCAGAAGGGCGGGGTGGGCAAAACGACCACCGCAATCAACCTGGCCGCCTCCCTGGCGGCGACGGAGCACCCCACCCTCCTGCTGGACATCGATCCGCAGGCCAACTGCACCTCCGGCATCGGCATCGAGTCCGACGAGGTGGACAACTCCATCTACGAGGTGCTCATCGGGGAGGTGGATGCGTCCGACGCGGTGATGAGCACGGCGATGCCGTTCCTCGACATGATGCCGAGCCACATCAACCTCGTGGGCGCCGAGGTTGAAATCATCGACGAGACCCAGCGCGAGAAGCTGCTGAGCGCCGCCCTGCCCCGCATCCGGCGCAAGTACGACTTCATCGTCATCGACTGCCCGCCCTCGCTGGGGCTGCTCACCCTCAACTCGCTCACCGCCTCGGACTCGGTTCTCATCCCGGTGCAGGCCGAGTACTTCGCGCTGGAGGGGCTGGGGCAGCTGCTGAACACGATCAAGATTGTTCGCCAGCACCTGAACCCGGACCTGGACATCGAGGGCGTGCTCATGACCATGTTCGACACGCGCCTTCGCCTGTCCAACCAGGTGGCCGACGAGGTGCGCCGGTACTTCGGCGAGCGGGTGTTCGAGACCATCGTGAAGCGCAACGTGCGCCTCTCGGAGGCGCCCAGCTTCGGGAAGCCTGCCCTGTTGTACGAGGCGTCCAGCACCGGGGCCCAGAACTACATGGCCCTTGCCCGCGAGATTCTGGCCCACAACGAGGAGTACCTCGATTCTGCACCGGACAGCAACGGCCGGGGCGACGCGGAAAGCATCGAGACGCCGTCCGCCGGCGACCAGGAAACCCTGTCGGACGCGATCGGGGCGTCGTCCGAGGCCGACGAGGACGCCGCCACGCCGGCCGACGAGTTCTCCATGTAGCCCTGGACGCTGCGATCGCCGTACCTGATTGCTTCGCTCTCCTTTTTCGTCGATCCCCGGTTTCGAATGGGTAAGAAATCAGCACTAGGCAAAGGCCTCAACGCGCTCCTGCCCGAAGACCAGGACGAGCAGGCGTCGGGGGACGGCGAGGGTTCAACCGACGAGGCGCCGGAGGAGCAGAGTCAGTTGTACCAGTTCGAAGACGGGACCCGCCTGCTGGGGCGCGTTGCGGAGGTGGCGGTGGAGCGCATCCGGCCCAACCCCTACCAGCCGCGCCAGGAGTTCGAGGAGGGGGCCCTCGACGAGCTGGCGGCCTCCATCGAGCAGATCGGCATCATCCAGCCCATTACGGTGCGGGCGCTGGGGGACGGCGAGTTCGAGATCATCTCGGGTGAGCGTCGCCTGCGGGCGGCCCGGCGGGCGGGCATGGAGCACCTGCCGGCATTTATCCGCGAGGCCGACTCGGAGGAAATGCTCGAGATGGCCCTCGTCGAAAACGTCCAGCGCGAGGAGCTGAACCCCATCGAGATTGCCCTCGGCTACCAGCGCCTCGTCGAGGAGTGCGACCTGACGCAGGAAGAGGTGGCCGAGCGCGTGAGCAAGAGCCGGGCGACGGTGTCCAACTTCCTTCGTCTGCTCCGCCTGCCGCCCCGCATTCAGGCCGCACTCCGGGACAAGCAGGTGAGCATGGGCCACGCCCGGGCCCTCATTGCGATGGACGACGACGAGGCCCAGGTGGCGCTGCTCGAAGAAACCATCGCGGAGGACCTGTCGGTGCGTGAGGTGGAGCGACGGGCCCGCCAGTGGCACGAAGACGAGGGGGCGGCCGACTCCGAAGCAGCAGAGGGGGCCGACGACACCGCGGTTCCCGAGACGGCCCCCGACCGGGACGATCTTCAGTTCGAAGAGCTCCGAAACCGGCTTCGGTCCCGGTTTAGCACCCAGGTACAGATTCAGCACCGGAAGGACGGCGAGGGAACGATCGAAATTTCTTACTACTCGGAGGAGGACCTGAATCGTCTCGTGGAGCTTCTGGCGAGCGAGTAGGTGGGGCCACTGCTTTGAAGCGGGGTTGAGATCGGGGCCCCCGGCCAAGGACCGGGAGCGGCCGGGGAGGAGACGCCTCCCCTGGTGACACACCGTGTTGTTTCGTTCGTCGATCGGGTGCCTGTGATCCAGATGCGCCGTGTCGGACTCGGCTTGGGACTGCTCGTTGTGCTCCTGGGAGCGAGCCTAAGCACCGGCACGGCCTCCGCGCAGCCGGACAGCGTGCGCGCCTCCATCCTGGAGGAGAAGGGATTTTCGCCGGATCACTCTCCCCGTGGGGCCCTCTGGCGGGCGGCCGCCGCGCCCGGATGGGGACAATTCTACAACCGTCAGTACTACAAGATGCCGTTCGTCTACGCGGGCCTGGCGGGCGGCGGGTACGCCATCTACACCCTGACCCGGCGCTACCGCCTGTTCCGGAACGCCAACCTCTACGTGATTGGACGGAACCGGGCCGAGGAAAATGGCGGGGACAATCCGTACGGGCAGTTCGAAGGGGAGTACGACGAGGCCGTCGTGCGACTGGGCGGCGACCCGCAGGGTAGCACCGTCGGGGGGCGTCAACTCCGCGACCAGCGCGATCAGTATCGGCGCTGGCGCGACCTGTCGATTCTAGGCACGGGCCTGTTCTACGCCCTCACTGTGCTGGACGCGTACGTCAGTGCGCACCTGTTGAGCTTCAATGTGGGGGACGTCGCGCTCGACGTGCGTCCGAGCGGAGGCGAGCCCGTGGTCGCGGGACGGCAGAACGGGACCGACCGGACGCCCGAAGAAGTGTCTTTGCGAGATATTAATGGCATTGGGGTTCGCCTCCACGTCCGGTTCTAGCGGCGCGCCCGATCACGCCCGCGGCGAACAAGATGTAAAACTGCCCCAAAATTTTGGGCATGGGGGAGAATGGAAGCCCTTCGATGCGGGAAACTGGTGAAACCCCTGCGCCGCGAGACGTACTGATCAATCACGTTTTGTTATTCCCCGGGCCCGAGAACTGTAGCACCCCACGCAGCGGGAAGCCCCGGGCGTCGCGTGTTACTTTCGTTCGGAGCGGTGCGGCGATACCTAGATGCAGAAAGACTGTGCTTCGTCGCGGGCACCCACGAACGCGCGGCATACCTTACGTCCTTCGCGTCCTGAACTACGCACTGCGTTCCCGCTTTTATGACGACACCCGATCGCCCCCCCCGCCAGTCCACCCGGCCCGAGGAGCCCGAGCAGGCGTCTCCCGCCCAGGAAGAGCCGTCTCTGTTTGAGAAGTGCCACCGCTTCTTCGATCCGTCGGGCGACTACGCCAAACTGAAGCAAGCAGACTTGTATCCCTACTTCCGGCCCATCGAGGAGAGTGAAGGGTCCCGGGCCGTCATGAACGGCGACGAGCTCGTGATGGCAGGATCGAACAACTACCTTGGGCTTACCGCGGACCCCCGGGTGAAGGAGGCGGCCCAGGAGGCAACGGCCACGTACGGCACCGGCTGTACCGGCAGTCGCTTCCTCAACGGAACGCTCGACCTGCACCTGGAGCTGGAGGAGAAGCTCGCCGACTTCATGGGGAAGGAGGAGGCCGTGTTGTTCTCCACCGGCTACATGACGAACGAAGGCGTGCTCGAAGCCGTGGCGGGCCGTGGCGACATCATTTTTTCGGACAAAGACAACCATGCCTGCATCAATGCAGGGGCGCAGAAAAGCCTCGCGGAGACCAAGCGGTACCGTCACAACGACTTTGACCACCTCCGCAAAATGCTCAAGCGGGCCCACGAGGAGCGCCCGGACGCAGGCAAGCTCATCGCCACGGACGGCGTCTTCTCCATGAGCGGCAAAATTGCGCGGGTGCCCGACCTGCTCGACCTCGCGGACGAGTTCGACGCGGCCCTCATGCTCGACGACGCCCACGCAATTGGGGTCATCGGCGACGGCGGGCGCGGATCGGCCTCCACGTTCGGCCGCAAGGATGACGTCCACCTCATCACGGGCACCTTTTCCAAGAGCTTTGCCTCCATCGGGGGCTTCTGCGTGGGAGACCACGACGTGGTTGAGTACATCCGGCACGAAGCGTCGACCCACGTCTTCAGCGCGTCGATGCCGCCGTCGACCGTGGCCACCGTCCTGAAGTCTCTCGAGATTCTTCAGGACGAGCCGGAGCGGCTCGACCGACTGCACGAGATCTCCGACTACATGCGCGACGGGTTCCGCAACCTCGGCTTCGACGTCTGGGAGAGCGAAACGCCCATCATCCCCGTCGTCATCGGCGACATGGAGCTGTGCTTCCGCTTCTGGCGGGAGCTGATCGACGAGGGGGTCTTCGTCAACGCCGTCGTGCCGCCCGCCGTGCCGAAGGGGCAGGCCCTCATGCGCACCTCCTACATGGCCACGCACACCGACGAAGAACTCGACCAGATTCTCGACGCCTTTCACAAGGTGGGCAAGAAGTTGGGCGTGATCGGAACGAACGGCCACGAGGTGCCCGCGGGCGCGTAGCCGGTCCCGAACAGCGGCCCCATTCGGCCCGTAATGACGCCGTCGTTTTCCGATCTGTCGTCGGGAAGCGGCGGCGTTTTCGCATGGCCCTCCCACAGCTCCCGTTCGTCCCGCATGCCGGCCTCGACCTCCGCCGTGACTGTCCGCCCCGTCGATGGGGGGCGCGACCGGACACGGTTCATCGACGTCCCCTACGATTTCTATCCGGGGCGCTACCCGGAGTGGGTGCCGCCGCTGCGCCGCGACGTGAAGGACACGCTCGACCCGTCCTCGAACGCGTTCTTCGAACATGGCGACATGCAGCTCTTCCTGGCGGAGGATGCCTCCGGCGCGGTCGTCGGGCGCATCGCGGGCATCGTCAACGGCATGCACCTGGAGAAGCACGAGGACGGGACCGGGTTCTTTGGCTTCTTCGAGTGCGTGGAGGAGTACGCCGTTGCCGAGGCGCTCCTCGACGCCGCCGCCGACTGGCTCCGCGAGCAGGGCCTCCGCCGCATGCGCGGCCCGGCCAACCCGTCGCTCAACGACACCGCCGGCCTGCTGGTGGACGGGTTCGACCGGGCGCCGTCCCTGCTCATGCCCTACAACCCGCCGTACCACGAGGGCTTTCTGGAGCGCTACGGACTGGAGCGGGCGATGACGATGTGGGCGTATTACCTCCACAAGAAGTACGCGAAGTACGAGCGGCTGCAGCGCGGCGTGGATCTGGTCAAACGACGCACGCCGGGCCTGTCGCTGCGTACGCTCGACATGGACCGCCTCGAAGAGGAGGTGCGCACCGTCCGCGACATCTACAACGACGCGTGGTCCGACAACTGGGGGTTCGTGCCCATGACGGAGGGGGAGCTCCAGCAGCTCGCCGACGAGCTGAAGCAGATTGTCGACCCGGAGATCGTCTTCTTCGTCGAGCACGAGGGCACGCCGGTCGGCTTCTCCGTCGCGCTCCCGGACGTGAACCAGGCGCTGCGGCACGTCCCCGATGGGCGCCTCTTCCCGTACGGCGTGCCGTCCGGCCTCACAACGCTGTTCCTCCACATGCAGTACGGGGTTCACGAGTGCCGCATGCCGCTCATGGGCATTCGGAAGGACTATCAGGGAAAGGGACTGGATAGCATGCTCGTCCTCGCCACCATCGAGAATGGGCCGGCGAACGGCTACGCGGCCTGCGAGATGAGCTGGGTCCTCGATACGAACGACCGACTCAAAAACCACGTCGAGTCCCTGGGGGCCGTCGTCGACAAGGAATACGCGATGTTCGAGACGCCCCTTTCCCAGAACGACTAAAGACGCGAACGGCCGACTGCACACCGACGCCCGCCCCTCGACCCCGAACGTTGCCCCTCCGACGATGGACCCCGAATTCGTGTACTTCGACCTCGACGACACACTGCTCGACCACCAGACCGCCGAGCGGAAGGCCTTGGCCGACGTGCGGACCCGCTATCTGACTGTCTTCGGCGCCCTCTCGGTCGACGAGCTGCAGGAGACCTACCACACCATCAACGCCCCGCTCTGGCGCCGGTACGCCGACGGGGAGATCGACAAGCGGACCGTGCAGCAGCGGCGCTTCGAGGGGCTGCTGGAGGCGGTGGATGCCCCCCACGCCGACGCGACCCTTATCGCCCGGCACTACATGCAGCGCTACGCCGAGCATTGGGCCTTTATTCCAGGGGCACGAGAGACGTTTGAGGCCATCGCCGATCGGCACCCGGTGGGCGTCATCACGAACGGCTTCGCCGAGGTGCAAGAGAAGAAGTTCGATCAGTTTCCCCTGCTTCGCGAGCGGTCCGACGCCCTCGTGATTTGTGAGGACGTCGGCGTCCTCAAGCCCGATCCGGAGGTGTTCGACCACGCCACGGAGACGGCAGGGGTCGCCTACGAAGACGTGCTCTACGTGGGGGACTCGTACCGGTCCGACGTGGAGGGTGCGGAGCCGGTGGGGTGGCGGGTGGCGTGGTACGCCCGGAATGGCACCAACGGCCACTCGACGAACGAGCGGGGCTTCACCTTCTCGGACTGGGGCGACCTGCGCGCCCGGGTGCTCTAGGCTACCCGAGAAGCTGCCGGAACGACTCCAGAAAGACCTGTACGGAGCGCGGCTCCAGGAGGATCGTGAGCGCGACGCCCGCGAGTGCGCCCCCCACGTGGGCCTCGTGCGCAATCCAGTCGCCCACGCTGCCGCGCGCACCGCCGCGGCTGTCACCTCCCATGGCGTAGATCGACCCGAACACGTACCCGAACGCGAACAGGACGGCCGGAATGGGCAGTGCGAAGAACAGGTAGAGGTTGCGAAGCGGAAAGAACACGCAGAACGCGAACACGACCCCGCTGATGGCGCCCGACGCCCCGACCGCCGAGTAGTTCGGATCGTCGCGGTGCGCGGCGAACGTAAGGGCGTGGGCCGCGAGCTCGGAGCCGAAGTAGAGCAGCAAGAACGCCCCGATCCCCAAGATCCCTTCCAGCAAGGGCCCGAAGAAGTAGAACGTGATCATGTTGAAGGCCAGGTGCGTGCCGCTGGCGTGCACGAAGCCGGCCGTGAGGAACCGGTAGCCCTCCCGGTGGGTCCGGATGCGGTGGGGCCGGAACGACAGCTCCCGGAGGAGGGACGGGTCGGTGAAGGCGTACAGACTCACGCCCAGGTTGGAGAGCAGCAGCGCGAGCGTGATGGGGGCCTGAAGCAGACGCTCCATTCGGGGGACGAGCGGGACGTGGGAGACGAGAAAAGCGGGGGAACTGGACAACGAAGGGGGAGGGCGGGGGCGGAAATGCGTGCCGACACACCGCAGGGCGTGTGGAGGGCGCTGGAGAAGACGCCCCTCCCGTCACGCCTTACGCCGCGACGATAGAGACGTGGTTCAGGAGCGACTCGAAGATGAGCCGGCCGTCGTCTCCCCCGAGCAGCGACTCTACGCACCGCTCCGGATGGGGCATGAGGCCGCACACGTTGCCCGCCTCGTTGACGAGGCCGGCGATGCCGTGGACCGAGCCGTTCGGGTTGGCCTCGTCGGTGACCGCGCCGTCCGCCGTGGAGTAGCGGAGGAGCACCTGGTCGTTGGCCTCGATGCGGGCGAGCACATCCTCGTCGGCGTAGTAGCGGCCCTCGCCGTGGGAGACCGGAATCGTGATGACCTGGCCCTCCGTCAGGGCGTTCGTGAAGGGCGTGCCGGCGTTTTCGACGCGGAGCGGCGTGTCCTTGCAGACGAAGCGGAGCGACTCGTTGCGCATGAGGGTGCCGGGGAGGAGCCCCGCTTCGCAGAGGACCTGAAAGCCGTTGCAGATGCCGAATACGAGCCCGCCGTCCTCGGCGAACCGCACCACGTCCTGCATGATGGGCGAGAAGCGCGCAACCGCGCCGGACCGCAGATAGTCACCGTACGAGAACCCGCCCGGCACGATCACCACGTCCACGTCCCCGAGCGACGCCTCCTCGTGCCAGATGAAGCGCGCCTCCTGGTCGAAGACGTCGTGGGCGGCATGGTAGGCGTCGTGGTCACAGTTCGACCCCGGAAAGACGACGACACCGAAGCGGGCAGACATGAGGAAGCAGGGCGGTGGGCAAACAAGAGGATGAACAGGGGCCGCAGAGGGGGCCGCGTCCGGCTTTCAAAATCCGCAGCGGCACGCGGGTTGGGGCTACGCCTTCACGAAGTCGAGCCACGCGCTTCCCTCCACGTAGTCGTCGATCACAGACGGCGTTTGTGAGCGTCCGTACGAGGCGAGCAGGCGTTCGACCTTCTCCTGGAACGACTGCAGGCAGTTGGAGATCAGGTCGCTCCGGAAGCCCCGATCGCCGAGCTCGATGACCATCTCCATCGTGACGACGCGCCCCAGGACGCGCCCCAGGTCCACGAGCTTGCGCTGCGGAAGCGACTGGTCGACCTCAAAGTCGAGCGCCCCGGAGAAGTAATCGGTTGCACGGGCCGTCAGGTCGTGGTCCTCCAGGAACGAGCGGAGGTTGCGCTCCTTCGCCTGGCGCATGGACTTGAGAATCGACTCCGTAATTTGCTGGTAGAGGACGTCGTTCGAGCCCTCGAAGATCTGGAACGGGCGGCTGTCGACCACCGAGCGGCCGGCCACGTGGTCGAGCCGGTAGCCCTTGCCCCCGGTCAGCTGCAGGAGCGACTGGGCGGCGTTCTGCATGAGGTCCGTCACCACCGTCTTGGTGGCGTTGGCCGAGAGGGCCTTTCCGGCAAGGTTGTTGTCGGTATGGGCGTGTTCACTGGTGTGGAGGCACATGGCCGAGCACGCCGTGTAGGCGGCCTGGATGTCCGCCACGCGGCGCTGCACCTGGTCGTACTCGAGGAGCGACTTGCCGCCCACGAAGCGTTCCTTGCAGTGCGCCAGCGCCTCGTCGAGAATGCGCTGGAGGAAGCCCATGCCCATCCCCGGAAACTCGATCCGGCTCCGGTGCAGGGTGTCGAGCATCATCTTGATGCCCGTACTCTTGGGCTGGAGACGATGCTTTGCGGGCACCTGAATGTCGACGTGGTTGCGCCCGTACGGAATCATGTAGAGGCCGAGGTTCTCGTAGAACTCCTCGACCTCGATCATCTGCTCGGGCTGGTTCATGTCGGCGACGAAGAAGTCGATGTCGCGCCCCAGGTCGCCGTCGGCGCCCTGGCGCCGGGCCGTGACGAGCCAGAAGTCGGCCCAGCCCGTGAGGCCGGCCCAGTGCTTCGTGCCCGTGAGGTGGTAGTCGCCGTCCCCTGTCTCCGTGTAGGACGTCTCCATGCTGAGGGCGTCGGTCCCGTAGTCCGGCTCCGTAATCATGAGCCCCCCCAGGTTCTTTTCCTCAATGAAGCGCTCAAAAACCGGGGGCTTGATGGACTCGGCGCCGTACTTCGTAAGGGGCTGAAGGAACAGGGCGCCGTTGATGCCCAGGGTGAGGGAGAGGGCGAGCGACTCGTAGGAGGCCGTGGCGAGGATGGACTGGCACTCGTGCACGTGGCCGCCCCGTCCCCCGTACTCCTCGGGGATAAAGACCGAGAGCGGAGTCATCGACTGAATTTCCCGCATCATGAACGGCGGGAGGCCGCGTTGGGTGCTGACCGCATCGAAGTCGCCGCGCATGCGGAAGACCTTGTGGAGCTTCTTCTGGAAGGCGTCCCGGAACGTCTCGAATTCGACGGAGGTCCCGAGGTCCTCGGACAGGTAGGAGGCGATGCTCATTGTACTGGGGTCTCAAGGAGACAGTGGGCCCGAATTGAGGGCCGTGACAGAGTGTGGTTGTTGCGTTGTCGCCCTACCGCAACGAGCATACAATGCAAAAGATCGACCGCAGAGGAGCAATCTGCAAACGAAGCTGCAACAAATCGCCGGGGGAGGCCGAGGAAAAAGGCAAGTTCCGGGTTTGCGTCCCCGATGCCACGAGGCACGACACCGAAAGGTCAAGACGGAGGATGGACAAAAACACGAAGAGGAGGAAGGCCGAGGCAATCTCGACCTCCCTCCTCTCAAGACGCACGATGGCGGGGAGCTGTGCCGGAACGATCCCCGACTAGAACGGAAGATCATCGTCCGGCTCGAATGTGTCCTCGTCCTCGCCCCCGGAGGACGCCTGCTGCCCAGGCTGCGGACCGGAAGAGCCGGCGGGCTGCTCCTGGCGGGTTTGGTCCAGGGATTCGTCCCCACGGGTCTGGTCGAAGCCGTCCATGTCCGCCCCGCCCTGGCGATTGCTGTCGAGGAACATCATCTCTTGGGCCTTCACCTCCGTCGAGTAGCGCGTGTTGTTGTCGCGGTCCTCCCAAGAGCGGGTTTGGAGCTTGCCCTCGAAGTAGACCTGGGAGCCCTTGTCAAGGTACTCGTTGCAGATCTCTCCGAGCCGCCCCCACGCCACGACGTCGTGCCACTCGGTGTTTTGCACCTCATTGCCGTCGCTATCGGTGTAGGTTTCGTTGGTCGCGAGCGACATGTTGCAGACAGCCGTCCCGCTGCCGGTGTACCGCAGTTCGGGATCGTCGCCGAGGTTGCCGATGAGAATGACCTTGTTGACTCCGCGTGCCATGATGACCACCTAGCCGTATTGTTCGAAGATCGATGAGTGCCCGCGCCCCCGTACGGTCCCGTGTCGGGATTCTCTATACGACGAGCCGCGAAAAGTGTCCCGGGACGGTGCTGCGGTACGGGCGAACGCCAAAAGAAGAGCACGAACCCTTGTTCGTTCCACAGACACACGGACGGCCTGTACCATAACTTTTGTGCCAAACAAAAGAAATGCCTGGGGCCGTCCCGGCGCTTGCAGGCGCTTCGGTGCCGCCCGCGGCCCCCCTCACAACAAAAAAAGCCGGGCAGATGCGCTCACCCAAAGACGCACCTGCCCGGCAAGGATGGAGGCCTCCTAGGGACTGTAACGTCCCGCACAACGTGACCGCGCACGCGACCGACGCTGTGTCGTAGAGAGCCTGCAATGTGTGTGCCAGGCAGGAATCGGTCGGCGCTTCTGCGGATGAGCGCCGCCTACAGGGGGGACGGCGTGCGCTTCGCCACACAGCTGTCCGGCCGATTGGACAGCGCGGGCCCCCTAGCGGCCAGACGGGGGCGTGAGGGGGGCCTCCTCGGCGAGCTCCTCCAGGAACTCGAGCGTCAGTGCGTTAAACGTATCCGGGTGTTCAATCATCGGGGCGTGCCCGCACTTGTCGATGAACTCGAGGCGAGCGTCCGGCATCCGATCCCGAAACTCCTCCCCCACCTCGGGCGGCGTGACGATGTCGTCGCGGCCCCACACCAGGAGCGACGGCATGTCAAGCTGCGAAAGCTGCTCCGTCACGGTCTCCTCGTCGGCCGAGCGGGCAATTTTGAGCAGCCGAAAGGCCCGCGGCCGATCGTTCACGATCTCGAGCATCTCGTCGACCAGCTCCTCGGTGGCGTGAGCCGGGTCGTAAAAGGTCATCTCGGTGCGTTCCCGGATGAACTCGCGGTCCTGGCGCCGAAAGAACGACGAGCCCATTGTGGTCTCGTAAATGCCGGAGGACCCGGAGAGGACCATGGCGTGGACCTTCTCCACCTGGTCTAGGGCGTACAGGAGGGCGACGTGCCCCCCAAGGGAGTTGCCCACGAGGACGACGCGATCCAGGTCGAGCGTGTCCACGAAGTCCCGGACGTGCGTCGTGAGGCGCGGCACCCCCGTTTCCGACAGCGGGAAGTCGTAGACCGGAAGGATAGGGGCGAGCACCCGGTAGCCGTTGTCCGAGAGGGCCTCCACGGTGTCGACCCAGTTGCTTAGGTCGCCCAGCATGCCGTGCAGGAGGACGACCGGGGGAAGGGGGGAGTCGGTGGGGCCCTCCGCGTTGTAGCGGAAGGAGCCCGTTTCGTGGATGGGGAAGGGGGTTTCGTGCATACGTCGTAGGCTCGTCGTCAATGAGGGCGGGGCAGTTCGAGGCCGCGCCGAGCATCGCTCCCGGCGGAACGCCCGGAACGACCCTCAGGCCCCAACGAAGGGCGACGCGTACGACCTGCGGGGTACCGTCACAGAGACGGGCGGGGAGGCCCCGGCCCGGTCGGTGGGGAACAGCAAGATCGGCCGACGCGCGTAGGCAAAGGCCGTGTAGATTCCCAATTACGTGTTGCAAGAAACGCACGAGGTCGATAATATTCAAAGCCCTGAGCCCAAAAGGGTTCGTTTTTCGTCCTGCCCCCCGCCCGGGCACCACGAGGAACGCAACGAAGATTTGCGGAAGAGGCTCGTTCCGGCCGGGGGACGCGGCCGCCGTGCACCCGCGCCGGGTCCCTCGCTGAGAGAAACTGGACCGTTGTTGTGCGGTAGAACACCATTCAGCTCCCCCACACGTTTTCTCGCCTAGCACGCCGATTGTTCATGAAGGAGACGTCACGGAAACGCATGACTCGAATTGGGGTGTGCAGTGCATTGGCGGGCGGGGCCGTCGGGTTTGCCCTGGGCATGCTGTTTGCCCCACAGCGGGGCCCCGACGCGCGCCGCCGCATCGCGTATCAGCTCGAACAACTGTCGGCCCAGACGGGGGTGCTGTTCCGTCGGCTCCTTCAATCCGGGGGGGAGAGCGAAGGGCGCCGCAACAGCGCCGCCGTCGTCGAGGACGCAGAAACCCGGGCCGACCACATCCGCGACGACATTGACGCGTTGATGGAAGAGCTCCGCCAGGCGTCGCAGGCCGACGACGCAGACTGACTCCCGTCTCGTGCCGGGGCCCCCTTCTCTTCGGCCCCGCTCTCCATTCTGTCGCCATCGATTGACCCACCCACCCCTACATGCCAGACCTGACCGTCCTGCTCTCCCCCGCCGACCAGAAGCAGCCCGGCGGAAATCCGTTCGCCCCGGACATGTTTGACTACCGCACATCGGGGACGTTCAACTATTTCGACGACCTGAACCCCGACCGGCGCGAACTCATCGACACCCTGCAGGCGGTGGTCGACGAGGAAGACGAAGAGGCGCTCGGCGAGGTGTTTGGGGTGGAGGGCTACGAGCTGGAGGAGGCCATCCGCGTCAACGACGAAATCTACGATGCCCCGCTCATGTCGGCCCTCGACCGGTTCAGCCCGGGCGTGATGTACGCCGCCATGGACTTCGCAAACCTCCCCACGGGGGCGCAGCGTCGCCTCCTCGAAAACGGAGTGATCCTGTCGGGGCTGTTCGGGCTTCTGCGCCCCGACGACCTGATCCCGAACTACCAGCTCGGCATGGAGGCGTCCCTGCCGGACGTGGGGCCGGTGGCCGACTACTGGCGGCCCATCATCAGCCCCATGCTCAACGAAAGCCTCGAGGACCGGTGGGTGTGGGACCTGCTGCCTGAGGTGCACCGGAACGCCTGGACCGACGAGCACACGTACACGGCCCGCGTTGAGGTGCAGTTCGAGCGCGTCGAGGACGGGGAGCGCGTGCCCATCACCGGAGAAGACCTGGAGGTGCAGCGCGGCCAGTTCGTGAACTTCATCGTGCAGGAGACGGCCGAGGAGATGGAGGACCTTCGGGAGTGGTCGGAAGAGGAGTCCGACGAACTTACGTTCGACGAAGACGCCTCCACCTACGACGAGGACACGAAAACGTGGGAAATCGTCATGGTACAAGACTAGTCCCCAATTGCTCGGTGGGGCCGTCCCGGCCCCCGTTCTGACTCGCCCATTGCCTGCGCATGCCTGCCCCTCGCGCCCCGATGCCCATGAACCCCCCGGTCGTTATCGGTATTGCCGGTGGGTCCGGGTCGGGCAAGACGACGGTCCTGAACCACATCCTCGAGGAGTTTGGGTCCGACCCGATTGCGATCCTCGACCACGACGCGTACTACCACGACCTCTCGCACCTTTCCCGAGAGAAGCGGGCGCAGTTTAATTTCGACCACCCCGACGCGCTGGAGACGTCGCTCATGCGCGAGCACCTCGACCGCCTCATTGAGGGGGAGGCGATCGAGAAGCCGGTGTACGACTTCACCACGCACACCCGCCGCGAGGAGACCGAGACGGTAGAGCCCCGCCCCGTCATCATCATCGAGGGCATCCTCGTGCTGGCCGAGTCGGCCCTTGAGGAGCGGATGGACATCAAGATCTACGTCGACGCGGCCGACGACATCCGGCTCATGCGCCGCATCCGGCGGGACATGCAGGAGCGGGATCGGTCCATCGAGGGCATTCTGCGCCAGTACGAGCGAACCGTCCGCCCGATGCACCTCGAGTTCGTCGAGCCCTCGAAGCGGGAGGCCGACATCATTATTCCCCGGGGCGGGCACAACGAGGTGGCCATCCAGATGGTGATGTCGCGGATTCAAGAGCTGCTCCGCCTGGTGGAACAGGGAACGCTGCAGGCATAGCACCGGCACGCCGCCCCAGCGGGCGGGGGCTACGCGCGGTTTTTCTCCGCAAGCAGCCGCACGCCGCGCAGCACGAGGTGGGGAGCGTGCGCGGCCTCGATCGTGAGGTGGTCGATGAGTGGATTGCTCCAGCCGCCCGTGAGGACGAGCCGGGGCGCATCGGGGAGTTGGGCGGCGAGACGGGCAGCCATCCCCTGAACGCTGTCGATGAGGCCCCACAGGATCCCGCTCTGCAGGGCCGTCCGGGTGGAGGAGCCGACCGGCGTCTCCGGAAGGTGCAGGGGGACGTCGGGCAACTGGGCGGTGCCGGCCTGAAGGGCGTTCCGCATGAGGACGGCCCCCGGCCCGATCGCCCCGCCCCGGTAGGTGCCGGTCCGGTGCACCACCTCGTAGTTGACGGCTGTTCCGGCATCCACCACGATGACGCTCCGGGACGCGTCGCGCCCGTATCGGGTCCACCCGGCGGCCGCCGCGGCCAGCCGGTCGGTGCCCAGCGTGTCGGGGGTGTCGTAGTCGAGCGTGAAGGGGAGGGCCATTTCGGGGGCAACGATCGTCAAGGGGGCGTCCACGACGCCCCGAAGCCCGCGGGCCACGGCGTCGGTGCGGGCGGGGACGACGGACACGAGCCCCGCGTGCTCGACCGTCGCGTCGGCAAGGGCCGAGTCGAGCTCCGCTCGCCAGTAGGAGGCGTCCGTCGCGTCGGCGTCCGGAGGGTCGACGGAGAAGACGCGGACGAGCTCGTCGCCCGAGAAAAGGCCCGCCTTCACGGCACTGTTTCCGACGTCGAGGGCGAGAAGCATGTGTGGAAAGGAGGGGGAATGAAAGACTTAGCGCCGGGTCGTGACCTCACCCGCGTGCACCGTTTTCTCCACCCCGTCTGCCGTGCGCAGCCGCAGGGCCCCGGTCTCCGTGATGCCCTGCACGGTGCCCGAGAGGGTCTCGTCGGTGCCGGGGAGGCGCAGGGACAAGGAGGACCCGAGGGCGGCAAGGCGCTCCCGGAACGCGCCGCGGACTGAGCCGGCCCCGTTGTGCTGTACGGCGTCGTACCGACGTTCGAGGGCCCGGAGCAGCCGGGCCAGGAGGGGAGGGCGCGGCACGGGGCGGCCGCTGGCGAGGCGGAGCGACGTGGCCGTGTCGGCGAGGGCGTCGGGAAAGTCGGTTTGGTTGACGTTGAGGCCGACCCCCAGCACGACGACGGCGTCGGTGTTGGGCGGGGCCAGAGACGACTCCAGCAGGATGCCACAGGCCTTGCGGCCCTCTAGAAGAACGTCGTTGGGCCACTTGAGGGCGGCCGAGTGGGGCGAGACGAAGTCCTCAATCGCCTCGGCAACGGCCACGCCCGCGGCCACGGTGAGAAGCCCAAACCGGTCCGGCGGCAGCGTGGGACGGAGCACCACGGAGAAGAGAAGATTGCGGCCCTTGTCGGCGGTCCAGTCGCGCCCGTGGCGCCCCCGTCCGGTGGTCTGGTATTCGGTAAGCACCGTGGCGCCCTCCGGCGCGCCCGCTGCGGCCCACTGCGCCGCCCGTTCGTTCGTCGAGCCGACCGTCTCGAATCCGCGCATCGACCGGCCGAAGCGGTCGGTAGAGAGCCGATCCCGCGTGTCCGCGGCGAGGGGAAGGGGCATGAGACGAAAGCGTCGGTGCGGGGAAATCGAGACGGGGCGTGAACACTGCCCTGCGGCCCTCTGCTAACGGGCGGCGTACCCGCGGTACGCCGACACCGTCCGGAACTGGCGCGGGGCGCGAAGGGGCACGTCCACGACGGCCCGGACGCGGGTCAGGTGGGGCACCCAGGTCTCGTCGGGGGCGCGGCGGAGACGGAGCGTGATCTGGCTCCGCTCGCGGAACAGCAGAATCCGGCTGGCCCGGGTCGTGGTGAGGCCCACCAGTTCGTGCGACGCACGATCGACCGTGAGGCGGGCGTACCGGATGCTCCGGTCGGCGCCCCGTTCGCCCGAGCGCACTTTCGCCTCCACCACGTGGGTCGGCGTGCCGTCCAGAAGCGAGTCGCGGCGCAGGGCGTACCGGTAGGCCTCCTGCGTGCGGGGGGCGAGGTATGCCGGCTGGTCGGCGAGGGCCTGCCCCGCCAGGTTGCCGGGACGGGCGCGAGGGGACTGCGAAGGGGTGAGGCGTGCCAAAAATCCGCCGGCCTGGAAGCGGCCGGCCGAGTCGGCCCGTTGAATCGTGCCGGGGCCGGTGCCGGGCGGGTACCGGAGCGTGCGCGTCCGGTAGGCGGTGGTGGCCCCGGTCGTGTCCAGCTGCTCGGTCCGCACGTCCCGGGTGACGGCGTACGCATCGAGACGGGCAAAGGCCGAGTCGAACGCCGTCCGGTCCAGTCGCGCAAGAACGGCGAGGGCCGAGTCCCGAGGCGTGTCTGTGGCCTCAATCGTGTCGAGGGCGCCGAACGCGGCGTACGTCCCGCCGTGCTCGGGGGGGGACGTACAGCCCAGGCCCCCGAGTGCCAGGAGCCACCCGCCCACAATGATATGTAAAAAACGGGCGCGTTTGGAGGGGGCGGGCTGCATCACTCATCGTCGGTTTATATGTTGGGGCGCATTCCGGTACCGCTAGCCTAGAACCGGACAAAAGTTTCGGCCCGTGCAATGGGCTTCGTAAAGTCTTCGGGGCGTTCGGCCTCCGGCGCCCGCAATCAACCGTGCACAGATGGACGCCCCCATGCACGACTCGCCGTACGACCTGCTCCTCGACACGGCCGTGCAGGCGGCCCGCCGGGCCGCCGCCGTCATTCGGGAGCAGGCCGGCAGGCCCGGCGGCGTGCGCGACAAAAGCCGCAACGACTTCGTGACCGATGCCGACGAGCGGGCCCAGGCGGTCATCGTCGAGTCTCTCCGGGAGACCTTTCCCCGAGACGCCATCCTCGCCGAGGAAGGGGCGGCGGGCGACGGGGAGGCGCCGGTCGTGTCGGGGCGGCGCTGGATCGTGGACCCGATCGACGGCACGACAAACTTCATGCATCAGGTGCCGCCCTACGCCGTCAGCATCGCGCTGCAGGAGGAGGACGAGATTGTGGTCGGCGTGGTGCTCGACGTGCCGCGCGACGAACTCTTCACGGCGGTGGCAGGGCACGGGCTTCAGGTGAACGGGGAGGAAGAAGGGGTGAGCGCGACGGACGCGTTTGGGGAGGCGTTCCTGGCGACGGGGTTTCCCTACCGCCGGTTCGAGCACACGGACCGGTACCTGGACGTGCTGGCCGACATCCTCCGCGACGCTCAAGGGGTGCGCCGGCACGGGTCCGCGGCGGTTGACCTGGCCTGGACGGCCTGCGGCCGGTTCGATGGCTTCTTTGAGACCGGGCTCAATCCCTGGGACATCGCGGCGGGCGTCCTGCTCGTGCGTGAGGGCGGCGGACGGGTCACAAACTATCACGACGACGCCGGGCTCACGCCCGTATTCGACCAACAGATGTGCGCCACCAACGGGCCGGTGCACGCCGCCCTGCTGGGCCACCTGGCCCCGATGGACGACGTGCGACTGTAGCCGGCCGTGCGGGGCCTCTCCTTGCTCATTTTCTTCCAACTACGACTTCGACTGTCATGGACGGTTACGACCTGCTCGACGGAAAGACGGGCGTCATCTTTGGGGCCCTCAATGAGGACAGCATCGCCTGGTCGGTTGCTCAGGCCTGTCACCGCGAGGGGGCGGACTTTGTCCTCTCCAACGCCCCGGTGGCCCGCCGCCTCGGCTCCCTCGACGCGCTGGCGGAGGAGACGGACAGCCCCATCATCTGGGCCGACGCCACCGACGACGAGGAGCTCGCCGCGCTCTTCGAAGAGGTCAAGGACGAGTACGGCTCGATCGACTTCATCGTCCACTCCATCGGGATGGGCGTTAACGTGCGCAAGGACGTGCCCTACGAGGACCTCAACTACAACTGGTACGAGCAGACGCTCGACGTGTCGGCCGTGAGCCTGCACCGCATCGTGAACCACGCCCTCGACACCGAGGCGATCGACGACGGCGGGTCGATCCTGGCGATGAGCTACATCGGCGCCGAGCGCATCTTCTCGAAGTACTCGGAGATGGGCGACGCCAAGGCGCTGCTGGAAAGCATCGTGCGCTCCTTCGGCTACCGACTGGGCGAGCGCAACATCCGGATCAACGCCATCTCCCAGAGCCCCACGAAGACGACCGCCGGCTCCGGGATCGACGGCTTCGACGCGATGTACGAGTTTGCCGAGCGCGTCGCCCCCCTCGGCAACGCCGACGCCGACAGCTGCGCCGACTACGCCGTGACGCTCCTCAGCGACCTCACGCGCATGGTGACCATGCAGACGCTCTACCACGACGGCGGCTTCTCCACCATGGGCATCTCCGACGAAATCGTGGAGGCGATGGAGGATGCCTTTGCGGAGGACGAGGAGGACGAGTAGTGTTTCAGGTTGGCACGTTGCACGTCGAACGTCCCATCGTCCAACGCACACCGCACCAACGCTGTGATTGAGCTGTTCATCGCCGACATCGACGGGTGCCTGGCGTCGCCCTACGAGGCGTACGACCTAACGGGGCTCGACACGCTCCGGCGGCTCCCGCATGAGGCGGACACGGCCCCGGCCCTCACCCTCTGTTCGGGCCGCTCCTACCCGTACGTGGAGGCCATGACGCAGGCGCTCGCCCTCACCACCCCGGTGCTGTTCGAGGCCGGCGGGGGGCAGTTCGACCCGGTGGCAGCCCAAACCGCCTGGAGCCCGCACCTGACCGACGAGGTGGAGGCGAAGCTCCGCACCGTGGAACGCTGGTTCGCGACGGAGTGCGTGCCGGGCACTCAGATCTCGATCGACCACGCCAAGCGCACGCAGACCGGGGTCGTCTCGCCGAAGGGGGACGAAATTCGGGCCCTGCGGCCCCGCACCGAGCAGTTCGTGGCCGAGGAGACGCCCGGCCTCCACGTCTTTGCGACCGACATTTCGGTGGACGTCGTGCCGCCCGGCATCACGAAGCGGGACGGGGTCGAGTGGCTGGCCGACCGCCTCGGGCTGGCGCTCGACGAGACGGCGTACATCGGCGACGCCGAGACCGACCTGGAGGCCCTCAACGCCGTCGGAACGTCGTTCGCCCCGGCCAACGCCGACGCGACGGTGCGGGCCCAGGTGGACCATGTGACGGAGGGGACGGTTCTTGACGGCGTCTTGGAGGCCTTCCGATATTGTCGGGCCCAGAACGACTCCTAACTCGAGCCCCTACGCACCGCCCCGAGCGTCCGCGTCTCACCCTCGTCAGCCGACGTGTCATGCGCACGATAGGATGGTTGCTTCTTCTCATCGGGGGACTGGCAGGCGGCCTGTCGTCGGCCGCCGGCCAGCCGAGCGCCCCGCCCGACACCATCCGAGGGGACGCCGTGGCCCCATCGCCGGCCCCCGCTTCGGGCGACCTCGCAGGGCAGGGCGGCGCCCTGGAAGCGACGCCGCTGTTTTACGTGGCCGAAGACGCGGCGACCCTGCACAACCGCTCCGGCCTGAACGCCCCGGTGACCCGGCTGGCGATGCGCACGCCCGTCCGGCGCCTGTCGTGCGAGGCAGACTGGTGCCGGGTGCGGACCGACGGGGGCACGACCGGGTACGTCGCCGCCGACGCCCTGTCCAACGTGTGGATCCGCGTCTCGAAGCGGAAGCGGCGCGTCTACGTGTACCGCGGGGCGGAGCTCGCCCACGCCTTTGAGGCGGACATGGCCTACAATGCCTTCGCCGACAAGAAGCGAAACGGCGGCAAAACCCGCCCCGACCACTGGCGCACGCCCGAGGGGACGTTCTACGTGGTCCACAAGAACCCGCAGAGCGAGTTCTACAAGGCGCTCGTGCTCAACTACCCGAAGGTGGAGGACGCACGCCGGGGGCTGGACGCAGGGCTGATCTCCCGCGCCCAGTACGAGGCCATCCGGCAGGCCCAGCAGGAACACCGGATGCCGCCCATGGGCACGGACCTGGGCGGGTGGATTGAGATTCACGGCGACGGCACGGGGGACGCGACCGCCTGGACGCAGGGCTGCGTGGCCATTCGAAACGGAGCCATGGACGTGATCTGGGAGCAGGTGCGCGTCGGGACGCCGGTGCTTATCGAATGACCGGACCCGGCCGACGCCGCCCCGAGCCGGCCCCACGCCGGGAACGCCTCCGGACCGGGCTCCTAACATCGTAGCACAATTTCACCCATCTCACTGATTACAGGATTGTATCATGTTTTCGACCCGCAACATTGCCACAGCGCTCGTCGGCGTTCTCTTCTTCTTTGTCGTCGGGTGCGGCGGCGGCAACAGCCCCACGGCGCCGCCGGACGGCTGGCAGACGTCGGACATGCACTGGTGGGCGGAGGGGGTAGACACCTCGGCGGTGTTCATCACGCTCGACAGCCTCTCCAGCATGGGCGTTGAGAACGCAGAGGTGCAGCTGTCGGCGAGTGGCGACGTCAACCAGGAGCAGTTCCAGGCGGCGATCAAGCGCAGCCTCCTGCCGCTCTACCGCAACAATCCGATGGTCGTCGACTCGCTCTTTGAGGAGTACGCCGCCCCGCAACTGGAGGAGGTGGACCTGGGCGGAAACGTTCTGCAGAGCAACGGGGAGCTGAAGTCGGACCTGCTGAACAAGAACCAGAAGGTGGCCTACGAAGCGATCACCGAGTACTTCCGCGAGCCCCAGCGCGATCAGTCGCCCGACAACATCACTTGGCCCGACAGCCTGCGGTCGGAGGAGTACTCCGGCGTCGTGCAGCTGCAGGTGCACCTTGACGTGGAGGGCGAGGGGGAGAACGCGACCTCTCGGGCCGACGCCGTGGAGGTGCTCTCGGGGCCGCACCCGACGCTGAATCGCATTGCCCTGAAGGCCGCGACCCAGGCCACGTGGAAGCCCGCCTACGTTCTGGAAGACGGCAGCTGGACCCCAACTGAGAGCTGGGTCCAGTTCAACATTCCGTTCCAGATGCGGTAGGATCGCCTTCCAAGCCGTAGCCGGTCCGTCCAGGCCGGCCCGCCCAGCGCGCCCTGCACTCGGCCCCTCTGCCCCGCGCGGAGGGGCCGAGCGTATGTGGGGGCGATCGATGCGAAGAAAGCCCCCCGTCCGCTAGGTCACGGTTAGGCCACGAGGACGCCGGCGACCGTGGCGGTGAGCCACGAGGCGAGCGCGCCCCCGAGCACGGCCCGCAGGCCGAGCGCTGCGATCTCGCTCTTGCGCGACGGCGCGATGCCCCCGAGGCCCCCAATCTGGATCGCGATGGACGAGAAGTTGGCGAACCCGCACAGGGCGTACGTGCCGATAATCATGGACCGCTCGCTGAGGGCCCCCTGGAGGTCGCGCAGCGAGGCGTAGGCCACGAACTCGTTCACGGCCACCTTCTCGCCGAGCAGCGTGCCGAACTGCAGGATGTCGGCCGCCCCCACGCCCATCGCCCACGCCAGCGGGGCGAAGAGGAACCCGAACACCGCCTCCAGCGAGAGGGCGTCGAAGCGGCCGCCGGACGCCTGCGCCACGAGCTCGTTCACGTTGTAGAGCTCGACGCCGTAGACGACCGGCGCGCCCACCCACTCGAACCCGGCGTTGATGGTGCCGATGAGGGCCAGAAAGGCGAGCAGCATGGCGCCCACGTTGAGGGCGAGGCGCAGGCCGTCGGAGGCGCCGTTGGCGGCGGCCTCGATGACGTTGTCGGCCTCCTCCGTGTCCTGAATTTCGGCCCCGCCCTGGGTCTTGGGGGTCTCGGTCTCCGGCACCAGAATCTTCGCCATCACGATCGCCGCGGGCGCGCTCATCACCGACGCCGACAGGAGGTGCTTCGCGAACAGCTGCCGCGACTCGGGGGAGTCCCCGCCCAGAAACCCGATGTAGGCGGCCAGCACCCCGCCCGCGATGGTCGCCATCCCGCCCGTCATGAGCGTCATGATCTCGCTGCGCGTCATGTCCTCCACGTAGGGCTTCACGGCCAGGGGTGCCTCCGTCTGCCCAATGAACACGTTCGCCGCGGCGGCCAGCGACTCCGCCCCGGAGATGCGCAGGGTCTTCTGCATGACCCACCCCATGCCGTTCACGAGCGGCTGGACGATCCGCAGGTGATAGAGCACGCCCATCAGGGAGGCAAAAAAGATGATCGTCGGCAGCACCTGAAAGGCAAAGTTGTTGCCCTCGTCCGGGTTGCCCAGGTCGCCGAAGATGAACTCCGACCCCTCGTACGTGAACGACAGCAGCGTGTCGAAGAAGGTCGCGAGGGTGTCGAACAGCATCTCCCCCGGGCCGGTCTTCAGCACCAGGAACGCGAAAACGAGCTGCAGCCCAATCCCCGCGCCCACGAGCCGCCAGTTGATGGCCTTGCGGTTGGTGGAGAACAGCACGGCGATGCCGACGAAGACGACAAGGCCGATGAGGCCACGAAGCAGGGCGACGGGAAACGACATGAAGGCGCGTATGGATGTAAGACGAGGGGAGTACGGCGGAGCCCTCCCTCCGAGCCGAGCGTAAGATAACCACCATGGACGCGAACACAAGTCGCCCCGGCCCGAGCGTTCGTCGCCCCCGCAAAACAGCAAGGGCACCCGGCGGACGGCCGAGTGCCCCTGTGGATGCGTCCCGGAATGGAACGTCGTTCGTTTAGCGACCCGAGTCCGAAGTGGACTCCGTGGACGACCCCGTGGACGACGATTCCGTGGCGTCCGACGGCGTCCAAATGTTGTTGCCCCGGTTCATGTCCGGCAGGATCTGGTTCGGGTCGAGGGCGATGCGCTGCAGAGGCCCGTCCGTCACGCGCAGGGTGTTGGTGTCTCGCGTGTAGAAGGCCTCGGCGGGGATGCGGCGCTGCTCCGTGGAGCCGTCCTCGTAGGTGAGCTGCACCGTTACCGGCAGCATCAGCTGCTCATTCTGCGAGACCGTCACCATCGTCGTGTCGCCGCGGGCCACCGAGTCGACGGCCTGGTCCAGCGCGTCGGTCTCGTAGAACCAGCTCCGCCAGAACCAGTCCAGGTCCTCGCCGCTCACGTCCTCCATGGTGCGGAAGAAGTCGGCGGGCTTCGGGTGCTTGTAGGCCCAGCGGTCGAAGTACTCCTTAAAGGCGGAGTCGAAGCGCTCGGGCCCCAGCACGTGTTCGCGCAGCACCATGAGGCCGTAGCCCGGCTTCAGGTAGGCAAGAAACCCCAGGGCGTCGTCCCGAATGCGGTCGGCGTACGTCATGATCGGCTGGTCCCCGAAGGGGGAGCCCATCTGCTTCGTCACGTACTTCGAGAGGCCGCCCATTACCTTCGCCGGCGGCACCCGGCCCTGGCCGTAGAAGTCGAGCGCCGAGTACTGGTTCATGAAGGTATTGAGGCCCTCGTCCATCCAGACCCAGCGGCGCTCGTCGGACCCGACGACCATCGGAAACCAGGTGTGCCCGAACTCGTGGTCGGTGACCTGGAAGAGGGAGCGCCCGCGCGAGTTGACGTCGCAGAACACGATCTGGGGGTACTCCATGCCCTGCACCCGCCCGGCCACGTTGATCGCGTTGGGATAGGGGTAAGGCGCCACGAAGTCGGAGTAGAACTCGACGGAGTGCTGGGTGTACGCGGTCGACCGCTCCCAGCCGGGGTTCTGGTCGGTGCCGAGCCCCTCTCTCGGGTACAGCGACTGGGCAAGCACCGTGCGGTCCCCGGCGTTGGCCCGGGCCGCGTCCCAGATAAAGGCACTGGAGGCCGCCCACGCAAAGTCGCGCACCCGGTCGGCCTCGTACCGCCAGGTCAGGCGGCCCGTCCCGTCGGGGCGGGTGTCGGGGGCGCCCACCTCCGTGCTGTCGATGATCATGACCGGCTCGCGGCTCTGGCGCGCCTCGGCCAGCCGCTCGCGCTGCGTCTCCGTGAGCACGTCGTCGGGGTTCTGGAGGCGCCCGGTGCCGCCCACGATCATGTTGCGCGGCACGGTGATGTTGACGTTAAAGGTGCCGTACTCCAGGTAGTACTCGCCCTGGCCCAGGTAGGGGAGCGGGTTCCAGCCGTGGACGTCGTCGTAGACGTACATCCGCGGGTACCACTGGGCGAACTGGTAGACGGTGCCGTCCTCCATCTCCATCCAGCCGTGGCGGTCGGCGCCGTCCTTCGGGAGCGTGTACGCGAAGTCGAACGAGAGCTGAAGGCTGTCGCCGGACGCGAGCGGCTCATCGAGCGACACGCGCATCCGGGTGCCGTCGACGAGCGTGTCCGGCGTCGTGGTCTCGCCCCCGCGCCGGAGCCGGAGGTTCGAAAGGTCGTACCCGGCCTCCTCGAAGAAGCCCCCGAAACGGGCATCGGCGGGCACGGCGGCGTTGCCGCGGCTGCCCGTCTTGAAGTAGTTCTGCTCCAGCTGCACCCAGAGCCGCTCCAGGGCCTCCGGGGCGTTGTTGGTGTAGGTGATGGTCTCGGTGCCGGTGACGCGCTTGCGCGCCGTGTCGAGCGCCACGTCGATCTGGTAGTCGGCGGCGTTCTGCCAGTACGCGCGGCCGGGACTGCCGTCGGCGTCGCGGTAGCGGTTCGGGTCGGGGAGGTCGACCGGCTCGAACGCCTCGAGGTTGTGCTCAGGCACCTGGTCGGGGGACTGCTGGGCGAAGGCCCCGCCCCACAGCATGGGGACGAGCGCCGCGACCAGGACGCTGGTAAGCAGGCGAGGACGGAGACGCATGGCGGGAGGGAGGGGGATTGATGAGAAAAAGCGCCGACACCCTGTAACGTAATCCTTCTGTGGGCGAATTAGAAGGACGAAAACGTTAAAGCATGGTTAGGGCCGGGCGCACCGTCCGGCCTGAGCCCGGGGCCGGCGCCCGAACGCCACCGTGCCCCGGGCGTACAGAAGCATGTCGATAGGCCTGCCTTACACTGATTCCTGCCCTGCCGCATGCGCCGCATCCCGATCCGCCGTTCCACCACCCACACCCAGGTTGACCCCGACCCGGAGGCCGAGCAGCGCATTCTCGACGGCCTCAACGACAAGCAGCGCGAGGCCGTGACGACCACCGAGGGGCCGGTCATGATTATCGCCGGGCCGGGGTCCGGCAAGACGCGCGCGCTGACCCACCGCATCGCCTATCTGCTGGCCGCCGGCAAAGCCCAGCCGCGCGACATCCTGGCCCTCACCTTTACCAACAAGGCGGCCAACGAGATGCAGGAGCGTGTGGAGGCCCTCGTGGGCGACGACGCCCGGGGGATGTGGGTGGGCACCTTCCACTCCTCGTTCGCCCGGCTGCTGCGGATGGAGGGGGACAAGATCGGCTACTCGGAGGACTTTTCGATCTACGACACCGCCGACTCGAAGCGCCTCATCCGACAGCAGATGAAGGGGCGCAACCTCGACACCGACGTGGTGAAGCCGCGGTCGGTGCAGCGCATGATCTCCAGCGCCAAGAACGAAATGATCGACCCGCAGGAGTACGCGGAGCTGGCGCGTGGGGACCAGCAGGAGATCGTCGCGGAGGTCTATCCCGCCTACGAGCGCGCCCTCAAGCAGGCCAACGCGCTCGACTTCGACGACCTGCTCCTCAAGCCGATCGAGCTGTTTGAGCAGCACGAGGACGTCCTGGAGAAGTACCAGACCCGCTGGCAGTACGTCCACATCGACGAGTACCAGGACACGAACCAGGCGCAGTACGTTCTGGCCCGCAAGCTGTCCGCCCGCCACAAAAACCTCTGCGTGGTGGGCGACGACGCGCAGAGCATCTACGCCTTCCGCGGGGCCGATATCACCAACATCCTCAACTTCGACAACGACTACCCGGACGCCACCACGATCCGGCTGGAGCGCAACTACCGCTCCACCGAGAACATCATCCGCCTGGCCGACTCGATCATCGAGGAGAACGACGACCAGATCGAGAAGAGCCTCTGGACGGACAACGCGGAGGGGGAGTACGTGGCGCTCATGGAGGCGCTCAGCGAGAAGGACGAGGCGCAAAAGATCGAGCGCCGCGTCCGCGACCTGCACCTGCGCGACGGGATGGAGTACGGCGACTTTGCGGTCCTCTACCGCACCAACGCCCAGAGCCGGGCCATCGAGGAGGCGCTGCGCAAGGAGAACGTGCCGTACCGCGTGATCGGGGGCACGTCCTTCTACGAGCGGAAGGAGATCAAGGACGTGCTGGCGTACCTGAAGCTGCTGGTGAACCCGAACGACACGGCCAGCCTGCAGCGCGTCATCAACTACCCCACCCGTGGCATCGGCGACAAGACGCAGGCGCGCCTCCAGCGCTACGCCCAGCAGCACAGCCTCTCGCTGTGGCAGGCCGTCGAGCGGGTGGAGGAGATCGAGACGCTGGGCACGCGCGCCGAGCGGGCCGTCGGCAAATTTCGGCGCCTCATTGCCCGCTACGCCTCGAAGGCGGGCACCGGCAGCGTGCCGGCCGACGAGCTGGCGCGCGACCTGATCCAGGACGCCGGCCTGCTCAGCGAGCTGCGCAAGGAGCACACCCGCGAAAACCTGCAGCGCTGGGAGAACGTGCAGGAGCTGATCAGCGCGCTGGCCGAGTACGTCGAGTCCACCGAGGACGCCACCATCAGCACGTTCCTGCAGGAGGTGGCCCTCATGACCGACCAGGACGAGGCCGAAGAGGGGGACGACAAGGTGACGCTCATGACGCTCCACGCCGCGAAGGGGACCGAATTTCCGGTCGTCTTCGTCGCGGGCCTGGAGGAGGGGCTCTTTCCGCTGGAGCAGGCGACCCAGGAGAAGGCGGAGCTGGAGGAGGAGCGGCGCCTCTTCTACGTCGGCGTCACGCGGGCGGAGGAGCGCCTCTACCTCAGCTGGGCGCGCAGCCGCTACCGCTACGGCGAACAGACCTCCAACACGCGCAGCCGCTTCCTGGAGGAGGTCGACTCCGACGTGGTGCGCACCGAGGCGGGCGGCGAGCTGGAGCAGCAGACGGACCGCTTCTCGGCGGAGGAGGGCCCCTCGGCCGACTACGACGAGATGGACCCGCACTACTACCGGCAGGACCTGAGCGGGGACGGCGGGGCGACCGGCTCGTCGGACGGCCTTCGGCGCATCGAGTCGACCGACGGGGGCGGCGGGCGGCGCGTGGTCTACGACGAGGGGCACGGCGAGATCGTGCCGGGCGCCCAGGTGGAGCACCAGAAGTTTGGGCGGGGCAAGGTGCAGTCCCTAGAGGGGGAGGGGGACAAGGCCACCGCGGTCGTGTTCTTCGGCTCGGACGTGGGCAACAAGAAGCTGAAGCTCAAATACGCCAACCTGCGCGTGATCGGGTGAGGAGGAAGAAGGGCGCGTGGGCGGCTGAAGACGTTCAGTTCCAATCGGGCGGATCGCCCGACCGGTAGCTGACGGAGCGCATCCGCCCCTGATCGTCGATCACGTTGGTTTCCGCACCCGGCACCACGTCGGTATTCTGAGCCGACGCGCAGCGCCAGCCCTCCTCCGTCCGGCGCACCACGAACGTGAAGATGGTGCGGCGGGGGCGGGGATCGTCGACGTCGGCGACGGCGGTTTGGCCCTCCAGCTCCATTTTGGCGTGGACGGTCGCCACGGCCGGGTCCCCGTCCGGGCCGCCCACGAGCCACCGGACGCGCCGGTCCACGAGCGCGATTGTCGACTGGTCGAAGATGGTGCGGAGGCCGTAGTCGTGGGCCCGTCGGATCGCTGCGCGATCGTGCCACCACAGCCCCGTCACGTTCACGAACTCGGCGTCCGCTTCGAATAGGGCGGCCAGCCGGTCCGCGTCGCGCCGGTTCCAGGCCTGCACCCAGATATCGGCGATGCGCCTGGGGTGGTCGAGCGGAGGGTATGAGTTGTCGGCCATGAGGGAAACGATACGCTGTTCGAGAATTCCTTTTCGGACAAGGGGCTCGGGGTGAGAAATTAGCCCCGAAATCGCTTCCTCCGGTGCCACGACAAGTATTCCTGATCGGGCCAGAGAGCCTCTTCGTCCGGAAGATGGAGCAAGCGGCCGTCGAGTGTGTCCAGGTGACCCGTCGTGTTGTAGGGGGCCGTCAGTTCGGGGGAGAGAAGAATCGTGTAGTCAGCCGAGACAGTGAGGAGTCCTTCCTCGAAGGCCCAGTGGCAGAGCTTACTCAGCGCGAGGCCGTTTCGCGGATCGTCGTTGTGACTCACACTCCATGGTTTGATGTGTGCTGCGTCGACGGCTGTGTGGTGGTCCACCGTGAGGATGCGAACGCCACTGAGGGCACATCGATAGTCGTAGGCCTCCACGACGGCTTGTCGAAATCCCTGGTCCCGGGCCGGTTCGGTGATTTCAGAAGACGTGTCTTCTGCAGTTTCGTCTTCCTCGCGGGCCTGCCGCAGTAGCTTTCGCCTATATTCGAAGGCTTCGACATGGATTGAGCTCTGGTCGGCTAGGGTCTCGTGAACCGACTCGTCGAAATGGGCCTCGATCAGGGTGGTCCGGAGAATGTCTCGGGGTTCCTCGTGGGACAGGAGGGTATGGAGGGCGTCGTCGAGTCGGGCCCCGCGGGTGTGCTCCTTGAGCTGTCGAATGGTGCGGAGGCGCCGTCCGGCGTCGAGCACATCTTCGCTGCCGTCCTGTGGAATGAGATGCCAGAAGTCCTCGCTGGACAGGTGGTAGAAGGGAAGTGCAATATTGCCGCGTCGCTGCTCGGGCATAATCAGATCCCAGTACCCATTGAAGAGATCGAGGAGCTGGGGATCCAACGCGATCACGTTCTTGCTGAGCGTCCCCTCCGCAAAGAGGTCAAGGACAGAGAGTAGAAGAAATGGCTTGTGGGGGGCGGTGTGCTCTGTAGACGCCGGGTACCGATTTTGATTTTTGTCCTTCCGCAGTCGTTCGAACTGCTTTGCGTGCTGCCCTAATCTCGCGTCTTGTTGCGACATAGCAACATCGATTGTGGGTAGTAGCTGTGTTCATTACTGCGTTCTTATTCACTATGCCCTTTACACCCGCGGCGGGCCCCGGAAGACCTCGTTCACATGCCAGGTCACGACCTCTCCGTTCGGATAATATGTCTCGCGCTGAGGAGTGTGGATGCGATTGCCGTGTCGGTCTTGCAAGCGAGAAAGATGGGGCTGAGAGCCGTGGACGGCCTCGGAAACGAAGAGACGCAGATCTTCGGTGACGTGCAGCGCTCCTTTGTCGAGCATTTTGTGATGGAGTGCGCAGAGAGCAATGCCGTTGGAAATCTCGTCTGGGCCCCGCGCCTGCTTCCACTTGATGTGCGCCGCTTCAACACCGATTGGTGTTCCGCTCATACCAAGCTGCAAATTAAAGCCGCAGATCGCACACCGGTACTGGTACGCTTGGAGTACCTGCGTGCGAAACTCAGGGTCTCGACGTTCTGAAGCTGCTCCCTCAAGGTCGAGGGACACTGCAGTGGCGATGTCTTCGTGGAGAGAGGTCGGGAAATGGGAGGACAGGAGCAACCGGGCAATCCCTCGCCGAAGTTCAGAATCGTTGCGAAAGGCCTGATGAATGTCGTCGGAAAACCCACCCCGTGCCTCCTTCTCGCGGAGTTCAGTCTTGGGCGGGTTCGACGCACTTTGTCGCATCTCCAGGACGTCGGCCTCTGGCACCACCCATACGCCGTCGGACCGTAGGTGCCAGAAGGGATACTCCGGGTGATGGCTCTGCCGGGGCGGGCCGAACTCGATCAAGAGGTCCGTGAGATCCTCTTCGATGTCAGAAAACCGGAGCCATCGGTCTCCCTGCGCGAGTCGTCCCAGCGCGTAGAGGATGAGGAGTGGCTTGTGTGGGGCCCGCTGGTCACCGCGCTTCCAGACGGTAAGATCGCCGAAACGGTCCCAAAGAGGCTCGTGCTGGGACGATGAGTCTTGCATCGGACGAAAGGATTATACACGGCCCACGAAAGAGAAAATCACCATCTCTGTTCAAAGCATAGCAGAGGTGGGAGGGGACGTGCAAGACTTCGGCAGCTGGAGAACAGAATTCCCATTGATGCGCACCGATTTCGCCGCGTCCCGCTCCACGGCGGGACGAGAGGGTTTCCTGTTGGGGGCCGCGCCCCCGACAGCTCATTGAGGAGGCGCCGTCCAGGCGGCCCGGGCGTCACGCCGGCTCCAGCGCCCGAAACGCCGCCAGCAGCTCCTGCGCCACCGGCCCGGGCGTGCCGTCCCCCACCGTCCAGTCGTCCACCTGCACGATGGGCATGACGCCCGTCGTGGTGCCCATCAGAAAGAGCTCGTCGGCGTCGGGCAGGGCGTCGACGGCCACCGGAAAGGTCTCGACGGGACGGCCCAGGTCCTCGCAGAGCTCCAACACGACCTCCCGCGTGATCCCGGGCAGGGTGCGGTTGGTGAACGGGTGGACCGTGACCGTGCCGTCGAAGACGGCCGCCACGCTGGAGTGGGAGCCCTCCGTCACAAACCCGTCGCGGACCAGGAGCGCCTCGTAGGCGCCGGCCTCCTGGGCGGCCTGGTTGGCGAGCACGTTGGGCAAGTAGTTGAGCGACTTGATGTCGCAGCGGTCCCAGCGCTGGTCGGGCCGTAGGATCACCTTGACGCCGTTGCGCCACTTCGCCAACGGGGGCTCGTGGGCGGAGGCGCGGGCGTAAACGGTCGGTTCGGTCGACGCATCGGGAAACGCGTGCTGGCGCGGCGCGGCCCCCCGCGTGACCTGCAGGTACACCTTTGCGGGGCCCGCGTCGAGGCCGTTGCGGGGCAGCAGCCCGCGGACGCGCTCCCAGAGGGCGTCGGGGTCGACGTCGTGGATTCGGATCGCCTCCAGGCTGCGGGCGAGGCGCCGCCGGTGGGCATCCAGCTGAAAGAGGGCGCCGTCCTCGGCCCGGGCCACCTCGTAGACCCCGTCCCCGAACATGAAGCCCCGGTCGTCGGGAGAGATGGACACGTCCGCCTTGTCCATGTAGCTGCCGTTGAAGTAGACCGTCATCGGAATGGGTGCGTCTAGCCAAAATCGAGCGCGCGCTGCCCTGCGGGGGACGACTCAACGTAAGGGGTTCAGGGGAGAAACGCAGTGGGGGACGGAGCCCATCCCCCCAGGGAGAGCAGGCGATCGGGATTTTCGCCGCTGGAGTTGACGTTTTGCAAAGAAATAGTTAACCATAACACAGGGCTCAAGCCGGTCCGATGCCGCAGTGGTCCTCGTTCATCCGCCCCTTCAGGTGCCGTGTCCCGCGATCGATCCACCGAAGAGACAACCGTGTTCGCCATCTACTCGACGCGCCGCGACGCGGAGGTGGCGAAAGAGTACCTGCAGGAGGCGGACATCGAAGCGTTCGTGCAGGCCGACGACGCCGGCGGCATGCACCCGCAAATGCAGCGCCCGCACGGGGTCAAGCTGGTGGGCATGAGCGGGGCGGCCCAGGACGCCTACGAGGCCCTCGACGCCGCCGACCTGTTGCCGCAGCCGGTGGAGCGGCCGGAGGAGCCCGACGGGACGGGGGAGCCGGCAGCCCTCACGATGTCGACGGGCGGCGTGGCGGGCGTGCTCGGGGCCGCCGCGGTCGTGCTCCTCGTCCTTTACCTCCTGCTGGGATAGCCCGCACCACTTCGGGCGGTACGGGGCGACGTTCGGTGAAAAGCGTGGGCTGGTTGTAACCGTCGCTCAGGGGGCACTCCGGGGAGTACTTGTTCACTTTGTTCACGGCGCACTCTGAAAGCACTTCCTCGCTTTGCTCAGGGCGCAAGGCGTTCGAGGGTCCAGTCGCCTGCCGGGTCGGACCGGCGGTAGCGGAGGCGGTCGTGGAGGCGATTGGGGCGGCCCTGCCAGAACTCGACCTCCGTGGGGCGCACCACGTAGCCGCCCCAGTGGGAGGGCCGGGGAATCTCGTCCTCGTCTCCATATTCGGCCTTCACGGTATCCAGGTTCTCCTCCAGGTCGGCCCGGCTGTCCACCACGCGGCTCTGGGGGGAGGCCCAGGCCCCCATCTGCGCCCCGCGGGGGCGGCGGTGAAAGTACTCGGTCGACTCCTCGGCGGGCAGGCGCTCGACCGTACCCTCAATGCGCACCTGCCGTTCGAGCGGCTTCCACAGGAAGACGAGTGCCGCGTGCGGGTTTTGGCTCAGGTCGGTGCCCTTGCGGCTTTCGTAGTTCGTGTAGAAGTGGAAGCCGCGGTCGTCGAGGCCCTTCAGCAACACGATGCGGGCGGAGGGCGTGCCGTCCGTGGCGGCGGTGGCGAGCGTCATGGCATTCGGCTCCTCCAGCTCCGCGTCTTCGGCCTCGTCGAACCAGGCCCGGAACTGCTCGATCGGGTCGTCGGTCACGTGGTCGCGCGAGAGCTCGGCCCGGGCGTACTCCTGGCGTAGGTCAGCGAGCTTGGACATGGGCGGAATGAGTTGTGGTCGAAAACAGCAAGTTCGAAACGCCCCGGTACAGCCCCTCGTTTCGGGCGGGCCGCATCTTTTGCGGGGGTGTAATACGGCCGTGCCCCCGCCCGGCTCGAAGCGCGGCTACCGCCAGATCTCCATCCGCAGGCCGCGGTCGTTGCGCGGCGCGGCGGCGTCTTTGGACGGACACCGCTCGGCCGTGCCCGCGTGGATGCGGCGGGCCGTCCAGCACGCCGCGTGGGCGTCGAGCACGTCGTCGGCGCCGACCGGGCCGCCCGACAGTCCGTCGGTGACCGTCTCAATCTCTGAAAACCCGCGGGCGGCGAGGAGCGCCGACCGGGCCGCCCGGCCCGCGTCGGTGTGCTTGCTGTCCGCGACGGGGGCGTCGCCGTTCATCGCGTAAAAGGCGAGCTCCGGGTGCACCTCGCGGACACGATCCTGCCGGGCGGGCGTCATGCGCTCGGCCAGGGCCCGCATCTTGGGAAGCAGGTGGAAGGCCTGCTTCGTGAGGCCCGGGGCGTCGGGGCTGCTGGCGCGATTGCGGCGCTGGGCCTCGTCGTAGGTCTCGGCCCCGAGCACGGCATGGGCGGGCGGCGAGAAGACGCTGGCGCCCCGCGGGTGGCCCAGCAATTGGCGGGCGGCCTGGTCGCACGTGCGCCCGCCGGGGACGGCCCGGTCGGGCAGGCCAATCACCATGTCGACGCCGAGCACGGACGGATCTTCGGGCAGGTCGAACAGGGCGTCGACGCCGTCGACGGTGCGGCACCGCGTCGTGCCGGTGCGGGGACGGTGCAGGACGACGACCCAGCCGTCGCGAAAGCCGTCCGTCCCGGCCACCCAGGCACTGGGTTCCGTAGAAGAAGGCATTGCGGGAAACGGTTGAGAAATTGCGGACCACTTTACGTCGTCCTTCCAACTTCTTTGATTCCGGGGTGTTGGGAATGATAGCGCTTTCACCCTAGATCCGTGCCTCACGCTGTATGAAACTGCCCTTCTTCCTCGCGAGCCGCTTCGTGGCGGGCGAGACGCTCGAGACCTCCCTTCCGGTCGTGGACGACCTCAATCAGGACGGGCTCCACGTGGCCCTCGACAAGCTCGGCGAGCACGTCCAGAACCGAAGCGAGGCGATCGCGGCCCGGGACGCCTACATCGACCTCGTCCGCACGATGGCCGAGCGGGACGACCACGGGCAGCGGAACCGCATCTCGATCAAGCTCTCGATGATGGGGCAACTCATCGACGAGGACTTCTGCGAGGAGAACCTGCGGCGGCTCCTGGAGGTGGCCGCCGAGCACGACCTGTTCGTGCGGCTGGACATGGAGGGCAGCGACCTCACCCAGTCGACGCTCGACCTTTTTGAGGCCGTCTACCCCGACTTTCCCAACCACGTGGGGCCGGTCCTGCAGGCCATGCTGAAGCGAACGGACCGCGACGTCGACCGCATGTGCGAGCTTGGCGTGAGCGTGCGCCTGTGCAAGGGCGCCTACGCCGAGCCGACCTCGCTCGCGTACCAGGACATGAGTCAGATCCGGGAGCGGTACCTCGACTACACGGAGCGGCTCCTGCAGCACACCGACGACTCCGGCATCGCCACGCATGACGACGAGCTTATTGAGGCGACCAAGTCATTCGTCGACCGTCGCGGCATCGACCGGGACGACTTTGAGTTTCAGATGCTCTACGGCCTGCGCCGTACCACGCAGCGGGAGATGGCGGCGGACGGCTACAACATGCTCGTGTACGTGCCCTACGGCACGGAGTGGTTTCCGTACTTTTCCCGCCGCCTGCGCGAGAAGAAGGAAAACGTCTGGTTCGTCCTGCGCAGCCTGTTTCAGGGGTAGCGCGGCGCGTCGGGAGCGGCGCGCCCACGTGGCGCGAACGGGCAGGCTGGAAGTCGCCCCGATCCGGCTGGGCCCGGGGATGGGGAACGACACGGGCGACGGGGCGAATGCACCCTGCGCTACGGATCAGTCTCGTCCCGGACGGCCGACAGGGCCTTCTCGTGGACCGAACGGGCGGCTTCGTCGAAGAGCACGAACCGGACGTGGGTGACCGAGTCGAGGTTGGGGGCCGCGTCGAGGATTGTCTCTAAGGCGATGCGGGCGGCCGGCCTCATCGGAAACCCGAAGGCGCCCGTCGAGAGGGCCGGAAAGGCGACGGACGAGATGCCGTTCTCCTCGGCCTGCCGGAGGGCGTTCTCGTAGCCGGTCCGCAGCAACTCGTCGGACGGTTCGTCGCGCCCGTAGACGGGCCCGAGGACGTGAATGACGTGGTCGTTCGGAAGGTCGTGAGCCCCGCTAATGACGGCCTCGCCGGGTTCGATCGGGGCCATGGGGCGCGTCTCCGTTGCGAGCCCGGGCCCGGCGGCCGAATGGAGGGCGCCGGCCACGCCGCCGCCCGACCGCAGCTGTGCGTTGGCCGCGTTGACGACGGCCTCCACGTCGGACTGCTTCGCAATGTCGCCCGTCGTCAGTTCGATCGTGACCCCGGCGTCCACGTGCGTCATGAGAGCTGTGGGGGCGTCGAAGAAAGCAGGGACGAACAGAGTTGATGCTTCAGGGTACAGACTGTAGTCTCACATCCCTGTTGTGTTCATTCTCTCGTGACCGTTCGCGTCCCTCTCCGTTCGGGCGCGCCTCACCGTCCCATGAAGTACGATCCCATCAAGGACCGGCTCGGCGACCTTGCGAGCCGCCACCCCCTGCTGCAGCGACTGCTCTTCGGGCTCCTCAACCTGCTCTTCCTCCGGGCGTGGTACGTGCGGCGGGCGGTGCGACGGCTCCTCGGTGCCCGCCCGGTCGACCGCCCGGCACGGGTGCTCGACGCCGGCACGGGGTTCGGGCAGTACGCCTATTTCGTGGCCCGCACGTTCCCGGACGCGCAGGTGCGGGCCGTCGACGTGAAGCGCGAGTACCTGGAGCGGGCCCGCACATTCGTCGATCAGACCCCGCAGGCCGATCGGGTGGACTGGGCGATTGACGACCTGACGGCCCTGCAGTCGGAGGGGCCGTTCGACCTGATCCTGGCGGTCGACGTGATGGAGCACATTCCCGACGACGAGGCCGTGTTCGAGCACTTCGAGCGCGTGCTGCGGCCGGGGGGGCACGTCATCATCAATACGCCCTCGGACCAGGGCGGCTCGGACGTGCAGGACGAGGGCGACGAGAGCTTTATCGGGGAGCACGTGCGGGAGGGCTACGGGCGGGCCGAGCTTGCCGACAAACTCCGGGCCGCGGGGCTGGAGCCGGTGCGGGGGCTCTACACCTACGGGCCGTACGGCGCCGCGGCGTGGCGGGGGCTCATCAAGTGGCCCATGCAGATGCTGGGGGCCACCTGGGCGTCGCTCCTCGCGCTCCCGTTCTACTACGCCGCGGCACTGCCCCTGGGCCTGCTCCTCAACGCAACCGACGTGAAACGCGACAACGCCCGCGGCACGGGGCTCTTCATGGTCGCCCGTCGCCCGCCGACGCCCGAGTCGCGGAACGGGGGATCGGGCGGGCCGTAGCCTCACAGAGTGTTCATATCTCCTTTGTGGAGACTGAATTTGCACGCCCTGTGTCCACCGAACACCGGCACGATTTGCCGGTTGCGGACGGCGGCACACGAAGTGCCACGGAGCCCCCGGCGTCGTCTTGCCTCGCCCATCTCTTCGTTGCGTTTCTGTCACGAGACGGGCGGCTCCCCGGCCCGCACGCCGACCCTACGGTCGTCCGATCACGTTCTCCTGACCCCGACCCCCGCTTCACCATGACCATCGACCGCATCATGAGCCGCGACGTCGTCACGGTCGCTCCGGACGCGGCCCTCATCGACATCCGCAAGCGCCTTCAAGAAGGCGGGTTCAACCACATGCTCGTCGTTGAGGACGGCGCACTGTGCGGCGTGATCTCGGACCGGGACGTCCTGAAGGCGATCAGTCCCTTCCTCGACACCTACAGTGAGAAGCATCGCGACGTAAAGACGCTCAGCCGGCCGGCATCGGAGATCATGCAGGGGGACCCCATCACGGTCGCGCCCGGCACGCCGGTCGAGGAGGCCTCCCAGACGCTGCTTGACAACCGCGTGTCGTCGCTGCCGGTGGTGGAGGGGGGCGACCTCATCGGCATCGTGACCGGAAAGGACATGCTGGAGTATTACGTGTCGGAGGGGGCGTGAGCGCCCCGACCGCGGGGTCTCGGGTCGAGCCAACCGGCACGCCGCCGCGTGTGGTTTCGGGCGTCGACGGCCGGGCCCCCGGGCTGGCCGAAGAAAACTGAGTCATGATTGTGCGGTGCGGGGCCGACGCCGACGGGTCGAATTGATAAAGCCCCACGGGGCCCCCTATCTTGAGGACAGACCTCACGGATCGGGGGTCCCGTCGTCTTTCCTCCCTCCAATCTCCTTTCGTGCCGTGCAGACCAAGTACATCTTCGTCACCGGTGGCGTCACGTCCTCTCTCGGCAAGGGCATCTTCAGTGCCTCCCTGGGGCGGCTGCTCTCCGACCGCGGGCTCGACGTGACGATTCAAAAGTTCGACCCGTACATCAACGTCGACCCGGGGACGATGAACCCGTACGAGCACGGGGAGGTGTACGTAACCAACGACGGGGCCGAGACGGACCTCGACCTCGGGCACTACGAGCGGTTCCTCGACCAGCCCACCAGCCAGGCCAACAACGTCACCACCGGGCGGGTCTACATGGAGGTGATCAGCAAGGAGCGGGAGGGGGCGTACCTGGGCAAGACCGTGCAGGTGGTGCCCCACATCATCGATGAGATCAAGCACTGGATGCTGAAGCTTGGGGAGACGGGCGACTACGACGTCGTCATCACCGAGATCGGAGGGACGGTGGGCGACATCGAGGGCCAGCCCTACCTGGAGGCCATCCGCCAGCTGCGCAACGAGCTGGGCCCGCGCAACACGATGATCGCCCACCTTACGCTCATCCCTCACCTGCGCGCCGCGGGCGAGCTGAAGACGAAGCCGACGCAGCACTCCGTGAAGGAGCTCCTCGCCCACGGCCTTCAGCCGGACACCATCGTCTGCCGGTCGGAGCGGTCCATCACCGCGGAAGTGCGGCGCAAGATTTCCCTCTTCTGCAACGTCGAGGAGGAGGCCGTCATCCAGATGCTCGACGCGGAGTCGATCTACGAGGTGCCGCTCCTGCTCCGCGACGAAGGCACGGGCGAGCTCGTCGTCGACCGCTTCTACCCCAAGAGGGGCGACGAAAACGAGAAATGCAGCGACACGCCCGACCTCAGCGACTGGATTGGGTTTTTGAAGCGCCTGAAGAACCCGGAAGAAACGATTCCCATCGCCCTCGTGGGAAAGTACGTAGAGCACCAGGACGCCTACAAGTCCATCACCGAGAGCTTCATCCTCGCCGGGGTGCCCGACGAGGTCCAGGTGGAGGTGAAGTACGTGCCCTCGGAGGACCTGTCGCCGGACACCGTAGAATCCCAGCTCGGAGACGTGGCGGGTGTTCTCGTGGCGCCCGGCTTTGGGGACCGGGGCGTGGAGGGCAAGATTTTGGCGGCCCAGTACGCCCGGGAGCACGACGTGCCCTTCTTCGGCATCTGCCTGGGGCTGCAGTGCGCCATCGTCGAGTTTGCGCGGCACGTGTGCGGGTGGGACGGGGCCCACTCCACCGAGTTCGACGAGGACACCGCCTACCCCGTCATCGACCTCATGGAGGAGCAGAAGGAGATTTCCGACAAGGGGGGGACGATGCGCCTCGGGCAGTACGATTGCCGCATTCAGGACGGCTCGCGCGCCCACGAGATCTACGAGGCCGACATGGTCCAGGAGCGGCACCGGCACCGGTACGAGGTGAACAACGTCCTCCGCTACAAGCTGCTGGAGGAGGGCATGCGCTTCAGCGGCGTGAACCCCGATACGGACCTGGTCGAGATCATGGAGCTGCCCGACAAGCGCTGGTTCCTGGGCGTGCAGTTCCACCCGGAATACCGGACCACGGTGGGGGATCCGCACCCGCTGTTTCGGTCGTTTGTGCGGGCCTGTACGGCCTACGCCCACGAGGAGGACCTCGTCACCTCGCCCCAGCCGCCCGAGCGAAAGGCGGTCCCCCTCGCGTCGGTCGACATGTAGATCGCGTCGGGACGCCGGCGTGTTGTAGGTCGGACCGTTGTGTGGGTCCGTTCTGGCGAGGGCGGGGGAACGTGGCCCTTCACCTCGTGTGTGCCCGGCCCCGTTCTTCACGGGCCTCCCCGCAGGCGCCTGCTAGTGCCTGAACGTTCAACGTTCTGACGCACCAACCGTCCAACGCAGTCAGAGCGTGCGGATGAGGCCCAACACGCGACCGACGACGTAGTAGTCGGATTCCGTCGGGGAGAACGTCTCCTCGGCGTAATGGGGGGCGGTGGGGCGGAGGTGAATCTTTCGGTTGGCGAACTCGAATTCGCGCGCCAGCAACTGGTCTTGAAGGAGAACGGCCACGAGCGTCCTGTTGTCCAGGTCGTCCCATTCCCGCTCTTCGATCAACAGGAGGTCCCCCTTCTGAATGCCCGTCTCGATCATTCCATCGTCGCCGGCCCGTCCGAGCAGACAATCGTCGGGCGTTCGAGCGTTGCGCAGAAGCTGGTGGTCGACGGACAGGGTGCCGGCGGGCCGCTCCCGGAGCCGCTCCGGGTGGTCGCTGGGCGTGCGGCTCACGATGGGAAGGTTCGGGGGACCCCCGCCCTGCCCAAGCGGGTCCTGCTCCCGCCCTGCAAGCTGGATGCTCCGGGCCTTGTGCTTCTCGCGCTCGATCCAGCCCTTCTCTTCGAGCTTCTGGAGAAGCTTGTAGACGCCGTTCGTGGACGCGATGTCCAGGGCGTCCCCAATCTCTTGCAGGGTGGGGGGCTTCCGGTGGCGGTCGAGGTACTGCTCGATGAAGTCGTACACCTGATTCTGGCGCTGGGTGAGGGGCTCCTTGCTCATGGAGAACGAGGCGGGCTGAGGCGGAGGGCGAGGGGGCGTACGGGAACGTTGTCGTGAGGGACTACAAACATATGTGCGCCCGCCCCAGCCGGGCAAGAGCAAAGAGGTGAAAATATTTTCTTCAAGGGGTGAAAAAATTTTTATTTTGCCGCCGACAGGACGGAGCCGGCCTGTATTTCGATATGTGCGGGCGGCCCGGCCCGGGGGAAATGGGGGCGATAATCGGCTTTTGGCGCCGCTGAACCTTGACATTGGCCCGGAACCGCGTACATTGTGGGGCGCGTGGGGAAATGTGGGGAATCGTCCCAGGATGGTTTTCGCTTCTCCGTTCTCGTTTGCCGTTCCGCCGCGCCACTCGTGGGGCATGTACAGTCATGGCGTTCAAAGGACAGGCCGAATATTCCGTCGACAGCAAGGGCCGGGTCGCCATTCCGGCCAAGATGCGGAAGTCCCTGTCGCCCGCTGCGAACGAGACGTTTACGATCACGCGGGGGTTCGAGGATTGCATCTTCCTCTACCCGATGGACGAGTGGGCCGACATTGAAGAGGAGATCGACGAGCTGAGCATGTACGATCGAGAGGTTCGAAATTTCGTGCGCCTCATCATGCGATGGGCCAGTGAAGTTTCCCTGGACGGGCAGGGGCGCATCAGCATTCCGAATCCGCTAATCGACTTTGCCGGGCTCGACGACTCGGCCCTTATCTTGGGGGCGTTCGACCACATTGAGATTTGGGACCCGGCGCAGTTCGACGGGTACCTCAACGAGCAGCCCGACGACTACGAAACGCTCGCCGAGAGCGTCATGAGGTAGACGACTTCCCGCAGGGACGTGGACCCGAACCGATGTCAGACGACGATTCTCAAGACGATTCCGTTCCGGAGGGCGATCCTCGCCGGTACGCGACCGACTTTCACGCACCTGTTCTTTCACACGACGTACAGGCCCGGCTCGTCACCGACGCATCGGGGCGCTACGTCGATGCGACCCTCGGGGGGGGCGGGCACGCCCGAGCCCTGCTCGATGTGCTCGACCCCGACGGGGTTGTCCTCGGCATCGACCGGGACCCGGAGGCCCTGGAGACGGCCCGCGACCGCCTGGCCGACGAGCGCGAGGCGGGGCGCTTCTGGGCGGTGCACGGGACCTTCGGAAACCTACGAGACGTGCTGGCGGCCGAGGACCTGATCCCCATCGACGGGCTGTTGCTCGACCTCGGTGTCTCGTCCCATCAGATCGACGTGCCCGAGCGGGGCTTTAGCTTCCGGGACGAGGGCCCGCTCGACATGCGGATGGACCCGCAGCGCGGCCTCACTGCACAGCAGGTCGTCAACGGCTGGGGCGAGCGTGACCTGCGCGATGTGCTTCGCGAGTACGGGGAGGAGTCGCGGGCGGGACAGATCGCCCGGGCCCTTTGCGACGCCCGCCCGCTCGACACAACGCGGGCCCTGGCGGAAGTCGTAGAAGACTGCGCGCCGCCCCCCGACACGGTCAAGACCCTGACCCGCGTCTTCCAGGCGCTCCGCATCGTGGTGAACGCCGAGCTCGACGAGTTGGAGCAGGTGCTGGAGCAGGCCACGGAGGTGGTCCGCACGGGGGGACGCATCGCGGCCATCAGCTACCACTCGCTGGAGGACCGGCGGGTGAAGCGGTACCTCCGCTACGGCAACTTCGAGGGCGAGCCGCGCCGCGACCTGTACGGCACCCTCGTGGCGCCCTGGGCCGAGACGCCCCGCGGCCCCATCGAGGCCGGCGAGTCGGAAGTGGAGGCCAATCCCCGGGCGCGAAGCGCGCACCTCCGGGTGGCCGAACGACGAGACGACGACGAGGCGGGGGCTCCGCTCCCGCCGCTCTCTTGAGGCGGACCCGCACCCGCACCATTCGATCCGACACAGCATCATGAGCAGACGAACCGGCTCCTCACATGCAGAACGATCGTCTACGGGCGCCCCCCTGCGGCCCGGCCGCGGCGATGGGGCCCCGAACGACTCCGCCGCGTCGAGTGCGGTCTCCAGGGCCGCGTCCGACGGGTGGGTGCGGCACGGCACGGCGCTTCCGAGCTGGACCGACCTCGAGCCGTCGCAGAACCGGCGCCGCCGAACGTCCGAGGGCGCGTTCCTGGAAAACGTGTCGACCCTTCGCTTTTCGCTCCTCATCCTCGCGGTGGGGGCGGTGTTCACCCTGTACGTGGGGCACGTGCACGCCACGACCGATCTGTACAATCAGCTTCAGCAGGCCCGGACGGAGAACCAGCGCCTGCACCTCAAGCACAACCGCCTCCAGGGCGAGTTCGGTCGCCAGGTGGGCCCGTCGGTCATCTACGAGCGTGCCCGCGAACTCGGATTGCGGGGGAGCGTCACGTACGGGCCGCCCATCACCGTCGACCCCGCTGAATGATACCGAACAGCGCGCCGGGGCGTCCCGACGTGCCGGCGCCCACTCCCACTCGAACCACACGTGCCCATGAAGCCCAAAGACCAGATTCTGGCCCGGATGTACGTGGCGCTGACGCTGGTGGGCCTCGCCCCGCTGGCCGTCGCGGCACAGATGGGCCGGATTGTAGTGACCGAGACCGACGCGCTCCGCGATAAGGTGCGGGCGCAGGCTCGCTCGTCGGTGACGATTCCGGCCATGCGCGGCGCCATCCGGGACCGGGACGGCCGGGGCCTCGCAACGAACACGGCCCGGTACGACCTGGCCGTGGACCCGACGGTGGAGGGGTTTCGGGGACAGGCGGGGACGTTCTTTGACAAGCTGGCCGACCTAACCGACGCGCCGGCGTCGCGGTACCGGCGGCGGGTGCGCGACCGGCACAGCCCGCAGTACGTGAAGCTGCGGGAGGAGCTCACGCCCCGCCAGTACGAAGCCATTCGGGGGTGGGACGTGCCGGGCGTGATCCTCACGCCGGAGTTTGGGCGGCGCTACAACTACGGGTCGACGACGGCCCACGTGATCGGACACGTCGGGAGCAACGGGACCGGCCTTGCCGGGCTGGAGCTGGCGTACGACGACACGCTGACCGGCACGCCCGGACGGCGCATCGTGCGGCGGGACCGGAGCGGGCGCATCGAGGCGTACGTGGGCGGAACGGTGGTGCAGCCGGAGCGGGGCGACGACCTCGTGCTCACGATCGACCTGACGCGGCAGGCGGCGCTCGAAAACGAGCTTCGCCGCGGCGTGCGGGAAAGCGGGGCCGAATGGGGGACGGCCGTGGCGATGGACCCGAGCACCGGTGCCATCCTCGGCATGGCCAACGTGCCGACCTACAATCCCAACCGTCCGGGCCGGGCCCCCAGTGGGGCGCGGCGCAACCGGGCCCTCACCGATCGCTTCGAGCCGGGGTCCACCTTCAAGCTCGTCGGGGCCGTTGCGGCCATCGAGCAGGGCCTCGTGTCGCTCGACGACTCGGTGGAGACCGGCGACGGGTGGGCCGTCTTCCACGGCTACACGATGAAGGACGTGCAGGCGCACGGGACGATCTCGTTCGCCGACGTCATTGCGAAATCGAGCAACGTGGGCATGGCCAAGACGGTGGACGAACTCGACCGAGGCACCTACTACCAGTACGCCCGCAACATGGGCTTTAGTCAGCCCACGTGGATCGACCTGCCGGGGGAGGTGGGGGGCGTACTGAAGCGCCCGCCCCAGTGGAGCGCCACGACCCAGACCTCGATGGCCATCGGCTACGAGGTGTCGATCACGCCGCTGCAGCTGATCACGGCCTACAGCGCGCTGGCGAACGGCGGCCTCCTCAAGCGCCCCTACGTCGTCGCCGAGCGGCGGGACGTGACGGGGAAGACCCTCTGGGAGAACGAGCCGGAGACCATCCGGCGGGCCTTTCGGGAAGAGACGGCCGATACGCTCCGGTCTGCCTTTAAGCGCGCCGTCGAGACCGGAACGGGCACCAACGCCCAGATTGACGGCCTCCGTGTGGCCGGCAAGACGGGCACGGCGCTTCAACTCGCGGACGGGGAGTATTCTGCGGACGAGACCCGCGCCTCCTTTGTGGGGTTCTTTCCCGCCGACGCGCCGGAGGTGGCGCTGCTGGTGGTCCTGGGGGCGCCCGACGGAGGCCCCCACGGTGGGGAGGTGGCCGCGCCGGTGTTTCGGCGGGTGGCGCGCCGGTGGGCCGGCACGTTCCCCGCGGTGGTGGACCGGATGACGCCGGACCCGTCGCCCGCACCGACCGCGGCGCCGATGGAGGTCCGTCCGTCGGTGGACACGCTTCCGTCGGGCCGGCCGGACGCGATGCCCGACCTGACGGGACTCAGCACGCGCCGGGCGGTGGCGTGGTTGCGGGGGCGAGACATTGAGCCACAGCTTCGCGGGGCGGGCAAAGTGGTGCGCCAGCGGCCTCGTCCCGGGGCCCCGCTTCCAGAAACTCGTGCCCTTCTCACGGCGGCCCAGTGAGCCGATGCCAGGCCCTACGTCTGCACACACCGAGCGGATTTCGGAGTGGGAGCCCGATCCCCTCCCCTGGTCGGCGCTCCGGCGTCGGCTGCGGAAGGCGGATTTGCTGGACGAAACGATAGCGGGGGCGGAAGCCCCCGATCCCGACACCCTCGCGATCGGCGGCCTGACGGACGACAGTCGGGCGGTCACGCCGGGCGGTGGCTTCGTCGCGATTCGCGGCGTGGACGCCGACGGCCACTCGTTCATTGACATGGCGGTAGACAACGGAGCGCGCCTCGTCGTGTGCGAGGCGCTGCCGACCCGAGCGCGCGAGCGCTTCCCCGGAGTCGTGTTTGCGCGCGTGACGGACACGCGGACGGCCCTGGCCGAGGGCGCCGCGGCCCTGCACGGGGACCCGGCCGACGAGCTGCGTCTCGTGGGCGTGACGGGCACCAACGGAAAGACCACCGTCGCCTACCTCGTCCACCACCTGTTGGAGGCGCTGGGCGAGACCGCCGGGCTGCTCAGCACGATCAAGGTCCAGGCGGGCGGCGAGACGACGGCCCTCGCCCTCACGACGCCGGGACCGCTGGTCCTGCACCGCACGCTGCGGCGCATGGTGGACCGGGGCTGTACGGCCTGTGCGATGGAGGTGTCGTCCCACGCGCTCGATCAGGACCGTGTGCACGGGCTCGACTACGAGGTGGCCATCTTCACCACCCTTTCGGTCGATCATCTCGACTACCACGACACGCTGGACGACTACCGGGCGGCAAAGAAAACCCTGTTCGACGCACTCGGGCCCGACGCGACGGCCCTCTACAACGCCGACGACGAGGCCGGCCCCACGATGGTGGCCGATACGGAGGCGCGGGTCGTGTCCTTTGGGCTCGACCGAGACGCGGACATCGAGGCGACTGTGCTGGAGGCGCGGCTCGACGGTCAACGGGTGCGGCTCGACGGCCACGAGCGGGACACCCAACTGGCGGGGCGCTTCAACGCCTCCAACATGGCGGCCGCCTACGGGACCGGCACGGCCCTCGGCCACGCGCCGGAGGCCGTGGCCGACGCCCTCGCCGATGCGCCGCCGGTGCCGGGCCGGGTCGAGCCGCTGCGCTTCGGGGACGGCACCACGGTCATTGTCGACTACGCCCACACGCCCGACGCGCTGGAGAACGTGCTCCGCACGGTGCGCGACACGACCCCGGCGAAGGCCGCGCTCTGGTGCGTGTTTGGGTGCGGGGGCGACCGCGACGCGGGCAAGCGGCCCACGATGGGCCGCATCGCCGAGCGGCTCGCGGACCGCGTGATCGTGACGAGCGACAACCCCCGCACGGAAGCCCCGGTGGCCATTCTGCGGGACATCTGCGACGGGGTGGAGCGGCCGGAATCGATGCGCTGGATTGTAGACAGGGAGGAGGCCATCCAGGCCGCGGCCGACGAGACGATGCCGGGCGACGTGGTCGTGATCGCGGGCAAGGGCCACGAGACGACACAGACCATCGGCACCGACACCCGCCCCTTCGACGACCGCGAGGTGGCACGACGATACTTTGGCTGACGACGCGTCCGGGCGGGTGTGATCGAAGTCCGATGCCCGCCCCGGCGCCTACCCACAATGCTCTACTACCTCATCGACTACATTGAGCGGCTGTACCACCCGCCGGGGTTTCAGGTGATTCGGTTCATCACCGTGCGGGCGGCGCTGGCCTCCATCACGGCGCTCGGCATCGCGCTGGGGGCGGGCCGGGGCATCATCCGCTGGCTGCGGCAGCAGCAGTTGGGGGAACAGGTGCGAGAGGGCGAGGCGGCCGGGGCCATCAGCCACGCCCACAAGGCGGGCACGCCCACGATGGGCGGCATCATCATCCTGCTGTCCGTGGGCGGGGCGACGCTGCTCTGGGGGGCCGTCGCCAATACGTACGTGTGGCTCTCCCTCGTGGCGATGGGCGGGCTCGGCGTGGTGGGCTTCGCCGACGACTACGTAAAGACGGTACGGAAGCAAAAGGACGGCCTCAATGCCTGGTACAAGGTGGCGGGGCAGGTCGCCGTCGGGCTTTTCGTGGGGAGCGTGCTGTACTTCCATCCCGACTTTGCGGCCTACAATACGTTCACGTTCATTCCCTTTTTGAAAGATCAGGTGCTCGATTATGACCTCTTTCGGTTTCTAGAGCTGGGGGTCGACCTCGGATGGCTCGTTTACCTTCCGGTGGTCGTCTTCATTGTGACGGCGGTCTCCAACGCCGTGAACCTGACCGACGGCCTCGACGGCCTGACGACCGGCGTCACGGCGTTCGTGTCGCTGGGGCTCGTCGCGCTGGTGTATGTGTCCGGCAACGCGGAGTTTGCGACGTTCCTGAACGTCATGCACCTGCCGGGCACCGGGGAGCTGACGGTGTTCGTGGCGGCCGTCACGGCGGCCTGCTTCGGGTTTCTGTGGTACAACGGATACCCGGCGACCGTCTTTATGGGCGACACCGGCGCCCTCGCCCTCGGCGGGGCCGTGGGGAGCACGATCCTCATGGTGCGCAAGGAGCTGCTGCTGCCGCTGCTCGGCATCGTGTACTTTGCCGAGGCGCTCTCGGTCATCGTGCAGACGAGCTACTTCAAATACACCCGACGCCGCACCGGCACCGGAAAGCGCGTCTTCCGGATGGCGCCCCTGCATCACCACTATGAGGCCCGCGGGCTCCACGAGGCAAAAATCGTGACGCGCTTCTGGATTGTGACCGCCATCACCGTGATTGCCGCCCTGCTCATCCTCCGCATTCGATAGCGACTCCGATGACGAACCCCGCGCTGCGGCGTGGGGCCGAACCGATCCTCCAATCCCCCTCATCCTCTGCAATGACACCGGACGAAGTCCGCAGGACACGAGCCACCGTGGTGGGCGGCGCCCGCAGTGGGCGCGCCGCGGCCCGGCTGCTGGCGAAGGTGGGGGGCGAGGTGTTTCTCACCGAGCAGGACGCCCCGTCGGACGGGGCCGCGGCGGCCCTCGACGAGGCCGGCGTCGAGTACGAGTTTGGGGGGCACACGGCCGAGGCCCTCGACGCCGACGTTCTTGTGCTCAGTCCCGGGGTGCCCACGCAGTCGAACATCGTGCAGCAGGCGCTGCGGGCGGGACTCGACGTGTACTCCGAAATTGAGGCGGCGTCCTGGTTCTGCGACGCGCCCATCGTGGCCATCACCGGTACCAACGGCAAGACGACCACGACGAGCCTCACCGGGCACGTTTTCCGAACGGCATTCGCGGACACCCTGGGCCGGGAGGCCATCGTGGCCGGCAACATCGGGTACCCGTTTTCCGACTACGTGCTCGAGACGGAGCCGACAGACGTGGTGGTACTGGAGGTGTCCAGCTTCCAGCTCGACCACGTGGAGACGTTCCGCCCGCGCGTGAGCGTGCTGCTGAACATCACGCCCGATCACCTGGGGCGCTACGACCACGACTTCGAGGCCTACGCGCAGGCCAAGCACAACATTTTCCGCAATCAGGGCGAGGGCGACGTGGTGGTCTACAATCGGGACGATGACGACGTACGGAACGCCGCGGAGGAGGCGGCCGCGGAGCAGGGCGTCCGCCCGATGGCCATCACCAGAGAGGGGGTGCCGGCGGCCGGGGCCGGATTCCGGGACGGCCGCATCGTGCTTCGAACCGACGACGAAGACGATTCGCTTATGCCTCAGGACGAGCTCGCCCTTCGAGGGCGTCACAACATGTACAACTCGCTTGCGGCCGCCGTCTCGGCTCGTGTGATGGAGGTCGAGAACGACGTCATTCGCGAGAGCCTGTCCGGCTTCGAGGGCGTGCCGCACCGGCTGGAGGAGGTGCACACGGTGGACGACGTGCTGTACGTCAACGACTCGAAGGCCACCAACGTGAACGCGGTCTGGTACGCCCTGGAGAGCTTCGACCGGCCCATCGTCCTGATTGCCGGGGGCCGAGACAAGGGAAACGACTACACGGACCTCAAGCCGCTCGTTCGCGACCAGGTGCGGGCGGTGGTGGCCCTCGGGGAGAGTGCCGAGAAAGTGGAGCGGGAGCTTGGCGGAGAAGCCCCCGACCACAGCCGAGCGGAGACGATGGAGGACGCCCTGACCCAGGCCCAGCGCGCGGCCCAGCCGGGCGACGTGGTGCTGCTGAGCCCGGCGTGCTCCTCCTTCGACATGTACGAGAACTACGAGGAGCGGGGCGACACCTTCCGCCGCCTCGTGGAGACGCTGCTATAGGAATTACGTGTTGCGTATTGCGTATCCGATCGTCTCTCCGACCACGTACGCAATACGAAATACGCACGACATTCAACCCGACGACTCAATTTTCCGACTTCACACTGACGCTCGATGAGCATCGTCCAGTCCCTCACACAGAAAGTGACCGACCGCGCCCCGGCGGACAAGTACGTGGTGTGGGTCGTGTTGGCGCTGTCGTCCGTGGGCGTGGTGGCGGTGTATAGCGCCGTCACGTACCTGGCGGAGGTGCGGGCCGGGACCGAGCCGGTGCACTTCCTGCTTCGCCACCTGGCCCGTGTGGGGATTGCCCTCGGGGCGATGGGGGTGGTGAGCCTCATCGACTACCGCACGCTGGCCCGGTACAGCCGGCTGGCGCTCGTGGGCACCCTGCTCCTGCTGGTCGCCGTCAAGGTCGTCGGTCTGTTCTCGGGCGGGGCCGACCGCTGGCTGCAGATTGGCGGGGTCGGGTTTCAGCCGTCGGAGTTCGCGCGGGTGGCGCTCGTCTTGTACGTGGCGGTGTTGTTGGTGCAGAAGCAGGACTACGTGAAGAGCTTCAGCCGCACGTTCCTGCCAGTGCTGTTTTGGGTGGGGGTGACGGTGGGACTCATCGCCCTTGACGACCTGTCGACGGCCCTCGTGTTGCTGCTCGGGGTGCTGCTGATGAGCTTCGTGGGGCGCGTGAGCGTTCTGCAGATCGGTGGGCTCGCCGTGCTGGGGGGCGTGATGGCGTTCGGCGTGCTGTCGACATCGCCCGACCGGGCCGCCCGCCTGGAGGCGTACCTCGGGATGGACTTGTTTCCGAACACCGATACGGAGCAGGTCATGGACGCGCGGGGGGAGCAGTATCAGTCCCGGCAGGCCCGGATGGCCTTCGCGGCGGGCGGGTTCACTGGGGTGGGGCCGGGGAAGAGTGTCCAGCGCGACTTCCTTCCCGAACCCTATAACGACTTTATTTTCGCCATCATCGCGGAGGAGTACGGCATCTTCGGGGCCCTGGCCCTGTTGACCGGGTTCTTCGTGCTGCTCTTTCGCGGGTACCTCCGCATTGCGCGGGACGCCCCGGACCCGCTCGGGCTCATTCTGGCGGTGGGGATGACCACACTGGTCGTGACGTACGGGTTTGTGCACGCCGGGGTGGCCAGTGGGCTGTTACCGGTGACGGGCCTGCCCATGCCGTTTGTCTCGTACGGAGGGACGTCTCTGCTGGCCAACGGCATCATGATTGGAGTCCTGTTGAATATCTCCCGTCACGCGGGACAGCGTTCCGCCGAGCGGGTTTGACTCGTTCATCTTTCTCTCTCCTCTGGGCCCTTGGGCCCGTCGATGATTTCGTTTGTGACCAATGAGCACGCGCGCTCCGCACATACTGATGGTGGGTGGTGGCACTGGGGGACACGTGTACCCGGCCATCGCCATTGCCGACGCGGTGCGGGCCCTCCGTCCGGACGCTCAGATCGTGTTTGCGGGCACGCAGGACCGGCTCGAAGCGCGGGCCGTGCCGGAGGCGGGATATGCCCTCCACCCGATTACGGCGCAGGGCCTTCAGCGACGGGCCGTGGCGTCCAACCTGCTGCTGCCGTTCCGTGTGGCGCAGGGCCTGGTGCAGAGCTGGCGCCTCGTGGGGGCCATCGAGCCGGACGTGGCGGTGGGCACGGGCGGGTACGTGGCCGCCCCGGTGCTGATGGCGGCGTGGCTGCGTGGACGGCCCCTCCTGATACAGGAGCAGAACGCCTACGCGGGCCTCACGAACCGGGTGCTCGCGCGGCTTGCGCTGCGCATCCACCTCGCCTTTCCTGAGGCGAAGGACTGGGTGCCCGCCGAGCACGCGGTGGTGAGCGGAAACCCCACGCGCCAGTCGTTGCGGGACGCAGATCCCGACGCGGCCCGGGCGGCCTTCAACGTTCCGGAGGACGGGCGTGTGCTGTTGGTCATGGGGGGGTCGCTGGGCAGTGCCGCGATCAACGGGGCGATCCAGCGGATCCTGGATCCCCTGCTGGCCGAGGGCGACGTGCATGTGGTCTGGCAGACGGGAACCCGGTACTACGACGACCTGACGGAGGACCTCGACGAGCACCCGCGACTTCGCGTCGTCGAGTACATCGACCAGATGGGACACGCCTACGCCGCGGCCGACCTCGCGGTGTGCCGGGCGGGGGCGCTCACCTGCAGCGAGCTGACGGTCACGGGCACGCCCGCGGTGCTCGTGCCCTCGCCCAACGTGACGGCCGACCATCAGACCAAGAACGCACGGAGCCTGGAACGGGCCGGCGCCGCCGTCTGGCTGGACGAGGCGGACCTCGACGCGCACCTGGAGACGGTGCTGCTCGACCTGCTCGGCAATTCCGACCGGCGCGCCCGGATGGCCGAGGCCGCCCGCGACCGGGCCCGCCCCGACGCCGCGGAGACGATTGCCCGCGACGTGCTCGCCCTTGCCGACCGCTACCGCACGAATTAATTCCGATTCGCTCCCGCCGGCCCGTGGGCATCTGCCCGGGCCCCGCGGAGCCACCAACCCGACCGACCCGAACGGACGCGATGGCTGAACTTCGAACACAACCGGCTTTGGGCCGCATCCGCCAGGTCCACATGGTGGGCATTGGCGGCATCGGCATGAGCTCCATCGCCGAGGTGCTCCTGAACCGCGGCTACGACGTGACGGGCTCGGACCTGGAGCGCAGCGACGTCACCGAGCGCCTGGAGGCGGAGGGGGCGACCATTCACGAGGGGCACGCCGCCGAGCAGGTGGGCACGGCCGACGTGGTGGTCTATTCCAGTGCCGTCGACCCCGACGAGAACCCGGAGACCCGCGAGGCCGAACGCCGCCGCATCTCGCTCATCCCGCGCGCCGAGATGCTGGGTGAGCTGATCCGGATGAAGTTTGGCGTCGGCGTGGCCGGCACCCACGGCAAGACGACCACGACCTCGATGGCGGGGCTCGTGGTGGCCGAGGGGGGCTTCGATCCGACCGTGATCGTGGGGGGGAAGGTGACGGCCTTCGGCTCCAACGCCATCACGGGGGAGGGCGACGTCCTCGTGATTGAGGCCGACGAGTACGACCGCACGTTCCTGCGCCTTACGCCGTCGCTGGCGGTCATCACGAGCATCGAGGAGGATCACCTCGACGTGTACGAGGACCTGGCGGCCATCCAGGCGTCCTTCACGCAGTACGCCAACAGCGTGCCGTTCTTCGGGGCGGCCATCCTGTGCCTCGACGACCCAAACGTGCAGGCCATCGTCGGCGACGTGGAGCGCCGCGTCGTGACCTACGGCACGACACGCCAGGCGGAGGTGCGGGGCGAGAACGTCCGGCGGGAGGGCATGACGACCCGGTTCGACGTGGTGGTGCGCGGAGAGCGCCTCGGCACCATCGAGCTGCACGTGCCGGGCATGCACAACGTGCGCAACGCGCTTGCCGCCGTGGCGGTGGGCCAGGAGCTCGAGATTTCGTTCGAGCGGGTGCGCGACGGGCTCGGCACCTTCACCGGCGTCCGCCGCCGGTTCGAGAAGAAGGGAGAGGTGGGCGGCATCACGGTGCTCGACGACTACGCCCATCACCCAACCGAAATTGAGGCGACCCTGGACGCGGCCCACCAGGGCTTTCCCGACCGCCGTGTCGTCGCGGTCTTTCAGCCGCACATGTACTCCCGCACTCAAAACTTCATGGACGAGTTCGCCTGCTCCTTCTTCAACGCCGACATGCTCGTCCTGACCGACGTGTACGGGGCGCGCGAGGCGCCGATCGAAGGGGTGACCGGGGGGCGCCTGGCCGAGCGGGCCGAGCAGTTCGGGCACCGGGCCGTGCACTACGTGCCGGAGAAGACCGACCTCCCGGGCCGCCTGCAGGAGCTCGTGGGGCCGGGCGACGTCGTCCTGATGCTGGGTGCGGGCGACATCTGGCGCGCGAGTGAGGCCTTCGTGGAGCTACTTGAAAACGACGGTGGGACAGCAATTGAACGCGACTGAATTTTGATCGACGGTGTGATGCGTGAGGCGTGACGAGTGAACCGTGACGTGTGAGAACAGGGCGTTCGCTCTCTTCACGCTTCACGTTCCACGAATCACGAATTCTCCGGCCGTTTCAACAAACACGACGATCATTTTTCGACACTCATGACACGGGACCAAACTGCGACATTCGGACGCCATGCCCTCCGCGTCGCGGGGAGCGGGCTCCTCGTGGCGGGCGTCGTGGCGCTGGGCCTCCTGGGTTGGCAGTGGCGGGCGAACGTGACGGTGGACCGGGTGGCCGTGACCGGGGCGCAGCACGCCCCGCCCGACACGCTGCGCCGCCTGGCCCGTGTGGGCCGCGGCACGGCGATGCGGGCCGTGGCGCCGATGCTCGTGGCCGATCGGGTGGCCCGCCACCCGTGGGTGAAAGAGGCGACCGCCGAGACGCAGTGGATGCAGGGCGCCCTAACGATTTCGGTCACCGAGCGCACCCCCGCGGCCCTCGCGGTGGACGCGCAGGGCCGTCCGGCCTACTACCTCGACCGGAGCGGCCACGCGATGCCCCTGCCCGACAGTGCCGGGTACGACGTGCCGCTCGTGCGGGGCCTCGAGGCGGAGGCCCCCTGGACGCAGCCCGACACCGCACAGACCCCGTCGTCGCTGCGTCGGGTGCTTCGGGCCCTCCCCGAGGCGGGGGTGGCCGACCTCGTGGCCGAGATTGAGATGCAGCCCGACGATGCGATCCAACTTACGACGACCCCGATCGGCCCGCACGACGCCCTGCCGGTGCACCTCGGGAGCGGCAACGTGTCCCGAAAACTGCGCACGCTCCGCGCCTTTGCGCGCCAGGTGCTCGCATCGTCGCCGGACGAGCCGATCGAACGCATCGACCTCCGCTTCGATGGACAAGTGGTCACCCGAACGCGCCCGCTCGACGGATAATGCATGCGATCCGGTCTTCATAGTGCGCTGTGCTCTGCTCAGTGATGAGTGACGTGTGAGCCGCGGGACGGCACGCGCCATCGCGCATCACGAATCACGACTCAGCCTGACATTGATCCCCCAAACTGCCATGAATGAAAACATCGTCGTAGGAGTCGACATCGGCACGACCAAGGTCTGTGCCGTCGTCGCCGGCAAGGATGACCTCGACCGCGTGAACATTCTTGGGGTGGGCATGGCCCCCTCCGACGGCCTCAACCGCGGGGTGGTGGTCAACATCGACCGCACCGTGGCGGCCGTTCGGGAGGCGGTGGAGGAGGCCGAGCGGGCCGCCGGCGTGGAGGTGCAGAACGTGGTCGTGGGCATCGCGGGCGATCATGTGCAAAGCTTCCAGACGCGCGGGGTGGTGACGATCAACGCCAACGAGATTACGCAGAACGACGTGCAGCGCCTCCTCGAGGACACGACGCACGTGGCCCTGCCCGCCGACCGCGAGATCCTGCACGTCATCCCGCAGGAGTTCATCGTGGATGGGCAGGACGGCGTGGCCGACCCCGTGGGCATGAGTGGGGTGCGCCTGGAGGCGGACGTGCACATCATCACCGGGCTCGTCTCCGCCGCCAAGAACATCTACCGGTGCATCGAGAAGGCCGGCTTTCGGGTGTCCGACCTGGTGCTGGAGCCGCTCGCCTCCTCGTTCAGCGTGCTGCACGAGGACGAGAAGGAGGTGGGGGTGGCCCTCATCGACATCGGCGGCGGCACGACCGACATTGCCGTCTTCGAGGACCACACGATCCGCCATACGGCCGTCATCGCGGTGGCCGGCGACAAGGTGACCGACGACATCCGGAAGGGCCTCGGCGTGATGCGGGACCAGGCCGAGCAGCTGAAGCGCCAGTTCGGCGTGGCCCTCGCCGGGGAGGCGGACTCGGACGAGAAAATCGAGATTCCGGGCATCGGCGGGCGGGACGAGAAGACGATTGGGCGCGACGCCCTCGCCCAGATCATTCAGCCGCGCCTGGAAGAGATTCTGGAGATCGCGGCGATGGAAATCAAGCGCAGCGGCTACGGCCGGCACCTGGGCGTCGGCGCCGTGCTGACCGGGGGCGGGTCGCTCGTCCCCTACACCGATGAACTGGCCGCCGAGGTGCTCGGCATGGAGGCCCGCGTGGGGCGCCCCATGGGCCTGAGCGGCGGGCTCGTGGAGGAGGTGAGCGACCCCAAGTTCTCGACCGGGGTGGGCCTCGTCCTCTACGGCATGCGCCCCGACATCATCGGCGGCACCACGCTCTCCGAAGAGGTGCGGGCCCACCAGAATGGGCAGGCCGGCGGAGAAACGCTCATGGCCCGCATCGCCAACCGCATGAAGGCCTGGTTCGACGAATTGTAAATCGGCGGTGACGGGCAGGAGGACCGCCCAATCGTTCCGCCAACCCGTCCCCATGCCGCCCGCCGTCTACGTTCAGACCTACACGCCACAATCAGCTAGTACAACGCCACTTCGACAGGCCGGCACGCACGCGCTTGGAGCCGCTCACTTCAGGCCCGCCGGGCTGTACTCTCATACTCTCAACACCACAGACCCACTGGAGGGACCATGGACCAAGACTTTAGCTCAAAATTTTCGTTCGACGATGCCGCAAACGAGGAGGCCAAGATCTGCGTCGTCGGGGTCGGCGGCGGGGGCGGCAACGCCATCAACAACATGGTGCAGAAAGGCATCCACGGCAGCGTGGAGTTTATTGCCGTCAACACCGACTCGCAGGCGCTTAGCGAGAACCGCGCGCCCCAGAAAATTCAGGCGGGCCAGGACCTGACCAGCGGCCTGGGGGCCGGGGCGCGGCCCAGCGTCGGCGCCGAGGCCATCGAGGAGAGCAGCGAAGAAATCCGGCAGGCCCTCGACGGCTACGACATGGCCTTCATCACGGCCGGCATGGGCGGTGGCACCGGCACCGGCGGCGCGCCCGTGGTGGCGGCCATCGCCCGCAGCCTCGACATCCTGACCGTCGCCATTGTCACCAAGCCCTTCGACTGCGAAGGGTCGCGGCGCATGAACACGGCGCAGGAAGGCATCGAGCTGCTGCGCGAAAACGTCGACACGCTCATCGTCATTCCCAACGAGCGGCTGCTCGACATTGCCGACCCGGACACGAGCCTCATCGAGGCGTTCGAAAAGGCCGACGAGGTGCTCTACAACGCCACCCGGGGGATCAGCGACCTGATCACGGTCCACGGCCTGATCAACCTCGACTTCGCCGACGTGCAGACGACGATGAAGGACGGCGGCACGGCCCTGATGGGCTCGGCCACGGCCACCGGCGAGAACCGCTCGGAGAAGGCCGCCGTGCAGGCCATCAGCAGCCCGCTGCTGGACGGCCTCTCCATCGCCGGCGCCACCAACGTGCTCGTCAACATCACCAGCGGCCCGTCCCTCGGCATCCGCGAGGCCACCCAGGCCACGAGCGTCATTCAAAAGGAGGCCGGCGAGGACGTGGAGGTCATCTTCGGGACCGTCATCGAGGAGGACATCGAGGACAAGCTCCGCGTGACCGTGATCGCCACCGGCTTCGACCGCGACGAGGAGCCGGAGGACGAGGGCGACGACGGGCGGCGCACGGTGCCGCTGGAGGACCAAAACGAGGACGACGACCCGGCGGACTACAAGGGCGAAACCAACCTCCGGCAGCTCGACACGCCGGCCTACGAGCGCCGCAATGCGCCCCTTCGTTCCGAACCGTCGGAGGACGAGCCGACCGACGAGACGGACGGGGAGAGCGAGGACGACACTCCCAACATCCGTCGCCTGGAGGCCGACGACCTGAACGAACGGACGGACCGCGACGAGCGCTCCCGCTCCGAGGAGGAGACCGACGACGACACCGACACCCCTGCGTTCCTCCGCAAGATGATGGACTGAGTAGCGCCGGGGCGCATGCCTCGAGCAGAAGTGGACCGCCGTGTGAGACCGCCGTGTGAACCCTGACTCGATCCGTTATGTCTTCGTCGAAAACCGACCCCCGACCGCATCAAAAAGTGGGCCCTCCAGCCCCACCACAGGCCGTCCGGCGCCGCGGCGGGACACTGCCCTCGTTTGGGGCAGACCAGGTCCTGTCGGGTCTCGTCCCGTCGGCCGCCCGGATGCCTGACCGCAGCGTTTGAGCAGCGTTGCGGTGCTGTGGTTGTGCACGAGGGGCCCCGGGAGTGTCCCGGCGGCTTCCGTGCCATGCGCGAGAGCCACGCCCGGCCCTGCGCCGGCGCGTGGCTTTTCGTGTTTGGGAGGACGGGGAGGGGGCCGGCCGAGCGGAATCCCGGGCTCGTCCCGCGGAACGCCCTTTCGCGGAACGTCCTTTCGCAGGAGGGCTCTCGCGGAGGGCTCTCGCCAGGGGGCCCCGCCCCGGACGGCCGCCGCAATCTACTGCGCGGCGACCCGGTCGGCGGCCCGCCGGAGGGCCGCGTGGGCGTTCACGACCGCACCGGTGTCGGAGAGCGTGCCGAACGGAACGGTCTCGCCGTCACCGGGACGAGCGACCGTCCGGTTTCTGTAGGGCGTCGCCGTCTCGAGGATGATGGTGCGGACGTCCGTGGCGGTCAGGGACGGGTAGTAGGCCATGATCAGGGCGGCGAGGCCGCTCACCATGGGGGCCGCCATGCTCGTCCCATCGTTGCGCTCGTACGCGTCGTCGGGGACGGTCGAGTAGATGGAGTGTCCCGGCGCAAAGACATCCACGCGCTCCGCGCCGTAGTTGCTAAACGAGGCGGCCAGCTTTTCGCCCCCTTTCCAGGAGGAGGCCCCGACTTCGATCCACCGCTGCGCCCGGCCGCCGTCTGCGTAGTAGGGCGACGGGAAGTTGTCGGTCGAGTCGACGCTCGCCCCGTCGTTGCCAGCGGCGTGGACCATGAGGACGCCCATCGAGTCGGCGTACTGCACGGCGGCGTCGACCACGCCTTTGTGCGGGGAGTACGACTTGCCGAAGCTCATGTTGATCACGTCGGCCCCGTTGTCGACCGCGTAGCGGATCGCGTTGGCGACGTCCTTGTCGCGCTCGTCCCCGTTCGGCACCGCACGGACGGACATGAGGCGCACGCCCCGGGCGACGCCGTCGATGCCGATTGAATTGTCGCGGGTGGCGCCGATGATGCCCGCCACGTGCGTACCGTGTCCGGGGTCGGGGCCCTCCGCGTCGTTGTTTCCGTACCGCCGTTCGGTCTTGTCCGCGTAGTCGTCGCCCACGATGGGGCGCGGATTGAAGTCGGGATTGTAGTTGTATTCGACCTGGCGCTCCAGCTGGTTTTTGTAGTCCTTGAGGTCGGAGGGGGAGAGGTCCTGATCGTAGAAGTATTGCAGGGTCTGCTGCGCCCGACGCACATCGCGGCGGGAGCTCGTTACCGATCGGACGGCCGACTGGGTAAGGCTGTCCGTGCCGAGGTGGGACTTGAGCACGTCCACGGACGCCTGCACGGCCTTCTGGGCCTTTCCGACCTTTGCAAGCCGCTTGCGGGCCTCGCGTCGTTTCTTCTGAAACGTGCGCTTGATGTCCTGATACCGCTGGTACCGGTCCCGAGCGTCGGGGCCAACGCGTGCCGAGTCGACCCCGGCGAAGCGCTCCTGAAGGTCCACGTAGATCCGGGTGAGCTCGTACGTGTCCTGATCTACGTTCTTGCCGCCGGGGCCCCCGATGAAGTTCCACCCGTGCACGTCGTCGACGTAGCCGTTGCCGTCGTCGTCGACGTCGTTGCCGGGGATTTCGTCGGCGTTGGTCCACAGCTTGGCCGCGAGGTCCTCGTGGTCGATGTCAAGGCCAGAGTCGATAACGGCGACCTGGACCGTGTCTTGGGGCGGCCGGCCCTGAAGCACGTCCCGGTAGGCCGCCCGCGTGTCGAGGCCGGGCCCGCTTCGTGGAACGCGGTCGAGGTGGTACCAATCCTGCGGGGCCCGAGAGGGGGCCGGCGGCGGGACGTCGGCCGCTTGGGTGGTCGTGTCCGGGGCCGCTGAGTTGGATGGCGCAGGGGAATCGGAGGTCGTCGGCGTGGTGGGAGGGCGGCTCCCGGCGCAGCCAATCAGCAAGAACGCGAGAACGAGCGTCGAGAGGAGCGTGGTGGGCTTCATGGAGCGGAGGGTCCTGACGAGATGGAGGGGACGGGGGACTACGCGACGATCGGGCCCTGGAGGTCGCGCTTCAGTTCGGGCGGGAGGCCGAGGTGCTCGTCGCGGAAGCCGCCCAGGTCGTCGAGCGTTTCGCTGGAGAGACGTTGCACAAGGGCGTCGATCGCGGGGCCGCCCATCAAGAGGGGGAGGTGGGTAAGCAGCAGTTCGTCCCCCTGGCAGTGCGCGATGACCTGATACTCCTCAAGCTCGTCCCGGGGCGTGCCGTGCACCACGCACTGGCGCGTCCAGTCGGCCGGGTCCCGCGAGTCGGCGTCGAGGAGCCGCCCGGTGCGGGCGGCCAGGTCCACGTGCTCGGACAGGTATGCCTGACACCGGCGCTTCGAGGGTTCGGAGAAGGACTGTCGCATTTCGGCGTGGCAGTCCATACAGATGGCGTACTCGAAGACGGTCTCCTGCACGTCGTAGGCCTCGTACTGGCGGTAGCCCTTTTCGACCAGGTACTCGGTGGGCCCGTCCAGCAGGGGCGCATCGCAGGCGAGGCACGTGGCGATCGGGTCCCCGGTCTCGATGGAGTGAAGGGACTTGGGGATGGGAATTCGTTCGGGAAGCACAGTCGAGGCCTGGCGTGTGGGGGAGCGCATGAAGGCACCGCCCTGACTAGAGCAGCACCCTTTGTAAATATGAGCACTCAAGAAGGTTCGGTTCTGGTTATCACGCCGCCAGAAGTTATCACGCCGCCAGAAAGGGACAGGACCCCACAGTGGCAACGGATTATGGACTAACGTGTCTTTCTAGAGGCTTGCTTCCAGAGGCGATCTGTTCTCGGAGATGAATTACTCCTGAAGGCAATTCTCACGAGAGTGCGATTGATGCCCCGCCCAGAAGGGCGGGGCTCTTTACTCCCGCAGCAATTCAGCACCGGTGACTTTTCCTAGACGCCGGCTTTGCTAGAAAACTGGGCAACGCGGCATTCGCCTGACGACAATGAGGATAAGCAGTATTGATGTCTGTTTCACTGACTCGCGGGCTTTGAACTTTCAAATTGAATATTATAGCACAGGCTTTTCAATAAGCACAGACGGGCCATCTGACAGATAGGACATCCGAAAGTAACCGCAGAGAGGCTGATGGATCTCGGCCCGCTCGCTTCCACGTTTCAGCGGGAGGCGGTGGAGGTCTAAATAGAGGCGTGCAACTTCCCGCGTCGAGGCCTATGTTTAAAGCTCTCCTCATGAGCCACGCCCCACGATTCCGCGTGGGACGCTGCCCGCTGAAGCAACTCTTATTTTTTCTCTTCAATCCGACGTTTCTATGAGGTATGCTGTCATCATGGCCGGGGGTATCGGCACCCGCTTCTGGCCTGTCAGCCGCAAGGAGCACCCCAAGCAGTTTCTGGACATCTTCGGTGACGGGACGCTCATCCAAAACACCATCGCGCGGCTCCAGGGGCTCGTGCCGCCGGAGCGGTGTCTGGTGGTGACCCACGAGCGGTACGTGGAGAAGACGAAGAAGCAGCTTCCGGCCGTTCCGGAGGAGAACATCCTCGCGGAGCCGATCAGCCGCAACACGGCCCCCTGCATCGCCTACGCGGCCACGACGCTCGCGAAGCGGGACCCGGACGCGACGATGGCAGTCCTCCCGGCCGACCACGTCATCGGGAACGTGGCCCGGTTCCACGACACGCTGGACGTGGCGTTCGACGCCGCCCAGGAGCGCGACGCCCTCGTCACCATCGGCATCGACCCCACGTATCCGGCCACCGGGTACGGCTACATCCAGTACGACGGCTCCGGGGCGGACCCGCCGGCCCTGGAGGCCTATCCCGTGCGCACCTTTGCCGAGAAGCCGGACCAGTCCACGGCCGAGCGGTTCATCGACGCCGGCGACTTTCTGTGGAACAGCGGCATGTTTATCTGGCGGGCGGACACGATCCTCGACCAGATTGAGACGCATCTGCCCGATGCCCACGAAGCGTTCGCCCCGGTCCGTGCGGCCGACGGCGCCGCCGACTCCGAGACGCTTACCGAAGCCTTCCGGGAAAGCCCGCGCATTTCCATCGACTACGGGGTGATGGAGCAGGCCGACACGGTCTACGTGGTGCCGGGCACGTTCGACTGGAACGACGTGGGCGACTGGCGGGCCGTCTACGACCTGAGCGAAAAGGACGAGCACGGCAACGTCATCGAGGGGGAGGTCATCATGCAGGACTCCAGCCGGTGCTACGTCCAGACCGAGGACCGGCTGGTGGTGCTCGTGGGCATCCACGACAAGGTGGTCGTCGACACCGGCGACGCGGTGCTGGTCTGCGACCGCGAGAGTGCCCAGCAGGTGAAGCAGGTGGTGGAGTACCTCCACGCCCACCAGTTTGAGGAGTACGTGTGACCAGGGCGGCGCCCGGCCGGCATCGGGGGCCCCGCCGGACTGTCCGGTTCGATGCGGCGGCCGGGCCTACACGTACCGGCGCAGGTACGCCATGACGGCGTCGGGGCCGTCGAGCCGCGCGTCGGCCCGCGTGTCGCCGGGGCCGACCTTAATGGAGACGGCGTCCCGGTCCATTTCCTGGAGCGCCGCGAATGCGTCCTCGTCCGTCACGTCGTCGCCCAGGTAGACGGGCACATGATCGGGGTGCTGTGCCGCGATGCGGCGCACGGCGGTGCCTTTCGTTAACCCGTCCGGACGGAGCTCCACCACTTTCTTGCCCCAGATGGCGTCGAGGACCTCCGGGAGGTCGGCGAGCCAGTCCTTGAGCTGGTCCCGTGCGCCGGACTCGTCCCTGGCCTCGCGGTAGTGCACCGCGAAGGAGCGGGCCTTGTCCTCAACCCGGAGCCCGTCGACCGACGGCACGGAGGCGCGGAGGCGGCGGAGGGCCGCGGCGGCCTCGTCCGACATGCGGTTGTGGATGTCCCGGCCCACGACGCCCTCCTGCGCCCCGTGCAGGCCGATCGCCGAGTACGGGCGATCGAGAAACGAGGAGAGGGCCTGCAGGTCGCGCCCCGTGACGATCCAGAGGGGAAACTGCGCGTCGAGGTCGCGGAGCAGGTCCGGGGCCTCGGGGTGGGGCACCGCCGCGGCCGGGTCGTCCACGATGGGGGCAAGGGTGCCGTCGTAGTCGAGGAAAAATAGGGGGGGCTCGACGACGGTGGGCATGAGCGGCCGTTCGTGTCGCGTGTTTTGTATTCCGTATTTCGTATCCGTGGGGTGCCACGCATTGCGCAATACGCACTACGCAACACGTGCCTCTACGCCGGAGCAGCCTCTGGCCTCCGGACGGCAAACCACAGATCACGAGGCTCCTACTCCTGGATCGAGTCTAGGAAATTCCCGGCCCAGTTGTGCACGTCGAGGGTCTCGATGGTGTCCTTGAGCCCGGCGAGCCGCTCCTCGCGCTCGCCCGTCGGCATCTCGAGGGCGGTGCGGATGGCGTCGGCCACGCCGCCGTGGTCGTAGGGGTTGACCTGCACGGCCTCCGGCAGCAGGTAGGCGGCCCCGGTCAGCTCTGAGAGGATGAGCACGCCGTCCTGCGAGGCGGTGACGAACTCCTGGGTGACCACGTTCATGCCGTCCCGGAGGGGCGTGATGAGCGCCGCGTCGGCCGCCCGGTAGAAGGCGCACAGCTCGTACTGCGTGTACGTCCGGTAGCGGTAGTTGACGGGCACCCAGTTTTCTTCGGCAAAGCGGCCGTTGATGCGGCCCACCACCTCGTCCACCTCGCGTCGGATCTGCTGGTACGACTCCAGCTCCGTGCGGCTCGGGGTGGCGATCTGAAAGAAGCTCACATTGCCGTGGTACTCGGGGTTCTCCTCCAAGAACTTCTCGAAGGCCAGCATGCGCGACCGAATGCCTTTCGTGTAGTCGAGCCGGTCGATGCCGATGACGATGTGGTCGGAGCCGAGGCGCTCGCGGAATTTCTGGGCGTCCTGCTCGATGGAGTCGTCCCGGGACATCTCCTTGAAGCGGTCCACGTCGATGCCGATGGGGTGGGCCTCCACCCGGGTCTCGTGCCCGTTGTGCCGGACGCGGTCGCCGTCGACCTCCGCGCCGAGCAGCACCTCGGCGCTCTCGATGAAGTTGTCGACGTACTCCTGCACGTGAAAGCCGATCAGGTCGCAGCCCAGCATGCCGCGCAGCAGCTCGCGCGACCACGGCAGGATGCGGAAGATCTCCATGGCGGGCCACGGAATGTGCCAGAAGTGGCCGATCGTGGCGTCCGGGCGCTCCTGCCGGATGAGGTTGGGCGACAGCATCTGGTGATAATCCTGGATCCAGATGACGTCCTCGTCGCCCGTCTCGGTTTCCGCGAGGACGGCCTCGGCGAAGCGCTCATTTACCTGGCGGTACGTCTCGATGAACTGGTCGTCCAGGTTGAGGTGCTGGATCAGGTAGTGCGACAGCGGCCACAGGATCTGGTTGGCCATGCCGTAGTAGTACCCCTCAAGTTCCTTCGAGCTCAGGGGCACGCGCCGCACGAGAAAGTCGGGATCGTCGGCCGGGTACTCCTGGCGCTCGGGCAGGTCCGGGTCTTCGCCCATGCCCACCCACATCCCCCCTTCCTCTTCGAGCACGGGAAGGAGGGCAGTGGTGAGGCCGCCCACCGACGTTTCCCAGCCGTCGTCGGTCTGTCGAATGGGGACACGGTTCGCGACTACAGTCAGGCTCAAGGCGATGGGGGCTGCGTGGTCAAAAAAGCAGTGATTGGGCCCCGGACCCGCCCGCCCGGGGCGACGGTCGAGGCGCGCGTGGGCGCCACGCACGATGAGCGCTACCAGCATACCGGTGCGGACGAACGAAGGCAAGGCCCGTGGCGGGTGCTGTTCCGCCGCGGTCGACGTCCCCTGGCGGATCCTCCGTTCCGTCGTCTCCTCATTGGAGCCCCTCCTCATTGGAGCCCCTCCGCATGCCCGGCATCGTCGGCCTCGGCCTCCTGCTCGTGCGCCCATTCGTAGAGCGCGCGGTGCTTGATGGCGTCGCCGAAGAGGCACAGGCCGGCGTTGAGCGCCACGAGGCTGGCCGTGCCGGCGGCCACCCATTTCCAGGTTGGCGCGCCGCGGCCCTTGAGGAGGGTGGACTGCCCAACGCCGCTGGCGCCGAGGCCGGTGGCCAGGAGGCCGAGCGGGGCAAGAACCGTCCAGTTCCGATAGTGTCGCTTGGCGGACGTGTCCGTGTCTGGGGCGTCCGTGTCTGGGCCGTCGCGTGTCATGGAAGAAAGGGGGGAATGAATTGGCAGTGGGGGGCGGTGCCGGAAGCCCGGAAGGGGGTCATTCGCCGACGGACATGGTCTCGACGACGTCCATGCCGGTGTCCGGGTAGTCGGTAATGAGGCCGTCGACCCCGAGGCGAATCAGGCGGCGCATCGTGTCGCGCTCGTTGACGGTCCAGGGGACCACCCGGAGCCCGCGGTCGTGGGCGGCCCGCAGCAGCCCCGCGTCGACCGTAGTGTGGGCGGGGCTGTATACGGCCGGCACGAAGCCGAGGGCGTCGAGTTGGTCCGGGAGGGCCTCCGCCGTGCCGTCCGTTGCCAGAAGGGCAAGCCCCACGGCCGGGTCCGCGTCCCCACGCAGGCGCCGGGCCGCCCGGAGGGCCCGCTCGTCGAACGACTGGATCGTCGTCCGGGCCGCGACGCCACGCCCACGCACCACCTCGAGGACACGCTGTGCGAAGGCCTCCGGCTCGGGATGAAACGTCCCGTCCCAAGCGGGCCGCGACTTGATCTCGATGTTGTAGAACGTGGGGGGGCGGTCGTGCTCCACCACGTAGGCCTCCGCCATCCGAATCACGTCGTGGAGGCGGGGCTTGACGGCCGGCTGGGGGGCCTGCCGGGGAAAGTCAGGGTGTCGTCGCCGGCCGCAGTCGTACCGCTCGATATCGACGTACGGCATTTGGTAGAGGTTGTGCCCGCGTGCGTCGCCTTCAGGCACCGGGGCCCCGGACGGGAGCGTGCAGATGTCGGGGTGCATCCACGGCTCGTGCGACACGACGACCGCCCCGTCGGCACTGATCACAACGTCCATCTCCAGCGTCGTCACGCCGAGTGCCAGGGCCCGACGGAACGCCGGAATCGTGTTTTCGGGGGCGAGGCCGCGGGCGCCCCGGTGGCCCTGCAGGTCGAAGGCCTCTGGCGGGGCCACCGAGTCGGGGGGAGGAGCGGCGCCTGCGGTGGCGGGCATCCCGATCCCGACCGTGGCGAGAAGGGAGAGCAGTAGGGCCGGCGTCATCGTGCGGGGAGGCTATTCCGTGTGCTGTGCGGGCTCGTCCGAAGACAAGTGTTCGGTGAGGTGGTTGGTGATCATGGTGAACAGGTGCAGCCGCGTCCGTCCCCCCGCAATGCCGTGCTCGTGGGTCGGATACATCATAAACCGGAACTGCTTGTTGGCCGACTGCAGACGATTCACCATCTGGACGCTGTTTTGGAAGTGCACGTTGTCGTCGTCGTCGCCGTGTACGATCAGTAGGTTTTGGTCCTCGCGCAGGCGGTCGGCGTAGGCCTGCGGGGCGCCGTTCTTGTAGCCGTCTGCGTTCTGGTCGGGCGTCGACATGTAGCGCTCGGTGTAGATGGTGTCGTAGAGCCGCCAGTCGGTGACGGGGGCCACCGAGACGCCCGTGTCGAACGTGGACGGGCCGTCCTCGGTCAGCATGGACATGAGGGTCATGTACCCGCCGTAGCTCCAGCCCCAGATGCCGATGTTGGCGTCGTCGACCCACGCGGAGTCGGCTAGGGCCTGTGCCGCGCGGATCTGGTCGGCCGACTCCGGCTGGCCGAGGCGCTGATACGACACGTCCTGGAACGCCTTTCCGCGCCCGCCGGTGCCCCGGTTGTCGACACTGACGACGACCATGTCGTGCGCCCGGGCCAGGTACTGGTGCCACAGCTGCCGGCTGCTGCCCCACTGGTTGGTGACCGTCTGCACGCCGGGCCCGCCGTACACGTACATCAGCACCGGGTACGTCCGGGCGGGATCGAAGTCGTTGGGCTTGATGATGGACGCGTTGAGGGCGGTGCCGTCGGCCCCCGGGAGGCGCGTGAACTGCTTCGGGGGAAGATTGAGGCTGTCGAGGCGCTTCTCGAGTGTGTCGTTAGCCTGGAGCGTCGTGAGACGGTCGCCGGACGCCTCGTGGAGGGCCCAGGAGGGCGGGGTGCCCGCCGCCGAGTGCCGGTCAATGTAGTAGTCGCGGTCCGTCGACAGGTTGATGGCGTGCCACCCCGGTCGCGACGTCACCTTACGGGCGGGCGGGGCCTCCTCGTGCGCGTCAAGCGACACGTCGGTCGCGTAGAGGTGCCGCTCCAGCGAGGTGTCGCGGGTGCCGGTGACGTAGGCCGTCGAGGCCTCCGTGTCCACGCCATGGAACTGCGTCACCTCCCACTCGCCCCCGGTGATCGGGCCCAGCTCCGTGCCGTCGGTGCGGTACAGGTAGGCGTGGTTGTACCCGCTCCGTTCCGACAGGAAGACGAAGTGCTCCCCGTCGTCGAGGTAGGTGAGCTTGTCGTCCGTGACGTCGATGTACGTGTCCTGCGTGTCCTGGAGGACCGGTTCCGTGCGTCCGGTCTCGGGGTGGCCGTACAGGAGATCGAGGACGTTCTGGTTCCGGTTGAGACGGTACATCCAAACCCGGTGTGTGCCGTCGATCTCGGGGGTCCAGCCCATGCGGGCCAGGTACTCGTGCGCCTGGCCCCCGGCGTTCCACGTATTGGTGTCGAAGTACTGGATCGCCTGCGGCTGGCCCCGGGCGGTGGTGTCGACCGCCGCGAGGTCGACCACCCCGATTTTGATCTCGCTGTTCTGTTCGCCCGCCTTCGGATAGCGAAACGTCGTGATGTCCGGGTAGCGCGCGGTGTTGTTCATCAGCGGAAACGAGCGGGTCTCAGACTCGTCGAGCTTGAAGAACGCGATGCGCCGGCCGTCCGGGCCCCACTGCCAGCCGTCCCGCACGCCAAACTCCTCCTCGTAGACCCAGTCAAACGTGCCGTTGATGATGGTGCCCTCGTCGCCGTCCGTCGTGAGGGCCGTCTCCGTCCCCGTCGTCAGGTTCACGACGTGCAGGTTTCGGTTCCGGACGAAGGCCACCTTCGCGCCCGACGGGCTGAACTTCGCAAACATCTGGTACCCCCTGTCGCGATCGGAGACCGGCGTGAGCGTCTGTGCGTCGAGGTCGTAGACGTAATAGTAGCCCTTCGTATTGGCGCGCCACACCTCCTTCGAGTCCGTGTAGATCAGCACCTTGTCGCCCGCTGGGCCAAAGGTGTAGTCCTCAATCGGCACGACCCGGCCTACGTCGCCTGCATGCAGGGTCGTCCCGTCAATCACCCGCGTCTGCTTGTCCGTCCGCAGGTTGTAGCGCATGAGGTGCGTCGCGTCGGCGGAGTCGGCGGCCTCGATGTACGTGATGACCGGGCCCTGATCCGCCCATTTCCCGCCCTGAAAGGTGCTGGCGCGGAGCGTGGCCGAGGCGTGGATGCTTTCGAGGGTAAACTCGGGGCCATCCTGCCCCTGCACAGGACCTGCGGGGACGGAGAGCACCAGAAGAGCGACGAGCGAAAAGGCGATGCGGCGCATCATCAAGGACGGAGAACTGGTTAGGGAGAAATGACCGGCACGACTGCCGAGAACATATTCGTCTCGTGGGGCATTTGTGGTGCCAGTTAACTCAACTGGTCGAAGCCCTGTGGGTTGCGAGGCCGGCGGGCGCGGCGAACACGTCCGTCGGGCCATCGGGGCTGAGGGCTTTGGGAACCATCGTCCGGGCAGGCGCCTATCATGCGCCTGCTCACTCATCTTCGCGCGCAGCCCTGTCCCTTTTGCCATCGATCGGTCGCCTCACACAGTCGGAGCCGCGCCGGTGACCGCCACCGTAGACCTGGCGGCTATTCGGCACAACGCAGGCGTTTTGCAGGAGCGGGCCGGTGGGGCCGACGTGATGGCCATCATCAAGGCCGACGCGTACGGACACGGCGTGCGCCCAGTGGCCCAGGCGGCCTACGAGGCGGGGATTCGTCACTACGGCGTGGCCCGGCTGCCGGAGGGCGTGCACCTGCGGGAGGCCGGACACGGGGGGCGCATTCTTGTCCTTGGGGCCCCGGCCCCCACGCAGCTGCCGCGGTATGCCGAATACGACCTTGACCTGACTGTCTCTTCGGCCGACGTTGCGGCCGCGGTCGTGCGGCACGCGTCGCCGGAGGCCCCGCTCCGGGTCCACGTGACGGTCGACACGGGCATGGGGCGCCTGGGACTGGCCCCCGACGACGTGCCGGCGGTGATGACGCGCCTGGCCGACGCCTCCGGCGTCCGCCTCGCCGGGCTGTGGACCCACTTCGCGACGGCCGACGCCCCCGGAAGTTCGTTTGCACAGACCCAACTCGATCGCTTTCGGGCGGTGGTGGGCGCGGTCGACGTGGACGTCGAGCACGTGCACGCGGCCAACACGGGGGGGCTCCTCACCATCGGGGCGCCCACCCACGAGTTCGACGCGTCCCTTGTCCGGAGCGGCATTGCGCTGTACGGCCTGGCGGCGACCCCGGAGCTGAGCGCCCGCCTCGACCTGCGTCCGGCGATGCGGCTTGCGGCCCGGGTCACCCACCTCAAGACGGTCCCGGCCGGCACGCCGATCTCCTACGGGGCGCAGTGGGAGGCCCCGCGCCGGACCCGCATCGCGACGCTAGGCATCGGGTACGGCGACGGCTACCCGCGCCGGTGCTCCGGCCGCGCCTCGGTGCGGATTGGGGGCGCCTCGTGTCCCATCGTGGGCACCATCTGCATGGACATGTGTATGGTTGATCTTGGGCCGCCAAACGAGGCCCCGGCCACGCGGGTCGACCGGGGCGACGAGGCCGTCTTGTTCGGCCCCGCCGGGCCCACCGCGTACGACGTGGCCCAGTGGAGCGATACCATCCCCTACGAGATTCTGTGCGGGGTGTCCCCCCGTGTGCCCCGACGGCACGTAAATTGCACCGACGAAAACGGCACCGACGACATGCGGGCTCCGTCCCGTCTGACACGGCCCACCGCGTCGGGGGGCTGAACGATACACGCTATCGTTACATTTAAGTCGGCAGTCACAATGCAGATGCTGCATCCCATCCTGTGGCTGTCGCATAGGATGTAAGGCGAGCGAATCGTTCGTTCCCGATCTGCGATCAGAACGATCTATAAAGGTTTATTTCTACTCATTAATCCCCCTATAACCAATGCCCATTACTGCCGACCCCAGCGACATCGATGTTCTCGTCGTTGACGACGAAAAAGATGTCGTCGAAGTCGTAGGTCATTTTCTTGAGGAGGAAGGATATACTGTTCACACGGCGTTCGATGGGGAGGAGGCCCTCGAGACGGCCTCCGGAAAAATCGACCTGATCGTCCTGGACATCATGCTTCCCGGCGTAGACGGCTATGAGGTGTGTCGAGAGCTCCGAGACAGCGTCGAGACCGAAGAGATTCCCATTGTCTTTTTGAGTGCAAAGACCGAAGAGGAGGACCAGATTGAGGGCCTGATGCTTGGGGGCGACGACTACCTCACCAAGCCCGTCTCGCCACAGGTGCTCGTGGCGCACGTGAAGGCCGTGCTCCGGCGCTCCGGCGTGGAGGAGAGCAGCATCCTCGAAGTGGACGGCCTCAAGATCTACGAGGACGAGTACCGCGCGGAACTGAACGGGGAGGACCTGGGCCTGACACTGACGGAGTTTGAGCTGCTTCGCTACCTGGTGCGCCATCCGCGCAAGGCCTTTACCCGCCAGCAGCTGCTGGAAACCATCTGGAAGGACGCGATGATGGTGACCGAGCGAACCGTGGACGCGCACATTAAGAACCTGCGCGAGAAGCTGGGCGACTTCGCCAAGCACATCCAGACGGTTCGGGGCGTTGGGTACCGGTTCGTGCAGGAGGAGGAATCGGCCGAAGCGTAGTCCCACGAAGCGTAGTCCCATCGGGGTTCGCCTGTGATTCGCGGGAGTTGGCTCTTGCCTGCGCTGTATGTCTTTCGTTCGGTCGATTCGGGACGCGCTCCTGCCCCGCCGGGCCTCAACGCAGACCTGGATGGTCTTGACGTTTGCCCTGTTCGTGGGCACGGCCGTCGTGGGCGTGGGGCTGTACGTGATGCTGGTCCTCCGGGGAGAGATGCGAACGGCCATGCAGGAGACGCTCCACGACCAGGCCGACCGGATTGCGGTGCAGGCGGAGCAGGAGCCCGGCCCGGCGGGGCGTGGGCGCATCGTGGACAACCTGACGGAGCTGCAAGACCTGCACGTCTCCCTCGTTACCCCCGACACGACTTACCGTCCCTCCCCGCAGACGGCCCCCCCGTTTCCGGCCGACACGCTGGTCGAGGTGTCGGCCCTCCGGAACATGACGGAGGAGACGGTCCGGTTTGCACGGCACGACCCCGACGACGGGCAGCAGTTCTTCCTTGCGGCCCTCTACCGCCCCTCCGCGAACCTGATCGTGCAGGTGGGCCAGCCGCCCCCGCCGCTGTACTCGCTGGCCCAGCGCTCTCAGGTCGTGCTCGTGCTGGGGATGATTTTGGCACTCGTGCTGGCCCTCATCGGCAGCTTCATCGCGGCCTACCAGGTCACAACCCCCCTCACCCGCATTAGCGAAACGGCCCGCCGGGTGGCGGATGGAAAGTTGACCGGCAAAATTCAGGTCGAGTCCCGCGCGGCGGAGTTTCAGGACCTTGCCGAGAGCCTCAACCGGGCCTCCGACACGTTCCGGGAGAAGATCGAAGAGCTGGAGCGCATGACCCGGCTGCAGAGCGAGTTCATCGGCAACGTCTCCCACGAGGTCCGCAACCCGATCTTTTCCATCAGTGGGTACCTGGAGGCCCTCGGGACGCCCGGGCTCGACGACGAGCAGCGGAAGATGTACTCCGAGAAGGCGCTCACCAACCTAAATCGCCTCCAGAACCTCTTCAACGATCTCATCGACATTGCCCGCCTCGAGTACAAGGAGGACCTCATCAACCGGTCGGTGTTTGACCTAAAGGACCTGGTCGACGAGGTGGCCGAGATGCTTCGGCCCAAGGCCGAGGAAAAGGGGCTCGACCTGGAGGCCGACGTGTCGCGCTTCTTCGTCCACGCCGATCGCTCCCGCGTCCGCCAGGTACTGACCAACCTCATCGAGAACGGGATCGCCTACACGGGGGGCGGGTCGGTGCGGTGCCGGGTGCAGCGGCGCCTCGACAAGGTCCGCGTGGAGGTCGTGGACACGGGGCAGGGCATCGACGAAGACCACCTCGACCGCATCTTCGAACGCTTCTACCGGGTGGACCCGGACCGCTCCCGCGAGAGTGGGGGAACCGGGCTCGGGCTCAGCATCGTCAAGCAGATCCTGCAGGCCCACGGCGAAGACATCCACGTCGAGAGCACCAAGGGACGAGGGACCCGATTCTGGTTTGAGCTTCCCTACGAGCCGGAGCCGGAAGCCGTTGAGGCGTAGCCCGACGTGTGGCCTGCGGCCGTCGTTGCTCGGTCGTCCTGCCTTCGCGACCGGCCGCCACAGGGGGCTTTTTGGAGTCCCGAGAATTTTGTATACTCTAGAAGAGGTGTCTGCCCCTTTTCCTTAGAGAACGGACGCTCCGGAAGCGCTTTCAAGTGGGGGTGACGCAGTACGCACCCCCATGGCGGTCATGGTGTCCTGGAGAACGCATGGGCGGGAGGCAGGCGGGGACAAACGGCGGAAGGGGATCCTTTGGCGCTCGACGCCGTGTCGACTTATCCAGCTGGCTTCGACCAATGGCTACCACCCGAGATGCAAGACACGAACGACTCGGACCGTGACACTCAGACGAATGCATCGTCCTCGCCGTCCGGCGCGGCGGGGGGCGTGAAGACGGCCGCGGAGGAGATTCCGGCCGAAAACCTCATGCATGGGGACGGCCACGCGGCCATCCCCCAGATTCCGTCCATCACGTCGGACGGATCGATTGAGGTCGACGAGCTGTCCCCCGCCGATTTTGAGCCCGACGACCTGCGGCAGCGGCTCCGCACGATGATGCTCTCGCGGCGGCTCGACGAAAAGATGATGACGCTGCTCAAGCAGGGGGAGGGACACTTCCACATCGGGTGTGCCGGGCACGAAGCCGTGCAGTCGGCCCTCAGCCGCTACTCCCGGCCCGGCGAGGGCCCCGGCCACGACTGGTTCTGTTTCTACTACCGGGACCTGTGCATGGCGCTCTCCCTCGGGATGACGACAAAGGAGGCCCTGCTGGCCCACCTCGCCAAGGCCGACGACCCGAACTCGGGGGGTCGTCAGATGCCGGAGCACTTCGGCCTGAAGCACCTCAACGTCATGACAACGGCCTCGTCGGTCGGGGCGCAGTTCAACCCCGGGGTCGGGTTCGGGTTTGGAATTCAGCAGCGCGGGGAGGATAGCTATGTGTACATCTCGTGCGGCGACGGGGCCACCTCGCAGGGCGACTTCCACGAGGCCCTCAACTGGGCGGCCCGCGAGCAGGCGCCCGCCTTGTTTCTGGTGCAGGACAACAAGTACGCCATCAGCGTTCCCATCGAGGAGCAGACCGCGGGCGGCACCCCCTACAAGCTGGCTGCGGGCTACGAAGGGCTCAGCCGGATGCGCGTGGACGGGACCGACTTTTTCGCCAGTGCCGCCGCCGCGCAGGCCGCCATCCAACACATCCGCGACGGCAAGGGGCCGGTCTGTCTCGTGGCCGACGTGGTGCGCCTGCTGCCGCACTCCTCCTCGGACGACCACACCAAGTACCGCACGCCCGACGAGCTGGAGGCCGACCGCAAGATCGACCCCATTGACCGCCTGGAGGCGGCCCTCATCGGCGAAGGCATTCTGACGGAGGCAGATGCCGAGGCCCTGCAGGAGGAGGTCCACGAAGAGGTCGACGAGGCGACCGAGTGGGCGAAACGGCAGGACGGCCCCTCCCCTGAAACCGCCGGCGACCACGTCTTCTTCGAGGGCGACCTCGGTCTCGACTACAATTCCGAAGACGACCTCGACGAGGACGCCGAGCCGATGGTGATGGTCGACGCCATCAACCGCACGCTCAAAGAAGAGATGGCGCGTGACGAGTCGGTCATCGTGTACGGCGAGGACGTGGCGGGCGACAAGGGCGGCGTCTTCACCGCGACCAAGGACCTCACCGACGAGTTTGGCGGGGACCGCTGCTTCAACTCCCCCCTGGCGGAAGGGTCCATCATTGGCACCGCGGTGGGGTACGCCGCGAGCGGCTTCACGCCGGTTGTCGAGATCCAGTTTGCCGACTACATCTGGCCGGCAATGCAGCAGCTGCGCAATCAGGTGGCGCCCTTCCGCTACCGCTCGGACGGGGAGTGGAGCTGCCCGATGGTCGTCCGCGTGCCCTGTGGGGGCTACATCCACGGCGGCCTGTGCCACTCGCAGAACATCGAGTCCATCTTCGGCCATACGCCGGGCCTGAAGGTGGCCCTCCCGTCCACGGCCGCCGACGCGAAGGGCCTCCTCGCCACCGCCATCCGCTCGGAGGACCCGGTGCTCTTCCTGGAGCACAAGGCGCTCTACCGCGCCGCGTCGGCCCGCACCCCCACGCCGCCGGAGGACTACACCCTGCCCTTCGGAAAGGCGCGCATCGCCCGCGAGGGGTCGGACATGACGATCGTGACCTACGGCATGATGACCCAAAAGTCGCTCAACGTGGCGGAGGAGCTGGAGCAGGAGGGCGTGGACGTGGAGGTCGTCGACCTGCGCACCATCGTGCCGCTCGACTCGGAGACGATTCTGGAGTCGGTGCGGAAGACGAACCGCGCGCTCGTCGTTTACGAGGATCACGAGTTCATCGGCTTCGGCGCCGAACTCAGCGCCCAGATTGCCGACGACGCGTTTACGTACCTCGACGCCCCCATCCGCCGCGTCGCCGGCGAGTTTACGCCCATCCCGTTCGCCCACTCGCTGGAGCGGAGCGTGCTCCCGAGCGACGAGGGCATTCTGGAGGCGGCGCGTGACCTGGCCGCGTTTTAGACCTGCCCGGCGGGGCTACGGGGCCCCGGCGCCGGGGGAGGACGAGCCTGCCGCCGGGGCGGGACCCTGCACTGTGTCCCGTTGCACCGTGTCCTGTTGCACCGTGTCCTGTTGCACCGTGTCCCGACGTGTGGAGTCCGGGGCGGGAGAAGACGGGGCCGGTATCTCCTGCGTGCGCGTGACGCCGACGCCCCGCTTGTACACCATGGCCCCGCCGTTCTCCCCGGTCTCGTGCATCGGAACCAGGGTCCCCAGCCCGAGGAGGAACAGGACGAGATGGGCGGCGCGCCGGGTCCGGACCCAGTGAATAAAGAGCCCGGCGGCCCGAAGGAGGGCGTACCCGCTCGTCGAGACCATCGTGTACCACGCCCAGAACGAGTGCGCCGACAGGGTCTGGGCGGCGCCGGGCGTCACGATGGAAACCGTGTCGATCGCCCAGGTGCCGCTGTAGTAGCTCACGACCGCGCTCAGCCCCGTCGCCGCGTAGAGCCCCGTCGCCACCTCCTGGCCTGTCTCCCAGCGCTCCCCGAGCCATAGGGCGAGGGCGTCGGCGGCAATGGCCACGAAAATGAGAGCGATGGGGAAGTGCACGATGAGTGGATGTGCGTTGGGCACCCACTCGGGCAGTAGAAAGTCGGGGATCACAGTGAAGCATATAGATCTCAGAAGAGGAAGGATTCCCGTTACCTGCCATCGTAGAAGGGTGTTTCCGAAGGCCCCATCAATCCCTAACAGTATTGGGTAGAGCACGAGAAAGGCCTGAACCTGTCGGTTCATGGACTCCCGGCTTATGGTCGTTGATTATTTAATTTGGTAACAATCCTACACACCGGAGCAGATGCTGGGATCCGTCCGCGAACTGATCCAGGAAGGCATCGACGTGATCGTGAAGCGGGGCGAAGTTCTCTTCTTGATGTAGATGAACCACTTCCTGTTTCAGATAGCGCCATAGCTTCTCAATCGGACCCGGCCACGGAGCATAGGTCGGCAGGCCAACCACTTGAATCGGCAGCGGGTCTTCGGCTGTCGCTCCTGAGGGAACCTCCGGCCAGTTGCCAGGGACCTTGAAGGGCCAGGGCCACTGCTGGGGCTCCAGTTTTCCGATAATGCCGGCGTGGTAGTGAACCGGCCAGTTATCCTGTACTATGTAAATTACCTGAGCTTCCGGATAGCAGTCGACAACCTCCCGATAGAGATCGAGCAAGACCTGTCGGCCGGTCTCTTCGGCCCGGCGAGCGTGTACTGTCCCGGTAGTGGCGTTCAGGCAGGCCGCAACGCGCATCTGCTGGCTGGAGCTCTGCGAAGGAGCGGCGGTCGGCTGCTTCTCTCCCTTCGCCTCGTAGCCTCGGTCGCGAGGGTAGGGATCTTCTCGTGCCCGCGCTCACCCAAGGTAGAGTAGCGTCACGTCTGAGTCGGTGCGGGCCTCCTGAAGCCGCTCGGCGGCGTACTGGCGCTTCTCTTCGTAGTCTGGATCTGGACTTCGCATTCGCCGAGAGCCCCCGCTTGTAAGAGATGCCCAATCGGCCGAGCAGATTCGAGAATCCTCCTCGGGCGGGTGCTGTCGGGAATGTCTCCGACCGCCTCCATCTTCCGGGCCAGGAGACCCAGGGTCCAGCGCGTCCGATCGAGACCCATGCTGCGCGGGGTGCGGCGCACCAGGCGTAGCGCGGCCTCGCGAGCCTCCTCCTCCAAGCTGTGCTCAGGGGAAAAGCGGGCCCAGAGCCCGCGGCCTTCCTCGATGTGTAGGGCAGCAATTCCGTGATCTTGCCAGTCGTGATAGGAGGTGTAGACGGTGTCGGGAGTACGGGACTGCAAAAGACCCCCGCGGGCAACTTTGCGGCCGGACCAACCGTCGTCTATCTTCAGCAGAGCAGCAGCGCGTTCCCGAACGTAGGGCTTGTCGTGGCGCTTGCGAGCATCGCAGAGCGTGCGGCGTTCGGCGTCGGTCAGGGCAAGGGTCAGCGCGGAGGGCATGGGCAAAAGGGTCGGCGTGAGAAGACAGCGTGACGATAGGTGCTGATTCCCATGATAACCCGGCCCACGTGTTACAGGTATAATTTCTCAATCACCATCATCCGGGGGAGAAGTCAAGCGGCCGACTCGCTGCCGATCTCGCTGCGTGAGGTGGCGCGCCATGGCCGGGCTCGCCTACTAGCCGAAGACAGCGCAAAGGTCGGGGTGAAAGCGCTAGGAGACTGGTTTTACGGATTCAAGATTCACGCGCTCATCCACCGGCCGACGCAGATGGTATCCGCTGCCATGCTCCTTCCAGGCAACCGAAGCGACCAGGTCGCCGCTCCCGCCTTGGCGCGGTCGACGAGCGGAGGCGTCCTTCTGGCCGATAGGGGATACCGGGGTAGCGACCTCTTCGACTGTCCGTGCGCCACGACTGGCCGTGCGCCAGGCCATCCGGCAGGCCGAAAGCAGCTTTTCGGGCCTCTGGCGCCGGTTCACCGGTCGAGTCTACGCACAGTCCTGGCACGGCCCACAGGCAAGCCTGCTGCTGAAGGTGTTCCACTTCAATCTGGAGCGAGCCGGCATCGTGTCCCAACCCGCTGATTCAACCCGCGACTGAAATTGGGTTAAGCATTTCCAGCACCTTTCCCATTGCAACAAAAAAACCCTGCTGGCCTGGTCTCTTGGAAGGGACAGCCAGCAGGGGAGCTTACAGCTACCGCCGTAAGCGAGACGTTTATTTTTCGAGATACTAAATTGTTTCATTTCTCGGGGAGCATCTGCCCCATCGGTTGCTTGTCAAGTGCAATCGCACCAAATTGGTCTGCAGATGAGAACCAGAAGCGTCTCAGCCAAAGTTGTACTGTTCCGCCCGGAAATCCTGCAAAACAAACGGTACCAGTCAAATGATCTGGTCTCTGGCAGTCGCTGAGGCCGCAGTGGCTAATGTCTGCCTCTGGACCGTTGGCTTCAGCAAGTTGGTGATCCTGCCACTTGGTGGTCCCGCCACGGCGTATCGAGGCAAGAGTGGCTCTCTCCCTGTGGAAAAGAACATGAATGGCTGCCATGCACCCTTGCCGCAATGAAGATCGGATAGAACCCCGACCAAATGACACTTTGGGGACGGAGCCCATTGCTTTTTCGGCTGGAGCTTTTAAGAATGGTCCTGTGCCTTAAAAATTACAGGGGAGACACGGCTGGCCCAACCAAAATACACCGCTCGTAAACCACGAGTAGGATCTGGACAGGTAAAAGCGATGCAATTGGTCCGTCCCATTGCGTTGGATTCGCACTCGGGTAACGCCTCTTATCCGAATGCCACGGCATCGCACGTGAACGACCTCGCTTCATATTAAATTCCACGGAAGCAGCACGCCAACTATGCCCATGTCCGATAGCACCTCTGAGCACCTCGACTGGCTGGAGTCGGAGGCGATTCACGTCATGCGGGAGACCGTGGCCCAGTTCGACAACCCCGTTCTCATGTTCAGTGGGGGGAAGGACTCTCTCACCATGATTCACCTGGCGCGGAAGGCGTTCTATCCGGCGAAGGTGCCGTTCCCGATCCTCCACGTGGACACGGGCCACAACTTTCCGGAGACGATCGAATTCCGGGACACCCTGATGGAGAAGCATGGCTTAGACCTGATCGTGGGCAGCGTGGAGGAGACGATCGAGTCGGGCCGGGCGAAGGAGGAGCAGGGTCCGGACGCGAGCCGCAACAAGCTTCAGATCGTCACGCTGCTCGACACGATTGAAGAATACGGATTCGACGCGGCCCTGGGCGGGGCGCGCCGGGACGAGGAGAAGGCGCGGGCGAAGGAGCGCTTCTTCTCGCACCGCGACCGATTCGGGAATTGGGACCCGAAGAACCAGCGCCCGGAGCTCTGGAACCTGTACAACGGCCGGAGCCGGCAGGGTGAGCACTTCCGGGCCTTTCCCCTCAGCAACTGGACGGAGCTGGACGTGTGGCAGTACATCCGGCAGGAGGGCGTCGAGATTCCGAGCCTATACCTCGCTCACGAGCGCACGATGTTCGAGCGGGACGGCGTGCTGCTGCCCAAGTCCCCGTACAACGACCTGCGGGAGGATGAGCACTACGTGGAGAAGACGGTCCGCTTCCGGACGATCGGGGACATGACCTGCACCGGTGCGGTGGAGTCGACGGCGACGACGCTCGACGAGGTGATCGCGGAGGTGGCCACGACGCAGCAGGCCGAACGCGGGGCCCGGGCCGACGACCAGCGGGCCGAAGCCGCGATGGAGGAGCGGAAACGAGAGGGGTACTTCTAGTCATTTGGTCATTGAAGTATTGTGGCCATTTTGGCATTGGGGCCATTTTGGGCATTTTGGCATTGGGGGCCGTGGGCTGATTTTGGCAGTGGCTGAGTGGGGCAATGGGGGGCGTTGGGCGACTGACCCGGTTCAGCGGTCCGTGTGCGCGGCCTGTAGGCACGAACGCACAATTCGACACTCGCATCTCGAAACTCGACACTGATCTGATGGAGACACAAGGCGCCAGCACCCAAGACATGGACGTATTGCGGTTTACGACCGCGGGGAGCGTCGACGACGGTAAGAGCACGCTCATTGGGCGGCTCATGTACGACACCCAGGAGATCTTCGAGGAGAAAATGGAGGAGATCGAGCGCAACACCCAGCGGGACGACGAGGAGCTGGAGCTGGCCCTCCTGACCGACGGCCTCCGCGCGGAGCGGGAGCAGGGCATCACGATCGACGTGGCCTACCGGTACTTCTCCACGCCGGAGCGCAAGTTTATCATCGCCGACACGCCGGGCCACGAGCAGTATACCCGCAACATGGTCACCGGCGCCTCGACGGCGGAACTGGCCGTGGAGCTGATTGACGCCCGGAACGGGGTGCTGGAGCAGACGCGGCGGCACGGCTTCATCACCTCGCTGCTGCAGATCCCCCACGTCATCGTGGCGGTCAACAAGATGGACCTGGTCGGCTACAGCGAGGCGCGCTTCCGCGAGATCGTGGCCGAGTACGAGGACTTCGCCGACAACCTGGACGTGCAGGACATCACGTTCGTCCCGATCTCGGCCCTGAAGGGGGACAACGTGGTGCACCACTCGGGTAACATGCCCTGGTACGAGGGCTCGACCCTCCTGCACCGCCTGGAGAGCGTGCGGACCGAGTCGACGCGCAACCAGGTGGACTTCCGGTTCCCGGTGCAGACGACGATCCGGCCGCACCAGGACTTTCGCGGTTTTGCCGGGCAGGTGGCCTCCGGAAAGGTGCGACCGGGGGAAGAGATTACGGTGCTCCCGTCCGGCTACACCTCGGAGGTGGACACGATCACGACGCTGGACGGGGATCTCGACGAGGCGGGCCCCGGCGACTCGGTGGTGCTGTCCCTTGAGGATGAGCTTGACGTCAGCCGCGGGTCGATGATCGTGCGGAGCCGCAACAAGCCGGACGTGACGCGGCAGCTGGACGCCGACCTCTGCTGGATGAACCAGGAGGCGATGCGTCAGGACCGCCCCTACGTCCTGCAGCACACCACGCGCCGGACGCAGGCCTACGTGTCGAAAATCGTCTACCGCACCAACGTGGAGACCTTCCACCGCGAGGAGGCTTCTACCTTCGAGCTCAACGACATCGGGCGGGTGGAGATCGAGACCGCCGACCCGCTGTTCGTCGACCCGTACAAGCTCAACCGGGCCACGGGCAGCTTCATCCTCATCGACCCGGACACCAACGATACGGTGGCCGCCGGCATGATTCGGGGCGTGGCCACCGGCGTGACGCCGTTCGGCCAGCAGGCAGAGCCGCAGGCGGAGGATGAGGCAGAGAGCTCCCCGAACGTGACGTGGGAGGGGCTCTCGGTTCCGCGCGAGGAGCGTGAAAAGCAGAACGGGCACAAGGCAGGCGTCGTTTGGCTGACGGGCCTGTCCGGCGCCGGCAAGTCCACCATCGCGAAGGCGGTGGAGGAGCGCCTCTTCGACGCGGACGTGCAGACGATGATGCTCGACGGGGACAACGTGCGGCACGGCCTGAGCGGCGACCTTGGCTTCACGCCCGCCGACCGCACAGAAAACATCCGTCGCGTCAGCGAGGTGGCGCGCCTCTTCTTCGAGCAGGGCAACGTGACGCTCTGCTCGTTCGTCTCCCCCTACCAGGAGGACCGCGACCGGGCCCGCGAGCTGCTGCCAGAGGACGTGCGCGACCGCTTCCTGGAGGTGCACGTCGACTGCCCGCTGGAGGTGTGCAAGGAGCGGGACACGAAGGGCCTCTACGAGAAGGCTGAGGCTGGTGAGATCACCAACTTCACCGGCGTCTCCGCGCCGTACGAGGCGCCCGAGGACCCGGATGTGGTCGTGAACACCGACGAGATGGGCGTCGAGGCATGCGCCGATCAGATCGTCGAGGCCCTCGAAGCGCGTGGCATTGTCTAGCCGATTGGAGGAGATGTCTAGCCGACTGGGGGAGATGGACGGGACAGTGATCTTTTTTGGGGACGCTTCGTTTAGGTCGGCATACTCGTCGGCAGACTCCCCTTTGTCTCAGACGCCCCGCCGTTATGCTTTCCGAGGCCACTGAGCATCGGCTCCGAAACGTCTTTGCGGATCACCCTGCCGTGCGGGCGGCGTACCTCTTCGGATCCGTTGCGGCGGGTCGCGAACGGGACCGCAGCGACCTTGACCTCGGCATCGTCGTCGATTCCGATCGGTGGGAGCCCACCGACGACAAGGTCCCGCTCATCACCGACTGCATGGAGGCGGCAGGGCGGGACTGGATCGACCTCGTCGTGCTCAACGGTGCCCCCCTCGTGCTGCAGTTTGAGGCCGTGCGGCCGAACGCACCGCTCTACGGCGCGGATGACTTCGACCACGGAGCGTTCGTCTCAAAGGTGGTGCGCATGTACTGGGACTTCGAGCCCCACCTCCGGCGGCAGCGCAAGGCCCTCAAAGAACGCCTGCAAGAGAAGGCCCATGGTTGACCCAAGTGTGATCCGGCGCCGGCTGCAGAAGCTCGGTGAGCATCTCGACATTCTGAGGAAAACACAGCAGTATTCTCGTTCGGAATTCGTCGACGACCCTCACCTCTACGGAAGTGCTGAGCGATTTCTGCAGCTGTCGATCGAAGCCATCAACGATGTGGCCAGCCATGTGGCCGTCGATGAGAACCTCGGGGCCGCGGAACGGGCTCAGGATTTGCCCCACATTTTCGAGTCCGAAGGACTGATCGGGGGGGAACTGCGCGACCAGTGGGCCGACATGATTGGCTTTCGGAATGTGCTCGTACACGACTACATCGACATTGACCGCACCATTGTGCACGACGCGATTCAGAATCGCCTCGGTGAAATTGAGCGGCTCCGCTCCGTGTTTGCTCGGTATCTCTGAGGGGCACACTATCTCGACCGAGGGGCCTGCTCCTCTGTTGAAAAACTGACCGCGTTCTACGGCTCATTCGACGGCCCGTCTCGTGGCTCCGCTTAGCAGTCTCGGCCCCGATGCCTGGATCACCGTTGCCGTGGTGGTTGGGCTGGTAGGAGCGCTGATGTCGGACCTCGGGCGCCCGGACCTTGTGCTGCTGAGCGGCCTCGCCGCGCTGCTCGTCACGGGCGTCGTGCCGCCGGCGGAGGCCTTTGCCGGGTTCTCCAACCCCGCCGTCCTCACCGTGGGCGCCCTCTATGTGGTGGCCGGGGGAGTGCAACAGACGAGTGCCCTCTCGAGGCTCGACCGGGTGCTCTTTCCCAACACCACGCGGCTCGGGCCCGTTCTGGCCCGCTTCATGGTGCCGACCTCCGTCCTGTCCGGGCTGCTCAACAACACGCCTATCGTGGCGATGCTCACGCCGCGCCTGCAGGAATGGGCCGATGCGCAGGACATCCCCGCCTCGAAGCTGATGATCCCGCTCTCCTACGCGGCCATCACCGGGGGCATGATGACGCTCGTCGGGACCTCCACGAACCTCATCGTGGCGGGGCTGATGGAGGCGGAAGGGTACGATCCGCTTTCGCTCTTCGACGTCACCTGGGTCGGCGTCCCTGCGGCCCTAGTCGTCGTTGCCTACTTCGTCCTGGGTGGGCATCGGCTGCTGCCGGACCGCGGCACCTCCGCCCCGGCGGCCGAGCGGCGGCTGGGCCAGAACATGTTCGAGGTCACGGTGACCGCACCGTCCCCCATCGTGGGCCAGACGGTGGCCGAGGCGGGCCTGCGAGACCTCGGTGACGCCTACCTGACGCACGTCCGCCGTGGGACGGAGGTGTTGCAGGGCCGCCCGGACCGCACCCTTGAACAGGGCGACATCCTGGCCTTCAACGGCAGTCTGGCCGCACGCGAGCGGCTTCTGGAGCGCCCCGGCCTCTCGCGCACCCTGCCCCATCCGGACGGGACCCACGACGACCCCGCCCGCTACGAAACCCTGCCGCTTTACGAAGCGGTCATCGCCGAATCGTCGAACCTGGTGGGCACCACGCTGGGGGAGGCCAACTTCCGCGAGCAGTACCAGGGCGTCGTCCTTGGCATCCAGCGCCAGGACGAGCCGGTGACGAGCCCGGTGGGCACGACGGAGCTGCAGGCGGGCGACCTGCTGATCGTGGAGGCGCCCGGCGACTTCGAGGAGCGGTGGAGCAGCGGGAGCCGAGAGGAATTCTACCTCGTGGCGCCCCGCGACGGACGGGCGCGCCAGGGCGGGGCGCCTGAACACGACGACGAGGAGACGGATCGGTCGGGGCGGGCGCCGATTGCCTTAGGGCTAACGGGCACGATGGTACTGGCCGCAGCAACGGGCCTGGCCCCCATCGTCACGGCCGCCTTCCTCGCGGCCCTCCTCATGATCCTGGCCGGGTGCATCCGGCCGGCGGAGGCGCAGCGGGCGCTCAACGTGCAAGTGCTCGTCGTGATCGCAGCGGCCCTTGGGATCGGGAAAGCCATCGAGACCACCGGCCTCGCGACGGCGGCGGCCCAGGGGGTGCTCTCCGTCGCCGAGCCGTTCGGGCCCGTGGTCGTCCTCGTGGCGCTGTACCTTCTCACCAACCTGCTCACCGAAATCATCACGAACAACGCTGCGGCGGTGCTGATGCTGCCCGTCGCGATGGCCGCGGCGTCGAGCCTCGGGGCCCCGCCCGTGGCCTTCGGGGTCCTCGTGGCCGTGGCGGCCTCCGCGAGCTTCCTCACGCCCATCGGGTACCAGACGAACCTGATGGTGATGGCGCCGGGGGGGTACCGGTTTAGCGACTACGCCCGCGTAGGCTGGCCGGTGACGCTGCTGGTCATGGGAACGTCGGTGGGCATCATTTCGCTGGTGTGGCTGTAGCCCAACGGGACCGGAAACCCTGAACGGTCCGTTTTGCGTTAAAACATATTGGAAAATAGTTGCTTTCTTCCACTGATGCTCCGCGGAAATCGGAGCCCTTTCGTTCAAATGGCGGGCCCGCTTGTCTCCTACTGGAACACGATGCGCCGACGGGGCGGACAGGCCCGCCGCGAGCAGGAGCGGCGTCGCTGTCGCGCGCAGAAGACCGCCCGACGGGTTGCCGAGTATCTCCGGCACACCTACGGCGCAGCCCGCGTCGTGCTGTCTAGGCCTGTGGCCGGTGAGGAGGTGCCCCTCGGGCCCCAGTCGGACATTGATCTGGCCGTTCGGGGGCTCGACAAGGATGACTATTTTGAGGCCGTCGCCCGTGTTCAGGACGAGGCGGCCCCATTTCAGGTCGATCTGGTTCGTCTCGAACAGTGTCCCGCGTCGCTCCGGGACGTGGTTCGGCGGGAGGGCCGCGAGATATGAGGGAGTCCTATCTCGCCGTGGCAGGGCACATTCGCCGGGAGCTTGAGCAGATCAAAACGGTCGTGGATCGCGCCCAGGAAATCTGGAACGATGTGGATCTCGATCGTCCAGCGGACCATAGAATCGACGCCGTTGCGCTCAACTTGCATGGGTTCTATGCGGGGCTGGAGCGGATACTCAAGACGATAGCGGACCGGATCGATCAGACGGTTCCAGAAGGTGGGAGTTGGCGCCAGGAGCTATTAGGGCAGATGAACGCGGAGCTGAATGGGGTCCGGCCGCCGGTCTTGTCGAACGAAGCCCGAAAACGACTGGACCGATATCGAGGATTCCGGCACGTGGTTCGCAACGCGCATGCCTTCGAGTTCGACCCCGAACAGATCAACCTTCTTGTAAAGCGGTTGCCCAACACCGCTGACCTCGTCTTCAAGGATCTTCGCGCCTTCACCGACACACTCGACCGGATGGCCTCTACGGAGTGAGGCACCTCCGTTTTTCCAATCATCGACAGCTCCTTATGGAACCGCCAGTCCTTGATACCATCATCGAGCGCATTGTGGAGGTGGCTGATCCCGAACGCATCATCCTGTTTGGGTCGGCGGCGCACGGGGAGATGGGGCCGCACAGTGACCTGGATCTGTTGGTGGTGAGAAAGGTCGAGGGGAGGTCCCGGGGACATCTCGTGGAGGAGATCTACATGAATCTCATCGGTGTAGGTCAGGCAGTAGATGTGATCGTCGTGAGCCCGGAAGAGATTGAAGAGTACCGTGACAGCCACTCGCTAGTCATTTCGCCAGCTCTGGATGAAGGCCAGGAGGTGTACCGTGCCACACGAGAAGCAGCGTCGTCCGGATGATCCGCAAGCCTGGCTGGATCGGGCGCGTAGTAACCTGATCCGGTCCCGGCAACGGATGCCGGATGTATACCTAGAGGATCTCTGTTTTGATGCCCAACAAGCCGCTGAGAAAGCCCTCAAGGCCCTCTGTATTGAGCGTGGGATTGACTTTCCCTACGTGCATGATCTGGCACGCCTCGTGACGCTGCTTCAAGACGAAGGACAGCCTGTGCCTGACGCAGTGCGGGAAGCCGGGCGGCTTACACGCTACGTAGTCCTCACGTGCTACCCTGGGTTGGACGATCCCGTAAGCGAGGACGATTACGAACGGGCTGTAGCAATCGCTGAACGTGTCGTGGAGTGGGTGGAGGGCCATGTCGAAACGGGCGGGGAGACGCCAGACTCATAAGCGGACTGACGCGATCCAGTCGCATGAACGACACCCTTCTTGTCACCGGTGGGGCCGGTTTTATCGGCTCGGCGGTGGTGCGCCACCTCATCCAAGAGACCGAGGCGACGGTTGTCACAGTCGACGCCCTCACCTACGCCGGGCATCGCGAAAACCTCGCGCCGGTGATGGAAAGTCCCCGTCACCATTTCGAGCAGGAGGACATCACCGACGCCCCGGTGATGCATCGGCTGTTCGAGGAGCATGAGCCAGATGGGGCAATCCACCTCGCGGCGGAGTCGCACGTGGACCGCTCCATCGGCGGCCCCGCCGCCTTCGTGCAGACGAATGTGGTCGGCACGCAGGTGCTGCTGGAGGCGGCGCGGACCTACTGGGAAGACCAGGGCCGGCCGGGCGGCTTTCGCTTCCTCCACGTCTCGACCGACGAGGTGTACGGGGAGCTCGGGGAGACCGGCGCGTTCACGGAGGAGACGCCCTACGACCCGAGTTCCCCGTATTCGGCCAGCAAGGCCGGGGCCGACCACCTCGCCCGGGCGTGGCACCGCACCTACGACCTGCCGGTGCTCATCACGAACTGCTCGAACAACTACGGCCCGCATCAGCACCCGGAGAAGCTGATTCCGGTCGTGATCCTGAATGCCTTAGAGGGTGAGCCCATTCCGGTGTACGGCGACGGGAAAAATGTGCGCGATTGGCTTTACGTGAAGGACCATGTGCGGGCCCTGCTGCGCGTGCTGACTGAGGGGAGAGTGGGCGAAACCTACAACATCGGGGGGGGGCAGGAGCGAGAGAACATTGCGGTCGTCCGCCAGATTTGTGATATCCTCGATGAGACGCGGCCGCCGGGCAGCACCCTTGAGACGAAGAGCCACCACGACCTGATTACATTTGTGGAGGATCGGCCGGGGCACGACTGGCGCTACGCCATCGACGCGAGCAAAATCGAAGGCGAGCTCGGGTGGGCGCCTGAGGTCTCGTTTGAGGAGGGCCTGCGCCGGACGGTCGACTGGTACGTAGAGCACCGCGACTGGGTGCGGGCGGTGCAGGGCTGAGGGTTGGGGGGACTCTAATTTGACGGTTGTCACGCAGCACGAGATGCGCAATACGAAATACGCAATACACGGGTGAGACAAATTGGTGCGTGAACCGTGAAGGGGGAGGAAGGCAGTACGGGCCAACTTGCTTGCATATCATGCATCATTCCTCACGAGTCGCTCCTCACGCACCACGTGCGTTGACGAAGCGCCTACGCATCGAAGCGCAGCTTTGACAGGATGAGCAACGACGAAACGGACCCTTCAACACGTACCCGAAAGGGCATCCTGCTGGCCGGCGGCGCCGGCACGCGGCTGTACCCGGCCACCCGGGCGGTGAGCAAGCAGCTCGTGCCCGTCTACGACAAGCCGATGGTGTACTACCCGCTGTCGACGCTGATGCGGGCGGGCATCCGGGACATCCTGCTCATCTCGACGCCGAAGGACCTGCCCCGGTTTGAAGACCTGCTGGGGGACGGGCGCCAGTGGGGCCTGAGTCTCCGCTACGCCGAGCAGCCGGAGCCGAAGGGCATCGCGCAGGCGCTTACGATCGGGGCCGACTTCATCGGCGGCGACGACGTATGTCTGATTCTCGGTGATAACATCTTCTACGGGGATAGGCTGAGCGAAAAGCTGCGCCGGGCGTCCGGGCAGCCCTCGGGAGGGACCGTGTTCGCCTACTACGTAAGCGACCCGGAGCGCTACGGGGTCGTGGACTTCGACGCGGCGGGGCGGGCCCTCGCCATCGAGGAGAAGCCCGACGTGCCGCCCTCCAACTACGCCGTCACAGGGCTCTACTTCTACGACAGTAGCGTCGTGGACGTCGCCGAGGGGCTGGAGCCGTCCGATCGGGGCGAGCTGGAAATTACGGACGTGAACCGGCACTACCTCCAGGAGGGGCAGCTCCAGGTCGAAACCCTCGGGCGGGGCATGGCGTGGCTCGATACCGGCACGCACGACTCGCTGCTGCAGGCGGCGAACTTCGTGCAGACGATCGAGGCGCGCCAGGGCCTCAAGATCAGTTGCCCCGAGGAGATTGCCTGGCAACAGGGCTGGATTGAGGCCAACGACGTGGTGCGGATCGGCCGGTCGATGGACAACAACGCCTACGGCCAGTACCTGCTCGACCTCGTGGAGCGCGCCGAGAGCGACACCACACCCACCTCCGCCTAGCCCGCCTGTTTCCCTGTCCTCCTGTCCGATGACCGTTTCTGAGACCTCCCTTCCCGGCGTGCGCCTGATCGAGCCGGACGTCTACACGGACGATCGCGGCTCGTTCGCCGAGCTGTGGAACGTGCGGGACTACGGCCACCACGGCCTTGACGTCACGTTCGTGCAGGACAACCTGTCCCGGTCCCGCGAAGGGGTACTGCGGGGGCTGCACTTCCAGAACCCCCGGGCGCAGGGGAAGCTGATTTCGGTGCTGGAGGGTGCCGTCTACGACGTGGTCGTCGACGTGCGGGCGGGGGCGGATACGTTTGGAGCGTGGGAGGGGCAGGTCCTCTCGGCCGAGAACGCGCGGCAGCTGTACGTGCCGGAGGGCTACGCCCACGGCTTCGTGGCGACGAGCGGCGAGGTCCTCTTCCATTACAAGTGCACCGACTTCTACCACCCGGAGGCCGACCGGACGGTCCGGTGGGACGACCCGGCCCTTGGCATCGACTGGCCAACAGAAGACCCGATCCTGTCGGAGAAGGATGCGGGGGCGCCTGCGCTGGACGAAATCCCCCGCGAGGCCCTTCGGTTCGACGACGTGCGATGACATCGACCCGCAATGCCCGACGCGACCGCTTCCATTCTGCTGCTCGGCGCCACCGGCCAGGTGGGCCACGCGCTGAGGCGTACCCTCGCGCCGCTCGGCCGAGTGCACACGCCAGGCCGCGCCGCGGTGGACCTGACGGACCTGACGTCCGTGCGGGCGGCGGTGCGAGAGTTGGGGCCGGACCTTGTCGTAAACGCGGCGGCCTATACCGACGTGGACGGGGCGGAGGAGGAGCCAGGGCGGGCGGCCCGGATCAACGCCGAGGCGCCCCGCGTGCTGGCCGAGGCGGCCCGGGCAGTGGGGGCCTGGCTGGTGCACTACTCCACGGACTACGTGTTTGGCGGGACGAAGCGCGCCCCGTACACCGAGGCCGACGCCCCCAGCCCCATTAGCGTATACGGGCGAACGAAGCGGGACGGGGAGGCGGCCATTCAGGCCGTCGGCGGGCGCCACCTCATCCTGCGCACGAGCTGGGTGTACAGCCGCCGCCGCTCGAATTTCGTGCGGACCATGCTGGGCCTGGCGGCCGAGAACGACCGGCTGACCGTGGTGGACGACCAGATCGGCGTGCCGACCTGGGCGGGCTGGTGCGCGGAGGCGACGGCGTCGGTCTGCGAGCGTCTCCTCGCGGACGACGCCGCGCCGGAGGCCGGGTGCTACCACCTCGCCGGCACAGGCCAGACGAGCTGGTACGGCCTCGCCCGGGCGGTCTTCGCGCAGTTTGGGCGCACGGACGTGGCGGCCCAGCCGGTGTCGTCGGACGAATACGAAACGGCCGCGCCCCGCCCGGCCTACACCGTGCTCGACTCCAGCCGCGCCCGGGCCGCGTTCGACCTGCCGGCCACGACGTGGACGGCGCAGCTGGACCGGTTCCGCAAGCGCGTGCGGACTGCCGGCGGGGAGCGCCTGGCGCGCGGCTGATGGGCGGGCGGGATTTCGGTGGCGTACCAGCGAATATTCGAAAAAGTTGTCGGGTACAGTCGGAATTGGTTCGCCTTTTTACCTGGCATTGCCTAACAAACATCTCTGGCTTGTCCCTTCTGCTGTCACGGTACCCTGTTCGTGTGGCGGTAGTCGGGTAGCCTCTACTGCTTTTCTTTCAACTCGACTACAGCTGCAATGCGTTGGATCTCCTCAACACTGTGCGTCTTCCTTGTTGCCCTGACTGTTTTTCCCGGGGCGGTTCAAGCTCAGCAGCGAAGTGATCTACCGGAGGAGGCTCAGCAAGCGCTGGAGGAGCGGGAGATGACAGTTCAAGAGGCGCGCCAGCGCCTACGGCAGTTGGGCATCGATCCCAACAACCCTGAGCAGGCTGCTCAGCGAGCCCGTGAGTTGGGCGTATCAGAAGCACGGATACAGGCGCTCCTTCAAGCCGTACAGGACCGACAGGGAGACGGCGGGGGCATGCAGAGCACAGGTGGCTCAGTTGCGCCACCTGCGCCGACGCTCTCTGGAACGCCAGGAATTGAGCCCGACAGTATCTCCGTTGACCAGTTGCCGGTGGACGTCGCAGCGACCGTCCCACTTCGCAGTGAAAGTCAAATTCGGCAGGTGCGCATAGGCTTCCTCACCGCGGATGGAGACTCAGTGGAGGTGCAAGACGTAAACCGCATCGGTGGGTCCGTCATCGACGGGCAGTGGCGTGGTAGGGTGACAGTACCGAGAGAAACGGGCGTTGGCACTTGGGGGCTCTACGTTCGGGTGGCGAACCAGGATACAAGCACAGTACTTCCCACTGGTCGCGAGCTGAAAATCGTAGAGCAAATGGAGCAGCGTCCCACGGGTGCAGCGGAGACGCTGCCGTACTTCGGGTACGACACTTTTGAAACTATTCCTGAGGCCTTCACTCCTCAGTCTACAGGCCCGGTTGATGGAAGCTACGTGGTAGGGCCGCAAGACGAACTCCGGCTCACAGTGTGGGGAGGTGCAGAGTTCACATATGATCTCCAAGTTGACCGCGGAGGTCGGGTGACAGTGCCCAATGTAGGACAGTTCACCGTGTCCGGCAAGTCGCTCGACGAGCTGCGCAGAGAGATGAAACAGTGGCTCTCCCAGAGCTACTCAGGCCTTACGAGCGACCCACCAACGGTTTACATGGACCTCACGCTCACCCGCGTGCGACCCACACAGGTCTTTGTGCTTGGCGAGGTACCACAACCTGGAGGATACACCGTCAGCAGCTTTGCAACTGTCTTCAATGCCCTCTACAGCGTCGGCGGGCCGCTGCGCCGTGGGAGCCTGCGCAACATCAGCGTCATCCGCGACGGAGAGGTGGTCGAGACCGTCGACCTGTACGACTATCTTTTGGAGGGCTACAGCCCCGATCCAGTACAGCTGCAGAGCAACGATTACATCTTTGTGCCGCCTCGCGGGGAAACCGTCGCCATCACGGGGCCGGTCAAGCGCCCGGCATACTACGAGATGAAAGAGAGCGAGACGGTCGCGGACTTGATCGACTACGCGGGCGGCCTCCAGCCGAACGCCTACACCAAGCGCTTCCAGATCGAGCGCATTGTGCCACCCTCTGAACGGGAGGACCCGTCCGTTGCCCGTGAGGTGCTCGACGCCAGCCTGCAGGCAGCCCGCGCCGACACCGCGCAGGTGCCGCTTGCCGACGGTGACCGCGTTAAGGTCCTGTCCCTTACGGAAGCTCAGGACCAGGCCGTAAAGGCGCGGGTCGACGCCGCAGAGGTCACGGGAGCGGTCTTCCAGCCCGGGCAGTACGAGATCGGGGGACCGGTGCGCACGGTTAAGGACCTGATCGAGCAAGCCGACGGCCTCACAGGCGATGCGTACCGCCAGCAAGCTGATCTTGTGCGGATTGGCGACACCCTGAGCGAGACGAGCCGATCCCTTGACCTCCAGGCCGTCATGAACGATCAGCCTCAGGCTAACGTCGTTCTCCAGCCGGGTGACAGCCTGCACGTCTCCTCTATTCAAGAGATGAGAGGGAACCGGCAGGTCCGCATCACAGGCAATGTGCGCGACCCTGGAAGCTATCGCTTCCGAAAGGGCATGACGATTCGGAGCCTGTTGCAGAAGGCTGGCGGGCTGACCGACGACGAGTACCTCAAGGACGTCTTTCTGGGCCGGGCCGACCTATTCCGGGTCTCGCGCGATGGGGGGGAGGAGCGGATTATTCCGTTTCACCTGGGCGACGCTCTGGCGGGAGAGGGCATGGCTGACCGCGAGCTGCGCCCAGAAGATGAGATTCGCGTCTACCCCGCGACTGTCGGGCGTCTAGAGGAGAAGTTTGTTCGGATCAGCGGGGCCGTTCAAGACGCTGGCCGCTACGCGTTCCGCGACAACATGACGCTCAAGGATGCTATTCTCCAGGCGAACGGGTTTGGCGAAGGAGCATCTCTACAGGAAGTAGAGATCACTCGGATGGTAGAAAAGAAGGATGAGGAAGGGCAGCGTGCCAGCAGTATCTCAGTTCCCCTTGTAAAGCGGGACATAGACCCTAAAGATGTGAACTTCTCAGTTCAAGATACAGCGCGTGCTCTAGAGGCAGCCGAAAACTTCGACCTGCAGCACCGAGACCGCATTTTCGTGCGAGAGAGCCCCTCCTTTCAGCCACAGGAAACGGTTTCAGTCGAAGGGGAGGTGCGGTATCCTGGCGAATACACGATTCTTCAAGACAACGAGCGCCTTTCCAGCGTCATCCAGCGGGCTGGGGGCGTTTTGCCCACCGGCTACTTGAAAGGCGGGCGGCTCATCCGACCAGAAGAGAATCAGGGGGGGCAGGGGTTTCAGGTTCAGCGAGACGGGCAGCAAGTCATCGTGGAGATGAGACGAGCCGTGCGGGGCAATCCGGCTGAAGATCTCATCCTCCGCCCGGGCGATGAGATTGTGATTCCGACTCAGCCGAATACGGTATCTGTGCGAGGGAACGTGGCGAATGAGGGTTTGATCAAGCATGAAGAGGGCCGGCGCGTAGGCTATTACCTCGACCGTGCTGGAGGAACGCGCCAGAATACCCAAGATGTGTTCCTCACCCAGGCGTCCGGCGCCACCTTTGAGGTGAACACGGGTTGGTTCCGGCGCGCCCCTGTCGTGGACGATGGGGCTGTCATCCGGGTTGAGGCCGAGCCTGAACAAGACCAAGAGATTGACTACTCTGAGATTGCCTCCAACGTGGCACAGGTCGTCTCAAGCACTCTGAGTTTGATCGTGCTCGCGACCCAGGCCTTCAACTAGACCAAAGGTGGAATCTACCTCTGAGGCTCGGGTAGGGACACATGCCTCAGTCGGTCACGTCCTGAGTACTCCCTCGCCTCTGGAAATACCTGCGCGAAGTGCCCGTGTGTGAGCTGTCTTGAAAAGGGTGGACGCTCTCCCGCAGAGGGCGAACGTCCTCCTCGCATGCAAGAAGCTCGTGTGCAAGAAGCCGTGACCGCGCTGCCGAAAGATGACACCTGCCGAAAACTGCGCTGGTTTCTCGCCTACATCGGGAACTGCACTTGCGGCTTTCCCAGGGGCACCAGATAACCAGAACTCCCCGATATGACCGAGCAAAAGGCCAGCGAAGCAGTCCGCATGACCACAGAGATCGACCGCTAATTTCGTTCTGCTCTCTGCAAAGCACGGCTGCATTGGCTACCACAAGCCGCTCATGTCCCGGTAAACAATAGCTCCAGGCGTTAAAGTGAAGCGATAGGTTCCCTGGCAATCTCGGGAAGAAGGATCCCCCGTGAGGCGAGAACTGGAGCATCCTGAAGAAAAGCCATGTGAAATGCTAAGAACGGGTTGTGCTGTGGTGTTTGACATGTACTCATCACCGATAGAGGCTCTCCAGAGCCGTTCCGGGTCGGCCGAGCGCTTCGTTGGGCACGAATCCGATCGTGTAGGACAGTAGCTTCGACACGACGTGCGTCATTGCGCCTCAAACGGACCGAGCCCGGGTCTCTTCAACCTGAAACTGCCCGGAGAGCGACGAGAAGATGCTCTCGATCCGAGCCCGAGGGCCACGGCGGGAGGCCCGAAGCGCCGTCTTGCCTTCCGATTTGGCTTTCTTGCCTCGCCGCAGCACATGCCAGAGCGCTTTGCCGCTTTTGCCAAAAAGGATCGCGAGCCAATCGCCGCAGTAGTCCGCCCACGGCCAACACCGGATAGGCCTTCGCAAGAAAGGCCGACTACCGGGCCTGCCGCTTTGCCTCGGCGGCAAGCAAGTGCACTTGGGCGCGGCGCTCCCTGACATTCGCTGGGCTGAGCACAAAGTCGCAGATTGATCCGTCGCCAAACACAAGCAGATGCGGCATGAACCCGAAAAAAATTTCCGCTTCGACGGAGAAAATCCCGCCTCAGCGGCACAAATAGGCATCACCGCCGATCTCCATCGGGGAGACTCGGGCGTGGTGATCTCGTCGGACCGGTCCTCCTGCATGATCGATAAGGTTTGCATGACCGACAAGGTGATATCTTCTGGGCGGGGCATGTCCACGTGGCCTGACCCGTTGCGCCACCGAACCCAGTCGGGCGCAGCTTTCGGGCGGGGGTCGTGGGCGACTCCAGTGGAGAGTCAGGAACAACTCTTTGGCAGGAGGGCGCATTCGATCACAGCAGCAGGGGCGTCGCCGGTTGAATGAGTGTAGAGTCTCATTCGAGACCGGAAAACCGCCCCTACTGCTTCTATTTGGCCGGATCACATACCTTCGACGTGTAGCGCAAGCCGTTCTGAGAGGCCAGGCTGGCGGACCGGACGCGCCACCTCTTAAAGAGCAACTGCCCCCACGTGTTGAACTGCTATCCGTGCTGCTCAACCGAAGTTGAGGAAACATTGAATCCGGTAGAGGCGCTTGCGAATCTCTAGGTGAGGGTTCACTATGTGGAACGGTTGAAAGAACATAAGCTCCGACTCCTGTGCTGAGAGTAAACACTGAATTCCTCAGTTCCCAGTGCTTTCAGTCGATACATGATCGATGAGTCAGCCGGGAAGGGCTATAGCGTGGAATACTGCCCGGGGAGGCAACCTAGCTGAGGCGAATCTTGCGCAGTTGCGAAACCCGAGGCACGCTTCTTGGGCGTGACGCAGGTGACCGGCGCCGAAACCTCTCGGAAGGTTTCGGCGCTACCGAAAAGGAGCGGCCAGGAAATGCCATTTTCGAATGCTGAATGGGACTGACGTGGCGGAGCTGCATCTAGACGTAATATTTGTCTCCTCTCTCTTTAGCCATCTTCTGATCTATGGCGGCCACCGGGAATCGTCGCTGCCGAGAAACGTCGCTGCCGAGAGGGTAAAGTACATGTTCTCGGAGGGTCCTCTCCTAAGAGGGCCCTGTTCCAAGAGGGTCTTCGGCGAAAAGTAGAGATGTGAAGGTAAATTGCCCTCTGGCCCAGTGCCTGACCAAAAGCTCCGAAGGCCTTGCGGATGAGGCTTTCCCACTGCCTATAGGTACCTTCCAACACACTTCTCCCTGCAGGGGTAGAAGCGCGCCTGAGCTATTCAGAAACGCTCCGTGTGACATCGGTGCTCGGAAAAAAGATCACACCGACTCAGAACGCCCGTTCTGGAAAAGTGAGAATCAAGCGCTTGCAAGAGGCGAGCAACACACAGCTGTGAGAAGCGCGCATAAGAACTTCCTCATGCTTGAGAAACTCGCAGCATCCCTACTGCAGGAAAGGGTAGCTCAATCGATTTTCGATCTTGTAGAACCTCTTTGACACGGTTACGCGCGGATGAGCGACTCTGAATCCACTCCATCAAGGGATGGCGGCCCGCGAGGGTCTCGGCCAGGGAGGCGAATGCCCCCGCCTGAAGATGAGATTACCCTTATGGAGCTGATCGTCACTCTGAGCCGCGGGCGAGGGCTGATTGTGCTTTCGGTCGTTGGGATTGGCCTTCTCGGTGTTCTCTATTCGGTAGCGACACCCTCGAGGTACACTGCCGAGTCGAAAGTCATCCGAGAAGCTGGAGAAGGCGGAGGCGGGCCCAGTTTGCCGAGTGGTATCGGGGGGATCGCAGGTGGACTCGGTATTGACATCGGGGGAGGAGGCAGCGTCGGGCTCTCGCCGGCGTCGTACCCGGAAATTGCGACAAGCCGAGAGGTCCGTTTGGCAGTAGCGCGGGATACGTTTTATTTCCCGTCGCTTGGGCGGCGTACGACATTCGTGGACTACGTAAACAGGCCACCCGGTACACTTGATCAAATCCTGTCTTACACCGTGTACCTACCGTGGACGGTGAAAGGGGCGTTGGGCAGCCTCATCGGTAGCGGCCAAGGGAAGCGTTCTGCCGGAACCGACAGTACAGGAACGCTCATCTACCCGACTGAAGAAGAGGAAAAAGCGATAAGCGCGCTGGGTGAAATGGTTTCTGCTTCGGTTTCTGAGTCCGGAGCACTGGAGGGAGGAAGTGGCCTGATGACGGTCTCTGCATCGTCAGGCAATCCAGGGCTATCGGCGCGGCTCAACGAACGCTTCATAGAGCACCTTCGCACCCGCGTCCGAGAGCTGCAGACGGAGAAAACGCGGAGAAACCTGCGGTTTGTCGAAAAGCGGTTTGGAGAAGTAAAGCAAGAACTTGATGCTGCAGAAAACCGTCTGGTTCAGTTTCTCGAGCGAAACAAGGGCGTTCTGGCTGCAGGTAGCAAGCCTCAACTTGAATCCCGCAGGGAGCGTCTCCGCCGGGAAGTGGGATTTAAAGAGCAGCTCTACAGCCAGATGCAGAAGCAGGTTACCCAGACCCGGCTTCAACTTCAAAAAGAGCAGCCAGTTGTCACGGTTGCTGAGAAGCCGGCACCACCAGCTGAGCCGAGCGCGCCGAACCGAACGCTGAACGTCGTGCTGTCGCTTTTCCTTGGCGGACTGTTTGGGGTGGGTGCTACTTTTTTCCGATCGGCAATCCAAAGCCAAGAAGACGACGGAGAAGCTCAGGAGCAAATTCAGGAAGTTCAAAAGGCATGGAAGCCGTCTGGAATTGCGGAAGGTGTGCGAGAGGAGCTCGGAATCGAGAACGACCCTGACGGCTCCCTCACCCAGCGGTAGGGCTTTGCCAGTGGCGGATGCACTTGGGGGGGGTGCGCTATGGAGCGCTTAATGTGAGAGTCGCTCACGCCACCGCTCCTAAAATTCGCACCCGTTGAGGTAAAACCTTCCTTCAACGCCGCTGTAGAGAATAAATCGGCAGAGCGTGTGGTGTGGGCGCAACGCTCCCCCCCGCCGCATCCGTAGACATACCGCGTCAAAATCGGCGTCTACGGCTGCTAAGGGGGGGGTCCGGCGGGCTTGTCCCGGGATTGTCTCCATAACGCGGCCGTTCGATCGCACCCGTTATGGATCCCAAATCCCGCCCATGCCAGCGATCTCAATCATCGCCCGCACCCGCCGCAAAGACGACCACGGACGCGTTCCGATCCGGCTCCGCATTTCCCACCGCGGGGAAAAACGCTTCATCGCGCTTCCCGTCAAGGTCCTCGCTAAAAAGTGGAACGGAGACAAACGGCGGGTGACCGGGACCCACCCGGACGCAGGAGAGATCAATACCTTCCTGTCGGACCTGGAACGGGCGGCCTTCTCGGTAATCTCGCGGCTCGAGCGGGCCGGGACGCTCATTACGGCCCAGCGTATCAAAGACGAAATCCAGGAGGAGCGTGAAGAGGTGAAAAGCGCGCCGGAGGATTTCCTCGCGTTTGCCCGCGAGAAAGTCAAAGGCTACAAGCGGCGCGGGCAGATCGGCACCTTCCGGTCCTACCGGACCACCTGCCGCAAGTTCACGGCGTTCATCGAGGAGACCTACGGGCGGGACGAGGTGCCCTTTGGTGCACTCGAAGCAGAGCTCTTTCGGGAGTTTCGGACGTACTGCTACGAGGAAAGGGGCAATAGCACCAACACCGTGGGCCGCGAGTTGGGCATCATGCGCACGCTCGTGCGCCACGCGATGAAAGAAGGGAAGCTGTCGGCGTACCCGTTCGAGCACATCACGATCGACAGCGAGCCGAGCCAGAAAGAGCTTCTCACCCCGGAGGAGGTGGAGCGGATCGCGGATCTGGAGATCGACGAAGAGAGCCCAGCTGCCGAGGCGCGGCGCTGGTTTTTGTTTGCGTACTACGCCGGGGGGATGCGCTTTTCCGACGTGGCCACCCTCCAGTGGCAGCACATCCGGGAGGGCCGCTCCGGAAGGCCCCGCGTCTGCTACAAGATGAAGAAGACCGCCGACACGGTCGGCGTGCCCCTGATCCCCGAGGCGAAGGAGATCTTATGTCGCTACGAGGAGGGGGACGGCGAAGATTGGGTCTTTCCCATCTCCGAGGGCATCGATCCGGGAAACGAAGAGGCGCTGCACCGCCGCAAGTGTCAGCGCAATTCAGCCGCGAACCGGCACCTGAAAGAGCTCGCCGGGCAGGCTGGGATCGAGAAGCGGGTGACGTTTCACCTCTCCCGCAACGCGGCAGCGTGGAAGCTGTACCAAAACGTCGGCGACATTTACAAGGTGAGCAAGTTTCTCGGCCACAGCAACGTGGAGCAGACGCAGGACTACATTGACGGCTTCGTGGACGAGAGCCGGGACGAAGACTTCATTGCGGCGATGACGTAACGGTGAAGCGCCTGGTTTAGAAAACTCGCATCTCTGGTTCTTTCACCTCACGACGTTCTTGCAGTTCAGTATGGAAATTGCGGTCATCGGCACCGGCTACGTCGGGCTCGTCTCGGGCACCTGCTTCGCAGAGATGGGCCACGACGTGACCTGTGTGGACATCGACGAGGAAAAAGTCGCTCAGCTCTCCTCGGGGGAACTGCCCATTTACGAGCCGGACCTGGAGAAGTACTTCGAGCGGGCCCGCTCGGAGGGCCGCCTCCATTTCACGACGGATCTGGCCGAGGGCATCGACGGGGCAAAAGTCATCTTCTTCGCCCTCCCGACGCCCCCGGGCGAAGACGGGTCGGCGGACCTGACCTACGTGAAGCAGGCCGCCGGGGACGTCGCCGACCTGTTCGCGTCGGGCACTCTCCAGGGCCCCAAGCAGCGCATCGTCGTGAACAAGAGTACCGTGCCGGTCGGCACGGGCGAGGAGGTCGAGGAGGTCTTCGCCGAGCGGAGTCTGGAGCACGGCACCGACGTGGCGGTGGTCTCCAATCCCGAGTTTCTGCGGGAGGGGTCGGCGGTGGAGGACTTCATGAAGCCGGACCGCGTGGTGATCGGGACCGAGATCGAGTGGGCCGCCGAAGAGATGGAGCGCCTCTACGAGCCGTTCGTTCGGCAGGGGAACCCCATTTTGACCGTGGACCGACGCTCGGCGGAGATGATCAAGTACGCGGCGAACTCGCTGCTTGCGACCCGTATCTCGTTTATGAACGAGATCGCGAACGTCTGCGAGCGGGTCGGGGCCAATGTCGACAAGGTGCGCCTCGGTATCAGCAAGGACCACCGCATCGGGGCGCATTTCCTGTATGCGGGCATCGGCTTCGGGGGGGGGTTGCTTCCCGAAGGACGTGAAGGCGCTGGCCCGGAAGGGAGGGGAGGTCGGCTACGAGCCGAAGGTGCTGGAGGCCACCCTCGACGTCAACGACTGGCAGCGGCGGCGCCTGGCGATCGAGGCGAAAGAGCGCTTCGACGGAGACCTCTCCGGCAAGAAGATCGCGGTGTGGGGCCTGTCCTTCAAGCCGGGGACCGACGACACACGGGAGGCGCCCTCCCATGTAATCATCCACGAGCTACTGGAAGACGGCGCCGAGGTCGCCGGGTACGATCCGGAGGCGATGGGGACCACCCGAGAGACCTTCGGGGACCAGATCGAGTACGGGGAGGGGATGTACGAGGTGCTCGAAGGGGCCGACGCGCTGATCATCTGCACCGAGTGGCACGAGTTTCGGCGGCCGGACCTGGGCAAAGTGAGAAATCTTCTCGCCCAGCCGATTGTCTTCGACGGGCGGAACCTGTACGACCCGGCCCGGATGGCGGAGATGGGCTTTGAGTACCAGTCGATCGGCCGCCCCAGCTACGCGCCAGAGACGAAGGAGGAAGCGATCGAGACGGCCCTCGCCCAAAACGGCCAACCAGCCTGAACGGCCAGAGCGCCTCTCGCACTTCGCCCCTCTCCACTCCCGCGCCCCCGCACACCTACGCTCACACATGCCCCGAACGCTCATCACCGGCGGCGCAGGCTTTTTAGGCTCGCACCTCTGCGACCGGCTGATCGAGGAGGGCCACTCGGTCGTTTGCATGGACAACCTCATTACCGGTGACACGGAAAACATCGAGCACCTCTTCGAGCTCGGGCAGGACCGCTTCCGGTTCGTCGAGTACGACGTGACCGACTATCTGCACGTGGGCGGTGAGCTGGACTACGTCCTCCACTTTGCCAGCCCCGCCGCGCCGGACGACTACCTGCAGTATCCGATTCAGACCTTGAAGGTCGGCGCCCTGGGCACGCACAAGGCGCTCGGCCTCGCCAAAGCGAAAGACGCGCGCCTGCTTCTGGCGTCGACGAGTGAGGTGTACGGGGACCCGCTGGTCCATCCACAGCCGGAGGACTACTGGGGCAACGTCAACCCGATCGGGGAGCGCGGCGTCTACGACGAGGCGAAGCGCTTTGGGGAGGCCCTGGCGATGGCGTACCACCGGTACCACGGGGTCGAGACGCGGATCGCGCGGATCTTCAACACGTACGGCCCGCGGATGCGGGTCGACGACGGGCGGGCCCTGCCGACCTTCATGGGGCAGGCCCTGCGTGGCGAGCCGCTCACGGTGTACGGCGACGGAAGCCAGACGCGGGCCTTCTGCTACGTGGACGACCTGGTGGAGGGCCTCTACCGGCTTCTCATGAGCGATTGGGCAGAGCCGGTCAACCTCGGCAACCCGGACGAGATTACGATCAAGGAGTTTGCGGAGGAGATCATCGAGGTGACCGGCTCAGACAGCGACATCACGTACGAGCCGCTCCCGGAGGACGACCCGCAGGTGCGGCAGCCGGACATTTCGCGGGCGAAGGAGGTGCTCGGGTGGGCCCCGGAAGTCGATCGGCGGGAAGGGCTGGAGCGGACGCTGGAGTACTTCAAGGCAGAATTAAAATGCCGGCCCAAACGAAATGATCGAGTTTAATATTTGGGAAGAATGTTCACCTGAATATTGTGAGACGGCGTGTGAATAGATGAATGGTAACGTGAACATTTTGAAAGCCATTTTCGATATCCTTACCCGCCGCGAGCGGCGTAATCTGTACATGCTCTTCGGCGCCGTGCTCTTAATGGCTGGATTGGAAGTGGTGAGCATCGGCTCCATCATGCCCTTTCTAAAGGTGGCAGCCGACCCGGCGAGCGTGCACGAGAACGTCTACTTGAGCTGGTTCTACGAGACCTTCGGCTTTACCGATACCAATACCTTCCTCATTGCACTTGGATTGGGAGCATTCGCGGTACTCGTTTTGAGTAACGCGTTTATTGTATTGACTACGTGGGCCCTGCAACGCTACGCATGGGGGCGCAACCACAGCCTCTCGAGTCGCCTTCTGCGCAGCTACCTATACCGGCCGTACGAATACTTTCTCACGCGCAACAGTGCTGAACTAGGGAAGAACATTCTGGAGGAAGTGAAGGAAGTGGTCAGCCAGATGTTAATACCAGGGCTCCGTGGAATTGCAAAAGGAATTGTGGCGCTCTTTATAATCGGTTTCCTGGTATTCATCGATCCGTTCGTGGCGTTGTCGGTCGCAACCATACTAGGATTAGCATATATGGGAGTCTACTTTGCAGTACGAAAGCGGCTAGATATTTACGGAGAGAAGCGAGTAAAAGAGAACACAAAGCGTTACCAGTTTGTGAGTGAAGCTTTTGGCGGGATTAAGGAGGTTAAACTCCGCAGTAAGGAAGATGCGTTTCTGGATCAATACAACAATCCCTCCAAGTGGTATTCCCGCTACCAGGCACGTTACCGAGTAATGAAAAGAGCGCCGAGATATGTCTTGGAGGCTATAGCATTCGGCGGCATAATTCTCATAGCCATATATCTGATCGCCGTGCAGGAGAACATTCGGCAGGTGATTCCTATGCTTGGCCTTTACGCCTTTGCGGGGTATCGGCTCATGCCTGCACTTCAAAGTGCGTTTAAGGGTATCGCCAGTGCGCGTTACAACCTCGCGGCGCTGGAAAAGCTGCGCATGGGGCTAAAAGAAACGACAGCATCCCCGCCGCAGGTATATTCAGACGTCGAGAAGAGGCAGGGGCAGGAGCCCCTCACGCTCGACGACCACCTCGCACTCGAAGGAGTACACTTTACGTATCCCGGTGCAAAAGAGCCAGCTATTCAGGGTCTGACTCTAGAGATTCCTGCGCACTCGACGGTTGGCTTCGTAGGTAAGACAGGGTCGGGTAAGACAACCACGGTCGATCTTGTGCTGGGGCTTTTACGCCCGCAGCAGGGCATTATCTCTGTCGACGGTACACCAATCCAAAACGATACCATCCGTCGTTGGCAGCAGGCCATTGGGTATGTTCCACAGGACATCTACCTTTCGGACGATACTGTGGCGCGGAACATCGCCTTCGGTGTGTCCGAGGATGAAATCGACTTAGACGCCGTGCGAGATGCTGCGCGCAAGGCACACATCTACGACTTTGTCGAAGGCGAACTTCCGGACCGATGGAACACGGTCGTAGGCGAGAGGGGTGTAAAGCTCTCCGGTGGGCAGCAGCAACGTATAGGTATTGCCCGTGCGCTCTATCACAATCCGTCTGTTCTCGTTTTTGACGAGGCGACGAGCGCGCTTGATCAGGAAACGGAAGCGAGCGTTATGGAAGCCATCTATGAGCTGGAGGAAAATCACACGATGCTTATAATTGCGCACCGGTTGAGTACGGTAAAACGCGCGGATAACATTGTGATGCTGGAGCAGGGCCGGAAAGTCGGTGAAGGAACGTATGATGAGCTAGCAGAGGGTCACTCGAAGTTTCGTTCTATGGCGCTATCTTAGAAGGACCTGGGGCGATGCGTCGTATCGACTTGGTGTATCATGTGACGCCACTGATTTAAACTCCACACCTACGATATTGACCTCATACCAAATCCTGTTGATCAGTTCAGGAATTTGGCTTCAGATTCCAGCCGCCATCGCCGGTAGAGCCGGAAATCAGCGGATTCATTCCTGAACTCTGCAAACGGGTATCATTTGATACTTGCATAATTTATTTATCGAATGACGGACCCAGTCCCAAAAATCGAGAAGTTCGTTGCTACTCATCCCGAGAGGGAGGTCGTGGTGGTGCAGGGGCTTGGATTCGTGGGGGCTGTAATGGCACTGGTAGTGGCAAATGCACCGCATGAAGATTACGTAGTCATCGGGGTAGATTTGCCAACACACGAAGGGAAGCAGAAGGTTGATGCGCTGAATAAGGGCGTTTTCCCAATTGAGTCGGCTGATCCGACAGTCGAAGAACTACACGAGCAAGCACTGGATCAGCAAAACTTCCTCGCCACGTGTAACGAGCACGCCTATGAGGTTGCCGATGTCGTCGTCGTGGATGTCAATCTGGACGTAGAAAAGAACACGGATTCAGATCGAGCACTTCGGGGGTACGACGTAGATCTCTCCCCCTTCAAAAGCGCCTGCCGCACAGTTGCTGAGCGTTGCCCTTCCGAGACGCTCGTGATTGTAGAGACGACGGTCCCGCCGGGGACGTGTCGAAACGTCGTCAAACCAATCTTCGATGAGACGTTTGAGAAGCGCGGCCTGGCAAAGACGTATCGGCTGGGTCACTCCTTTGAGCGGGTGATGCCCGGACCGGACTACGTTGACTCCATCCGCAATTTCTACCGCGTGTACGCGGGGATCGATGAGGACAGTGCGGACGCCACCCGCGACTTTCTGGAGTCGATCATCTACACGGATGAGTTTCCGCTCACTCGTCTTGGCAGCACCACGGCGTCAGAAATGACGAAGGTGCTGGAGAATTCGTATCGGGCGATGAACATTGCGTTTGTGCAAGAGTGGACGGAATTTGCCGAAGAGGTGGGGGTGAATCTCTACGAGGTCATTGAGGCGATTCGAAAGCGGCCGACGCACCGGAACCTCATGTTTCCGGGGCTCGGTGTAGGGGGGTATTGCCTCACGAAAGATCCGCTTCTGGCGTCCTGGGCCCGCTCTGCTCACGGAAAAGGGGATGGGGAAGCCCACCTTCCACAAAGTGAAACGGCGGTCGAAATCAACGATCGAATGCCCCGTCACACCTTCGAGCGACTCCAGACGGCCCTGGACGATACGGTTGAAGGAAAGACGATCGTGCTGCTCGGCGTGTCGTATCGGAAGGACGTGGGGGACACGCGGTATACGCCCGCTGCGTACCTGTACGACCTCCTGGAAGAGCATGGGGCCGCGGTGAAGCTCCACGATCCATACGTCGAGCACTGGGACGAGCGAGACCGTGAGGTACGTCAGGACCTGGAGGCCGTCCTCACGGAGAAGGTCGACGCCGTCGTATTTTCGACGCCGCATACCGAATACGAAGATAACGCTGAACTGCAACGACGGCTGCATGCACTCCCCGACAGCATCGTGGTCCACGATGCCTGGGGCGTGCTGAGCGACGGGGAGATTGGGGCGCTTCAGAGCACGCACCGCGTGCAAGTGTCGGGGCGCGGGGATCTTCATTCCGAACAAACGCACTCCACGGAGACTGATTCCTTTCCTGTGCCCTCTTTCGATTCTTCGACCACTGCCACCTCTTCTTCATGAAACGCGTTCTTCTGCTCGGCGGTGCCGGGTTTATCGGGTACCACCTGGGACGTCACCTCGTGGAGCGGAGCGATTGCCGGGTGACGCTGGTTGACAATTTCTTTCGGAGCAAACAGGACGAGGAGCTGGACACGCTTCTCCAGTCGTCGGCCGTTGACATCGTCGAAGGGGACCTCACCGAGCGCTCGACGTTCGACCAGCTGGACGACGAGTACGATCACGTCTACGCGCTCGCCGCCGTGGTCGGGGTGGGCTACACGGAAGACATGCCGGAGGAGGTGTGGCGGATCAATACGGCGATCACGCTCAACACGTTCGAGTGGCTTCGCGAGAGCAGCGTCTCCCGCGTGCTCTTTGCCTCGACGAGTGAGACCTACGCGGGCACGGTAGAAGAATTCGGGGCCGAGATTCCCACCCCGGAGGACGTGCCGCTCTCCATCACCGACATCACGCAGCCCCGCTTCACGTACGCGGTGACGAAGATGCTCGGCGAGGCGGGCATTGCGCACTACGCGCAGGCGTACGACTTCGAGCAGGTCACTGTCCGCTTCCACAACGTGTATGGGCCGCGGATGGGGTTTAAACACGTGATTCCGCAGGTCGTGGAGCGGTTCCACGAGGCGGAGGATCCGTTCACGGTCTACGGCTACGACCAGACGCGGGCCTTCTGTCACGTTGACGATGCAGTTCGCGGCGTGGTGCAAGCAATGGAGACGCCCGAAGCGGCCGGGCGAACCTATCACATCGGAGACGACCGGCACGAGATCACGATCGAGACGCTGATTCGATACATCGGTGATCTCATGGACTTTCACGGCGAGTACGAACAGGGGCCCTCGCACGCAGGCAGCGTGTCCCGCCGGTGCCCGGACGTAGACCGGGCCCGGGAGGTGTTCGGCTATGAGCCGCAGGTACACTGGAAAGAGGGGGTACGCGAAACCGTGGAGTGGTACGCCGACTATTACCGATCTGGACGAGAGGTCTTCGAGTAACGCGAAAAGAGCCTTATTTCAATGGCAACGGACACTGTGAGTACATCTGTGGAGGAGCGGATCATCGATGCTATTCGGACGGTGATCGGAGACCGAGACGAATTTGTCCCCCTCCACAAGCCGACGTTCGAGGGCAACGAGTGGGACTACGTGAAGGAATGCATCGATACCGAATGGGTCTCCTCGGTAGGCTCGTATGTCGATCGATTTGAGGAGGACTTGGCCGATTACACAGGGGCGAAGCGGGCCGTCGTCGTAGTGAATGGGACCTCGGCCCTTCACGTCTGCCTACGACTCGTGGGTGTGGAGGCGGGCGATGAGGTGCTGGTACCCGCACTTACGTTCGTAGCAACGGCCAATGCCGTGACCTATCAGGGGGCAACGCCGCATTTCGTCGATAGCGAAGAGCGCACGCTTGGGCTCGATCCGGCAAAGCTGGGAGCCTATCTCGACGACATTGCAAAGGTGCGCGATGGGACGTGCATAAATACGCAGACAGGAAACCCGATCAAGGCCGTGGTGCCCATGCACGCATATGGCCATCCAGTCGATCTGGACCCGCTCCAGGAGGTTTGTGAGCAATATCAACTAACTCTCGTGGAGGATGCCGCCGAATCCTTGGGCTCGTTTTACGACGGTACCCATACGGGAACGATCGGTCGCCTTGGGGTACTCAGCTTTAACGGCAACAAGACGATCACGACGGGCGGCGGCGGGGCGATTCTCACGGACGATGACGATTTGGCCGATGAGGCCAAGCACCTCACGACGGTTGCGAAGAAGGATCACGAGTGGGAGTATTTCCACGACAAAACGGGGTACAACTACCGTCTTCCGAATCTGAATGCCGCGCTGGGCTGTGCTCAGTTGGAGGAGTTGCCCTCCTTTCTGGATCGTAAACGAGCGCTGGCGGAGCGTTATCGAGATGCATTTGCGGACGTGGACGGCGTCTCGTTCTTTACGGAGCGGGAGGGCACGCGAAGCAACTACTGGCTCAATGTGCTTCTCCTCGATGAGGATGCCGCCGATCGGCGCGACGCAGTGTTGGAAACCACCAACGAGGCAGGTCTTATGACGCGCCCGACGTGGCAGCTCCTCTCGTCTTTGCCGATGTACGAAGGTTGTTCGCGGATGGATCTCTCGACGGCCAAGGACCTGGAGCGCCGCCTGATCAACATTCCCAGCACACCTTCTCTCGTGGAAGAAGTACAGTCGTGACAAGAGGCCTGCTCTGATCATGTCTTCAGGTGCGTGTCAGATCGTTTCTAAGACTGGAATATTAGTCAAACATCGTGCAGTGATCTTCGAAATATAGCATCGAACTTCAAGTACACGGAGTCCGTCGATGGCCAACCGCAAAGTTTGCTTTGTCACCGGGGCACGATCGGAGTATGGGCTGCTACAGTGGGTCCTGCACGAAATTAAGGAGGACCCGGAGCTTCAACTTCAGATCATCGCCACGGGCATGCACCTCTCTCCCGAGTTTGGTTTGACCTACCGGGCTATCGAGGAGGACGGTTTTGAAATTAATGAGAAGGTGGAAATGTTGCTTTCCAGTGATACGCCCATTGGAGTGGCCAAGTCGATGGGACTCGGCACGATCGGGTTTGCCGAAGCATTTGACCGGCTCGAACCGGATATAGCACTCATCCCATGTGATCGTTACGAAGCGCTATCGGCTGCGCAGGCCGCCATGGTGTCGCGGATTCCAATTGCACATGTTTATGGTGGTGAGGCCACTCAGGGCCTGATCGACGATCCGATTCGACACTCACTAACTAAAATATCGCACTACCATTTCGTAGCCGCAGAGCCATATCGCAGGCGAGTCATTCAGCTTGGGGAGCATCCGGAGAAAGTTTATAACTTTGGGGCGCCTCAACTCGATCATTTGAACAGACTGGATCTCTTGGGCCGAAAAGCCTTCGAAGAGTCCATTGGCTTTGAGCTTGGTCAGCGATCATGCATCGTCACGTATCACCCTGTCACGCTCAGTGAGGTCTCGCCTGCCGAGCCATTTGGAGAGTTGCTCGATGCACTTGATGACTTTCCGGATCTGCGGATCATTTTTACGAAGTGCAATGCAGACACGGAAGGCCGGGTCATCAATCAAATGATTGAGGAATATGTGGCCACTCATGGCGAGCGAGCCTGCGTATTTACGTCACTGGGACAACGGCGTTACCTGAGTGCGCTGAAGCATGTGGATGCAGTTGTTGGAAACTCGTCAAGTGGCATTATTGAGGCACCTGCTGTACCGGTTCCAACGGTGAATCTCGGCGATCGCCAGGATGGACGTCTCCGAGCAGAGTCTATTATCGATTGCCGCGAAGAGCGGGAAAGCATCCGAAACGCTCTTGAGCAAGCACTTTCCTCGGCTTTTCGGGAGGAGATTCAAAATATTGCGTCGCCGTACGGAAAGGGGCACACCTCTCCGCGGATCAAACAGAAACTAAAAGAAGTGCCGTTAGGCGAGGATGTCCTCAAAAAAGGATTCTATGACTTGGATGGCCAGTAGACCAATGCGAATTGTATACATCGGGTGCGTAGAGTCCAGCCAGCGGATGCTCCGGCAAGTTCTTCAAATCCCCAAGGGGGAGGTCGTCGGAATCGTAACGCGGCGTTCCTCTTCATTTAATGCCGATTTCGCCTCGTTGGAACCACTGGCCGAGAAGAACGACATTCCCTGTTACATCGACACCGACAATAATCAGACGGACCTGGCGTCTTGGATCCAGGAACGACGTCCCGAAGTGGGATATTGCTTCGGCTGGTCATACTTGTTGAATCCCGAGGTGCTTTCGATCCCTGAGCTCGGATTCATTGGATTTCATCCAACGAAGCTTCCCCGAAACCGAGGGCGCCACCCGGTTATCTGGGCGCTCGCACTTGGGCTGGAGGAAACCGCGTCCTCATTCTTCTTCATGGACGAGGGAGCAGACACCGGAGATCTCTTGAGCCAACGCGACGTTCCGATCCGTTGGGAGGACGACGCTCGCTCCCTCTACGATCGTCTGATGGACGTTGCGAAAGAGCAGATCTCGGATTTCACGCCTAAGCTTGCGGCGCGCGAACATTCGGGCAATCCACAGGACGACGAGAAGGCCAATTACTGGCGGAAGCGGTCGCGGGAAGACGGGGAAATTGATTGGCGGATGTCCTCTAGTTCTGTGTATAACCTTGTTCGGGCTCTTACCCATCCATATCCCGGGGCGCACTGTACCGTCAACGGGCGCGAAGTGAAAATATGGTCGGCCGATGTCGTTGACGGTGAGTTTGGGAATATTGAAAATTTGGAGCCCGGAAAGGTTCTTGCTTCGGACGATGAGCGTGTTGTAGTGAAATGCGGAGAAGGTGTTATTCAGATTCAGGAGCATGAATTTGATAAGCTTCCAGACGAGGGAGACTATTTGAGATGAGCACGGTACTGGTCATTGCTCCTCATCCCGATGATGAAACGCTGGGATGCGGAGGGACAATACTGCGACACGTGGAGCAGGGAGACACCGTCTACTGGCTCATCGTGACGCACATCCTAGAAGAGTTTGGATTTGAGGCGGAACGAATTGAACAACGAGAGCAGGAAATTGAGCGTGTTGCCGGGCACTATAGCATAGAGCAACCGATCAATCTCAAGTTTCCGACGACCCGGCTCGACGCGCAGCCGATGAACGCGCTTGTAGATGCAATTGGAAATGCGTTTCAGGAGATCGAGCCGGAGCTGGTTTACACCCCGTACCGAAATGACATCCATACCGACCACGCGGTTGTCTTCGATGCCGTAACCTCCTGCACGAAGTGGTTTCGCTATCCGTCAGTCCAGCGTGTCCTGGCCTATGAGACGCTTTCCGAAACAGAATTTACGCTCAATCCCGATGTCAGTGGGTTCCAGCCCAATGTGTTTATCGACATCACAGGGAAAGTGGAGGAAAAAATTGGGATCATGCGGATCTATGACAGTGAGATTGGGGAGCATCCCTTTCCGCGAAGTGAGTCTGCCATACGAGCAAGAGCAACCCTCCGCGGGTCGACGGCGGGCTTTGATGCCGCGGAAGCCTTCATGCTGTTGAGAGAACGAGTTTCGTAGACTAGAGATGTCGACGTACATAATTGCCGAAGCTGGCGTCAATCATAACGGCTCCATGGACCTGGCCCGCGACCTGGTTGAGGTGGCCGCCGAGGCCGGTGTGGATGCCATTAAATTTCAGACCTTTCGCTCTGAAGAGCTGGTCGCGGAAGATGCACCGAAAGCAGACTACCAGACCGAGACGACTGACGCCGAAGAGTCACAGGCCGAAATGCTCCGAAAGTTGGAGCTAAGTCCCGAACAGCATCACACAATTGTACAGCACTGCACCGTCCACGATCTACAATTTCTCTCGACGCCCTTCGATGCACAGAGCGCCCGGTTCCTGGTCGACGAGTTCGACATGCCACGCGTAAAGATCGGCTCTGGAGAGCTGACCAACGGGCCTCTTCTCCTTAACATCGCTCGTCTTGGGCGGCCCGTGATCTTATCGACGGGAATGGGCACGCTCGGGGAAGTGGAGCAGGCCCTTTCGGTGCTGGGGTACGGGTACATCACGGACGGGGACCGGCCGTCAGTAGAAGAGCTTGAACGGGCATTCGCGTCCACGGAGGGACAGAACGCCCTTGCACAAAATGTAACGGTGCTTCATTGTGTTACGGAGTATCCTGCGCCGGTGGAGGCCGCAAATCTCCGTGCGATGGATACGCTACATGAAGCATTCGACCTTCCTGTGGGATTGTCCGACCATACAGAGGGGATTGCCGTCCCCATCGCTGCGGTTGCCCGAGGCGCCACGCTGATTGAGAAGCACTTTACCCTCGACCGCTCGCTGCCGGGTCCCGACCACGAAGCCTCCCTGGAGCCGGAGGAACTTCGTGATATGGTACAGGGAATTCGCGACACCGAGGCCGCACTGGGAACGGCGCGTAAGGCTCCTACTGAACCAGAGTGGAAGAACCGTCCGGCTGTCCGAAAAAGTTTGGTGGCGACGCAGCCGATCGACGAGGGAGAGGATTTTACGACGGACAGTCTCGGTGTTAAGCGGCCGGGAGATGGTATTTCGCCCATGCGCTACTGGGAGTATCTGGGTACCGCTTCTTCACGTCGCTACTCAGAAGGGGAGCAAATCCAATGAGCGACTGTTCATTTATCATTGTGGGAGGAGGGGGACACGCCAGAGTCGTGGCAAGCACCCTTCGTCGGCTCGGCGAAACAATTCTTGGCTTTACGGATCCTGATGAAGAGGCAACGCTTGGCGACGGCATCGAGCACCTTGGAAGAGACAAAATCCTCACCGAGAAGGATCCGTCCAAGGTGGCGTTGACAATGGGCATGGGATCGGTACGAGACACCGGCCATCGCGCCGGCCTGTTCACCGAGCAGGTCGAAAACGGATTTCGGTTCCCTACGCTCATCCATCCGGATGCAGTCTTAGCTTCTGAGGCAAAGACAAAAGCAGGGGTACAGGTGATGGCTGGGGGCGTGATTCAGCCCGGCGCGTCGCTGGGCGAAAATGTGATCGTGAATACCAATGCCTCCGTAGACCACGACTGTCAGATTGGAGCCCATTCCCATGTCGCTTCGGGAGCAACTCTATCGGGAGAAGTTGTATTGGAGTCCCAAGTCCATGTGGGAACGGGTGCGTCAATCATTCAGGGGGTGGACGTCGGGAAGAACAGTGTCGTAGGAGCCGGAGCGGTGGTGATCGAAGACGTTCCCCCCGAGACGGTCGTTATCGGCGTTCCAGCACATCCAAAGTAGCGTTAAGCAATGAATAACTGGCGAGAAATAGCGGTACGCCCTGACGAGTCCATCCGCGAGACTTTGGAGGTCATCGACGAGGGCGCAGTCCAGATCGCGATCGTTGCGGACGGCCACGACCACTTGCAGGGCATTGTAACTGACGGTGACATCCGGCGCGGCATCCTGAAAGACCTCGATCTCGGCGCGCCGGTCGCGTCTGTCATGAACGAAGATCCCATCACGGCGCGGCCACAGGAAGATCGGCAAAGCCTGATCGACACGATGCGGGCCCGCCGGATTCATCAGATTCCGCTGGTGGACAACGAGGGTCGCGTCGTAGGGATCGAGGTACTCGACGATTTGCTAGAGCCGGAGGCTCGACCCAATCCGGTCGTCCTTATGGCCGGGGGCCTCGGAACTCGGCTCCGACCGCTCACAGATGATTGTCCCAAGCCCCTGCTGGAGGTGGGCGATAAGCCGATCCTGGAGACGATCCTTGAGGGCTTCATCGCGCATGGCTTCCACCGGTTTTATCTATCGGTGAACTATAAGGCCGGGATGATCGAAGACTATTTCAGGGACGGGAGCAACTGGGGCGTTGACATCAGCTACGTTCACGAGGAGAAGCGACTCGGCACGGCGGGGCCGCTCTCCCTACTTCCCGAACGGCCGGACGAGACGATGATCGTCATGAACGGAGACCTGCTCACGAAGCTTAACTTCACCCACCTGCTGGATTTCCACCGCGAGCACGGCGCTGTCGCCACTATGTGCGTGCGAGAGCACGAGACGCAGGTGCCCTACGGCGTCATAGAGACGGACGATCAGTCCATGGAGGGTATCGAAGAGAAGCCCACCGAACGCTATTTCGTGAACGCGGGCATTTACGTGCTTGAGCCGGAGACGCTGGGCTACGTGCCGGAGAACGAGTTCTTCGACATGCCGGACCTCTTCAAGCGTCTCATAGACGAGGGGAAGGAAGCGACGGTCTTTCCGGTGCGGGAGTACTGGCAGGACGTGGGGCGGAAAGAAGACTTTCACCGCGTGAATGGCGAATACGAGGAGGTCTTCGACACATGATTGATGGGCATAGCGTACTCGGTGTCATTCTGGCTCGTGGCGGGTCGAAAGGGCTCCCTCGCAAAAACATCCGCGACCTGGCGGGAAAGCCATTAATTGCTTGGACAATCGAAGCCGGGCACGAGTCTGAGTACCTCGACCGACTCATCCTCTCCAGCGACGATGGCGAGATCATGGAAGTCGCGGAGGAGTACGGCTGCGAGGTCCCGTTTCAGCGTCCCGCGGAGCTGGCGCAGGACGACACCCCGAGCATAGACACGTTGCTCCACGCCATCGAACAGGTCGAATCGCACGACTACATTGTGCTGCTCCAGCCGACTTCGCCCCTTCGCACGGCCGATGATATCGACGCAACCATGTCCCTTTGTCATCGAAACGGTGGCACAGCCTGCGTAACGGTGACCGAGACAGACAAGCCGCCGCAGTGGATGTATATTTTACGCGATAATCACCGGTTGGAACCGGTGGTGGACCAGGAGGAGTCGATCACACGACGACAAGCGGCACCGGACGTTTACGTTCCGAATGGGGCTGTGTATGCAGCCGAAACATCGTGGTTGCAGAAACACGAATCGTTTTACACCGAGGCCACCATCGGGCACCCAATGCCGCCTGAGCGGTCGGCGGATGTAGATACGGCGTTAGATCTAGCGTGGTGCGAACTGTTGAAAGATCGTTTGGAGAGCAGCAGTTCACCTCTACGATAAGAAAAGTTGAAGATGGTTGAGGTTGGGAATATGTAAAAGGTGAAAAGGTTTAAATGAAAACCCGTACGTGTAGGTGTATGTGTCGTAAAATTAAATAATTCTGGCAAGATGAATTTCATACAATTAATTAAAAATAAAACATGGAATCTCCTGCAATATACACCAGAGATAGCTTATTTCATTCTTAGAAGAAAAAAAACATCATTGGTTGAAAGTATAAAAGAATATAACAGATATAGGGAAAAACGTATAAACCCTAAAAAAATGAAGGATTCGAACACAGTTGCGATAATGGGCAATGGGCCAAGTATTAATGAGATTGATCAAAAAGATATATCATTTTTGGAGAAATGTGACGTAATAGCAATGAATAAATGGGCGCATAACGATGAAATAATACCAGATATATATATTTACGAAGGAAACCATAATCCTCGACGAGATGATAAAGATATTGAGCTTATAAATAATAGGTCTAGCGAGTATAGCGATACATTGTTTATTATCAAGTCGTTTCCTTGGTTCTATAGGAGAGGGTCATTATCTGGGGTTATATCAAGACTCGAAGTATCTAGAATATTTATGGTGCCAAGGTGGAAATATCATTTGGAGGATGCGGGTAGTATAGATCCGGAGGTATATACGGACTTAACCTTTTGCGAACCTTTACCCCAAATACGGGGAACCTTGGATATGTGTTTATGCATTGCGTATATAATGGATTATAAACGAATAGTGCTATATGGAGTTGACCTATCTGAAGGCTACTTTTGGACGCATGAGAGTGTACCGAGTTCCGCAACACATGGAACAGAAAGAGTTACAAATAATAACCCCGTAAAGATGAGTAATGTGGTGCAAGAAATGAATAAGAAGCTATTTCAACCCCAGGGAGTTGGCATATTTATACGAAGTACACAAAGTAACTTGTATCCACAGTTTGACATCCTCGACATATAATTTAAGAAAGGGTTCATGTGGACCCTCGCTTGGAGTGAGGAGGATGTCACTGGTTTATTCGCCAGCTCATGGATCGAGGACCCTCCGACGCGGAACTGGAAAATAGCGACGTGCATGAGAGCCTTAAATCTGCTCTAAGAGTCTGTTTTGATTTTTAGTCGAGCCGATTCAGGGCGATGCGAAGCATGGCGAAGCAGACCATTGTCTCGCTGGAGTCAGTCCGCCGCTCGTACTCTCGGTCCAGCCGGCGCCATCCTCCGAACCACCCGTAGGTTCGTTCCACGATCCATCGCTTCGGATCGATGGAAAATCCAGGGGTCTCCTCCTCGGAGTCGACAACTTGAAGCTTCCATCCGAGCTCCCGGTCGAGCTTCTCCTCCAGGCCCTGATAGGCCTGATCGGCAAAGACCGTCTCCACGCGGTCTAAGCGAGAGGCGACCGGAGCGAGCAACTGCAAGGCCCACTGCGTCTCGTGATCTCCAGCCGCATGGACCACCAGCCCCCAGAGCAAGCCCTGCGTATCGACAGCGATATGTCGTTTTCGTCCATCAACCTTTTTGAAGGCGTCGAAACTGCTGATTCCGCCCACTCGCGTGCTCGGAACTGACTGGCAGTCGATAATCAGTGCACTTGGTTCTCCGTGCTGACCGGTCCGGCGCCGAGCTGCACGAGAGATAATACTCAAAATGCACAGGATACGTCCTTCCTCTCGCCACCGGCGAAAGTAGTAGTACACGGTCTGCCACTGAGCAAACTCGCCGGGCAACATGCGCCACTGGGTACCTGTTTTGACAACATACAAGATCGCGTCTAGCACATGGTACCTCAGGGAATAGCTTCGCTTACGGTCGGTTGCAAAATAACGGCTGAGTCGTTCCCACTGGGAGTTCGTCAGGTCGGAGTCGTAGCGCTTCTGGCGCATGGCTCTGGCAAATCGTTTTCGGAAGAGATCGTAGACTCATTCCGAAAACGGGGCGGACTCCCACCTTTTTTGGAAACGAATGTTAACTTAGGTTGAAATCAAAACGGTCTCTAAGGGAGGCCTTCCCCGGGTACGTCCGGAGCACTTCCGCCGCAACGTGCTCGATAAGACGTCTACTGACTACCAGGACTGGATGCATAAGCTCCTCGATCGGGTTCTGAAGACCGGCTCCCAGACGGAGGCACAGGCCCACCTCAAAGAGACTTCCGAGGAGCTTGAACTGAAAGCCCCGTCCGTTTTCAAGGCCCTTGAAGAAGTCCTTCTGGATGTCACTGCTGTTCTAGCTCTTCCAGAAAAGTATCGCAAGAGACCCCGAACGACAAACGTGGTGGAGCGGCTCACTCAGGAGAGCCGCCGACGGGAGAAGGTTATTCGGATCTTATCGATCAAGGCGTCAGCCTGGCGAAACGTCGGGGCCTTACTGGCCGAAAAACACGAGGAATGGTCTACCGGACGGCGCTGCTGGACGATGGAGAAGTTCAACGAGGGGCGGATCAAAGAGTCCGAAAGAGGCACTGAAGAACTGCAATCGGAATCTCCTAATCCCACGCTGGAGCGGGCCTGACAGGCAGGGCGCGTTACACAAAAGTCTAGACCTGATGCATAATTCGCGCTCGAGACACTGGTGCTTGGCCAAGGCTACGAGTCGGCTGACCCACTTGAAGGCGGAGGGAGTTGAGAAGACGGTGATGTTTGGTGAAAGGGACGGCAGTAGATGGACATATTTCGGAGGATAAATAAGGTAGTTATATGAGAAAAAGAATACGACATAAAACCAATTTACAGATATTTGTCGGTGTTATAGGACTGTTGAGCATCTTTCCAGCGTTGACGATAAATGACGAAAAACTATTAATATTATATATATGCAGTGTATCAGTATTGGGCCTAATAGTATCTCCTATATATATAAAGCCCGATTATGACGTGTTCGAAGCCCACTCATTCGTTCTATTGTCCGTTGTTATTGGCGTTATTTTGAGGGGCATATGGATAAGTTTATTTCAGACGGATAGTGTAAACGAATTTTTAGGATCTATATCAGTAACGGACGTATTAAGCGCATACCCACTCGTTTTCTCTGGATTAATAGCATATCTTTTAGGTTACTATACGAAAATAAAAAACGTCAGGGTACCATTTAAGTTCTCTAACCCAGCAATATGGAGTAGGCGATATTTAATAGGCATAAGCGTGGTGGTAATAGTCATATCAGGATGGGTTAGTTACAAGTTATTTGATCTAAATACATTATTGTTTACGACACTCGAAGAAGTCTCGTCTAAGAGAAGAACGTTTGTTGGCGGAGAAAAATGGCAATATACATCCTCCGGTTATATGAGGTGGGCAGCCGGTCTGGTAACGTACATGTATGTAATTTATGCGGCATATTACTTTTATAAAGATAAGAGCTTGTGGTCTGTTGACTCATTACTTCTAGTTGTTTTATTTTTGTTTAGTACAGGATATTATTTCGTACTAAGCTCAAGAGGTGGGGTAATTTCTTTAATAATATACACAATAATTATATACCATTTCTTACAAAAAAGGATCAGTGTACGAGCTGTTGTGACTGGGTTATCAATATCTGTTATACTGTTTGCTTTCATGACTATTCTGCGAGATCCCACACTGAGCACCAGAAATATAGCCCACAGTTTGTATAAGGAGACTGATAAAATAATACTCAATGAAAATATGTTTGGTATAAAAAAGACAGCTAAAATTTACAAAGAAGTACCAGAAAATATGAATTACATGTATGGGTCGACCATGGTAAGATGGGTGTATGCACCAATACCCAGAAGTATGTGGCCATCCAAGCCAATTATTAGTATCGGTAAAACAATTAATAGGAAAGTATACGGCAATAACAATCTGTCCGGTGTACCCCCTACAATTATGATGGAGGGTTACATCAACTTTAGCTTCATGGGCGCAATAATAGTAATGTATATGTTAGGTCTAATGGTGAATTACACAAATCTCACTTTACTTGTTCCAAATAGTCCAGTACATATTATATTCTTTACTTTTGTTGGCACAAAGTTAGGGTTAGGTTTAGTGGGGGGGGACTTATCGAGATTTATCGTCGGCACACTAAAAGATATGATAAGCCTTTCTCTATTGCTTTCTTTTGTTATAAAATCGCCGATACAAATAAAAAGTAGAAGATAGAATGAGAAGTAGTAAACCCTTTTTAATTGATTTTTTTGTTATAGGAGCACAGAAATGTGCTACGTCATGGCTATACTATTGCTTAGATGAGCACCCGCAGGTAATTGTGCCTGATGATAAGGTCGAGCATGCGTATATTGGTGGAGACCTATTTAAAAATAAGGGTGAGGACTGGTATTTTGGCCGGTTTTCGGAGACTGACCAGCAGAAGGTAGTTGGCGACGTAGCGGTTGACTATATGATAGACCCAGCCGCACCTTGCGCTGTAAGTAACTACACACGAAACCCAAAGTTTGTGGCATGCATACGAAACCCTGTTGACAGAATGGTCTCAGCGTATTTTTGGAAGGTACGTCGGGGGTATTTGCCAAACAAACCTATAGAAAGGGCTTTTAAGCCGCTGCTATCTCAGCCAACAGGGTTTCCTAATCGTCTTGATGAACCACATCTTGATAGTTTAGTTACCAGGAGTTTTTATGGGGAGCAGCTGGCGCCCTATGTTGACCAGTATAGCCCTGATAGTCTTTTGGTTGTTCTTTATGATGATATACAATGTGATCGAAAACACGTTGTGCGGAAAGTATTCAGCCACCTGGGTGTTCAATCGACCTACGTACCTCCTAGCCTCGATCAAAAACCTAAAGTAAATACCAAGTACAAGACATTGATTGATATTGAGCGCATGATACCGGGTAGAACGGGCGCTATTATTGGTGATTACTTAAATAGAATCTTGTCATTTACATCGTCGCGTAATAATCCACTTCCGGCAGAAATGAAGAAGGAGCTGCTCGTAAAATTTAAGCCTCATATCCGTGATGTAGAGCAGATCTTAGATAGAACCCCTCATGAGAATAGGCCCTCTACTATAAATCTATGGGAATTATGGTCATAGTATACACGCCTGTGCTAGTTTTATCTGACATTGTATATCGCCTGCATTATGCAACCCATCTTCCGTACCCCTGAAGTGGCGTGGATAACAAAAAGCGCACCCTGACCATGATTGCCCTGGAACCGATCCCGCCGCAGTGATAGTCTACAGAAGTACAGTTTGCTTTTTGCTCTCGTTTGTGGCTTCTGAACTGCGCTTCTAGCATGGATCCGACCCGAGAGGACATCGCGATCGAGGAGTTCCTTGAGAGGTGTGAGAGCAAGGACTTGGGCCATTTGGGTTTGGTTGCTGGGATGTACGAGGGGTTGGAGATTGGCAGGCGCATCGATGATCACATTGCTCAGGACTTCTCCCAGCGCGAGGTCTCTGTCGGACGCGCTGTTAAGGCAATGGTGCTCAACGGATTAGGATTTGCCAACAGTCCCTCTATCTGACGCCGCAATTTTTTGAGAGCAAGCCCACCGAAAGCCTGATCGGAGAGGGGATCGAGCCGGGACACCTTCACGACGACACTCTCGGGCGGGCGCTCGACGATCTCTACGATTACGGAGTGACTGAGTTATTCCGGGATCTAGCGACTCATGCGGCCGATCAACTGGACCTGACCTCTCGGTTTGCCCACCTGGACGCGACCAGTTTTTCGTTCCACGGCGAGTATGAGTCTGAGGAGGAGTCCACCGGCGAGGTTATCAGCGTTCAGAAAGGGTATTCTCGGGATCGGCGCCCAGACCTCAACCAGGTCGTTCTCGACTTGATGGTCGAGCATCAGGCAGGGCTCCCCATGCTTATGGAGCCGCTTTCCGGCAACGCGAGCGATCAGGGGAGCCTTCCGGAGCTGATCGACCGGCATTTAAGCCATCTCCAGCATGCTCACGGGTTCGACTACGTGGTGGCCGACAGTGCTCTTTACAGTTCTGGTCACATCCGGGATCTCGACGAGACGGGGACCAAGTTCATCACGCGGGTCCCGGGTACGATCGAGGAGGCCAAGCAAGCCGTTGCGAGAGCGGATCGCGAGTCAATGAAGTCCCTCACCGACGGGTATCGCGGAGAGGTTCTCCATTCGACATACGGAGAAGTCAAGCAGCGGTGGCTTCTCGTTTGGTCGGAAGAGGCGGAGCAGAGGGCTATTGATCAGGCGGCAAAGCAGATCGATCGGGAGCACACCGAAGAGCAGAAGGCGTTTCGCGAGCTGACAAAACAGGAATTCGCGTGTCGAGAAGACGCGGAGAAGGCGCTGAGCGCTTTTGAGGAGGATCTTACCGCAAGCGTTCTGACCGAAGGGCGGGTTCTCCGTGCTGTGCATTTTACGATGGACTCAGAGGGGACGCCTGTAGAGACCGGTGAGGAGAAATACCTGCTTCAAGGGCGGCTCGTCCCTTAAGAGGCCCGTGAGGCCGAACTGGTCAAGAGGCAAAGCCTATTCATCGTCGCGACCAACAAACTAGACAAGGATAAGCTCTCCGATGAGGAACTGCTGAAGGGGTACAAAGGCCAGCATTCTGTCGAGCGAGGATTTCGATTTCTGAAGGATCCGCAGTTTGTCGCCGATCCGCTGTACCTGCAAGACGAGAAGCGGATCATGGCGCTCTTGATGGTGATGACGCTTTGCCTACTGGTCTACTCGGCCCTACAATGGCGTATTCGAGAGGGGCTGCAGGAGACAGGTCGGTCATACCCCGATCAGAAAGGAAATCCAACCCAACGACCAACGGCGCGGTGGGTCTTTCAAAGCTTCGACGGGATTCACGTGCCATGTGCTGGGCAGAAGCGAGTAGTGTTGAACATGAAAGAACGCCGTCAGACAGTCGTGTCCGCTCTCGGCCCGGACTTTGAGCGGCTTTATGTATCTCATCCGACATAGGGGGTGCAGAAGATGGGGTACAACAGTCACCTGCATGACATAAACTGAAATATAGGGTGTTGTTTGAGTATTATTGAAAATATGAAGGGCGAAGTTTTGTTTCGTGCTGAGGTGCGTAGTGCAACTCAGAGTAGATGTGTAAAGGACGCTGCTGATTAGGCAAATAAAAACCCGATTAGATCAGACGTATTTTTTTATTAACAGTGCATAACTAGCTAAGCTTTTATTCTATATGGGTAAAACAAAGCACGCATCCGATTACGTTTATTCAAATGCAAAATGTGGGCGTTCTCACGATTATCTGCTTCCCAGGGTAGAGGCTATACTCGATGATCTGCAACCAAATGAAATATTTGATCTGGGTTGCGGAAACGGATCCGTGATGGCACACCTCGTGGAGAATGGATACAACGTCACCGGCGTGGATCCCTCAGAAGAAGGTATTACCGAAGCTAAGAAGGCCTTCCCATACCTAGACGTTCACATTGGCTCAGCGTACGATGACCTATCACGTCAGTATGGGCAATACGATGTGACCTTAAGCCTTGAAGTAGTCGAACACGTGTACTATCCGAGAAAGTATGCCGATACAGTGTTTAACCTGACGAGACCTGGTGGACATGCTATTATTTCGACACCCTACCACGGATATCTAAAAAACCTTCTAATAGCTCTCATGGGAGAGTGGGGCCATCGCCACTACAGTCCATTCTGGACGAATGGCCATATTAAAATTTGGAGTCCGTCTACACTGAAAAAGCTTCTTAGGGAGGCTGGCTTTAAGCAGATAAGAGTACACCGCGTGGGTCGGCTGCCTTCGATCGCAAAGTCAATGATTGTTACAGCTAGTAAGGTGAGCGAGTGACGATCATTGATGAATCTTGCCAAACATCTTTATTAGCGTCATTCTAAAAAACTTGTAGATCATTACCAGATCCGGACTTCAACTGGACAATATTGGAAATAGAAGTGATCTCAATAATGGAGTCTTATGGTATGTTTTGCCTTTTATGGAGATCGATAATGTCGAGGATTATTTTTCCCTTAGGTCGCACAACACGAAATCTACTAAGCAAAACTATGTGCCATTTGACGCTACCGATGCGGTGGCTACCATCGGATTCGAAGTCTTTTGGGCCACCACGAGGATACTATCATCACGCGCGCACGTATGTCGATCAGCACGATGGACGGTACCAAACTGTTTTCCCGGAGCGCAAGCGCGTTCATGCTGAGCCGAGCAGTATTTACTCGTCTACTCACTGGAAATTTAAGAATGAGAAAGAGTCCACACTTAGAGAGGACTACGTTGCTACGATTCCGAAAGGACGCATAGTTGGAACCCCTGGTGATGTGGTTACAGCGAACGACAGACTTCTAGCGGACGCGAGTAAGCAATTAGCAACAGAAGCCCAGTGCCATCACCTATTAAGGAAACCATGGCTACCTACGCTAGAAAAGATTGATGGAAATATTGCCGTCTTGGCTTCTGATCGTGGCTCGGAGTTTTATCACTGGTTTGTTGATGTCCTGCCACGGATATATCTTGTGAACAAGAGTAAAGAACGGATCGATTATTACTATGTCCCCGATGACGACTCGTACAAAAAAAAGACACTACAGAAAATAGGTATAGATTCCGGTAAAATAATAAACCCATCACAAGATCATCATATTGAAGCGGCAAAAGTTATAGTACCATCGTTGCCTAGAACATTCGGCAACGTCCCGAGGTGGTCTACTGAATTTCTTCGAAAGAGACTTATACCTACTGTAGATGAAGCGAACAGTAAGCTGCCTTCACGTGTATATATTGACCGGGTCAATGTGTTGAGAAGAAAGGTAGCTAACAGGGAAAGGACTATCAACTTTTTAAAAAAATACAATTTTAAGCCCGTAAGGCTTGAAAATTACAAGTGGGATAAGCAAGTAAGCATTGTCAGAAATGCTAGTATAATAGTGGCACCTCATGGAGCAGGATTAGTTAACACTATTTTTTGCTCGGACGGGTGTAATATAATAGAAATATTTTCGCCTAACTATATGAATCTATGCTACTGGAAGTTGCTACAAAACTTAAATGTGAGGTACCACTATATAATAGGCAGCGGTAAAAGACCGAAAAAGGGCAATGACCCACACTATGGCTGGGACCCAATAGAGGTGAATATTGATGCTCTGGAAAATACATTAGAAGCCATCCTACGGTGAGAGTGTTGATTTATAGAATAGGATAGGGGTGCCTCATAAATACAGTTATGTCAACTGGGCCTATCAGTTCACAGAAGTGTAGTAGGTTCGCCGAAAGGTAGTTCGAGAAGATTAAAGTTTATGGTCTCGGTATAGAACTCTCGTCTTTCTGGAAAACCGTCTTGTCTATTATCTTATCGGGTAAGGGCTTTCCACGGAGACCGAGCGATCAAGGCCAACTCTTGTGCAAAAGTGCACTGCGTCAGGTTCGGTCAGGTAGCCGCTACTCAGTGTTGGTGAGGAAATTGTCGGCGTTAGGTTTGGACCTAGTGGTTGGCTCACTCCTGCTGAGGATGGCGCTCATGTCCAAGACTTTCGCCCTGTCGACGATTCATCGTGTTTCTCGGCCAGCACGGCGCCAATCCGTCGGCAGGCCGAGTCGACGTTTGTGAAGATCCGGATTGCTTTTCGGGCGCAGACGAACTCTCTCGATCAACGGTTCGGTCATATTCATTGTGTGTGCTCGGTGCCCGTACCTGCCGGACGGTACAACGAGTACCGTAGCGTCCTCTAAGTTCTCCTCGACTGCGGCGAGGTTATGGGCCGCTTCTTCTCGAAGCCTCCCATAGGCATCTACCTCTTCAATTCGGCCCTTCTTGCCCACGACAGTCACGATCTTCTGGAGCTCTCACTCAAAGACCAGCCTGGCCTCCAATGGAACGTAGGTGCTATCTGGGACTCACAGCTCGCAGCGACTATCGGCCGGAAAATCGCCTTTTACAAGATCTGGAGTGAAATGCCTTTCAGCTCCGCGAACCGACATAGAGGGTTGTGTTTGAGGCCTTATCTCGCTAAGTGATCCTCTTTCATCGGGCGAGCCACACGCTTTTCGGCTGCCTCGTAGCCTTCAGTCCGGAGATCGTCACCGGGAGCGGATACGGTGGACGTGTTGTAGCCAAGTGTAGAACTATTTTTGCGGAAATACAATGTCACATTGAGCGAAAGAGCTCCAATGTGTAAGCACTGTCCCTGTTACCTCACAAATGAATTAATCTACACCACCTATGTCGCCTATTCTCGTGGACAAAAGCTCTCTTTTGAACCCATTTTTTTACGCACGTAAGGCTTGGCTATACGCCGGCAGCCTCTATAAGCTATCTGAAACCGATATAATAATGGCATTTTACCCCAAGACTGGGAGTACATGGGTCAGGTTTTTCTTATATAATATACTGCGGGATAAACCTTTAGGGAGCGAACCACCGAGCTTTAATGAGCTAAACAAATACATGGCTGAGTACGGCAATCCGAGTATGTTCAATACGTGGCCCTTCGAAGACCAGCCAAGACTTATCAAAACACACCGTCCATACAGCAGGGTATTCCGTAACAATAAGTCAATGATGGTTGTTCGAGATCCAAGAGACATAATGGTATCATTTTACCATTATGCAAAAGAAAATACGGACTTTTCCTTCGACGGTAGCATGAAAGAAATGATACACCACCCGAGAATGGGAATGGAAGTGTTTTTTCAGCACTATAAATCATGGAGGAATAACGTTAGCTTAATCAAAAGGTATGAAGATCTTAAAGAAGATCCGTTAAGTAACTTCGCAGATATAGCAGATTTTTGTCAAATAAACACAAGCAGGAAAAAAGTAAAGCGAGCCGTCAAGCAATCAAGTGTGAAGAATGTTCGTAAAGCACAACAAAAAAGCGAGCTCGATCATCTTGACGATGAGTTTACATTTGCACGCAAGGCGACTAGCTCACAATGGAAAGATTATTTTGATAATAGTGACCTAAAGGAATTTCATAAACTTTGCGAAAAGTACGAGTTCGACTTATACACTTAACGGAAATAAGGTATTATGACAAAAGCTAATACGGGTTCGGACAGACCAGTTCTTCTCTTTGCGTATGCTTGCCCTAAGGGTTTTTCAGGCCAGAAACGATCCACAGAAATTCTTATTGAAAATATAAACAGAGAGAAATGGGATATACGGAGCCTGCAACTTCCAGCTTATGAAGGCGGTAATGAGATTAGTATTAGGGCGGTTGTTAGGATGTGTAATGAGATGGTGAAAGCTATTGGTGATATATATAAATACTCAGGTAGTGAGGTAACTATGTATATGAATATGGGCCAAAGCCTGGTTTCGATAGTGAGGATGGCGATTCCATTTGTACTAATTCGTGCATTTGCCGCAAAATTCTCATCAGTTATTGCTTTACATGGAGGAAAATTTATGCAATGGGAGCCCGAGAGTATCGTAAACAGAACATTCGTTTTAATGCTCTCATGCGCTGATAAAATAAACGTACTTAGCCCTAACCAGAAAAAAAGGTTATCAAGTATGGGCATACCTGAGCAAAAAATAGTTGTGAATCCAAACACGTGCACGTTTCCATCCCTGAGTCGGGGCCAAGTGATGGAGAAGCAAAATAGTGCTCCCCCAGTACGTATTATGTATTTAGGCTTATTAATCCAGACTAAGGGTTACTTCCGTTACTTAGAAGCTCTTGAGATGCTTGCAGATGATAGTAGTATGCCAGAGACGGATGCGATTTTGGCTGGCCCAATCAGTACGCACGAAGGGGAGGGGATATTTAGCGACCGAAAGCAAACCGAGGCGGCAATTCGCGATAAGATTGAGGTTATAAATAATTCTTCTTACATAAATATAAAGTGGCTTGATTGGGTTGATGGTCAAGAAAAAGTGGACCTGTATCATAAAACACATATATTTGTTTTTCCGAGCTACTTCTCGGTAGAGGCTCAGCCTCATGTTATTATGGAGGCATTGACAAGTGGTTGTGCGGTCATTACCTCCACAATCGGTGAAATACCTTATCAGCTTGATGATCGTATCGGTATTCAGCTTCAAGAGCCGACTTGTTCTCGGATAGCTGATGCCATCCGGGCATATGCGAAGAATGAGGAAGCGCGAAAGCGCGCAGCTGTGGAGGGCTGGTCACGTTTTCAAAAACAATTCTCCTTAGATCCACATCTTTCAAGGTGGCATGATACACTTGAGGAGTTGCGTCAATTACTTGATGTAAAATAACTGATATGATGCGTGTTCTGGTGACTGGGACTCATGGGATAGTTGGGCGATGGCTTACGGAAAGACTTCAAGAGGAAGGTTTTACAGTAATAGGTTTGGATCGACAGAATGAACCTCGGAATGTTGACGAGCATTACACGTGTAATATTCTCAACCGTGAGAGGGTTATGGAGGTTATACGTGCTGCTGCTCCTAATGCCCTTATCCATCTCGCCGCTCGTACGGATCTGGACGAAACGGAGAACCTAGATGGTTATGCTGCCAATATAGACGGTGTTCGGAATGTGGTCGACGCGGTGGGTAGTACTCCTTCAATTCGAAGAGCTATCTATACGTCATCCCAGCTCGTGTGCCGAACTGGATACGTGCCCGCTCACGACACGGAGTACTGCCCGGACACGTTGTATGGAAAAAGTAAGGTTAGAACGGAGCAAATTGTTCGGGATAAGGATGGTGGAGGGGTTTCCTGGTGTATAGTTCGACCAACGACAGTGTGGGGGCCTTACATGAAGCCACACTACCAAAAATTTTTGGAATATATACAGAAGGGAATATATTTTCATATTGGTAAAAAAGACTTATACAAGTCCTATGGGTACGCGGGAAATGTCGCGCACCAGTATTACAAAATACTGACCACCTCTTCTGACAGTATACATCAGGAGGTGCTGTACCTTGCGGACTATGAACCTATTTCTCTGCGTGAATATGCTAACATGTTACAGGAAGAAATGGGCTCAAGGTCAATACCGACTTGTCCACTACAGGTGGCTAAAGTCTTGGCCAAGATTGGGGATATAATTAACTGGCTCGGCTGGAAGAGTTTTCCCTTTAACTCGTTTAGGTTAAATAACATACTTACAGAGTATACGTATGACATGGAGAGAACGAGGCAAATATGCGGCCCTCTTCCGTATTCTACTCAAGAGGGAATAAGAGAGACTGTGTCGTGGTTCTTAGAGGAAAGTAGATAACGGTGTGTATGGAAAATAGTCTGGGTAAATGGGTGACTGAAGTTTTTGGTTAGATAGGAATGCATCACAATAGTTACCTAAGACAGTTGGTGTAAATTGTTTTATATCCGTTCTTTTATTTCATTTCCCGGTTGTGTTTAATAAGTTGTGCGAAGCCAATGATGGCCTGACCGGAAGCGAGGTGGAATAGAAAAGGGCCACCGCCGCCTGTAGGTTGGTTTGACCACCACAGTCGAACCGACCATACAGAGACGCTGACCCAAATCCAGGTGTCGTTAGACGAGGAGACCCTCCGCGAAGCCAAAGGTCGGCGACAAGGGAGCCGAAGTGCTTCTGGGCAAGGTGATGATCCAGATTCTGCAGACAGAGATGACCGAGCCCCTTGGAGCTAACCATGGTGAACGGGCCCCGGGTCTGCGTGTCTACCGCAGTGGGAGCTCCGAGCGGGCCCTGACCAGGCGGATTGGGTTCCTGAAGCTGGAAGTACGTCGCGATAGAGACGGGACCTCCCCGACCCGGCTGTTCGAACGCTATCAGCGGTCGAAAAGAGGACTGGTGACGACACTGATGCAGATGGTGCTCCAAGGCGTATCGACGCGCCGGGTTAATAAGATCACCACTGAGCTCTGTGGGCGAGAGCTTAGCCGACAAACCGTAAGCAACCTGACCGAACCTCACGCAGCGCACTTTTGCACAAAAAATCGGACTTGTTCTGTGCGCTTTGGCGGATTGGCCCCCTGAGGAGGAATATCCGTTCCTGCCGGCCGACACCATGCAGCTAAAGGTTCGTCGCGGGGAGGCGGTGCGGTCGGCTATGGCACCCGTTGTCGTCGGAATCAGTGAAGACGGCTACCGAGAGATTCTTGGATTCAAGATCGCTCTCCGGGAGACCGGAGAAAGCTGGAGAGAGCTGCTGGGGGAACTCAAGAAGCGAGGCCTCTCCGGCGTAGAGTTGGCCACCAGCGACGCGCATGAGGCTTTTGAAGAAGGCCTTCTGGATGCCACTGCTGTTCTAGCTCTTCCGGAAAAGTATCGCGAGAGACTCCGAACGACGAACATGATGGAGCGGCTCATCCAGGAGATCCGCCGACGGGAGAAGGTCATTCGAATCTTTCCGAACAAAGCGTCGGCCTGGCGCCTCGTTGGGGCCTTGCTGGCCGAAAAACACGAAGAATGGTCCACCGGAAGGCGCTACTGGACAATCGAGGAGTTCTACGAATGGCGGACCAGAGAGCCCGGAAGAGACGCTCAAGAACTGAAATCAGAATCTCCTAGTCCCACGCTACAACCAGCTTGATAGGCAAGGCGCGTTACACAAAAAACTGGACTTGACGGAATTCGGCGGCTGAGGGCCTGCCGCGCCCAAACGGACTGGTCGATCTCCGCCACGTTTAGCCAACCTCCATGCTCAGGCGTGTAGTGAATTTTGAGCCGCTCGGCCGAGAAGTCTTTGGTCACCTGCTCGAAGCAAAAGTACTTGGCACCCGGTACCGTGAAGAATACAACACCGAACGGCCTCACATCTCAGTTGATTTCCAAAGCCGGGCGGAGTATTATGCAAACTGCGTCGCAGTCTCTGTTCTCACTCCAGCACCAGTCTAACATTCACCCTGGTACAGAGATCGGGAGCACCCCAAGCGTGTCTCACCGGTGAGTAGGAAGACTGCGCGCCTAGCAATGGATCTGATACGTATCGAGAGAAAATCCACTATATATCGGGGGGATCCACTGGTGTACACCTAAAAGACAAGTCGGCCAAAAAAATGACAGAGTTCTCCTCTAGTACGAACGGTCACTCTTTCTCGAATAGAGCGCCGGATCCACGCAGGGATATTCTCTCGTCAAATCCGAGGAATCGGGTCGAGGCGGAGTCCATCTTCCAGGGCGATGTCGACACCGACAACACCGTCGTCGTCTGCGGTGCAGGTGGCTTCATCGGCGGTCACCTCGTGGCCGACCTGCTCCGGCAGGGCTTCAATCAGGTACGCGCCGTCGACATCAAGCCGCCGAACCAGTGGTTCCAGAAGTTTCCGCAGGCGGACAACCGCTCCCTCGACCTGCGGGAGAAAGAGAACTGCTACCGCGCGCTAGAAAACGCGGACCACGTCTACAACCTCGCCGCCGACATGGGCGGGATGGGCTTCATCGAAAACAACAAGGCCCTCTGCATGCTCAGCGTGACGATCAACACGCACCTGCTGATGGCCGCCCGGGACATGGACATCGACAGATACTTCTATTCGTCGAGCGCCTGCGTCTACAACCAGGAGCTCCAGGACACCGCCGACGTAGAGCCTTTATCCGAGGAGGACGCCTATCCGGCCCTCGCCGAAGACGGGTACGGGTGGGAGAAGCTCTTCAGCGAGCGGATGTGTCGCCACTTTCGCGAGGACTTCGGTGTGACGACCCGCGTGGCCCGCTACCACAACGTGTACGGCCCGTTCGGCACCTACGACGGCGGTCGGGAGAAGGCCCCGGCGGCCCTGACGCGCAAGGCGATCGAGGCGAAGCTATCCGGCAGCGACGACATCGTGATCTGGGGCGACGGGACGCAGACGCGAAGTTTCATGTACATCGACGACTGCGTGAAGGGGACACAGAAGATTATGCACTCCGATATTACGGAACCAATCAACCTCGGGAGCGACGAGCTGGTGACGATCAACGAACTGGTGGACGTGATCGAGCAGGCGGTGGAGGTGGACCTCGACCGGGAGTACGACCTCACGAAGCCGCAGGGAGTCGACGGCCGCAACTCGGACAACACGAAGATTCTGGAGGAACTGGGCTGGGAGCCGCCGACGGGGCTTCGGGACGGGATGGAGGTCACCGCCGAGTGGATCGAGCAGCAGATGCGCACCCATCGTGAGGCGGAGACGACGAGCCGGTTTGCGGTGCCGCATTAACGGGCCAGCAATCCGTACTCCCACTATTGGTACAGCTGCCGAGTACAGCAGCTAACGGCGGGTTGCCATTCACGAAAATGGTCAATCTGGCGTGGGGTGCTGTCTGAAGTGGGATATAGAGCTATTGGCCCAGCTGAGAGGGTACGAATCATTTGCCCCCCTATCAAAAGTTAGGACACCATTCAGTTATGACCGTCGTTGTCACCGGAGGCGCTGGTTTCATCGGCGCCCGTCTTTGCCGCCGTCTCTTGAAGGTCGGCCACACCGTTGTTGCGATCGACAACTTCGATCCCTTCTACCCCCGTGCCATGAAGGAGGAAGGCATCGAGGATTTTCCCCGAGAGTCGTTTTCGCTCGTCGAGACCGACATCTGCAACACTGGAACAGTCCTCCAAGCGCTTCACGCGCGGGACGTAGACGCCGTGATTCACCTCGCCGCGAAGGCTGGCGTTCGTCCCTCGATCGAGTCACCCGGGGCCTACGAGCAAGCCAACGTGGCTGGTACGCAGTCAATGCTGGAGGTCGCCCAGCGGCTCGGGGTCGATACCTTTCTGTTTGGTTCGTCCTCGTCCGTCTACGGCAATAACGAGAAAGTCCCTTTTTCAGAAGAAGACCCGGTGCGTCATCCCATCTCTCCGTATGCGGCCACGAAGCGATCCGGCGAATTGCTAGCGCACACGTTCCACCACCTTTATGACATGACGGTGCACTGCTTGCGCTTCTTCACGGTCTACGGCCCACGCCAGCGGCCGGACTTGGCCATCCACAAGTTTGCCCGTCAACTGCTCACCGATCAGCCCATCACCATGTACGGCGATGGCACGTCGAGTCGGGACTACACGTACGTCGACGACATCGTCGACGGCGTTATGCGAAGTCTCCACAGAGCCAAATCCTTGGAGGCTCCGGAGTACGAGATCATCAACTTAGGCGGCTCGGAGACGACTCAGCTCAAGGACCTCATTTCGGGTATTGCAGATGCGATGGGGATCACCCCGGAAATTAAACAGCTGCCCGAGCAGCCGGGGGATGTGGAGCGCACGTATGCCGACATCTCGAAGGCAGAGGAGCTTTTGGGCTACGAACCGGACACGCCGATTCAGGTAGGCCTGCAGAAGTTTGTCAGCTGGGTCGAAGCCTACTACGCGGACCGGCCGGTGCTGGACGTGTAGGTGGGTCGCAAAACAGGGGAGTCCAAGCCTATCTACGAAGCCAACGAGACGAGAGCCTAGCGGAAGCTCGAGCCCTGACCTGCTATTCCGTGAAGCGTTTGGAGGCGGCGGGTCTAGTCCCATTGGTCGTCTCCCTCATGGTCAAGGTCATTACCACTTGCTTCTGGGCACGTAAAGCCGCAACTGTGGTGCAAATCGGGTCTGTGCGCCACCGGACCGCGAGGCCTTGATATGCTCCTTCACCGTCCGCCGACACCAGTGGTCACTTCTCGCTGAGGTAGGGGGGATGCCAGTCGGTAGGGAGGATGTCAGTCGCAGAGAGTCTATCCTCCCGCGCAGGCATGATCGTTGACACCCTGGAGATCTACGAGGAGCGGGTTTGACTGTGCGTCGGGCTCACGTGGCGGGACTCTTGTAGACCCGAATCGCCGAGATTTCCACACCGAAGTTGGCGTTCCTAAATTCATGTCTAATGCCCCCTCGCTTTTATTTATCAACCAGCACTATGCCCCTGACCTCGCATCGACGGCCCAGCACCTGACGGACCTCGCTGAGCACCTCGTAGAGGAAGGCTTTGAGGTACATGTCCTTTGCAGTCGGGGCCACTACCTGTCCGGCGAGATGGACGTCCCGGCCGAGGAAATGCGCAACGGCGTCCACGTTCACCGCGTCCGCACGACCGCCTTTGGGCGCGAAACGACCGTCGGACGCATCGCCGACTACGCGAGCTTTTTTCTCCAGGTGCTGTGGCGCCTGCTCAAAGGCCCTCGCTACGACGCGGTTGTGTCACTTACCACACCGCCGTTGCTTCCGGTGGCGATGGCTGTGGCGAACCTGCTTCGCGGACAGACCTACGGCATTTGGTCTATGGACCTCCACCCGGAGGCCGAGCAGGCGGTCGGAATGATTGAGTCCGACGGGCCGCTGGGTCAGCTCTTGCAGCGGCTGGCGGACTGGAGCTATCGCCAGGCCGCGTTTACCGTGGATCTGGGACCCTATATGAAGGCCCGGATTCGGGACAAAGGCGTTTCGGAAAAGCACCTTCACACGATTCCGGTCTGGAACAAGAAGAATGAGGTCTACCCCATTCCGGAAGAGGAAAATCCTCTCGTGGACGAAGTGGGCCTAGAGGATGAGTTCGTCGTCATGTACTCGGGCAATGCGGGGATTGGGCACCGCTTCGACGAGGTACTCGGGGCGGCCCGGCGCCTCGACGGGCATCCGGACATTCATTTCCTGTTTGTGGGACGCGGACCGCGGCGTGAAGAAATTGAGTCCTTCGCCGAGTCCCGCGACTTGTCCAACTTCACGTACCTGGACTACTTCCCGCGGGACCAGATTAAGTACTCACTATCCCTGGCGGACGTACACCTGCTAACCCTGCGGCGATCATTTGCTGGGATTGCGGTGCCGGGCAAGCTCTACGGCATTCTGGCCGCGGGTCGACCGGTGCTAATGGTGGGCCCGGAGGCGTCCGACTCAGCAGCTACGATCCAGCGCCAGGAGGTGGGGCGGGTGGTGGACCCGGGACAGTACAACGGCAACGGGGCCGCCACGGACGCCGTCGTCGAGACCATTGGCACACTCTACGAAAACCCCGAGCGCCGGGATGTCCTGGGTGAGCGGGGGCGTGAGGTGTTCCTGGAGCGCTTCGAGCAGGAGCAGTGTTGCGACCAGTGGGCCACGCTCCTGCGGAAAGAGGTGGGAGCCCCGTAGTGGGCTTGTCAGTGGACCGCCAGGACGTTGGGTGGCTAAACACCGCCTTCCGAAGCCAGGAGGAAAGGCTGTTCGGCCCGGTCGCGAAAGAAGATTTGTTTTCGAATTGTCTTGTGGTACTGGCTCTGGGCCTGAGCGGACGCCACCGACTTACTGCGATTGGGAATGCATGTAGAGTGAAGTTTTATCGTTCGTTGCCTTTTCGGCCCCGAGTGGTCTGATACGTTATGTCGTCTGTTCTCCCTTCCATATTCTCCACGGGCCTTGCTGAGGCGTGGCTGAGTGTGGGCGTGGCGCTTCTCGCCGCTCTTGGCCTTACGCCTGTCGTGAAGCGGATCGCCCGGTGGAACGGACAGGTCGACTGGCCCTCCGATGACCGCTGGCACGACCGGCCGGTAGCCCTCATGGGAGGCGTTGCCATTGTTGGGGCTGTCGCCTTGGGGATGGCCGTGGCGGGGACTGGTGCGTTCCCCTGGCCGGTCTGGATCGGAGCGAGCGCCCTCTTTGCCCTTGGATTGACCGATGACCTGTGGGGCGTGCGGCCCGAAGCAAAGGTGCTCACACAAGTCCTGGCCACCGCAGCCGTGCTCTATGCTGGCCATGAGTTCTGGCGTGGTGGTCCCGTATGGGCCTCGATACCACTCACGTTTCTGTGGGTGATTGGCATCACGAATGCGCTCAACCTGATCGACGGGATCGACGGCCTCGCGGCCAGCGTAACAGCGATTGCCGCGGGGGCGCTCGCCCTCCTTAGTGTTGCGCTGGGGAACTTGGCGCTAGCGGCAGTCATGTTGGCTCTCGCAGGGGCGGCCATTGGATTTCTCGTTTACAACATCCCACCTGCTTCCGTCTTCATGGGCGACTGCGGGAGCCTCGTTCTTGGCTATCTCCTGTCGGTCGGGGCACTTGGCGTGCAGGGCGGCGGCGGGCCTGTGGTAGGGACGCTCGTGCCCATTGCGGTCATGGCGGTACCAATTTTCGACACCACCTTCGTCACCGTCACGCGAGTCCTTCGGGGTCGTTCTGTGACTGATGGGGGGACCGACCACGTTCACCACCGGCTCATAAAACTCGGGGCTTCGGAGGGGCAGGCGCTGGCCTTGCTGAGCGGGATGAGCGCGGCCTTCGGGGGAGTGGCCCTGTCGGCCCTGTGGATGCAGCGGCTCCTCGCACTTGCGGTCGCGGCCCTCCTTCTGGTGCTGGTGACCGTCGTTGGCGTCTACCTCGCCACGATGGGTGGGGGTCGACTGGCAGGGGTTTCGTCGAGCGAGTCTGGAATGACGGCGCGATTTGGGGCACTTATGCGCACCTATGCTGGGGGGGCGTCCTGGAAGTCCGTGGCGGGGCTTCTCGCTGACCTGCTCGTAGTCGGCGCCGCATTCGTGGTGGCGGCTTATTTGCGGTACGGAGGGGCCCCGCCGCCGGATTGGTCTGCTGTGATGCTGGAAATTTTGCCTGCGGTGATCGGGGCAAAGCTCCTTGTCTTCTATACTTTTGGGCTGTACGAGGGCATCTGGCGGCACGCGGGCACGCCCGAGGTCGTTCGGCTTGCCGGGGCCTCGGGCACGGCGTCGGTTATCGTCTGGGTCGGATTGGTCACGGTGAAGGGACCTGCGGCGCTCGCGCCGTCGATCCTCATCCTCGACTGGCTCGTCACCACGATCGGAATCGGGGGAGCACGGTTTGCCTTTCGGGCGCTACGCCAGTACGCGGCGGCCCATCGGGACGGCGGGCGGCGGGTCCTCATCTACGGTAGTGACCCCGACGGCATCCTCCTCCTGCGTCACCTCCGCCAGCACCCGGAGCTCGGCCGAACGGTTGTGGGGCTCCTCGACGAGAACTCTGTCCGGCACGGCTACCGGATGCAAGGGGTAGAGGTGCTCGGTGCTCCGGACGATCTGCCAGATATCTGCTCAGATCACGACGTGGAGGAGGTGATTGTCCCTTTGAAAGCAGTGTCGAAAGAGGAGCGGTCCCGCATCCGGGAGCAGTGCGCAGCGGCCGGGGTGGACTGTCAGTATTTTGATCCGACCATCCGTCCTGCCCCGGAGACCAGCACGTCTCCCTTGACGGACAACGGTAGGGGCGAGGAGAAAATTCTCTCGCCGTAACTTTTCATTCTCAGCGTTAAGACGGATGACATGGGAGAGAGGCAGGAGATGGCCGGCGTGCGATCTGCTAAATAGCAACGTCGTGGTCGTTCTGAGGAACTCCGAGCCGGGGAGAAAGCAAAGCAGAACGATGAGGCTGCAAAATCATCCCTTTCTTGCCGCTCGGTAATATCCGGACCATCCCCGCCTGAAGATATTGTGACTGAGTGACTGAAATGACGGAGTCGAAGGATGCGTCCCTTCCGGAACCTGTTTTGGTTTCGGTGGCACTTCCACCGGGGACGTTCGACCGCACGAATGTGGTCGGGGCCAAGGTCCTGCACGCGGCCGTACTACCAGTTGTCGTCGGATTGGCCATAAGGCTGGTTGAGGGGACATTTTCGATGGGACGGTTTGCGGAGGCGTGGCCCGTAACCGTCCTTTTCGTATTTGCGTATCTCGGGGCGTGGTCGCTAAACAGCGCTCTTGAGCGGTATCCGTTCCTTGGCCAATTCGAGGCGGCGTTTCTCAGTGCAAATTGTGTCTTCGTTCCGGTTAGTCTTCTCCTGCACTCGCTTCTCGGTCCTTCGCTATGGATGATCGCCGTCGTCGCCGGAGGGGGAGGCCTCGCGGTGTATCTCGTAGACCAGTTTTTCCATCAGTTTCGGGAATCGCGCCTTGTCGTAATTCCGGGGGGGTGAGCTATCGACTCCTTGCGGCTCCGGGCGTTACGCTGATGAAGGATGTCCATCTCGACTCGGTCGATGTTGACGGAATCGTGGCCGATCTGCACAGCTCGCAGGCGGCGTACCAGCAGGTCATCGCCCAGCACGGGCTGACGGAGGTTCCGACCCATCACGCGGGATACCTATACGAACTGCTCACGGGCCGAGTCCTTCTCGGCGAGGACTGCCGTACTGAGTTGACTGTGGACGAACGCCCGTATTATTCCCACGTCAAGCGGGCAATTGACATCACGCTTCTATCTCTCAGTCTACCGTTTACCGGGCCCATTTTTGTAGTCGCCTCGCTCATGCTATGGCTGGAGTCAGGCGGGCCGGTCTTGTCGTGGCATGAGCGGATTGGTCAGTACGGCGAGCCCTTTCAGATGGCGAAATTCCGAGGTGTGGACGCAGGAGACGGTCGAGAAAACGCTACTTCAGTTGAGAGGCTTATTCAGAAGCTACGGATCAACGAACTACCGAAACTCTGGAACGTGCTCAAGGGAGACCTGAGCCTGATCGGACCACGGCCCAAGGCTCTTGATTTCTCCCCGGAGTTGTTTGAGGAGGAAACGCTCCTTGAGTACCGTCATTATGTGCGTCCAGGCATTACTGGGTGGGCACAGGTGACGCACGGATTTGCGGTGGATGAAGCGCGCCGCGAACTTGAGCACGACCTGTACTACGTCAAGCACCGCTCTGCCGCGCTGGATTTGCTGATTGTCTACCTGACACTGAAGAACGTTTTGTCCGGGTTCGGAGCCTGAATCCCACAGTATGTTCGAGTTAAGGCGAGTATCTCACCCTCCCTCGGTTCGGTATAGCACTCCATGAATGCCGACCAGAAATCCAATTACAAGTTGTCCCGCCACGGGCCCGTCCTCCAGTTCCTCGCAAAGGCAGTGGCGATCTACGGGGCGTGGTACGTGCTGTACGACCTGTGGCTACTCCCAGACGGGCGGTTGGACGCGTGGGTGTCGCAGACCGTCGTGCACGCCGGTCAGATGGTTCTTTCAGGGGTAGGGATCGAGGCCGTCGCCAACGGACGCTCCATTGAGCTGGCCCGTGCTTCTGGAATCCGAATCGTTGACGGCTGCAACGGCCTGGCGACGATCGGGCTCTTTGCAGGCTTCGTGCTCGCGTTTCCCGGCTCCACCCGGCGACGACTTCTATTCATTCCGTTCGGCATCGGAGTGATCTACCTGGCGAATGTTGCTCGGGTCTCGTTGCTCGCGGGCCTTCAGGTCCACTGGCCTCCCGCCTTCGAAATCGTCCATAACCTGGGCGCCCCGGCGTTCTTTCATCTCATCGTGTTTGGGCTGTGGGTGCTCTGGGCGAATTATGGCGGTGCGTCCCAGGATTCCGCTTCTGATTCTGGGCCCAACGTTTCAACGGAGAGCACCCCGGCGGTTGCGTAGGGTTGGGACCGCGGACGACGGACCGCAGTTGGGGGGGGATTGCCGTGCAGAACCGCTCGTTGCGCCAGCAGTCGCCCAGAATCAGAGCGCAGACGGATCTGAGAGTCATGGCGTACAAATTCGAGCAGTTGGACCGACACTCCGCACCCGCAAATCGGCACCGATTACACTGCAGTAAGAAGCAATCTGGGAGGTTTGAGGGGTTTTGGCTGTCACCTTGGCAGTGATTCTCGCTTTTCTCTCGGATCTCGCTTTTCTCTCGGATCTTGGCCTATTTAGCGGTGCTCCCGGCCTATGATCTGATTCTGGAGACCTTCGATGCAAGCACCTACCGCACCGCCGACTTACGAGAGCGAGATCCTGGACCATCTGGGCTTGGTGGCCGGAATGTACGACGAGCTGGAGATTGGGGAGCGCATCGACTCCTGCATTGCTCAAGACCTCGATCAGCGAGAAGTCTCTGTTGGGCAAGCCGTGAAGGCAATGGTACTCAACGGCTTGGGGTTTGTCCAGCAATCTCTGTATCTGACGCCTCGGTTCTTCAAGAACAGGCCGACCGACCGGCTGATCGGAGAGGGAGTCGAGCCGGAGCATCTCAATGATGACGCCCTGGGAAGGGCTCTCGACTGTCTCTACGACTACGGCGTGACCGAACTTTTTCGCGATCTGTCGGCACACGCAGCAGCCCGGCTCGGGCTCACACCCCGGTTTGCTCACCTGGATGCGACGAGTTTTCTGGCTCATGGCGAATACGGAGGGGACGAGGGGCCTGAAAACGGAGTCATTCAGGTTCGGAAGGGATATTCTCGTGACCAACGTCCTGACCTCAATCAGGTCGTGCTCAATTTGATGGTCGAGCACAAGGCGGGACTGCCGGTGCTGATGGAGCCCCTCTCAGGGAACGCGAGCGATCAGGGCAGCTTCCGGGAGTTGATCGACCGGCACGTCGATCACCTTCAAAATGTGCACGGGTTCGATTATGTAGTGGCCGACAGTGCTCTCTACAGCGCCGGGCACATCCAGGATCTCGACGAGGCAGGGACAAAGTTCACCTGCGCGAGTACCGGGAACGCTCAATGAAGCCCGGCAGGCCATTCAGAACACCGACCTGGCGGATCTGAAGCCGCTCTCGGATGGATACCGTGCTCGAGAGAAGATCTCCGAGTACGGGGACGTAAAACAGCGCTGGCTCATCGTCTATTCGGAGGCTGCCGCCGATCGGGCCAGCGAAAGCGCAGCAAACCGGCGAGACCGCGAGCATGAGGCAGAGAAGCGCGATCTCCGCGCACTGGAGATGCGGGAGTTCTCGTGCCGGGAAGACGCCGAAAAGGCCCTGAGCGCCTTTGAGGAGGAGCTTGCCGGGAGCGTATGGGCCGAAAAGCAGGTGCTTCAGGCCGCGCGCTTCACCATCGACGAGGAAGGCGTCCCTGTAGAGACAGGGGAGGCGGGTTACCTGCTACAAGGAACGCTCGTCCCTTCGGAGGACCGCCTGGCCCAACTCGTGAAGAAGAAAAGCTTCTTCATCGTAGCAACCAATGAGCTTGACAAGGAGCGGCTCTCCGGAAAAGAGCTTCTGGAGGGCTATAAAGGGCAAAGCAAAGTGGAACGCGGCTTCCGCTTTTTGAAGGACCCGCAGTTTGTGGCGTCCTCCCTTTTTCTGGAGAGCGAGCGGCGGATCATGGCCCTGCTGATGGTCATGACGCTCTGCCTCCTGGTCTACGCGGCTCTACAGTGGCGCATCCGGCAAGGCCTGAAAGAGACTGGCTGCTCCTACCCCGATCAAAAAGGGAATCCGACCCAGCGACCGACGGCGCGATGGGTCTTTCAGAGCTTCGAGGGGATCCACGTGCTCCACACCCGAAAGCAGCAGTTCATTTTGAACTTGGAGGAGTACCACAGGACCGTGGTGTCGATCCTCGGCCCCGAGTACGAGCGACTTTATGTATCCCACCCGACATAGGGGGTGCGGAGTGTCGGGTTCCAGTTCGAGTTGTATTGTGGCGCATGTGGTCGAGGGAGGCGGGGTCCCCCTTTCTGGTCTTGGCAACCTGGAAGGCCGATCCCGGCGAGGCCACCGAGCTCTACCGGCGGTGCTGAGAACTCGAGTTGATGTTTGCGGCCCTCAAGTCGCGCGGATTCGATCTGGAAGCAACCGACCTGACCGATCCCAGCCGCGCCGAGCGGCCTGTTAGCCTGTTGGCGCTGGCGTTCAGCTAGACGCGGCTTGTCGAGGATCGGCGCGCCCAAGAAGACGCGCCCAATAGGAAGGGCCTCCTCCGATCAAAACCCACGGGCGTAGAGAGCGAAGCCTGTTCTTTTTGCAGACTGGACCGGCTCCAGGGAATTTTGACCACGCCAGAACCTCAGCCACAGGCGTTCTTCGAATGCCTACAGGTTCTTCGAAGTCCGACTGCGCTTTTGTCATGTGCTCAGCCCATTTCCTTAAGCATGTGGTTCTTCATATCATTTGTCGGTCTCTCGTATTCCCTGAGCGCCTCTATTGACTTATGGCGGGATTGTGCAGCTATTCTAGGCTCTGTGATACCATCCAAGATTGCCTGTGTTACAAAACCGGCCCTCAAGGAATGACAGCTATATTCAGATGGATCTTCTCCGATAGACTTCATCCAAGGCTTCACGATGTCTTTACTGATAGACCCAGAACTCAATCCGTCATCACCTCCGACGTTACCATATTGGTCCACGCTTCTGAACACAGCCCCAGACTCGATACCTGCGGCTTCGATCCAAGCAGTGAGAGCTTCGTTGGGTGATGGGGTAAGCGCAGGTACCTCATGAGGGACTGATACCCGTTCAGGGCCTGGGTCGCCCTCCCCTTTAGGATCCCGTATGCGATACACAACACCGCCCTCCTTCTCAAAAATATCGCGCATTTCTAGCCCTATGAGGCCAGAATCTCGAAGTCCGGTAGCAACCCCAATATAGAGAATTGCCCGGTCTCTCAGGTCGGAGAGCTCTTCCTCGTCAAAACTCATCTGGTGAAGATGATGGAAAAGAATAGGGTCTTTTTGCCCGTGACCTCTGCTCTCAGGAATGGTCTTGCGCAGATCGTCGAAATATCTCCGTACCGATTCGGAGGTAGTTGGCGACTCGTTCATGGACCTCTCGTGCAAAAACCTGATAGCTGACCTTCTTTTTCTGATCGTGGATTCCGCATACCCATTCTGTGCCAAATGCTCAAAGTACGCAATCAAGGTCTCAGGTGAAGCAGGTAGCGCCTTTGGCCCATGTCTCTCGCAAAAACTCTTGAAGTGGTCTATCGCGTGCTGGTATGCCTGAATGGTGTTCTCACTAAGTGCATCTTTGCGCCTAGCAGCCGCTTCCTCCAGAAGCTTCTTAATCTTGGCGGGCACATTATCGCCAGAAAGTACGTGCGTCTTGTCCAGTTCAGTATCTACAGCGAAAAAGTCAGTTTTTTGTTCGTGAAGTTTGGACTGAATGGCTTCACGGCAAGCGGCCCACTTGAAGTATACTGGAAGTGCCTGGGCTAGCACGTAGTCTCGGCTCAACTTCTTGTCTGACACGTAGTATCTAATTGCGCTTCTAGCCCCTTGAGAAACCGCACTTGGAACTTTTTCAAAAGTACCCTCAAACCAATCCTCGCTTTTGACCTGAGCGAGAGGCTGCCCTGACACAATTCTGTCCCACAACCGGAGAGTAAAACGCAGGGTCGAGCCCCACGAAAGAACCGAACTATAACTTGCATTTCTAAGTGATTTATCAGGTTCACTTTCGAAGCCGATTTCTCGTCGGTATACTTCGACCATACATGGAATTAGGGCATTACGTAGCGGAGTTAAGACTTCGGCCTTGAGCGCCTCTTCGTATCTCTCAAGAGTAGGACGTATCTCGTTTTTCTTGAGACTAGAAAGATCGTAAAGAGAGGCTGACTCTTTGACTTCCGCACTGGAGAAATATTTGTCTTCGAAGTTGTGGGTTGGATATAAACGGTATGGTTTAAATATGTCGTTGCCATTTCTTTCGACAAAAAGGGACTTCGAAAACGTACAATACCCTGGCTGTCTATGCTGCTCAACATTTCTCACTAGTCGAAGGACACGACGAGAGGTGTCGGTAAAAGGCTCCTCCGGAGGGTCAAACTCGATCCAAAAATGCTTCCCCTCCTTCACTACTATGTCTTCTGTGGTCTCCGTGTCCTGAGAACTCTCGTCTGTGCCCTTATGTGCGTAAAATGGCTTTTGAGAGTATTGCTCTATGGATGACATAATAGGCCTTTTGCTTTGAACAATCACTCTGCATTGGCCATCGGTAACGTATGGCTCACGGTACTTAATAAATATATGGGTAAGTAGCGAAAGTTCCCCAATTGGATCTCGTTGTGCAAAGCTCATTGGTCCACCTGTCCTGTGGTTATAGAAGGCTACGACCGTAGAGAATCTAGCTGTAGGGGAATCGTCGAAAAAGACAATAGTGTCAGGTGCTGTCCGATAAAAGACCCATAGGGATCTCACGTGATTTAGATACAGCCGTCTACATTGGCCATCAGGCGCTCAGTGCAGTTTGTTGGCAAGAGAGACTCTTGCCCAGCTCGTAGAAGAGCCTGAGCCGATGGAGCGTGTTTCTCCTCCAGGTCCTCCAAGAAGGAGCGTACCGCGTGGATCATCTCTTGGCAAGCCTTTTGGAGCCTGGATCACTAAGTATTCTGGTTGGCCTTCGTCAGGCAGCCGCCGACATTCCTTCTTATAGCCGGCTTCGGTTTTACAGGCAGCTTCGGTCTCATAGCCGGTTTCGATTGTGCCCATGCACATGTGCACATGATCTCCCTGCTCTCCAGCGACGCCTTGGGAATGTGGTGTCAATTTTGTGGTTAGACCCATGCCCGGCTTCAGTGGAACCTCTGGACAGGTCCTAACTACACGACAAAAATGATCGAGAAGCGAGAAGCGCCTGAATGCACCGGCGCAGCTCGTCTCTCATCCGGTACCAATTGGTTGTCAGCTCTCGGAGCCGATCCAACCCACAAGAGGAAGAGGCTCTTCTCCGGATACCCGTTGGCACATTCCCGAGGGGCGCCTTCTTTAGCCTTCCGGTCGAGGCCGATAATCCGTGTCCAGCTGTAGGTCAGCGCCAACATGCCGAGTAGCTTCCGAATCCGGTCCGGCTCAGTCATATGGGTGTCCTCCAGCCCGAAGCCTCTGGACCCCAGGCGCCGCAAAAAACGCCAGTATCTCCCACCGCTTCCGGTAGAGATCCAGCATTGAGTCGGGATCGACCTCGTGGCCTGCGAGAATCAGAAACGACTCCTCTTCCAAGCGCCGGGTAGTGACCTGACATTCCACCGACTCGGCGCCTCCAAGTCCCGTCGGGGCTGGAAGTTGACTGACTTGGCCCGGCTGGCAGGCCCGAGCAAACATTTTGACCGGAAGCGACCACTCTCCTGATGATTCTCCAGATGGAGGCCCGATCCGCCGATCCTTTTTGAGGCGGATGACGAAGGGAATCTCTCGCTGGACGAGCGCTTTCAGAAAGTCGCTGCCCGTGAACTCTCGATCGGCCACCAGGGCGCGAAGGTCGTCCGGCTCGACAAGCCGAAGAAACCGGTCTAGAAGCTCGGTGTGCTCTCCAGCGCCGGATCCACCGCCGTGACCGAGCACGCTCCACGCGACCGGATATGCAATCCCGCTCTCGGCAATCCCGATCATGAGCACGTTGACTGCCGTTTGTCCAAAGTGCCACTCGGTCCGATCTAATACCGCCACGTAAGGCGGTTGGGTCGGAACGAGATCCAACAAAAACCGCCCGAGCGTCTCATATCCGAAGCTGAACTCGGCAAAAAACCGCTGGAGACGCCGATAGGTCGAGTCGGTCTCGACCTCAGGCTTCCCCGCGTGGGCCAACTGGGCAAGGTTCGTGGTCGTTTTCATCGGGAGCGCTCCTGTCAGGCGAGCCATCAGCTTCATTCGAGCCCGGTTCCAACCGAGCCGCTTGGAGAGAACGCGCGTCAGTTGCCTCACGTAGGGGAGCATGGGGTTGATTGGCAGCAGTGATCGCGTCTAGGCTCGCGATCTGTACTGCCGCTGATCAACCCCGTTCATTTTTGTCGTGTAGTGTGGTTTGAACCACGCTACGTCTGGTCCATCAGGTTAGCCTGTCCGGTAGAATAAGAGACTTATGCAACAGGCATAGCTTCCGCTTCGGCTACACATGAACGGTAGACGGTTCCGGCCGCCGCGCAGAAACGGTCAACATCGGTACCGAAACCAGCACTTCCCGCGCAGCGAGGCGCCTGTTCTGTGATTCAGAAGATCCGCCACAAGGGGCTGAGAAAGCCCTGCCAGGACGACAGCGCCGCAAAGGTGAACCTCGCCACCCAGCAAGCTCCGGCGCATACTTGCCCGCTTGGACGCGGCTTCGGGGCCGCAGGATATCGACCTACCCGGCGACTGGCTTCACGAGCTGAAGGGGCAGCGGACGGGCACGTGGTCGGTGAAGGTGTCGGGGAATTGGCGGATGACGTTCCGATTCGGGGGCTCCTGCGCCACGGACGTAGACTTTGAGGATTACCATTGACAACACGCCCGAGCCCATGCCGATGAAAAGTTCTCCACACCCGGGCGAGATCGTCCGCAAAGACTGCATCGAACCGCTGGATCTGACGATCACCGAGGCGGCCGAAGGGCTTGGCGTGAGCCGAAAGCACCTTTCAGCCCTCATGAACGGCCGGGCGGGGACCTCCCCCGAAATGGGAATCTGTTCCTCCCGGGCTTTAGGGGGCAGCCCGGAGGGCTGGCTAACCGGGCAGATGCAGTACGATCTCCGGCAGGCCGAAGAGAAGTCCGACCCGGAGGTGAAGCGGTTCGCGGCGGCGTAGGCGCTTCTCACCCACGATCGTTGAGGGTGGCAACGCCCTACAAACTCCTCTGCCTAAAACACTTCCTCCTGCAACGCCTCTCCGCTTCAGGCCTCTCTGCTTCAGGTAGGTCAGGCCCGCTGGGCCGTCTCCTCCGTTTCCTCCACCCACTTGGCGTTTACTTCCACCTTCACGGCCTGCCTTACAGCTTTTACCCGCAGGAGGACATACGTCCTGCCCCGGTGCTCTAGAACCTCTCCGGTGAGACCGCGGAGACGCTCCGGCCCATCGGTGATGGTGACGGTCGATCCGACCTGAGGCCGCAGGTCGGCCGTAGACAGCCGGTCAGGGACGGCTTGTATTTTTTTGAGCCGCTGGGCCGTGTCCTCTCGGAGCTGTGCTGGCTCACCATCGAAGTGAACACAGCGTACAATTCCATTCGTTCGGAGCACACGGATCCTGTCCTTCTCGCCGACCCTCGCAAAAAGGTAGTTCCGGAAAAGCGGCTCGGTGACTTCTTTTTTCCGGTCGGACCACTGCCGCATCTCCGTCTTTTTCGGCACAAGCACTTCGATTCGGCGGTCCTCAAGCCGCTGTTCGGCCTTTTTCTCAGCTCGGGCGCGGGTGTAGAAGACGCGCCAAACTTCAGTATCGGGGCTTTTCGGCCTCTTCGAGGTTTCTGGGCTCATTGTAGAAAATGATTTCAACGAGACGGTCGAGGCGCTACAGCAGAGAGAAGCTCTTCTCCTAAGGGGATGCTTTGGGAATGTGGAGGGACACAGGTCACAACCGCAAGAGTCTTCTGGTCCGAATGATGGCACTCTCCCCTCAAGGTTTATTATCTTTTGAAAATGGCGCTTTGTCCTGAAGCCAACGAGAATGGTTTAGGTGCCCAGTAGAAAGTCAAGTTTGATCCGGTGTTCGTAGCTCCGTAGAATAGTCATGGGAAGGCCCCCTGACCACGATCCGAGAAGCTACCGCTCTTCTGTGGGCATGGGGCCTTCTTCCTTTGAGTAGCTTCTCGTTGAGAGATCGGAGCCGACAGGTCTCTGTTCGTGCCGGAATCTCGATCCGATTCATTCGGGTCATCCTGCCTTTTTTGTTCTTGAGGGGCTTTTTGTTCTTGACGGGCTTTCAGCCGCTCCTCGCAGGGGGGCAAACCGTTCTCCGTTGGACCAGCAGCCGTAGACGATCGCCACGAGCCCAAAGCATACGGGCGACCTCAGGGCCTTCCGGTGCTTCCCCTTTGCCTTCAACCGATCGAAGAGTCGTCCTGCAGGGGGACTCCTCCCACCGCGGATTGCAGCAGTCGCGCATCCGTATAGGACAGACCGGATATAGCGGTTTCCCCTTTTGATGCCAATCAGGGGTTGAGATAAACCACGTCGCCGCAAGCGGCTTGAAGAAAGGTGCAACCAACATCTTTCTGATAAGCCGCCCTTGGCGACATGGACACTACCTCTACGCTCATTCGGATCTACCTGTTCATCTGTCAGCGCTACCGGGGACGGCTCGCCGAAGCGGCCCAGCGGCAGAGTAACAACGACCAGCCGGATTTTACCGACGAGGAGGTGCTGACAATTTACGTCTTCGGACTCATCAAAAAGCGGACGACCATCAGCGAGATTCACAAGTACGTCGAGGACCACTTTTCGGAATGGTTTCCCGAACTGCCTTCCTATCAGAGCTACAACCGACGCCTGAATCGGCTGAGCGCCGTTTTTGCTCCGTTGGTTGAAGAAGCCCTCTCAGAAGTTGGTTGCGAAAAGATCCGCGACGGGAGGATTCGCATCGCCGATTCGATGCCGATTATGCTGGCGAAAGGGCAGCGGGCCTCTCAGGCAATGGTGGCCTCCGATCGACTCGCATCGGTCGGTTACTGCTCCTCGAAGGATACCTTCTATCACGGCGTGAAACTCCATCTTGTCGTGGAACGCAGATCTGAGGAGCTTCCAGTCCCGGAGCGGGCCGGGCTGACGCCTGGAAGCGAAAACGACCTTCGCGCTCTCCGGCGGGTATTGCCGTTCATCGAAGATGGAGTCCTTTGCGGAGATAAGGCCTACTGCGACGGGCCGCTCAAAGAGCGACTTGCCGAAGACCAGAACCTCGATCTACTGACTCCGGTCAAGAGGGAAAAAGGCCAGAAGACCCTTCCAGCGGCAGATAAGCTGTTTTCCGAGGCTGTAAGTCGGCTTCGGCAGCCGATCGAGTCGCTTTTCAACTGGATCAACGAGAAAACCGGCATTCAGCGGGCCTCGAAGGTGCGTTCTTACCGGGGACTGTTGGTTCACGCGTTTGGTCGGCTCGCCGCCGCGATGCTCCTTCTCGCTCTCAACCCCTGATTCGCATTTTTGCTTATCCCTTTTTCGGAGACCTGATCGCCGCTCTGTTCGACCTGAGGATCCGGGCCGGCGCAGGCCACGAGCTTCTCGACGGAGTCGAACCGGGTTATGTCTCCGATTTCAATGTAAAGCACCGCAGCGCCCCATTTGCCGATCCCGTCGATGCTCCTCAAGACAGGAGGGGCCCTCCGATCTTTGACTCGGTCCCAGAGCCGACCTCAGGGCCGATCGATGCGTTTTTCGAGCCGAAGAAGATCCTCTGCGACCATCGACAGAGCCAGTCCAGTGTCCGGATCTGTCTGCCCAGCGACGCTGCTTCGGGCATTGTCGATAACCTCTCGGGCCCTCTCCTCGGTGACGCATGGGATCTCGGCCACTGTCTCTACTCCGGCCTCAACGACCTTGTCGGGCGTCGGATGCCGTTTGATTAACTTCAGGACCCACCTGGCTCATGTGCCCACAGGCGCAGAAGGGCAAGTTCAGGATGGACTCGCTGGAGCAGAGCATGCAGCTCGTTTTTCAGCTCAGTAGCACGGCCAATCAGTTCCTTGGTCTTTCGAGAGAGGGTACGCAGAACAGGCTGAGGGCGGTAGCGGCTCAACAAGTAGTGAAAGATTCTGTTACAAAGGTGTCGCGTCCGGCTCAACAAGCCAAAAACTACCGATGATCAAAGAGACCCACGAATGCAGGGAATGCGGCTCCTCAAATATCGTCAAAAATGGCCACAGCGCCAGCGGCTCCCAGCAGTATCACTGTAAAGACTGTGGTGCCCACAAGGTACTTGACCCTGAGCCGCGTGGCTATTCTGAGGAGGAGAAGGAAAAGATCCTCCGAGCCTACCGCGAACGCGGGTCAAAACGGGCAATCAGTCGCATTTTTGGGATCAGTCGCAATACTCTGAACCGTTGGCTCGAAAAAAGGGACGCGAAGTCGACTCAGTAGCCGATGGACTCCGGCCAGCTGAGGAGAATGACGTCCTTGAGCTCGACGAATGCTGGACATACGTCCGAAAACGGCCGAACAAACGGTGGCTGTGGGTGGCTCTCTGTCGAAGGACACGGCAGGTCGTAGCGTTTGTCATTGGAGACCGCTCGGCCAAAACCTGCGCGAGGCTCTGGGGCCGGATTCCGGAGGAGTACCGCCAAGCCAAAAGCTTCAGCGATTTCTGGAAGTCCTATCGCCCAGTTTTCGAAGACGACCCTAGTCACCAGCAGGTTGGAAAGTCCAGTGGCGAGTTGGCCCACGTCGAACGGTTCTTCGGGCGACTGCGGCAGAAGCTGGCGCGGTATGTCCGGCGAACGCGAGCGGCCTCCCAGTCAGAACGAATGCTCCACCTGACGACGAAACTGTTCGTGGAGTGGTACAACGAAGCCATCACTTAATATCTACCCGCTACCTGCCCAAGGGCTGGGTCTCTAGGCACGTTAAGCTCACTCCATCAACCGACATGTCTACATAAAGCGATGCATGTTTGCGTTACGGGTGGGGCCGGCTTTGTCGGCGGACACCTCTGCCGCCGCCTCCTGGATGAGGGCCACCGCGTCACGGCCATCGACAACTTCGATCCGTTTTATCCCCGCGCCATCAAGGAGGAGGGGATCGAAGACTTTCCCCGCGAGCGGTTCACGCTCATCGAGACGGACATCTGCAACACCGACGCCTTCCTGCAGGCCCTGCATGCCCGGGACGTGGACGCGATCGTGCACCTCGCGGCCCGGGCTGGGGTGCGCCCCTCCATCGAGGCCCCGATGGCCTACGAGGAGACGAACGTGGGCGGCACGCAGTCGATGCTGGAGGTGGCCCAAGAGCTGGGCATCGGCACGTTCATCTACGGCTCTTCCTCGTCCGTCTACGGCACCAACGATACGGTGCCCTTCGCAGAGGGGGACCCGGTGGACGCACCGATCTCGCCGTACGCCGCCACGAAACGCTCCGGCGAGCTGCTGGCGCACACGTTCCACCACCTCTACGGGCTTACCGTCCACTGCCTCCGCTTCTTTACCGTTTACGGTCCGCGCCAGCGGCCAGACCAGGCGATCCACAAGTTTGCCCGGCAGCTCCTCACTGGCCAGCCCATCACGATGTACGGGGACGGCACGTCGCGCCGCGACTACACCTACGTGGCCGACATCGTCGACGGCATCGTCCGCAGCCTGCGCCGGGCGAAGGGCCTAGACGCCCCCGAGCATGAGATCATCAACCTGGGCGGGTCGGAGACGACGCAGCTCAGAGATCTCATTTCCGGCATTGCGGAGGCGATGGACATCGCGCCGGAGATCGAGCAACTGCCCACCCAGCCGGGCGATGTGGAGCGGACCTACGCGGACATTTCTAAGGCGAAGCGGCTCCTGGATTGGACGCCCGAAACGCCGATCGACGAGGGGCTGCAAAAATTCGCGGACTGGGTGAAAGCCTATTACGAAGACCGGCCGGTGTTGGAGGTGTGAGGTGGGCGTGGGGGTTTGTGCGTTGAGGGTTTTGCGTTGGGCGTTCTGTGGGGAAGGCAAGAAGGGGCAATGAACTTTGCTCCGTCGTGAGGCGTTCATGATTACGCCCCCGCTACTGCAACCTGTTGTGGAAATGTCCTCTTTCCCCTGACGGGTACATCATATCTCCCCGTAGACAGATATACATGTCCATGGCGACGCGTGAGCTTCGCATCCCGTATCCCGAGGAGTTGCCGGAGGCGATGGATCAGACCCCGGACGAGTTTGAGCGTGAAATGCGATTTCTCGTGGCGGCAAAACTCTACGAGCTGGGACGAATCACCTCGGGGCGAGCCGCAGACGTGGCGGGCATGCAGCGTGTCGGTTTTCTCAACGAACTTGGCGCCCACCGCATTTCTGTGTGGAACTACGACGCCGACGAGCTTGAGCAAGAGATCGAAGCGGCCCAGGATCGAGCCCGTTCCCGCTCGTGATGGTCGTCTGTGATACCAGCCCGCTTCTGATCCTGGCCAAAGTTGGACGGCTACAGCTGCTGACGACGCTGTACGCGACGGTGGAAATTCCGAAAGCCGTGTTCGACGAAGTGAACGCCCGGGAGCAACCGGACACCGAGGCCATTCGGCAGTGGCGACACAGGCAAGACATTCCGGTCCAAGAGCCGTAGGATGCGTCTCTGCACCGTCTTCCCGAAGAATTGGGGGACGGAGAGCGGGGGGGGCTTCCGCTTGCCGTTGAGCGAGACGCTGACCTCGTCGTTCTCAACGACCAGGAAGGACGGCGAGTTGCGAAACAGCGAGGCCTCAGCGTGACGGGGACGATTGGGGTTCTCGTTGAAGCGCGGGCGGCTGAACACGCTGATTCACTGCGAGGAGAACTCGATCGCGTTTTGGAGGCGGGATTATGGATCAGTGAATCTTTTTACGAGCGCCTTCTGCAAGAATTTGGGGAGTTGTGATTTCGATCACTGCTTCTGTCATTGCGGCCTGTCGCTGAATGAACTCTGTGCCGGCCGCGGTCGGTGCGGAGACGCCGATCGACGAGGGCCCCAAAGTTTGTCGACTGTAGAAAGCCCATTGTGCGGATCGGCCGGTGCTGGAAGTTTGAGGTGTGCGTGGGGGTTTGTGTGTTGAGGGTTGTGCGTCGGGCGGTTTTCTTTCGTGCGCGGGAGAAATGCGAGAAGAGAGCGAGCATGGGAAACAGAGGCAACTGTCTCCCCGACGCGTGCGTACCTCTCTTACGAGACACGTTGCCCTTTCTGATCTACAGTACGACCATGTCCTTAGATCAACGAATTGAACAGACGGACGGAATCTGTGGTGGGAAGCCCCGGATTGCTGGCCACCGAATCACGGTTCAGGACGTTGTGGTGTGGCACGAGCGGCAGGGATGGAGCGTGGATCAGATTGTTAGCGAGTACGATCTGTCCCTGGCGGACGTCTACGCGGCGCTTGCCTACTATTTTTCCCACCGGGAGGAGATTGATCGTTCGCTCGAAGAGAGCCGAGCTTTTATCAAGCGGATGAAGAAGGAGCAGTCGTCGGAGCAGACAGAACCTCTGGGGGAGGATGGCTGAGTCGGTTCGTTTCCATTTGGACGAGCACATTCCGTCAGTCGTGGCGGAAGGGCTCCGGCAACGGGGCATAGAGGTCCGTACGCTCGCCGAAATGGATCGGTAGGGAACCCAAGACAAGGAGCACCTTGCTCATGCCCGGAGGGACAGTCGGGTGCTCGTGACGCACGACGATGACTTTCTCCGCTTGGCCGCAGAGGGGGGCTCTCATGCTGTCATTGTCTACGTGCCCCGGGAGCGGTCGATTGGCGACATTGTGCGCGGATTGGTCCGAATCGCACGGGCGTCGTCGGAAGAGGAACTGCACCAGCAGATTCGGTTTCTGTAGATGCGTTCGGAAGCTGAGCCTGACGACGGTTGCCGCCTGGTTCAGCGCCTGCAGATCGGCCGGAATTGAAATTGTAGCGCGCAGGAGGATGGCTTTGGTGGGAAGAGGAGACACACTGCTCTTCGCTCGCGGCTTGCCTGAACCGTCCGTGCGTGCAGGCGCGTGGGTGTGGAGAGCGTGGGAGTGTAGGGAATGGGGGAAAGGGAGAGTGGGGGAAGGGCGCTTGTGCGTATTGCGTTGAGTGTTGGGCGCTTTGACAAGGAGCGTGTCGGATGGGAATAGAGGTACGGAGCACCGTCAACGTCTTCTCGTACGTCATTCTCCGATTGTCTAAACAGCATTCCATTGAGGCATGACCCAGGTCCCGCTTCGAGAAGCGCAAGACTGTCTTGAGGCCCTTCTCGCTCGTGTGGAGGAAGGAGAAACGATTCTCATTACGCGGTCGGGACGCCCCCCGGTTCGGCTTGGGCCTGTACAGTCACAAGATGAAGAGGAGGATGCCTTGCCTTCGCTCCATAAGTGGCGTGAAGATCTTCAGGTGAAGGGGGAGCCCCTCAGTGAAACGATACAGCATCAGCGAGAGGAGGATCGATATTGACCCAATACGTCGACACAAGCATTCTGGCGGCGTATTACTGCCCCGAGCCACTCAGCGGACGGGTTGAGCAACGGCTTCGTGCTCTTCCACCTTTCGTCGTTAGACTATTGGGAGAGCGTGAGAGGGCAGTAAACCCTCCGGCTCCTGTGGAGCTGTCGTTCCTTGGGGGATATGAACCTGTCGGTTCGGGGACCCTCTCGCAGAGAAAATTCGAGTTCAAGGCAAGGATTTTCTCCAGAACACCGGCTGTGATGGTCTGTTGATTGAGTGATGCCAGTCAACAAAGAACCATACCAATGGTCGCGTCACGCCGTCCACGCGGTGAAGTACAACTTCGTGTGGTGCCTGAAGCGTCGGGCGAAGGTGTTGAAGAATGAGATTGCCAATCGTCTTGAACAAGTACTCTTTGACGTAGCGGATGAGCATGACTGGGAGATCGGCTCTCTGGCAATTCGTCCCGATCATGTTCACCTGTTCGTTCAGGCGGATACCCGCCACGCACCCTATCAGGTAATTCATCGATTCAAGGAAAAAAGCGCTCACGTTCTGCGAAAAGAGTTCGACCAGCTTCACCGGCTTCCGTCGCTTTGGACCCGCTCGTATTTCGTGAGCACGACCGGCAAAGTGAGCGAGGAGATCGTCGGGCGGTACATTGAGGATCAATCGTAGCCCATGCGCAAGACGTACAAGTACCGGCTTTACACCTGCGAGCGCAACAAACACCTCGTAGAAAGCATCGAGCTTGCGTCGGTGGTGTGGAACCACTTCGTTGCTCTGACCCGCCGGTACTACGAAATCTATGGTGAGTACCCCGGCTACTACGCGCTCAAGAAGCACCTCACGAAGCTGAAGCAGCGGGACAAGGGCCACTGGTACGACCTCAACTCGCAGGCCCTCCAGAACGTGATTGAGCGCCTGGATCAAGCGTACCAGCGGTTCTTCGAGATCGATTCTGCCGGGCGTCCTGGGTTCAAGAAGCGCGAGAAATACACCTCGTTTACGCTCACGCAGACCGGTTGGAAGCTCCTCGGTGGAAACCGAGTTCGTATCCAAAACCACAACTACAAATTCGTCAAGTCGCGCCCGATCAAGGGCGAGATCAAGACCGTCACGATCAAGCGAGATGCCTGCGGGTATCTCTGGATCTGTTTCTCTGTCGAGAAAGAACCACCTACCCCTGAACTGCCACGAACAGGTAATGCTGTCGGGCTCGACTTCGGACTCAAGGATTTCCTGGTGACTTCCGACGGAGATCGGATTCAAGCTCCAGAGCCGCTCCAAGAAAGCCTGGAAGAGGTCCAGGACCTTCACAAGAAGCTTTCTCGCAAAGAACGTGGCTCCAACAATCGAAAGGAGGCGAAACGCCGGCTGGCGAAGAAGTACCGCCAGATTGACAACCAGCGGAAAGACTTCCACTTCAAGCTCGCCCGCAGGCTCTTCTCCCGATACGACGTTGTTTGTATTGAGGAGCTCAACGTCGGAGCGATGAAAGAGCTTTGGGGAAGGAAAGTAAGTGATCTCGGCTTCGCTTCCTTCGTCAAGATTCTGGAGCACGTTGCCCAAAAAGAGGGCAAAGAGGTCCGCAAGATTGACCGCTGGTTTCCCTCCTCGCAGACGTGCTCCGACTGTAGCCACAGATACGAAGACCTGTCGCTTGAGGAACGAACTTGGACTTGCGAAGAGTGCGGATCTCTGCATGACCGTGACTTGAATGCAGCACGAAATGTACTGGAGAGGGCCCTCTCCAGCGCGGAAGCGGGCGTAAGACCGTCAGGGGCGGCAGCCCGCGTTGCTCGAAGCTCGTAGCGAGACCGCAGAATCTCCTGCCAAGCGATAGCTGGATTAGCCGGGGGAGTGGGTCAACTGGTTGACCGACGTGGAGATGCACTCGGCGCTGGCAAAGAAAGTCCGGGGGGCGAATTGGCGGAAGAAGATGCCGAGCGGGTGCAGGACCTCTTTCGCACCCACATGTCCCATGTATTGTATGAGGTCGCGGCAATCGAACACGGGGATTTCGTGCAGGCCCGGCAGTGGATCGCTCGAAGGGACACGGCGCTCCGGACCCTGGATGCGTTGCACCTTGCCGTGGCCCATCGTCGAGACCGGGAGGTTCTGACGGCGGATCGGGGGTTGGCGGACGCCGGTCCCACGTTCGAGCTGGACGTAGAATTGATGCGTGCCGGTGATTCTTCTTGACCGGGAGAAGGGAGGAAGGCGGACACGTGTCGTCATCGTACTCGATACTCCCTGTTGCAGTGCAGTCGGTGCCGATTTGCAGGTGCGGAGTGTCGGATCCATCACTGTTTTGGAAGAAACGACGGACTGCAGGGGGCGTACGTTGATTCCGATTGAGTGGCTGTCTGCAGACGGAACCTCTGATCCGTGATCGGTGGTAGCTCGTCTGTCGGAGACAATGCGGAACCGTATGAAAAAAGTGATGCGCGTTCATGACGAAGGTCGCCCGCGAACACCGGACCGAGATTTTGCAGCTTGCTCGCGAGCACGGGGCGTACGATGTGCGGCTCTTCGGGTCGGTCGCCCGCGGTGAGGATCGGCCGGACAGCGATCTCGATCTGCTCGTTCGGATGGAAGACGGCCGAAGTTTGCTAGATCACGTCGCTCTGAAGCAGGACCTTGAAGATCTGCTGGGACGAGATGTCGATGTGGTGACGGAAGCATCGTTGCACCCGGGGCTTCGCGATCGGGTGCTTCGGGAGGCCGTTTCCCTTCAATGAGTGCCGATGAGACAGATGAACTGTACCTTGAGCACATTCAAAAGCGCACTAGGCGAATTGAAACGTGTGCCTCGGCGGCGGGGGGAGAAACGAAATGTCAGGGGAGCGTTGGCTTTGCAGAGTCTTTTTTTGTGACTCACCACTCGTTATGGAAGCCATCAAACTGACGGTGCAGGTGCACCCGGACGGAACTCTGAAGTGGCCGGACTCGCTTCCCGAACTGGCACCCGGGGAGGCTGAGGTCATCGTGCTGTCCCGTACGGAGAATGCGTCAATGGAGGAGTCCCCTCTGCGCCGGAGATCTTCCGACCTTCTCGCAACGAACTGGCCACGCCTCGACGCGGGGCAATGGAAGACGGGGACTCTTCGGCGCGAGCATCTCTACGGCAAAATGGGACGCTAACGATGACTGAAGTGAACGTTCCGGAGCGCTGCATGGGAAAAGGGCGAGAATGTTGAGCATGGGTGTGCGTGGGAGGATGGGAGAGAGTGGAGAGTATAAGGGCCTGCATGTCGGGCGTTTTGCGTTGGCATCGAGATAGCATCATCACTCCTTTTGATGGTCTCTCAGACGCCGGATGCTCCCTCAAGCGAAACGCCTGTGGGAAGAAACGGGACATCCTTTACGTCCGGACCGATCGACAACGTCGTGACGCAGGGCTCTCTTCGAGAAGCGCAAGTGGGTCTTGTCGACCTTGTCGCTCACGTGGAAGCGGGTGAGACAATTCTCATGGCCTCCAGTTCACCTTGGGCCTGTACAGCCTCACGAAGGGGAGGCTCTGCCCTCACTTCATCGGTGTCGAGACTCCCTTGAGGTGAACGGAGGGTCCCTCAGTGAGACGGTGCGACAACAGCGAGACGAGGACCGGTGTTGGCTCAATCGGCATCCCGTCCCGACAGCGGTCGCGGAGGCCCCGAAGGCCGTCAGGGTCGGAACGTGGGGCTCCAACTTCTCCCGGACCTGTACGTGGGAAACGAGTACGACTGTTCATTGGCCAGAACGGACGATGACTTCGGACAGGCGGGCACGGATCATAAATCTTCTCCACCCCCACGAGGGCATTGGGGCGGCCTGGGTCTTTGGATCGGTCGCCTCCGGTACGGCCGGCCTGACCAGTGACCTCGATGTGGCGGTGCTGCCGAACGAGCCCCTCGCTGCCGATGAGAAATTGGCGTTGATCGAAACGCTGGCGCAGGCAACCGGTCGCCCCGTTGATCTGATTGATCTTCAGGCCACCCACGGCCCTATCGTCGACCGGATTCTTCAAACCGGCACGCGCCTCTTTTGCGTCGACGTGGCTGCTCATCTCATTGCCGAAACCGACCGGCCGTCGCCGGAGACCATGGCGAAGGCGTTTGATCATCTCCAAGAGATGGGGTCCTTTCGGAGGAGCTGGCCCATCGGTTACAGGGGGCTGTCGGATTCCGCAACGTTGCTGTTCACGCCTATCGCTCCATTGACTGGGCGGATCGTGCACAGCATCTCCTACGAGCGGCTCGGGGACTTTCGTGCGTTTGCCCATCAGGTGATGAGGCACCTGGATCTGTCGTCGGGTTCGTAGCCAGGGAGTCCCGCCCGAGAGCGACTCGCAATTCATGGGGTCGCCCGGTGGACGCCTTCCTGCACCGGCGACATGGGGGCGTTTGGCATTGGACCCTCTACCCTGTGGCCGCGAGTGAGGTCGGTCGATGGAGGTGTAGCTGTCGGAGGTGGTTGTCTTCGGTGGACAAAGGAGACTCGCTGCTCTTATCTTGCGGCTTGTCTGAACCGTTTGGGCGTTGGGCGTTTTGCGTGCAGTGTTTGTATGTTGAACGTTCAGCGTTGGGCGGTTTTCTTTCGTGCGAGGGAGAAATGCGCGAAGAGAGCGAGCATGTGGAACAGAGGCACCTGTCTCCTTGACGTGTGCGTACCCCTTTCAAGCGAAATGTTGTCCTTTCAGGTCTCCAGTACGACCATGTCCTTGGATCAGCGGATTGAACAGACGGACGGAATCTGTGGTGGGAAGCCCCGAATTGCCGACCACCGAATCAGGGTTCAGGACGTCGTGGTGTTGGCACGAGCGGCTGGGCTGGAGCGTGGATCAGATTGCCAGTGAGTATGATTTGTCCCTGGCGGATGTCTACGCAGCACTTGCCTACTATTTTGCTCACCGGGAGGAGATTGATCGTTCGCTCGAAGAGAGCCGAGCTTTTATCGTCGCCTCAGCAGCAGTGAGACACACCCCAGTTGAGTAGCGAGGCTGTACGTACCCAAACCTTTCGCGAGGGTGAAGAGTTGAAAACACAAATCGTGTCTTCTCACCGGCGAACTCACTGCTATGCTCCGAACCTACGAAGGTATTCTCGAGGGCGACCGCGTCCGATGGGCAGGAGAAAAGGTGCCAGACACCGACCGTCCGTTGCGCGTACACGTCACCGTGCTCGAGGAAGAAACCGAGAAGGGAACCCAGGGTCAGAAGATGGCCGACGCCCTTGCCAAATTGGCGGAGTCTAGCGCCTTCAGTACGGTCGACGATCCAGACGCGTGGCAGCGGGAGGTTCGGCATGATCGTCCACTTCTTGGCCGTGACCGTTAAGCCGCATGCTTCTGGACAGCAACCTGATCATCTACTCAAGTCAGCCTGAGCACGGTGCGCTTCGAAGATTCATCGCCGAGGAGGTGCCCTACTTACGTGGTCGAAGGACCGATCGATACTCCGACGGGAAACCGCCCGGAGGTGCGGATGGTTTGGATTATCGAACAGGAGTAATCGGAGCCGGAATCTCGATTGGTAGCAGCATATCCCCTTTCTTCATCGGACCGGTAGGCCCATGATCGAAGAACACGATCGAGTGGTTCTTACGACGAAAGAGCCCGACGCGGGACTGGAACCGGGGGACGTGGGAACGGTCGTTCATGTGTATTCTGAGGGAGAGGCCTTTGAGGTTGAGTTCGTCACCCTCACGGGAGACACCGTGGCTATGCTGGCCATCGACCGGGACGAGGTGCGCCCGGTTCAGTCGCGGGAGTTGACCCACGCCCGTAGTGTGGAGTGAGAACCTGGTATGTTGATTTTGAACCGACCCTCGAGGACGAGCACCGATGTGCCGAGAATCGGGACATGGTCGAGGGCTGCAGTGGATCTACCGCCCGAGTCCAGGTCCGATTTGCAGGCCATCGCTGCCGCCTGTCGCCTCGTGGCATGAATTAAAACAGGTTCTGAGAAGGGGAGAGGTGCTTTGGAGAAAAGCGCCGGTCGCCCCTTTTCTGGTCGCTTGGTTCAATCGCTCGGATGTCGGTGATCTTCATCGTTTCGGAGAGTGTCGCAGAGGTGCCGATGAAGCTCCTCGAACGTGAGGCGGGCGTACGCCTCGCCTGTCCGCACCAGCAGCGGATCGACGTACTCTTGAGGGCTGCGCTCAGTACCATTGCTCGTCTGTTCTGTCACGAACACGACCGCACGCATGAATTCGTGCTCCCCGTGCTTGTTAGTTTCGAGTGGGGGCGGGAGAAACGCGCCGTAGGGATCACCGTCCTCGTATCCCAGGCCGGGCGTGGGGGAGCCAATGTGCGAGGGAACCCCCTTGCGCCCCGAGCAAAGTGAGGAAGTAGTCTTGGGCTGGGCTCGTACACGGACCCAGTCGGAGTCTAGGTGTGCGCGGCCCTGATGCGGAAACTTGAGCGTCCAGAGGGTTGCGTAGATGCTCATGTCGGGGCGAAGGCTGAAGTCTCATGTGGCAGCACTGGGGCGTAGTACCGATCCCACTGCGAGGTTCCCCCAAAACGTTGATGTGAGGGCGGCCGGGCGTGCGGCCACGCTCTCCTCGAACAGGGCACGTTGAATGATATCACTGCACGTCCACTATGTCTCTTGTTCGTGGGGGGCAGCCGTCTACGGGACCGTGTCCTGGTGGATTGGGGACGATCGAGGGGCACTGCGTAAATTGAGCACTTCGGGCAACGAGTCGGAACAAGGAGCGTCCACGCCGATGGACACGGGCGTTCTACGCATTGCCTCGACGCGCCGACTGCGCACACGCCGACCGCCCCATGACTGCTTCTTCCCGACGCGCCCACCCCGCACGTGTGACCCGGTACACCACGACCCGGTACAAAAGGGGCCTCCCGGCCGGCCTGATCGTCTGGGTGGGTCTCTGCGCCTTGCTGATGGGGGCGTCCGCCCGGCCCGCGCAGGGGCAGGGCGGGGGCCCAATTCAATCGGAGGTGTCGGTCTTCGGGGCGGGGGCGAGCACGGAGGCCTTGCCCTTCTGGCTGGACGCGAACCAGTACGGGCGGCTAGGCCGGAGCGGGATCCCCCTCGGGGCGCGCCTCGCGGCCCGGCGGCCCTTTTCGGGCGCGAAGGGCGGGCTCGACTACGCCGTCGGGGCGAGCCTTCTGGGACGGGCCTCCGCCAACAGCACGCTCCACGTGCAGGAGCTTTACGGGCAGCTCCGGTACGGGCCGTTGCAGCTGACGGCCGGGTGGAAGAAGCAGGTCATCGGCCGGGTCGACACGGCCCGCTCGCTCGGCGGCGTCACGCGCAGCGAAAACGCGACGCCCCTGCCGAAGGTGCGCGTGTCGACGCCCGGCTACGTGCCCGTCCCCGGCACGAACGGATTCCTGGGGGTGAAGGGGTACCTCGCCCACGGCTGGATGGGGGAAGGCCGGGTGGTGCAGAATGCCTTTCTGCACGAGAAGTACGGGTACCTCCGCCTGCTGCCCCCCGAGTGGCCGGTGACGCTACACGCGGGGCTGATCCATCACGCGTTCTGGGGCGGGACGCCCACTGAGGCGGTGGCGGGCCAGGAGGCAGGGGCCTTCCGGGACGGCCTCCGGCAGTTCGGCCGCGTGTTCTTCGCGCTGCGGGGCTCCGATGAGGTGGGCCCCGACCACATGGGCAACTACGACTTCAGCGTCGATGTGTCGGCGGGGCCGGTGGCGGCACAGGTCTATCGCCAGTTCTTCTTTGAGGACAAGGCGGGCCTCTGGTTCCGAAACGTGTGGGACGGGCTCTGGGGCGTGAGTCTGCGGCGGCCCGGCGGGCCGGCCCTGGTGGAGGCAGTTCTGTACGAGCACTTCCGGTTCATCCGCCAGAACGCCAAGTACGCGGAGGGGCAGCGGGCGGGGTCCGACCGGAATTTTAGCCACAGCCTCTACCGATCGGGCTGGACCCATCGGGGACGCACGATCGGCCTGCCGCTCGTGACGCCGCCTGCGGGCACGCCGGGCGTCCCGGATGGCCGGCCCGGCATCGCCAACAGTCTCGTCGTGGCCCACCACGTGGCCGTGGAGGGCACGGCGTGGCCGGGCCTGTCCTACCGGCTCACGGGCACCTACAGCGAAAACAGCGGCTCGACGAGCCTGTGCTCGGACCCCGAGTGTACAGACCTGCTCGACGACCGCTTCTCGCGGACAGGCCAGTGGTCGCTTCTGGTGGAGGTCTTCGGGCGGGTGCCGGGGACGGAGGCGCTCGCCTACGACCTGGGCGTGGCGGTCGACACCGGCGACTTTCGTAAGGAAAGCGTGGGCGTGCGGGTCGGCCTCACGTGGCGGAGACTGCAGGATCCGTTGGGCCGTTAGGCGGGGGAACAGGCGGGCGGGGCGGAAAACAGAGGAGGGGAGCGGATCCTGTTTCGGAGCTGAGCGTTTTGGAATCTGCATATCTATAGATCCTAATCGTCCAGCCATGCCTGCGCCTACGACCGCAGAACAGGACCAGCAAGAGCGATGGGCGGAAATTCGCTCGGATCCCGTTCTCCGCGAGCTTTCCTACAAGGTCGAAACCAACCGTAGAGGACAGCTGATTTTGAGTCCACACTCCGCTTTGCATTCCGACAGGCAGGGCGACCTCATCGCTCTTCTGCACGAGCACGCAGGCGGGGGACGGGTCCGGCCGGAATTCCCCATCGTGACGGCGAAGGGGACAAAGGTCGCCGACGTCGTCTGGTGCACGGCCGCGCGGAGGGACGAAATGGAAGGGACGGGGGATCCTCCCACCTTGGCCCCGGAGGTGTGCATCGAAGTTATGTCCGAGTCGAACGACTGGGACGAGATGGACGAGAAACGCGCGCTCTACCGCGAGGCAGGAGCCGAAGAGGTCTGGATCGTCACCGAAGAGAAGAACATCCGCTTCTTTGCCGATGGGGAGCGAGACACGTCCGATGTAATCCCGGGCGTCCCGAATCGCCTGTGAGGAACAGTTGGTGTTCAGAACGTTTGCGGGCAAATTGTCCTTCTGAACAGATTGTCCTTCCGAATTGTCTGGAGAGACGAGGCTGACCGAACTGGATGCAGTAAATGTTAGAGTTCTGTGTAGAACCGAACGGGCGTTGACATCCGTGCCCGCGTGCCGTACTGTACGGTAGCCATGAACCGACGCGCTCTCCCATTCGCCATCCCGTCCGCGGCCAGCGCCTCTGTCGGCGCGGCCGAAGGCCGCTGTGCCTTTGCCCGCTTCTATCTGGGCTACGTGTATGTCTATTTTTATCTCTGGACGGCCGGCGGCTCGTAGCGCGCGTACCCTCTTGTTGTTGCACCCCGCCGGTCGATCGCCTTCGGCCCCGGCGGGGTTTTCGCATGTGTGGGCCGATGGCGCCGCGCCCGGTGGGTCCCCAGACGCATTCTGACCCCCACGCCAGCGACCCATCCATGTCCACGTCTTCCAGCCCAACGACCGTGCCGGAGGCCCGCGCCCGCATCGACGAGATCAACGAGCGGGTCGTGGAGCTGCTCGCCGAGCGGCAGGCCATCGTCGACGACCTCTGCGAGTTGAAGGCCGACGCTGACCGCACCGTGCGCGACCCCGAGCGCGAGGCCGAACTGCTGGCCCACGTCCGGTCGGTGGCGGACGAGGCGGGCCTGCCGCCCACCCTCGCCGAGACCCTCTTCGAAGAGATCCTGGCCCACTCCGTAGAGCGCCAGCGGCGTCAGCGGGCCGACGGGGCTGCGGGTCCGTCCGCCGAGGAGTCGTCCGCCGAGGAGCTGTCCGCCGAGGAGCCCGCGGAGAAGGCGACCGGGGCCGTCTCCACGTGTGGGGCGCAGGCGCAGGCGGGGTAGCCTCCAGCGATGCGCCCGCGCCGCCGGGCCGAATCTCTCGGGGCGGGCGGGCATTCAAAAACGGACCCGTTCTCGTGAATTGGTTGGCGTTCCTCATGAGCTCGTCCTCGGACCGCCCGGACTTCGTGCCGGAGTATAACAAGCCGGATGCGCCCGGCCTGCACATGAACTTCGACAACACAGTCTCGCTCTACCATATAGTGCGGCCGGACGACGACTTCGAGACGGCGGCGCAGGACGTCTTTGCGCTGCTCAAGGAGGCGCAGGCGGAGTTTCCGGACTGGCCGCGGGTCCTGTACCTTGACATTCAGGGGCACGCCCGGGACGACGAGCGCCTGGAAGAGGACATGGTGGAGCTGCAGCAGGAGTTTCTGCTCGCCGCCATGGGCAAGTTCTTCACCGCCCTGGCCCTGCCGCTCGTGTCGGTGGTCAACCCAGGCGACCAAGTGAACGACCTGCCGGACGAGCTCGTCCTGCAGCCCCCCGATGCGGAGCTGCCCGAGGAGACGGCCTGGCCCAAAGAGTGAGGCCCCGAACGGGCAGCCCTGTCGGCCAGTCGGGCGGGCCCCGACGCCGGCGCCCCCGCCGTTCATTCTTCCCTGCGAAACGCACAGTTGCCCCCATGATGCTTCCCATCGCCCTTCTCCAGCGCGCCGCATCGTTTCAGGCGGACGCGCCGGTCGGGACGGGCATCGAGTGGCTCACCCTGGCCGCGATCTTCGTGCCCGCCGTGCTCCTCGTCGTGCTCGTCTACTGGGGGGCCCAGGAGACGGTGTGAGAGGCCCCCGCCTCTCTCCAATCGGGTGGGGCATGGAGCCATGGGCCCATCCCGCCCAGGGGCAGACTGCCCCCACGGCCTCGCCCGGCGCGCCCTTCGCTGATGAGTGGTAGGTTCTGAGGACGAGGCGGTGCACCCTCAACACGAAACGCCCGCGCCGGAGGGCACGGGCGTTCCGAGGGACACCGGAATGGCGCGGAGCAGCGGCGCGTCACACGTCGTCGCACTCGTTCTCCAGGTAGTGGTTGGCGCGGGCCTCGTAGTCGCCGTACGTGGCGTTGGCAAACGTCTCGCAGGCGGAGGCCTTGTTGCCGGTTTCCATTTGCGACTCGGCGATCACGAAGTGGAACTTCGCGGCGTCGCTGCGGCTGCCCTGGTGCATGTCCAGGCCCTGGCGGGCTGCTTGAATGGCCTGCTGGTATTGCCCGCTCTCGTAAAGGGCCGTGCCGCGGTAAAACATCGCGTTCGCGTTCGGCTCCACGTACTCGGTCATCTGGTCGAGGGCGCTCAGGGCCTTGTCGATCTGGGCCTGCGACGGGCTGTCGCCCTGCAGGGCCTTCGAGGCGCGGGCCAGGAACTCGTCCCGAATGCGCTCGGTGGCCAGGCCCGCCACGCGGGTGTTGCCCACCTCGTTGCCCACCTCAATCGCCTGCCGCAGCGACTGCAGCCCGGCCTCCGTGCTGTCCTCCATGTTGATGAGGGCCAGGCCCTGGTTGTACTGGACGGTGGGGTCGGCGTCCGTGTACTCCTGCAGCGTCTTGAAGTGGGACAGGGCGCCTGTGTAGTTCTCCTGCTTGAGCGCGGCGCTGCCGGCGCCCTTGAGGCTTTCGATGAGGTTGTTTTCAATCTTCCCGATGAGGTCGTCGAGCCCCAGCTTCTGGGCCAGCTCGATGGACTCCTCAAACCGCGTGGCGGCCATCTCGTAGTTCTCCGCGTTTCCGGCTTTGGCGCCTTCCTTATACGTCTGCTGCAGCTCCTTCTTCAGCTTCTTCTTCTGAGCGTTGGACAGGGAGTTGTCGCTTTGAGCACGCACGCTCCCGGCGCCAAGCTGGAGCCCGAGCAGGCAGGCAAATGCGACGACCGTCCAGCGGGTTGCGAGAGCGCGGGGTAGCCAGTGGGTATTCATGACTGGAAGACTGGTTGCGGGGAAGAATGAAAAAACCGTCGACATCAAACACTAAGTGCGGTAGGAGTGCCCCGTACGTTTGTTTCCGGGGCCGAGGGCCCCGGCGCCGACGGGGGCAGGCTGGCGGGCGGGAGGGCCGCCGCTGCCGTCATCGTGGAGCCTAAAAGGTACAACGTCTGTGCCGGAAGTGCAGCCGGGCCGACGAACCGGGCGCTCTCGCCGGCCAAAGGGGCCGCGCCCCGCGGTGGGCCTCCAGAACGGTCGAAAATATGAAGACGGCGTGGTGGAGGTGGGGCGGTGGAGGACGGGGGCGGGTCGTAGGCGGCAGTGCGCAGCGTTGTCCAGAATCGAGGACATTCCGGACCCGCCGAAAGAGGGGCGGTGCACGAGAAAATCGCGGCGGGCGCGCTGGCATTCGGTCCCCGATCTCGTTATTATCATGGCGGCGTCGCATCGAACGCGCACTCGGCATGCGAGTGTCTCCCGCGCGTGGACGCCCACGGCCGTTCTTCTCGTTCTCTGCGCAACGCATCAATTCTGCCCATGAAGCTCATCGTTCCCATGGCGGGGCGGGGCACCCGCGTCCGCCCGCACTCGCACGTCACCCCCAAGCCGCTTCTCAAGGTGCGAGGGCGGAGCATCGTCGAGCGCATCGTCGACACCTTCTCCCGCGTCCTCCCGGCGCCCCCCGACGACGGCGTGTTCGTCCTGGGGCCCGACTTCGGCACCGAAATCCGCGACCAGCTCACCGCGCTCTGCGACGAGCGGGGCATCACGCCGCACTTCCCCGTCCAGGAGAAGGCCCTCGGCACGGCCCACGCCGTCGGCTGTGCGGGCGAGCACCTCCAGGGCGAGGGCGTCGTGGTGTTTGCGGACACGCTCTTTGGCCTATCGGGCAAGGTGACCCTCGGCGACGCTGACGTGGTGGCGTTCGTCCGCGAAGTGGACGACCCGCGCCGGTTCGGCGTTGCCGTGCGCGATGGGGAGGAGGTCACCGAGCTCATCGAGAAGCCCGACGACCCGGTCTCCAACGAGGCGCTCATCGGGATCTACTACCTCCGCGAGCTGGCCGACCTGAAGGCCGGCATCGACCACGTCATCGAGACCGACATGAAGGGCGCGGGCGGCGAATATCAGCTCACCGACGCGCTGGACCACCGCCTGCAGGAGGGCGACATGTTTACCACGGCGGGTGTGGACGCGTGGATGGACTGCGGCACGATCCCGGCCCTGCTGGAGACCACCGGGCGCGTCCTGGAGCGGGAGTCCGGCGACGCCCGCCAGGGCACTGTCGAGGATAGTGTCATCCACGACCCGGTCTACATCGGCCCGGGCGCGACCGTTGAGAACGCCGTCGTGGGCCCGCACGTCTCGATCGAAGAGGGCGCGACCGTCTCCGACGCGGTGCTGCGGGACAGCATTGTCTTTGCCGGCGGCACGGTCGAGAACGCGGTGCTCGCCGACTCCGTGATCGGGCGCCACGCCGCGGTCGACCTGCGGCCGGAAAGCCTCAACGTGGGCGACCACTCCCAGGTCAACGTGGAGCTGCGCAGTTAGGGAGCGCCGGGCCCCACCGAGCCTAAGGACGTTGCCGCCGTATCGACGGCGCAGGGGCCCGCTGCGTGTGGATTTTGGGTGGACTACGGCGTTTGGCGCCGCTGAGGGCGCGTGGGCCGCGTGGCGTTGGAGCAGCCGGGCCGGTCGATTGTTTATGATCCCACGCCAGGCGGCGATGGCCTGCCGGGCCGGCGGGGCAACGGCCGGCCCTTCCGTGAACGGACACGCGTGAGAGGCGAGTGTCGTTTTTCGCGCCCCGGTTCACGGCCCCCGAGCGTCCCCCTTCACCCTTGCGTGCTACGCGCCCCATGGAGACGTACCCGGACTCGCTGGATGAGAAGCTCGGCTTCGACGTCGTGCGCGACCGCCTGGCGGCCCGCGTGCAGAGCCCGCTGGGCGAGGAGCGGCTGGCGTCCATGCGGCCGGCCCGCACGATGGACTGGCTGCGGGGCGAGCTGGGGCGGGTGGAGGAGCTGCAGGGCGCCTTTCAGTACGGGGACTCGGTGCCGCTCAGCCCGATGTACGACCTGCGGGACGCCCTCCGCCGCGCCGCCCCGGAGGACGCCTACGTGGACCCGGAGGACCTGATGGCGACCCGGCGGACCCTCGTCACGCTCCGGCGCCTGAAGAAGCACTTCGAGGCGCGGCGCGAGGACTACCCGCGGCTGGCCGACGCCGTGGCGCGAGCCACCCCGCTCCCGGATCTCGAAGAGACGATCGCGTCGATCCTCGACGAGGACGCGTCCATCCGGGACGACGCGTCGCCGGAGCTGCGGCGCCTGCGCCAGCAGATTCGATCGAAGGAGGAGGAGCTCCGCACGACGCTCGACAAGGCGCTCCGCCACGCCGTGCGGGAGGGCCACGCCACCGGCGAGCAGGCCACCCTCCGTGGCGGGCGCATGGTGATCCCGGTCCGCGCCAGCGCGAAGGGGAAGGTGGAGGGCTTCGTGCACGACCGGTCCGCCAGCGGGCAGACCGTCTACATCGAGCCGGCGGCCTGCCTGGAGCTCAACAACGAGGTGCGCGAGCTCCAGAGCGCCGAGCAGGCCGAGATCGAGCGCATCCTGCGCCGGGTGACCGACCACGTGCGGGCCGAGAGCGACGCGATTGAGGAGAATCTGACAGTGCTGGCCCAGTTCGACCTGCTGCGCGCGAAGGCCCGCTTTGCCAACCGCTTAGGCGCCGTCGTCCCCAAGCTCAACGACGAGGGCCACGTCGAGATCTACGAGGGCCGAAACCCGGTCCTGCAGCTGCACTTCGAGAGGCGCGACGCCGGCGACGCGACCGACGGGCGCGCCTCGGGCGAGGAGGAGGCCCTTCCGCCGCGGGAGGTGGTTCCCCTCGACCTGGAGCTCGGCGCCGACTTCCGCACGCTCGTGATCACCGGCCCCAACGCCGGGGGCAAGACGGTGACGATGAAGACCGTTGGCCTCTTCTCGCTGATGCTCGCCTACGGACTCCCCCTTCCGGTGGCGCCGCACTCCTCGTTCCCGCTCTTCGACCAGATTGTGGCCGACATTGGGGACGAGCAGTCGATCGAGGACGACCTGTCCACCTTCAGCTCGCACGTCTCCAACCTCCGTCACATGCTCTCCGCGGTCGGGGAGAACGCGCTCGTCCTGATCGACGAGGCCGGCACCGGCACGGACCCGGACGAAGGGGCGGCCCTCGCGCAGGCGGTGCTGGAGCAGCTCACGGAGGCCGGCGCCCGCACGATCGCGACCACCCACCACGGGACGCTCAAGACGTACGCCCACGAGGCGGAGGCCGTCGAGAACGGGTCGATGGAGTTTGACCAGGAGACCCTGCGCCCCACCCATCGCTACCAGGAGGGCGTGCCCGGGTCCTCCTACGCCTTCGAGATTGCCCGGCGCATGGGCCTGTCGGGCGACCTGCTGGACCGGGCCCGCACCCTGGCCGGGACCCAGAAGACGGCCATGGAGAACCTCATCACCACGTTCGAGCGGCGCACGCAGGAGCTGGAGGACGAGCTCTACGACGCCCGCAAGGCCCGCGAGAAGGCCGAGGCGGAGCAGCAGCGCTACGAGGAGAAGACGGAGAAGCTGGAGAAGGAGCGCGACGCGTTCCGCCAGCAGGCCCTGGAGGAGGCCGAGCGCATCGTGGAGGAGGCCAATGCCCGCATCGAGAACACGATCCGCGAGATCAAGGAGGCCCAGGCCGAGTCGGACGCCACCCAGGAGGCGCGGGAGCAGCTCGAAGACTACAAAGCGGACCTCCAGGCGCGGCGCGAGGAGGCGGCGCCGGAGCAGGACGCGGCGCCGGCGGAGGCGGACGGGGCGTCGCCGGCGGCCGCCGGCGGCCCCATCAACGAGGGCGACCAGGTGGTGGTGGACGACGGGTCGACCGCCGTGGAGGTGCAGGAGATCGAGGACGGAGAGGCCCGCCTGCTGATGGGCTCGATGCACATGCGCGTGTCGCTCGACCGCCTGACCCGCGTCGGCGGGCCGGAGTCTGCGGAGCCCGACGAAGAGGATACGGGCGGCAACGCCGAGATGGCGGCGCTGGAGGCGAGCCCCTCGATCGATGTGCGCGGGGAGCGCGTGGACGAGGCCCGGCGGCAGGTGCAGCACTTCCTCGACGACGCCGTGGCGGCCAACCTCGACACGGTCGAGATCCTCCACGGGAAGGGCACCGGGGCGCTCCGCAATGCCCTCCACGAGATGCTCTCGGGTCGGCCCGACGTGACGGACCACCGCAAGGCCCCCATTGAGGAGGGCGGGGCGGGCGTGACGAAGGTGGACCTCTGACGCCAGGCAGGACGCGCGGGTCCGTTCGGGGGAAAGCGGGGTCCCATCGTGTCCGTCCCTGTTGTTTCTGGCTGCGCCTGTGCCCTCCCCGCTGGACGAAACGCCCGCCGCTTTGTAGCTTCGTGGGCGACAGCCCGACTCGACGACATTCCTTAGTAGCCCTTCCACCGATGGCCCACATCGTTTCGACGCGCCCCCTCATCGACGGGGGCCTCTCCGGGGTGCGAGACGAGCACACCCTTACGGTCTGTGACCCGCCCGACGGCAGCACGCGCTCCGTCGATGAACTCATCGCCCTGGCCGACGGGGCCGACGTGCTTCTGTCCGTGCTCGCCGACCCGATCACGGAGGCGCTGTTCGAGGCCCGCCCGGGGCTGCAGATGGTGTCGCAGTACGCCGTCGGGGTCGACAACATCGACCTGGAGGCGGCGGAGGCGCACGACGTGGCCGTCACCCACACGCCCGGCGTGCTGACCGACGCGACGGCGGACCAGGCGTGGGCCCTGCTGCTGGCCGCCGCCCGGCACGTGCCGGCGGCCGACCGGTACGTGCGCGACGGCCGCTTCGAGCGCTGGGAGACGACCCACTTGATGGGCATGGAGCTGGCCCGCAAGACCATCGGCATCGTCGGCATGGGGCGGATCGGGACGGCGGTCGCGCGCCGCGCCCTCGGCTTCGGGATGGAGGTGATCTACCACAATCGGACGCGGGCCAACCCGACCGTGGAGCGCCAGGTGAGCGCCCGGCACGTGGGGCTGGGCGAGCTGCTGACGACGAGCGACGTCGTCTCGCTGCACTGCCCCCACAACGACGAGAGCCACCACCTCCTCGACGCGGCGGCCTTCTCGAAAATGAAGGCGTCGGCCCTGCTGGTGAACACCGCCCGCGGGCCCGTCGTCGACGAGGCGGCGCTGGTGGACGCGCTTAAAAGCGGTGAGATTGCCGGGGCGGGGCTCGACGTGTTCGAGGACGAGCCGGAGGTGCACCCGGGGCTGATGGAGCAGGACCGGGTCGTCCTGGCGCCCCACCTGGGGAGTGCCACCACCGACACTCGCATGCGGATGGCCCAGATGTGCGTGGCCTCCATCACGGCGCTTCTGGACGGGGCCGAAAGCGTGCCGCACCGCCTGGTGTAGGCCGCCAGCGGCTTCCGGACCGGGCGGCTTGGTGGACGCCACTGTGTGCGGCGCCGGACGGTTGGCGGCGGGGGAGCGGCCCGGCGGCCTGTAGAGCGGGATCGGTTCGTTTTTTGCAGACATGGATCCGTGATCAGATCCATCGCGCTGTCGTTCACTCTTTGCCGGTTGGTTTCCTGCGTCCATGTCCGTCCCCAAATCGCTGGTGGTGCTCCTGGTCATCGGAATTGGAGGGGCCCCATCCGTTGGTCGGGGACAGCCGGCAGACTCGACGGCGTCGGGCCCGGGCTCGACGATCGAGGACACGTCCGCGGTGGCCCGGCGGGTGGCGACTGCGTTTGCGGAGGGGAACGCCCGCCGGCTCCTCACGCCGTCGGCCGACCGGGTCGAGATCAGTCTCTTCGGCAACCGCACCTTCTACAGCAGCTCGCAGGCCGTGTACGTGCTGCGGGAGTTCTTTCGGCGCCATCCCTCCGGCCGCTTCGCGGTGGGGGACGTGATGGAGGCCGGAACGAGCTTTTTCGTCCGGGGCGAGTACGAGGAGGCCCGCATGGCCCGCCGGCACCACGTCTACGTGCGGCTCGACCAACCGCAGGGCAAGGACCTGTGGAACCTGCACGAGGTTCGGATCGAACATGCTGCCAAGTGACGAGGGTGCTGGGGGAAAAACCGCCGGTCCCTGAAGGGAGCGCGTCTGTCGTGGGCCCCGGGCCGATTGGGCCCATCTCCCAAGGGGGGCTCGCTCGTCTGTGGACTCGTAGCTCCGGTGCGCGTGATGGATCGTCTGCTTCGTATGCTCCGCCGTCGTCCCTGGGCCTGGGGGGGGGGCCTGGGGATATGCGTCGGGCTTTTGGTGACGGCCGGGCTCCGGACGTACGCGGTGCAGAGCGTTGCGGCGAACGCGGCGGCCCGCCAGGAGGCGACCGTCGAGGCGGCCCTTGCGACGATCCAGGAGCGGTTTGAGGGGCTCCGCGACCGGCTGCACGACCGTGCGGAGGGGCTCGCCGCCGACTCGACCATCTGGCAGGACCTGCGGGCGTGGCGGGAGCAGGGCACGCGCCCGGCGCGCCTTGCCCAGTACGTTGCCGCGCGCCCGCCTGCCGCCCGCACGGCAATCGAGGTGTACGCCCCGAACGGCCGCGTCCTTGCGTGGGCGGGGCCGCAGGTGCCCGTTGACAGTGCACAGGCGGGGAAGGGAAGGGCCGCCCGGCCCCGCACGGCCGTCGTCCGCGACGGCCGTGGGCGATGGGCCCTGGCGGCCTGGGCCCCAGTGACCCGTGGGGGCACACGGCTGGGGGCCGTGCGCGTCGTCCGCGTCGTCCGGTACCGGCCGCCCGTGCAGAACCGGTACGTGCAGGCGACGAGCCTGGAGGCCCAGTGGAGCCGGGCGACCGGCGAGCTGGTGCGGGTGCGCTGGAGCGGGGCCCCACCCGCGACGCCTCACCGGGCGCTTCGGGGCCGGAACGGCGCCGTCCTGGGGTACGCGTCCGTAGAGCCGCCCCCGCCCGACCGGCTCGTGGACCGGACGGCTGCGTTTTACACCGATCTCCTCGCGGCCGGGGCCGTCGGGCTCCTCGGGTGGGTTCTCGCTTTGGGGGGGCACTGGTACCTCCGGCTCGCCCGGCGGCCGGGGCTGCGTCGCCACTGGCGGGCCCGGCGGGCGGCGGCGGGGCGGCTTGCCCTCGTCGCGCTTCTCGCGGTCGGGGCCCGCTATGCGATGCTGTCGCTCGACGTGCCGGCCCGGTGGGCGGCGCCCGGCTCGGGCATCGCCCCCCTCTTCAACCCGACGTACTTCGCGTCGACCCTCGGGGGCGGCCTGTTTCGGTCCATCGGGGACTTGCTCCTTACAGGCGTGTGGGCGGCGGGGCTTGCCACCGGGGTGGTCTACCTGGCCCGGCACTACCGCCCGCGGGCGGAGGTGCTCAGTGGGCTTCCGGAGGCCTTTCGCCGATACGCGCCGGACCGGCCGCACGCGGCTCGCTATCTGGGGATCCTGGTGGGGCTCGTGGCGGGCAGCCTCGGGGCGATTGTGGTCCTCGCCTTCATCGTGCGGCGGGCCGTCTTCGACAGCACCCTCGACTTCTTTGCCCGCACTGGGCTGCTCCCGGAGCCGCTCGTCCTGGGGGTGCTGTGCGGCCTGTTTCTCCTGGTGGCGGCCGGCATCCTCGTCGGCATCGGGGGCACGTGGGGGGCCCTGCGCCGCCTGCTGCACCATCGGCCCCGCAACTGGCCGCGAGGCATTGGGCTCGTGCTCGGGACGGGGCTCTACGGCGGGGCGCTGGCCGCGCTGTACCTCGGCACGGACGTGCAGGCCTTCGTGTCGCTGCCGTACGTGCTCGCCCTGCTCGCGGGCGTGGGGGGGCTGGCGACCTACGGCCTCGTGGGGCCGGCGCACGGGGACGAGGCCCTTACGCTACGGGGGCTGCTGGGGGGCCTCTTCGCGGTCACGTTGCTGCTCTACCCGTTGCTGTACGCCGGGATGGACGCGAAGCGGCAGGAGCACATGGTCGACGCCGCGCGGTCGTTCGAACGGGGACAGGACCCGCGCGTCCTCTACTCGGTGCGCCGGGTGCTCCGGTCGGCCGCCGAGGCGCTGGGGCCGTCCGTCCGGGCCGCGGACCCGGCGTCCGAGGCCCGCCTCGATTCAATTGCGCCCCAGGTCGTGCGGGAGTCGCTGCTGTCGTCCCTCGCGACGTACGAGGTGCGCCTCAGCGTGCTGGAGTGGGACGGGACGGTGCGCCGCCAGTACACGGCCGACGGGCCCGTGGCGGCGGGGGAGCAGACCGAGGACGCGGCCCGGCGGGCGTTCGCCGGCCTGTGGTCGCGCTACGGGCAGCGCCCGGGGCCCGTGGTCGAGCAGTTGTCTGCGGGCGCGCCCGTGCGGACCGCCGAGACGCGACGCGTGCAGTACGCTGGGTTGCTGGGCGTCCCGACGGGGGGCGAGTTCGTGGAGGGCTGGGTGCTGGTCCGGATCGAGCCGCAGTCCGTGTTGCCCGGAACGGGATTCGGCCTGTCTCGGGTCTTGCTGCCGGACGGCTCGTTCGGGGACCTGTACGCCGATCTGTCGCTCGCGGAATTCCGGGACGGACGCCTCGTGCGGAGCGTGGGCGAGGCCTTCGGCCGGGCGCGCCTGCGGCCCCCCAAGCGCGACGCCCTCCGCGGAAAGCCGGGCGTGTGGCGGAACGAGACGGTGCAGGGGCGCGAGTACCTGACCCACTACCGCCGCTTCGTGCCGGTGGGCGAGACGACCCCCTCGACCGTGGCGGTGCGCATCCCGGCCACCCTGGCGTTCGATCACCTCTACTACCTGCTTCGGCTCACCGTCGCCGGCCTTTGTGTGGGGCTCGTCGTGTACCTGCTCGGCCTCTACGTGCGGCACCGACGGGGGCGCCTGCCGGCCTCGCGCGTGCGCTTCCGCAACAAGGTCCTGAATGCCTTCCTGGTCGTCGGAATCGTCTCGATGGTTGCCGTGGGCGTCGTGGGGGTGCGCGTGGTGACGGGCGAGAACGAGCGGGCCATCGAGCGGCGCATGCACGACCAGCTCACCCGGGTCGAAGAGACGCTGGCCCTGGCGGCCCGCCCCGGCGAGCCCCTGTGGCGGACGGCGAAGCGGATGGACGTGGACACCCTTGCCGCCCGGGTGGGGCTCGACCTGCACCTCTACGACGAGGGGCGGCTCGCGCGCACGAGCCAACCCCGCCTCCGCCGCGACGGGCTGGTGGACGAGCGCCTGCCGGGGGACGTGTACCACGAGCTGTACGACGAGGCCTACCGGTTCGTCACCGCCGAGGGGTCCATTGGGCAGTTTCGATACCGGGTCGGGTACCGGGCGCTGGTCGACGAGACGGGGCGGCCTCGGGTGGTCGTCGGGGTTCCCACGCTTGCGCAGCAGGAGCAATTGCAGGAGGAAAAGTCGCGCACCCTGGCCTACCTCTTCGGGGCCCTGCTGCTGCTCGTCGTGGTGGTTATGCTCACGGGCGTGGTCCTGGCCAATGCCCTGGCCCGGCCCATCGCCCAGCTCCGGGAGGGCCTGGAGGCCGTGGGCGAGGGCCGGTTTACGCGCACCCTCTCCGTCGACACGCGGGACGAGGTGGGCGACCTCGTGCAGACGTTCAACGAGATGCGCGATCAGCTCGCCGAGAGCCGGCGCAAGCTGGCCCGGCAGGAGCGGGAGCTGGCGTGGCGCGAGATGGCCCGTCAGGTGGCCCACGAGATCAAAAACCCGCTCACGCCCATGAAGCTGTCCATCCAGCACCTCCGCCGGGCCTTCACGCGCACCGACGACGCCACGGACGCGGCCGAGTTTGCGGAGGTCTTCGACCGCATCACGAGCACGCTCGTGGAGCAGGTCGAGTCGCTCGTGCGCATCGCCGACGAGTTTTCGACCTTCGCCCGGCTGCCCACCCGCGTCCCCGAGCCGATCGACCTGGTCGAGGTGGTTCGGGGGGCCGCGTCGCTCATGGAGGAGGAGGCGGCCAACGCCGAGGCTTTGGCCCTCGACCTGCCCGGCGACCCGTTGGTGGTGGAGGCGGACCGCGAAGAGCTGCGCCGCGTCTACATCAACCTCCTCAAAAACGCCCTGCAGGCCCTCCCCGACGACCGGGAGGGACGGGTCCGGGTCACCGCGCGCCGTGAAGAGAACGCGGGCGACGGGCCGTCGGTCTACAGCGAGGTGATCGACAACGGCACCGGCATCCCGCCGGAGGTGCAGGACAAGGTCTTCGAGCCCAACTTCTCAACGAAGACGAGCGGCACGGGCCTCGGGCTGGCCATCGCCCAGAAGAGCATCGATGAGCTGGGGGGCGCGATCGGCTACGAGACGACGGAGGGGGAGGGGACGACATTTTGGATCCGGCTTCCCCTCGTGGACGAGCCGGCCTGAGGAGGACGCCGGTCCGGGCTACGCGGCCGTGGAGCCCGACCGGGCCGCGGCGCGAATCTGCTCGATGCGTTGGGAGAGGGGCGGATGGGAGTACTCCAGCGCCACCGTGAGGGGGTGGGGCGTGAGGTTCGAGAGATTGGTTTCCGCGAGGCGCTTTAGCCCGCCGACCAGCGGCCCGTCCCGGTCGGTGGTCTCCACCGCAAAGCGGTCGGCCTGAAACTCGTGGCGGCGCGCCCAGGCGTTGAGCGGGATCGAGAGCAGCAGGTCCACCGGCGAGTAGACCAGGCCGAAGAACAGCAGCCCCGTGTAGACGGACGGCTGGTCGACGTAAAAGGCGTGGAAGAGGCCCTCCACCTGCAGGAAGAGGGAGAGCAGCAAAAAGAGGACGCCGGTCTGCACCACGCTGGTGGCGATGCGCTGCGGGATGTGGTTGAGCTTATAGTGCCCCATCTCGTGGGCCACCACCGACCGCAGCTCGTCCACGGACAACTGCTCCACGAGCGTGTCGAAGAGCACGATGCGCCGGTTGGCCCCGAAGCCGGTGAAGAAGGCATTCGCCTTGTTCGAGCGGCGCGACCCGTCCATCACGTAGACCTCGCCGACCGGAAAGTCGACCGAGTCGGCGTAGGACAGGATCGATTCGCGAAGCGCCCCCTCCTCCAGCGGCTCGAAGTCGTTGAAGAGGGGCATCAGGTAGCGGGGGGCGAAGAACTGAAGCCCTAGCATCACCGCCGTCACCACGGCCCAGGCGTACACCCAGCCGTACGGGCCGGTGGACTGAAAGAACCAGAGGATCGCGGCCAGGAGCGGCCCCCCAAGGGCCACCCCGAGCGCGACGCTCTTCAGCAGGTCCAGCGCGAAGGTCCGAGGCGTCGTCTCGTTGAAGCCGAACCGCTCCTCGATCCCGAACGTGGAGTAGAGCGAGAACGGCAGCGCCAGCAGTCCGCGCCCGAGGACGAGGAGGCCGATGTAACACAGCCCCGTCCCGATCGGCCCGAAGCCCCAGCCGCGCACGACCGTATCGAGCCCCTCGAAGCCGCCCGCAAACCAGAAGACGAGCAGCACTGCCAGGCCGAACGTGGACGACACGAGCCCGAAGCGGGTCGTCGTGCGGGTGTATGCCTGGGCGCGCTCGTACTCTGCCTCGTCGAACGTATCGCGAAACTCCGCCGGCAACTCGGGCTGGAGGTGGCGAAGATTGAGGAGGTCCGAGCCGAGGTTGAGGACGTACTCGGCCAGGAGGGCGGCGAGGATGAGGGCGGCGTAGGTGTTCACGTCGACGCTAGGATGGACTCAGCAGAGGGGAGTCGGAATCATCGGATGAATGGACGGGCGACGGCGGGGTTCAGTTTTTTTAGAACCGCCGTGGGAGCGGGTCGTATGCGTGATTGAACGGTCTTTTCACCAAACGCCGGAAAAAATGCAGGTAACCATCGACCTTCCGGACGACGTGGGACTGGACGAGCACGAGGCGAAAGAACGGGTCGTCGCGTTGCTGTACGAGGCGGGGATGCTTTCGGAAAAGCAGGGACGAGATGTTCTTGGACTCTCGCGTCGGGCCTTTCAAGAGATGCTCTCGGAGCACGACGTGGCGTACATGAACAGCGATCCGGAGGACATTCAGTATGAGTTGCGACATCGACGGGAGTGATTTGTCCGCTCGCACTCCCGTTGGAATGTGTGAACCGATTGCCTTGACTCTGTGGAAGGCTGGGACGTCCTTGTGAGCGATACCGGACCGTTAATCAGTCTGGAGTCACCCCCAACGGGATTCCAGTGGATCCGGTCGGTCCTCGACCGGCTCATCATTCCTCCGACTGTGCTGGATGAGGCTGCTCATCCGTATGAGGAACGACAGGCGTTTCTGGAAGAAGCGGGGCTTCGTCGTCTGATTGACGTGCGGCGTCCGGAGACTCGCTCGAAGGCAGATCCAGGATCAGGGTGGCACGTGTTGGATGAAGGAGAACAAGAGGCGATTTCCCTTGCCCGAGAACTGGAGTATCCTCTCCTCATTGAGGAAACGGCCGGGCGTCGCGTGGCCAAGAGCCTCGGGTGCGAGGTTTCGGGGATTGCTGGTCTGATAGATCGAGCCCGTCAGGACGACTTCCTCTCGTTTGCAGAAGCCACGGAAATGTGGCGGATTCTTCTGAAAAAGAATCGGATTTCCGAGTCCCTTTACCAGTCTCCGGTGCAGAACGAATAGTGGTCTACCGCTCAGCGGGCAGAACGGCCCTCCGATCCGTCGACAGCGCCTGCACGTCAAGGGCCGCATCGGCCTCGACGGCGACCCCGTCAACACGTCCGACCACGTCCGCCTCGCGAGCGCGCTCGGAGGCGGCAGATGGCGACCGTGGGCGGGCTGTGCGTGGACGCGTGGAGGTGCGGAGGAATGGAAAAAGAGCCGACGCCGGAAGTCAGCTCGACTGAAAGATCACAGTCTCGGGGCGTGTGAAGGAGATGGTGGCAGGAGAAACGGACAGTAACCGTGGGTCGAGGGGATAACTGCTCTGCTCGGTTTGCAGGGTGACGTGCTGCTCAGGTGTTCTTCGGCCGCACGTTCACGTCGACCTCCAGCCCCGCCCGGTCCAGCATGTTAATCAGCGCGTCGATGCTGAAGGCCTGAATCTTACCGTTCATCAGTGCGCTGATGCGAGCCTGCGTCGTGTCCAACCCGTCGGCTGCCTCCGCCTGCGTGATGCCTTGCTTCCGGAGGAAGCGCTCCAGAGGGGCCATCAGGCGGGCCCGCACGCGAAGCGATTCGGCTTCGCCACCGTCGAAGCCAAGATCCCTGAAGACGTTTCCGGACGATTCGGTGATGTCGGTGTTCATGGTCTCGGTCGGGGAAGGGAGAAACGTCAGCAATCCTGGCACGAGAGGGCCCGTAATCATTCCGCCCGCACGACCACCGCCCCAGGCCGCGAAAACGACACCGTCTCCACCGTAAACGCCGGGGGGCGCGGGGCCGGGGTGTAGCCGGCCTGCTCGGTGTGAAGCAGTACGGAAGTCCCGGAGGCCAGGTCCAGATCGGCGGTGCCCTCCAGATTTACGGCAACGTGGATCGGCGGGCGCTCCAGCCGAAGCGTCGTATCGCTCGGCGCCTCCACGGTCAGCTCGTCGCCGAGCCGGGGCCGCAGGGCCAGCAGGTCGTGGTAGAGCGCGAGCACGCCGTCGTGGGGCGGGCGGGTGGGCTCCTCCCAGTCCAGCACGCTGCGCTCGAACGGGACCGGGGCCTGCGGGTCGGGCACCGCGCCCTCAAACCCCGAGAAGTCCGCGAACTCGTCCCTGCGCCCTTCGGTGACCGACGGGCCGAGCTCCTCGTCGTGGTCGGTGAAAAACTGGAACGGGGTGGAGGCGGCCCACTCCTGGCCCATGAACAGCAGCGGCACCTCCGGCACCACGCAGAGGAGCACCGAGAGGGCCCGGTACGTGGCGGGCGACACGTCGCCCGTGAGGCGGTTGCCGGTGGGGCGGTTGCCCACCTGGTCGTGGTTCTGGATGAAGACGACGCACTCCGTGCGGGCCACCGGGCCCGGATCGGTGCCCCGCGGCTCGCCCAGGTGTTCGGAGTGCTCGCCGCGGAAGAACCAGCCGTCGCGGATCGAGGTGGCAATGTCGGCGGCCGTAGTGTCCTGGTAGTCGCGGTAGTAGCCTTCGGTGTCCCCCGCCGTGAGGACGCGCAGCTGGTGGTGCAGGTCGTCGCTCCACACCGCGTCGAGCCCGTAGCCGCCGTCGTCGCGGGGCTGCACGAGGCGGTTCAAGTTGCGGCGGTCCTCGGCGATGAGGTGCCGTTCGGGGCCGTCGACGTGTTCGCCCACCGCGGCCGACAGCTCCGCCAGAAAGTGCGGATCGCTCTCGTCGCGGAGGGCGTGGGTGGCGTCGAGGCGGAGGCCGTCGACGTGGTACTCGCGCAGCCAGTGCAGCGCATTGTCGAGGAAGAAGCGCCGCACGCCCGCCGCCCCGTCGCCGTCGAGGTTGATCGCCGGGCCCCAGGGCGTCTCGGACGTGTCGGTGAGAAAGGGGCCAAAGGCGTTGGCGTAGGCGCCGTCGGGGCCCAGGTGGTTGTAGATGACGTCCAGGATCACGGCGAGGCCGGTCTGGTGGGCCGCGTCCACGAGGCGGCGCAGGGCCTCGGGCCGGCCGTACGTGTGTGCCGGGGCGAACCAGGCCGCCGGGTCGTAGCCCCAATTGCGGGCGCCCGGGAAGTCGTGCACCGGCATCAGTTCGATCGCCGTGACGCCCAGATCCCGCAGGTACGCGAGCTGCTCGCGGACGCCGTCGAAGGTGCCCGCCTCGGTGAAGGCACCGACGTGCAGCTCATAGACCACGAGGTCCTCGCGGGGAATTCCGTTCCAGTCCGCGTCGCCCCACTCGTATGCGTCGGGGGCGATCACCTCGGAGGGGCCGTGCACGCCCTCGGGTTGGAAGCGGGCGGCGGGGTCGGGAAAGGGCCCCTCGTCGCCCAGCCGGAACCGGTAGCGCGTGCCGGGGCCGGCGGCGTCCGTGGTGCACGCGAACAGGCCGTCCTCGGTCTCCGACAGGGGGAGGGACGGCCCGCCGCCGAGCGCCAGGGTGACGGCGTCGGCCGCCGGGGCCCAGACGCAGAACGTGACGGCATCGTCGTGGGGATGGGCGCCGTGGAGGGGAAAAGAGGGAGACATGCGAGACGGGGACAAAACGGGGGGCGGTACGGAGAGCGACGGCCGCTGGAGAGGCCACGCCGGAGACGGACGGTGCCTGCGCCACGCGTCCGGAAGGCCATCGGGCAATCGCGGGGAGCCGTCCCCGAATCGGCCCCACCCGGTGACGCGACGCCCGGCGCAGTGCGACCGCGGGTGGCAGGGCGAGAAACTAGTCGCCGTATCCGGACGCCCGTCCGTACAGGTGCGTGAGCTGCGCGAGCCGCGTCTCGTCCTCCTCGGCGATCTGGTCGGGGGTGAAGCGCCATGCCCAGTTGTCCCCCATCGTCCCCGGGGTGTTGATGCGGCCCTCGCTACCCAGCCCAATCACGTCCTGAAGGGGGGTCACCACGCGGTCGGCGACCGACGCCATCATTGCCCGGAGCGCCTGCCGGTGGACGCTCTCGTCGGGGTTCGTGTCGGGCAGGTTGAGGTACGAGTGCGCAAAATTGCGCTCCTTGTCGGAGAGGTCGTCCCGCCACCAGCCGACGATCGTGTTGTTGTCGTGCGTGCCGGTGTAGGCGACCATGTTGCGGCGGTGGTGGTGCGGGAGAAAGTCGTTGTCCGGGCCGCCGCCGAAGGCGAACTGCAGGACGGCCATGCCCGGAAAGTCGAACGTGTCCCGCAGCGCCCCTACCGAATCGGTGACGATGCCGAGGTCCTCGGCGACGACGGGCAGCTCCCCGAACTCGTCCTCCATGGCACGGAAGAACGCGGCCCCCGGCCCGCTCTCCCACGAGCCGTCGATGGCGGTGTCGTGCCCGGCAGGGATCGACCAGTACTCGTCGAAGCCCCGGAAGTGGTCGAGCCGAACGAGGTCGAACAGCTCGAATGCGCGCCGCAGCCGCTCCGTCCACCACGCGAAGTCGTGCTCTTCCATCCGGTCCCACCGGTAGAGGGGATTGCCCCACCGCTGGCCCTCCGGGCTGAAGTAGTCGGGCGGCACCCCGGCCACCGACGTCGGGGTGCCGTCGTCGTCGAGCCGGAAGCGCTCCTGATGGGCCCACACGTCGGCGCTGTCGGGGGCAACGTAGATCGGCAGGTCCCCAAACAGCCGGATGTCGCGGGCGTGGCAGTAGGCCTGCAGGGCCGTCCACTGGCGGTGGAAGAGGTACTGCCAGTAGACGTGTCGCTCGATGGCGGTCTCGTGTTCGTCGCGGGCGCGCTTGAGGGCCTCCGGGTCGCGCCGCACGAGGGCCGACGACCACTCGGTCCAGGCGGACCCGCCGTGGGCGTCCTTCAGGGCGGCGTAGAGGGCGTAGTCGTCAAGCCAGGCGGATTGGGACGCCCGAAACTGCTGCACGCGCGTTGCCTCCGGGGTCGATACGTCGGCCCGAAACCGGCGGAAGGCCGTGCGGAGGACCTTCCGCTTGCGGGGGACGAGGCGCGCGTAGTCGACGTGGTCGGCGGGCAGCTCCGTGAGGGGGGCGAGGTCGTCCTCCGTGAGGAGCCCGTCCTCCACGAGCGGCTCGGGGCTGATCAGAAGCGGATTGCCGGCAAACGTGGAGGAGCTGGAGTAGGGCGAGGCGCCGGGCCCGATGGGACCGACCGGCAGCACCTGCCACAGCCGCTGGTTGGTGCGGGTGAGGAGGTCGGCAAACTGAAACGCGGCCGGGCCCAGGTCGCCGATGCCGTACCGGCTGGGCAGGGCGCTGACGGGGAGGAGAAGGCCGCTCGTGCGTCGAGAATCCACGGGAGAAAACGGTTGATGAGGGGATTGTCGGGATGGGGGCGGCGCGACGCTGCGGCCACCGAACCGGGCGCGACGAGTGCGAGACGGGGCCGTGGCGGGCCGGGGGGCCCGCGGCCCGGGTCACTCGGGGGCCTCGTCGACCGGAAGGTGGGGCCGCTCATCGGGGGCGAGCCGCGTGTCGGGGGCGCCGGTGGCGGCCTCCACCCGGCCCCGGTACAGCCGCCGGAAGCGCCGGTAGAGCGTGTCGAACTGGGCGTCGGCCTCCGCGGCGGGCACGTCGATCACCTCGGGGTACTCAAACGTCGCGGCCCCGGCGGTGTCCACGAAGAGCGTCTTGAGGCCGAGCCGGCGCTGAAAGATCGACGCGGTGGCGTGGAAGACGTGAAACTTCTCGACCGGCAGGATCCACAGGTAGTGCGACAGCACGCCCCGGCGGATGTAGAAGCCGTCCTCGCCGCTGGCGTACATGTGATTGCGGTACTGAAGGACAGCCCATCCCAGGATGAACGGCACGAGCCCGAACCCCCACCAGGGCAGGACGACGCCGCCCAGGTGCAGCCAGCCCGCCGGCCAAAAGTAGACGGCGGGCAGGAGCAGCGCGGCGAGCACCGCCGTGTACCGGATGAACCGGCGGCGAATGGTCAGGCGCGAGACGCGTGTGAACGACTCGGGCAGCTGGACGGAGCGGACCTGGCGGGCCAGTTCGAGAATGCGTTCCGCGCCGGCGAAGGGCGCGATGACCCGGTGGCCCTGCTCCTCCACGTCCAGCCCGATCGTCTGGACCTTCAGCTCGTACCACCCGAAGGCCCGCATAAACGGGTTGGTGCGGAGGATCAGCGCCTGCACCTTGTCGAGCGGAATCGTGCCCTCCGTCACCGTAAACAGGCCGTGGCGCTTGCGCAGCTTGTCGCCGTCGAGCCACAGCCGAAAGTTGTAGTAGCGCGCCACGTGGACCCCGATGCCACTGAGCCATCCCAAAACAATGGCGGCCCCCACCGTCGCGAGGATGGCCAGGGCGGGGTGGCTGAAGACGATCTCCGACACCCACTCCATCCGGCCGCGGGCCCGGAGCACCCGTTCGACCAGTGCCTCTGGGTTGAAGAGCTCAAGCACCGTGAAAATCACGGCGAGGTAGAGCAGAGAGAACCGGAACGCCCCCGACAACAGCACCCGCCGCAGCGGCATGTCGAGCAGCGTGTCCCTGTCGGCGGCGTCTTCGGCGTCCGCGTTCGCCGCCGCCGCGTCGCTCCCCTCCGCGTCCCGCTGGAACGACCGGACCACCTGACGGATCTTGCGGGCCTCGTCCTGATGCACATACTCCAGGCTGCCCTCGGTGCTCGTGCTGCCGGCCGTCTCGAGCTTTACCTTCGCGATGCCAAACAGCCGGGCGACGAGGTTGCGTTCGATCTGGATGTTCTGGACGCGTTCGATGGGGATGCTCCGGTTTTTCCGGTTGAACACGCCGCTCTGGATGACAATCTGTTTCGGCGTGATGCGGTAGCTGAACCGCCAGTACTGGAGCAGGATGGCCGGCAGGGCAAACACGCCGTACAGCGCGCCGAGCACCAGGGAGGTGACGTTCTCCGTCGAGCCGGGGTTGCGAAGAATCGGGAGCAGGATGATCACCAGGGCGGGCAGGCTGGTGCCCACCCGCAGGAGGAGCGTGAGCGGATGCAGGCGCTGCGGCTCACGGACGGCCCCGAGCGTCGTTGCGGCCGCGTCCTCCGCCGCATCGGTCGGGTCGGCCTCTGCATCGTCGGCGGGGCGGTCCGGCACTGGGGGCGGGTCCTGGCGCCCATCGGAATTGGGCTCCGCAGGGGAGGAGGGCGGCATCACACCGGCTCTTCAGTGAGCGGATCTTCGAGGATAAAGCGCTTGATCTTGTCCCGGATCGTCTCGGCCTCCGACAGGGGCAGGCCGGGGATCACGACGTCGCTGCTGCGCGACCCGGCGGTGTGCACCACGAGGCGGCCGAGGGCGAATTCCCGCTCGATCAGGTCCTGAGACACGTCGACGTGCTGGATGCGCCGCAGCGGCACGATCGTGCGGACGTGTTGCAGGACCCCGTGCTCCATATAGAGCTCCTCGGGCCGCAGCACGAACCCCCACGCCCGGTAGCGAAGGCGCGGCCAGGCCACGCAGTAGAGCACGCCCCCCACGAGAACCGTCCCCGACAGCACGCCGAAGGGAAGCCAGGAGTCGGGCGAAAACAGATGGGTGAGGTCGTAAAACAGGGCGGGAAGAAACAGAAACATCGAAAAGGCGGCCATCTTGATCGCCCAGACGGCCCGGATTGACGGGTCGAGCGATCGGATGGCGTCGCCGGCCGCCACGTCGGCAACGGTGGCGTTGGCGGGGGCACTCATAGAACGGGTTGACAAGGGTCCAAAGCGTGGCGGACAAGCAACTCTATTGAAACAGGGACGCCGCGCGAGGTTTCCGCAAGCGCGCGGTTGGGCGGCGGCTCCCCAGTTCTCACGCGGGCTCGGCCTGTGCCGTCACGACCTCGACGATTCGGCCGACGACCTCCTCGACCGGACGGTCGGCGTCGAGGGTATGGTGGGCCGCCTCGTAGGCGGGCCGCCGCTCGTCCAGCATTGCCTCGATGCGGGTGCGCTGCTCGTCCCGCGGCAGTCGGGTGCCGGTGTCGTCCTCCAACAGGGGGCGCCGGGTGTCGTCGCCCGTCACGCGCCCGAGCAACGTGTCGACCGGGGCCTCCAGGTACAGCACGAGGCCGTGCTCCTTCGCAAAGGCCCGGTTCGCGTCGTCCAGGAGGGCTCCCCCCCCGAGGGCCACGACGAGGTCGTCGGTCGTGGCTGTTCGGCGGAGCAGGTCGCGTTCGAGCTCGCGGAAGCGCGCCTCCCCCTCCTCTGCGAAGAGGGCGGGAATGGAGCGCCCGGCGTGGGCGGTGATGAGGCGGTCGAGGTCCAGAAACGGCTGGCCGAGCCGGGCCGCGGCCTCGGGGCCCACGGTGGACTTGCCGCTTGCCATAAAGCCGGTCAGGTACACGCGCATGGGGAACGGTCTGAAGTTCGGAAGGAAAAGGGGGCTGTACGCGAGGGCGTCGTCTTCTGCAAGAGACCACTCCATGCCCGACGTCGTACCAGGGGCTCCGGCACGCGTCTTACGTCTCCCGATCAACGATGCCCCGATATCGATTGCTCGTCGAGTATGACGGAACCGACTTCCACGGGTGGCAGATCCAGCCGACCGTCCCGACGGTCCAGGGGGCGCTGGAAGAGGCGGTCGACACGGTGGTCGGAACGGCGTGCCGAGTCACCGGCTCCGGGCGCACGGATGCGGGGGTGCACGCCCGCGGCCAGGTGGCCCACGTCGACCTGCCGGAGACGCGCGACCCGTACCGGCTGCGGGGCTCGCTCAACGGCCTCACGCCGGATGCTGTGGCGGTGCGTCGGGTGGAACGGGCACCGGACGACTTCCACGCCCGCTACGACGCCCGTCGGCGTCGCTACCACTACCACCTCCACACCCAGCCCTGTGCCCTGGGGCGACGGGCCCGCACCCCGGTGCGTCCCGTGCCCGACTTTGGCCGCATTCGGGCCGCCACGCCCGACCTGCTCGGGCGGCACAACTTCAGTTCGTTCTGCCTGACACAGTCCGAGACGGAGAACCGCGTCTGTACCCTCACGCACCTGCGGTGGGTCGACGAGGCCCGGCGCGGGTGCTGGCGGGTCGAGGTGGTCGGCACGCGGTTCCTGCACGGCATGGTGCGCGCCCTCGTGGGGACCCTCGTCGAGATTGGGCACGAGAAGCGCGCCGCCGACGCGCTCCCGGCCGTGCTGGCGGCGCGGGACCGGCGGGCCGCCGGGCCGTCAATGCCGCCGGAGGGACTGGTGCTGGAGGCCGTCCGGTACGAGCAGCCGCTGTTCGACGACGGACCGGGCGATCCGCTCGTGCCGGCGGTGAGGCGGGAGGCGTAGCCGGCAAGAGGCGGCGCCGGGCGGGTGCCGGCGGCGCCGTTGATGCGAGAGCGAACGGCCGTCTCACGTCGACCACGATGCGCTTGCGGCAGGATTGTAACAAAGATGGGGGCGCGGTCCGTTGCCCAAGGCCCATCCCCTCAAAAGACCCCGTGTCTCCATGGACCTCGACATCCGCACCGTTCTTCGCTGGCTCATCATCGGCGTGATTGCACTCCTCGGCCTCAGCCTCGTGGGCGTGCTGGTGGACGTGGCGGGGGCGCTGCTCCAGCTCGTGCTGAAGGCGGGGGCGGTCGTGCTCGTGGTGCTTCTCGTGATTCGCATATTGGAGGGCGTGCGGTCTGGATAGGTGGCTTTTCTCCGGGTTGATTTCGACCTTACGGGTGCACAATTCCTTCCGAACAACCCCCGTTTCCCGTGGACACGGTTCAGGCGTCCCCTACCCCTTCCGTTGAGCAGTCGTCGGCCTACAGCATTCCCGCCGAGGCCCATTTGCTCGAACAAGTCATCGTCCACACCCCAGGGTCGGAGATGGAGCTCGTGTCGCCGGCGAACCGAGAAGACCTGCTCTTCGACGACATCCTCTTCGTGGGCCACGCGCGGCAGGAGCACCTGCTCATGTGCTCGGTCTTTGAGAAAATTGTCGGCCGCCCCGACGCGGTGCTCCAAATTAAAGACCTCCTGCGCGAAACGTTCGAGGCGGCCGAGGAGGCCCGTCACGCCTTCGTGGAGAAGCTGTGCCGAAGCCTGCCGGAGCAAAACCTGGGGGCGGTGGAGGACGAGCTGAAGCGGTTCTCTCCCGAGGAGCTCCAGCAGTTTGCCCTGACCGGCCAGTCGGACCTCGCCATTCAGGCCCAGCCGGTGCCCAACCTCATGTTCACGCGCGACCTCGCGGCGGTGGTGCACGACCACATCATCCTGAGCCACGCGGCGACGGTGGCGCGGACGCGGGAGAGCATCATCATCAACGTCATTCTCCACCACCACCCGCGGTTTGCGCCCCACAGCGACAAGGTGATCGAGCTGCCCCCCGGCGTCACCTTCGAGGGGGGCGACCTGCTCGTGGCGAGCCCCGACACGGTACTGATCGGCCACTCGGAGCGGACCTCGCTCGGGGCCATCATGGCGATTGCGCACGAGTTGTTCGAGCGCACGTCGATCGAGCACGTCCTCGCCGTCGACCTGCCCAAGCGGCGGGCCACCATGCACCTCGACACGGTGTTTACCTTCGCGTCGCCGGAGGAGGTGATCGTCTTTCCCCCGCTCCTCGAAACCCATGGCTTCGGGTACGCGATGCACTTCACCGCCGCGGACGAGACGGGGCGCTTCGTGACGGACATGCGCCGCAACCTGCGCGACGTGCTCGACGAGCTGCTCGATCGCGACCTGACGTTCATCCCCTGCGGCGGCACGGAGCGCCTCCACCAGGAGCGCGAGCAGTGGACGGACGGGGCCAATGTGTTTGCGGCCGCACCGGGGGCCATCCTGGGCTACGAGCGCAACAGCCGCACCTTCGAGCGCCTGCGAGAGCACGGCTACCGAATCGTGTCCGCCGAAAGCTTCCTCTCCTACTTCGAGTCGGGAGAGTTTCACCCCGGCCGGGAGAAGGTCGCAATCCAGTTGGGGGGGACCGAACTGTCGCGGGGACGGGGGGGGCCGCGCTGCATGACGCTTCCGGTCGCCCGCCACGCCACGCCGTCGGGCGACGCTCCCGCGGGCGAGTAGGGGCGTCGGGGACGAGCCGGGTGCGGCGCCCGCACACAGGATGCCGCGTCCTGGGGCGCCCCGGGCTCGTTCCCCCATTCTTCCATTCTCCAACGCAGGCCCCGAAACTGCCGCCCGCGCCTGCAGGTTCAGATACCACGTCGATCTTCTGAACCCATTTTCCGGTGCCTATGCGTGACGTGATTATTATCGGGGCCGGCCCCGTCGGGCTTGCCTGTGGCGTGGAGGCCAAGCGCCGCGACCTCGATGCGCTCCTCATTGAAAAGGGCGCCCTCTGCAACTCGTTTATCGGATACCCCACCCGGATGGAGTTTTTCTCCACCCCGGGCCCGCTGGAGATTGGAGGGCACCCGTTCCCGACCCGCGACTACAAGCCGCGTCGCGAGGAGGCGCTCGACTACTACCGCCGCGTCGCCACGACGGAGGACCTGAACCTGCGCCTCTACGAGCCCATGACGGACCTGCGGGGGCAGGACGGGCACTACACGGTCGTGACCGAGAACGACACGTACGAGGCCCGAAAGGTGGTGGTGGCCACCGGCTTCTACGACGTGCCCAACCAGATGGGCGTGCCGGGGGAGGACCGCGACAAGGTGCGGCACTACTTCAAGGAGCCGTTCCCGTACGCCCTCACGGACGTGGCCATCGTGGGTGGGGCCAACTCGGCGGTGAAGGCGGCCCTCAACTGCTACCGCCACGAGGCGAACGTGACGATGGTGGTGCGCGACTCGGCGCTCGACGACGGGGTGAAGTACTGGCTCCGGCCCGACGTGGAAAACCGGATCGACGAAGGCTCCATCGACGCCTACTTCGACACGACCGTCTCGGCCATCGAGTCGGACACCCTTCACCTCGACACCCCCGACGGGCCGCAGACGATCGACAACGACTTCGTCCTCGCGATGACGGGGTACCGGCCGAACTACGACTTCCTGGAGCGGCTCGGCATCGCCATCCGCAACGACGAGGCCCGCACGCCGGTGCACGACGAGGAGGGCACGTTCGAAACGAACCGTGACGGCCTGTACCTCGCCGGGACCATCTGTGGCGGCTGCGACACGAGCCGGTGGTTCATTGAGAACGGGCGCGTCCACGCCGAGAAGATTACGGACCACATCGCCGCCACGCTCGACCCCGAGCCCGCCGTGGTGTAAGGGGGGCGGGAGGGGGCATCCCGAGCCATCGCTGGGGCTTCGGATCCGAGCCCCGGGTTTTCGTTTCCGGAGCCTCATCCGACTTCACGCAACTCCTGCTCGATGAGAGCGACTGTCGGGGCGCGAACGGCTCCTGAGTTGGCATTTCCCGGACCGGTCCGTCGGTGGGATAGGGACAGACCTGCGGTCCAAGGCCGCCCGTGGCGCGTGTCTCAACCCGATCGGGCAGTCGCCGCGTCTCCGGTGGGCCAGCGCGGCCCGTGTGAACCCGCTCCTGCTGACCCTGTATGGTCGGTTGCGTCATCGTTGCCTGAGTCCGTCTCCGCATCGGCTCTTGTCGCAGGCGACGGCGCGGGTGCTCTGCTCAGACCGAAAGTCCCCCTCCCCGAGCCCACACGCTTCCCGGACGCCCCTCTTCTCCCTCACCGTCCCGAAACGCAAAACCGCAATGTCTACGCTGGGTCGTCTCTGCTCCCTGCCCGTCCTCTTTTGCTTCGCCGTGCTTGCCGGCGCCTGCCAGTCGGAGCCGTCGTCGCCCCCGGACGCGGCTGCGCAGGACGTGCAGACGTACGGGGCGTCCGTCGATACGGCGGCGGCGCGGGCGGCGGCGGAGGTGGCGGCCAAGCCGTCAAGGCTTGCCGACACGACCGTGACGGTTCGGGGACGCATCTCGACGGTGTGCCAGAAGAAAGGGTGCTGGCTCGCGCTGGACACGGGCACGGCGATGCCGATCCGCGTGCTCGTGCCGCGTACCGACGACGGGTACGAGTTCACGGTGCCGACGACACTGGCCGGCGAGGCCACGGTCACGGGCACCCTCCGAACCGTCGAGCTCGACTCCGCCACGCAGAATCATCTTGCCGAGGACGGGGCCGCGTCGGCACGCGCCCGAGAAGTGCAGATTGCGGCGACCGGCATCCGGGTGGTGCCCGACGCCTGACCGCCCGTCTCGGGCAGTGCTGCGGCGCAGCTGCATTCGCTACGCTGCCCGGTCGCTCCGTCCGCGACGGAAGAGGAGATCGGCCCTCCCCCCCTCCGCGTCGAAAGGCGGCCCGCCAGTGGGCCTCACGCCGTGTCGTTCACCTTGAACTGGCGGAGGGCCCGAATGGCGTGGGGGTCTTCGGAAAGCGACGTGGCCGCCTCAACGAGCTGACGGAGCTGGTCGTCGCTCAGGGGCTGGTCGATCGCGTTTACGTCGTAGGCGATGCCGAGGTCGGGAAAGTCGCGGTGGCTCGACTGGAGGTTGCTGGCCCCGGCCTCGTAGATGGTGTCGTCGATCGCCTTCTTGGTCCCGCGCACGTCGCTATGCACCACGGCCAGCACCCAGTGGGGGAGTTCGGCGTTCACGCCGATCGTGTGCCCCTGCCCGAAGACGGTGTCGCGGACGGTGCCCTGCTCGTTTAGGAGCCGGGTGGAGGTGCTCATCCGCGAGGCAATGCGGGGCTGGGCCTCCTGCGTGGCGGCGCCGATGTGGGGGGTGGTAAAGACGTTGTCCATCTCGGCGTACGGGTTGGTCCAGTCCTCGTCGGCGCTGCCCGGCTCCTCGGGGAAGACGTCGACCGCCGCGGCGCGCACGTGATCCTCGTCGATGGCCCGCTTCAGGTCGGCCGGGTCGTACAGAAAGCCGCGGGCCGCGTTGATGAAGGCCCGCGGGCTGTTGTCCGGCCGGTCCGCGCCGAGCTGCCGGAAGTGGCTGTAGTCGAGCAGGCCGCTGTTGGGCTGTCCCTGCGGGTCCTCCGCCGAGACGTGCACCGTCACGAAGTCGCCCTTCCGAAACGCCTCCGCGAGGCTGGAGCACGAGGTCCAGCCCAGCGTGGTCCCCACCTCACGGGCCACGTCCGCCTCGTCGTAGAAGCGAATGTTCATCCCGAAGGCGTCGGCCAGGCGGGCCAGCTGCTTGCCGATGTTGCCGAGCCCGATGACGGAGAGGGTCTTGTCCATCAGCTCGTAGCGGCGGGTGCTGTCCTTCGTCCACAGGTGCCGCCGTCCCGTTTCGTTGGCCGTGTAGAGCCGGCGCGCCAGCACGACCATTTCGCCCATCACCATCTCCACGACCGACCGGCCGTTGCTAACCGGGTCGTTGAGCACGAGCACGCCCTCGTCGGCACAGGCCTGCTTGTCGACGGTGTCGTCGCCGATGCAGCACAGCATCACGGCCGCCAGGTTGTCGGAGGCCTGTACCACGTGCTCGTCGACGACGAACTTGCTGCGCTTGTAGATGAGGTCGTGCTGGCCCTGGCGCAGCCGCTCGACCATCGCGTCCTGGTCGTAGCACTCCGGCTTGGGCACCCGATCCGGCTCGATGCCCTGTTCGCGCAGGAGCGTGTCGAGGCTCGGGTCCGGCTCCTCCAAGATCAGGGCCTTTTCGAAATGATCGTTGAGGAAGCGCGTCTGCAGAGACTCCATGGTGTAGACGGAGGGTTCGCGAAGCGGGAGGACGGGCGTAGACCAACTAGATACAACGGAAGCCCCCATTCCGTGCAGGGGACATCCGTAAAAAACGGGCCACGTTTTCGGATGGATGAGGGGACAACAAAGAAGCCGCCGGGCCGGGGGGCGCGGCGGCTCCTCAGTCGTCGCGACGGCAGGGGGCGCCGTCGGCAAACCGGCATGCCTCGCACCGGGTTACAGGACGTCCTGTACGGTCTCGCCGATGAGGGCGGGGTTCTTGACCACGGTCGCGCCGGCCTCTTCGAGCGCCTGGAACTTGGCCTCGGCCGTGCCGGAGCCGCCGGACACGATTGCGCCGGCGTGGCCCATGCGGCGGCCCGGCGGCGCCGTGCGCCCGGCGATGAAGCCGAAGACGGGCGTGTCCATGTGGTCCTGGACGTAGCGGGCGGCCTCCTGTTCGTCGGTGCCGCCGATCTCGCCGATCAGGACGATGCCGTCCGTGTCGGGGTCGTCCTCGAACAGCTCGAGCGCGTCGATGAAGCGGGTGCCGATCACTGGGTCGCCCCCGATGCCGACCGCCGTGCTTTGGCCGAAGCCGGCCCGCGTAATCTGGTCGACGGCCTCGTAGGTGAGGGTCCCGGAGCGCGAGATGATGCCGATAGAGCCGGGCTCAAAAATCATGGCCGGCATGATGCCCACCTTGGCCGCGCCCGGCGTGATGACGCCCGGGCAGTTCGGGCCGATGAGGTGGGCGCCCTTCTTCTTGACGTACTGGTAGGTGGGCTTCATGTCCGCCACCGGGATCCCCTCCGTGATGCAGATGATGACCTCGGCCCCCGCGTCGGCGGACTCCTGAATGGCGTCGGCCGCGAACGGAGGGGGGACGAAGATGATGGACGTGTTGGCGTTTTCCTGTTCCACCGCCTCGGCGACGGTGTTGTAGACGGGCCGGCCCAGGTGCGTCTGGCCGCCCTTGCCGGGGGTGACGCCCGCCACCACGTTGGTGCCGTAATCCATCATCTGTTCGGCGTGGAAGGTGCCTTCCGAGCCCGTAAGGCCCTGCACCACTACGCGCGTGTCGTCGTCGACGAGAATGCTCATGCGTCCAGAAGTTTGAAATGGAAGATCTTAGCGTGGAAGGGAGGGCCTACGGCCGGCCAATGGATTCAGCCTGCAGGCTAATGAGCATTGGCAACAACTGCCAGGGGCGAGGACGAAAAACAATCCAAAATCGGCAGCACGGCAGAATGGCGGGGGCCCTCAGTCGGTTGGGGCCGTCCCGCGCGGCGGAGGAAGTCGGAGGCCGGGGCTGGGGGGCGAGAAGCGAGACTCGTGATTCGCAGGCCCGTGGCCTCGCGCAGCCCAATTCAGGCAGCCCAATTCATGTCACAATTCATGCAGCGCGGGTCACTCCATGATCGCCGCGCCGATGCGTAGGAGCAGTGCCTCGTCGAAGTGGGGCCCGAGGACCTGCAGCCCCACGGGCAGCCCCGGCGTGTCGGGGTGCTCGCCGATGGGCACCGTGAGGCCGGGCAGGCCCGCGAGGTTGGCCGTGACGGTGTAGATGTCGTTCAGGTACATTTCGAGCGGGTCGTCGGTCTTCTCGCCAAGCCGGAACGGGGGGGTAGGCGTCGTGGGCGTGATGAGGGCGTCGACGTCCTCGAAGGCCCGTTCGAAGTCGTGGCGGATGAGGGTGCGCACGCGCTGGGCCTTCTCGTAGTACTTGTCGTAGTAGCCGGCGGAGAGGGCGTAGGTGCCGAGCATGATGCGGCGTTTTACCTCGTCGCCGAAGCCCTCGGTGCGGCTGCGGGTGTAGAGGGCGTCGAGGGTGCTCTGCTCGTCGTCGAGTTGGGCTTCGAGGGTGTCCGCGCGCGCCTCGTCGCCCTGTGCGCGGGCGCTGGCGAGCTCCTCTTTCAGCTCCTCGCGGCGCTCCTGGAGGGCCTGCTTCGTCTCCTGCAGGTCGGCCCGGTGGCCGTAGCGGATGCCGTCGTAGCGGGCGAGGTTGCTGGAGGCCTCGGCCGTGGCGACGAGGTAGTAGGTGGCCACGCCGTACTCGGTGTGAGGGAGCGACACCTCCTCGACGGTCGCGCCGGCGTCGTCGAGCCGGTCGACCTGTTCCGTCACCATGCGGCGGATGTCGTCGTCGAGCCCCTCGGCGAAGTACTCTTCGGGAAGGCCGAGACGGAGGCCCTCCACGCCGTCGCCGAGCCCCTCGGTGTAGTCCGGTACATCGACCGGCGCGCTGGTCGAGTCGCGCTCGTCCTCGCCCGCGATCACGTTGAGGATGGTCGCCGCGTCCTCCGCGCTGCGGGTCAACGGCCCGATCACGTCGAGCGACGACGCGAACGCGACGAGGCCGGAGCGGCTGACGCGGCCGTACGTGGGCTTCAGGCCCACGGTGCCGCAGAACGCGGCGGGCTGGCGCACCGACCCGCCCGTGTCGCTGCCGAGGGCGGCGTGGCACAGGCCAGCGGCCACCGCCGCGGCCGACCCGCCCGACGACCCGCCGGGCACGTACTCGGGGGCGTGCGGGTTGCGCACCGGACCGAAGTGGGACGTCTCGTTCGACGAGCCCATCGCAAACTCGTCGCAGTTCGTCTTGCCGATGAAGATGGCGCCGGCGTCACGGAGGCGGTCGATCACCGTCGCGTCGTAGAGCGACGAGAAGTCCGCCAGCATCTTCGACCCGCAGCTGACCGGGTAGCCGCGGATGCAAATGTTGTCCTTGACGGCCAGGACGAGGCCCGCGAGCGGGCGCGGGTTGCCGCGCTCACGTTGGCTGTCGAGGTAGCGGGCGTGGTTCAGGGCGCCGTCCTGGTCGACGCTCGTGAACGCGTTGATCTCGTTGTCGCGCGCGTCGATGCGCTCCAAAAAAGAAGAGACCAGGGCTTCGCAGCTGGTCTCTCCGGCGTCGAGGGCGCGACGGGCGTCGGTAAATGTCGGGTACTCCATGCGTAGACGGGAAGGTTCTGCGGCGAGGGAAGCGCAGCGAAGAGAGGGGAAGAGGCGTGGACGAGGCCCGGCTCCAGCGAGCCCGGGTGGCGGCTAGGAGGGCTGCTCCTTCTCCTGCCCCTGAGCGTTCGACTCGGTGGCGCCTGGAGACTGCGAGCCGCCGTCCGCCGGCTCTTCGGCGGCCGGCTCCGAGGGACGGTCCTGGGGCTGTCCCTGTGGGCGCTGCTGTTGGCCCTGACGGGGCTGGGGGGCGCCCTGCTGCGGGGCCTGCGGCTCGTTGATCTGACGCCCCTGACCCTCGTTCTCGATCTCGCGGGAGATTTCGTTCGTCGCGCTCTTGAACTCCCGGATGCCCTTGCCGATGCCGCGCGCAATTTCGGGGATCCGCTTCGCCCCGAACACGAGCAGTAGGACCAAGAAAATGATAATCAGTTCGGGAAAGCCGATGCCGCCCATGGGAATCGTGGAGGGCTTGGTGGGAAGAAAAAGAGCACGCACGTTCCGGCCTGTCGGCTGCCTCGAGGCGGGCAGACACGACCGACAGCGCCGGAAGCGTCACTTGTGATCGGACACGAGGCAAACGAGGTGGGGGAATGGGGGTTCCAGCCTGTGTGGCCTCCGCAAAGATGAACGCGGTTCCCGAAACAGCCCCCCGTGCGGGCATGTATCGGTGGAAAACTTTTTTCGCCATGTGCCCCGGACCGCTCGCTCGGGCACCGGCGATGCTCGTCTGTTCTTCGTGATGCGCCCCCCATGCCGATGTCCTCGACCCCCGCCCCCGACGCCGCGACGCTTACCCAAGACGACATTCGGAGCTGGCCGAAGGCCGAACTGCACTGCCACCTCGACGGCTCGGTGCGGCTGGAGACGATGCTCGACCTGGCGCAGCAGCAGGGCAAAATGAGCGTGCTCCCCGCCGACAGCGTGGAGGGGCTCCGCGATGAGCTCCGGCAGGTGGAAGCGTCCGGCACCCTGGAGGCCTATCTCGCCTGGTTCGACTACACGATTCCGCTGCTCCAGACCGAAGCGGCGCTCCGGCGGACGGCCTACGAGCTGGCGGCGGACAACGCGGCGGAGAACGTCCGGTACCTGGAGGTGCGGTATTCGCCCATCCTTCACGTCGAGTCGGACCTGTCCCTCGAGGCTGTGAACGACGCGGTGATCGAGGGGCTTCGGCGGGCGGAGGCGGACTTCGACATTACGACCTCCCTCATCGTCTGCGGCCTTCGGGATCGGTTCGAGAGTGCATCGATGCGGCTGGCGGAGCTGGCCGTCGAGTATCAGCACGAAGGGGTCGTGGCGTTTGACCTGGCGGGGGGCGAGGCGGGGAATCCGCCGAAGGGACACCTCCACGCGTTCTACCGGGCCCGCAACAACCTCCTCAACCTCACGATCCACGCCGGGGAGGCCTGGGGCCCCGACTCCATCCGCCAGGCGCTCTTCTACTGCGGGGCGCACCGCATCGGGCACGGCATCTCGCTGCGGAAGGACCCGGAGCTCATGCAGTACTTTGCTGACCACCGCATCCCGCTCGAAATCTGCCCGACCAGCAACGTGGACACGCAGGCGGTGCCGAGCCTGGAGGCCCACCCCATCGAAACGTACGTGCGGTCCAACATTCCGGTCACCGTCAACACCGACAATCGGCTCTTCAGCCGCACCTCGGTGACGAAAGAGCTCTGGCGCGTGCACCAGCACTGCAACCTGGAGGCGCGCCATCTCCGCGAGATTGCCCTCAACGGGTTCCGGTACGCGTTCCTGCCGCACCAGCAGAAGCAGGACCTGCTCCGGTCCGTGACGGACGACTTTCCGCTGGCGGAGACCGCCGAGACGCCGCTGTGGTAGTTTCGGGTGTGGGGGAACGGGCGAATGGGAGAGAGGGAGTGTAGGAGAGGGGAAGAATGTGAAAGAGCTGGACGACGACGGCTCGGCCTGTCATCTGGTTCGATCCTGGGAGGTCTGATTCCTATCATGCCACAAGCTAATTTGACCAAATAGACATGGAAAAAAGGGACGCAGTGAGGCCGCGTCCTCCGTTCTCCGCGTCCCCGTGTCGAGCCGAACGAGGCGCTCCCCCAACGAGTCCCAGTTTGGCTTGTCAGAGTCCTCTTCACTTCTCGCCAATCATCCCCACCGCCCATGGTTCAGACGATCGATCAGGCCGCCTCCCTGCGCGGCACCGTGTCCCTGCCCGCCGACAAGTCGATCTCGCACCGCTCCGCCCTCCTGTCGGCGCTCGGGACGGGGCGCTCGCGGGTGTACAACTTTCCCGACTCGGCCGATCCGCAGTCGACCCTCGACTGTGTGCGTACCCTCGGAATCGAGGCCGGCCGGAACGACGAGGGCGTGCTCGCGATCCACGGCCGCGGGCTCGGGGGGTTGCACCCGCCGAGCGAGCCGCTCGACTGTGGAAACTCCGGCACCACCATGCGCCTGCTCTCGGGCATGATGGCCGGCCAGGAGTTTGGGAGCGTCCTGACCGGGGACGAGTCCCTGCAGCAGCGGCCGATGGAGCGCATTGCCGACCCCCTGCAGGCCATGGGGGCACGGATTGACCTACGAAGTGGACACGCGCCCATCCGCATCCGCCCGCAGCGTTCGGACGGACTGCGGCCCCTCGAGTACCGGCTGCCGGTGGCCTCGGCCCAGGTCAAGTCGTGCGTGCTGCTCGCCGGGCTGTACGCGTCGGGGCGCACCGTTGTGATCGAGACGACCCCCTCGCGCGACCACACCGAGCGCATGCTGGGCCTGGAGGTGCAGGAGGTGGGCGGCGAACGGCACATCATCGTGGAGGAGGACCACACCGTGCCGGCCGTCGACTGGTCGGTGCCCGGCGATTTCTCGGGGGCGGCCTTCTTCCTGGTGGCTGGCACGCTGGTGCCCGACAGCGAGCTGCACCTCGACGACGTGGGCCTCAACCCGTCGCGCACGGCCCTGCTCGACGTGCTGGACGGGATGGGGGCCGACATTACGGTTGAGAACGAGCGCGTGCAGGGCAGCGAGCCGGTGGGCGACATCACCGTCCGCTCCGCGTCGCTCTCCGGCATCGACATCGGGGGGCGTCTCATCCCCAATCTCATCGACGAGATTCCCGTCATCGCCGTGGCCGCGGCCTGCGCGGAGGGGCGCACTGAGATTCGGGACGCGGAGGAGCTGCGCGTGAAGGAGACCGACCGCCTCCACGCGATGGCGCAGAACCTGGAGGCGCTGGGGGCGAAGGTGCAGGAGCGAGAGGACGGCCTTATCATCGACGGCAACGGCCCCAATCTGTTGGGGGCCGCGGTGACGAGCCACGATGACCACCGCATTGCCATGGCAATGGGCGTGGCCGGCCTCGTGGCGCACGGCACCACCACCATCTCGGACGCCGAGTGCGCCCGCGTGTCGTTTCCGGGCTTCTGGGACGAACTCTCGCGCGTGTCGGTGTCCTAGGGGCACGTCCGGGTGGCCTCGGAGAAGGGGCCGTGTCTGGAGGGAAACGCGGAGCACGAAGGATGCCCGCGGCGATGCGTCGGTTGCCAGCCCCGCACACACGATCGAGGGGTGGGCCCCGGCGGCCCGTGCCGACTACGGCCGTCCGCCGCCGGGGGCCGGCCCGCAACCTGCGCTACTTGGCCGCCAGGACATCTACGTGCTCGATCTGGGGCGGCTCCTCGAGAAGCTCGTCGGCGTGCTCCATCAGGGCCGCAGCAATGTCGCCGTCGAGGTGTGCCTGTCGGCCCTCTTCGCCCGCGAAGGTGTCGAAGATGCCGAAGGTGGTGTCGTCGATCTGGAGGGCGTACCAGGAGACGGTCTTCTCTTCGTCCTCGGCGAGCGGAAGGGCGTCCTCAAGGAAGGTGCGGACCTCCTCCACCTTGTCGGGCTTTGCGTGCAGGCGAGCGAGGAGCGATTTCTGTTCGTTGGCCATGGTGGGGATGGAACCGGATTGGGGAAAGGGGCAAGAAAACTGGTACTGGCAGTGCCGCCAGGTCTGCTTTCTGTAATTCTCGGGCCGTGGCAGTGTCTCCCCGCAAGCGTTACCATCCCCCAATATCTTGAGGCTGTCGGCAGGGCCCGCTGAACGTCTTTGGGGCCACAGTATACCTGTCCGCCGCGCGGTCATGTCGTGCATCTGCAAATAATCCCTCCGACCATGAGGCCCCCTTTCTCCGGCCCGAACGGTCCCCGTTCTCTCACCGACCGGGAGGCGAAGGTCGCCCGTCGGGTCCGTCGGGCCCTTTACCTGCCGGAATCCATGTCGGAGGAGGAGGTGGCGCGGCAGTTTCGGGACAGTGTGGCCTGGCGACGAGCGCGGCTGGTGCTGGCGAGCGAAGAGTTGCGCGGGCGGCTCGCTGAGGCCCTCGGGCCGCTCGCGTCGCGGATGCGTGGCCACGCTCGGTCTCTATTCCGCCGCGCACGAGGAGTGTGGGGGCGGCTCTGGGAGTAGTGAAGGGGCGCGTTCGGGCAGGGAGGGGCGGCCGGGCCGACTGGGCGCCCCCGCGGTCCCCCCGACAAGGCCGGAAGCCGGCCCGCGCTACGCGTCCTCGCCGTCTCGGGACGGGACGAGCGACTTCCCGAAGCTTTTCACGGTGAAGACAGGGCAGGAGGCGCTTCGTGTCACCTTCTCCGCCACGCTCCCGATGAGGAAGCGCTGGAGCCCCGTGCGGCCGTGCGTCGCCATCACGACCAGGTCGGCGGCGTGGTCCGCGGCGAAATCCACGATGTCGCGGGCGGCGTAGCCGGCGAGCACGTGCGTGTCGATTGGCGCGTCGACGTCGCCGAGGTCCGCCGCCAGCGCCTCGAGGGCCTCGCGGGCCCGCTCCTGCACGTCGGGCTGGGAGGGAGCGAGCGGATCGATGCCGTACGCGGTCGGGAAGGTCGCCTCTTCGACCACGTGCAGGAGGTCGATCGACGCGCCGTAGGCGTCCGCCAGGGCCGTGGCGTGGTCCACCACGAGGGGCGACTGCTCCGACAGGTCGACAGGCACGAGCACGCGGTCGATCGGCGTTCGGGCGGGGGCGTCCTCGTCGTCCGCGAGGACCGTAAACACCGGGCAGGGCGCCTGGCGCACCACCTCTTCGGCCACGCTCCCGCTCAGCAGACGGTCCATGCCCTGCCGGCCGTGGGTGCCCATCACCACGAGGTCCATGTCGTGCTCGGTGGCCTGCTCCACGATCGCCGTCTCGGGCGAGGTGCTGTCCGTCTGGGCGTACACGACCGGCACCGTGCCACGCTCCTGCGTCACGGTTTGGACCTCCACGCGCTGGGGGGCCGCGTCGTCGACCGCGCCCCCCTCCACGGGGGTCACCGGCAAGAAGTCCATGGGGTTGGACGCGTCCCCGTCGTCCGGCGTCACCACGTTGAACACGCAGATCGTAGCGCCGGACCGCAGCGCCAGGTGCGCGGCGTGGGCGAATGCGTCCTCGGCCACCGAGGAGAAGTCGGTCGGGAATAGAATGGTGTCAATGTTGAGCATCGGAAGGGGGACAGAATCAGAGACGAAACGGTGAGGGAACGAGGTTACGTGCTCTCTTCGCTTTCCACCCACTGCACGGCGTGCTTCATGAGCTCGTTGGCGGAGTCGAGGTTGAGCTTGTTCTTGATCCGGGCCCGGTACGACTCGACGGTCTTGACGGACAGGTGGAGCCGCTCGGCGATTTCGCGCGTCGAGAGGCCCTGGCCCGTCAGCTCAAACACCTCCAGTTCGCGGTCGCTCAGCACCTCGAGCGGCGACTGCATGATGCGCTCGCGCCCGCCCTCGGCCATGCTCTGTAGCAGTCGCTCGTTGATCTCTTCGCTGACGAAGATGCGGTCGTTGAGCACCTTCCGGATGGCCTGCACAATGTCGTCGCCGGCCTCCTGCTTCATTACGTAGCCCCGCGCCCCGGCCCGGATGCAGCGCTCGGCGTAGAGGGTCTCGTCGTGTCGCGAGACGACAAGAATCTGCACGTCGGGCACCCGCGATTGGAGGTGCTTGATGAGCTCCATCCCGCTCATGCCGGGCAGGGAAATGTCCACGATGACGAGGTCGGGGGCCAGGTCCTCGATCTCGCTGAGGGCCTCCTCGGCGCTGTCCATCTGGCCGGCCACGTTGAGGTCGGCCTCCGCCTCGATGGTGCGGGCCAGGCCCTTTCGCAGAAGCGGATGGTCGTCAACCAGGGCGATGTCTTCCATGGGAGGGCGCGGTGTGGCGGCAAAAGAAGAAAACGTGCATCCCGGCTCCGATCCAGATGGCCTCGTGCGGTCACCAGACAGGATAACGTGTGTTGCGGGAAACAGAAAGTACCGAGGCGGGCCGGGCGTCTGTACCGGGCGCCCGTCGTCTCCCCCTGTGGGGGATCGCCCGACGGTGGCACGTCCCGACGTGCTTTACGACTCGGCCGGCACGGGGGACGAGGCCTCGTCCACGGGCACATCGGCCGTTCGGGGGATCGTGCAGGTCACCACCGTTCCGTCTCCGGGGTCGCTCGTGATCTCGAGGCCCCCTCCGATGATGCGGGCGCGGTACTGCATGATGTGGACCCCCATCCCGGACCCGTCCGACACGCCGGGATCGAAGCCGGTGCCGTCGTCCCGCACCTGAAGGCGGATCTGCTCGTCGCCGGAGGCGAGAATGACCTTGATGTTGTCGGCCTCGCCGTGGCGCACGGCGTTGCTCACGGCCTCCTGGGCGATGCGGTAAAGGTGCGTCGCAACGGTGTTGTTGTGGACGAGAACGGTGTCGACCTCCCGGAACGAACACGCCACGTTGAACATCCGCACGGCATTCTGGGACAGGCGGCGCAGGGCCTCGGTCAGGCCGTTGGCCTCCACGTCCACCGGAATGAGGCCGTGCGACAGGTCGCGGGCGTACTGGTCGGCCTCCTTGACGTGGTCGGTGATCTCGGCCATGTCCGCGGCGCGCTCGTGGCCCTCCTCCTCCAGCTGCCGGGCCAGGTCCTGACTCAGCAGGCCGATGCCGGTCAGCATCTGCCCGAGGCCGTCGTGCAGGTCCTGTCCAATGCGGCGGCGCTCCTCTTCGCTGATCTCCAGGATTTCCTTCTCGAGCCGGCGCCGCTCGCTAATGTCGCGCACGATGCCGGTGAAGAGGATTCGATCGCCCAATTCCACTTCGCTCACGGCCAGGTCCATCGGGAAGGTGGATCCGTCCTTGCGACGGCCCCATACCTCTCGTCCAATGCCGATGATGCGCTTGCGCCCGGTCTCGTGGTAGTTCCGAAGGTACTCGTCGTGCTCGTCGCGGTACGGGGGCGGCATGAGCACCTTCACGTTCTTCCCGATCACCTCTTCGGCGTCGTACCCGAAGATGTCCTCGGCGGCTTCGTTGAACGACTCGATCTCCCCGTCCGCGTCGATCGTGATGATGCCGTCGACCGTCGTTTCGAGGATGGCCTGGGCCTTCGCCTCGCTCTCGCGCTGGGCCTGGCGCACGCGCTTGTAGCGGAGCACCACCGCCACTGCGGTCCAGAGGCCGGCCAGCACCAGGCCGCGCTCCATGAGCGCCTCGGCGGGGACGGAGGCCGCGAACTCAAGGGCGCACCCGAGCCCGACGAACGCCGTCGTCAGGAGGCCAAATCCGATCGTAGGGCCCCGCCCTTCGAGAAAGAGGGTCAGCAGAATGACCGCGACCTGAAGCATCTCCACGGTCGCCCCCATCGGGAGCATCCAGTCCAGGAGAAAGAACGCCCCGGACAGCAGGCCGAGGCCGACGTAGAGGGGAATACGTCGCGAAGGGAGGGGCATGCGGGCGAACAGGGGGCGAAGCATAGAGGCACCGAGAGCAACGAGGCGGCGTGGCGTGGTGCCGGGGACGTGGGGCGTGCCCCCACGGTCGCTCTCTGGAAGCTCCTACGACGGAATGGAGCGGCTGCCGGACCGACGAAGCAATCCACAAGACGCTTTTTACTAATGCTTTTTGCGGAGCAGAGTTCGTCGCGTCCGTCTTCATTGGCGGCAGCGCCTTCTCGTCACCCGTCCCGGCCCGCAATGCTCCACGCCGCCCACATTCTGTGTTTGGGGTCGTCCACGTCGGCGGCCGGCACACAGGCCGCGCAGCTGGCCCGTCGCACCGGGGCGACGCTGCACGTGATGCCCCTCCCGTCCGGCCGGGCCGCCGGCCCGACGGGGTCGGATCCGGGCTCCGGGGCAGAGGCGGCGGTGCCGGCGCACGTCGTCGAGACACAACCCCGCTCCGTGACGGCGGTGCTCCAGTACGTGGGGGACGCGGACATCGACCTCGTGGTGGCCGACACCCCGCTCGACCGTGGGCCGGTTCCGCCGCTTGCCACCGACCTGACCCGGGCCCTCACCCGGCGCCTCGACCGTCCCGTTTTTATTGTGGAGCGCCAGGACGACCCGGACGCCATTCAGCGTCTCCTCGTCCCCACCGACCTGTCCGCCTCCGCCCTCCGCGCCTTCCGGCACGCCGTGGCGCTGGCCCGCCTGTACGACGCCGCCATCGATGTCCTGCACGTGATCGAGTCCGTCCCGTACGTGGCCCTAACACCGACGGATCGCCTTTCGTTAGGGGCCACGACGCTGTTGGAGCGGCGCGGGCGCCGCCGGCTCCGCGCCTTCCTGCAGGAAGGCGAGGCGGCGGGCGTACAGGTGCAGTCCCACATCATGCGCGGCGCCGCCGCGGATCAGATTAGCCGCTTTGCGAACCAGGGCGACGTGGACTTGATGGTACTCTCCGCCCACGGCAGTGACGCAGAAGAGGGCCCGCTCGGGCCGGTCGGCACGCGCGTGCTGGGGCGGGTAACCCGTCCCCTGTTCCTGGTACGAGCCTCCGGCCCATCGCTCCTCGGCCCGCCCGACGACGCGGCGTAGCCGCATCGAAAGCGGGGGCCATGCGGTTGCGCCTCGCTGCCTGGGATGGACGCCGTCGGCCGCCTTCATTACATTGGGACTGCTCACATTGGGACCCACATTGGGACTGCTCCCGTTCGCCGCTCTTCTGCATCGGTTTACACATTCATGACCACGTCTCCCCCCACCCCGTACCAGGAATCGCCCCCCGCGACGCTCCCGGCGCCGTGTCCCACCCGGCCCGTGGCGGGCCGCCCGGTCGACACCGACACGCCGGTGTTCGACTGGACGCCGGTGCCCGACGCGACCCGCTATCGGGTCCAGATCGCACGCACGGAGGCCTTCGAGGCCGTCCACTACGACGAGATCATGGATCGCGGCACCGCTGTGTCGCTCGGGGCCGTGCTCCCGGACGCGGACGCCACGGCCTGTTGGCGCGTGCGGGCAGAGGGGGCGGACGAGGCCCGGTCCGACTGGAGCGGGCCGGCCCGCTTTGCGGCCCCGTCCGCGGAGCTGGAGTCCGCGGCGGGCACGGTCCGGGTGGAGGCGCCGCCGGTGCCGCTCCACCCCACGAGCGATCAGAATCCCCCGCTCGACCAGAGCGCCGTTCCGTTTACGTGGGAGGCCGTGCCGGAGGCCACTGGGTACCAGCTTCAGGTGGCGCCGGCCGACGCCCCTGAGGACCCGGTCGTCGACTGTACGGTTGACCAGACCACGTCGGTTACCCTCTACGACACGCTGTCCGGAACGGGCACGTCGTTTCGCTGGCGTGTGCGCCCGCTCTTCCGCGTGGCCGAGCCCGGGCCCTGGAGCGATCCGGTGCCGTTCGTCGTTGCGCCGCCGACGGACGACGAGCGTGCGCCCGAGGGCAAAAACCCGCGGGCGGCGGCCCGGATCGCGGGGCCGGCCACACAGGCACGAACGAGCACGACCCTCTCGCTCACTGTGTCGCTGTTTGCCGTGCTGAGCTTCCTCGCCACCATTGCACTCATCATCCTCGCCGGGTAGTCCGGCGAGGGATTCTCGATTCGTCCCCACAACGCTCGCTTGTCCCATGATTCAGCGACGCACCGTCGGCATCGTCGGCACCGGCAACGTCGGCACCGCGGCCGCCTACGCCATGTTCAACCAGAGCCTCGCCAGTGAAATCCTGCTTCTCGACCAGGATACCCGCCGGGCCGAGGGGGAGGCCATGGACCTGATGCACGGCCAGCAACTGGTGGGGGGCATCACGTGCCGCGCGGTCGAGTACGCGGCCCTCAGCAACGCCCAAATCATCGTCCTCTCGGCGGGGGCAAGTCAGCAGTCGCCGGACGAGACGCGGCTCGGGCTGCTGCAACGCAACGCGGAAATCTTCCGCGAAATTATCATCCAACTCGACAAGCACGCGCCGAACGCCATCCTCGTGGTGGCGACGAACCCCGTCGATGTGCTCACCTACATCTGCCAGGAGCTGAGCAGCCGGCCGAACCGGCGCATCCTGGGCACCGGTACGCTGCTGGACACGGCCCGCTTCCGGGCGCTGCTCGGGCGGCACTACGGCGTGGACCCTCGCTCGGTGCATGCGTACATCCTCGGGGAGCACGGCGACTCCGAGGTGCCCATCTGGAGCAACGCCACGATCGGGGGCCAGAAGATCCGCGGGGAAACCGTGCTGGGGAAGGAGTGGGAGGAAGAGGCGATGCAGTCGATTTTTGAGCAGGCGCGCGATGCGGCCTACGAAATCATCGACCGGAAGGGCCACACGGACACGGCCATCGGCCTCGTCATTGCCCGCATCGTCCGTGCCGTGCTCGAGGATCAGCAGAACGTGCTGCCCGTCAGCACACGGCCCGACGGCGCGTACGGCATCGACGACGTGTGCCTGAGCGTCCCGTGCGTCGTGGGGCTGGAGGGCATGGAGAAACGCGTGGATCCGGGGCTCAGCGACGAGGAGCGAGAGGCCCTCCGCGATTCCGCACGGGCCCTTCGCGACAGCCGCGCCGACTTAACGGTGGGGACGTAGGGGCATCTGGCGGGCGCGTCGGGGCGAGGAGCGACGACGCCCGGAATCTACGACGCCCGGAATCTACGACGTCGGAAGGTCCGGCTTGGTGACGCCGGTCGCCTCCGCGGCGTCTTCGTCGGCGGCCTCGTCGCCTGTCGGGGCGCCGTCTCCGGTGGCGCCCGCGGCGGGGTCCTCGTCGCCCGACTCGTCCTCCTCGTCCCAGTTCTCGATGGCCTCCAGGACAGTATCCACGATTTCGTCCTCCGGGACGGTGTCCACCACCTCGCCGTGCTTGAAGAAGTGCGCGCGGCCCCGTCCCAGAGAAACGCCGAGGTCGGCCCCTTCGGCCTCGCCGGGGCCGTTGACGGCGCAGCCCATGAGGGCCACGTCGAGGTTCTTGTCGAAGCTCTTCTCGGCCACGGCCTCTTCGACCTCTTCCACGACCGAGAAGAGATCGCCCACGAGCCGCCCGCAGGTGGGGCACGCGATGATATTGACGCCGGGCCGCCCGATCCCTAGCGACTTGAGAATGCGGTGCCCCACCTTCACCTCCTCCACCGGGTCGGCGGCGAGGGAGACGCGAATCGTGTCGCCAATGCCGTCGGCCAGCAGCGAGCCGATGCCGATGGAGCTCTTGACCGTGCCGGTGTCGAGACTGCCGCTCTCTGTGACGCCTAGGTGCAGCGGGTAGTCCGTCTCCTCGGCCACCTTGCGGTAGGCCTGAATCATCATGTAGGGGTCGGAGTGCTTCACCGAGATGACGATGTCCTCGAAGTCGTTGCGCCTGCAGACCTCCACGTGGCGCATCGCGCTCTCGAAGAGGGCCTGCGGCTTGGGGTAGCCGTGCTTGTCGAGGATGTCCTCCTCCAGGGAGCCGGAGTTGACGCCAATCCGGATCGGGACGCCGGCCTCCTTTGCGGCCTCCAGCACCTCGCGTTCCCACTCGCGCTTCCCGATGTTACCGGGGTTGATGCGCACCTTGTGGATGCCCGCCTCGATGGCCTTGAGGGCGTACTGGTAGTTGAAGTGAATGTCGGCCACGACGGGCACGGGCGCCCCCTGCACGATGTCTTCGAGCGCGTCGGCGTCTTCGGGACGGGGCACGGCCACGCGCACGATGTCGGCGCCCGCGTCCGCCACCCGCTCAATTTCTTCGAGGGTCGTCTCCACCTCGTGCGTCTTCGAGACGGTCATGGTTTGCACGGAGATCGGCGCCCCGCCTCCGATTTGGACATCACCAACCTGAACGGGGCGGGACGAGCGACGAGGACGTTCCATAGACCGGGGCGAACTTAGTGACGAAAGGGGGTGTGAAGGCAGAGAGAGCAAAAGTGGATTCCATGTCCGCGGTGGGCCCCCGTGTCGGGGCCCCACGACCGGCGCGTGAGGGGCGTCCCGTGCTTCTGGGCCGTCACGACTCGCTGGCCTCGTACAGGGTCCGCTTCTCCTCCTCACTGAGCGCGTCGTACCCCTCCTCACTGATTTTGTCGAGGATGCGGTCCACCTCCTTGGTATGCCCGGAGGACGGGGCCGAGGCCCCGTTCGTGTCGACGGGGCGCTGCGTGGGGGCGGAGCCTGAGGAAGAAGAGCCCGAAGAGGACGAGGACTGGAACCAGCCCGTGACGCGGGCCCACAGCCCGGAGCCGGAGCGGCGGGAGGAGCGGCCCCGAAACAGAACACCGATCCCCGGCAGCGTCCCGAGGGCACCCTGCTGATTCTTCGCATAGAGGAAGCCGGTGAGCGCGCCGCCCCAGTGGGCCGCGACGGCCGTGTTGCCGCCAGGGCGCAGCGCCATCAACGCGTCGATGCCCAGAAACCCAATGACGACCCACAGGAGGGGCACGACCCCGAAGAAAAGCAGTCGGATCTGCTTGTACGGGTACAGGATCGCCACGGTTGTCAGGACCCCGAGCACCGAGGCGGAGGCCCCCAGCACCGGAATGCTCCGCCCGCCCTGCATCCCGCCCGAAATGCTGGGCGCGATCGGGCTCAGGAGCAGGCAGATGAGCGCGCCGCCGACGGCCGTCGTGAGGTAGACGCTCCAGAACTGGTCCGACCCGTGCATCCGCTCAAACTCGCGCCCCACCCAGAAGAGCAGGAGCATGTTGATCCCGATGTGGAACAGCCCGGTGTGCATGAAGCTGTATGTCACCAACTGCCAGGGCTCCAGCAGGATGTCCGGAAACACCGGGTGCAGCGCCAGGTGCGACCGGACGAACATGAGCCCGGTGCTCCACAGGTTGAGGAACTGCAGGGCCACCCACACCACGACGTTAATCGTGATGATGGTGCGCAGCGCCGGCGGCTGCTGGTAGTACCACGTCTTGAAGTCGTACACGGTCGATGGCTGGGCTGTTGACCCCAATCAAAGGCAAAACGAGGAAAAGGCGCCGTTCTGGACGTGCCGTTTCCTAAATACACCGCCTTATACCGCGGAGTGAGGGCAAGGTTTGCTCGGGGGGCAGTCCCGATTGTCCGGTTTGCGTTCGGTGAGCGATCGTCATATTCCTCGTATTTGGCGTCGTTGGACAGTGTGATGCGTGAGGAGTGATGCGTGATTCTGAAAACTCACGTCTCACGCATCACGTCTCCCGGTTCGACTGTCGAAGTAGGCGTACGGTCGGAGAATGAGCCGACCTCGATGCGGCCAGTCGCTCCCCGGATCCTCTTACCACCGCATCACCCGATCCGGCTGCACCGGCAGCTTGCCCCGCCAGTACTGGATGAGGAGAAAACCAATCACCATGCCGCCGAGGTGAGCAAAGTTGGCCACCCCCGCCTGTGTGCCCGTGACCGCCGAGTAGAGCTCCAGCGCTCCAAACCCGGCGACGAGCCACTTGGCCTTGATCGGAAACAGAAACCAGATGTAGATTGGCTGATTCGGAAACATCATGCCGAAGGCCAGCAGGATGCCGTACACCCCGCCCGAGGCCCCCACCGTCGGAATCGGCGCGCTCACGAACGCGAGGTGGGTGAGGGCGGCGCCGATGACGCACGCGAAGTAGAAAAACACGAATCGCTGCGAGCCCCAGCGGTTTTCGATCTGAACCCCAAACATCCAGAGGGCGAACATATTGAAGAACAGGTGCCCAAAGCTCCCGTGCAGGAAGCCGTAGGACACCAACTGCCAGGGCCAGAAGTCGGGACCGGCGGTGCCGGGCGGGTAGAGGGGCATGAGGTCCAGCACGCTCGCCAGCATTGAGGACCGCGCCAGCGTCTCGGCCGCCACAAACTGGGCCAGGAAGAACAGGCCGTTGAGGATGAGGAGGTTCTTAATCACCGGCGGCATCACCGAGACCCGAGTGGGCGGCCGGTACTGGGTGCGTTGCGGCATGCGATAAGAACGTCTTGTTCGGAGGGGGAGAAAACCGCACGGCAGTGCGGATCCAGTTAACAATCGTACAGCCTGCGGGGCCGTGCGTTCGGGCGGCGGGGGACGGGCCCCATCACCATCGCGTCACTCGTCGCCTTCCTGTTCGGTCCCGTGGTTCTCTTTGTTTCCGACATGCACTTTGGGCGCGGGGCCCGCTCGGCGGAGCGGACGAAGGAGGCGGCGCTCGTCGAGTGCCTGAAGGCCCACGCGTCGGACATCGACCATCTGTACCTGCTGGGCGACGTGTTTGACGGGTACATCGAATATCGCCACCTCGTCCCGAAAGGGTTCGTTCGGTTTCAAGGCCTGCTTGCGCGCTGGACCGATCGGGGGATTCCGGTGACGTACCTGCTCGGCAACCACGATCCGTGGCACCAGGATCACTTCTCGGAGGAGTTGGGGGTCACGCTCATTCCCGACTCGATCGAGGCGACCCACTTCGGGCGACGCCTCCACCTCGCGCACGGCGACGGCCTGGCGGCAACCGACCCGCCGCGCTCCTGGGTGCGGGCCCTGCTCCGCCATCCGGTGCCGGTGCGGCTCTACCGGTCGCTGCTGCCCGCGGACATCGGGCTTGGCCTTGCGCGCTGGGTGAGCCGGCGGCTCCACGACCCGGACGAGACGGACGCGGCCACGCCGGCCCGCCTCCGAACACAGGCCCACAGGCTCCTCCGGCACGAGGCGCTGGACGGGGTCGTGCTGGGGCACGGCCACGAACCGGCCCTGGACCGCGGCCCGGACGGGGTGTATCTCAACACCGGCAACTGGTACGAACGACGGACCTTTGCCCGTTTGGACGAGGCGGGGCTGCGCCTCCAGCACTGGAACGGCACGCGCGCTCAGAGCATTGAATCCGTTCCGTCGTGACAGGGCGCACCGGCCCCGTTCGCTTGTTCTTTTGTACCGGCCCGCTGGTCCATGTCTGAGTGGTCCTATTCCGACGAAGAGCTCGATCAGTACTTTCGTGACCGGTCCGCTCGGGAGGGCAATCGACCGGGGGAGGGCTCGTCGGGGGACGAAGAAGACGGACACGGGCGTCCCACCACCGGCTTCCGGGGGTTCTTTCACCGCCGGATCGCGGACCCGTGGGCGGCCCAGGCCGCCGCCGTGCTCTCCGTCCTCACGGGGCTATTGGCAATTGGGGTGCTGGCAGGCGGTACGTACGTCTGGACCCTGACCGACGACATCCCGTCGACCGAGCGCCTGGAAGACCCCACCATGCAGCTGGCCACCATCGCCTACACGGCCGACGGCAAAGAGCTGGCCCGGTACGCCCGCCAGAACCGCTCCTGGGCTCCCTACGACAGCATCTCGTCCCACGTCACCGACGCCCTCATCGCGACGGAGGACCAGCGGTTTTACAGGCACTGGGGCGTGGACCCGCAGGCCATCATGGCCGCGGTGGCCGACATCCTGACCGGCGACTTTCGGGGGGCGTCGACCATCACACAGCAGCTCGCGCGCAACCTGTACAACGAAGCGGTGGGGCGGGCCGTCACCATTCCGCGCAAGGTGCGGGAAATGGTGACGGCCGTGGAGCTGGAGCGGCGCTACACGAAGCGGGAGATCCTGGAGATGTACCTCAACACCGTGAGCTTCGGGGGAAACGTGTACGGCATCGAGTCCGCAGCCCGGACGTACTTTGGCCGGCGCGCCGCGGAGCTCGATCCCCTCCAGGCCGCCACCCTGGTGGGCATGCTGCGGGCGACCACCTACTACAACCCGGTGCGAAACCCGCAAAACGCGAAGCAACGGCGCAACGTGGTCCTGCGGCTGATGCGGGAGCAGGGCGCGATCAGCGCCGCCTACTACCGCGACCACGTTGACGACCCGGTACGGGCCGACTACCACTCCTCCCGCCTCTCTGCGAGCCTCGCCCCGTACTTTGCCGAGCACGTGCGCACCACCCTCTCGGACTGGGCCACGGACGAGAAATACAGCGACCATCCCCTCCACGGCCGCGACATCTACGGCGACGGGCTGCGGGTGTACACGACCCTCGACTCCAAGCTGCAAAAGCTGGCCCGAGCGTCGGTGGAGCACAACATGACCGCGCTCCAGAAGGTGGTGGGCTACCAGTGGAGCGAGCCCTCGCCCGGCCTCTACAGCAGCTCGCTGGAGGACTACCGGTCGCTGACGCCCGGGGAGGACTACGAGCCGTTCGCCCACTTCTGGGAGTCCAACCCCGAGGTCCTGAACGACTTCATCCGCCAGACGACCCGCTACGACACGCTTCGGGCCCGCGGGATGGGGCCGAAGGCGGCGGTGGACCGGCTCCGCGACGCCCCGTCGATTCTCGACTCGCTGAAGGCGGCGAAGAGCCGCCTGGGGGCGGGGCTCGTCTCCCTCGATCCCCGGAACGGACACGTAAAGGTGTGGGTGGGGGGGCGCGACTTCGAAACCGAGAAGTACGATAAGGTCGGGACCGCCCGGCGCCAGCCGGGGTCGACGTTCAAGCCGTTCACCTACACCGCCGCCATCGACAACGGCTACTCCCCCTACGACACGCTCCTCGACAGCACGTTTACCTGGAAAGACGCGGGGGCGGACACGACGTGGTCCCCCCAGAACTACGACGGAGAGTCCTCCGGGGAGATGCTGACCCTGAGCCAGGGGCTGGCCAACTCCAAAAACACGATCACGGCCCGGCTCGCGCTCGACCTGAACCCGCAGACGGTCACCACGTACGCCCGCCGAATGGGCATTCCGGACGAAACCCTGAAGGCGGTTCCGTCCATCGCGCTCGGCACCAGCAACGTGCGGCTGCTCGACATGGCCGCGGGCTATAGCACCCTGGCGAACGGGGGGCTCTACAACGAGCCGGTCGCCATCACGCGGGTCGAAGACCGGTACGGCAATGTGCTCTGGGAGTCGTCGTCGAGCCCCCGGGAGGCACTCTCCAAGCGAACGGCCTACACGGTCGTCGACATGATGCGGGGGGTGATCGATTACGGCACCGGCGTGCGCATCCGCACGCAGTTCAACCTTGGGGAGTACGATCTGGGCGGAAAAACGGGGACCACCGACCGGGCGGCGGACACGTGGTTCATGCTCATGCATCCCGAACTGGTGAGCGGCTCCTGGGTGGGCTTCGAAGACCAGCGACTGACCTTCCGGACGGGCTTCTGGGGGCAGGGGGCGCACACCGCGCTCTTCCTCGTCGGCGACTACTACCGGCGCATCACCGAGTCGGATACGGTGTCGCTCGCAAATACGTCCTTCCCGCTGGTGGAGGGCTACGGCGCCCCGGAGGACACGACCGGTAGCCCCAATGGCGGGCGCGTCGGGTGGTAGGGACGGGCCGACGCGTGTCGCGGCGCGGTGTTCGAACGATTGGCGGGTCCTGCTCCTCTCGCTCCTTCCTTCCCAACCCGGTCGCTCGACGTCGTGACGCTGCTCCACACCGCGGACATCCACCTGGGGTTCAAGACCCACGGACGCCGCGATCCGGACACGGGCCTGAACACGCGGCTCCTCGACGTGCGGCGCTCGTTGGAGGCCGTGGTCCAGCGTGCCCTCGACGCCGACGTGGACGCGTTTCTGTTCTGTGGGGACGCCTACCATACCGCCGACCCCACCCCCACGCAACAGGACATTTTTGTCCAGTGCCTCCGGCCCCTCGCCGACGCGGACATTCCGGTCGTGCTGATCGTGGGCAATCACGACCACCCCGTCACGTTCGGCCGCGCCTCGTCGCTCGACATTTTCGACCACATCGCCGGCGCGGTGCATTGCTACCGCAAGCCGGCGTCCAGCGTCCAGGTCCTCGACACGAAAAGCGGGCCGCTTCAACTCATCCCGCTGCCCTGGCCCATCCGGAGCCAAATCCTTGCAAAGGACGAGTACCGCCGCATGTCGCCGGATGAGCTTCGGCAGTTCGTGGAGGAGCACTACGTGACCTACGTCCAGCGCCGGGCGGCCGAGATCATGGAGGCGGAGACGGGCATTACGCCCGAGGGCACCGAGCATGCCCTGTCGCCCGACGTGCCCACCGTGCTGGCGGGACACGTGACCGTGCAGGGGGCCGCCCTGTCCGGCTCGGAGCACACCACCACGATCGCGTCGGAGCCGAAGTTCACCGTGGGGCAGCTTGCCGTACGTCCCATCGACTACGTGGCCCTGGGCCACGTGCACCGGCCGCAGAACCGCAACGAGGAGGGCCATCCCCCCGTCGTGTATTCCGGCAGCATCGAGCGCGTGACGTTCAACGAGGCCGATGAGGACAAGGGGGTTCAACTGGTCGACATCGACCCGGCGCGCGACCCGGTTACCCACACCACCTTTGTCGAGACGCCGGCCCGCCCGTTCGTGGCGGTTTCGGTCGACGCCCGGGACGCGGACGATCCGACCGAACGGGTGCTGGCGGCGATCCAGGAGCGCGATGTCGCCGACGCCATCGTGCGGGTCCGGTACCGCGTGCGGGAGGAGCAGGTGGCGCAGGTCGACCCCGAACGGCTCCGGGAGGCCCTTGCGGCCGCCGACACGGTCGCCGGGATCGAACGCACGGTGGACCCGGCCGACCGCAAGCGCCGGACGGCCGTCACGCGCGAGTCCGGACTCGAGGAGGCGGTGCGCCAGTACGTGGGGCAGCATGACGAGCTGTCCGGACTGGAGGAGGACCTCGTGGAGGCGGCCCTGGCGCTCGAGGCGGGGCTGGAGGCCGACGAGGCGAACCCTGGGTGAGCACCAGTTCCCGCGGCACCCACGGCGACTCATGAGCCTCTTCTCCCCCCCGAGGCGATCGTGCCGAATCTGTAATTGACACCATCGCGCCGAGGCACGGTTGAATGTCCGCCCACCTACCTCCATGTTATGGGCATCCCATCATTCATTCCGTGCTCGAAACTGGGGACGTACGGCTGTACAGGGCGTACGGACAGTTTCGCAATCAACGCATCAAACACCCGTGGATATCGAAAATCGTACCGTAGTCGTCCCGCGAAAGGAAGACACGACCAAGGAGGAAGAGCCCGTCGAAGTGTGGCCGCTGGTTGAGGCGGCCCTCGACAAGGTTGACGCCGACCCGACCACCTACCAGGCGGCCCAAGCGGCCATGGAGGTGAGCGATGGCTGTGCAACCCTGGCCAACTTCTTGATCAGCCAGGCCGAGCAGGTCGAGAAGATGGACTACCGTTTCAAGGTTCCCCTGGTTGTGCTCGGCGCCAAGCTTGCCCGCGAGGACGACGGTTCTACGACCATTTACGACCCCGGCGAGGGAGCCTTTCACTTCGAGACCGACGATCACCACTTTGCCTTTGAGGTCTACGAGGACTGGACGGTCGACTGGGAAGAGGTGGTCGACCGGATCGAGAAGGGATACAACTGGGACGGCGTCGAGAAGCAGGTCTGGGCCCTCGATTGGCTCATGGCCTATCTTGAGGTTCCCTCGGACGACTACATGGTCGACGACGAAGGGGACGACGACGACCAGTATTACAGCCGCATCTGACGGCGGCTGACGTCCTTCGTTGTCCCGGCCCCACGCTGTCCGCCGTACCGCTCTGGGGGGAGTGCTTCCGAGGGAACACCCATCCTGTACCTGTCCCGGCCAAACGGCCAAACCAGCACCCCCGGTCGCGCCCGAGATCAGTTCGGCGCCGGCATGAGGTGGGTTCGGAGGTCCCGCGGCTTCAGTGACTGAAGGGCCGCCCGGGCTGCGGCCGTCTCTTCGAAAAGCCCGTACACGGCACTGCCGGACCCGGAGAGAGAGACGCAGGCCGCGTCTGTCGCCCGCAGGGCCGTGCGCGCCGCGTCAACCGCCGGTATGGCCGTCGTCACCGGGGGGGCGAAGTCATTGGTGAGCGCTTCGTCCCAGCGAGACAGGTCATTCGAAAGCACGAGACGCCGTAGGTCGGGCCGGTTGGCCTCTGCGGGGGTTACCCGGTCGTAGGCCCAAGGGGTGGCGATCTCGGCGGACGGCACGGCGATGAGCAGGGAAAACGGCAGCCGGTACGATGCGCCGTCTTTGGAAAGTGGCGAAAGCGTGTCGCCGCGTCCGGTGGCGTAGGCGGCCGGCGCATCCTGGAGAAAAAACGGCACGTCGGCCCCGATCGTGCGCCCGATTTCCTGGAGGGTTTCGGAGGTCGGGTCCACGTCCCACAGCCGCGCAAGGAGCCGGAGTGTGGCCGCGGCGTCGCTGGATCCACTGCCCAGGCCGGCGCCGTACGGCACCCGCTTCTCGAGGTGGAGGTCGGCGCCTGCGGGTACGTCACACGCCGACGCGAGCCGGTGGGCCGCCTGGAGGCACAGGTTGTCCCTGTCTGTGGGAAGCGACGGGTCCGAGCATGTGAGGGAGAGGGTGTCGGCGGGCGTTGCCGTAATCGTATCGGCCCAGTCGATCCGGTGCAGGACCGTTTCGATGTCGTGGTATCCGTCGGGGCGCCGACGGAGGACGTGGAGGCCCAGGTTGATCTTGGCCGGGGCATCTTGGGCGAGGGGCATCGACCGGGGAGGGGCGGGGCAGAGAGAAAACGCGCGAAGCAGTGTAGATTTGGGCTGCCCTCCTGTCTTCCCGTGCCTACGACGCCTGCGAGTCGGCAGGGGGGCGCGCGGCGACACGGGCCCCCTCGGAGGGAATGGGGGAGATCCAGGCCTCCGTGGACACGTCGTGCTGCGCGAAGGCCTCGACCATGGCGTCCCGCACGCGTTCGGACTGATCGGGCCCCTCGCACCAGGCGAACAGGGTGGGGCCGGCGCCCGAGAGCGAGCAGCCCAGGGCGTCGTGCGCCCGTGCCGCGTCCTGCACGTCCGGGAAGCCGGGAACGAGCGCGGCCCGGTGGGGCTCCACGATAAAGTCGCGCAGGGCGCGCCCGATGAGCGCGAGGTCGTCGCGGTAGCAGCCCGCCACGAATGCACCCAGGTGGGCCGTCTGCCGGACCGACTCGGACAGCGGAATCGTGTCGGGCAGGCACGCCCGGGCCTCCCGGGTCGGGAGGACCCGGTCCGGGTGGACGAGGACACAACGGATGTCGGAGGGGACCGGAATGGGCACTACGTCCGGGGGATCCATCTCGCGGGTGAGCACGAGGCCGCCGAACAGGCAGGGGGCGACGTTGTCGGGATGCAGGTCGCCGCTTGCGACGGCCTCCCCGGCCAGCGCGTGGGGCAGTAAATCTGCCTGCGACCAGGACGCCGAAAGCAGTTCGGCCCCGGCCACGACCGCGCCCACGGCGGAGGCGGCCGAGCCCCCGAGCCCGGACCCGAGCGGGATGCCCTTTTCGATAGAAACCTCGAACCCGCCGTTCATGCCCGCGGCGTCCCGAAGGGACTGCAGGGCGACGGTGGCCGTGTTGTCGGCGGGCGTGGTGGGCAGGTCGGGGACGCGCCCGGTGATGGAGCCGACCCGTACCGTCGGCGTTTCGAGCCGCCGCACCGTAACCCGGTCGCCGAGGCCGCTGAGGGCGCCCCCCAGCACGTCGTACCCCACGGCGACATTGCCCATCGAGGCAGGGGCAAATGCGGTCACTTCGTCGTCCATCGGGTCCTTTTTCTCAGTGGAGCATTTTTGGGTGAAGTGTGAATGAGAGACCTTCTCTCCGGTCTCCTCACAGTCCGTAGATCCTGCGTTCTGTTTCCTCGCCTCCGAGGTCTTCGAGCCTCTATGCCCTTACGCGCCCGCCCTCCCACGCTCAGGACATCAAGCGGAGCAGGTCGGCAAAGACGCCCGCCGCGGTGACCTGGGGGCCGGCGCCGGGGCCCTGCACGATCAGGGGCGTCTCGTCGTACCGGTCCGTTTGGAAGCGGACGATGTTGTCCGTGTGGTTGATGCGGGCGAAGGCGTGGTCGGCGGGGTAGCGGCGCAGGCGCACCGACGCGTCGCCGTCCCGCGTGACGCCGCCCACGAACCGGAGTACCTTGTTTTCGGCCTGAGCGTCCCGCAGGAGTTTGGTCATGTCCGCGTCGTGTTCGGGAAGCCGATCCAGGAATGCCTCAACCGAGCCGTCACGGAGCGGCCCCGGCACGAGCCCGTCCACGGACACCTCCTCCAGCTCCAGCGGCACGCCCATTTCGCGGGCCAGAATGACGACCTTGCGGGCCACGTCCATGCCGGAGAGGTCGTCGCGGGGGTCGGGCTCGGTAAAGCCTTCGTCCTTGGCCTGGCGGAGAATGGCGGAGAAGGGCCGGTCGCCATCGAACGCGTTGAAGAGATACGACAGCGTGCCGGAGAGGATGCCCTCAACTCGGTGCACCTGATCGCCCGTCTCGGTGAGACTGTTCAGGGTTTGCAGGATGGGCAGGCCCGCCCCCACTGTCGTTTCGTACAGATACTGGGGCCCGGGCCCCTGGCTCGCGGTTTGTAGGGCCTGGTACGTCTCCCACGTGTCGGTATTCGCCTTCTTGTTGGGCGTCACCACGTGGATGCCGCGCTCCAACCAGTCCCCGTAGCGCCGGGCGATGGGGGCGCTGGCCGTGCAGTCGACGATCACCGTGTGTGGGTGGTAGTCGGTTTGTACGTGGTCGACGAAGGCGTCGAGGTCGGTCGCCTCCCCCGCAGACAAGTCGGCCCGCCACGTTTCGAGGTCGAGGCGCTGCTCGGCCCGGAGCATGCGCGAGGACGCGGCGATGCCGCGCACACGGAGGTCGATGTCCTGTTGGTCGCGGAGCCGGCCGGCCTCGGTGCGAATCTGGTCGAGCAGGGCCGCGCCGACATTGCCGGCGCCAATGACGCCGATCGACAGGGTCCGCTTCGAGAGGTAAAAGCCCGCGTGGGCGGCCCGTAGGGCGCGGCGGGCGTCGTCCCTGTCCACCACGGCGGAGATGTTGCGCTCCGAGGAGCCCTGGGCGACGGCCCGCACGTTGACGCTGGCCTCGCCCAGGGCCCCGAAGAAGGTAGCGGCGACGCCGGGCGTGCCCGCCATTTGGTCCCCCACCACGGCGAGGATGCTGCAGTTGGGCACCAGCTCGACCGTCCGGAGCTGGCCGCGGTCCAGCTCGGCGTAGAAGGCGTGCTCGGCGGCCTCGCGGGCGACCTCGGCCTGGGCCTGGGGCACGGCGAAGCAGATCGAGTGCTCGGAGCTGCCCTGCGAGATCAGGATGACGGACACCCCCTCGTCCTCCAGCGCGTCGAAGAGGCGCCGGGCGATGCCGGGCACCCCGATCATGCCGCTGCCCTCCAGGTTGAGAAGGGCCACGTCGTCGATCGTGGAGAAGCCCTTCACGACCGACGCGCCGTCGTCGTTGAGGTGAATGCGGGTGCCGGGCCGGTCCGGCGCAAAGGTGTTGCGGATCGTGATCGGGATCTCGTGCTCGACGGCCGGCGACAGCGTGCGCGGGTGAATGACGCCGGCCCCGAAGTAGGCCATCTCCATGGCCTCCTCGTAGGAGAGGCCGTCGAGGCGGCGCGCGTCGGGGACGTACTGCGGGTCGGCACTCATCACCCCGTCGGTGTCCGTCCAGATCGTGAGGGCCTCCGCCTCCAGCAGCGCCGCGAAGAGGGCGGCGGAGTGGTCCGAGCCGTTCCGCCCGAGGGTGGTGGGCACCCCGTCGGGCGTGGTGGCGATAAAGCCGGTGGCGACGATCGTATCGGGGGCGTCGTGCGCGGCCCGCCAGTCGGCAAACCGTTCCTGAGTGGCGTCCCAGTCGACCACCGGGCCCATCTCCTCGTGGGTGACGACGAGCACCTCGCGGGCGTCGCACACGGCGGCCGACAGCCCCCGATCACGCAGCACCCCCCCGAGCACGCGGGCGGACCACAGCTCGCCGTACCCGGCCACGAGGTCGCGGGTCGTGTCGGGGGCCGTGCCCATAAGGCGGGTGGCCCGGAGCACGTCGGCCAGGTCGTCTAGGTCCTGGTCCAGTGTGCGGAGCACGGAGGCGGCGGCGTCCCCGTCCAGCAGATCGGTCACCACGGCCCGCTGATCGTCGCGCAGGGACTGAAGGCGATCGGCCAGTCCGTCGGCGTCGGTGTGGGCCTTCTCGGCGAGGGCGAGCAGGCGGTCGGTCACCCCGCTCATGGCCGACACAACGACGGCGACCGGAGGGGTGCGGGCACCGAGCAGGTCGGCCACGTGCCGGATGCGGGCCGGGTCGGCGAGGCTGGTGCCGCCGAACTTGTGAACCCGCCAGTTGGCGGACGCAGGGGCGGACGATTCCATACGAGGAGGCGAATTAGGGAGGGGGACCCGTGGCGGGTGACTTCAGCTTCGACCCGCAAGAGAACAATGCCGGTCGTCCCTGTGCGGCCGAGACGGACGGGAGAGTGTTTATCGGGACCCCGCCTGCTCGTTCGCGGCGACGGTGGCCACGAGAAGGCGATGGAGCTGGGAACGGCTCGTTTGGAGGGAAGGGCCCTCCGAGGACGGGGCGCCATCGTCCTCCGCCAGATGCTGCGCGGTGAGGAGCGTGAGGGCCATGACGTGCACGCCCATGTGGCGGGCCGCAAGCACTTCGGGCACCACGCCTGTTCCCACGACGTCGGCCCCCAGCCGATGGGCCATCCGGTGCTCGGCGGTCGTTTCGTGATGGGGGCCCAGGAGGCCCATGTAGATGCCTTGCCGCAGGGGGACGCCCGCGCTCCGGGCCGCGTCGCTCGCCCGTTGCCGGAGCGTCGCGTCGTAGGGGGCGGTCATGTCGGGGAAGCGCGGGCCCCACTCCTCCACGTTGGGCCCGACGAGCGGGTTCTGGCCCTGAAAGTTGATGTGATCGGTCAGCAGCATCAGGTCGCCGCGATCGGCCTGTGCGGTGACGCTGCCGGCCGGGGCCGCCAGCAAGAGCGAGTCGATGCCCGCGGTGGCGAGCATGCGCACAGGGAAACTGACCTCCCGGGGCGTGTGTCCGTCGTAGAGGTGGAACGCCTGGTCCAACTCGACGACCTGGGTCCCGCCGAGCGTGCCGATCGTGAGCGTGCCGTCCGACGCCGGGTAGTGCGGAAGATTGGCGTACGGAATCGTGTGCTCGACCGTCCCCGCCTGAAGAACGTCGTCGAGCTCCACGTCGCGCACGATGGCAACGGTGGGGGAGGCGTCTAGGTCGGGGAGGGCGGCAGCCGCCGCGTTGACCTGCTGTTTGTACGCGGCGGTTCCGTCGGCGGTGAGGGCGGAGGCGTCGGCGGCCGTAGGCATGCGGAGGGCGGATTGAAAGCAGTGTGGCGCGGAGGAGGGCGAGACGACCCGGGACTAGTCCTCCATGTCTTCGAGGATGCTCCAGATCTTCTCGATCTCCTCGGAGGTGGCGTCCTGGTCGTCCCCGGAGCGGCTTTTCTGTTTCGACTCGTCGGTTTGCTCGGCACCGGACGCCTGGGCGTCGGGGGCGGCGTTTGCCTCCTGGTTCGGTTGGGAGGGGGCATCGGCTTGTTGATCCGGCGCGTCGGCCTGGGGAACGGACTGTTCGTCTCGCCCATGGAGACGGTCTTCAGGGGCCTCCGGTTCGGAGGACGGCTGTTCCGCCGGGGCGTCCGGCTCCGAGGAAGAGCGGGGCGTGGGGGCAGCCTCGCTCGCGACATCGTCCGTGAACACCTCCGACGGGGCGCGCTCCTCGGAAGGCTCCTCGGCCGGGGCGTCGGCGTCGGTCAACGGCTCGGTTTCGGCGGGAACGTCCTCTTCGGGCGAGGCGGGGGCGTCTGTGTCTGTGGAGGAGGCCGTGGATGAGTCGACGGTCGGGGGCGCCTCGGACGCGTCAGCGTCGTCGACCGACGCGGCATCGGGGGCGGCCGGCTCCGTGTCGGCGGCCTCGTCGTCCGCCTGGGTCAGATCCGGAGCGGAGGGGGCGCCGGACGGGCCTCCGGGGCCGGCCGGCGATTCGGGCTCGGGCGACGCGGCCTCGTCGGCCGGCGGCTCCGCGGCTCCGGTCGAAGGGGGATCGGACGGGTCGTCCTCCCGGTCGTACGCCTCCAGCACCTCAAGCTCCGAGTTGAGGAAGCCGCGCAGCCGCGCGACGGCCTCGGTGCGCCGGTTTTGGAGGTGGCGGATGTCGGCTTTCAATTGCTCGCGCTCGGCCTCGGCGTCCCGCTTGATTTCCTGGGCCTGGTCGCGGGCGTCCTCCACGATGCGCTCGGCTTCGCGCTCAATCTCCGCCGCCTCCGCCTTGGCGTCCTCCACGATGCGATCGGCCTTCTCACGGGCGTTCTGGAGCGTCTCCTCGGCGTTTTTGCGGGTCTGGTCGAGGGCCTGCTGGAGGGCCTCCTCGACCTCCTGGTAGTGGTCCATCCGGCTCTGCAGTTCCTCCACCTTGTTCTTCAGGCGGCGGCGCTCGTCGTCGAGGTCCTCCCACTGCTCGGCCACCATGTCGAGAAACGCGTCGACCTCCTGGGGGTCGTACCCGCGGAGGCTCCGGTCAAACTCTCGCTTTCGAATGTCGAGCGGCGTGAGGTTCATGGCGACTGCGGCTTGGATCGGGAGACACGTGCAGCAACGGGGGGGCGACCGCCCGGGACGAACCGCTTGTCCTGTGCGATCCGCCACGCGAAGCAGAAAGGCTCAGAGGTCTACCCCGTGTGCACCGGGCTGCCCGAACACTGTTTCGGGGCACCCCGGTCGTCGAGGGGCGGCCCGCCGGGGGGGCGACCTAGTCGTAGTCGCGCGGCCCGAAGATCGATGTGCCGAGCCGGATCATGGTGCTTCCTTCTTCGATGGCCACCTCGAAGTCGTTGCTCATCCCGATGGAGAGCTCGGTCATCTCCACCTGCGGGTTGCCGGACGCGTCGTAGGTGTCGAACAGCTCCCGCATCTTCTGAAACTCGCCCCGCACGTCTTCGGGATCGTCCACGAACGAGCCGAGGGCCATGAGCCCCTCAACGGCAAGGTGGTCGTACTGGGCACAGTGGTCGAGGTACTCGTGCGTCTCGGACGGGGCGAGCCCGTACTTCTGGTCGTCGCCCGTGATGTTGACCTGCACCAGGCACGGGAGCACGCGGTCGTTCTTGGCGGCCCGCTTGTTGAGCTCCTCCGCGAGGCGGGGGCTGTCGAGCGCGTCGAACCAGTCGGCGTGGCGGGCAATAAATTTGGCCTTGTTCCTCTGCAGGTGGCCCACCATGTGCCACTTCACGTCGCCGCCCTCGACGGCGCCCGGGCGGGCCTTCGCCTTGTCGCGAAGCTGCCGGGCCCGGTTTTCGCCGAAGTGCTCCAGCCCCACGCCCGTGCCGGACGCGATGGCCTGCATCGGAAACGTTTTGGAGACGGCGACGACCGTGATCTCGTCGGGGGACCGTCCGGCCCGCCCGCAGGCCTGAGCGATGCGCTCACGGATGGACTCGACGCGTTCCGTCACGGCTTCGGGGCGGATTTGGGATTCCACCTCCGGCGTGGCGTCCGGAATCTTGCTCATGTGCGGGACAGGGTTGCGTGTTGCGAAGCGTCTGCGAACCGGGTATTGGTATTCGGGGGTGGGTGCGCATGATCCGGTGCGGGCGCACCCCGCCTCGCGTCCGGGTCCGGCGTGTGGCTACTGGGTCGGCTGCACGTCAAACGACACGACGCGGCCGCCCTGCGCGACGATGTGGACGCGCAGGGGGCGGCAACAGACGCCACAGTCCTCGATGTAGGTCTGCTCGCGGACCGACGGGTCGACGAGCACGGCGGTCGTCTCCCAGCAGTGCGGGCACGTAAATGACTGCTCGCGGACGTTCACGGCGTGAGGGGCGTTGGGGAACGAATAGCGAGTGGGAGGGGCCACGGGCAGGGCCCGGGGACTCCTGGCCGGGCCACACAGGGCCCTTACGTCTCCGTCCGCAGCACGTCGAGCGGCGGGCGGTCGTAGAGGCCGCGGCTGTTCCAGAGGCCAATCGCGATGGTCACGAGCACGGCGAGGACGAACGCCGCGAGAAGCACGAGCGGCGCGACCACGAAGGGCCCCTCAAAGACGAAGTAGGAAAGCCCCCACGCGCCCGTCAGGGCCAGCAGCAGGCCGGTCGCGGCCGCAAAGGCCCCGAGGAAGAGATACTCCACCGTCATGATGGTCTGCACGGTGCGGCGCGAGGCGCCCAGCGTTTTCAGAAGGACGCTCTCCTCAGCCCGCTGGTAGCGGCTCACCACCACCGCCCCGGCCAGCACGATGAGCCCCGTAAACACGCTGAAGAGGGCCATAAACCGAATCACGTACGCGAGGCGCCCGAAGAGGTCCTGGAACGTGGAAAGGATGAGGGACAGGTCGATGGCGGACACGTTCGGGTATTCCTGCACCACGTTCCGCTGCGCCGCGGCCGCCACGTCGTCGTTCGGGGTGCGCCCGAGCAGGACGTGGGTCTGTGGGGCCGCCCCGAGCACGCCCTCGGGAAAGACCACGAAGTAGTTGGTGCCGATGCGCTGCCAGTTCACGTCGCGCAGGCTGGAGATGTAGGTCGTGACCGGCCGGCCCTGCACGTCGAACGTGAGGGTGTCGCCGACGCCCACGTTGAGCTCCTCCCGGGCCATTTCCTGCTCCATCGAGATGGGAACGGCCTCGCCGGACTGCATCGGGGTGCCCTCCACGGAGCCGACGAACTCGCCCGCCACGACCGTTTCGCTCTCGGTGAGGTGGTCCCGGTACGTGACGCGGTACTCGCGCTCGTAGGCCCAACTCACGTTGACCGTCGAGTCCTGCCGCAGGGCCTTGAGGGAGCGGCCCTGCAGGGCCTGCAGGCGTGTCGTCACGATGGGCTCGCTGGCCAGGACCGGGGCGCCCGCCTTCTCCACGGCGTTGCGGACGCCGTCGATCTGGTCGTTTTGGATGCCGAACATCACGAGGTTGGGGCGGTTCTCGCCGCCGGCCACCTGAATCTGCTCCAGGAGGGTCCGCTCCACGAGCACGAGGGTCGTGATGAGAAAGACACCGAGGCCGAGCGTCAGCAGCAGCACGGTGGTCTGGTTGTGGGGCCGGTACAGGTTCGCCAGGCCCTGCCGCCAGGGGTAGGACCAGGAGGTGGGGAAAAAGCGGCGCACGCCCGCCATGATGCCCCGAGCCACGAGGGCGAGCACCCCAAACACAGCCCCTACGCCGACGGCGTAGCCGAGCCCAATTTCCCAGGTGGGCGCCTGGAGCACGGCGATGCCCGAGACCGTGGCCGCCACGGCGATGGCCACGGCCCACCGGGCGGGGTCGCGCCAGCCTCCCGTCGAGGGGTCCACCTCGGTGCGTAGCGCCTGGAGCGGCGAGACGCCCCGCACCTCCAGCAGCGGCCAGAGCGCGAAGAGGAGCGTCACGCCCAGCCCGACGACCAGCCCCAGGCCCACGGCGGTCCACGACACCGCGAAGGCGACCTCGACGGGCAGGAAGTCGGCCAGGAGGCGGGGCACGAAGGCCTGCAGGGCCACGCCGAGAAGGCTGCCGAGGCCGGCCCCAATCAGGCCCAGCACGCCGGCCTGGGCGAGGTAGATGCGGAACGTGGGCCCGGCCTTCGCCCCCAGACAGCGCAGGACGGCGATCGAGGTGAGGCGGCGCTGGACGTACACGTGCACCGCACTCGCCACGCCGAGGCTCCCCAGCAGCAGCGCCACGAAGCCGGCGAGGCCGAGGAACCGATACAGGTCGCTGAGGCCGTCCTGCCAGCCCGAGGCCGCCTCCTCCACGGTGTCGAGGTCAAGGTCGTGCCGGTCCAGGTAGGGGTCGATCCCCGCAATCAACTCATTCCGGTCGCGGGCCTCCGTGAACTCGAACATCACCTCGTACTCCACGCGGCTCCCGCGGCCGAAGAGGGACGTGTCGAGCCGGGCGCGGGGCAGGTAGATGCGGGGGCTGGCGGCCGAGGTAAAGCTCGACTCGCCTGGGGCCTGCTTCAGCTCCCCGAGAATGGGATACTGCGTCTCCCCGATGCGGACGGAGTCGCCCACCTCCACACCGAACTGGCGCAGGAGCGCCCCGTCCACGAGGGCGCCGTCCTCGGCCTGATAGCGGGCCGCCGCGTCGTCGGGGCGCGTCTCCAAAGCGCCGTAGAACGGAAAGCCGCCCTCCACGGCCCGCACGGCGGAGAGCCGCGTGCCGCCGGTGGCGGGAAAGTAGGCCATCGACGCGAACGAGATGCGGCGCGACTGGGTGCCGCCGATCGAGTCGAGGAGCGCCTCGGTGGAGTCCCGAAACGGCGCATCGCTCTCGATTTTCAGGTCGGCCCCCAGGAGCGTCTTCGCCTCCCGGTCGACCGTCCGCGTCAGATTTTCGCCGAAGCCCCGAATGGCCACGAGGGCCGCCACGCCCAGCACCATCGCGGAGAGGTAGAGGGCCAGTCGCGTGCGGCTGCCGCGACTGTCGCGCCAGGCCATCTTGAGAATCCACGGGACGTTCTCGCTCATTCGGGCTCTGAAAAGCGTCAGGAAAGTGGCGAGAGGAGAGGCGAGGGCAGGACGCGAGCTGAGAGGGGCCCGACGTGCGGTGCCGGAGGCCGCGCGCCATGGCTGACGCGTGCACGTGCATCAGGGACGAAAGGCCGCTCCACAGGCTACCTCAGTTCTGTGTCGCCGAATTGCGCGCCGAGGTCCCGACACAGGGCCTCCAGGTGCTCCCGGTCGGTCGGGTCGAACGCGCCGAGTGTATCGGAGTCGACGTCGAGCACGGCCAGCAGGGCATCGTCTGGCGTAAGGACGGGCACGACGATTTCCGACTGGGTGGACGACTGGCACGCGATGTGGTCCGGGGCCTTGGACACGTCCGGCCATAGCTGCGTCTCGCGGGTCCGTGCCGCCGCGCCGCACACGCCCCGATCAACGTCGATGTGGAGGCAGCCGTGCGGGCCCTGGTACGGCCCCACGAGCAGCTCGTCATCGGACACCGCCCGGTAGAAGCCCGTCCAGTCGTAGTGGTCGAATGAGTGGTGGAGTTCGCACGCCACGGTGGCCATCGCCGACACCCAGTCGGTCGGGCCGTCCAGCAGCGCGTCGATGCGACGACGGGTGTCGGCGTAGCGTTCGGCTTTGTCCGACGCAGTAGCGGTGGAGGAGGCGGGGGAAGGCATCTGGGGCGGGCGGTCGTGCACGAAAACGATTGGGGGCGGCCCGACGGCCGGACCGCGAGGGGCAATTCTACTCCGTCACCTCCACCTGACTGGTGTAGAAGGCAACGTGGTCCTTGAGCTCGGAGGCCTCGTCGGACGGATCCGGGTAGTACCAGGCGGAGTCCTCCGCGCGGTTGCCGTTGTCGACCAGGTCGTAGTAGTGGGCCTTGCCCTTCCACGGGCAGGTGGTGCGGTGCTCGCTCTTCTTGAAGTAGTCCTTGTTCAACGACTCGGGCGGGAAGTAGTGGTTGCCTTCAACGACGACGGTATCGTCGCTCTCGGCGAGAACGATGTCGTTCCAGGTGGCTTTCATGGCTGTTGGGCGGTTATGACGAAGGACACGAGCGGAGGGGGAAGTAGTCCCTCCGTATCAGAGAGTGCGAATTTCAACATTACGATACGGACCGGAAGCCCGCAGGTGCCACACCGTGTCGAAGTCGTTGCAGTGTGCCCGAATGTTCTGCACGAGAGGGGCGGAAGCCGGCGGCGTACGTCACGAAAATACCGCACGGGGCCCACCGCTGCCGATGGTCGCGACGGGCCCGAGAGCGAACATGGGGGAGACGCCCATTCGGGCCGGCAACGGTCCAGTGTACGCTCCTGTCCCGAGCCCGATGCAGGCCGTGACGAGACCGATGTTCGTAGCGTGCATTCCGCTTTCGCTCATCTGCCCCGGGCGTTCGTAGATGGCGGAATCCATCTCGGAGGATCGTTGCCCCCGACGGCAGTCCCGCTTCTCCTTTCGCGACCATGATGGGGGCCGGCTCGCGGCGATGGCCGGCGCAGGCCACGGTCACCCCCCAATCCCGCCAACCAGCGCGGTGCCCGCGATGGTCAAGACGAAGTACAGAAGCACGGCGATGATGGCGACCGGGAACGCGGCCAGGCCGGCCTTGAGAAGAATAACTGCCCAGTCGTTGAACCCGATGTCGATGTCCGTGAGGACGACGCCTCCCTGTCGGGACCGCTGGGCTCCTCGAACGGATAGCCGCAGTGGGGACAACGTTCCGCGTGCTCACTCACGTCGGTCGCGCACTCGGGACAGTCGATGAGCGCCATGGCGGAGTCGGGGACGGGATGAGGGGATGCGGAAGTGGGCTCCTTGTTGGGGGATACCCAAATTCGGTCGGGGCAGTTTCGCCTCGGGACGGAGCCGCCAGTCGCGCGGGCACCGGGAGAGCGCCGTCGACGCACTCCCAAAATAAGGAACGGCCCCCGGCGTCTGTGCCGGGGGCCGCACGGCGGACGACGAGCTGGCGAGTCGACGCTCGCGCCTTTTTTCGTGAAAGCGGGGGCGCTTCATCTGAGGGCCGCCGCGGTCTCTTGCGACGGCGTTCCCGGACCCGGGAGCGCGAGCGCATTCGTCCAGTACGCCCCTTTCCCGGGACGGTCGTCGATCAGGTTGCGACCTGCCATCCAGGCCTCCAGCTGCTCGTAGTACTGTGCCGTCATCGACAGGTCGTACGTGAAGCACGGCAGGGTGGCCCCGAAGATCGCGTCGGTCTGCTCGTCGTCCAGGTCCGCCCCGGTGCGGCGCGCGTAGACGGCCCGCGCCTCCGCCGGGCGCTGGTGCAGAAGGTCGATTCCCCGGCGCAGCACCTCCACGAGGCGGGCGAAGGCGTCTCGGCGCTCCTCCAGCCGACTGGGCGTGCTGATCAAGACGAGTTGGCAGAAGTCCGGTATGCCCCAATCCTTGAGGGCGAAAAACTCCGCCTCAAGGCCCCGGTGGGCCGCCTCCACGAGCTCGAAGTTATAGAAGGCCAGCGTGGCCGCGTCGGCCTCCCCGTCGACCAGGGCGTCGGTGTGGTAGAAGCCGTAGTCGACCGGCGTGAACGCGTCGGGATCGTACGTTCCGCCGTCGGCCTCGACCATCGAACCGGCGATCGCGGGGCCGCCGGGGCCGGGGGCCCCAGGATACTGCAGGCGTGTCCCGGCGAGGTCGCGAGGGCGCTCAATGCCGGCGTCGGGGCGGTACATCACCCCGCCGTTGGTGTGCAGGAACCGGGTGAAGCCGACGACCGGTCGGCCGGCGGCGCGGTCCTCAACGAGGTGGAGCGGCTCGGTGACCGCCACGTCCATGTCGCCTTCTTCGATAGCGGTGACGGCGTCGAGGTGCTCCTCCGGCTCAATGACCTCGAGGTTCAGGCCGGCGTCTTCGAGCCAGCCGTGTTCTTTGGCGAGAAGAAGGGGGGTGTGGTCCGGATTCAGAAACCACTCGAGCCCCAGGCGAATCGTGTCCATTTCGGGAACGGAGGTTGTGCTGGCGATTGACGAGAAAAGAAGCGCCAGCAGTGCCTCCCTGCCCACGGCCGTGGGCGAAGAGTCAGGACGGGCCAAGACGAGTTCCTACGCCGGTGCGAACCGGGTCAGGTTCAAAGGGTGTGATCTCAGCCTCGACTGCGCTGCATTGGCCACAGGCACAGGCGTCGAGGCACCCCTAGCGCGTGCACAAATGCATCATAAGGAGTGCCCGAATCGACGTCAATGGCCACCCGGCGGAAATTTTTGCAAGCAGTGGGGCGTGGCGATCCTGTTACAGTACAGGGAGCCCCGCGGAGGGCAGCCCAGAGGAGTTCGTTCGGGGACGGCACGCCACGTCCCCTCAACCCATACGCCGTCGCCATCCTGCCTGGAAGGCTCAGCGGGTGCCTCCTCGTGACAGGCGGACTGAGACACAACAACTTAACTAAGCAACCAAAATCGCCCGCCCCCGGAATCTTTCCGGCTGTCCCTCGTTGCCTCCTTCTAGCACAAAACTCACAAGAACCCGTTTCCAATTTTCCGAAGGGGTCAACCCCATACTTCGGCCCTGCGCCGCCCCTTTTGTGCGTTTCCGTGAACGTCACGGCCCCGGTCGCGTCCCGTTCGACCCTCGCCTGGCCTTTTGGAAATTGCGCCGGGCAGTATGATTGTCTCTTCGGTTGCACGACCGGTCGTCCGTACGCCTGACGTTCCCACCCCACCCGGATTGCGGTCTGTTGACCATCACCCTCGATGTAAAGCGGCCTGCACTCCCCTTCTGAACTCTACCAACGCAAGAACCCGCCCCCTATGGCTTCCGACACGCTAGAAACCACGCTTACCTCCATCCACGAAATGACCCCTCGGGTCAAGCAGTTCATCCTTGAGGCGGGGGACCATACCTTCTCCTACCAGCCGGGCCAGCACGTCGTGATCAAGTTTGAGCAGAACGGAGACGTCGTCGGGCGGCCCTACACGCCGGTCAACCTGCCGGGCACCGGGGCCCTGGCCCTCGGCATCAAGCGCTACGAGGACGGCACGGCCTCGACCTGGATGCACGACCGGTCGGTGGGGGAGGAGATCACAATTACCAAGCCCAGCGGCAACCTGCATCTGCGCGACTTGGACCGAGATGTCGTGTTCCTCTCGACGGGGACGGGCATCACCCCAATGATCGCGATGCTCAAGCAGTACTTGAGCGAGGGCAGCGGCCGGGCGGCGTTCCTCTACGGGGAGCGGACGCAGGAGGACATCATGTACCGGGAGACCCTCGACCACCTGTCCGCGGGCCGCGACAATCTGGAGGTGCTCTACTCCCTGTCCGACGAGGACTGGGACGGGCCGACCGGGCACGTACAGACCCACCTGGGCGATGTGGTGGACGAGCGCTTCGAGGACCCGCACTACTACATCTGCGGGATCCCCCCGATGGTGGTCGACAGCGAAGAGATGCTGCAGGAGGAGGGCGTCGACGACGGCCGCATCTTCACCGAGGGCTGGGAAAGCGACGCGGTGTAGCCTGCGTGCCCCCGCCCTGGGGAGCCCGTCGCCTCACATCCGCCGTGTAGCTTCCGCCCCTGCTTTCAACCCGGTCGCTCCGGGTTGCCGCTGTGCCTCAGCACCTGTCCCGCTGCGGACGGCGGCCCCGGTGCCCCAAACCGGGCCGGCTCCCGATCGTGGGGGCTGTGGATCTCCCGGCGGATGTGGTTCCGACGGAGGCGCTGCCCGAGCGGATGCGTCTCCTGCCTTGGCGCAGCTGTAACTCCCTGCCCCCGCCGGGCACACATGATTGGGGGACGAGTGTGCGGCCGGAGAGGTGCGCCCGTTGTCCTCGCCCGCGCCGCAGAGGGTAGACCCAGTCTGTCCCACCTACACTGCTTCTTTTCCGGCTCGCCTTTGTCCCATGCGTCGTGTCACAGGGGGTCCCCATCTCGCTTTTTTCCTCTGCCTCTGTGCGCTACTTGGCGCCGGGCAGGCGGCCAACGCCCAGCAGCCCGCCCCTGCACGCGGACGGGCCACCCTGGTGGGCACCGTCGTAGACTCGGCGACCGGCGCTCCCCTGTCGGACGTGAACGTCTTCATCGCGGAGAGCATGCGGGGGACGACGACCGACGACCAGGGGCGCTTCCGGCTCACGGGCGTGCCGCTCGGGGCTCAGCAGCTCTACGTCTCTTTCGTGGGGTACAAGTCGGCGTCCCGGAGCCTCAACCTGCGGGAGGCGAGGCCGTATCGGTTCGAGTTTGCGCTGCCGGAAACGGTCCTGGAAGGGGAGGGCGTCGTCGTCGAGGCCGAGCGGGACGAGCAGTGGCAGCGGCGCTTCGAGCGATTTAAGTCGGCCTTCCTGGGGGAGACCCCCAACGCGGAGCAGGCGAACATCCGAAACCGGGAGGTGCTCAGCTTCGACGGGGGCCTGGGCTCGCTGGAAGCCTTTGCCGCCCGCCCCATCGTGATCGAAAACCAGGCCCTCGGCTACCGGGTGGAGTACCACCTGGAGGACTTCAAGGTCACCCAGCGGCGGACACAGTACGATGGGGAGCCGTTCTTTGAAGAACTGGAGGGCACCCCGGCCCAAGAGGCGGAGTGGGAGAAGGCCCGCCGGGAGGCATTCCTTGGGTCCTTCCACCACCTCATGCTCGCCATGATTGAGGATCGGGTCGAGGAACAGGGCTTCAAGCTGTTCTACCGCCAGAATGCACCGGGCAGCCCCCCCGGCAGCTCGTCGTCGGGCCCGCCGGGGAGCGGCGGCTTCGGGTCGGGCTTTTCTGGGGGCGGACGGATGTCCATCGAGGTGGGCGACATCATGACCGAGGGAGACGGGCCGGACGAACACATTCTTGACTTTCAGGGGGCGGCCGAGGTCATCTACCTCGGGGAGAAGCAAAGTGAGGCCTATTCGGCCTGGCGCGAAGAGCGCACCGGGCGCCGGGGCGGACGGGCGCCCCGCTACCAGACCTCCCAATTTTGGCTGGAGCGGGGCCCGGCCACTGTCGACTACAAGGGCGAGGTCGTGGAGCGGTACGGCGTGACGGTGTCGGGATACTTCGGGTTCGAGCGGGTGGCCGACCAAGTGCCAAAGGAGTACCGCCCGCAGTAGGCGCCGATGCGGGCGGCCGAAAACCTTCCCTGAGGAGAGGAATATAGCCCGTGGGGATTCCGATTCCACGCCCTCATGGCACGCGGCCCGCCGCGCGCCCTCGCATCCACCAGAAGCCCATCCACCCACATGACTGCCATTTCCAACCCAGACTCGGAGGATCTCCACATCATTATCGCCGGGGCCGGGCGCGTTGGGCACCGGACGGCCCGGGTCCTGAGAGACCAGGGCCACGAGGCGTATCTCATCGACAAGGACCCGGACATCGTCGAGGACGCCCGGCAGGCACTGGGGGCGACGGTTATCGAAGGGGACGCCACAGACCCGAAGGTGCTGGCGCAGGCCGATCCCGAGCGGGCCGACGTCCTCGCCGCCCTCACGGAGACCGGAGCAACAAACTTCGCAATTTGTGCGGTTGTCAAGCACCTCACCGGCGACATCCGCACGGTTGCCCGGATCGAACGGCCCGATCAGCTCGACGAGGAAGGCACGTTCTTTGACCGGGTGGTCTACCCGGAACGGGCCGGGGCAAAGTCCGCGGTCAATCAAATCCTGACCGGGGACACGCGGGTCTTCGAGGACGTTGGCGGCGACCTTGATGTGGCGGAGGTTCAGGTCGCCCCGGAGGCCCCGGCCGCCGGCAAGCAGCTGGATGCCGCCGCGCTCCCGGACCAGAGTCACGTCGTGTTCGACGTCACGAACGACGAGGTGCCCCAGCCCAGCACCGAGCTCGTGCCGGGACACCGGTACCTGATTGCGGCGGCCCCCGGCGTGGCCCGCGAGGCGCGGAGACGACTGGTCGGCTAGCGCCGAGGCCGCCGAGACACACCGCTCAGTGGGGACGGAGGGGCGGCTGCTTTTCTCCTGCTCCCGGCTGGTGGCCAGGGACATTCGTGGCCTCGCGCTTCGCTAGCCCGACGCGGGAAGGTAGTTCATCTCCTCCCCGACCGGGTCCGCCAACTGGAGTTCATCGATGACGTGCCGCTTCGTGTTGGGGCCCAGCTCCGTCCACCGGGCATGAGCGAGACGGCCCAGTTCGATCGGGCTGCCGTACACCTCGTACCACTCCTCCGCGAACTGCTCGCCTCGTTGTTCGCTCACCCTGCGGCGCAGCTGCTGTAGTTTCTCGGCCTGCCGCTCGAAGTCAGGGGTCCGGCTTCCGAACAGTCGCTCGAACTGGTCCAAAAGATCGGAGCGGGAAGGGATAGAGTCTGTATCGTCCATCGGCCTGTTGGTCTGTGGGGGGAGCGTGGAGCAGTCGCCCGACTGCGGTCATTGGGACCCGCGGCCAGCTGCCAGGCACCTGTCAGGAATCTGTGCCGCTGGGGCAGGACATTCTGGTCCACAAAATGTGTGCGACGTTAAATGAGAACGGCCCGGTGGTCTGTCCATGCGCGCCTCCCTCCCGGTGTGATGTGGAAGAAATGTCGAGGACGACCGTGCGAATCGGCCGGCAAGGGGGGCGTAGGCGCACGCGGCATCGTCATTGGGTGGGGGCCGAGTTCCCCCGGCGTCTCAGCCGAGCCCGTAGTGCAGTGCACTGCCGAGGAGCGGGAGGAGGGTCAGCAGGCCGAGTTCAAGCCCGACGGTGCTCCGCAGTCGCCCGTTGCGGGGGGCTGCCCGCGGGGGAATCGAGAGCCCCAACAGGTTCTGAACGGGCACGTCCTCGCCGTCGAGCTCGGCCTGCCACCGCAGAAACGTGAGCGTGGGGTAGACGGACGCCACGCCGACCAGCGTAAACAGCCCGACCTTCGTCCACAGCACTGGGCTTTGCATGTAGTAGGCGAACCCCTTCCCGAAGTACAGAACCTGCACCGCACCGGTGACGAACACGCCGACGGCGGCAATTCCGTACACGAGGTCGGCCGTCCCCAGTGACCGGACCGTGGCGGCGTCGGTGGGGCCGCGCAGCAGGGCGTACTCGGCCGCCACCGCGGCGTAGGTGAGCATGAAGCTGAGGATGTGCAAGTACAGCACGAGCGCGGAGGACCAGAGGGCCATCGGCGTACACGGAGTGGCGACAGATGCATGCGAAAGCATTCCCAATGCCCCACAGAAGACCCCGGCGGCCCGCTACGCCGGCACTCCGGCCGCCGGCACCCGCCGCACGGACGCGACGCGCCCGTCCTCGAACCGAACGTGGAGCCAGGACGGCGTCGCAGTGTCCTCCGCGTCGTAGATCAGCAGCGGGCGCTTGCCTTCGGACGCGTAGGCCCGGGGGACGCCCCGAAGCAAGATCACCTGTCGGCGGGTCATGCCCACCGCCACTGTGCCGCGGCGCAGGGCGTGCTCGATGGGGGCCGAAACCGTATGGGTATCGAGGTAGTGCTCAAGCGCCGCACAGCACAGTCGTGGTGTGCCGCCGCTGCCGTCGCCCTCAGGTGCGGTGAGCACGTACCCGAGACCAGCGCCCACGTACGCCAGCAGGGCGAGCGCGGCCGGGAGAACATGCGAGACGAGCGGGAGATCAGGCATACTAATCGCGGAGGCAAGAGATCGTTGGGCGCCTCGTCGGGCGCGTTCACTGCTTGTCGCCGGTTGCGTCGCCCAGCGCCGCCCTCACCCCGCCCACGGTGAGGCGGAGAAACGGCCCCTGCATGCTGGCGTCCGGGCCGCCCCCGAGGCGGCTCTGCCCGAGCTGCCAGTCGGAGCTGAGGGCGGAGAGCAGGTAGCCGCCCCGCAGGCCGAGACGAAGCCCATCGCCCCCCGGCGTGCCGAACTGATACTCCAGCCCCGCCCCTAGGCTCACCAGCAGGCTCCCCGTGCTGAGCGTGGCGGACCGGTTCGGATCGGCGAGAACGTCGTCAAAATGGGCCGAGCCGTCGTCCCCAATGTTGAGCAGGAGGCCGCCCGCCCCGACGCCCGCCGTTGGGAACGCGCGCAGCCGAGGGGTCGGCTCAATCCAATACCCCAGCGACAACAGCCCGTACCCGCCCCCGAGAAAGACATCCCGTCCCTCAAACCCCTGGCTTGGGGCGAGAAGGCCGTTTAGCTCGGCCCCCAGCAGAATACGGCCCGCCACGACACGGTACGTGCCTCCGCCGATGGACAGCAGCTCTGTGGAGAAGGTCGGGTAGCTGTTGGCGGACAGGCGGTTGTTGAGCGGCCCAAGATCAGTTCCGCTCACGCCGATGGCAACGTAGCTGCGCTCTTCGGGCCTCTCGCCCGCATTCGCCGTGGGCCCGTCCTGCGCGACCGCCGGGGGAGCGGCGGCAGCCAGCAGAAGGCCCCCGAAGAGGAGCGCCTGGGCGGAGAGAAGGAGGGAGCGCGGGCATGCGGACGAGCGGGCAGGGGAGGTCTTCCAGTACATCAGCACGGAGGCATCTGTGACCAGCTGTTGAGACAGAGAGAAGCGACCGACGCCCACGCCCGGACCGGCAAATGCAATTCGCTGCCGAGGGGACCGGTGCCGAAGTCCCCAGTCCCGAATCCTTGAGCCCGTCGCTTCCTCGCGGGAAGTCATTCGGCACGAAGGAGGCGAAGGTTCGCCTATTTTATTAAAAGAAGACCCTTTTATCATCTTTATTACGCTTGCGGATCGGGGATGTGGCTCTGCAGTGCCAACGGCCGAGGAGGCGTTCGGGATGGTGACGGGGCGGCGTCTAGAACAGACGAGCAGACCCTGTCTCGTCTGCTGGGGGGACGGTGTGCCTGCCTGGGCGAAAACCGAAGCGGTCGGCCCGCGACGAGTCGCCTTCGGAAGGGGCACTGAACGGCCCATCAGCGTCTTGCGTCCCGCCGGTCGCTACCCGTCCGGGTCCGGGTCGTCGTTTTCGGGGACATCGGGTGCGCCGTCCGTGTCGCCCGGACGGTCCCGAAATGGAGACCCATCCTCCAGATCTGCAGGGGAATTCGGGCCGTCGAGGGGCTCCAGCGAACGGGCACCCGGGGGGCGTTTGCTGACCGAGTCGGTCAGAGACTGTCGGGCGGCATGCTTCGACGGGCGGCCGCTGACCCGCTCGCGCCAGAGCTTCCAACTCGACCGCTTCAGTCGGTCGCGCATCAGTGCGATGACGGCTTCTTCGTCAAGTCCGTACCGCGCCTCGATGGCCTCGAAGGGCACGTCGTCTTTCCAGGCCATGCCGATGACGTGGGACACGTCTTCATCCGAAAGGTCGTGGTCGCTTTGGACGCCCATGGCGAGCGAGGGATCTCAACGTGGAGCATGCATGGCGAAACGGTCCCCCAAAGGCTCGGCACGACGGCTCCCCCCAGCCGACGGCGACTGGGGACCTGACGGGAAACGGACGGGTCCCCGAACTGAAGCGTGTCTGTGCCGCCTATCGGGCAAGACAATTCATCAACTTGGACATGGACGGCACGACGATCGATTCGCCTAGGGCCTGGACCCGAGAGTAACAAGGTCGAAAGGTTGCGTGGTCGACCCAGGCGTTGCGGACCCGCTCCCGTCGATTGGGCGGGGCTGTCTTCCGTTTGGCGGGTGCAACCCAGGAAGGGGGTCTGGTCCGTCTCCCGGATCGGCATCGTCCCTGGCCGGTTCCGGGTATCCGCTGAACGAGATGACCGGCAGCCTGCATGTGCATTTGAAGGACGAGGACAGAAGACGAAAACAAACCGTGCCCTGGGGCTGCCGCTTTCCGGACGAAGAGGCCCCAAGGGTCGCTCAGCGGAAGTCTTTGAGGGGACTCCCTTCGTGTAATCAAACCCCATTCACCGTGAATTACGTCCGCAGCGCCCTCACCTACGGCGCGATTTTTTGCCTGATCGGCCTGCTTCTCTTGTTTTTCGGCGGCCTCTTGCTCGGTGGGGAGTCCCGCCTGCCGGCGCCCCGTGGGGGCTGGGCGGGGGGAGGAGCCGGCGTGGACCCCGTCCGGGCCGGCATGCTGTTCGTGGCACTGGGGGCCGGGCTGGGCATGCTGGTGGCCCTGTGGGTGCAGGCGTCCTGGGGCGAGACCGCCGCGGTTCTCGTCATCATCGCCGGGGGAATCTGGGCCTTTGGGCCGGCGGGGGTCAACGAGGTCGGGGAGGTGCTGTGGCGGATCGGCCGGGTGTGGAACGGCATTCTGGAGTGGGGCCCCGATCCGGGGTGGGGGCCGTAACACCCAGTCCGGAGGGGTCATTCCTGTCCGCCCCGCATGAAGGCCCTCAGGACCCGGCTCTGCCTCTTGAGGTACGTCGTGTCCGTCTCTGTGATTTTTGACATCGCCTCGTCGGGCACTTCGTAGATCACCTGCCGGCCGCGTCGCAGTGCCCAGGCGGCTACGGGGTGGCCCTCGCAGGACTCCCCCCGGCGCGTCGCCCGCGCCACGGCGGCCCGGCGCACGTTCAGGTGGCGGGCAAGCTCCGACTGAATGAGTCGCTGCATGGTTGCTGGAAGACGGTCAAGGAAGGAAAGGAGCTGAGCGCGGTGCGGCGGGGCGGGCACGTTTGCCGGGACCCTGCGTGCCCCGGGCCCGCTCTGATGCCTCGTCATCGTCGAGACCACGGTCTCAGGAGGATGCGCAAGGAATCTCAGTTCTGAGGCGCCCGGGAGGTTCCCCGCCTGGGGCACAGCTACACGGGGCGACTGTCACCATCCGGGGAAAAGAGACCCGCCCGCAGTCCGTTTTCGTGCCGCTCTGTCCCCTGGGGCCGGCTCAGATTCCGTGGGGGCGGCGCGAGGGCTGAAAATGCTGAGCTCCCTTCAGCAGGTGTGGAAAGCGGTACAGACTTGTAACAAACCCGCCTCCGTCCCTTCCGGCTGCGTTTACGCGCTTGTCAGAGGGGGACGAACCGTTCAACCCGGCCTTGCCCCCTCCTTCCTCAGAAACGTAGGAGGCATGCCCCCGTGAATGAAAGAGAATTTGACCCGGCGGCCCCACCTATCGCGGTGGCGTAGAGCCACGGGGCCGCCGTGGATTCGTGCCGAATTCTCCGTTCCGAACCTGACGCTCCTCCAACCGATGAGAGCCGCCGTCTTCCACGAGCCGGGCGACATCCGCGTCGAGGATGTGCCCGACCCCAGCATCGAAGCGCCCACCGACGCCATCCTGCGCATCACCCGCACGGCGATCTGCGGGTCGGACCTGTGGTTCTACCGTGGGCACCGGGACTACGAGGCCGGCTGGCGCACGGGCCACGAGCCGATGGGGGTGGTTGAGGACGTGGGGAGCGAGGTGCGCTCTCTGGAGCCCGGAGACCGCGTGCTCGCGCCCTTCGCGATCAGCGACGGCACCTGTGAGTTTTGCCGGCAGGGGCTGCACACCTCCTGCGTGCACGGCAACGTCTGGGCCGCAGAACATGACGGCGCCCAGGGGGAGGCCGTCCGCGCCCCGCAGGCCGACGGAACGCTCGTCAAAATCCCTGAACGCGCAGAGGGGGACGCGTCGCTGCTCCGGGCGCTGTTCCCACTGACCGATGTGATGGGCACGGGGCACCACGCGGCCGTGTCGGCGGGCGTGGAGGCCGGCTCGACCTGTGTGGTCGTTGGCGACGGGGCCGTGGGGCTCTGTGCCGTGCTGGCCGCCCAGCGGCTCGGGGCCGAGCGCATCATTGCGATGGGCCACCACGAGGAGCGGCTCGAGAAGGCCCGCGGCTTCGGCGCAACGGACATTGTCTCTAGCCGCGGGGAAGAGGCGGTCGAGGAGGTTCGAGAAATGACGCGTGGGGGCGCACGTCACGTCATGGAGTGTGTTGGCGCGGCCTCGGCGATCGAAACGGCGATCAGCGTATGCCGGCCGGGAGGGACGATCGGCTACGTCGGGGTTCCGTTCGGGGCCGAGGACGGAGGGCTGGACATGTTCCGGCTCTTTCGGGAGAACATCACGCTTCAGGGCGGCATCGCGCCGGTGCGGGCGTACATCCCCGAGCTGATGGACGACGTCCTCGACGGGACGCTCGACCCGTCGCCCGTCTTCGACACGACCATCGGCCTGGAGGAGGTGCCCGACGGCTACGCCGCGATGGACGAGCGGGAATCCATCAAAGTGATGGTGGAGCTGTAGCGGGGCCCCGACGCGCCGGTTCCTCTCGGGGAGCCTGGGGTCACACCTCTGCCTGCGTCCTGCCTCCCCCGAAGTCATCAATCACGGCGATGCCCGTGCCGGCGAAGTCGCCCATCTGCCGCAGGCGATCGGCCGCCTCCGGAAGCGAGATCGTCTGCCGGACGAGCTGACGGGGATGGAGGCGGCCCGTCTCGATCATGTTGAAGAGGGCCGGATAGCGGTGGGCCTGCAGGCCGTGTGCGCCGCGCACCTCCAGCTCGTCGGCCACCACGCGGTCGAAGGGAATGGCGGTGCGTGCGTGCTCGCCCATCAGGAGGCCGACCTGGACGTGCCGGCCGTGCGTTCGCAGGTTCGCTACGGAGTTGCGGCACGTGTCCGGGCTGCCCAGGGCGTCGAGGGAGAGGTGGGCGCCGCCCCTGGTGGCCTCGCGGACGGCGGCGGCCACGTTCTCGGTGTCGTCGGCGTTGATCGTGCGGCTGGCCCCCACCTCGTCGGCGAGCGCGAGGGCCGGATCGGCAACGTCCACCGCGACGACCCGGGCGCCGGCGGCTTGGGCAATCATGACGGCCGACAGGCCCACGCCGCCGCACCCGTGGACGGCCACCCACTCGCCGCTGCGCACCGCTCCCTGGTCGACCACGGCCCGGAAGGCGGTGGCGAAGCGGCAGCCGAGGCTCGCCCCGGTGACTGCGTCGATCGACCCCGGAAGGCGGACCAGGTTCTCGTCGGCGTAGTCGATGCCCACGTACTCGGCGAAGGCCCCCGGGGCCGAAAAGCCGGGTTGAAACTGATGGGGGCACACCTGATGCTGGCCGGCGCGGCACTGGGCGCATGTGCCGCAGCCGCCCACGAACGGCACCGTCACGCGCTCCCCCCCAGACCACTCCTCTACACGGTCCCCGACCGCCGTCACGATCCCCACGACCTCGTGCCCCGGCACGTTCGGCGGGGTGATCATCGGGTCGTGCCCCTTCCAGCCGTGCCAGTCGCTCCGGCACACCCCACACGCAAGCACCTGCAGCACGACGCCCCGCGGCGTAGGGGTGGGCCGTGAAACCGTCCGGAGCGTCAGGGGCGCGTCAAAATCGTCGTAGACGAGGGCGTTCATGAAAACAGTGGGACACGGCAGAAAACGGGCGATCCCCTATACGAGAGCGCCGGAGCCGTGATGCAGGCGGGGAACGACCGTTGGGGGAGGGGAGGGACAGCGAACCCCGAGACGCGCCTGGGCCAGTGGGCTGGGACGGGACGGGATACGGGGCCCGGCCGACCGCCTAGGAAAACGAAAACAGCTGCAGGGACGAGAGGTACTGGCCGATGTGGTACAGGGAGGTGGTGCTCCGGTCCCGTTCCGCAATCCACTTCCGGGCGTCCGCTGGGGCATCGGTGGGAAAGAAAAGCGGAGCGGTCTCGGCCTGCCGAAACCGCTCGTTGAGGGCCTCCATCTCGGTTCGGGCAATCAGATCATCCTCGTGGACGACCGCGACGTATTCGACGCCGGCCGCCGCCACCTCTGGCATCCACTCCCGGACCAGCCACTCTATGCTAGAGCGTTGATGGGCCGTCACATTCCGTGCATCGACGATCAGTCCAGCCACCGCACGCGACCGAACAAACTCGAGAAGCTGGTTGGCGCCGTATCGAAACTCCTCCCCTGTGGGCTGTCCCGTCCAGCGAAACCGGACCGCGTTGATTTCAGCATCAACCTCCATTGAGTACAGGCGGGATGTGCCGTGGGGTGAAGGCATGGCCGATCGGGGTCAATCTGTTCAGATGCCAGTGTGGACGGCCTCTTCCGTTGGAGCAACGGGGCAGGGACGACAAAATGCGCCCCTCGCAGTGCCGACACAAAGGGGGCAGGCACAACGAAAATAGATTTGATATACTTCAACACTAGAGTTATCGGGCACGACGCGGGAGTTTTAAACTCGGTTTTCCGGGCATCGGGGGGAGAACGGAGGACAGCCCCGGTCCCGGCGGTGGACGTGAAAAACTCCGAAACAGACACATGACGTGGAGACCCTACCCCGCTGGGTCCCGTTACTGGACAGCGCCCGGCCTGCGGGGCCGGTCCGAACCCTGGCATCAGGGGGCGGAGGCACCGATGGTGTCCGCGTAGGGTCCTGCCTCACAGATTGATTTTTTGGTAGCGGCTCAACAAGTAGTGAGTCTTTCTGTTTGAACTGCGTCGCGTCTGGCCCACCAGCCTGGTCTATCCGATGATCAAAGAGACTTACGAGTGTAGAGAGTGTGGCTCCTCGAACATCGTCAAAAACGGACACAGCGCTAGCGGCTCTCAGCAGTATCACTGCAAGGACTGTGGAGCGCACAAGGTTCTCGATCCAGAGCCGCGAGGCTACTCCGAGGAGGAGAAAGAGAAAATCCTCCGTGCTTACCGCGAGCGCGGGTCAAAGCGGGCAATCAGCCGGATATTCGGCATCAGCCGCAATACATTGACCCGGTGGCTCAAAAAAAGGGACGAGAATCCGATTCAGTAGCCGAAGGGCTCCGGCCTGCTGAGGAAGGCGATGTCCTTGAACTCGATGAATGCTGGACGTATGTCCGAGAGCGGGCGAATAAACGGTGGCTGTGGGTTGCTCTGTGCCGGAGAACCCGGCAGGTCGTGGCATTTGTGATCGGAGACCGTTCGGCCAGAACCTGTGCTCGGCTCTGGAGCCGGATTCCGGAGGAATACCGTCAGGGCAGAAGCTTCAGCGACTTCTGGAAGTCCTATCGCCCAGTGTTTGCGGGCGACCCCAGCCACCGGCAGGTCGGAAAGTCCAGTGGTGAGATGGCCCACGTGGAAAGATTCTTCGGGCGACTGCGCCAGAAGCTGGCCCGGTATGTCCGCCGGACGCGAGCGGCCTCCGAGTCAGAACGGATGCTCCATCTGACGACGAAACTGTTCGTGGAGTGGTACAACGAAGCCATCACTTAACATCTATCCGCTACCGATTTTTTGTATGACCGACTCGCCTGTGTACTCCGCTCAAGACGCTCCCAACTCCGCCGAGGCGGAGGGGGCGACGTACCTCAAAACGTGCAGCCGGTGTGGGCAGCTGGTCCGGATGGCCCGGTCCGACGATGGGACCTGGCGTTCCCTGGAGCCGGCGGCAGAGGGCGCCTCGTCCCAGCACACCCACGAATGCGGGTCCGTCCCCAGGATCAGCCAGGACTGGAGCCTTCAGGACCTGAATCACCCACTCACCTGCCGGCTCGACTGCTGGTGGTGCGGGGAAGAAGTGTACCTGCACACCGACGGCAGCGGCCCCTTCACGCTCTTCGACAACCTGAGCTGGCCGTGGCCGACCCACGACTGCTGGCATCAGCAGCGTGACGAGCGAGACCGGGCTCTCTTGAAGCTCGAGAGCGATCTTCGGGCCGGTGGGTACCAGGGGCAGGGCCGCTTGGTCAACCTCGCGCCCTCCTCCATTCCGGACGCAATTCCCCCGAAGGGCCGCAAGAACCCGCCGGTGCTCCAGATTCGCCTCTCGAGTACGGATCACCAGATGGTGGACCGGGCCGTCCGGCAGATCACCCAGTTCGTATCCGACCGCCAGCCCCGGGCGCCGGTCGCGGTGCCCCTTCCGGTCGGCAAGAAAGCCGCCGCGGACGAGCGCCAGGGCAGGACAAACGGACCGCCGAGCCGCGACGAGTCCTTCAGCCAGCACATCCACCACCGCGCGATTGAGATGTGGACGGCGGGCCCCAAGCTGGTCGCTCAGCTCGGCCAGGTGCAGCTGCCGGAGGCCGTAGACGTCACCGTCCGGCAGGCCAAAAGTTGATCTGCGGGAAACGATCCCACCTCGCCTCAACACGCCCGGTCCGCAAAAAGTTACCGTGTGTGGACCTGGATGCCCGGCCCGGAAGAGGCACCCGGTACGTCTCCCGTTGCGCAGAGAAGGATGGACGCGCCTTGCGCCCAGTCCCCCGGTCAAGACCGAAAAAGAGGCCGGCCACGGGAAGAAGGAAGCACGCGCGCTTCAGAAGCCGCCTCGATCGAACGCCCCGATCAACCACCCCTGCTCGGCAATGGACGTTTTTCTCGATACAGAGACCACCGGCTCGGGGCCCCAGGATGCCGTGATCGAGCTTGGCGTCGTCGCGGCCCAGGGGGAGGTGCTGATTCACACCCTCGTGGCGCCCCTGGCGCCCGTGACCCGTGGCGCCCGGCGGGTGCACGGCATCACGGATGAGGAGCTGGCGGATGCCCCCCCGTTCCCGACGGTTGCCGACCGGCTGGACACGGTCCTGGCCGATGCCGAGTGTGTGTGGACCTTCGGGCCCACCTACGACAGGCGGATGCTCCTTCAGACCGCTGCCCTGGCCGAGTGCCCCGAGACCCACCGCCGGATTCAGGACAGCACGTGGCGGGATCTGCAGCCCGACGCCACCCGCGTCCTCGGGGACGCGGAGCGGGTCGCGCTCACTGACGCGGCGAAGCGCCTAGACGTATCAATTCCGACGGAGGGACATCACCACCGCGCCCTCTACGACGCCAAGCTTGCGCGCCGGGTTTGGACGAGCGTCCGCCGCCCCGCCTCTGGTTGAGGGCGGTCTGCGGCTCCCGTCGGCGCGGTTTGAGGCGTGCAACCAGAGCGGCCCCAATCGCTTGAACAATTGTACGACGCGGAGGCCTCTTCGCGCTCCGGCAGCGGTTTGGCACCGACGCCCTTACGACCTCGACACTGTCCTCAACAACCCCACTGAACGCCATGGCTCGAAGCGTAAACAAAGTCGTCCTGATCGGGAACCTCGGGGACGATCCGGAGCTCCGATATACCGGCAGCGGGACGGCCGTCTGCAACATGAGTCTCGCCACCAACGAGTCCTACACCAACAGCGACGGGGAGGAGGTCCAGCAGACCGAGTGGCACGACGTGGTGGCCTGGGGGCGTCTCGGAGAAGTGTGCAACGAGTACCTCGAGAGGGGCTCGCAGGTGTACTTCGAAGGGAAGATCGAGACCAACCAGTGGGAGGACCAGGACGGCAACACCCGCTACTCGACGGAAGTGAAAGCCCTGGAGGCGACATTTCTTGGGGAGGGGCCGGACGGGGCCGTTCCCGGAGGCGGACAGCCGGCGCAAGGCCAGAGTCCTGCCCCCAGCCAGCGACGCGCCGGCGGCCAGGGGGGCGCCTCGGGCGGAGGGCCGCCGAGCCAGTCCGGCGGAGATGGGCAGCCCGGTAGCGACGAGACCTTCGAGCCCGACGATGACCTCCCGTTTTAGGCGGTACGAACCGGTTTAGGGACGCGTTGGCGCTGCGAGAGACCGGCCTCTTGGGCCCTCGGTTGGCGCATCGATCTGCTTCGGGCGCGCGCTACCCGTCCCTGTCCCGACCGCATGTGTTCGTCCGGCCGCGCCGTCCGGTGTTTCGCTTGTCGGAATCCCCTCAGTTGACGCCCGCCCATGTCCACCCCCTCCGCACCGGATACGCCCGCATTGCGGATCGGTCCGGATGTCGCACTTGCCTGTGAGGACATCGAAGCGGCGGCCCGGGACGAGCACACGAGGCTCCGAACGACCGATGCGGCCACAGAAGCCCTCGCGTCCTCGCGTGCCGCCTTGGAGCGCGCCCGGGACGCCGGACGCCCCGTCTACGGCGTGACGACCGGCCTCGGGCCGCTCGTGGACGAGGCCGTGGAGTCCGACGAAGAATCGGCGTCGGCCCACGGGCCGTCCCCCGAAGGCGACCGTGGACGAAAATTGATTGCTCATCTCGGGGCCGGGGCCGGATCGTTCGCGCCGCCGCCGCTCGTTCGCGCCACGATGATCGCGCGGCTCCAGACCCTGGTGCAGGGGCACTCGGCCGTGCGGCCCGCCCTCGTGGACGAGGTGATCGAGGTGTTCGAGTCCGGCCTGATCCCAGCGGTCCCCGAAGTCGGGTCCCTGGGGGCGAGTGGCGACCTCACACCGCTTGCGCACATTGCTCGGGTCTGCACCGGGGACGGGGCCGTGGTGACGAGCGACGGCGAGCTGCTGGACGCCGCCGAGGCCTTGGAGGCGGTCGGGTGTGCTCCGTTGCGGCTGGGCCGCCGCGACGCATTGGGGCTGGTCAACGGCACGGCCTTCATGACGGCCTACGCGGCGCATGCCGTGGCCCGCGGGCGGCGTCTGTTGGAGCGGGCCGAGGCCCTCACAGGTCTGATCTACCGACTTCTGGGGTGCTCGCGGGAGGCGCTGGACGCGGACCTGCATCGGGCCCGCGGCCACTCCGGACAAGTCCAAAGTGCCGCCGCAATTCGGGACGTGGCGACGCGGGAGGGGGCGCGTCCCTCGGAAGAACGTCCCCTTCAGGAGGTGTACTCGCTCCGCTGTGCCCCCCAAATCTTGGGGGCGGTTCGTGAGCAGCTCCGGCACGCCCGTGACCTCGTCGAGACGGAGCTGAACGGGGCCACGGACAATCCGGTGTTCGACACGGACGGGGCGGATGTGCTCCACGGGGGAAACTTCCAGGGCCAACAGGTTGCGTTCGCCGCCGACGCCCTGAACGAGGCCCTCACCCAGGCGGGTGTGCTGGCCGAGCGGCAGCTGGACGTGCTCCTGTCCCCGGACCAGAACGGCGGGGCCCCGCCGCTGCTTGCCTGGGAGCCGGGCCCTAACAGCGGATTCGGCGGCACGCAGCTTACCGCGACGGCCCTGGTGGCCGAGATGCGCAACGACGCGCAGATGGCGGCCACGTCTTCGATCCCGACGAACGGAGACAACCAGGACGTCGTCTCCATGGGCGCCCTTTCGGCCCGACGGGCACACGGCCAGACGCGCCATCTCGCGACGATTCTGTCGATCCTGGGGCTGGCCCTGACGCAACTGACCCACCTCCGTGCGGAGGGCCGGGCCGAGGGGGCCGCGCCCGACCTGCCCGGGTGGATGCCGGCGGTCGACCCCGTCCGTGAAGACCGGGCCCTTCGGGCTGAGATCGACGACCTGACCGACCGTTGGGTGACCCCGCCCACCGCGTAGCGTCCATTTCGTACCGCGGCGAGCAGCGTGGCGGTACGTGCCCCTTGTCTCATGTCCGTGTCTCATGATTGACCGCGAGCAGCTTACCGACGAGCAGACCCGGATCGTCCAGCACGGCCGCGGGCCGGCCCTCGTGTTTGCCGTGGCGGGCGCGGGGAAGACCACGTCGCTGGTCCACCGCATCGCGCGTCTCGTGACGCAGGGGGGCGTGGCCCCGGGCAACATCCTGGCCAGTTCGTTCAGTCGGGCCACGGCGCAGGACCTGGAGGCGGGGCTGACGGAGCTCGGGCTGCCGGACGTAAACTGCCGCACGCTGCACTCGCTGGGCCGGCAGTTCCTAAAGTGGGCCGAGGCGGAGCACCACTGGTCGCGTCGGCTCGGGGACGAGGATCTGAACCCGTCCCGCCTCGGCCCGGTCCTGGCCGGCCGCGCCCTCACGCGCCTCGCCCGCGAGCGGGACGTCGACGACCACGAGCTGGACATCGATCGCGGCGAGCTGGAGGACCAGGTCAGCGCCTGGAAGGCTCAGCTTTGCTACCCCGACCTGGACGAGGCGGCCCTCCCGCCCGCGGCCCGCGAGGAGGCCCGCCAGGCCGAGCACGACAACGAGGACTTCGTCACCCTCTACCAGTACTACGAAGAAGAGCGGCGGCGGGAGGGGTGGGTCACGTTCGACGACATGCTGCTGGAAGGGTGGGAGGCCCTCCTCCGGTTCGACGACCTGCGGGCACGGGCCCAGCAGGCCTACGAGCACGTCCTGATCGACGAATTCCAAGACATCAGCCGCGTCCAGTACCAGATGCTGGACGTGCTCACCGAGCCGCACCGCAACTACATGGCCGTGGGCGACGACGACCAGTGCATCTACGAGTGGCGCGGGGCAAACCCGTCGTTCATTCTGGACTTTCGGGAAGAGTACGAGGCCGACGAGTACCTCATCCGGGACACGTTTCGGTCGCAGGCCCCGCACACGGTTCTCGCCAACGCGGTCATCGCCCACAACGACCACCGGCGCGAGAAGCACCTCAACCTGACCCGCGGCTTCGGCGGCAGCACGCAGGTCCACGCCGCCGACGGGGCCGACGCCGAGGCGACCCATGTAGCCGGTGCCATCGAGTCTCAGCTCGACACGGGCCGCACCCTGCCCGAAATGGTGGTGCTCGTCCGCCAGTACGCGCAGACGCCGTCCCTCGAGCAGGTCTTCATCGACCGCGATCTGCCCTACCGGATCGTGGGAAACGTGCCCTTCTACCGCCGCCGCCCGGTCCAGGTGCTGCTCCGGCACCTGTTCTGGGGCACCCTCGAAGCGACGGTCCGCACGGCGGGTTGGTTCGACCACCGGCGCAACGCGCAGCGCTACGTCGACCGGTTCCAAAAGCTCATGCGGGAGCCGAACCGGTACGTCAGCACGGACCTCATCACGCGCCTCTGTCGGGAGGCGGTCGGCGACGAGACGTCGATCACGGACCTTCTCGCCGCCTCGATGGGGGCGATGCACGACCGGACCGCCGAGCGGGTGGAGCGCTTCCTGGACACGGCCGACCAGCTCGTGGACCGGCTCGACGAGCCGGCCCACAGGACCGTCGACTGGCTCATCAAGGCCCTCGACTACGAGGACTACCTCCGGCGCTACAGCGCCTTCGAGGAGCTGGCCGACCGGCGCATCCGGACGGCCCGGTCGCTCATCGACTTCGCGCGGGGACACCCCGACGTCGCGTCGGTCCTCCGTCGAATCAAGGAGATTTCCGTGGACCGCCCCGATCGTGGGGCCCAGGCGGACGTGCTGGAAATCCGGAGCATCCACCGGGCCAAGGGCCGCGAGTGGCCCGTCGTGTTTGTGCCGGGCTGCAACGACGGCACGATCCCCACGTCGCGCGACGACAGCACAATGCCCCCTCCCGACGAGGACGATTCGGCGGGGGCATCCGATGATTCCGGGTCCGAGGACTCCGACACAGACGACGCCCCGGCCGCCCGCCGGGAGGAGGAGCGTCGCCTGTTTTACGTCGCCCTCACGCGGGCGCAGGAGCAACTGCACCTGTCCTACGACCGCACCGAGCCGCCGTCGCCCTTCCTGGCGGAGGCCGACGCTGAGCACCGGCTTGCCCTGTGCGACCGGGTGCGACCGGTTTTCCACCGCCCGGCCGACGACTGGGCGGCCGCGGACGTGGCCTGGCTCTGCATCGGGGCCGGGGCGTTGCGGCTCCGCCGCTACCTAACGACGTGGTGGGATCCCACAGAGGCACAGCGGCGCGCCCTGGCGGCCCACCTCGGTCGTGAAGAGGCGCTTCGGGAGGCGGCAGACGCCGAGATTGCGGCGTACGCCCGCGACCCCGGTGCCGAAGAGAAGGGAGCGCACGACGCCTCCAGCCCGATGGAGGAGGGAAGCGATGCCTCCGAGACGAACGGGCACGCTGGTCAGACGGCCGAACAAGACGCGGGCGTTCCTACGGAGGCACCGGTGGACGAGGCGACGGCCCAGCAGTTGCGGACGGCGTTCGAGGACGGTCGTGAGGTCGTCGAGGACGCCCTCGGGCTCGGCCCCGACGAGGCCGATCCTGCCAATGCTCCTGCCGAGAAGCCCGAGGGCGTCCCGGAAGACGACGCCGTGGGCGGCACCGTGGCGGAATGAGAGGCGCCTAGGCTCTTGTGATGCGGGCGGTTCCCATCCCTGTTTAGAACAGCCCGGTGAGGCCGAGATAGATCTACGGTCTTGACCCACTCACCGGCCCAGATGGGCCTGTCCTGCCGATCTCCACCGACTGTTCGGGCTCTGCTTTCCGCGGTGCTCTTCAATCACCCTCGGCAGGTCCGTGATAGACCGTGGTCCACTCGTCCGTGCCGAGGGCGCTGCCGACCGTGCCAAGAAGTACCCCGCCGATTGCCGCGATCATCAGCCCACCTCCGATCGTCAGTACGGAGAGAGCATTCCAGGAGTCCGATGAACGGTCGATACGTTCCCTCACCCCCAGGGCTACGAGAAACAAGCCCGGGACCGCACCTGCGATGAAGCCCCTTCGAGACCTGCTGCGTTTCTGGACTTGCACCGCACGGACGCGCCGCGTGGGGAGAAATCGTTCCTCCTGGTCCATCCGGTGGTAGAACGTCGTGGTGTCCGGGCCCACCGTCACATCCTCGACGTGTTCGATCAGGTCTCCGTTGGCCTGCCGGATGCGCGCCCAGCGCCCGTCCAGCTGCTCGTTGACCTGCTGCAGCGTTTGGGGAGGGTCCTCCGGCAGACGGCTTCCGGCACACCCGCCTCCCAGCATTGGGGCAATCAGGAGAAGTGCGATTGGAGCGAGTCGCGTCATCGCGCTGTTGTTAGACTGCATTATCACACATTGTAGCGCCCAAACTTGCACAAATCATGAATCTCTTGAAGCACCGAAATTTATACACTATCAAGCTCCATTAGTGAATACAACTGCCTGCCGAATTTTGATACAACGTACTTTTCGGGGTCGAGAGGAAAATCCATAAATGCCTCTAGATCCATCAGGAGTCTCATTTGCTGTAATTCCGAGAACTCATGCAAAAAATCGTCTGGGGGCAGCTCTAATCCTCGTATACTAACGAAATCGAAAGTGTGAGCTTCCCTGTTTCGTCCGGTGAATTCCTGTAGGCGCGAGATGTAAGATAAGATCCGGATCTGCCTCCAACTCATGCGTTCAGCGGTGCTGATCAAGGCGTTGGACTGAGAGCTGTCCAACGACTCGTCGAAGCAGATATTTGCAATCAGGGACCCAATGTACTCAATCTTACGCTCCTCATGCTCTCGTTGAGCTGCGATTAGAGCCCCCTCTATGATCTCATCAGCTGTACTTCGACTGTCTGTTTCCTCATCGAAGAAGCCATCATTGCGAATCTCTTTTCCCTCCTCCAGCTTTTCTCCAGTTCGCTCAATGGCATGTTGGAGTGCTGAAGCAACCCGCTTATCCTCCCTTGGACTGATGTATCGATTATTGATCTCAGCTCCGATTTTCCTAAAAGCGTGTGACAAAGGGGGACCCACCGCTGCTCCAAAGACTGCACCGCCTGGACCCCCCAACAACATTCCCAAAGTGGCTCCAGTAGTTGCACCTGCAGTATCGGCTCCAGTATTGGCAATTTCCTGCGCGGCCGAGCCCTTGCCTTCAGGTTCGATCATACATCACAGCTCACTTTTTAGCTGCAGGACGACCTGTTTAGCTATGCGAAAAGAATCAGGGTAAACACACACCCATCTGGACAACCTTCTAAAGAAGTAAAGGTTTTGGGAACCAAAATAACGGGTACGTCAAGTTGATTGGGCGGGTGGAATATATCAACCCGCTTGACATATTCAGGACTCAGCGGTGCATCCCTACAGAATTGAATCTGCATGGTTGAGGAAGGGGGGGAACAGAAGCAGCCAGGGAGGGCCCCATCGCCCCTCAGCCCCCCAGGCCCCGCCCGAGCATCCAGCACACGAGCCCGGCCCGGAGCGCCCAGGCGGCCGTGCGGACCCAGTTGGTCGCGACGAGGCGGCGGTGGGCGGCGGCGTCGAAGCCCTGCGTGAGCCGCGCGTGGAGGGGCACCTGCACGAGGCCGGTGGTGGCCCAAATGGCGAGCACGAGCGCCAGGCCCGTCCAGCCCATCCACGCGGGCAGGCCGGGCGGCGGGGCCCAGGCGATCCACCCCGCCGTGGCGAGTTCCACCGCCATGGCGGGCCCCACGATCCAGGTAATGCGCCGCATGTGGATCGCCTGAAACGCCTCGTAGTCGGCCGTTCGAACGTAGCGAAAAAGAGGATAGTGGACGCGCTGGACGATGAGGATCACCCCGAACATGACCAGGGTGGCCGCGGCGTGGAGGGGAAGGAGGATCATGACAGGGAGCTCAGTCCGTGTGGTCCGCCCAGACGGCATCGGCGGCGGCCCGGCCCGCGGCGAGGGCGCCGTTGAGGGACGCGGTGCGGCGGTGGTCGCCGCACACGTACAGCCCGCGGCGCCGGCGCACCGGCCGCTCGTAAGGGGACAGGAATGGCGGGGCCTGTTCGGGCAGGGCGTAGGGGAGATGCTGTGTTTGAAGGTGGGTCCAGCCGCCCGCCTCCAGCCCGAACCAGTCGATCAGCTGGGCCCGCACCGACCGCTGGAGTGCCGCCTCGTCCTCTGCGGGCCTGCCCACCACCACGACGGACACGAGGGCGCGGTCGTCCGGTGCGTAGCCGGGCGCCACGTCCGAGGGCACGGCGAGGTTGTTGATGGGGCCGACGCCCTCGCCGTTGAGGACGAGAAACGGATCGTCGAGCGGGGACCGGGGGGCATCGTAGTAGAGGCAGACGGTCGAGCGGCCCTCGGTCGGGGACACATCGCCCACGAGCCGGTTCGCCGCCGGCGCCTCCGTCGCAACCACCACGTGGGGCGCCTCCAGGGCACCGCCGGTCGCGAGCGTCACGGTCTGCTCGTCGATTGCTTCGACGCGCGTGTTCAACCGAACGGCCTCGTCCGGCAGGTCGCGGCGCATCTGCGCCGGAATGCGGTCGATGCCGCCGGCGGGCAGCACCGTCCGGCCCTCCGCGAACATCTTGAAGACGAACTCGAACATGCGGCTCGACGCCTGCAGGGCCCGGTCGAAGAAGATGCCGCCGAGGAAGGGTCGGAAGAAGCGGTCGATCATGACGGAGGAGAAGCCCCAGCGTTCTCGGAGAACCTCGATCGTGGGGCGCTCCTCCTGCTCCATGATCTGCGGGATTGACCGGTCGGCGAGGGCCTGGCGCAGGCGCAGCACCCGCAGCTTGTCGGCCAGCGTGCCGATGCGCGCCAGGACGGTGCGCGGGGCGTCCCACGGGTGCCGGCGGGGGTCCGCGACCCGCTGGAAGCGGCCGTTGTAGCGCACCAGGGCGCCGTCGTGGAAGGGGTGGAGGTCGAGCGCGTCGTAGTCCAGCTCGCGCTGCGTCTCGGGGTAGGCCGTGAGGAGCACCTGAAATCCGCGGTCGAGCCGAAAGCCGTCGACCGTGTCGGTTCGGACGCGCCCGCCCACCCGGTCGGTGGCCTCCACCACCTGCACGCTGAGGCCGCGCTCGTGGAGGTGGCGCGCACAGTTCAGGCCGGCCAGCCCGGCCCCGATCACGAGAACGTCGGGGGGTGCCATGAGGAAGCAAAAGTGCGTGAGGTGAATACGGAAAACAAGCAACGTCTCGCCGGCCCTTCCGTTCGAACAGGATCCCAGAATAAATATGGCGATCCACCTGGTCTTTCCACATCTCTCCGAACAAGCTCTCGTCTCTTATGCCTGCCGCCTGTCCCGACGCCCCGGTGCAGATCGACTCCCTCCACGCCGACCTCGACGCCCGCCTCTCGGCGCTCCGGGAGGACCCGACCCCCGTCGACCGGTCGCGAGACCGGGTGGAAGATGCGCTGGGCGACGGGGAGGCGCACTACGGCATCAACACCGGCTTCGGGGCGCTCGCGCAGAAGCGCGTGCCGGAGGACGACCTGGAGACGCTCCAGCGCAACCTCGTCTTCAGCCACGCCGTGGGGGTGGGCGACCTCGTGCCGAAGGCCCTCAGCCGCCTCATCCTCCACCTCAAGATCCACGCGCTGGGCCTGGGCCACTCCGGCGTCTCCCGTGAGACGTTCGACCGGCTGCTCCTGTTTGCGGAGCGGGATCTCGTCCCGGCGATCCCGAGCCGGGGCAGCGTCGGGGCGTCGGGGGACCTCGCGCCGCTGGCCCACCTGGCGCTGCCGCTGCTGGGCGAGGGGCGCTTCTGGACGGAGGACGGGAGCGACGTGCGCCCGGCGGGGGCCGTCCTCGACGAGCACGACCTCGCGCCGATCACGCTGCGGCCGAAAGACGGGCTTGCCCTCATCAACGGCACCCAGCAAATGAGCGGGTACGGGGCCCACGTGCTCCACGAGGCCCATCGGCTCGTCAAAATCGCCGACCTGCTGTCGGCCATGAGCCTGGAGGCGCTGCAGGGCAGCATCAAGCCGTTCGACGAGCGGGTGCACGACGTCCGGCCGCACCCTGGGGCCCAGCAGGTGGCCGCCAACGTGCGCACCCTGCTCACGGACAGCGAAATCCTGGAGTCGCATCGCAACTGCGGCAAAGTGCAGGACCCGTACTGCCTCCGCTGCGTGCCGCAGGTACACGGCGCAAGCCGCGATGCGCTCCGTCACGCGACCGACATGGTGGAGCGCGAAGTCAATAGCGTGACGGACAACCCGCTCGTCTTTGAGGACGGCGACGTGATCAGTGCCGGCAACTTCCACGGCCAGCCGCTCGCCCTGGCGCTCGATTATGCGGGGGTCGCCCTGGCCGAGCTCGCCAGCATCTCCGAGCGCCGCATCTACCTGCTGCTGGAGGGGCACGACGGCCTTCCGGAGCTCCTGATGGAGGACACGGGCCTCAACTCCGGCTACATGATGCCGCAGTATACCGCCGCCGCGCTCGTGTCGGAGAACAAGAGCCTCGCCCACCCGGCGTCCGTCGACTCCATCCCCACGAGCCTCGGGCAGGAGGACCACGTGAGCATGGGCAGCGTGGGGGCCGTGCAGCTGCTCGACATCTTAGAAAACGTGGAGCGCGTGCTCGCCATCGAGCTGCTCACCGCGGCACAGGCCCTCGACTACCGCCGGCCGCTGCGCCCGGGGCGGGGCGTCGAGCGGGCCCACGAGACGGTCCGCGAGACGATTGCACATCGGGAGGCGGACTACCTGCTGGAGGACGACATCGATCAGAGCCTCGCGTTCGTGCGGGGGGAGGAACTGCTCGGGCCCGTGGCGGACGAATTGGAGCCGCTGGGATAGTGCGCATTGCGTATCTCGTATTGCGTACGTGTCGGTGTGCAAACAGCTCTGTTCACGCAATACGCAACACGCAGGCAATGCGCAACACGCAATACGAGCGGGCGACAAACCGGCCCGATCGGGGCGTTCCTGCTCGGACTAGTCTGCTGTTCTCCCCAACACGTGCCGCAGGCCGTCCTCCAGCGCCGAGGCCCCGAAGTCGTAGCCGGTATCCTGCAGGCGCTGCGGCACGGCGCGGGCGCTGGTGAGGAGCATCTCGTCCGCCATCTCGCCGCCGACGGTGCGCACGACGGAGGAGGGGACGTTCAGGAACGCCGGGCGATGCAGGACGTCGGCCAGGGTGTCCGTGTACGCCTGCATCGTCACCGGACGCGGCGCGGTGAGGTTGACGGGCCCCTCCAGGGCGTCGGTCCACAGGGCGTGGTAGATCCCGCCGATCACGTCGTCGAGTGTGATCCAGGGGAAGTACTGGTGGCGCCCCCCCACGCGCCCCCCGAGGCCGAGCCAGAAGGCCGGGAGCATGAGGCGGAGTGCCCCGCCGGCGGGCGTCAGGACGATCCCGGTGCGCATCTGCACGGTGCGGATGCCGGCGGCCGCGGCGGGCTCGGCGGCCGCCTCCCAGGCCTCGCAGACCTCGCCCAGAAAGCCCGCGTCGCGCGGCGCGCTTTCTTCAGTGATGCGGTCGGCCCCGTGGTCGCCGTAGTAGCCGACGGCGGAGGAGGAGACGAGCACCTCGGGCGGGTCGTCGAGCCCGGCGAGCGCCTCGGCCAGCAGCCGGGTTCCGTCCGCCCGGCTGGAGTAGATGCGCTGCTTCTTCGCGGGCGTCCAGGGTCCGAATACGTTTTCCCCCGCCAGGTGAATCACCGCGTCGATGCCCTCCAGCTTGTCGGCCTCGACCCGGTCGGTGCGCGGGTCCCACAGAATCTCGTCGGCACCGGTGGGGCCGGAGCGGGTGAGGCGCTTCACGGTGTGCCCGCCCGTGGTGAGGAAGGGCACGAGGCTCGACCCCACGAGGCCGGAGGCCCCGCTCACGGCGATCGTCAGGGACCGGTCGTCGGGATTGTACTGCTGGTGCAGCGACAGGTCGCGGCGCGTGATGCGGTGGCGGTACGCAAACTGGCGGCGCAGCTCGGCCTCCAGCCACGGCGCCGCCTGTCGGCCCAGCGCCCCGCCCGGCGGCTCGTACTCGATCCGATCCGTCAGGGTGGCGCCCCCCGTGTCGTCGTCCGCGGGCGTGAACCGGTGCGTGTGCTCCCAGTGGGAGAAGGGGCCCTGCACCTGTCGGTCGCAGAACTGCCGGCCGGGCTCTACGCCGTAGTGCTCGGCCACCCATCGCACCGCCAGCGGGCCCGGCCCGATGCGCAGCACGGCCCGGTCGCCTGCCTCGATCCCCTCGAACGATTGGAGCCGCACCGGGGCCCACGGGGGCGTCAGGCGCTCGAAGGCCCCGGGGCGGCTGTGCCAGGTGAACAGGGCGTCGGCGGACGCGCCGAGCGAACTGGAGGCGGTGAACGTGTGCATCGCGGCGGAGCGGCGTCGACGAAGAAGAGAACAGAGTGCACGTAACGGACTCGTGGGTGGTGGGGGCGGTTTCGGGCCGCCGCGAGACGGTGCGGCTCTTTCTCGCTCCGCGCGCCGGCGGTTCCGGAATCCGAGCGATTCGCAACGCGAGGGCGTGATTCGTCCACAAAGCACACCGCCCGTCGAACCAAGAATCGCTCGCCGGGTAGGATTTTCTCTCCTATCCGACGCCCGTCCCATTGTGTGCCCGGCGCCCGTGGCGACGTGGGCCCCTCCAGATCCTTTCTGCCTGCTATGAGCGACCTCCCCTCCTCCTTTGGTTCCTCGTCGGAGTCCGGGACCGAGTCCGGATGGACGCCCCGAACCAAGCGCGGCGTGGCGCTCGGGGTCGTCGTGCTCGTGGTCGTCGGGCTGGCGCTACCGAAGATGGGCGGGTCCGAGTCGTCCGACGGCGGCGGGGACGACGCGCCGATGCGCGTGGACGCGACTGCGCTCCAGCCCGGGACCGTGACCGAGCGGATCCGCACGAGCGGCACCCTGCGCGCGGACGAGTCGGTGGAGCTGACTGCAGAGACGGCGGGCAAGGTCACGGACATTCGCTTCGACGAGGGCGACCGGGTGGACGAAGGCGCACTCCTCGTGCGGATCAACGACGCGGAGCTGCAGGCCGAGAAGGACCGCCTGGAGCACCGCCTGTCGCTGGCCACCGACCGGGCGCAGCGCCAGAAGGAGCTGCTCGACGAGGGCGGCGTGAGCCAGGAGGAGTACGATGCCACAGTGAACGAGGTGGAGGTGCTCCGGGCGGAGCTGGACCTGGTGGAAGCCCGCATCGGGAAGACCCAAATCCGGGCCCCCTTCAGTGGCGTCGTGGGGCTGCGGGAGGTGAGCACGGGGGCCTACGTGTCGCCGCAGACGACCATTGCGACCCTGCAACGGACCGACCCGATCAAGCTCGATTTCTCGGTCTCCGCGCAGTACGCCGCCCGCGTGCAGACGGGCCAGTCCGTCACGTTCCGTGTGCGCGGCCTGGAGCGGACGCTGGAGGGAACCGTCTACGCCAGCAACACGCAGGTCAGCACCGACACCCGTACGCTTCGGCTGCGGGCCCGCGCCCCCAACCCCGACGGGGCGCTCCGGCCCGGCATGTTCGCCGACGTGACCGTTCCGCTCGGGCAGATGACGGACGCGATCGTCGTGCCGTCCTTCGCGGTGGTGCCCACCCTCGACGGCCAGCGCGTCTTCGTGGCCGAGAACGGCGTCGCCCAGCCCCGGAACGTGACGCTCGGGGTCCGCACCGACTCGACCGTCCAGGTCACCGACGGCCTTTCGCTCCGCGACACGGTCATCACGTCCGGCATTCAGGGCCTGCGCACCGGCCTCCCCATTCGGATCGAATCCCTCGAGTAAGAATCGCATGCGCCGGGGCGCTGAGTCCCCGGACCCCCACACCGCCCGCGGTGCGTGAAACGTGAAGCGTGACGCCGTTCGATCGGACCCTTCACGGATCACGCCTCAACGCCCCTACGCCCAAACGCCCAGACGCAAAAGCGAAAATGAGCCTCTACTCCCTCAGCATCCGGCGGCCCGTCCTCTCGACGGTGTTCGCGCTGCTCATCATGATCTTCGGGGCGGTGGGATTCTACTTTCTGGGCGTCCGCGAGTACCCGGCGGTCGACCCGCCCATCATCAGCGTGAGCACCCAGTACCGGGGCGCCAACGCCGACGTCATCGACTCGCAGATTACCGAGCCGCTGGAGGAGCAGATCAACGGCATCGACGGCATCCGCACCATCGAATCCGTCAGCCGCGAGGGGCAGTCCACCGTCACCGTCGAGTTCGACCTGGGGGCCGACCTCGAACGGGCCGCCAACGACGTCCGCGACCGCGTGAGCCGGGCTCAGCAACAGCTCCCGCCCGACGCCGAGCCCCCCAGCGTGTCGAAGTCCGACGCCAGTGCGCCGCCGATCGTGTTTCTGAACATCGAGTCGGAGACGCGGAGCCTGATGGAGCTGACCGAGATTGCGGACAAACGGTTCAAAGAACGCCTCCAGACGATCGAAGGGGTGAGCCGGGTCGACATCTGGGGCGAGAAGACCTATTCGATGCGTCTGGAGCTCGATCCGCAGAAGTTGGCGGCTTACGACCTGACGCCGCTCGACGTGCGCCAGGCGCTGGACCAGTCAAACGTCGAGTTGCCGTCGGGCCGCATTGAAGGGGAGACGATCGAGCTGACGGTGCGGACGAAGAGTCGCCTCGAGACCGTCGAGGACTTCAACTCGCTCCTCCTCAAGCAGAGCCCCGACGGGCAGACCGTTCGGCTGGAGGACGTGGGCAAGGCCGACATTGCGCCCCTCAACGAGCGGACGCTCCTGCAGCGCGACAACGTGCCGATGGTAGGGGTCGTGCTGCGGCCCCTCCCGGGGGCCAACTACATCGACATCGTGGACGAGTTTTACCGCCGGGTCGACGACATCAAGGCGGAGCTCCCGAGCGACCTGGAGCTCGGCATCGGCTTCGACAACACCGAGCCCATCCGCGACAGCATCAGCGAGGTGCAGCAGACGATCTTCATCGCGTTCCTCCTCGTGGTGCTGATCATCTTCCTCTTCCTCCGCGACTGGCGCTCCACGATCATTCCCCTCATCGTGGTGCCGATCGCGCTGACCGGGTCGTTCTTCGTGATGTACGCGATGGGCTTCTCGATCAACGTGCTCACGCTGCTCGCGCTCGTGCTGGCGATCGGGCTGGTGGTGGACGACGCGATCGTGGTGCTGGAGAACATCTACGCGAAAATCGAGGAGGGGAAGGACACGATGGTGGCGGGCCTGGAGGGCACGCGCGAGATCTTCTTCGCGGTCGTGGCCACCTCCGTGTCGCTGGTGATTATCTTCGCGCCCATCATCTTCATGGGCGGGCTCACCGGCCAGCTCTTTCAGGAGTTTGGGATGGTGATCGCCGGGGCGGTGGCCTTCTCCTCCTTCGTGGCGCTCACGCTCACGCCGATGCTGTCGACGCGCCTGCTCAAACAGCGGGACGAGAAGCCCTGGATCTACCGCAAGACGGAGCCGGTCTTCGAGTCCTTGACCGACGCCTACCGCCGCTCGCTGGAGGCGTTCATGGAGTACCGCTGGGCGGCGTTCGTCATCATGGCCGGGTGTATCGTCGTCATTACCACCTTCCACTTTACGCTGCCGCAGGAGCTGGCCCCGTTGGAGGACCGGAGCCTCGTGCGCATGAACGCGACGGCTCGGGAGGGGGCGACCTACGACTACATGAGCGGGTACGTCGACCGGATGTACGAGGCCCTGGACGAGACCATCCCGGCCGAGCACCAGCGGTCCACCATCTCGGTCACCTCGCCGGGCTTCGGAGCGGCCAGCTCGGTCAACTCGGCGTTCATGTTTACGCGCCTCGTGCCGCCCGGGGAGCGGGACGTCTCGCAGATGCAGTACGCCGACAGCCTGCAGGCGGCGCTCGGGGAGCTGGAGGGGGCGCGCACCTTCGTCTCCCAGGAGCCGACGATCTCGGTGGGGGGCGGGGGCGGGGGGCTGCCCGTCCAGTACGTGCTGCAGACCTCCAGCGTCGAGAACCTCCGCGAGGCACTGCCCACCTTCCTGGAGCGGGCGCGCCAGCAGGAGGAGCTGGGCGTCGTGGACGTGAACCTAAAGTTCAACAAGCCGGAGCTGCAGGTGGAGATCGACCGCGACCGGGCCAACAACATCGGCGTCTCCCCGCTCGACGTGGCGCAGACGCTGCAGCTGGCCCTCGCGGAGCAGCGGGTGGGCTACTTCGTGCGGGACGGGGAGCAGCGCCAGATTCTCGCGACGGTCGACGAGGAGGACCGCGACGCGCCGGTCGACCTGACGAGCCTGTACGTCCGGTCCGCGAGCGGAGAGCCGGTGCCGCTCGACAACCTCGTGTCGGTGAGCGAGCAGGCCACGCCGCCCCAAATTTTCCGCTTCAACCGCTACATGTCCGCCACCGTGAGCGCGCGCCCGGCGCCCGGCAACACGATCGAGGACGGCATCGGGGCGATGGACCGCGTGGCGGACGACGTGCTCGGCCCGGCGTTCTCGACCACCCTCACCGGCCAGTCGCGCGACTTCCAGGAGACGTCGAACCAGCTGCTCTACGTCTTCGGGCTGGCGCTCGTCCTGATCTACCTGGTCCTCGCGGCCCAGTTCGAGAGCTTCCGCGACCCGCTCGTCATCCTCTTCACCGTGCCGCTGGCCCTGGCGGGGGCAATGCTGTTCCTCTGGTACTTCAACCAGACGATCAACATCTTCAGTCAGATCGGCATGGTGATGCTGATCGGGCTGGTGGCGAAGAATGGCATTCTCATCGTCGAGTTTGCGAACCAGCGCAAGGCCGCGGGCCTGTCAATCCGGGAGGCCATCGAGGAGGCGGCGGCGGTGCGCTTCCGGCCCATCCTCATGACCGCCCTCTCCACGATCCTCGGCGTGCTGCCCATTGCGCTGGCGCTGGGGGCAGGGGCGCAGAGCCGTGTCCCGATGGGGGTGGCCGTCATTGGCGGGCTCCTCGTGGGCACCGTTCTCTCGCTCTACGTGATTCCCGCCACGTACACCTACCTCACGAGTGAGGACGCCGGGCCCGCACTGGTGGGCGACGGCGGGGCCGGTGGGGATGGGCTGCCGGAGGAGGGAATGGCCCCCCAACAACAGGGAGCGCCCTCCGGGTAGAAGCGCCGCTGCCGGTATTGCGTATCGCGTGTTTCGTACTGCCCATCTGATACGCGAAACGTGATACGTGAGGCGGCTTCCGACTTGTGGATCGCGCATCACGAATCACCTCTCCCGCGTCCTGTACATGATTCCAATTCTTCGTCTCGTCCCGGTCCTTCTCGTCGGGGCCATGCTCGCGCCGTCGCTCGTCCAGGCCCAGCAGCCGGCTCCCCGAGACACCCTCCGCCTCGACGCCGCCGTCCAGCGGGCGCTCGACGACAATCGGCAGGCCCGCATCGCGCGCCGCGAGACGGACATCGCCGAGAACGACGTCTCGCTCGGGAACGCCGGCTTTCTCCCCACCCTCTCGGGACAGGCCAACTACTCGCAGACCCGCTCCAACTCGGAGCAGGTCTTCCTGTCCGGTGAGACGCAAAGCACGGACGGGGCGACGTCGACCCAGTCCGGGGCCGGGGCGGACCTCCGGTGGACCGTGTTCGACGGCCTGCGGCCCTTCGCGACCTACGACCGCCTCGGGGCGGAGCGCGACCGGCAGGCGGCCGCGACCGACGAGCAGGTCGAAACCCTGGTGGCCGACGTGATTGAGGGCTACTACGACGTGGCGCGGCAGCAGCAACAGCTCGAGGTGCTGCAGGAGGCGGTGGCCATCTCCCGCGAGCGGCTGCGCATCGCAGAGCTCCGGCGGGAGCTTGGGTCGGCCTCCGACCTGGAGGTGCGGCAGGTGCGCGTGGACCTGAACGCCGACTCGACGGAGGCCCTGCGGCAGGCGGCGGCCCTCACCAACGCGAAGAACCAGCTCAACCGGCTGCTGGCCCGCCCCGAAGACGCTTCCACCCGGTACGCGGTCGCCTCCGCGATTGAGGTGGACACGAGCCTGCAGTACGCGTCCACTCAGCAGACGGCCCTGCAGGAGAGCCCCGCCCTGACGCAGGCCCGCGAGGCCCTGCGGGTGGCCCAGGCCGAGCAGCGGGAGCTGCGGGCCGACTTCTTCCCCACGGTCGACTTGACGGCGGGCCTCAACTACTCGCAGCTCAACGCGGAAAGCGGCTTTGTGCAGGAAAACACGAGCACGGAGGTGACCTACGGGGTGTCGCTCACGCTCGACCTCTTCGATGGACTCAACCGGTGGCGTCGCACCCAGAACGCGGACATCCGAACGACCAACGCGCGCCTCGCGGTGGAGGACGTCCGGGCCCGGCTCGTGACCGAGCTCACGAACGCCTACGAGCGGTACCGAAACCGCCTCCGCCTCGTGGACCTCGGGCGGCAGACCCTAAAAGCCGTGCGGGCGAACGTGGACGTGGCCCTGGAGCAGTTTGAGCAGGGCACCATCACGAGCGTCGAGCTCCGTGAGGTGCAAGAGCAGTTCGTTCAGGCCGAGAGCCGCCTCCTCACGGTGCAGTTCGAGGCGAAGCAGGCGGAGGTCGAGCTGCTGCGCCTCAGCGGCCAGCTGCTCGACCGATACTAAAAGCGTACCGGAGTCCCAAACGGGGGAAGGCCCGAGGCTACATCCGGCAGGTGCGGATGTCGGTGACGATGATGCCGCGGGCGTCCAGCTCGGTGAGGTCGTCCATGACTGCGTTGACGGACTCCCGCTCAATCATAGCCTTCACGGCCACCCATCCGTCCTTGTTGAGGGGCGACACGGTGGGGGACTCGATGCCGGGGGTGATCTTGCGGGCCTCGGGAAGGTGTTCCTCTGGCAGGTCGTACTCCACGACCACGTACTCGCGGGCCACGATGATGCCCTTCACCCGCTCCGCGAAGTGCTGGGCGGCATCCTTCTCCATCGTGTGTCCGTTTTGGGCCACCAGCACCGCTTCGGTATTCAGGATGGGGGCGCCGATTGTCGCGAGCCCGGCCTCGTCGATGGTGCGGCCGGTCTGGACCACGTCGGCGATGACGTCGGCCACGCCAAGCTGGATCGAGATCTCGACGGCCCCGTCCAGCGAAATCACACGCGCGTCTACGCCCCGCTGCTCCAGGTCGCGGCGCACGAGCGTATCGTAGGACGTGGCGATGCGCGTATCGGCGGTAAAGGCGTCGGGCGTCAGGTCACTGGACTTGGGCGCGGCGTAGCAGAAGCGGGCCGCCCCGAAGCCGAGATCCAGCACATGGGTCACGTCGGCCCCGCTGTCGTAGGTAAGGTCGAGGCCCGTCACGCCCAGGTCGATGATGCCCTTGCTCACGTACGTCGCGATGTCGCGGGGGCGCAGAAAGACGAACTCGACGCCGTAATCGGGGTCGCGCACGGACAGCTCACGGCCGCGGCGGCGGCAGTTGTAACCGGCCTCGTCGGCCAGGGTCACGGCGCCGTCTGCGAGGGCGCCTTTGTTGGGGAGAGCGATTTGTAGCATGAGGGGGGTCGCTTGGTGGATGAAGATGGTTTGTCGCCCGGGCCTGCGCGGTGGGGACGTAGGGGGGAACCGGGTACCGGCGTTCAGGGGCCGGCATGTCCGTCGCCCCCACGCGCCCGCCGCCTCACAAGTGCTCGTAGACGTCTTCGAGGTCGAGGTCGCACGCGATCATGAGAACCTGCAGGTGGTAGAGAAGCTGAGAAATCTCTTCGGCGGTGCGGTCCGGGCCCTCGTGCTCGGCGGCCATCCACACCTCTCCGGCCTCCTCGATCACCTTCTTGCCAATGGCGTGGCGCCCCTCCTGTACGGCCTGGACGGTTCCGGAGTCCGGGTCCTGCCGGTCGACCTTGTCGGCAAGTTCGGCGAACAGTTCTTCGAAGCGTTTCATGGCACGGGAAGGTCGGGGAAGAGAGTCAACGATAGAATACGGGACGGGCCCGCTCTCGAAAACGACCCGACGGACGATTGGCGAAGAATTCAGGGCTGCCTGCCCCTCGGACCGTCGACGAAGTCTCCAGAATCCGAGTCGTGGAACGGCCGGCGGCGTGTGGGGACCGTAAAAATTCGGGAAGGGGCGTTCGGCGGACTTGCAGGTTGGCGGTCTGCTTTAGTATGTTCTGAATCCAGTGTACAGTCTCATACTAACAGATCGACACACCCACGCCCATGTCCAATTTGCTCTCGCTCCGGTCGTCGCACACGGCCCTCGTCGATGCGCTCCGTGAGGAACGGGCGTCCGCGCTGCTCCAGGCGGTTGGCGTGGTTGGCTTTGCCCTGCTGACGGCCATTGCGGCGCAGGTGAGTTTCCGGGTGTACCTGTGGGAGGTCCCCATTACCCTGCAGACGGCGGCCGTTTACGCCAGTGGGTTGTACCTCGGCTGGCGCAATGGACTGCTCGCGCAGGCGCTGTACCTGGGGCTCGGCCTCTTCCTGCCGGTGTTTGTAGGAGACGGGTACGGCACGAGCTACCTCTTCGGCGTGGTCTCGTCCGGCTACCTGCTTTCCTATCCGCTCGCGGCGGCGGTCATCGGGGCCCTCTCGAAGCGGTGGAACGCGTTTTCCGGGAGCACGCTCGCCTCGATGGTCGGGGCCGGGATTGTCTTCGTGTGCGGCGTCGTGTGGCTGCACTACGCGGCCGGGCACGGCACCTGGATGGAGTCGATCGACAAGGGCTTCCTCCGCTTCGCGGTGATCGACCTGGTGAAGGTGCTCGGCGTCGGTCTTCTCTACAGTGGGACGCGGTACCTGGCCCGCGACGATGCGTAGCGGCCGGGGGCGTGGGGACGGCGGGTGTGGTGGGGGGCACCCGTCCTCCCTACAGATCGTTGAGGTCGACCTCCTCCTTGATGGCCTTGTAGGCCTCCCATGAGATGAGCACGGCGTGCGGTTCATTGTTCTTCTGAATAAGTACGCCGTTGTTCGTCGATTGGACCTGCTCGATGAGATCGGAGGTCTCCGACCGGAGTTCGGTGATGGTTGCGACGGCGTCTACGCCTTCGGTATTGTACATTGGTGGGTGTAAGAGACTCGTGCAGAAGGTGACGATTCATTGGGCGGACGCATAATCACGAGCGACCGTGATTTCTGTCCTTGGAGTTCGTGAAGTCTATCCCGCTATTTCCAAAGAAACTACTTCATTCTTTTGGGAAAGATCCCGAGCCAAGGACGGCAAAAAATAAGGTGGGCGAGAGGAATACAAAAAGTGGTAGCGGATAGATGTTAAGTGATGGCTTCGTTGTACCACTCCACGAACAGTTTCGTCGTCAGATGGAGCATCCGTTCTGACTCGGAGGCCGCTCGCGTCCGGCGGACATACCGGGCCAGCTTCTGGCGCAGTCGCCCGAAGAATCTTTCCACGTGGGCCATCTCACCACTGGACTTTCCGACCTGCCGGTGGCTGGGGTCGCCCGCAAACACTGGGCGATAGGACTTCCAGAAGTCGCTGAAGCTTCTGCCCTGACGGTATTCCTCCGGAATCCGGCTCCAGAGCCGAGCACAGGTTCTGGCCGAACGGTCTCCGATCACAAATGCCACGACCTGCCGGGTTCTCCGGCACAGAGCAACCCACAGCCACCGTTTATTCGCCCGCTCTCGGACATACGTCCAGCATTCATCGAGTTCAAGGACATCGCCTTCCTCAGCAGGCCGGAGCCCTTCGGCTACTGAATCGGATTCTCGTCCCTTTTTTTGAGCCACCGGGTCAATGTATTGCGGCTGATGCCGAATATCCGGCTGATTGCCCGCTTTGACCCGCGCTCGCGGTAAGCACGGAGGATTTTCTCTTTCTCCTCCTCGGAGTAGCCTCGCGGCTCTGGATCGAGAACCTTGTGCGCTCCACAGTCCTTGCAGTGATACTGCTGAGAGCCGCTAGCGCTGTGTCCGTTTTTGACGATGTTCGAGGAGCCACACTCTCTACACTCGTAAGTCTCTTTGATCATCGGATAGACCAGGCTGGTGGGCCAGACGCGACGCAGTTCAAACAGAAAGACTCACTACTTGTTGAGCCGCTACCCAAAAAGTATACTGGGGACCACGAACGTGCTGGGTAGTTTGCGGCGGGATGTGTCGCACATGACCTCCGTCATCCACGTCTGCGTCGTCGGTCCCTCTTGCCACGTGTGGCGCCCTCATGCGGGCGGCGAGGAGCTGGAGTGCCTCGGCGTGGCAAATCGCGTTTCGGTTGTGGGCGCGTGTTGATTCATCCTCTGGGTAGACACGAAGAAATACGTTTGTTCGAGCGTCATTCTGAGCGACCGACGATCGAAGGGAGGCGGGAGTCGAAGGGGCCCGCAGGGTCATCCTCTGGGAATCGCTCTGGCTCAGCGAGGATGCTGATTTCGGGACGCATCGGCAAGGGTCTCTTGCGTGTCTACTGAGGACATCGGTCGCTTCCCGAGAGACGGCGTCGTGCACGGAGCGCTTCTCCGTCTTCGAGACCCGCAGGCATGGACGGCGCTCGGCCGGTATGAAGGGTACGAGCTGAGCAATGAGAACCGGCTCCATTTCGTGCGACGGCGGGTGTCTCTCGCTGCGCCTGTCGACCGGACGGCGTGAGGGGACTGGTCCAATGACGCCCCGGCGGGTCGTCCCGGAGTGCCCTTTGGCGGCTGGTCGTGTATGCTCAGAGCGGCGACGGGACGTGAAGAGGTGTGGGAGGGTGTGGCACCCGGGTTGTGACTGTCGACCTGGGTCCCGACCTTGCGTCGTTCCGTATCCCACAAACAAAACCTTCCGTCCCATGCACGTCCTTACCACGATCGGACCGGATAACAGCACGAAGGCCGTCTTGCCGTTCATTGCGGGCAAGGGGGCCCTTAGCCGCGGAGGGAGCGTGGCGCTTTTTGCGATGCAGGAGGCCACCTACCTCGGCGCCCCCAGCCACGTCGACCTCACAGAGCTCAAGGCGCCGGGCCTGCCGACCGTACAGGCCGTTCTCGAAACGCTCCGTGCGGAGGACGCCCTCGACGAATTTGTGGTCTGCAAGCCCTGTGCCGAGGCCCGGGGCATTCAGGCAGCGGACCTTGCGCCGTGGGCCACGTTCGGTGGGGCCGACGACCTGGCGCGGCAGGCGGCCGGGCACGACACGACGATGACGTTCTGAGTAGGGGCCGGGCGGCGCGGCCGACCGCTGGGGCGCTCGGCAAATACCCGGCCGCCCCGAAGCGGGCATGGTATTTGTCTGGTAATGTCGGAGAACCCTTCTCCGAAGAAACCGCCTCCTCATGCCCCAGTCGATCCCGCCTGCTCCCAGTGCCCTGCGGAGCCTTCTCGTGCTCGTTGCATCCGTGGGGATGGTGGGATGTGCCACCCTCATTCACGGGTCCTCGCAGGAGATTGTGGTGGAGTCCACTCCCTCCGAGGCGCAGGTCGAGGTGAACGGCCGTCCCGTGGGGGAGACGCCCACGACGACGGTTCTGAAACGGAACCGCGAGTACTCCATCAGCATCTACCAGGAGGGGTATGAGCCCCACCACACCACCCTTCGTCCGGGGCGCAGCCTCTGGGCCACGGTCAATCTGCTGAACTTTTTCGTCCCGGGCCTGCTCGTGGACGCCTCCACCGGGGCGTTGTATTCCCTCGACCCCGGCACCGTGGCCCCCGAACTGCAACCCGTAGACTCAACCGCGGTCGACCCGCCCCCGTCCGACGAGGAGGGCGGGGCGCCGTAGCGCCGGAACCGGGGCGCCCCTACGGTGAGAACACGGGCGGCGACGGTGTGCCCGGCCCGACGCTCGTGCCCGGGTGCCTCCGGAACGGAACGGCACCTGCAGGGCTAGTCGATCGATAGCTCACTCACGCGCTGCTCGGCCTCCTCCAGCCGGTCGAGGCATTCGTTGGCCAGGGCCACGCCTTCCTCGTAGGCGTCGAGGGCCTCATCCAGCGAAGGGGGATCGTCTTCGAGGGTGTCGACGATGTCTTCGAGGCGCTCCAGGGTGTCTTCAAACGTGCGGTCGGCGGCGTCGGATGCGTCGGGCATGGGGGGCTGAAAGGAGGCAGTCGGGCGAACGAGGAGACGAAAGGGTTCGAAAAAACCCTTGTTCAAATGCGTTGAAAGCCGGGTCGGTTCGGGAAGAAGGGATGGACGGGGACCGTGGCGGTGTCTATCCTGTGCGGTGGATACAGCTCGTTTCCCTCACCACGCTCCCTTCCCGCCATGGACCTCGGACTTCAGGATCGGACCGCTATCGTCACCGGCGCGAGCCGCGGCATCGGCAAGTACATTGCACAGGCCCTCGCCCGCGAGGGGTGTGACGTGGCCATCTGTGCACGCACCGCCTCGGACCTCGACGAAGCCGCGGCGGAGGTGCGGGAGGAGGGGGCGGAGGTGCTCGCCCTCCCCATGGACGTGACGGAGGCGGGAGAGCCGGAGCGCCTCGTCGAGGAGACCTACGACCGATTTGGGCGCATCGACACCTATGTCGGCAATGTGGGCGGCAACCGACGGGGGAGCTTCGAAGAGCTGTCCGACGAAGACTGGGAGGACCTGATGGACCTGAACTTCATGTCGCACGTCCGCGTGAGCCGGGCGGCCGTCCCGCACATGCGGGAGGTGGAGGGCGCCTCCATCTGCTACATCTCGTCCATCTTTGGGCGGGAGCTCGGCGGCGCGGGGCTGTCTCTCTACAACACCACCAAATCGGCCCTCATCAGTGTAAGCAAGGTAATGGCCCAGGACCTTGCCCCCGAGATCCGCGTCAACAGCGTGGCGCCGGGCTCCATCCGATTTCCGGGCGGCAGCTGGGACCGGCGCGTGAAGGAGAACCCGGAAGAGATGGAGCAGTTCGTCGAGGAAAACATTGCGATCGAGCGCTTCGGGCGGGCCACAGAAGTGGCCGACGCCGTCACGTTTCTCTGCTCCGAGCGGGCCAGCCTCATCACCGGGGCCTGCATCAACGTGGACGGCGGCCAGAGCCAGTCGCTGATCTAGGCGCGGCGGCTACTCGAAGCGGGTGAAGGTGGCCCGGACGCGGCGGGTCTGCGGCTCGGAGGGGCGCCACTGCACGAGAATGGGGCTCTGGTAGCGGCCCTGTTCAATCGTCCCTTCGCCGTTGGCCTCGTCCTCGGTCACGAGCAGGCTGACCGACCGCTTCATCCGCAGGAACCGCTCGGCCGGCACCGCGAGGCACTTGTCGATGATGCGCTCGATCAAGGACTCGCTTAGTCCCAGGGTATCGACGACCTTGTTGACGAGCCGGACGAGGTCGTACTTCGCGTAGTTCTTGGCCTTGTCGGGAATGGCACCGGGGTCGCGGAGCATGTTGCGGCCCTTCCGCGCCATGAACTGCAGCGGGTCCTGAAGAACCTCCACCAGGTCGTGCTTCATCAGGAGGGTCTCGTACTCGTTGACCGTGAGGCCCACGTGCTTCTCCTCGGGGACGAGTTCGAGGTGCACACGGCCCGTGGTGATCCCGCGTGCGGCCAGCCGCTCGTGCAGCGTCTTGAAGATGCCGAGCCGCGGGTCCCGCAGGCTCACCGAGTCGATGGAGTGGTCGGAGACCGGCACCTCGAGTTCTGTCTGGTCGACGATCCGTTCGTTGTCGTACCCGATGACGGTCGTACGGCGCTCGCGGCGGTCCTGGTTGTCCTTGTTGATTCCGTCAAGGTCAATGAAAAAGACCGGCCGGGCCGGGGTGCTGGGGTACGTGACGCAGTTTTCGAGCCCCGAGCCGATGAATGTGAGGTGGGAGTCGGCGTTGCGGGGCTCAGTGCGGCGCTGCTTGGGACTCAGCTCTTTCCGAAGGTGGAGCTGGTCGTGCTGGTAGTCCGCCCCGTAGGGAAAGAGCTCCCGAAAGGGATCCAGAAACTCGTGGACCTGGTCCTGGCACTGGTCGAGCCGGTTGCAGATGGTTTCCTCCAGGTAGCCGGCCGTCGTGTGGTACGAACAGTAAAGGGCCTGTTCGTGGTTGCGCAAGAACCCTTCGGCTTCCTGCTCCACGTGTTGATTTACGTCGATGACGTCCACGCGCTGCTCCGGCTGAAACTGAATCGTAAGTTGGGTCGGGTCCGAAGCCATAGATCGCGGGACGTTGACAGTCGGGCCGGCCGTGGGGCAGAGAGGCGAAAAGGCGGTGGGCATGCCGGGCCGTCATGGGAAAAGGGGATAACGGCACCTGGCAAAGAACGGTCGGATGTACAGCCTACAAACAGGGCGGTTCCTGGTCAAGGCCTTGCGCTCCCTGCCCGTGTGCACCTTGCGCAGGAGGGGGGCGAGGCGCCGACTTTACGATGCCGTGACATCTTCGGCAGGGGAAATGGGCATAGGGGACAACCGGCTGGGCGCTTGGAGAGGGGGACCGCCACGGTCATCCATCGTCCGGAAGCACCTCGGCGTCGCGGCGCCCGTCCTGGAAATGGAGCCGCACCCGGTCGCCGTCCTGAAGCGACTCGGCGGATTGGACGGACGTGCCGTCTTGAGTAAGGTGCACGTAGCCCCGGCGCAGGGGCTGCTCGGGGTCGAGGGCGTGCAGGCGGTCGCGGAGATGTGCAAGGCGCGTGCGGGCCCGGTCGACGGCCCGGGCGCCGCCCCGCCCCAGTCGGTCCACGAGGGCGTCGAGGTGCTGTCGGTGCTGCTCCAGGCGACGGGCCGGGGCGTGGAAGGCCCGCGACGCCACGAGCGCGTCGACGCGCTGGCGGGCATCCTGGAGGCGGCCCGTGACCCGGGAGCGGAGGCGGTCGTGCAGGGCGCGCACGCGGTCGGCCACATCTCGTCGGTCCGGCACCACGCGTTCGGCCGCCGCGGACGGCGTGGCGGCCCGCTCGTCGGCCACGAGGTCGGCAATCGTCACGTCCGACTCGTGCCCGACGGCACTCACGACCGGCAGATTGGACGCGTCGAGCGCCCGCGCCACCACCTCCTCGTTAAACGCCCACAGGTCCTCGGTGGAGCCGCCGCCCCGGCCTACGATCAACAGGTCGGGCCGCTGGGCATCGTCGGCGGGCAGGTCGTTGAAGGCCGCCACCGCGTCGGCGACGGCCCGGGGGGCGTCGAGGCCCTGTACCTTCACCGGACACAGCACCACCTCGGCCGGCGGAAACCGGCGCGCCAGGCCCGACTGGATGTCGTGGATCGCCGCCCCCTGGCCCGACGTGACGACGCCAATGGTGTCGGGAAACGCGGGCAGCGCCTGCTTGCGCTCGGGGGCGAAGAGCCCTTCCGCCTGCAGCGTCTGCTTGAGCTCCTCGAACGCCTTCTGCTGGGCCCCCTTGCCCGCCTGCCGCATCGCCTGCGCCTGAATCTGCAGGTCGCCCCGCCGCTCGTAGACGGAGGCGTGGCCGTTCACGCGGACCTGCATGCCCTCCTCGGGCTCGAAGTAGACGTACTGCGTGAGGTGCTTCCACATCACACAGCGGATCTGCGCGTCCTCGTCCTTGAGGCTAAAGTAGCAGTGGCCGGACGCGGCCCGCGTAAAGTCGGACAGCTCCCCCTCCACCCACACGTCGTCGTAACGGTCCTCGACCAGGTCGCTCAGCCCCCGGGTCAGTTCGGCGACGCTGAGCACGGGGTCGTCGGCAGTGTTGTTCGTGGGGGGCATCTGCTACAGGAGCGGCTGCGGGAAAGTGACGCATATCGTAGAGGCCGGAACGCGACGGCCCATGGACGAATGGGGGACGGGGCGGAGAGATTCCGTCCGGTCGCCCGGCTTCAGGAAATGTTACGTGAGAGGTTTTTGAACGCCGGACCCTGCAGGGGCCCACCCCCGGCACACCGTGTGCGCCGCTCCGTACGGCATACTGATTTCGACCGCTCACTCTTCGATACATTGTGCAGGCGTCATGTCCGATCCCATCCGCATCCAGTTCGTGTGCCTCGGCAACATCTGCCGGAGCCCCCTCGCGAAAGCGGTCTTCCGCGACAAGGCAACGCAGGCCGGCCTGGCGGAGCACTTCGAGATCTCATCCTCGGGCACCGGCAGCTGGCACGTCGGCGATACGGCGGACGACCGGATGCGCCGGACCGCCCAGCGCAATGACCTCTCGCTGGAGGAGCACCGTGCGTCGCAGTTCGAGGCCGAAGACCTGGAGCGGTTCGACCACATCTTCGTGATGGACAAGAGTAACCTGAACGACGTCCTCCACCTCGACGAGGACGACCAGTACGGCGGCAAGGTGCGGCTCTTCCGCGAGTTCGATCCGGAGCCGGACGACTACCAGGTCCCGGATCCCTACCAGGGCGGGCGCAAGGGGTTCGAACGGGTCTACGAGATCGTCGAGCGGACCGCGGACATGCTCCTCCATCGCCTCGCCGACGAGTACGACCTGATCGACGTCGAGGACGAGCAGGAGGGAGCCGAAGAGCAGGAGCACGGCCACTGATCCGGCCCCATCCCGAGTGGGCGGCGACGCCCGTCGTGCTCTTTTCGTGCCCGCGCCCAGTCCCACACTCCATCGTATGTTGCCGGATGCGCTCCGTGACACCCTGGAGGAGCGGCTCGACGCAACGATCGAGTCGGTGGCGTCCGTCCGGGGCGGATGCATTGCAAACGCGTGCCGCCTCGAAACCGACGCCGCGCCGTTTTTTCTGAAGCACGGCCCCGACGAGGTGGCGCGCACCTTTCCCGGCGAGGCGGCGGGCCTGGAGGCCCTCGGCGCAGCCGACAGCCCCCTCGTGGTGCCGTCGGTCCACGACACCGCGCCCGCCACCGATGACCGCCCGGGGTTTCTCGTCATGGAGTGGGTCAACCCGGGGCGCGAGGGCCGGCGCTTCTGGGACCGGTTCGGGGAAGGGCTTGCGGCCCTGCACCGCCACACCGCCGACGCGTACGGGTTTGGCCAGGACAACTTCATCGGCCGACTGCCGCAGTCGAACGCGTGGACCGACGACTGGCCGACGTTCTTTCGGGAGCAGCGGCTGGCGCCGCAGGTGGACATGGCGCGGGAGCGCGGCCGGTGGCGCGACGGCTGGGGGACGGCGCTCACCACCCTCTACCGGCGCCTGCCGGACATCCTCCCCAGGTCGCCCGAGCCGTCCGTCCTGCACGGCGACCTCTGGAAGGGCAACTACCTGGTGACCGCCGTCGGCGACCCGGCGCTCGTCGACCCCGCTACGTACTACGGCCATCGCGAGGCAGACCTGGCCATGACTGAGCTCTTTGGCGGCTACGACGACCGCTTCTACGACGCCTACCGGTCGGCGTGGGGGCTGGCGCCGGAATACGGGACGCGCCGCGACGTCTACAACCTCTACCACCTCATCAACCACCTCAATCTCTTCGGGGGCGGCTACGCCGCGCAGGTGGAGGACACCCTTCGTCCCTTCAAGTAATTGAGGCAATTGACGGGACGCTACAGGCGGACGGTCATGTCGTGATCGACCGTCACGAGGCAGGAGAGGCGCCCCACGCCCATGCCGCTGAGCGTGCTGTCGAGGGCCTGCGTGGGGGGAGGGGCGCCCTCCACGATCTCGACTACGCACAGGCCGCAGTGGCCCCGCCCCCCGCAGTTGGCGATGTCCGTAACGGCATTGTGGGGCGAGTGCCCGTGGCGGCGCAGGGCCTGTCGCAGCGTGATGCCCGGCTCGACCTCGATCTTGTGTTGGTCGGCCTCGGTTTGGACCGTAATTGTGTGCGTGTCGGTCGTGGGAGCGGTCGTGCTCATGACAGTGGGGCGGGTAGACCGGAACAGTGAAGGGGGGGCGTTAGGCCGCCGTCTCGTTGGGCGGGTCCGCCAGCTGGTACTGGACGCGACGATACAGCAGGGTAGCGGCGGTTCCCCACAGGGCCACGCCGAGGGGCGCGGCGCCCCACCACGAAAGGCCGGTGAGAATGTGCACGGCGTCGGCGAGGCCCGCGGCCACAAACACGAGGGCCACGGCGAAAATGATGGAGTCGCGGACGATGACCTGGTCGGCATCCATGGACATAGGCGTACGGGAGGTTGAGTGGGCAGTCGATTCGGAAAGCACACAACGGGGTGGGGCTACGGCACGTACCAGATGCCCCGCGCCGGGTCCAGCCACTCGCCCACGACGATGTGGGGCAGCGCCAGAAGACAGACGAAAATGGTGTAGAAGGCCACCGCCCCGCCGAGCAGTCCGGCGCCGCCCAGCGGATTCGGGACGAGCACGTAGAAGCCGGCCATGAGCCCGAACGTGACGAGCGCCCCCAGGACCATCGCCGCCCAGGTGAGGGGAAGCGACAACCGGTCCGGCGCCGGGGCGTCGGACGCGACGGCCGTGGTGCGGGCGGTCTGGCGCAGGGTGTACCAGAGCGGGAAGTAGAGGCCCACCGCCAGCATCATGGGGACGAACGTGAAGTAGACGACCAGGAGCGTGGTCTCGGCCGCATCCGTGAGCCACGCCCTCGACAGCCCCCCGGCGTACAGCCCCCCACCGAGGTGGGCCACGAGGGCGAGGCCGTAGACCGTACCCACCGCCACCTGAACGTCCGCGAGGCGCGTGGCCAGCGGCAGGGGGCCTGCCGCGCCGAAGATGTGCACCATGTAGGTGGAGAACGTCACGTAGACGCCGGGCCAGGCCAGCAGTGGCACCAGCATGACGGCACCGCCCCGCACGAAGGCCGCCAGGCCGCGCTGCCACGACGACTGCAGGTGCTCGGTCCCGCACAGGGCGTCCATCACCTTCAGCCCGCCGTGCCCACCCTTGATGACCGCCGTGGAGAAGGCTAGGCCGAGCGCCACGACGGGCGCCACGAAGAAGAAGCCCACGAAGCCGACGAGGAAGGCGAGGTACAACACGATGTACCGCAGACTGAAGGAGACGCGGCGGTGGCGCAGGTTCGCAAAGTGTTCGTAGCCGCCGTGGGGCAGGTTGAGGGCCACCATTCCGATGAGGTACCCCACCATCTGCGCCTCCATCGAGAGCGACACGTCGAGCAGCGCGGCAAGGATCCCCCCGACCGCCAGGGCCCCGAGGGTGATGCGCGAGCCCCAGACGGCGAGGGCCGTGGGGGACTGCGCCGGGGCCTGGCGTAGGGGAGCAGAGACCGACGAAGTAGTGGACATCGCCATGGGATCGAAAAAGTCACTTGACAGAATGGGTGAGACATCTACGCGGGGGTGTCGGCGGCGATGGCCTGGGCGGTCTGCTTGCCGCTAATCAGGCACATCGGCAGTCCGACGCCTGGCTGCGTGTCCGCGCCGGTGTAGTAGAGCCCCGGGGCCGTGTCGGCCCGGTGGGCGGGGCGCAGCGGGCCGGTTTGCCACAGCGTGTGGGCGAGGCCGAGGGCGTTGCCCTTCGGCTGCCCGAAGTGGTTCGCGAAGTCCGAGACGCAGGCCTCGTGCTCCACCGTGATGCGGCCCCGAAGGTCGACTGCGTGCTCGGCCAGATCCTCCAGCACCCGCTCGCGCATCCAGGCGCGACGGGCCGGCCCGTCGTTGAGCCCCGGTGCAATGGGCACCAGAATAAACACCGAGTGGTGCCCATCGGGGGCGTAGGAGCGGTCGGTCTTGGAGGGAACGTGAATGTAGTAGGCCGGATCGGTGGGCCACCCGGGTTCGTCAAAAATCGTCTCGAAGTGTGCGTCCCAGTCCACGGGAAGCACGAGGGAGTGGTCGCGGAGCGGATCCACGTCGCCCTCCACGCCCAGGTAGAGCAGGTAGGCGGACGGGCCGTAGGTCTGCCCGTCCCAGTGCGCGTCGTCGTGGTCCCGCTGGTCGGGCGGAAGGAGCGTCCGCTCCACATGGGCCGGGCTGGCATTGGCCACGACACAATCGGACGCCTGCGTGTCGCCGTTCGTGCGCACCCGCATGCCGTCTCCGTTCGGCTGGATTCTGGAAACGGGGGTGTTGCGCTCAAGGGTGACCCCGAGGCGATCGGCCAGGTCCACGAGGGCGTCGACGAGCACCTGCATGCCGCCCACCGGGTGAAAGACGCCCTGGTTGAAGTCGACGTGGCTCATCAGCGTGTACAGGGCGGGGGTGTTGTAGGGCGAGCCCCCGAGGAAGACCAGTTTGTACTCCAGAAGCTGGCGCAGCTTCGGGTGCTCCACGTATCCCCCCACGTGGCGGTCCATCGACCGAAGCAAGGGCAGGGCCCATGCCGCGCGCAACAGGTCGCCGTCGAGCCAATCCCGGAGCCGAGCCCGCCGGGGATAGACAAACCGATCCATTGCGAGCTCGTAGACGGCCTCGGCGTGGTCGAGGTACTCATGAAACGCGTCGGCCGCCCCATCCTCGTAGGCTTCAAGCTTCGGCGCGAGGGCGTCCGGGTCGGCCGGCACGTCGAGCCGGTCGCCATCCTTCCAGAAAACGCGGTAGCTCGGGTCGAGGCGCTCCAGCTCGTATGCCGCGTCGACAGACGTCCCGAACGACTCGAAGAAGCGTTCGAACACCTCCGGCATCAGGTACCAGGAGGGCCCCGAGTCGAAGCGAAACCCATCGGACTTGAACGAGCCGGCCACCCCCCCGAGGTCGTCGTGTTGTTCGAACAGGGTGACGTCGGCCCCGGCGTCGGCGAGGTGACACGCCGCCGAGAGTCCGCCGATGCCGCCGCCCACGATGGATACAGAGTCCGGAACCGTCATGAATGCCGTGGCACTGGGTGCGTCAACGTAGCACTACCTCTATTCGTGCGCGGAGAAAGAAGATTCCCTATTTCAGATAAAAACATGTTCTTTTCTCTAAAGTAACGTTCTGCGCTGGGGAACGCCGGATCCCTTCCTTACCCTGGGGACTGTGGTGCCGGAGGCTGCTCCGGCCGACATTGCTTCTGAGTCTCGCACGTGACCGTCCTCACCAGTCTCCGTTCGCCCATGCCTGCTCTCTCCCCCGACACGCTTCTCGTCGACCTCATAGACGAACGGCCCACCCGTGCCCGCATTCTCGACCGACTCGGCATCGACTGGGGGCGGAGGGGCGACCGCTCCCTCGCGGAGGCCTGCGAGGCGCAGGGGCTCGATCCCGAGACGGTCGCCCGGATGCTCGACGTGGCGGTCGAGACCGTGCCCACCGAGGGCAATCCCGAATGGCTGTCCGTATCCCTGCCGGACCTGATGGACCACATCCAGTCCACGCACCACGACTACCTGCGACGGGCGCTGCCCCGCCTCTCGAAGCGCCTGAAGAGGGCAAGCCGGAACCCGGACGCGGAGACGTCCCGGTGGTTCGAGCGGGTCCGCGGGGCCTTTCAGGCCTTGAAGTCGGACCTGATGACGGACCTCCGGCGGGAGGAAGAGTACGTATTTCCCGCCCTCCGGACCGTCGCCGAGGGACGGGTGCTGCCCGACGGGTCGACGCCGAGCCGGGAGACGCTCCGGCACATGGCGGACCAGCACGACGATACGAAGACGAAGCTGGAGCGTCTCCGGTCGCTGACGGACGGGTACCAGGCGCCGGAGGGGGCGGATCGGGGGCTCCAGGACGTGATGAATCGACTGCACGAGCTGGAGGTGGACCTGCGCCGCCACCTCCACGAGGAGCTCCACATCCTCTTCCCCCGCGCGGAATCGCTCCTCTGATCGCCGCCGCCCGTGCGCCGTCTCCTCCTGTAGATTGTGTGCCCTGCCATGAACGTTGACCTTGACCTCCTCCGCCAGTACAACCAGTCGCTTCCCCGCTATACGAGCTACCCGACCGCCCCACACTTCGGGGAGGCCGTGGGGCGGGAGACCTTTCGGGCAGAGGTGTGGCGCGCCAACACGGCCGCGCCCGAGGCGCCGCTCTCGCTGTACCTGCACCTGCCCTTCTGCCGGCAGCTCTGCTACTACTGCGGGTGCCACATGAAGGTAACGCACGACCCGGCGCGCATCGCGAAGTACCTCCGCTACCTGAAGCGCGAGATCGATTTGCTGGCCCCGATGCTGTCGTCGGACCGGCCCGTGACCCAGGTGCACTGGGGCGGCGGCACGCCCACCCTGCTGTCCCCGGAGCAGATTCGGGAGCTGGGTGAGCATCTTCGCGACCGCTTCCGGATGGCGCCCGACGCCGAGATGAGCATCGAGGCCGACCCTCGGGGGCTGACGGAGGACCACATCGCCGCGGCCCGCGAGATCGGGATGAATCGTCTGAGCCTCGGGGTGCAGTCGTTCGACCCCACGGTGCAGGAGGCCATCAACCGGGTACAGCCGGAGCGGCTCACGCGAACCGCCGTGCAGTGGGCACGAGACTACGGCATTGAGAGCGTCAACCTCGACCTGGTGTACGGCCTTCCCCACCAGACGCCCGACACGATGGCCGACACGCTCGGCGGGGTCGTGGACCTTGCCCCGGACCGGATTGCGCTGTACAGCTACGCGCACGTCCCGTCCGTGCTGGAGCACCAGCGCCTCATCCCGGAGGAGGCGCTGCCGGCCCCGACCGAGCGGCTACGGCTCTTCAAGCAGGCGCTCGAGAGGCTGACGACCACGGCCGGCTACCGGTTCATTGGGCTAGACCACTTCGCGAAGCCGGACGACGAGCTCGCGCTTGCGCAGGACAACGGCACGCTCCGCCGGAATTTTCAGGGCTACTCGACCCGTGCGGGGGCCGATGTCTACGCCTTCGGCCTCTCCGGCATTCACCAGCTCTCGGGGCTCTACGCCCAGAATACGAAGAACCTGCGCACGTACTACGACCAGATCGATCAGGACGAGCTGACCGTCTATCGGGGATATCGACCGACTCAGGAGGATCGGCTGCGGCGTCACGTCATCATGCAGCTCATGTGCAACGCCGAGGTGCAGAAGGGGGCGGTCGAGGCGCGGTTCAACGTCGACTTCGACGCCCATTTCAGCGCGGCCCTCGACCGCCTGCGCCCACTGGAGCAGGACGGGCTCGTCGCGCTGCGCCCAGACGCGATCACCGTGCGTCCGCCGGGGCGCCTGCTGGTCCGCAACGTGGCCGCGGCCTTCGACGCGTACCTGCACGACGCCGCCCCGGATGCGCAGCCCGCCTACTCCGAAAGCGTTTGACGCCCACGGTTCATTCATGCCTCTTCTTTCACACCGACCTGCTTTCCAATGAGCTCTTCTACCGCACTTGCCCCGTCCACCGCCCCCAACATCATCCAGGGCGGCATGGGCATCGGGGTCTCCAGTTGGCGCCTCGCCCGCCATGTGGCCCGACGGGGCGAAATCGGCATCGTATCCGGCACCGGCATCGACTCCGTGGTCGTGCGCGAGCTCCAGGAGGGCGACCCTCACGACCGACGCCAAATGCTGGCCGACTACCCCGACGAAGAGATTGCCGACCACCTGGTTGAGCGGTTCTATCGGCCGGACGGGCTGCCGGCGGACGAGCCCTATGACCTGCTGAACATGCATCCCTTCGAGCCGTCGGTTCGCTCGCAGCGCATTCTCGCGGCGGCCACCTACACGGAGGTCCGGCTCGCGGCGGCGGGGCACGAGGGGATGATCGGGATGAACCTCCTGGCGAAGCTGAAGCGCTACACGCTGCCCTGCATCTACGGCGCGCTGCTGTCGGACATCGACATCGTCTCCATCGGCGCGGGCATTCCCCTGGAGGAGGCCCGCCAAATTCCGAAGCTGGCGGCGGGCGAGCCGGCCGCCCTGCGGCTGGACGTGGACACGAGCCAGGCGCCGGACGCCGACGACTCCTACGCGTACCGGTTCGACCCGGCCGACGTGCTCGACGCGCCTCCGACCCTCGACCGTCCACTGTTTCTGCCCATCATCTCGTCCGACGCGCTGGCCCGCATCATGGACGCCAAACTGCCAGACCGGCGCGTGGATGGATGGGTGGTGGAAGGGCCCGTTGCGGGGGGGCACAACGCCCCGCCCCGAAACAAGAACTACGCGGACGACGGCACGCCGCTGTACGACGAGCGCGACGAGGCGGACCTGGAGGCGATCCGATCTCTCGGGAAGCCGTTCTACCTGGCGGGCGGGCACGGCTCGCCCGAGGGCCTCCGGGCCGCCCACGAGGCGGGCGCCGCCGGCATTCAGGTGGGGTCGCTCTTCTCCCTCACCGACGAGTCGGGCTATCCCCCCAGCACCACGCGCCGCCTCATTCGGGGGCTGCACACCGGGGAGATTGAGGTCAGCACGGAGGGGCGGGTCTCGTCCACCGGCTTCCCGTTCAAGGTGCTCACCGCCGACGGCACGCTGGCCGACGCGGAGGTGTACGAGCGGCGGGCCCGCATCTGTGACCTCGGCTACCTGCGCGAGCCGTACCTCGACGAGGAGGGACGCCTGATGGGTCGGTGCCCGGCGGAGCCCGTCAAGACCTACGTGAGCCGCGGGGGCGCCCCCGAAGAGACGGAGGGCCGGGCCTGTCTGTGCAACGCGCTGATGGCCAACATCGGGCTCGGCCAGCAGCGAGGGGCCCGCGCCGAGCCGCCCCTGTTTACCGGGGGCGATGCGCTCGAAGACCTTCCGCTCGGGTCGGCCGAGGACCCGCAGTACGACGCGGACGACGTGCTCAACTACCTGTACCAGGACGTTCGGCCCCCGCGTGTGTCGAGCCCGTTACGACGGCCGCAGCCGGCCGATTGACGAGGGGCGCGGGCGTCCCGGGTGGGGAACGCTGCCAGAACGGACCGGTGCACATTGTGGCACGCACACGCTCTGTGTCGACCCTGCGGCACCCTTCCCTCACGGCCCCAATGTCCAGATGCTGCTCTCAAAAAGCTGCGAGTACGGACTGCGCGCGATGCTGTACCTGGGCACCCTCGAGGACGACGAGGCGGCGGAGGACGAGGACGCCGGCCCCACCCGCGAGTACGTCTCGATCCAGACCATCAGCGACGATCTGGAGATCGGCTTCTCGTTCCTGACGAAGGTGTTTCAGCAACTCAACGACGCGGGGCTTCTGACCTCGAAGCGGGGGCCGGGCGGCGGGGTGGCCCTGACCCGCGCGCCGGACGCCATCAGCCTGTACGAAATCGTGGTGGCCATCGACGGGAACGACCTGTTTGAGGAGTGTGTGCTGGGCCTGCCGGGCTGTGGCGAGGCCGAGCCGTGTCCCCTCCACGAGCACTGGACCGAGGAGCGCGACCGCATGAAGGCGACCTTCCAGCGGACGGCCCTGAACGAGGTGCCGGACGTGCGCCTCACGCCGTTTGTCGACGACCTGGCGGAGGCCGACGGGGCCTCGGTGTAGGCCTGCCTCGCGCCTCGGCAGGGCCGGCGGCTCACACGAGCCGGTCGCGGATCTCGGGGGCGTAGGAGCGACTCACCCGGACGGTGGTGCCGTCGTCGAGCACGGCCTTGTAGCCGCCCGAGCCGTCGCTGTAGAGGTAGTCGATGGCCGGGAAGGCGAGAATGTGGGAGCGATGGACCCGCATAAACCGCGTCGGGGCGAGGCGGTCCTCCAGCGCGCCGATGCCCATCGACGACAGGTAGGTCGTCTCGTCGGTATGGAGCTTCGAGTAGTCGCCCGCCGCCTCCACCCATCGAATGTCGTCGGGGTCGACGGGGATAATTTTGTCGCCGTGGCGCACGTAGAGCCGCTCCGGCGAGTCGTCGGTCTCGGCCTTGGCCTCCTGCAGCAGCGTCGCAAGCTGGTCGGCGTAGGCGTCGTCGTCCCGGTCGTGACGCTCCAGCGCCCGCTCCACGGCGGTCTGGAAGCGGGCCCTCGTGTACGGCTTCAGAAGATAGTCGACCGCCCCCGCCTCGAAGGCCTCAATCGCGTACTCGTCGTAGGCGGTGGAGAAGATGATGTCCGGCAGCGTGTCGATCCGCTCCAGCACGTCGAAGCCGTCGAGGCCGGGCATCTGCACGTCGAGGAAGACGAGGTCAGGGGCCGTCTCGTTGATGGCCTCAATGGCCGCCCGTCCCGTGCCGCACTCGCCGGTCACCTCGATGCGGCCGATCTCCTCCAGGTACTCCTGGATCAGGCTGCGGGCGGGCGGTTCGTCGTCGACAATGAGGGCACGCACAGGATTGGGGCGGGATTGGGAGGAGAGCAGCGGTGCGGGGCGTTAGGAATCGGCGGTGCCGTTCCGAGGGATGGAAAACCAGACCTTAAAGCCGGTCGGGTCGTTCCGGGCGGTGTGGAGGGCGGCGTCGGGGCCGTAGGTGCGTTCCAGTCGTGTGCTCGTGGTGGCGAGGCCGGTGCCGTCCGTCGAGCCCGAGAGCGGGTCGTCGGCGTCGGGGCCCACGCCGGTATCTTCCACGTGCACGTCGAGTGTGTCGTGCTCGGCGGTCACCGCCACGGTGACCGAGCCGCCGTCCTCGCTCGGGGCGATGCCGTGGCGGAGGGCGTTCTCCACGAGCGGCTGCAGCACCATTGGCGGCACCGGCGTGTCCAGCGCGTCGGTGTCGGCGTCGACGTCCATCCGGGCCCGCAGCCGATCCGAAAAGCGGTGCCGCTCCAGGTCGAGGTACCGACGAGTAAAGGCAATTTCTTCCCGCAGCGGAACGAACTCCCGATCCGGGCCCTCCAGGGCGTATCGCATCATGTCGGACAGCTTCGCGATCATCTCCCGGGCCCGCTCCGGGTCCTGACGGAGCGTCGCGCTAATCGAATTCAGGGTGTTGAACAGAAAGTGCGGATTGACCTGGGCCTTGAGGGCGGCGAGCTGTTGCTCCCGGGCCATGGCCAAGAACTCGGTGGCCTGCCGCTCCTTCTGCCGGAGGCGCTGGACGTTCCGGACCAGGTGGTAGAGGGCAAACTGGATGATGTAGACCGTGAGGTTGGCGAACAGGATCCACTGGTACTGCGCCCCGATCTCCGCGGCGATGCTGGGGGCAAACACGGCCCGAACGACGAACAGGTACGACTCGAGCCCGCCCCAGGCGTAGAGGGGGCCGAGACACAGGTGCGCGCCGAGGGTCCACCCCCAGTGCGAGCGATCCATCTCGCGCACCGCGACCCACCAGACCGGCACGCTGTAGAGGCCGAGCACGAGAACGAAGATAAGCTGCCCGGCGAGGAGGCCGACGAAGGGGGCGTTGGGCTCCTGCTGGGCGATAAAAAACGCGTAGAGAAACGCGTAGAGCGTCCAGCCCGCCACGGCCAGCCCAACGCCTTTGGCCGTGATCGTCGGTTTCGGTGGGGCCTGGGTCTGGATGTCGTCCAGGGACGCGTCGAGGTCGGTTGAGGAGGGCACCGACGACATGTCTGCTCGGTTCGTTGCGCAGGAGTCGGTTTGCCGGGGCGGGTTACGACCACCGGAAGGCCCACGCCGCCACGACGGCGCTCACGACGCCCGTGGCTGCAAGGACGAGCGCCGCCGTTCCGTTCCACTGGCCGTGCAGCCAGGCGTCCTGCAGGAGGCGGGTGACGTGGGTAAGCGGCAGGGCGAGGCTCGCGGTCGTCAGCCAGTCGGGAAAGAGAAACTGCGGAATGGCGGCGCCCGAGAGGAACAGCATGGGAAAGAAGAGCGCCATCCCGACCGACTGGGCCGCGCGGGCCGTGGGCATCAGGGCGCCGAGCAGGAAGCCGAGGCTCAGAAAGGCGATCCCGGCGAACAGCAGCGCGCCGAGGGCCAGCAGGGAAGACGGGGGCAGGGGCACGGCGTACGCGATGGGGGCGGCGACGAGAAGCAGGGCCGTGCTCACGAGGAGCATCACGAGGTTTACGGCGGCCTGTGTGCCCAGCACGATTGTGGGGCGGAGCGGGGTCGCGCGAAACCGGCGCAGGATGCCCTGGTCGCGCTGCGTCGCCAGCGTGATGGGCAGGCTCAGGAGACCGAGGGAGCCGATCGTGAGGGCCACGTAGCCGGGCACAGCGCGCGTGGTGTAGCCGACGTCGCCGGGCGCAGAGGCCGGGCCGTTGCCGAAGATGGCACCGAAGGCGAAGAGGAGAAGGAGGGGAAAGCCCAGTGTGAAGAACGTGGCGGACGGCTCCCGCAGGAAGAGCTTCGACTCGGTCCAGGTGAGCGTGAGGAAGGCCTTCATCGGTCGGACGTGGCTTGGGCGGGGATGCTGAGCAAGGGAAAGGGGGCTGCGTCCAGCCTGACTGGGGGCATGAGTTGCTGCGTCACGAGTCATGAGTCACGAGTCATGGGGCACGAGTCATGAGGGCGCTTTGCTGGACTGTGGTTCTGCATTCGTGACGTGAGAAGACGAAGCGGGATCGTGGGACTCATCGGTAAGGGCGAGGAACACATCCTCCAGGGTAGCGCGCTCGGCGTGCAGGTCGTTTGGCGTGACGCCTGCGTTGGCGAGGCGGTGCACGACGGTCGTGAGGAGGTCCTCCCCGCCTCGCGTCTGCACGTGACCGTCCACGATCGCGACATCCTGTATGCCGTCCGCCGTGCGCAGGGGACTAGGGTCAAAATCGGGCGGCGCGTCGAACCAGACCCGATACGAAGCGTCGAGCCGATCGATGAGGGCCTGAGGCGTATCGAGGGCCACACACTGCCCGTCGTCCATCATGGCGACCCGGTCGCAGAGCGCCTGGGCCTCGTCCATGAAGTGCGTGACGAGAAGGACGGTGGTGCCGGACGCCCGGACCTCGCGGAGCAGCTCCTGCGTGCCGCGACGGGCCTCCGGGTCGAGCCCCGTCGAGATCTCGTCGAGCACCACGAGGTCGGGATCGTGCACCAGCGCGAGGGCCACGAAGAGCCGTTGCTTCTGGCCGCCGGAGAGGGCGCCGAACGACGCATTCCGCTTGTCCGCCAGGCCCCACCGGTCGAGGAGCGCGTCGCGGTCGGTCGTCTCGGGATAAAAGGAGGCGAACAGGTCGAGGGCCTCGCGGACCGTGATGCGGTCGGGCAGGGCGGCCGCCTGCAACTGGGCGCCAACCCGACGGTAGAACGGGTCGCGTGCCGCCTGCTGCGGGTCCATGCCGAGCACGCGCACAGTGCCTTCGTCTGGCTTCCGGAGCCCAAGGGCACACTCGACGGCGGTCGTCTTGCCCGCGCCGTTGGGACCGATGAGCCCGAAGATCTCGCCCGTCTCTACCTCCAGAGACAGGTCGTCCACGGCGACCGTGGAGCCGTATGCTTTTCGAAGGCCATCGAGGGCGAGAGCAGTGTCCATGGTGGGGATAAGGCGAGACCGGAAGGGAGAGACGAGAGGCTACCCGGCTTGCTGTTCAAGCCGGGGTAGGAGGACGGATCGCACCCATCCGTAGTCGGGATTGAGGTCGAGGGCCGCCTCGAAGGCCGTGCGGGCCGGGTCGTACCGCTCGGCCTCCATGTGGGCGACGCCGACCCAGGCGTGCGCCTCGGCGTGGCCCCAACCGGGCATCAGCGGGTCGTCGGGCGAGCCCTGCTCCGCGAGCCGCGCGGCCTTCTCGAACTTCGTCAGGGCCTTCTCTTTGTCCCCGCCAAACATGCCGGGCGTGTAGAAGTCCGACGTGCCGTCGATGATCCACACCCGCGGGTTGTTGGGCCCGTGCTCCTTCGCCCGTTTCATGGCCTCGTTGGCCTTTGGGCCCAGCGACATGCCCTGCATCGGGTTCATGCCCATCATTTGCCCGTAGTACCCCGACAACAGAGCCCAGGCGTCCGCCATCGTTCCGTTGATCTCCGTGGCGCGCTTGAGGTGGCCGATGGCGTCTTCGATCACGCGCCCGCGCCGGGCCTCGTCCTCTTCGGGGAGCCGGTTCGACATGCGGTAGTCGGCGAGGGCGGCGTAGTAGTGGGCCAGCGCCGCGCGGTCGCCCCCGGTGGCCTGCTTGGCCCAGGCGCGGGCCTGCTTCAAGGAGTCGAGGGATCCCTCGTCGGTGGCCTCCCGAATCTGGGTTTTGACCTGCCGGAGAAGCGAGTCGGCCGCTGCACTTTCGAGGGCGGACGACGCCGATGAGGCAGGGGCCATCGGCGTGCTCGACCCGCAGGCCACGAGTCCGACCAGAAGAACGCCGCCGAGGAGGAAAGCGAATGTCTTTCGAGGGAGCGTCGGGGTCGAGAGCATGGGGCGTTGGAGGATGAGGGGAAAGAGCACGTTGATGCGTTGCGGTTGGCGACCGCGGGGGCATGCATGGGGGCAACAGGACCCGTCTCAGAGCGTGAGCGTAAGGCCGAAGTAGACCGACCGGCGGAAGTCCGTCCGCCGGTACCGGCGGGTCGAATAGTCGGGCGAGTAGGTCACGTCGACGGCGTTGGCCCGGTCGAGGACGTTGTTGAGCGCCGCGTAGACGACCACGTTCTGCTGGCGGTTGAAGGGCCAGAAGTAGCTCACCTGCAGGTCGAGGCGGTGGTAGGCCGGAAGCCGCTCGCCGCCCACGGGCCCGTCGACCGGCAGGAGGGCGCCGGACTCCAGCCGCTCGGTGCCCACGACGGGCGTGAAGGGCCGGCCGGTGACGTAGCTGTAGGTGCCGCCGACCCGGAACTGGTCGATCACGCGCACCTTCCCAACCGCCGTGATCTGATGCGTCAGGTCGTAGGGGGCCGGCCCGTCGTCCAACTTCACGTCCGTCCCCCGGTCGCGGGGCTGGGTGCGGTGGGAGCGGAGGAGGCTGTAGGAGGCCCATCCGTTGACGCGCGTGCCGAGGAACGATCCGTACTTGGCGAACAGGTCGATGCCCCGTGCGACGCCCGTGCCGTCGTTGGCGTAGCGCGAGGACCCGGTGCGGACGACCAGGTCGCGGTACGGCTTGTGATAGGCCTCCGCGCGGAGCAACAGGTGTTCCCGCTCGTGGCGCAGGCCGAGCACGACGTGCTGGGCGCGTTGGGCGCCGAGCGTGTTTTTGCCGACGTGCTCGCCGTAGGTGCTGAGCTCCGGAAACTGGTGGTAGAGGCCCCAGGCGGCCCGCAGCTGCGTGTTCGGCGCAAACGACCAGGCGAGCCCCACCCGCGGATCGACGACCGGACGGCCCGCCCGGCTGTGGACATCGGTGCGCAGCCCGGCCCGCGCGACGACCGACGAGAGCAGGCTCGATTCGACCTCGACGTACCCCCCGGCGCGTGTGGCCCGCACGGATTCGTCGACCGATCGGGTGGGGGCATCGGGCGCCACCACGTCCGGCTGTGTGGGAACCGTGCCGTCGAATCGGTAGTGCCGACGCTCCACCGTGCCGCCGGTGCGAACGGTCCAGTCCCCGCCCCCGCGCGTAGCGTCGACGCGTAGCTTGGCGGCCCGGTCGGCGGGCGACAGGTCGAGGGCGCCCAGCGTCTTTTGCGACGTATACGCGTTCCAGGAGGCGCTCGACTCCACGGTCCACCCCTTCGCCTGGGCCGTCCACTGCAGGTTGTAGAGCTGATTCGTCGTCCGGTCCCGGTAGACGCCGGTGTAGGTGCCTTCGGTCGTCTCCACGCCGATGCGGTTGCGGCGGGCAAAGGCAAGGAGCTTCAACTGCCCGGTGGGGCCGTAGTCCCAGGTCAGGCCCAGGGTGCCGTCCATGCCCTGCGGCACGGTGGCGTAGTCCCCGCGCTGGCCGTTGACGCGGAAGAGCACCCCGGTGAATGACCGGTTGCCGGAGAGCCGGAGGCCGAACTCGTCCCCCACGAGCGGCTGGTCGAGGGAGACCGACGCGGCGGCGAGCCCGAGGTTTACGTACCGGCTGGATTCCTCCGGGCGATCCTTCGATTCCATCGCGAGGACGCCCGAGAGCGCGTTGCCGTACTGTGCCGAGAAACCGCCCGTAGCAAAGGTGGTGCCGCCGACGAGGAAGGGGCGCACAGCACCGAACGAGCCCCCCGCCGGGGACTCGTAGCGGTACGGATGGTAGACCGTCGCCTGGTCGAGCAGGGTCTTCGTCTCGGTCACGTCCCCGCCGCGCACGAACAGGCCGGCTCCGTCCCCCGGCGCGGCCACGCCTGGAAACGACTGCAGGGCGCGGAACAGATCGCCGGCGGCGCCCGGGGTCGTCACGGCTTCGGTCGAGCCCAACGTTGCCTCGGAGGGCGAGCCGGTCGAGAACGTCTCGCCGGTGACGACCGCCTCGCCGAGCTCGATGCTCTCGGCCCGAAGCGTGAGCCGCACGGTGCTCGTGTCGCCAGCGCGGAGGCGGAGGGACTGTTCGACGGGGGGGTAGCCGACGGCCGAGGCCCGCAGGACGACCGACCCGGTGCGCGTCGTTTCGAAGCGGAACCGGCCGTCTTCTCCGGCCGCGGTGCCGACGGCCGCCCCGTCAATCTGCACGTTCGCGTAGGGGACCGGCGCGCCCTGCGCGTCGCGCACCTGGCCTTCCACGACGGCGGGCTGGGCCGGGGCCACGCCGGGAATGAGCGCGAGCACGAGGACAAGGCCTCCAACGAAGCGGCGACACATGGCGAGGATGGGGGGCGAGAATCAGATCGTCCGCAATGGCATCCTCGCATATTCGCCGTCTGGGCCTCGCGTTTAGGGGATGTCGACGAGTCGCGTCTGCCCTCGCCGGACCGTGCGTCGCGCCGGTGAGTGAGCGGGGCTGGGTCCCGAGACGCGCCATCAAAAAGAAAGGCCGACCCGCCAACTGGCGAGCCGACCCGAAACAAGTTGAATGAGGGCCTCCTCAGGCGACGACCTCCGCCTGCTCCTCGGGGACCGGCATGGCGTCGAACCGCACGCCCTGGTCCCCCGGATACGGTTCGTGGTGGTCGTGCTGGTTGCGCCAGATCTCCTCCGGGATGCCCTCCGGAAAGGCGTCGCAGACCGCCTCGTCGTCGCGGTCCCGGTCGAGATGCGTACAAGACTTGCACATTGATTCGATGTCGTGGGCCATGGCTGCCGCTCCCTGGTTTTATGCGGATCTATCGAGAAACTTCACAAATCTGAACACCCTCGATTCCGGGAAGATCCACTGCGGGCAAAATTTAGAGTCGATCTAAATCCAGTCCCGACCGGCCAGTACGCCGTCTACGGCGGGGGGAAGGGCCGGTCTCGCCCGAAATTTCACGAAGGACGGTTGTACGTTTCGGCGCCGCCGATTTATTTAGACTCTGTACAAACAAGTAAACTTTTCAAGCCGACGTCGGCCATGCAACTGGAAGACATTGAGCGCGAAGCCCCCGTCGACTTTTCGGTGTGTGACCGCCCCGGCCAGGCCTGCTACAAGTACTGCCTGCGGGGGAAAGGGTGCACCCTGGGGGTGCTTTTCGAGACCTCAACCTGCGTCTGCTTCGAGTGGCTGACCGAGAACGGGCAGGCGGTCCCCTACCGGCCCGAGCTCCGCTACAAGGCATGGCCGAAGCGAACGGTTGCCCGCCTCGTAGAAGACGGGTGGTGGGAGCCAGAGCCGGAACCGCCCGATGCGGTGCCTGCGTCGTCGTCCGCGCAGGGCGGGTGAGTCCGGTCGCCGGTGGTGGCGGGGACGACAAACGCGCCGGGCCCTTCGCTTTGGGCGGTCGCACGAGCAATCAACCGGCAGGACCGGCCGAGGGCTGGCGCCTCCGGTCGGCAGCCTCGGGGTCCCCGGACGGCGTGTCGTCGGCCGTTGCGGGCGTCTGCCGTTCCGGGCCGTCCTCGACGATTACGGGCTCGAACCCGGCCTGCTGGATCATCCGGTAGTCTTTGGATTCGCCCTGTCCCCCGGTGGTCAAGTATCCGTCGGTGAAGAACGAATTGGCGGCGTACAGGGCCAAGGGCTGCATCTGGTCGAGCACGACCTCGCGTCCGCCGGCCATGCGGAGGTCCGCTTCCGGGTGGACGAGCCGGAACATGGCGAGGGCCTTCAGGCAGTCTTGGGGGCGCACCGTATCTACGTCCTCCAGCGGGGTGCCGGAGCGGGGATTGAGGAAGTTCACCGGGACCGACTCGACCCCGATCTCGCGGAGTGCCAGGGCCAGGTCGACCCAGTCCGCGCGGGCTTCGCCGAGCCCGATGATCCCTCCGCAGCACGCCTCCATGCCGGCGGCCTTGGCCTGCTTTACAGTCTCGACCCGATCGCTCCACTCGTGGGTCGTCACCACGTTTCCGAAGTGGTCGCAGGACGTCTCGAGGTTGTGGTTGTACCGGTCCACGCCCGCATCGGCAAGCTTTCTGGCCTGTTTCGCGTCCAGCAGCCCAAGGGAGGCGCACACGTCCATCGGATACGTCTCTTTGATGCGGCGTGTGGCCTCACAGACAACGTCGACCTCGCTGGAGTGCGGGCCCCGGGTGGCCGTCACGATGCAGTAGGTCACTGCCCCCTTGTCCCAGGCGGCCTTGGCGCCCTCGACGATCTGATCCACCTGCTGCATCCCGTACTGCTCGGGGTCGCTGTCGAACTTGAGGGACTGGCTGCAGAACGCGCAGTCCTCCGGACACACCCCGCTCTTGGCGTTTTGAAGGACGTGGATGCGCACGCGCCGCCCGTGATGATGCCGTCGGACGCGAAAGGCGGCGTCGAGGAGGGCGAGCACCTCATCGTCGTCGGCGTGCACGACGTCGAGCGCCTGCGATGAAGAAAGGGGCGTGCCGTTCAATACTTGGGTCGCCAGGGTTCGCCAGGCTGTCATGGGCACCGGGACGGTGGTTGGGGTAGCGTGCGGAGGTTCAGCGGAAGGCAGCCCTCCCTCTCGTGCTCCGCCGGATCGGCATTGGGGCTACGGCCGAGGTCTTCCTGCACGACAGGTTGCGTTTCAGGAAAACCTGCGCCCTCTATCTTTGGGGCTGTTTCCGAAAAATACAACAGAGCGCACGGGCGAGACGACAATTTCCCGTTGAAGTCTCGGTCCCCACTGGGCCGGCCGGGGGCCCGGACGTCGTGCTGCGCAGACCGTCCGAATCCGGATGGGGGCGGAGCGATTTCCCCCGACGCACCGGGAGAGCGACGAGGTCTACGGGGGAGCCGGAGTGCCTCGGAAGTTACCCGAGGGCAATCACAAACCCGACGGCTGCCGCGACGGCGGAGAGAGCCGCGAGAAGCAGGAGCTGGAGGAACGAAGGCGAACTGTCGCCCGCCGTGGCGTCCGGCAGGTCGTCGTCCGAAACGGGCGGGGGCGGGTCGGGCCCGGCGTCGTCCACGACGAGGCAGCCGACCTGCCGAGGGTGGTCCTGCACCCACGCGTCGGCGGGGACCCCCACGAGAATCCAGAGAATGAGGAGGTCCCCGGCCGCGGCCACCAGCATCAGAAACCCGTAGAACGTCGGGGGCCAGCTGCCCGTCACCAGTCCGACGCCCAGTGGGCCCGCGCCCAGTACCAGGCCGGGCAGGGCGAGGGTGCGCCGGTACGAGCGGGCTTGGGTGGGGACGGTGCACTCCGCGAAGGGGGTAAGGGCCGCCCAGTGCACCCCGAACCGGACGTCCGGCCACGACGCCCCGCCCCACACATGCCCGAGGCCATGCAGGGCCTCGTGGAGCACCACGCCGACCGTGAAGGCCGAGAGGAACAGCAGAATGCCGCCCGGGTCGGTGGGAAACGGCGGATCGGGCAGGCCCCAAAGCGCAAGGTACGGCCCGAGGGCGAGGAGGGCGATGGGGGCGAGGAGGGCTGCGCCCCGAGCTTGCGCCTCGGCTGGGGGCAATACGGCACGGCGCGGCCGACGCGGAACGTCGGGGGCGGAGGGCGGACCGGAGTCGCTGATGTGGACGGGCGGGTTGCGTGAGCGGTAACGGGCGAATCGTGGTGCCCCGCAGCCGGACATCCAAAAAGCAATCGCGCAAAAAATACGCCGGATCGGCATCCTGTTCTCCTTCGGTTCCAGGGTTGGAACGACCGTGTCGCCGGGAATTTCGATGAGGAGTGTGGTCCGCATTTGCCCGGCGATCGCCGGGCCCGGACGCGCTCGTTTCTCCTTTCTTCCTCCCACACGCTTGCCTGTCTGATGCGCGTGACCCTGACGCAAGTTGACGTCCAGGTCGTTCCCTTCGGCTCCGGCGAACAGGACGACCGGTGGGACCTGTTCTCGGGCCCGGATCTCTACTACGAGGTGTACGATCCGGACGGGGCGTGCCTTTACACCAGCGCGGTGGTTGACGACGTAGGCCCCCGTGATCTCCCCGTAACGCTGGACGCCGAGGTCGTCCTGCAAGAAGCTGGGTGGCACGTCCTGCGGCTATTGGACGCGGATCTGATTGAAGACGAAGTCGTGGGGTGCGTGGACTTCGCGCCGGATCGAATTCGCGACGGACGCCCGGCCTCTACGCCGGCCCGCGCCGTTCGGCTGAGCGATGGGGACCTGACCCTACAGCTACAACTGGAGTGGACGGAAGACCGGTCGTGACATTAGGGGGGCGACGGCCGGTGGAGGCGATGGGGCCAGGGGATGGAACGGGACTTGCTCCCGCTATCCGTCCACCCGCAGGGGGTTTTCCGTCGGTCGTTCCCCCCGAGGACGATCTGCCGGCGTATTCTCGTTTGGGGATCGGTTCTCTCGTGCCGCAAATCGGGACGTGTAGATTCCCCACGCAAGGAGAAATTTGTTCCGCTCCACGCTGTCGTAAATCCCGGCTATGTCTTTGTCCGTTCCGTCAGGGGGGCCTGTGTTCTGGGGATATCTGTTGGCGTTCGTCGCCGCAAGCCTCGCGTGTCTGGGGGCCGCCTGGCGGGCCTGGTCCATCCCGTATGCCGGCACGCGGCACAGCCTTCTCGCGTTTTTCCTGACCAGCGCCGCGTGGGCGGGGGCGTACATCGGATTTCTTCTGCCGGTGTCCCCCCTTGCCAAACACGTTTTCTATCAGATCAGTCTGGTCGTGGGGTTTGGCACCGTGTGGGCGTGGCTGTGGTTCTGCTCCGCGTACACCGGACGGGCAATCCATCGCAACGCCTCGGCCCAGTGGTTTGCGATCGTGGTGTACGGGGGGGTGACCCTGCTGAAGGTGACGAATCCCTTCCATCACCTCTACTACACCCTGGAGCCGGGACAGGGAGGGGTCTTCGACCTCGTCATTCGCCATGGGCTCTTCTACTGGGTCGTGATGGGCGTGGCCTACGCGTTGGCGACGGCCGGCTACCTGATGCTGTTCGAGATGTTCTGGAAGACGGAGACCCGGACGGGGCCGCTGGCGGCGCTCACGGCGCTCACGGCGTTTCCGGCGGTGCTCAACATTACGGGGCACGTCAATCCGACCCTACAGGACATTACCCACGAGCCGCTGGGCGTGGCGGTGTTCGCCATCGGCGTCCTGTTCGTATACAGCTACCAGTTTCAGGCCGTCCGCCTGGCCGGGAGCCTGTCGGCCCCCACCATCATGCTCAGTGCCGACGGGCGCATTAAGGACTACGGGCGGCGGATCATCGACCTGTTTCCGAAGCTGGAGGACCGATCCGCAATCGGCAAGCCCCTGGGGGCGGCCCTGCCGGAACTGGCACAGAAGCTCGAAGAGGACCGGTCCCTACTGGAAACCACCGACGGGTCCGCCCCGCGATACTACCGAATCGTCGAGACGAGCCTGGGGGCGACCGGCGGGAGCGACGTGGTGGTGCTTTCCGATGTCACCGAGCGGGAACGGCGCGAGCGGGCCCTGCGCGACCGGCAGGAAAAGGTGGAGGCCCTCTACGCGGCCATTAGCCGGCTGCTGCGGGCGGAGAACAGAACGGAGGTGGGGGACGTCATGCTTCGGCTCGTAAACGAGGTGTTCGGGTACCCGCTGGTGAGCATCCGGTTCGTCGAGGACGGCCGGCTCGTGCCGGTACAGGGGTCCCCACAGATCGCGGAGCACATGCCGCCCCAGCGTCCCCCCGTCGACATCGAGGGAGAAAGCCTTCTGGCAGACGTGTACCGGAACGAAGAGCCTTTCGTGATCGACGACCTACACGCCGTTGATACGCAACTCGACTACGGGGCGGCCCGCGCGGCGGCCTGTTTCCCGATGGGGACACACGGCACCATCGCGGTCGGGGACGTGGAACGGGGGGCGATCGATTCGTTCGACGGCGGTCTCATCGAGGTGCTTGCGGCCCACGCCGCCGTGGTGCTCGACCGGCTGGATCAGGAAGAGGCGCTCCGAACGGCAAAGCAGGAGGCCGAGGAAGCGAGCCAGATGAAGTCGGCCCTCCTGGCCAACACGAGCCACGAATTCCGCACGCCCCTGACGTCCATCATCGGGTTTGCGGAGGAAATCGCGACCATGGCCGAGGACGACGACGCCCCGATTGGCCGGTTCGCCGACCACATCGAGAACAGCGGGCGTCGTCTGCTCGGCACCCTCGACGCAATTTTGAACCTGTCGCGCCTGCAGGGGGGGACCCTGAGACGCCCGTCGGAGCCCACCGACATGACCACCGTCGCCGAAGAGGCCGCCGACCAATTCTATCCCGAGGCCGTGGAGGCGGACATTGCGCTGCGCACGGAGGCGAACGGGACGCCGGTCTGGACGCGGGCCGACCCCGAGGGGCTCCGGATTGCCCTGCAGAACCTGATCTCCAACGCGGTCAAATACACGGAGCCCGGCGGCGACGTGTGGATCCGCGTCCGAACGGGCGACGAGGCTGCGGTTCTGGAAGTTGAAGACACAGGGGTGGGCATGGACCCGGCGCAGACCGAAACGTTGTTTGAGCCCTTCCGACAAGAATCAGAGGGCATGGGCCGTGAATATGAGGGCACCGGGCTCGGGCTCGCGGTGACGAAGGAGGCCGTCGAGCAGATGGGCGGCGCCATCGAGGTAGAAACGGAGAAGGGAGCAGGCTCCCGCTTTACCGTGCGGCTTCCGGAGGCGGAGGCGCCCGAGAAGGTTGGCGACCCGAGCGCGTCCGCTTCGCTTGGGAACGCAGACACACCCTCCTGAACGTTCCGCCTCCCTCACACACGTGGAGGAACCCGTCCGGCACCACGTCGATGACAACGTCCGCCCCAGTCGATCAGGGCCCTCCGTCCCGGAGCACAGAGAACGGGCCGCCTTGTCATAGAATTCGCACGCGGGACGTGTCGAGTGTGCGCCCGCGTGGTTACATTTCGCCCTGTTCACAAGCCGCACAGAAGGAGCTTAACCGCCCGTGAGCATCCTTGCCGTAGGGACTGTTGCCTTTGATTCCATCGATACTCCGTTCGGATCCGCTGACCGAGTGCTGGGGGGCAGTGCGTCCTACCTGACGCTCGCCGCCCGCCACTTTTGCGAAGACGTCCGCCTCGTGGGCGTCGTCGGGGGCGACTTTCCCGATGAGTACCGCCGGACGCTGGCCGATGGGGGGGTCGACCTTGAGGGCCTTGAGGTCGAGGAGGACGGCGAGACGTTCTTCTGGCACGGCGAGTACCACTACGACATGAACGAGCGGGACACGCTCGACACGCAGCTCAACGTCCTCGCTTCGTTCGAGCCGGACCTCCCGGGGAGCTACCTCGACAGCGACATCGTGTGCCTCGGCAACCTGGAGCCGGGCATCCAGCGCGATGTGCTGGACCAGGTGGACGATCCCGAATTCGTGATGGCCGACACGATGAACTACTGGATCGAGAACACCCCAGACAGCCTCCGGACGACCCTCTCGCAGGTCGACTGCTTCGTCATCAACGACGCCGAGGCCCGCGAGCTGGCGGATGAGCCCAACCTGGTCCGCGCGGCGTCCCTGATCCGCGACATGGGCCCCGAGACGCTCATCATCAAGAAGGGCGAGCACGGCGCGCTTCTGTTCACCGACCACTCCGTCTTCAGCGCGCCCGCCTACCCGCTGGACGACATTCAGGACCCTACGGGGGCCGGCGACGCGTTTGCGGGCGGACTTGCCGGGCACCTGTACCAGTCGGGCGGCCTCGACCCGGAGGCCCTCCGCCGCGGGGTGATCTACGGAAGCGTGATGGCATCCTTCGTCGTGCAGCGCTACGGCCCCGACAAGCTGCTCGACCTTACCCGGACCGACATCACCGAGCGGGCCCGCTCGTTCCGCGAGCTTGCCGCCATCCCCACGCTGGTGCCGCTCGACAAGCAACTGGCGTAGCACGGGGCCGGACGAGACGGCCCGTCCTCTTCTCGTCACTCCGTCGCATTCTGCCTTCCATGTCTGAGTCTGTCCCCGACACCAAGCCCGAGGCGTCCTCCTCGACCGACTACACCACCACCGGGACGGTCCGTCTCGTCAACGCCGTCTTCTACGGCCACCACGGCGTCATGGAGGAGGAGCATCGCATCGGCGGCCGGTACGAGGTCGACGTGAGCGTGGGGCTTGATTTCGAGGACGCAGCCCTGCACGACGACCTAGACCGCACGGTCAACTACGAGCAGGTCTACGAGTTCGTCCGGCAGCTGGTGACGGAGAACAACTTCTACCTCATTGAAAAGCTGGCGTACCGCATCGCGCACAAGGTGCTGGATACCTATCCGGACCTGGAGGGGGTAGAGGTGACGGTCCGGAAGCCGGATCCCCCGGTCGGGGGGACGTGCGACCGGGCCGAGGCGACCTATACCATCGACGATCCCGGCACGTGACGCGGGGTCATGCCGGACGCGGGGACGACCGGCGCCGGTCGTCGGGGGAGGCAAGGCCGAGCGCCCCCGTCCTGTCCGCCGGATGAAGGGTGGCGGGGACGACCGACGGATGAGGACGGGCCACGAAGGTCACGAGAAAGTCGTAGAGCAGGTTGTCCACCTCCGTGGTGTCCGCCAGGGTGTCGAGCACGCGCTGCACGGTTTCCGCGTCGGGGAGTGCCGAGCGGTAGTACTCGCGGTACACGAGGATGCGCTCCCGCTCCCGCTTCGCGTCGAGCTCGCTGTGAAACTGCGTGCCGTAGACCGGCGCGCCGTTCAGGCGGAAGGCCTGGTGGGGCTGGTCGTTGCGGGCGAGCTCTGTGCTGTCGGGGGGAAGCTCGACCACCCGGTCGTGGTGGCCCATGTTCGCCTGAAAGCGGGACGAGAACTGGCAGAAGAGGGGGTCGGCGGCCCCCGCATCGGTCCGTTCCACCCACCCACAGCCCAGTTCGGAATGGTCGGGGTCGTGCACCACCTGCCCCCCGAGCGCGCGGGCCAGCACCTGGTGCCCCCAGCACGAGCCGAGCGTGGGCAGCGCCCGGTCGACGGCGCGACGAATGAGGTCGTGCAGCCCGTCGGTCCAGGGGTAGGTCTGGGTGGCGGAGTACTTGCCGGCGCCGCCGATGAGCAGAGCGTCGACCTCGTCGAGCGAGACGGAGGTGGGGTCGTCGCCGCGGGCGACGTTGACGGTCTGGAACTGATCGGGACGGAGGCGCGTCCGCTCCAGGAAGCAGGTCTGCTCCTGCGCTTCCATCCGGGGGGCGCTTCGGCACTGGACGAGCAGGGCGCGAAGGGACGACGACGTGAGGGGCGAGTCCACCATAAATCAGGGAGGCCCCGTGCGGTGGGAGGGCCCTGGATGAGCAAGAATGTGAGACGCCGTGGCGTCCGTCCATACGCTGGTCCCCGGAAAAGGTTGACGACACGGGAACCGCTAGGCGGACGACGCCTCCAGGAGGTCGGCAAAAGACGCGCGCAGCGTGCGGTAGAGCCGGCGGAGGGGGAGGCCCACGACGTTGTAGTAATCGCCCTCGATCCGCTCGACGAAGAACGGGGCGGTATGGTCCTGAATCCCGTAGCCCCCGGCCTTGTCCAGCGGCGACCCGGAGGCGACGTAGGCCCGAATCTCCGCGTCCGAGAGGGGCCCGAGCACCACGGCGGTCGTCTCCACGGCGGTGGCCGTCCGATCCGACCCGGCATGCACGAGGGACACGCCGGTGTAGACGGCGTGGGATGTGTCCTGGAGACGGCGAAGCATGGCCCGAGCATGGGAGGAATCTTCGGGCTTATTGAGAATTTCCCCATCGTGGGCGACCACCGTGTCGGCGGCCAGGACGAGGGCCGAGGGCCGGTCGGCCGCCACCGGACGGGCCTTTCGGCGCGCAAGGGTGCGGACCGCCTCAGCGGGCGCCACCGAGGGCGCCAGCGTCTCGTCCGCGGGGCTCACCCGCGCCTCGAAGGGAACGTCGATGCGGTCGAGCAGGGCACGCCGCCGCGGCGACTGGGAGGCCAGAAGAAGTGGGCAGGAAAGTTGCAGAAGTGGGTTCATCGGATGTGTCGAGCCCGTGCCGGACATGTGCGCCGAGAGAAACGGCATATGCGCCGAGAGAAACGGGAGGGGGGCGCAAAAGTTACGCGTTGCTCTCACCACGTTGGGCGGGGCCCCGCGTCGGGGTTGACACCGGTCCGGAAAGCGCCTACCTTTTTCTCCTCTACCTCCACCGGCTGTCTACGCTATGACCGTCCTGTCTGTCTGCAACCACAAGGGGGGCACCGGAAAAACCACCACGACCATCCATGTCGCGGCGGCGCTGGGATTGTCGGGCTGGCGGACGCTCGTCATCGACCTCGACCCGCAGGGCTTCCTCACGCACACGATGGGCATTGAGGAGCCCCCCTCCGACCAGTCGGTGGCGGCCTTCTTCGACGCCGACGCGGACCCGGGGCGCATTCCAATCCAGGAGGCCGCGGGGTTCGATCTGATCCCCTCCTCCAGTACCCTGACCCGCCGGATGCGGGATCTCAACAAACCGACCGATGTGCTCTGGGTGCGGGAGGCACTCCAGCGGCTCGACCTGGAATACGACCTTTTGCTCTTCGACACGGCCGCCGCCGTGACGGTCTACAGCCTCAACGCGCTCGTTGCGAGCCAGCACGTGCTGATCCCTGTCCTGCCGGAGTACCAGTCCGTGGTGGGGGGGGAGCAGACCTACCAGACCACGCAGCTCGTTGAGAACAAGCTCAATCCGCGCCTCAACACCCGGCAGTTCTTGTTTACGCAGGTCGACGCGCGCAAGCGCATACACAAAACCTACCGCGAGTACATTCGGGAAAAGTACGGGGAGAAGGTGCTGGACACCATCGTCCGCACTAGCACGTCGCTGGCAAAGACGCGGGACGGAGCGACCACGGTTTTCGACCACGACTCCAGTTCTCGCGGGGCGCTCGACTACGCCAACGCCACCGATGAACTGGTGGCGCGTCTGCAGTCGGCGTCCGAAGATGCGAGTTCGGAGGAGGCTCCGGCCGCTGCCGCCCCGAACGACCTCTCGGCGGAGGCCGCCCCGGAGGTCAGTGAGATGCTGAACTCGTGATTCCGCGACGCCCGCCTCCCCCGGGGCAGAATTCCCGCGGGGGACATGCTCCGATCCAGGGGGCCGTTTCACGACTCCCCTAAAGCGGATCGAGGCGGCCGACCTCGGCCCTCGACCATCCGTAGAAGTGGCGATCCGTGGACTGGAGGGTGTCCACGCAGTCGTTGTAGGCCGCCCGGGCCGCCTCCACGTCCGGATGGGTCGGGTCCGGGTGGGTCTCGATCCAGTGTCTGAGGTCGTCCAGCGCGCGAGGCGAATAGGTGTCGAGGTCGCTTTCGGTCTTGAGCAGGGCCATCTTCCGCTCCTCCTGGCGGAGCGTGTAGACGAGCGTCCAGATCGAGACGCCGAAGAAGGCCAGGATGCAGAAGGCCATCGTGGCCCATACGTCCACGGGCAGTCCAAGCATGATAAGGCGTTGGGACGTTTGAACGTTACACGTTGAACGTTGGAGAACCGGCTTATCGGGTCTCGTCTCTCGCGATGGGGTCGCGGCGGCCCTCCAGGGACGCCATGAGCGCGTAGCCGAGGACGGGAATTCCGAAGAAGACGGCGATGCCCCCAATCATCTCCGGCGTGCCGAAATTCGCCCAGGCGTAGTTCGCGACGATCAGAAGCATCACGAGCGGAATCACATACTGCACCACCGGCCCCCAGATTGAGCCTACGTACAGCCCGGCGTTGCGGTTGATCTCGAGCACCCGGAGCTTCTCGGGGCCGAGGTGCCCCATGGACCAGCCGATGGCGCCGATGATGGCGAGTGTGGAGAGGGGCAGGCCGAAGTTGCCAAACACGAAGTCGAGGAAATTCAGCACGCCCGGCGAGTACGCGCTCCCGAGCCCCAGAAGCCAGATGACCCCGCACACGCCGATCACCGTCTGCTCCCGGGTCAAGCGCGTTTCTTCGCTGAGGGTCGTCACGCTCACCTCCGTGATGAGGATGGCCGAGGTGAAGGCGGCCAGAAAGAAGCCGAGGAAGAACAGGATGGCCCACAGCGCGCCCCCCGCCATCTGCGGGAAGACCTGCGGCAGGGACACGAACGTGAGGCTCGCCCCCGACCCCGGGTCCAAGTCGAACGCGAAGACGATCGGGAAAATGGCGAAGGCCGCCAGGATGCCGATGCTCGAGTTCCCGATGACGGTGAATACGCCCCCGCCGATTGGGATGTCGTCGTAGTCCGGCAGGTAGCTGCCGACGGTGAGGGCAATGCCCCACCCGAGGCCGGTCGAGAAGAGAACCTGTCCGAGGGCGGTGATCCAGGTCTGGCCGAGCCCGAGCTTGCCCCACTCGATGCCGAACGTGAAGGCGAGGCCCTCAGCGGCCCCGGGCAGCGTGAGGGCGCGGATCATGATCGCGACGAGAGCGAGCACGAGCCCCGGCACTGCGTAGATCACGAGCCGCTCCACGCCCCGCCGGATGCCGAGGTACAGAATGGCCGCGACCAGGGCCATCACGGCCGTGTGGCTGCCGATGGACCAAACGCCGCTCGCGCGAAAGCCCTCCCAAAACGCCTCCGGCGCGAAGCCCGCCGACGTGAAGGTGAAGAGCAGCGAGTGCACGGCGTAGTAGAGCGTCCATCCCACGACGGGGGCGTAATACGACATCAGGGCGACGTTCACGACCAGCACCACCACGCCCAGTCCCACCATCCCCCGCGAGGAGGCCACCTCGCGGAAGGCCCCAATCACGCCCTTGCCGGCGTAGCGCCCGAACGCGACCTCGGCGATGAGGCCGGGAATGGCGAGCACGAGCAGGAGCACGAAGTACGCGAGGAGAAAGGCCCCGCCCCCGTTCTCGCCGGTCACGTAGGGGAAGCGCCAGATGTTGCCGGCCCCCACCATGGCCCCGAGCATCGCCATCAAAAACCCGAAGCGCGAGCCCCACTGGGCGCGCGAGAGTTCAACGTCTTGGTCGGGCATCAACGCGGTGTCGCTGTGTAAGGAGCGCGAGCAGCCCTAAGGTAGGAACAACGAATCGAAATTTCGAACGCCCGTCGGGAGCAGGAAAGAGGCGGTCGTCCGGCTGTTGAAGACGAATCTTCCGAGAGAAACGTTGGTTGTCGGACACGTCGCAGATCAGAAGCGAATTTCTCCGCCCCCTCCCCTCTACCCATCCGATGCTCGATGCCGTTAAGTCTGACGCCGACGACCTGTACTCGGAGATCGTCGCATTTCGCCGCACGTTGCACCGGCGGCCCGAGCTGTCGGGCGAGGAGCACGAGACCGCGCGGCGCGTGGCGGAGCGGCTGACGGCCCTCGGCCTCGATGTCCGCACAGGGGTGCACGACACGGGCGTGGTGGGCACCCTGCACGGGGGGCGGCCGGGGCCGACCCTGCTGCTGCGGGCGGACATGGACGCCCTCCCCATTCAGGAAGAGACGGGCCTCGACTGTGCCTCGGAGCACGAGGGGGTGATGCACGCGTGCGGGCACGACCTCCACACGTCCTCGCTGTTGGGCACGGCCATGATTCTGGCACGCCACCGCGACGAGGTGCACGGGCAGGTGCGATTCTGCTTCCAGCCCCACGAGGAGCGGATTCCCGGTGGGGCCAAGTTCATGATCGACGAGGGCGTGCTCGACGAAACGGGCGACACGCCGGCCCCCGAGGCCGCCTTTGGGCAGCACGTGAAGCCGAGCCTCCCCCCCGGGACCCTGGGCATCCGCGCCGGCGGCTTCATGGCCTCGGCCGACGAGGTGTTCGTGACGGTTGAGGGCGAGGGCGGACACGCGGCGAACCCGCACGAGGCGGTGGACCCGACCTACGTCGCCAGCGAAATCGTCGGCGGGCTTCAGTCGCTCATCAGCCGCCGGTGCCCGCCGGGCGTGCCGTCGGTGCTCACCATTGGGCGCCTGGTGGCGGACGGGGCTACGAACGTGATTCCCGAGACGGCCCGCCTGGAGGGCACCTTCCGGGCGATGGACGAGGAGTGGCGCTTCCGGGCGCACGCCCTCTTCCGTCAACTTGTGCACCGGACCGCCGAGGCGCACGGGGCGACGGCCGAGGTGGAGGTGCGCGAAGGATACCCGGCGCTCCACAACCACGAGACGCCGACGACGCTCGTGCAGGAGGCCGCCCGCGAATACGTGGGGCCGGAGCGGACCGTGGAGGCGGATCGGTGGTTCGCGGGCGAAGACTTTGCCTATTTCCTGCGCGAGTGTCCGGGCACCTTCTACCAACTCGGGGTGGGCAGCGAGCACGGCCTCCACACGTCCCGGTTCAACCCGGACGAGGAGGCACTCCGCACCGGCACGGGGTTTATGGCGTACCTGGCGTGGCGCTACGGCCGCGAGCACGCACGGGACTAGGGACACGCCCCCGGAGGTGCACAGGGCGTCAGGCCGGCGCAACTAGCGCCCGCAACGGGGCCGGGTCGATTCGGTGCCCGCCCTCGAAGGTACGCGTCGTCACGGGAATGTCGTGGGCCTGGAGGCGGCGCCGGATGGCGGCCCATCGGTCGTCGGTCACGTATGGGTCCTCCGTCCCGGCCACGAGGGTCAGGTCCAGGGCACGTAGGGAGGCGGCGTGCTCGGCGAGGTCGAGGTCGTGGGCCGGGGCCCCGCCCCACAACACCAGCCGGTCGACGGCCGTGTCGCCCCACAGTGCCCACCGGCTGGCGGTGACGGCCCCCTGCGAGAAGCCCAGCACGTGCAGGGAGGGGGGCGTGTCGTCGGCAAGGTGACGGACCGTCGCGTCGAGGGCGTCGACGTAGTCGGACACCTCGGCCTCGCGTGCCTCACGGGTCATCCAGGAGGCGCCCACCTGCTCATGCTGGGCCATCCCGTCCACGTAAAACCGGGACAATCCCTCCGGCGCAACGACGCAGCGGTCGGGGGCCACGAGGGGGTGGAACGCCGACACGAAGTCGGCGGCGAGCTGGCCGTAGCCGTGCAGCACCACCCACCAGGACCCGGCCGTGGCGGGCGTCCCGAGGGTGGCCACGCGGGCCGTGCGGGCGACCCGGAGCGTGTGGAGGCGGGGTTCGGCGGACATGGACGGCTTGGCTTCGATAAACGATGCGTTGAGGGCCGAAGTGGGTTCAGGCCATCCGGCCGTCGGCGGCCGTCATCCTTTCGATTCGGTCCAGCACCGCCTCGGCGGACGACACGACCTCGACCAGGTCGGTCACGGCGGCCCGCGCAAACCGGCCGTCCCGCAGCTCGTCGAAGAACGAGAGGAGCGTGTCGTAGAAGCCGTCCGCATTCAGAATGGCGATGGGACGGTCGTGGTAGCCGAGCTGCCTCAGGGTGAGCACCTCCATGAACTCCTCCAGGGTGCCGTAGCCGCCGGGCAACGCGGCGAACGCATCCGCGTTCTCGTACATGATCCGCTTGCGCTCGCGCATCGTCTCGGTTACGATCAGCTCGTCGGCGTCGTAGGCGATGCCCTCCCGGTCCTGCAGTTTCGAGGGGATGACGCCCGTTACCGTCCCCCCGGCCTCGTGGGTTGCCTCGGCCAGCACGCCCATTAGGCCCACCGCGCCGCCGCCGTAGATCAGCTCGTGGCCCCGGCGTCCCATCTCCCGCCCGAGCGCCTCGGCCACCGGCGGGTAGGTCTCGGCGATGGCGTTGCTCGAGGAGCAATAGACGCAGATGGCGGACATAATCGGCAGGAGGGGAGGATGAGGGAAGAAAGACGTGTGCTCGGGCCGGGGCGGCGCGGCAGGCCCGTGGTGGGCCTGGAGCAAGAACCAGGCGGGCCCAACCGCCACGTTAAGACGAATGGAGGGCGCGCAGGGTTCGTCGGGCCTGGTCCAGGTGCCGCCGCTCGTGGGCCAGGGTGGCCTCAAACCAGGCTCCCAGGCTGATGCGCAGGAGGGGAATGGCAGGGGACCCGAATCGTATCCGGCGCAGGTCCAGGCCCTCCGCGTCCCCCACGCAGTCCGCGAACCGATCCTGCAGGCCCAAAAACTCGTCCACCGCCTCGTTGGGGTAGAGCGTATTCGGGGCGTCCGGCTCGAATAGAGAGGGCGCGTCGAAGGTCCAGCCCGAAGACGGCTCCAGAACGTGCGCAAACCAGCGACTGACGACGCCGTACTCGAAGGGCGGTGTGCCGTACGGCCCCTCGGCGCGTCCCCGCCGGATCTCGTCCTCCATCGCCCGCAACAGCAGCCACCCGGCCGTGTTTAGGTGATCGATGCACTGGACGACGGACCACGCGTCCGGGTCCGGTCGGCGTCGCATCGTGGCGGCGTCCGCGTCGGTCACGAGTGCGGTCGCCTCGTCCTTGAGGTCGACGAATCCGGTGCGGTACTCGTCGAGCTGTGGGTGCATCGGCGGGGGCAAAGACGAGAGGATCGATCGGCGGGCGCCTACGCCGCGTCCCACTCCAGAAGGCCATCGTTGATCAGGGCCACGAGCAGGTCCACGAACGCGTCGTCCTCGAGGTGAGGGGTGAGGGCGTCGCTCGGGATCTGCTGGCGCCCCGTCACGAGGCGGGCCGCGTAGGCCCGGTCGGGGGACAGGTCGATGGGCGATCCGTTCGCGAAGAGGGTGACCGACCCGTCGTCGTGTTCGATGAAGGCGAGCCGGGATACCGGTCCTGGCCGCAGCCCGTGGCCGGCCCGGAGCATGTCGGTAAGTTCGTCGTCCGTCACCGGCGTCTCCGGGGGCACCGCCTCGCGGTCCCGACCGGGACGCGTCAGGTACTGTCCGAACCACTGATCGATGGCGTCGTCGTCGCGCACGAGGTCGCGGAGGAGGCGGCGTACCGTCTGGCGGGCGTCGTCGTGGATTTCACCGGGGTGGTCGACCGGTGACAGATCCGGGTCGCTGTAGCGCGCGTCCGGGCCGACCGTGTCCATGGCCTGCTGCAGAAAGTTCCCCACGAGGTCCTGGTGCCGCGGGGCCCGGAAGCCGACCGAGTAGGTCATGCACTGGTCGTCGGTGGCGACCCCGTAGTGGGCCACCCGCGGCGGCAGGTACAGCAGGTCGCCGGGGCCGAGCACGAACTCCTCCTCCGCCTCGAAATCGGCGAGAATGCGCACGTCGAGGTCCGGCACGATCTCCTCGTCGTCTACCGGCTCGGTCCCAATTTGCCAGCGTCGGTGCCCCGCTCCCTGCAGCAGAAAGACGTCGTAGTTGTCGATGTGGGGGCCGACGGTGCCGTGCGTGGGGGCGTAGCTCACCATCACGTCGTCGAGCCGCCAGTCGGGCAGGAAGCGGAAGCGGTCCAGCAGGGCGCCGACCTCGGGAATCAGGCGGTCCACCTCCTGCACGAGAAGCGTCCAGTGCGTCTCGGGCAGGTGGAGAAACTCCTCTGAGGCAAACGGGCCGTGCCGAAGCTCCCACGGGTGCTCGCCCCCCTCTTCGAGGATCAGTCGGCTTTCGACGCCGTCCTCGCAGGCCAGGCCGGCCAGCTCCTCCGGGGACAGGGGCGACCGGAAGTCCGGCAGCGCGTCGCGGACCACGAGGGGCCGTTCCTGCCAGTAGGTGTCGAGAAAGTCGGCGGGCGAGCGGTCGCCCAGGACGGACGACGTGGGCGTGGCGGGCTGCATGGGGAGAGAGGGTGCAAACGAAGAAAGGACAGGTCAGGGCAACGAGCCTCGGTCTGGGGAATCGGTGATGCGTACAGGGTGAAACGGGACCTGCGCATTCAACTTGGGCCCTCACGCTTCCTGTTGTCACGCATCACATCTCACGCGTCACGACATCTCACGCGTCACGCCCCCAGCAGGTACATCAGCCCCTCAATGGCGGGCCAGAGGAGGAGCAGGGCGAGAATCCACGCGACCCATCGCACGCTGGCACTGCGCTGCGGAAACTCGTAGCCGCAGTAGGGGCACTCTTCCACGTCCCCGGTGTCTTCGAATTCGAGGGCGCAGGCGGGACACTCCCGGCGGGACGGCATGGTGGGGGGCGTTCGGGTTCGGGACGTCGATCGGCGGTGGGCTAGAGCTGCGAGGCCAGCTCATTCAGCATCATTTCCACATCCTCCTCGGCGATGTCGTCGGGGTTGGGGCCGGGAAACCCGGGGTCCGGCGCCGCCGGGGCGGCGTCGAGGTCAAGCTGGTTGAGGACCAGGGCGGCTGCTCCGGCGGCCGCGGCGGAGAAGAGGAGGGCCTTCGTGAACTTGGTCATGGCGGTCGGCAGACAGGGCGAGAAACAATCGAGTCACATCAACGGGAAGAGGGAGGGGGAGTTCTCCAGTCCGTCCGAACCTAATTGGGGCATGCAGGTTCATAGCAGTGCACAGCCTAATCTCCCATCCCCCCATGGCGCCCGTGCTGCGTTCCCTTCTGGTTCGCCTCCCGATTGTGGTTGGGCTCGGTCTCGTGGGGCTCGTTGCGAGTGCGGCCGAGGCGCGGGCGCAGGACGACGCCTCCACCCCCGTGGCCCGCGTGAAGTATGATGGGGGAGGCGACTGGTACAGCGACGAGGAGTCGTTGCGGGAGCTCTTCGCGTTTGCGCGCCAGCATACGCTCCTTGACGTAACGCCGCAGGAGGAGGCCGTCGAGCTCACCACGGACAAGCTCTTCACGTTTCCGTACCTGTACCTCACCGGCCACGGAAACGTCACCTTCTCCGAAACGGAGGCCGACCGCCTGCGCCGGTACCTGCGCCAGGGCGGCTTCCTCCACATTGACGACAACTATGGCCTCGACGAGCACATCCGTCCTGAATTGGAGAAGGTCTTTCCGGACAAGAAGCTCGTGGAAGTGCCCTTCGATCATTCCATCTACACGACGCCCTACGACTTTTCGGACGGGCTCCCTAAAATCCACGAGCACGACGGCGAGGCGCCGAAGGGGTACGGCTACTTCGACGACCACGGCCGGCTCATGGTGTTCTACACCGTCGAGACGGACCTGGGGGACGGATGGGAGCCGGCCCCGGTGCACAGCAACCCCCCGGAGAAGCGACGGGCGGCCCTCCGGATGGGCACGAACATTCTCGTGTACGCCATGACGCACTGAACACAGAGGCAGTGCCACGCCTCTCCACTCGTCCCTCCCGGTTGCGATGAAACCCCTTTTCGTGGCCCTCGTGCTGGTAGCGGGCGGGTTGGTTGCCACAACCCCAGGCATGGAGGCCGTTCAGGCGTTCGTTCGGACCCAGGCGGCGGATCGCATCGAGCGGGAGGTGGAGGCAGGGGCACTGGGGGCCCTCCTGGGCGAGGCGGGCGGGAAGCTCCTCGCGGACAACGCATCGGCGTTCACGGAGCGGCGGTCGTACCTGGCCGCCAGCGTCTACACGGTGGAGCCGGAAGGGGACGGAGACGCCGACGGCCGGGTCCTCGGGGTGGCCCGTCAGTTCATCGTGATCGACGAATTGGAGGGGGACGACTGAATGGGGGGCCGCGTCTGAGAACAGGGGGGTCGGGGGCGAACCCCATCTTCCGCATTCACGTTCTGTCTGCACGTCCATTTGTGCTTCCACACGTTGGGGGGCCTCGGCGACCGACCGTCGGGGCCGCCCTGCACCGTTGCTTTCACAGTGTTTTCTGTTCCGATGAGTGCGCTCCGCAACCAAGATCCCGAAATCCACGACGTCATCCAGAAGGAGGTCCAGCGCCAGAACGACGGGCTGGAGCTCATTGCGTCCGAAAACTTCGCCTCCCGGGCCGTCATGGAGGCGATGGGCACGGCCCTTACGAACAAGTACGCGGAGGGCCTGCCGGGCAAGCGCTACTACGGCGGATGCGAGGTGGTCGACCGGGCCGAGGAACTGGCCCGCGAGCGGGCGAAAGAGCTCTACGACTGCGACTGGGTGAACGTGCAGCCGCACGCGGGGGCCCAGGCCAACTCCGCGGTGTATCTGACCCTCCTGGACCCCGGCGACACCTTCCTCGGGCTCGACCTGTCGCACGGCGGCCACCTCACGCACGGATCGCCCGTCAACTTCTCCGGCATTCTTTACGAGGCCGAGTACTACGGGGTGGAGGAGGAGACCGGCCGCATCGACATGAACAGGGTGCGCGACCGGGCGAAGGAGGTGCAGCCGAAGATGATCTCGATCGGGGCCAGTGCCTACCCGCGCGACTTCGACTACGAGGCCTTCCGCGAGATCGCCGACGAGGTCGGCGCGTTCCTGTGGATGGACATGGCGCACACGGCGGGGCTCATTGCGGGCGGGGTCCTGAACGACCCGATGCCGCACACCCACGTGGTGACCACCACCACCCACAAGACGCTCCGGGGCCCCCGTGGCGGCATGATTCTTCTGGGCGACGACTACGAGAACCCGATGGGCAAGACGGCCCGCAAGAGCGGGCGCACGAAGATGATGAGCGAGCTGCTCGACTCGGCCGTCTTTCCCGGCACGCAGGGCGGCCCGTTGATGCACGTGATCGCCGCGAAGGCCGTCGGCTTCAAGGAGGCCCTCAAGCCCTCGTTCGCCGAGTACACCCAGCAGGTCGTCGATAACGCGCAGGCAATGGGCGCCGAGCTCCGCGAGCGGGGCTACGACCTCGTCTCCGACGGGACGGACAACCACCTCGTCCTCATCGACCTGCGCAACAAGGGGCTCACCGGCAAGGAGGCCGAGCAGGCCCTCGAAGCGGCCGGCATTACGGCCAACAAGAACATGGTGCCGTTCGACGACAAGAGCCCGTTCGTCACGAGCGGGCTGCGCCTGGGAACGCCCGCAATGACCACCCGCGGGTTCGGGCCGGATGAGTTTGCCCACGTGGCGGAGATGATCGACCGGGTCCTTCAGGATCCCGAGGATGAGGACACGCAGGCAGCGGTGGAACGGGAGGTGAAGGCCCTCTGCGACCAGCACCCGCTGTACGATGTCGCTATGGCGTAGGCGGGAACGACCCTGCGCGTCGGACGGTTCGAGATCCAGTACGAAATCTCTGCTCGCGTTCGCCCACCCTGTTCACTGGACGACCTGCGTGTGTCCCCATGCCGTCGATGGATCGCGGTACATTTAGCTCTTCCTCCCGGGCCGAACTCATTGAGATCGGCCGCAAGCTCTACGAAGAAGCCCTGGTGCGCCGGGAGGACGAGTTGATCACCGATCCGCGGGGCCAGCCGATCGGGTGGCTCCTGGACACACGCGTGCCCACACTCGACGGGGAACTGTTCACGGAAGTCGGGTCGGTGATTGCCGAGCGGCTCCGAGAGCGGGGCGCCCGCCAGGTGGTAGGGTACGGGTTCGGGGCCCATCCCCTCGTCTGCAGCGTGTTGGCCGTGAGTGAGGGCGACGAGTTTAAGGGGGGGCTCATCCGAGAAGAGCGGAAGGAGCACGGGCGGCGCCGGCTCGTGGAGGGGCCCATCGACGCCGACCAGCCCGTCGTGATGGTGGACGACATCATCAACAGCGGCCGCAGTGCCTCCGAGGCCCTTCGCCTCGTGCGCAGTGCCGGGTTTGCGGTTGACGGGCTCCTGACGCTCTTCAACTTCACCTGGAGCAACGGCCAGGACCGCATCGAGGCGGAGGGCCTGTGGGTGGACTCCCTCCTCGACCTCAACCTGCAGGAGGGGACGGGCAGCGGGTCCGACAGCGCGTAGGGACGAAATCGAAACCGCTCAGGACGAACGCTTTCGCCGGATCGCAGTCACGGTCGTATGCCCGAGGTCCCATCTTCACAGACGGACACGCCCGCCGGGGTGCAGGGAGACGGCGCCCCGGGCAACGAGGCGCCCCCGGACGAGAAGGGGGTCATGTCGTTTCTAGACCACCTTGAGGAGCTGCGTTGGACCCTCATCAAAGCTGGGGCCGGCGTGCTCGTCGCCATCGCGGTGTGCTCCTTCTTCAGCGAATGGATTGTCGACCAGGTCCTGATCGGGCCCACGCGGCCGGATTTTTTCATGTACGACGTGCTGGCCCTGGAGCCGGAGAGCCTGGAGCTGCTCAACCGGACGATCACCGGCCAGTTCTTCGCGGACATCGGGACCATCATCGTCGTGGGACTCATCGCCGGGTCGCCGGTCGTGGTCTTCTACCTCTGGCGGTTTATCGAGCCGGCCCTCTATCCCAGCGAGAAGAAGGGCATGCGCTTCTCGGCGGTCTCGGCCACCTTCTTCTTCCTGCTCGGCGCGGCCTTCGGGTACCTCATCCTGACCCCACTGGCCCTTCAGTTTTTCGCCCAGTACACCCTCTCCGAGCAGATCGTCAACCAGTTCGACATCATGACCTACTTCAGCATGGTGACGTTCTGGACGATGGGCACGGGGCTGCTCTTCGAGCTGCCGGTGGTCGTGTACTTCCTGGCGAAGGTGGGCATCCTGACCCCGGAGGCGATGCGGGCGTACCGGAAGTATGCGCTCATCGCGGTGCTCGGCGTGGCGGCGTTCCTGACCCCGCCGGATCCGATCTCGCAGATCATCGTCGCCGTGCCCCTGCTGGGCCTGTACGAGCTGTCGATCTACGTGGCCAAATGGGTTGCGCGGCGCCGGGCCCAGGCGCTCGGCATGACGGACGAGTAGGCGCTGTCGCGTTCCCCCGCATCAGTCCCCACCGGGCCCATGCGTCGATCCCGTGCAAACGTGTCGCTACTGGGAATGGCCCTCGCCGTGTCGATGGGCATGGGGGTGCTCGTCGGATTCTGGGCGCCGGATGACGACCTGTTCGAGCTCCGCAAGGGCCTTCGGATCTTCGGGGCCGTCTACGAGGAGGTGGTGACCGGGTACGTGGAGCCGGTGGACCCGGGGCACCTCGTGCGCGTGGGGGTCGATGCCATGCTGGAGGAGCTGGACCCCTACACCACGTACGTCGACGAGTCGGAGAATGCGCGGATCGCCATCATCACGGAAGGGCAGTACGGGGGCGTGGGGCTCGACATCGGGCGCCGAAACGGCGCCCTGACGGTGGTGGCGCCCGTTGCCGGGGGCGACGCGTACCAGCAAGGGGTGCGCACGGGGGACGTGATCACCGAGGTGGCGGACCAGCCTGCGGCCTCGCTGTCGGTGGAGGACGTGGAGGCCCTGCTCCGCGGGCAGCCCGGCACTACCGTCCCCGTGACGGTGGAGCGGGCGGGACGGCCCTCGCCCTTGACGTTGACCCTGACCCGCGAGCGCGTGGAGCTCCCGGACGTGACGTATCAGGGGCGCGTGGGCGCGGAGCGGGAGCTCGGGTACGTGAAGCTGGAGCGCTTTACTCGCGACGCACCGGGGGCGGTGGAGGCGGCGCTCGACGACCTTCGGGACACGGGGCCCCTTCAGGGAGTTGTGCTCGACCTGCGGGACAACCCGGGGGGGCTCTTGCGGGCGGCCGTCCGGATCACGGCGCTCTTCGTGCCGCAGGGCACCGAAGTGGTCTCTACGCGGGGGCGCGACGACGATGAGACCGAGTCGTACACGACCGACCGTGTGCCCCTGCTGCCCGAGACGCCGGTCGTGGTCCTCGTGAACGGCCAGAGCGCCTCGGCGAGTGAGATTGTGGCGGGCGCCCTGCAGGACCACGACCGGGGCGTGGTGATGGGCACGACCACCTACGGAAAGGGCCTCGTGCAGAACGTCCGGTCCCTGCCCCACAACACCGCCCTCAAGCTCACGACGGCCCAGTACTACACCCCGAGTGGCCGCACCATTCAGCGCCTCGATGCGAACCCGACGGACACCACGGCCCCCCCATCCCGGGTGCACGAGACGACGGGAGGCCGAACCGTGCGCGACGGACACGGCATCCGCCCGGACGTGCGGGTGGCGTCCCCGTCCCCGAGTCCACTGGAGCAGGCCCTGACGCGGCGGGGCGCGTTCTTCCGCTACGCCAACCACTACGCCGCCACCCACGACACACTCGCCGCTGACTTTTCGGTCGACGAGTCCGACCTGGGGGCCTTCCGGACGTGGCTTGACCGCGAGGACGTGGCGTATTCCCTCCGGGCGGAACGGACCCTCGACTCCCTCCGTGCACAGGCGGAGGCACACAACTACGAGGGCCTCCGGGACGAGACGGCGGCGCTGGACGCGGCGTTGGACGAGGCGAAGGCAGCGGCGTTCGACCGACACGCCCCGGCCCTGATGCGCCACCTCAGGCGCGAAATCCTGGCCCGGTACGTCAGCGCGAGTCGCCGCATCGAGGCCCTGCTTCCGGCGGACGGGCAGGTGACGGCGGCGACGGATCTCCTCCAGACTCCGGACCGCTACGAGCGGCTCTTGACCCCGGAGGGGAGGCGCTGACGGACGAACATGAAGGTGAACGGAAAGGAGGACGACCGGCACGCACGGGCAACCATCGGTGACCATCTTTCAGGCCGTACTGCTGGGGGGCGTGGTGCTCGTCCCGGCCTGCCATTGCCGGGTGGGGCCTTCGGTGCACCGGTCGGTGGGCACGTCCAGCGCGACCCTCGTCCTGATCTCGGGACGCGGTGCGATGGCGCACGTCGTCCTCGGGAGGGAAGAGGTCAGGCGGTTGGTGGGGTGCGTCTAGAGATCGAAGCGCGCCTGGAGGGGGCAACCACGACGGCCTCCTGACCGTCCCGTTTGGAAAATTCCTCCGTGCCACGGATGGGACGGCCGGATCCTGAATTTGTCAATGCCTCCTTTCTCATCGACCGTACATGTCCCTCTACCAACGCTTCTTTGCGTACACCCTGGCGTGGGGCGACGACGCCCAGGACCGCCTCTACGGCGACCACAAGCGCCGGCTCTTCGCGGGCCTGGAGGGCACCGTGGTCGAGATCGGGCCGGGGACGGGCGTCAACCTGCCGCACCTGCCCGACGGCCTCCGGTGGATCGGGCTGGAGCCCAATCCGCACATGCACGGGTACATCCGGGAGCGGCTGGACGGACGCGCCCTCGACGCCGAGATCCGCACCGCCCCGGCACAGGACACCGGCCTACCGGACGAGAGCGTAGACGCCGTCGTCAGCACGCTCGTCCTCTGCTCCGTCTCCGACGTGAGGGACACGCTGGCCGAACTGCGGCGCGTCCTGCGGCCCGGTGGGCGTCTCCTGTTTATCGAGCACGTCGCGGCGGAGCGGCACACGCCCCTCTGTTGGTTTCAACACGGGATTCGGCCCGTGTGGCGGGCCGTGGCCGACGGGTGCCGTCCGGATCGCGACACCGGCGCTCAGCTCCGGCGGGCGGGGTTCTCGACGGTCGAGATGGAGCGGTTCGACATTGGGGTCCCGCCGGTGTCCCCCCACATCGTGGGGACGGCGACGAAATGAGTCCAAAAGGGGCCCGTGGCGGGAGGAAAACCGGCGTGTGAGTGCGGGGGATGCTCAGTGTTTGTCCATAGACTCCGTGTTGTGTCGATGCCTACGGTCCATCTTCTTGCGCGCGCCGTCGTGCGGGAGGCCAATCATGTGCTCGTCGTTCGGGCCGAGGGGCAGCCCCACACGTTTCTGCCGGGCGGCCATCGGGAGCCCGGGGAGGGCCTGGAAGGATGCCTGCGTCGCGAGCTCGACGAGGAGCTGGGCGTCCGTGCCGAGGTGGGCCGCTACCTGGGGGCCGTGGAGCACCAGTGGAGGCGGGAGGGGGAGCGTCAGTACGAGATCAACCACTGCTACGCGACCACGAGTCCCGCGCTTACGGCCGACACGCCCCCGCAGGCCCAAGAGGACTACCTATCGTTTGCCTGGGCGCCCGTCGACCAGCTCGATCGGGTGTCCCTGCAGCCGCCGCCCCTACGTGCCCTGCTGGCGGGGACGGACGCGGCGGACGCTGCGTGGTGGGGGTCTACGGTTCGTTGACCGCCGCGGACCGCCAGCCCACTCCGGCCCCGTAGGACCCAGGGGGCTTCTGGGGCGTCGTCGCGCATTCCTCATTTCTTTAGAGGGGGACCGGCTGGGATCCAGGATCCCGCCCCGACGACGCGTGTATAGACCGTGCTTTAGAAGAAGGGCCTGTAGCTCAGCCTGGATAGAGCATCGGCCTTCGGAGCCGAGTGTCGGGGGTTCGAATCCTCCCGGGCCCGCCCTTGGTGCCCTGAGCCCGCCTCCCGTGTCGCTGGAGGCGGGTTTTTGTGTGGGCGTCCACGGTGCATCGCTCCCTGGTCCGTGAGGCGCGCGGTCCGGTTGCAGGGCGCACGCATCCATCCGGGGAAGGGGGAACCCTGGTTTTAATCCGATGTCGGGAAGTCGCGGGCCGCGAGCACGGGCCCGCTCGCCTCCCGAAGCACCTCCTCGGTGACACTGCCCAGCATCGCGCGCCGGACGCCCCGAAGGCCACGGGTGGCCATGACGATCAGATCGGTCTCGTGTGGGGCACTGCGAAGAATGCTCGGCGCCGGCTCGCCCCGGTGCACAACGTAGGACACCGTCAGGTCTCCGCCTGCCAGATCGCTGCCCCAGTCTTCGAGGGCCGTTTCGGCCTTCTCCTTCGTCTTGTGGCTCGTGACCGTCGGGGACTCCGGGCCGTAGACCGAAGGGGTATCGGGCGTTTCGACGACGTGCACCAGCTTCAGGGGGGCCTCGTAGATCGTTGCGAGACGACCGGCCTGCTGCAGAGCGCCCCGGGACGGATTCGAGAAGTCAACCGGCGCCACGATCCGCTCGATGGAGGCGGCCGCCTCTTCGTCGTCGGGGGACTGGACGGTAAAGACCGGAGTGGGGGCCGTCCGTAGGGTCTCCTCCGCCACGCTGCCGTAGAAGGCCCGCTCGACGCCCCGACGCCCATGGGTCCCCATCGCGATCATGCCGACGTCCTTGCTCTCGGCGTACCGTACGAGGGCGGGGGCGACGGCGTCTGCCCGCTCGGCGTTGAATGTGAGGCGGTCGTCGTCTGCGTCGAGGCCGTGGGCCGAGAGGGCGTCTTGGCAACGCTCCTCAAACTCTTCTTCAAGCTTGTAAGTCGGGACGGGCGAGCGCGGCTCCCGCTGGAAGGGGCCCTGCGGCACCTCCTGAACGTGCATCAGGTGCAGCCGGGCGTCGGTTCGTTGGAGAAGATCGGCGCCGTAGGCGAAGGCCCGCTTCGAAGAGGGGGAGAAGTCGAAGGCGAGCAGAAGGTCGTTGAGTTCGAACATGAGATGGGGGAGAGGTTAACGTATCGGTTTTCAGGGCATTGAAGTGAACGGTCGAGGCGGGGGCGTCCGGCCCCACTCGCTCGTATCGAAGCCGTGAGGGACGATTGGCGTTCCGGGCCGCAACGGCTCGGACAGCAGGGGAACAAGAAAGACGACAGGCGGCCTTTCGGATGTGCTCCACGCGCAAACGGAAGGCCCAGGGGTGAGGTCCATCTGGCGTATGGAGCCCGTGTGTACGGACCGGTGCCCGGGCCTCCAGACGGCCGGGCCGCCGTTGCACCGGGTGCGGCCACGATGACTCACGGAATGGAGCTGCCGGGCCCTCCCCCGCCGGCCACGCTGCTCGCCGTGTTGCGGAGGCGGTTTCCGAAGCCGCCCAGGGGGCCGCCCCGGCCCGAGTTTGGAATCTGGAGCCGGAGCAACTGGGACAGCTGCCCGCTCTTGACCTGGAGGCTGAAGCTGTACGACTGGCGCGCCCCGAAGGGAACCCAACTGAAAGACATCACCCAACACCGGCAGCGCCCGATGTCCCGGTTGAGGTTGATGCTCGTGGTGGCCAGCTCGTTCTGAACAAAATCGTAGCCCGTGCGGCCTTCCAGGGACCATCGTGGCGTTACGTCGAAGCTGAACCGGGTGTTGAGTGTTGTGGTCTGGCCCTCAATCTGCTTCCGCGGCTTGCGGAAGCTGTAGTTGAAGTCAAAACTCAGCGTCCAGGGAATATCCGTGCCGAGGTAGCCCTGCTGGGAACGCGTCCCAGACGCCCGCCCTCCTTGTTGCGCCCCGGAGCCCCCCGACGAGCGGCCTTGCTCGGGGCGCTGTTGCCCGGGGCGGCCTGTGCCCCCCCCTGCGCCCGACGGTATGCCGGGCCGGGTGCCGACCCCGCTGCCCCCGCCGCCGCCCTCGAACGAACTGCTGAGGTTGAGGCTAAAGCGTGTGAGCCGGACCGGCGTGAGGGGGCTTTCCGAAAACATATAACGGTCGACGCGTCGGAGGCGGCGCCCGTCGCCGTCCCCAGTAGGGCGGAGTGCGTAGGGGGAGAAGGTCATGGACGACCGGACGCTAAAGTCGCGGATCGAGGTGCGGGCCCGGAGGCCAATGTCACTGAGTTTGAAGGCATCGGCCGTGAAGTTGTAGGAGGTATCCAGGTCGAAGTCCAGCAGCTTAATCGTCTCCTCGTCCGTCTCCCCGGTCGAGTCGACGCGTACCCGTTTCGTTTCGAGCTCGTTGTCGAGCCGGAAGCTTAGGGTGCGCTGCTCGTTGCTCCCGCGCACTCGGTTTCCGTTGAGAATGTCGTACCGGACCGGGTCGCCCTCGTCGTTGAGCACAGGGTCTCCGTTCGCGTAGCGGAGCGGGCGCGTCCGTCCCCAGAAGGGGGCGTTGAAGTTGGGACTGTAGCTGAACGAGAGGGAGGGCGAGACCCGGTGGCGGAGGCCCTGGAAGGGGCCGACCCGGATTGGGAAGAGGCCGTACAGCTCCGTGTTGGCCGAGATGCCCGTCGAGAAGTCCCGCCGGGCGTAGAAGCCCTGGACCCGCCGTTCCTCGGTTGTACGGGTGGTGTCCTCCGCGGTCGTGTCGCGGTCAACGACCCGGCGGAGGGTGCTGATGCGCCAGTCCGAGTTGTACCGAAAATTGGGGCTGAGGCTGAGGTTGTAGCGGTTGACCCGGAAAGAGGCGCTCACCGGGATCTGGTGCGTCGCGCTGAAGTCGAACTGCTCGTCGTCGCCGGTGGCGGTCCGATACTTCTCCCGGTCCACGAGTGCCTCGTACCAGGCGATGTCGGCGACCCGGTCCGCCTCCAGGGAGTCGCCCTGCTCGCGGAGTTGCTCGACGTCCCGCGGGGAGAAGGAGTAGCTGTTGTCGACCGACAGGTCGTAGGAGGTCGTGATCTTCTCGAACCACCGGTCGTCGCCCACCGCCTGCTCCACCTCGAAGGGCTTAAACGAGCGCTGCGAGAAACTCAGGCTGGGAAGGGTCATGGACACCTCCCCGCTTTGAAGCTGCTGCCGCTGGTTGGCGCTGAGGTTCAGGTTTTTGCCGCTTCCGGGCCAGCTTTTGCTGTAGCGCAGGTTCGACGAAATCTCCTGGCTGACGGCGTCGTCGTAGTTGTTGCTGTTGCGGCGTGCGAAGTCCGTCGAGGTGGCCAGGTTGATGTCGCCGCGGATGGATGCGGTGGGGGAGAGGTCCTGGCTGTGTTGCCACTGGAGCTGCCCCCGGTGTCGGTTGGTGAAGTCGGGGTCCTCCTCCTCCCCAATTTGGGTGCGCCGGTAGGTGAGGTCCACGCTCCCGTCGTAGTTGTATCGCTTGCTGTACCGGAATATGGGGTTAATCTCGAAGCTGCCCTTCGACCAGACGCTGGCCTGGAGCTGTAGGTCCGTGTAGGCGTTCATCGCGAAGTACCAGCCCCAGTTGCGGAGGAAGAGGCCCTTCTCCCGGTCTTGGCCGTAGTTCGGCGCCAGGGGGCCGCTCCGGCGGCCCGACACGTTGGGCAAAAACCCGAACGGGAGCCACAGGGGGGTGGGGATGTCGAACAGGTACAGGTGAATGGGGCCGGTGTAGACCCATTCCCCGTCGACCTTCATCTGGTTGGAGCGCAGCGAGTAGGAGGGGGTCTCGCCGGGGGGGCAGTCACAGGTCGTGTACCTGCCCTCCTGCACAAACAGGGTGCTGTCCTCGAACGCCTTTACGGCATCGCCCTGCACGTAGCCGTCCTGTTGCTGGGTGCGGGCCGTCACGACCCGGCCCCGTTTGGTGCGGAGGCTGTAGGAGAGGGTCTCTCCGGTGAACGACTGGCCGCCGCCCTGTTGCCCCCCGCCCCGCTCGAACGTCGGGCGGGTTTGTGCGGTGTCGGAGGGGGAGCCGAACGCTTCCAGGACGCTCGTTTTGAGATTCATCTCGATGGTGCCGGCCTTCAGGGTTGCGCCCTGGTACGACATCTGCGCCTGGCCGTGGAGGGTCCCGTGGTCCGCCGAGTCCGGAGGGGTAACGATGACCAGCGAGTCCGACGCCGCGAACTCCACGCCGGCGGCGTCGGCGTTCGGCGCCCCCGATGCGGACGGTTGCTGAGACGGGCGGGCCGAGTCGGGGATGGCGCGGCGGTCCTGGGCGGCGCCCGGAGGGGCCAGGAGGGCGAACACGAGTAGGGCGCCGAGCCCAACGGTCAATCGGTCCGGTCGGGGGGAGCGAAGCACAGTCACCAGGCGGTGGGATAGGCACGAACCGTCCCGCCCCGGGCCCCGTGCGCAGATCGCGTGTGGCGGCGGATGGGCGGGCCGACGACTATCGGGTTCCAACCTGGGCATCCTTGCCTTCAAAGGCGAGGCGGGCCGCCCCGAGAAGACTGGCCTCGTTCCCGAGGTCTTCCCGGTGAATTTGGAGGTCGTCCCGAAGGCCCGGCGTGACGAAGCGGGGGAGGACGTCGCGGGCAGGATCGAGGATATAGTCTCCGGCCGCAGAAACGCCCCCGCCCACCACAATGGTTCGAATGTCCAGAAGATTTACGGCGGAGCCGAGCACGCACCCGAGCTTGTGGCCGGCCCAGGCCAGCATGGCCTGCGCAAACTCGTCGCCCTGCGTGGCCGCGTCGTACAGCGTGCGGGGCGACATCTGCTCCAGATCGCCCTCCACGAGGTCCCGGACGGTGCTGTCGGGGTAGTTGACGATCCGGTCGCGGGCGTGACGGGTCAGGAATCTCTGGCCGAGGTAGCCTTCGATGGCCCCGCCCACGCCCGTATTGGCGAACGGCCCTTCGTAGTCGACCGTCATGTGTCCAATCTCGCCGGCCCCGCCCGTGCTACCCCGAAAGATTTTGTTCTGGTATATGATGCCCCCGCCCACGCCGGTGCCAAGGGTGACCATGATAAAAGAGTCGACGTGCCGGCCGGCCCCGTGGAAGGCGGATCCGAGGGCGGCCACGTTCGCGTCGTTCTCCACGATGATGGGGAGGGACCGGCCGAGCCGCGACTGAAGGGATGCGCGCAGGTTGACGGATTCCCAGTCGTCGATATTGGGCGGGTGGGATACCGTTGTGCGCTCCCAGTTCACGGCGCCGGGGGCCCCAATCCCAACGCCCATCACGGCATCCGACGGGGCGAGATCGATCAGGTCCGCGACGAGGCCCGTGATCTGGGACGTGACGTGCTCGGGCCCCTTCCGGGCCTCCGTGGGACGTTGGGTTTGTTCGAGCAGGCCGTCCTCGCGGGCCACGAGGGCGGCCTTCAGGTTCGTCCCGCCAATGTCAACCCCAATGGCGTACGAACTCATGCTAGTCCGTGGAGCGGGTGATGGGCAGAGAGGTGGGGGAGGGGACCGGGAGGCCCCGGTCGTGGGGCGCCGGAGTGCCCCGTCTCATTCGGCGGGCTCGACGCGGTAGATGGTTTCGCCGGGTCGTTTCATGCCGTACTCCTCACGGGCGATCCGTTCGACGAGGCTATCCGACAGGGGGCGATCGAGCTGAGAACGAAGGCGTTCAATTTCCGCGCGGAGGTCGGCGTTCTCCCGAGCGGTCGCCTCCAGTTCCTGGTGCCAGCGGTATCGCTGCCAGAGGCTGTGGCTGTCGAAGAACGCAACCCAGACCAGCACACCGCCCAGCAGAAGGCCGAGTCCCCACCGCACGTGGCGACCGGAGAGCGTAGAGTCGGGCATGGTGGACGGGGCCGATTAGTTCGTGAGGGGGAAGGCGTCGAGGCGAGGGTAGTGGGCCGTCGCCCCCAGCTGCTCCTCGATGCGGAGCAACTGGTTGTACTTGGCCACCCGGTCGCTCCGGCTGGCCGAGCCGGTCTTGATCTGGCCCGTCCCGGTCGCCACGGCCAGGTCGGCAATCGTCGTGTCCTCGGTCTCGCCGGACCGGTGGCTGATAATTGCCGTGAACCCGTGCGTGTGGGCCGTCTCGATGGCGTTGAGCGTCTCGGTCAGCGTACCAATCTGGTTGGGCTTGATCAGGATGGAATTGCCACATCCCTCTTCGACGCCCCGCGTGAGGCGCTTCGTGTTCGTGACGAACAGGTCGTCGCCCACGAGCTGCACCTCGTCCCCGATCGCGTCGGTCAGCATGGCCCAGCCGTCCCAGTCGTCCTCGTCCATGGCGTCTTCGATCGACAGGATGGGGTACCGGTCGACCCACTCGGCCCAGTACTCGACCATGTCTTCAGAGGATCGTTCAGTGTCCGGGTCGCTCTTCCAGAAGACGTAGGCCTCGTCCTCAACCATTTCGGCGGCGGCGGGGTCGAGGGCCACGAAGACGTCCGAGCCGGCGGTGTACCCCGCCTTCTCGATGGCGTCGAGAATGAGCTCCACGGCCTCTTCGTTCGAGCCGAGGTCGGGCGCAAAGCCGCCCTCGTCCCCCACGGCGGTGCTGTAGTCGCGGTCCTGAAGCACCGACGCGAGGGTATGGAAGACCTCCGCGCCGGTGCGGAGGGCTTCGGAGAAGGAGTCGGCCCCCGCCGGCGCGATCATGAATTCCTGCATGTCGACGTTGTTGTCGGCGTGCTCGCCCCCGTTGAGGATGTTCATGAGCGGCACTGGAAGGGTGCGCGCGGTGGCCCGTCCCAGGTGGCGGTATAGCGGCACGCCCAGGGTGGCGGCGCCGGCTTTCGCGGCGGCGAGGGAGGCCCCGAGGATGGCATTTGCTCCCAGGTTCGACTTGTCCTCCGTGCCGTCGAGGGCGCGGAGCGTGTCGTCGATCGCCACCTGCTCGAGCACGCTCATGCCGTGCAGTGCATCGGCCACCGCGTCGTTGACGTGGCCGACCGCCCGGAGCACGCCCTGCCCGTGATAGCGATCGGCGTCCCCGTCGCGGAGCTCGACGGCCTCGTACGCGCCGGTCGACGCCCCGCTCGGAACGGCGGCCCGGCCCAGCACCCCCTCCCCGGTGGTCACGTCGACCTCGACCGTAGGGGTGCCGCGGCTGTCGAGAATCTGGCGGGCGGTGACACGTTGAATCGAAGCCATACGGGACGGAAGCGCGGAGTGCTGAGACAGGCGGTGACGAAGACCGCGCCCCGCAACGAGGTGGGGACACGGCCTGCTTGTTAACTACGTGGTCGGCGTCCAGAACCACAAGACCGAGTCAGCAAGGGCGTTCAAAAATGATCGGCCGTGCTCGCAGACGGCCGGCACACGGATGAGGCCCGGCCTTCCTCCGTGACAACGAAAAGGGCCGACGGCCTCAACGGCACGCCGGCCCCTCTGCTCTACCGAAAACGTCCGAGTCACCCGGAGGAAGGAGCCGACCGGACGGAGGTCGACTCGCCGATCCAGGAGTAGCAGCCGTAGTCGATGGTAAACGACGCGCCGCTCTCCCAATCCTCCCGGTAGAAGATGTCTTCCTTGGTCGGAAACACCTTTCGGTAAGTTCGAATCTTGCTGTCCGCGACCGAGGAGAGTGAAGAGTCGACTTCCTTGGCCTGCCGGTACTTGTCCACGGCGGCCCAGTACACGGCCTTGTCGTTCCGGGCCATTTCGCCTCCGCTGCACTGGTTCACGGCACGCGCGTACAGGTCCCCGATGGCAATGTACGCCCGTCCAAAGCTGTCCTTCATGTCGATGGCCTTCTGGAAGGCCTGGCGGGCCTGGGCGAGCTGCTTCATCTTCTGGTAGGCCGTGCCCCGGTTGAAGTGATCCTCGGCCTTGAGCTCGGCGCCCTGCTTCTTGGCCCGCTTGTACGCCCGAAGTGCAGCCTCCGGGCGGCCGTCCTCGAGACGCATCTGTGCAATCTCCCGGACCGTCTCGGCCGACGGTTCCATCTTGATGAGGCGCTTCGAAAGCTCCGAGGCCTTCTTGATGTTGCCCTGCTGGTTGTACGCGTCGAAGAGCTCCGTGAGCAACTGGGTGCTGTCCGGGCTCTGCTCCACCTGCTTCTCCAAATACGCGATCTGGGCCTGCGGGTTTTTGCCGAAGATGTCCTCACGGACCGAGCTGATCATCCCGGCCACCTCCTCGTCGTCGCCCCGCTTCGACTCGACCGTGTTGGCGAAGTCGAGGGCCTTTTGCAGGTCGTTGTTCTCGAGGTGCGACTGCAGCACCTGCTGAATGTAGTAGGGGTCCAGCTCCTTCGGGGCCATCTCAAAGGCCCGTCGGTAGTGGGCCGTCGGGGTCTCAAGCCCCTCCACACCGTCCGGGAGCGAGCCCTGATGCTTTTCGAGGAACCGGCCTTTGCGGCGCTCCCACTTGTACGGCGTGTACTCCAGGCCGTGCTTCTCAAGGTTTTCCGAGGCGGACGCCAGGTAGGTCGCCGCGGTGTCCAGGTATGCCTTCCGGACGTCCTCCTTCGTGGCCTGCTCGGCGAGCCCCTCGTAGAGACTGATCACGCGGCGGTAGTTGTCGTCGTCCCCGTCGGGGGTGCCGGGGGCATTTTCGAGTATCCAGAGCAGATCGCTCCGCGCGCTTTCGAAGTTATCGTTCTTGTAATTCTCGTAGTAGAGGCTGTAGTGCATCAGCTTCTCCCGCTTGCTCGGCTCGCTGTCCTGAGCGGAGGCCGGCGGAACCGCCACGAGGAAGGCGAGCCCTGCGCAGAGGGCACCGGCGACGAGAGACTGAAACCGGAGGAGGGGGGCAGATTGAGGCATATTGGGGGCAGTTCTGTCCGATATTTTGAACAGGCTAGGGCCTTAGACTGGACGCTCATCGTTGAGTTTCAGTCAAGAGGGCCCGTGGCGGGACCTGCTCGGCGAAGGGATGACCCGCGGATCCCTGAGAACGCTACCGGAGCTTGCGCCGCTGGAACCACCGTTCGCCGAAGTTCACGTGAAGGGAGACCCCGAAGAACCGGTCGCGGACGAGGGAGTTGGTGGTCGTCCCTCGCGTTCCGGCAGTTGTATTCAGGTCAATTCGCGTGCCAGAGAGAGAGGTGGGGAGGCTGATGCCCGCGGTGAGGGCAAATTCGTAGAGGGTCGTCTCCTGGTCCGGGCGCACGTACATCCGCTCCGCGTATCCCCCGAAGCGGTAGGCCGCCTGGGCAAAGTACCCGGCCAGCTGATCGTCGCCGGCGGGCACCACCTCGGCTCCGGTGGAGAGGCGCCATCGATCCGCGAGGGTGCCCGGGCCGCCGGCCGGAAAGCGGGACGGGACGGTTTCGGAGGCGCCGGTGGAGAAGTCGCTCGAAAAGGTGCTCCACGGCTCGAAGGCCCCGTCGAGGACAACCGTCCATCGGGCATTGGGCTGGTAGGACAGCCCCAGGCGGCCCTTCCAGGGCAGCGTGACGTCCCCCCGCTCGGTGGACAGGGTGTCGCGGGCAAGGTCCTCGTCGAGGGTTCGGTACTGTTCGCCCGACAAGTTTGCGGGAAGGGTCACGGAGGCCCCGATGGAGAAGGCATCGTCCTCGGCGAATACATCGGCGAGGGCGAGGTGGCCGCCGAGCGTGCTGGTCAGTCCGGAGAGCTGCACGCCATCGGAGACGATGGTGTTGCGGAGCTGGGGGGCTGCCCACGTCGTGCGCCGCCGACGCTCGAGGGTGCCGAACAGGAGGTCGGCGGTGGCCCCGACGCTCAGCATGTCGTTGACCCGGTATCCCAGCCCGCCCCGCAACCGATGAAGGCCGCCGGATCCGGAGAAGGTGGTCTCGTATCTCGCCTCTGCGTCCTGACGAGGGCCAATTGACTCCTGTCCCGTGCGGGTGGCGCTGTAGTTCGAGCGGGAATATGGCTGAAAGGAGATGCCGACGCCCAGAGAGCGCTCGTAGAGCGGGAAGTTGAACTGGAGGGCCTGCACGTTGCCGGAACTGAGGCGCCCGGAGTTGCCCTGGTCGTCCTCCACGCTGGTGGAGCGGTAGGCGGCGCTTCCGGACAGGCGGGTGAACACCTGGTCGCTCCAGAGGGCCGGATTGGCGTCGGGGTTGTAGTTGAGGGACCGAAGCGCGTAGCCGCCGCCCCCCATCGCGTCGCTCTGAGACGAGGAGAACTCAAGCAGACTCCCCATCCCGAACCGGGAGTAGATCGTGCCCTCGCCGTTGGACTGGGCCTGTGCGGGGGAGGGGGCGGCCAAGAGAATGACGGCGGCGCAAGTCCCCAGGAAGAGCAAGCGCGAAAAGCCTGGCATTCGCACGAGACCGTTGCGCAGTGTGCAGAGAAGGTGCCGAACGGCAATCATCGTCTAGAGCGGCGTTACGGTCAGAGTGGCGCGGGGCGGACCCGGCTCGGTCCCGTCGACCGGGACGAGAACGGGCAGTGTGGTGGGCAGGCCGGGCCGAACGGTGGCGGCCTCGTTGACGGCTGTGTTCTCCCGGTCGGCGATGTGGACCCGAAATGTCGTGAAGACCGGAGACTGGTCGTCGCGGACGCGCTGGAACGACTGCCGAAAGGTGGGGCGTGCTACATCGTCCGGAACGAGGGCCGACGCGGGGGCTGCCGACGGAACGAGCGGGAGGACGCAGGCCTCGTTCGCATCGGAAAGCGTCACGGACCCCACCACGGGGCAGGAGGGGGTCCCCGAAGATCGAGTGGCGATGATGCGGTAGCCCTGCGGCTGGGGCCGCTCAAAGCCGGACGGGGTCTCCAGCGCGCTCGTGTCGTTCGGTACAAAGATCTCAGCCCGATTCAGCGGAAGAGTTCGTCCGGAGTCAGCGGGCAAACTGTCAATTTCTGTCTCGTTCACAAACTCCTTCTCCCCGTAAGCCCATTCCATCGCTAGCCCCTTCCCGATGCCGCCCTGCATCAGCCGGTAGCCGTCCGGTGGGTCGCCGGCGCCCGTCCGCTCGATATGGGTGAAGGTTTTCAGGCTCGGGTAGTCGGCGGTGGTGGTGTCATTGCTTGATGAAACCGTCCGGAGGCGCAGAGCGGCGGTCGACGAGGAGAAGCCCACGACGGCCTCGCTGTTCGGCGCGACGATCTTGAAGCCGAAGAACGCGTCCTCAAAATCACTCCCCGTGCTGCGCAACGTCCCTATGTTGTCGATGACCCAGGATGCCTTGAGCCGAATGGTGACCGGCGAGTCGGACGGGTTGATCTGGGCCCCGTTTACGGACACCGGGGAGGAGGCGGCGTCGAAGCTCGCCGTCGCCCGGGCGGAGTCCATGTCGGCCTCCGACGTCAGATCGTACACCTCTACGTCCATCGTCCCGGACGAATGCCCGTGTAGGTAGTCTGTCGTCAGGCGCAGCTCGGCGGTGAGGGCATCCGGGCTTGCATTTTGAAGGTCTTCAGGGAGGTCGTCTCGCCCCGCAAAGTCGACATATCCGTCCGTCGTCACAACGCCTGTGCCCGGCGTCGGGTCGTCGACGCTCCCAACCAGGAATCGCCACGCACTTTGGTTCTGAGACTGGGCCGGAGGGCGCCCCTGAGCACTATCCCTCGTGATCCCTGTGATGGGGGCCACCGTCGTGTCGCGGACGTCAGGCGTCACGTCGAGCGTGGAAGGATTGCCGCCCTGCAGCCCAGAGCCCACCCCCAGCCCGACGTCCGACGAGTCGCTGCAGGCGGTGAGCGAGACGAGCAAAGCGCCCCCAACGAGAAGTCCAGGGAGCCAGGAAGACCTCATAGACATCGGCATTGCGAGCGGCGAACGCCGGTTCGGTACAAAAGGCGAGGAGGGTCCCCCGAATGCACGACGCATTGACGCAGGACATCCGAGCGGGTGCGGTGCCGTGGGGGCCCGACGGGTCTACGCCAACGGCACGGGCCCATCCCGGAATCGGGTCCCTGAATGCCACCTGGAAGCAGGGTGTTTCTCGGCGGGCGAACCCTACGCAGGGACTTCACCGAGCATTTGATCGTACAGCGCCACCGTTTGCTCGGTGCGCGGCTGGGGATCGGCCTGAAATCTCGACACGTCCTCGGCCTGTGCGCCATTGGCCGACGTCCCGTTCGGGGGGAGAATTGTGGCGTCCGCGTGGGTGCGGCCGACCTCCGAGAGCGTCGCCCCGGCATTGCCGTCGATCGGAAGGTTCATCGTGTCGGCAAACGAGGCCTCAAGGGTCGTTGCCGGCGCCTGTCCCCCGGGCGTGAAGACCGACTTCGTGGCGCCCAGCAGGTCGTCGTCCGCGTAGGTGGTGGAGAGAAGGGTCGGAAGGAGGCCACTGATCCACCCGAAGCCGTGGATCAGGTCCGGGCCCCAGCGCAGCTCCCGAAGCGTCTCCAGCACGGAGCGGTTGAAAAACAGAGCCCGGTCCGCGTTGTCGTCGAACGCGCTGCCGTCGCCATCGGTTGCGCGGCCCGACCGGCCGAAGTATCCCTCATGATCCATGAAGTAGACCTGCAGCTGCACGTCCGGCACCGAGGCCACCTTCACGGAAACCGACTCGGTGTTCGCCCCCATCGGGACGTCTGTGTCCGAGAGCCGGATGACCTCGTGGAGGCTGTGCTTTCGCTCGTTGATGTCCCCGTAGCAGGGCATCATGATTCGTACTTCGAAGTCCCCGGCTTCTTGTACCTGTTCGGGGAGCGACCGGGTGAGGGTGGCGAGTGGAGACTGCTCGGTGAACGGTGCAAGTGCTTCGGCGACGTACAGAAGACGATAGGAGGAGGCCATGTGCATCGATGGATTTGGGAAGACAACGGTGGGTGCGGACGAAGGGCGTCCTGCCCGGACGAAATGCCCGGGTGGCCCTCGTCCAATCGGTGGGGCGACGTGCGGCCGGGCTGTCGCTGAGGGAGCGCACGAGGCAGGAGTGCCCCCTCAGGAGAAAGATCCCGGGTCGGAAACGGAGACTGGCCCGAAAACTGCGGCAACCAGGCCATAACGGCTCCGTGCCTCAGCGTTGATTCTGAAGGTTCTGTGTCAGCGGATGCGATGATCCACTGGTGTACTTTTCATAAAAACAAAGGTATCGCTATTTGCCTCGGAAATCAACTTCAAAAACCACTGCCCCGAAGAAGTCGCGTCAAAACCGTGAAAATTTGAAATTGGTCGGGGGCTGATTCCCCCCTCGGGAGGGTACGACGCCCGTCTGCGCTCAGCCCCCGTTAACGAAGTCTTCCAGCCGGGAACAAGGACGATGTCGGGGCGACGCGTGAGTGACGAAAGGGTCCTTATCGAGGGGCCCACGGGGAAGAGAGATGCTGGTTGGCTGAACCCATCCTTCTGGAGGGGCACCGTCCGGCCCTTCGGCGTCATGCCAACACCCCTGTGGTCCCCTGGCCCTGTAGTCCAGGGGGAGGGGGCGCCGAGGGGCCGAACGGAGCCTCCCCTAATTTATGCTGGTTTACCCAATTTTCAGAACAAAGTGCATGCCAGACAGAAGTCCATCGACCCGTGGACCGAGAACGCGTCCAGTTGAGGGGCTTGAAGAAAGTGAAGCCCGTACAATGCATGTGCGACTGGGGAACCCGAGTGCAGGGGAGGTAGAACGGTCGGGTGACGGGGAAACAGTGGGGGGCCCCGACGGGCGTACGGGAAAAGAGGCCTCGTTCGTCGATGCGCACAGCGGTATGGCGGTCCGGGCGACCGGCACGACGTCTCCGGATTGGCCGGCAATTTCTTTGGGGTTGGTCGGAGAAGGCTGTATTTTCCGTGCCACGAACGACTCCTCGCGACGATCCGTTTTGCCGCCGCATGCCGACCCTTACGGCCGAGCACGTCGGGCACTACTTTGGACGACTGTTGCTCTTCCGAGAGCTGTCGGTGACCCTGCACGCGGGGGAGACGCTGGCAGTGACGGGGGCCAACGGGGCCGGCAAGTCGACCCTTCTCCGGATCCTGGCCGGCCTGCTCACGCCCCGCACCGGTCGCGTGGTGCTTACCGTAAGCGGGGCCCCCGTGCCGGACGAGGAGCATCCGCTCCGGGCCGGGCTCGTGGCCCCGGCCGTCGGCGTCTACGAAGAGCTTACGGCGCGAGAGACCCTTCGCTTTCTGGCCCGTGCACGGAGGGTGGCGGACCCCGCGGCCCGGATCGACGAGGTGCTCGCTCGGGTCGGGCTCGCCGGTCGGGCCAACGACCGGGTGGGGACGTATTCCTCAGGCATGCGGCAGCGGGTGAAGTATGCAGCCGCGCTGCTCGCCGCCCCACCGCTCCTGCTTCTCGACGAGCCCGCTGCGAACCTCGATGCGGCCGGGCGGGAGATGGTCGCGTCGATTACGGAAGCGTGGCGGGCCCAGGAGCGCCTCCTCGTCGTGGCGACGAACCGACCCGATGAGGCAGAGCGGCACGACCGACAGCTGCGCATCGAGAACCACCGATAGCGCCTGAGGTGTCCGGTGGGGGCGTCCCCCCTCGATTTCTGTTTCCTCAAGTGTGCATTTCTTCCGCCCATGGCCCACGACACGACCGAAATATACGTACGGGACCTTTCCGAAGACGCCGCTGCCGACTGGCTGCAGGGCGTCTTTGAGGGCCTCGAACAGGTGCAAGAGGCCCCGATCGTGACCTACGAGGGGCGGTACGACGGAGAGGCTGTTCCGGTACAGATTACCGAGCAGGTAAAAAACGGGCCGTACACCAGCATCTGGTTCAACGCGCCCCGGCTGCCGTGGGAGAGTATCCGGGAGTGTGCCCGGGCCGCGCACGACGCACTCGGGGCCGAGGTGCTCTGCTACCTGAATCAACCCAAGGAGCCGTGGCGCATGCTGCGGATGGAAGCGGGCGAGATGGAGCGGGTCGACGAACGCACCCTGGAAGACTTTTAATGCGGACCGGCGGCCTCGTGCGCCTCCAGGGGGCGTACCGTGACTGCACCGGGCGGGGCGTCGAGGGCAAGCGTGGGCCCGCCGCCATTGAAGGCGCGGCCCTCGTCGTTGGTTGAAGGGGGGCCAAAGGCCTCGTCAACGACGAGGCCGGTACTATCCAGGTCCGTCTGGAGCGTAAATCCGGCCTCCGCGGGCAGAAAGAAGCGCAGCGTGCCCGAATGGGTCTCCGCCGTGCTCGGCGCGGAAAGGGTCTCGAAGGCGACGGACGCGTCCCCGGAAAAGACATCGAGCGCGATCCCTCCCCGGATGCCGGTCGCCGTGATCCGTCCGGAGTGGGCGCCCAGGTCGAGCATCCCGTCGACCGAGTCGACGGCCACGGTGCCCGCGTGGGTGTCGATCTCCACGTCGCCCTCTACCCCAGAGACATCGATGGTGGAGGTGTAGTCCTTGATCTCGAGCGTTGCCGTCTCTGGCATCGTGACGTGGTAGTGGGCGGCCAGGTTGCCGCCCGCGCTCGGAGAAATGCGGAGGAGGCCCGGAATGCGAAGTGACCAGGAGGCTCCGTCCTGGTCGATCAAGAAGCCCTGATCGGTCCGGCGGACGATGGCGTTGGACGCCACCATGGAGTCTTTGGCGCTCACCGGGGCGATCCTGTAGGCAAGCCGGTCCCGCTCCCACGTCGTGACGGTGATGGTGCCCTCGTGGGTGTCGCTAAGGTCAACAGCCCCCTCGGGGGCGAGACGGACCGTGTCCTCCACGGTGTCGGGGGGAGCGGGCTGTCCAGCAGCCCCTGTAGCAACGCCAAGGCTGAGCACAAGCCCGATGGCAGCGTTCCACAAAGCGGTGGGGTCGGACATGGGAAGCCGAGAGGAATGGATTGGCTTTTTCCCTACCTACCCAATGAGAAGCACCGATGCAACCGGCCCGGAACCGCCCGCCGTGGCCCCCGGACCAGCCTACCGGGTGCGGAGGGCGACGTCTCCGTCGTCAGCCTCGAGGTACAGTTCAGGGCCGCCCCCATTGATGTCGCCCCGGTAGTTGGGCTCGTCCTCGTCCCCAATCCGGATCGCGGAGAGGTCGAAGTCGGAGCGCAGGTCCACGTCGTCGTCGAAGTCGGTGTTGAGGTCGATCCCCGAAGTGGGGGGGAGGGTGAGGGTCGCATCGCCGTCGTGGGTACTGACGTGTACGTCGTCGGTCACCGTTGCAAACGACGCGGAGACCGTCCCGTCGTGCGCGTCGAACCGAAGGCTGCCCTCCAGTTCCTCGACGGAAAGGGTTCCCTCGTGAGTGTCCACCGACAGGCGGCCCGCGATGTTGCGGAGGTCCATGCGCCCCTCGTGGGTGTCGAGCGTCACGTCGCCGTCCTGGTTCGTGATGGAGAGCGAACTCTCGTGGCTGTCGATGGTGACCGCGCCGCGCTGGTCGGTGACGGTGACTGGTCCCTCGTGCGTGTCGATGCGGAGCGCCCCGGCCAGGCCGGTCACCTCGATGGCCGATTCGTGGTCGTCGAGGCGGAGGGCGGCGGACCGTGGCATTCTGATTGTGTAGTGGACCGCCGGGATGTCGATGCCGCCCCACCGGAACCCGTCTTCGTCGAAGCCGAAGACCGTCGATTCGTCATCCCCGTCCTCGTGGTCCGTCGCGAGTCGGAGCCGCTCGTCGTTGGTGCGAGCTTGGATCGTCACCTTCTCGGCGTCGGGGTCCTCATCGGTCGGCATGATCTCGGCTTCGTACCGCACGCGGTCCCGCTCCCAGGTGGTGACGGTGATGGTGCCCTCGTGGGTGTCGACGGCGACCGCCCCGTCGGCGGCAAGGGGCACCGTATCCTCCACGGTGCGGGCCGGATCCTGCGCGGCGACGGAGGGGGCGACGCCCAGGCCGAGGACAGCGGCGGCGAGCAGGGCACAGAGCGAGGGGACGGATCGAGGCATGAGGGACGAAGTGACTGCGCAACAGACGATGGAAGGGCCCGCGGGAACCCGCAGGGGCATCCCATCAAACGAGAACACTCGCCAATCCGTTACACTCGTCGCCGAAATAAATCCGCAGCGAGCCGGAGCGCGGCCGTGTTTTCGGGTCCCGGCCGTCCCCACGAGAGGGAATAGCGTTCGCCCCGACCGCGCGTCTGCGCAAGCGATGCCCTGCCGGGCTGCCCACGGGCCCTTTCCGTGCGAGGGACCAGCCGCGTTCACCGGTCAATGCCCACCTGCCGCCCGAAAGGAGGGGGACGGGGCATCTCGTTCCTGAAGCGACCGCGGACTGGGCCGCGAATTACACGTGCTCCTCGGCGTGGTAGGACGAACGCGTGAGCGGACTGCTCTCGACGTGGTCGATGCCCTTTTCCTCTCCGACCTCCTTGTACCAGTCGAACACCTCGGGTTCGACCCACTCCTCGACGGGGAGGTGGTGGTCGGTCGGTTGCATGTACTGGCCGATCGTCATCACGTCGAGCCCAATCTCGACGAAGTCCTCCATGATCTCCAGAACCTCTTCTTTCGACTCGCCGAGGCCCACCATGATGCCGCTCTTCGTGCGCAGGCCTTCCTCCTTCGCCCACCGGAGGACCCTGAGGGACCGCTCGTAATCGGCCTGGGGACGGACGCGACGGTAGAGGCTGGGCACCGTTTCCACGTTGTGATTAAAGATGTCCGGCTCCGCCTCAAAGACCGTCTCGCAGGGGTCCCGCATGCCCCGAAAGTCGGGCGTGAGCACCTCGCAGGTCGCGCCCAGGTCGTGGATGCGCTCGATGACCTCCGCAAAGATGGGCGCGCCCCCATCCTCTCGCTCGTCCCGGTTCACGCTGGTAATGACGGCGTGGTCGAGGTCCATCTTGTCGACGGCGTCGGCCACGCGGCGCGGCTCATCCCAGTCGAGGCCGTCCTGGGGCTGCCCCGTCTTGACGGCGCAGAAGCCGCAGGAGCGGGTGCACACGTCGCCCAGAATCATAAACGTCGCCGTGCCACGGCTCCAGCACTCCCCCATGTTCGGACAGTTGGCGCTCTCACAGACCGTGTGGAGGTCGTGGTCCTCCACGGTCTGGCGGACCTCGGTGTACGATTCGCCTTGGGGAAGGGAGACGCGGAGCCACTCCGGGCGCTCGCCGCGTTTGTTCTTGTTGGTGTTCTCGACGACGGGCAGTTCAACGAATCCAGGATCGCCGTCGCCCGAGGGGCCAATGGGATCGGGCTCTACGGCGCCCAGGTCCGTGTCGCCGGGCATCGTGGGCTCGTTCTCGGAGGTGTCCGGGTCGCGGGTCTCGGTGGTGGACATACGCAAAAGGGAAGTGTCAATCAGCCGACCATCGGGGCGGACGAACGGCCCGCCGGGGTCGGCACGAAAACACGGAAGAGGAAATACGTGGGCCCGCGATGCCCGTTCCTCTCTCTGGGCCGGCCGGCCGGTTCGCGCCGGTCCCCAGCAGACAGGTAACAGGGACGTAGGCTTTACCAAAAAGGCGGAACGACGGAGGAGGCCGATCGACGGGGCGGAATGAGGACCCCCGATCAGTCACGGGCCCCGTCGAGGTCCGCACGCAGCAGGCCAAAGTAGCGAACGTCTACCAGGGCCCCGTCTTTTTCGCGGTGCTTGCGCAGGCGGCCCTCCTGGGTGAATCCGGCCTTTTGCAGAACCCGGGCCGACGCCTCATTCCAGGCGAAGACCTCTGCCGTGAGCCGCACCACGTCCAACTCCGTAACGGCGTACTCGGCGTACCGGGTGACCGCCTTGGTCATCAGGCCCCGCCCCCAGTAGGGCTTTGCGAGCCAGTAGCCGATCCGGGCACGGTGGGAGGCGCCGACGTCGAGGTCGTCGGCCCCCACCACGCCGACGAGTCGCCCGTCGGCCCGACGGAGGGCGAAGGTCGTCTCTTTGGGCTGCTCGGACCGGTGCTGGATCCGGCCCTCAATCCAGGCGGCGGCGTCGTCCTCGGTGTAGGGCCACGGGATGTCGAGGGTGTTCTCCCAGATCTCTTTCTCCTGCAGGTGTTCGACCACCGCTGCTTTGTCCCGCCGCTCCACGCCGGAGAGACGGAATCCGTCGTCGAGGTGCCGTTCGTTCATGAGGGGATGCGTTCCACAGATAGACAGCGTGCTCAAAAAACGAGCGCAGAAAGGGCGTGCTCCGTCGCGTCCATGCCGGATGGGTAGGCCATCGGGTTGGACGGGGCCGGTGGAGCGTCGTAGCGGCGTCGCAGTCGGCGCGTGAGGCCCGCACGCCTTGACAAGGCGTCCCGGAGTCGCGAGACTGTGTGGGCCGTTCCGAGATCAAGAAGGAGACGGTTCTAATCTCATTGACCGATCCGACGCTACGTCATGGCCCTCCGATCGCTTGTCCTTTTCGCGGCCCTTGCCCTGGTGGGCTGTTCGTCGTCCCCGACGGCCGACCTCGTGCTGACGAACGGAACCGTCGCTACGCTCGACGACGACCACGAACAGGTGGAGGCCCTGGCGGCCGCGGACGATACCCTCCTGGCCGTCGGCAGCGCCGACGCGATCGACGCCTACGTCGGGGGCGACACGCGCGTCATCGACCTTCAGGGACGGCTTGCCGTCCCGGGCTTCATCGAGGGACACGGCCACTACATGGGCATGGGGCAGGCACAGATGCAACTCGACCTCCTGGGCACCTCGTCGTGGGGGCGGGTGGTGGCGAAGGTAGACTCGTCCGCCGACGAGACGGCCTCCGGCGCATGGGTGGAGGGGCGCGGCTGGCATCAGGAAAAGTGGACCTCGACGCCCGAGCGCATGGTGCGCGGCTTCCCGACGAACGCGCGGTTGAACGAGGCCGCGCCCGACACCCCGGTGTACCTGACCCACGCCAGCGGCCACGCGGCCATCGCCAACGACGCGGCCCTGGAGGCGGCGGGGATCGGGCCGAACACGCCCGATCCGGAGGGGGGCACCATCGTGCGGGACGCGCAGGAGCGGGTGACCGGCGTGCTTCTCGAAACGGCGGCGGGGCTGGTGCAGGAGGCCCTCGACGCGTCGCGGAGTGGCATGAGCGCGGCGGACCGCCGCGCCCGGCGTGAGAGACAGGTACGGCTGGCCGCCGAGGAGGCGCTCGCGAACGGCGTGACGAGCTTCCAGGACCAGGGGGCGTCCTTCGAGACCATCCGCCTGTACCGCGAGATGGCCGAGCGCGGGGCCCTCGACATTCGGATGTACGCGATGGTGGCGCAGGGGGAGGTCACGCCCGAAACCCAGGAGCGCCTCGCGGAAATACGCACCGTGGGCGCTGCCGACCAGCACCTCACCGTGCGGGCCATCGGGGAGGTGACGGTCGATGGGGCCCTTGGCTCGCGCAGCGCCTGGATGCTGGAGCCGTACGACGACGCCCCGAATGACACGGGCATCAACGTGACACCGATGGAGCGCGTGCGAGAAATCGCCGAGATTGGGCTCGACGAGGACTACCAAATCGCGGTCCACGCCATCGGGGACCGGGCGAACCGAGAGACGCTCGACCTGTACGCGTCGCTGTTTGAGGCGGCCGACGGGCGCGGGGCGGAGCGGCGCTGGCGCGTCGAGCACGCCCAGCACCTCCACCCGGACGACATTTCCCGCTTCGCGGACCTGGGCGTTATGGCCTCCATGCAGGCCATCCACGCCTGCTCCGATGCCCCGTACAATTACCAGCGCCTCGGGGCCCAGCGGGTGGACCAGGGGGCCTACCTCTGGAATACGCTGTGGGCGGACGGGGCCGTGGTGGGCAACGGCACCGACGTGCCCGTCGAGAAGATCGATCCGCTCGCCAGCCTCCATTGCACGGCGACGCGGCAGGTGCCCGGCACCGACACGACGTTCACCCCCGACGAGACCCTCACGCGTCGCCGGGCGCTCCAGTCCTACACGATCAACAACGCCCGGATGGCGTTCGAGGAGGACGTGAAGGGCACCCTCACCCCCGGCAAGCTGGCCGACGTGACGGTGCTCTCCGAAAACATCCTGACGGGCCCGCCGGAGCGGCTCCGGGAGGCGACGGTCGACTATACGATCGTGGGGGGAGAGGTGGCCTACGCCAACGAGTGACGATTCCGAATGGAGGGAAACGTCCCCGCGGCTGGCGAATTTCTATATTCCACTCGGTCATTTTCACGAGCCCGTCCCCTTTATGGAAGCGGTTTCCCCAAACTCGGTTCGTCCTGCTGAGGTCAAAGAGCTTCTGTCCGAGCACATGCTGACGAAGGGCATGATGCCCATGGTGCTCGACATGGAGGCGAGTCAGGGCGTTCGGCTGCACGACCAGAAAAGCGGCCGCTCACTCATTGACCTGTTCGGCTTCTACGCCTCGAACCCCCTCGGGATGAACCACCCGAAGATGAGTGGGGACGAGGCGTTCATGGAGCGGCTGGTAGACGCGGCCCTCAACAAGGTGACCAACTCCGACGTCATGACCGGGCACATGGCGCGGTTTGTGGACACCTTCGATCGGGTGGGCATTCCGGACTACCTGCCGTACACGTTCTTCATCTCCGGCGGGGCCCTGGCCGTGGAGAACGCGCTGAAGACGGCGTTCGACTGGAAGGTGCGCAAGAACCATCAGAAGGGATACCGCCGCGAGGTGGGGCACCAGGTGCTGCACCTGGACCAGGCCTTCCACGGGCGCACGGGCTATACCATGTCGCTCACGAACACGGCCGACCCGCGGAAGACGATGTACTTCCCGAAGTTCGACTGGCCGCGCATCACGAACCCGAAGGTCCACTTTCCGCTCGATGCCGACGAGAAGGAGCGCGTGCGGGCCCACGAGGAGGAGGCCCTCCGACAGGCCAAGCGCCACTTCCACGAGCGCGAGGACCAGATTGCCGCCGTCATCCTGGAGCCGATTCAAGGGGAGGGGGGCGACAACCACTTCCGGCCCGCCTTCCTGCGAGAGCTGAAGGCCCTGGCCCACGAGAACGACACCCTGCTCGTGTTTGACGAGGTGCAGAGTGGCGTCGGCATCACGGGCGAGTTCTGGGCGCACCAGGCCCTGGGCGTAAAGCCCGACATCATGGCGTTCGGCAAGAAGTCCCAGGTGTGCGGCATCCTGGCCGGGCGCAAGCTCGACGAGGTGGACGATCATGTCTTCGAGACGCCCAGCCGCATCAACTCCACGTGGGGCGGCAACATCGTGGACATGGTACGCTTCGACCGCATCCTCGAAATCATGGAGGAGGAGCAGCTCGTAGACCACGCGGGACGGGTGGGGACGCACCTCCAGCACCGGCTGCACGAACTGGCGGAGGAGTTCCCGGCCGTGTCCAACGTACGGGGCGAGGGCCTCATGACGGCCTTTACGCTTCCGAGCACCGAGTACCGCGACCACGTGGCCCAGCAGACGTACGAGGAGGGGGCCATCATTCTCGGGTGCGGCGACCGGTCCATCCGCTTCCGCACGCCGCTCACAATTACGGAGGACGAGGTGGACGAGGGCATGGGCTGCATCCGCCGCGCGCTGAAGACGATGGCGAGTGAGCACGGCCCACACGCCGACGAGACCCGGGCCCACGCCCAGTAGGGCACCTTGGCGTTGAGCGGGCCGGAGCGCACCGTTCCGGGCCGGGCGTCCCGACGGGGCCCCGACGCCGCTATTCGTCGCGCTCCCCCGCCGCCATCAGCTCGCGGGCGCTCGCGAGGGCCGCGTCGGTGATGTCCTCGCCGCTGATGAGGGAGGCGACCTGCGTGGCCTGCTCGTCCTCGTCGAGCCGGTGGATCGTGGTCTTCGTGGTGCCGTCCTCCACGATCTTTTCCACCTTGAAGTGGCAGTCCCCGAGGGCGGCGATCTGGGGGAGGTGCGTGATCGTGATGATCTGGTGGTAGCGGGCGAGGTCGTGCATGCTCTCGCCCACGCGGCGGGCCATGTTGCCGGAGATGCCCACGTCGATCTCGTCGAACACGAGGATGGGGAGCCGCTCGCTCTTGGCGAGGATCGTCTTGAGCGCGAGCATGATGCGGCTGATCTCGCCGCCGGACGCCACCTCGGCGAGGGGCATGGGGGAGACGCCGACGTTGGTGGAAATAAAGAACTCGACCTGGTCCATCCCCTTCTGAAACGCCCGGTAGTGGGCGTCCGCGTCGTCGGGTTGGATCCACCCGTCGGGGTCCTCCTGTCGAGTGAAGCGCACCTCGAACTGGCTGTTGGGCATCCCGAGCGTGCCCAGCTCCTCGAGGATGGCGTCTTCGATCCGGGTGGCCACCTCGCGGCGCTTCTGGGAGAGGCGCTGCGCCACGTCCGTCAGGTCCGCCTTCGCCTCGTCGATCTGCGCGTCGAGGCGCTCCAGGTTGCCCTCAAAATCCTGGGCCAGCTCGTACTTCTCGCCGATCTCGCGCCGGTGCTCCAGGACGGCCTCCAGGCTGCCCCCGTACTTCCGCTTCAGCTTCTCGATCTCCGTGGTGCGCTCCCGAATGTCCTGCAGGCGCTCCGGGTCGAACTCGACGTGGGCGTTGTAGTCCTGCAGGAAGTTGGCCAGCTCGCTGACGATGATGCGGGCCGACTCGATCTCGTCGACGTGCTCCTCGAACGCGTCGTCGATGCGGGCAAGGTCCTGCAGGTCGTTGCGTGAGATCACGAGCTGATCGTGCAGCGCGTTTTCGCTCTCGAAGAGGCGCTCGTACAGCTCCTTCGTGGAGGCGTAGAGGTGCTCGGCGTTTTCGAGCACGCGCTGCTCGGCCCGCAGCTCGTCCTCCTCGCCGGGCTGGGGGTCGACGGCGTCAATCTCCTCGATCTGAAACTCGTACAGCTCCTTCTGCTGCCGCAGCTCCCGCTCGCGGGCGGCCAGCGCCTCGCGCTCCTCCACGAGCTCGGCCACCCGGCTCCGCTGGTCCCGGTAGCTTTCGACGAGCCCGCTCAGCCCGCCGAAGCTGTCGAGCAGCCGAAGGTGGGTTTCGGTGTGGAGGAGGCTCTGGTGCTCGTGCTGCCCGTGCAGGTCGATCAGCTCGCCGGCCACCGCCCGCATCACGTCGAGCGTGGCCGGGGTGTCGTTCACGAAGCCGCGGCTGCCCCGCTCCGTGATGCGGCGGCGCAGGATGACGCGGGGGAGGGGATCGGTGGGAATCTCGTTTTCCCGGAGGACGGCCCGGATGCGCTCGGTGTCCGCGTCGTCGAAGATGCCCTCCACGACCGCCTTCGAGGTGCCCTCCCGCACCACGTCGGTGTTGGCCCGCTCGCCCAGAATCATGCGCAGCGCCCCGATCAGGATCGACTTGCCGGCCCCCGTGGCGCCCGTGATGATGTTCAGCCCGCTCTCGAACTCCATCTCCAGCTCCTTGATCAGGGCATAGTCCTGAACGGACAACGACTGCAGCATGGCAGAATGGGGCTTTCAAATTACGGATTGAAGACTGTGCGGGGGCAAGGCCCGAACGCCCATCCTCAATCTGTAATCGTCAGTGGAAGAGGGGTCGCCCGGCCGACGCAAGGCCATCGTGCGCGGCGGCACGGCCGGATCAAGACACCAGGGACCAGCCGCCCTGATTGATCTTCTTCTTGGCGTACTTCCACTTCATCTCCGTGGTCTCGCCGTTGGCGTTGTTGCGGACGGTGACGTACTCGTTGCGGCCCGGCTCGTCGGCCACGGTCACCGGCTGCTTCTCCTCGACGGTGGGGTCGCGCTCGGCGGCCTCGCCCTCCTGGCCGCCGCCCCCGTCGCCGTCGGCGTCGATGCTGTAGTCGGGCTGGGCGGAGTCGTGCTGGGTCTGGGCGTTGCGCTGGCTGAGGCGGCGGCGCGGGCCCTGGCCCTCCGTCTGCACCTCGTCGTCGACCACCGGCCCGGCGCGGAAGACGAGGGAGACGACCTCCTGGCCAATCTCGGCCATCATGTCGGAGAAGAGGTCGAACGCCTCCATCTTGTACTCCACGACCGGGTCCTTGCGCCCGAACGAGCGGAGGCCGATGCCCTCCTTCAGCTCGTCGAGCTCGCGCAGGTGGTCGGTCCACTTCTCGTCGATCGTCTGGAGCATGGCGGTGCGCTCCAGCGCCTCGTTGATCTCCTCCCCGTTCGTCTCGAGGGCCTCGTCGACGTCCGCCACGGCCCGGATCGCGTCCTGGCCGTCGGTGAAGTCGACGAACACCTGCTCGATCATGTCGTCGCCGCGCTCCTGCTTCAGGTCGCGCAGCGTCTGGTGGAACGGCTGGGCAATGTTGGCGCGCTTCTGCCGGTAGTAGTCGGTCGCCACGTCGTAGACGTGGTCCACGACGCCATCCTCCCCGAGCTGCACGAACTCCTCGCGGTCCATCTCCAGGTCGAAGGCGAGGGTGCGGAGGAGGTCCTCCCGCAGGCCCGCGATGTTGCCCTGCCCGTAGTGCCGCTCCACGAGCGCCTCGATGTACTCGTAGAGCATGTTGAGCACCTGGCCGTGGAACCGCTCGCCGGTAAGGGCCTCGCGGCGGCGCTTGTAGATGACCTCGCGCTGCGAGTTGAGCACGTCGTCGTACTCCAACTGGCGCTTCCGGATGGCGAAGTTGTTCTGCTCCACCTTCGACTGCGCCCGCTTGATGCTCTTGTTGATCCAGGGGTGCGTGATGACCTCGCCCTCCTCGATGCCCATGCTGTCCATGACCTTCGCCACCCGGTCCGAGCCGAAGAGGCGCATCAGGTCGTCCTCGAGGGAGACGTAGAACTGGCTCTCGCCCGGGTCGCCCTGGCGCCCGGCACGGCCGCGCAACTGAAGGTCGATGCGGCGGCTTTCGTGGCGCTCCGAGCCCAGGATCGCCAGCCCGCCGAGCTCGCGCACCTCGTCGGTAATCTGGATGTCGGTCCCGCGCCCCGCCATGTTCGTCGCGATCGTGACGGAGCCCTTCTGCCCGGCCTCGGCCACGATCTGGGCCTCCTCCTTGGCCCGGTCCTGCTTGGCGTTGAGCACGTTGTGGGGAATGCCTTCCCGCTCAAGGGTTCGGCTGATCGTCTCGGACACCTCCACCGAGGCCGAGCCCACGAGCACCGGCTGGCCGCGCTTGTTGTACTCCTTGACCTTCTCGACGATGGCGTTGTACTTCTCCCGCTTCGTCTGGAAGACGAGGTCGTCCTTGTCGTCCCGCCGCACCGGCTCGTGGGTGGGGACGACCACCACGTCCAGGTCGTAGATCTCGTTGAACTCCTCCGCCTCCGTCTCCGCCGTGCCGGTCATGCCGGACAGCTTGTCGTACATGCGGAAGTAGTTCTGGAGCGTGACGGAGGCGTAGGTCTGCGTGGCGTTCTGAATCTCGACCTCCTCCTTCGCCTCCAGCGCCTCGTGGAGGCCCTCCGAGTAGCGGCGCCCCTCCATGACGCGTCCGGTGTGCTCGTCGACGATCTGTACCTTGCCCTCCTGCACGATGTACTCGGTGTCGCGCTCGTACAGGGTGAACGCCTTTAGGAGCTGCTCGATGGCGTGGACGCGCTCGGCCCGCTCCGAATAGGTGTTGTAGATCTCGCGCTTCGTCTCCTGGAGCTCCTTCTCCAGCTCCCGCTTGTCGTTCATGTACTTGTTCTCGCGCTTCTCCTGGGACAGGTCTTCCTCCTGGAGCGCCTCCTCCAGCTCGTCGACCTTCTCCTGGTACTCGTCCTCGACCTCGGCAATCTTGTCGCCGACGACGGGGAGGACGAACAGGTCCTCCGACTCGTCCATGATCTTGGCGATGTACTCCTGGCCCTTCTCCGTCATCTCCACGGTCTGCTTCTTCTCGTCGACCGAGAAGTAGAGCTCCTGGTCGACAAACGGCATGCGCTTGGCGTTCTCCTGCAGGTAGAAGTTCTCGGTCTTCTGCCGCAGGCGCTCCATGCCGGGCTCGTTGAGGAGCTTCTGGAGCTGGCGGTTCTTGGGGTAGCCACGGGAGGCCCGGAAGAGGGACAGGCCTGCCTCGTCCTCCAGCTCCTGGGCGCGTCGCGAGTCGCCTTCTTCCTCGGCCTCTTCTTTCTCCTCCAGCAGCTCGCGCGTCTCCTTCACGAACGACCGCACGAGGCGGCGCTGGGCCTCCACGAGCTGCTCCACCGGGTCGCGCAGCTCCCGGTACTCGTCGTTCTCCTGGTCGGGCACCGGGCCGCTGATGATAAGCGGCGTGCGGGCCTCGTCGATCAGGACCGAGTCGATCTCGTCGATGATGGCGTAGTGGTGGCCCCGCTGCATCAACTGCTCGGGGCGCACGACGAACGAGTTGTCCCGCAGGTAGTCGAAGCCAATCTCGTTGTTGGTGCCGTACGTGATGTCGGCCTCGTACGCCTCCTTGCGGCCCTCCGTGTGCGGGTCGTAGCGGTTGACGCAGTCGACCGTGAGGCCGTGAAACTCGTAGATGGGCCCCATCCACTCGGTGTCCCGTTCGGCGAGGTAGTCGTTGACCGTCACGAGCTGGCAGCCCCGGCCCGTGAGGGCGTTGAGGTAGAGGGGCATCACGGCGGCCAGCGTCTTCCCCTCGCCGGTTTTCATCTCCGCGATGCGGCCCTGGTGGAGCACGATGGCGCCCAGGATCTGCACGTCGTAGGGCACCATGTCCCATTCAATCTTCGAGCCGCCGGCCATCCACGTCTCGCCGAGCATGCGGCGGCACGTCTCCTTCACGACGGCAAACGCCTCGGGGAGCAGCTCCCACAGCGTGTCCTCCACGACGTCCTGCCACTCCTCCTCGAGCTCGTCAAACTCGTCGTACAGGGCGTCCCGCTCGTCGAGGGAGAGGGCCTCGCCCTCCATCTCGGTTACCTGTCCGTCCCCGCCGACGGGGCCCTCCAGGCCGGGGGCTCGCTTCAGCTTCTCCCGAATCTCATTCTGCCGCGCTTCGATGTCGGCCACGGCCTCCCGAATCTCTGCCCGAAACGCGTCGGTCTTGGCGCGGAGCTCGTCGTCCGTGAGGTCCTGAAGCTCCTCGTAATGGTCGTTGATCTCCTCGACGATGGGCCAGAGCTTATTGAGCTCCCGCTCATTCGGGTCGCCGAACAGATTCTTGATCCATTCAAACATATGTGCGAAGAGGGCGCGTGCCTGGGAAGAGAGACGACGAGTCGCATGCTCCAGCGGCGGCGTCCGCCGTATCGACGCCGCCCAAACGAGGGGCGGCGGCGAAATACATCACGGTTGTCACGGAAGGCGCCGGGTTGCGTTCCCGCTCGGCCTGGCACAGGCGTCCGTGGGCTCCGGAGTGGCCTGGGGGGCAGAAGGCCGCTGAGGGGACGCAGCGGGGCCCCGAACCCAACGGGGCCCATGTAGTTTCTGCAAATGCGGGCGGGCAGAGCCCGTCTCTTCGAAGTGGGGGCGGCGCTCGGGCGTCGAGGGGAGCCCGTCCCAATCTCATTTCCTGCATCCACCGGGCCATGCTCGTTGTCAATAGAATTCTGGTGCCCCACGACTTTACGCCCGCCTCGGCCCGGGTGCTGCCCCACGGCCTCGCCCTCGCCGCGAAAATGAAGGCGCGATTTTACGTGCTTCACGTGACCGATCGGTCCGACGCCCCCTACCCGGCCCGGGACCTGCCGGCCGTCCGAGAGACGCTTCAACGGACCGGGGCGGTCTCGGAAGAGGCCCTGCGCGCGGTGCACATCGAGGGCGTGTCCCGCAGCGACGGCGGCGTGGCTGAGACCATCCACCGCTTCGCCGACGAGGAAGAGATCGACCTAATTGCCCTCGGCACGCGGGGCCGCCAGGGGGCCCGCCGGCTTCTGTTGGGGAGCGTGGGCGAGACGGTGATCCGCCGCGCCAAACGCCCGGTGCTCGCCCTGCGTGGAAAGGGGGTTGGCGCTCCGCCCGTGCCCGGAATGCTGGACCGCATCCTCGTGCCCGTGGATTTTTCGGAGAATGCGCGGGAGGCCGCACGGGTGGCGGCGGAGTGGGCCCGCGTCTTCGACGCACAGGTAGACCTCCTGCACGTCGTGACGGGCAGTTCGGCGTCGCCCCCTGAACCGGCGCCGTCCGTTTCGGACGAGGAGCACGTTGGCCCTGAGAAAAAGGCCCGACGGGCACTGGCGACGATGGGCCGCGGGCTGGGGGCCCTGGGCGTTCCGGTGGCGGTGCACGTCCGAACCGGCGCGGCCGCGTCCACGATCGCTGCATTCGCCGAGGCCGAGGAGACGGACGCCATCGTCATGTCGACTCGGGGGCGGACGGGGCTGGAGCGGTTCCTGCTCGGCAGCGTGGCGGAGGCCGTGATCCGGCACGTGCCCTGTCCCGTGCTCACGGTGCGGACGTACGGCCGGTCCATCCGGGCGCTCGCGGACTGAGCGGCCCGGTGCATCGGGGGGCCTATTGAGGGCCGGCGCCGCCTCGCGCCGCCCCCCTCAGTGCGTTTGGCTCTCTATACGTCCAGCTCTTCCAGGTCCTCCGGGTCGCGTTTGAGGAGGCCCTGCTTCTTGTAGTAGATCATCGTCGTGTCCAGGGTGCCGTGGCGCATGCGCTCCTTCACCTCTTCGAGCGGCATGCCGTCGTTGAGCCAGAGGAGGGCGGCCGTGTGGGTGAGGCTGTGCGGCGTGACCCCCTTGCGCTTGATGCCGGCCTCCTTGAGGTAGCCGTTGATGCGGCTTCGCACCGACCGGGTTTGGAGCCGCTTTCCCTTCGACCGGTGGCCGTGCGAGACAAACAGCGGATCCTCGGGGTGCACATCGTCGCGGGTGTCGAGGTACGCCTCCACGGCCTCCAGCACGGGCGGATCGAGCGGCGCCTCCTGGTCCTTGACCTCGCGCCCCTTGCCCTGCACGCGTAGCACCGGGCCCATGAGGGTGTGCTCCAGGTCCTCCACGTCGGCCCGCACGATCTCGATCTCGCTAAGGCCCGCGTAGAGCATGAGCGAGATGATGGCGTGGTCGCGCTTGTCGATCTGGGTCGCGTCGTCCACGACTGCCTCCAGCTTCTCGATGTCGGACTCCGTGAGCACGGAGCGGGAGTGCGTCTCGGGCCGACGGTTGCCCTTCACGCCCGTGGCCGGGTTTTCGGTCAGCTCGCCGACGTCGGTCAGGTACTGGCAGAAGCGCCGCAGGGCCGTCAGGTAGGTGGACACGGAGACCTGGCTCAGGTCGCGGTCCTCCATCAGGTAGCGCTTGTACTCGCGCACCCCGTCCTCGGTGAACCGGAAGGTGTTCTGCTGGACGAACCACTTCTCAAACGAGTTCAGGGAGCGGCGGTACGTGCCCACCGTCTCGTCGCTTTTGTCCTCCAGGTAGTCGTCTTGAAAGGCCTGCAGGTGGTCGCGCAATTCCCGGAGGGAGAGCTCCAGCTCCGGGTCGGGCGAGGACGTGTCGTCGGGCATGGGATGGGGAGCAGAGAGGAAGAGAAACCGTCATCGTTTAATCAACGGCCCACGCTGGACGGTGTCAATAACGGAATCCGACGGGTCCCCTGTCCTGAGGGCCTGCACCGTGTACGAACCTTCTCCCGGGCGCGACCTTCAAGGACCGGCCCCAATTCCCCCGCCCCAAAACCGCCCGCACCGTCCGTCTCGTCCTTCGATGGCTGCCCTTTTTCTCGTCGCGGGAATCGCATTACTGGTGATCGGGGCCGCCGTGGCCTGCCTGCCGATTTTCTTCACCGGACAGGTGGTGGCCCGGTGGGAGGGGGCCTCTTCCTCGGCTATTATTACGGGGCGTACGTGGGGTATCTTTTTCTCGCCGCGACGCAACGCGACGCGCTTCCCACATTCAGCACGGCCATGTGGACAGTTGTCATTCCCCTGACGGTGCTCACCCTGCTCGGGGCGTCCATCCGGGAGTGGTGGGGCGAAGGCCATTAGACGGGCTGCCACGCACGAGAATCCTTCGGGCAGTCCCCCCGTTGACTCCCAAAGATGTTTTGCCTTTGTCAGCCAGTGCCTGCATGTCTTTTGACGACCGCGACCTGGCCTCCTTGTCCCCGGAGCAAAAGGTGGGGCTGCCCCCCGGCTCCGTCGTGTTTGTGGGAGAGGATCGCACCGCGCCCGTCCAGTTTCGGGTTCTGGAATACGGGCCCGACCATCTTGTTGAGACCGACGACGAAGGCCTCGACGAGGTGCTCACGTACCGGGACACGGCGCCGGTCACGTGGATCAACGTCACGGGGGTTCACGACGAGTCCGTAATCCGAACCGTTGGGGACCACTTCCACGTCCACCCGCTCATTCAGGAGGACATCGCCCACACGGGCCAGCGGCCCAAGCTGGACCCCCAGGCCGACTATCTCTACCTCGTCGTCAAGATGCTCTACTTCGACGAGGATCTGGGCGGCGCCCTCCGGGCCGAGCAGGTAAGCTTTCTGGTGGGGGAACGCAATCTCATCTCGTTTCAGGAAGACCCCGGCGACGTGTTCGATCCCGTCCGCAAGCGCATCCGCAACAGGCGGGGGCACATCCGCGACCGGGGCCCGGATTACCTTGCCTACGCCCTCCTCGATGTAATCGTCGACCACTACTTCATGGTGTTGGACGAACTGGGGACCCGCACCGAAGACCTCGAAGACGAGATTATGGGGGCGGACGGTCACGACGTGGAGGACGACATCCACGACCTGCGCCGCGATCTGATCTTCATGCGCCGGATGACGTGGCCGATGCGGGAGCTCCTTCACCAGCTCGAACGACTCGACTCGTCCTTCTGGGCGGATGACAACCGGCCCTACGTGCGCGACACGTACGACCATGTGGTGCAGGTGCTCGACCTCGTGGAGGCGCTCCGCGACACGGCGAGCGGGCTGCACGACCTGCACATGACGTCCATCAGCAACCGCATGAACGAGATCATGAAGGTGCTGACGATCATCGGGACGATCTTCATCCCGCTCACGTTCGTGGCCGGGATCTACGGCATGAATTTCGAATACATGCCCGAGCTGACATGGCAATGGGCCTACCCCGCCGTATGGGGCCTGATGATCGTCACGGCCGGGGCGCTCCTGGTGTACTTCCGGCGCCGCGAATGGATTTGAGGGGACGCTTCACGCCCCTCGTCTCGCCATGCGAACGTCGGGACTGCCCCTCGCGCGACACGGGTCCCCAGAACAACACGTTTTTCCGCACCATCCCTACCTCCCCCCTTCTCCCTGATGCCTTCTTCCGACTCCGCCGACCCGGCCGTCTATCAGCGCGGCGACGCCCTCGACGAGGTTCTGCCGCCCGAGTTGACCGGGAGGGGGCCCTCCGCCGCACGCTCGACGGAGGAGTGGGCCGCAGACGCAGGAATCTACGACCTTTCGGAGCAGGAGTACTGGAACTGGCTTGCGACGCTGATCCAGGAGGGAAGCGAGCTTGATGAGCATCTGGACGACATTCTCGAGGACGTATACGACCTGGAGCCGGCCTTCTACAGCCGGAACGGGCGGCGAGCGCTCCAGGAGCGCCTCCGTCAGCTTCACGAGGTGCGCACCTCCGTACGGGCGTTCGAGCAGGACGTGGAGCAGCTCTCATTCGTCTTCGCGAGGGCCGACACGGTCGAGACCGGTGGGGCAGACAACGCTGAACTCGTCCTGTCGAGCATCAAACGAACGTACGACCGCGCCTACGACCTGTGCCTCTACAAACTGGACCGCATCAGTGACGGCTGGGTCACGGCCACCAACCTCCTGATTAGCCTGACCATCCTCGTCGTCACCATCCTGTTCTGGTTGGAGTTCCGGTAGCGGCGCGGCCCCGACGAGGCGGTTGATCGTGACCATCCGGGCCGGTGATCGGGGAGGGGACCCCTGGATGTTCTCCTCGTGTTGACCCTGGTTTTGAATGGCCGTGGCGCCGAGCGCCGTCTCTTCGAAAGACGGGCGGCCCCTCGCTCATTTTGTTTTGTGACTGGTGACACCCCACGATGTCGTTTGCTGCCGTCTTGAGACACTCTGCCCTGGGATTCGCCGTGCTGCTCGTCGGGCTGTGTGCGGGGGCGCTCCCGGCAGTCGCCCAGTCGCCTGGTGAAGCGGGGGGTACGGTGGGGGCCGGCGATGCCCTCCGCGTGGGCGGCCTCGTGCAGGCGGATGCCTACCTGGGGCGGACCGGCGGCCCCAACGATGGCTTCCGGGCCCGAAGTGCGCGGCTGCGGCTCGGGGGGCAGGCCGAGGGGCTCTCCTACGTCGTACAGACCGACTTCACGTCGTCGAGTCCCCTCCTCGACGCGTACGTGCAGCTCCCCCTTGCCAACCGGGTCCGGCTCCGTGGGGGGCTGTTCAAAACGCCGTATAGCGCCGAATTTCTCACGTCGCGTCCGCGCATTCGATTCGCCGAGCGGGCCCGCGTGGTCAATGCCCTCGCCCCGAACCGACAGGCTGGGGTTCAGCTGTCGGGCGACCTGACGGCGGAGGCGAGGGACGCGCAGGTCACCGCCACCCTGGGGGCCTTCAACGGGACGCGGGGCCTCAGCACGAACGACAACGACCACCTCCTGTACCTGGGGCGACTGATCGGCGCCGTGCCCCTCGGCCCCGGCACGCTCGACGTGGGCGCGAGTGGGGGCTACAGCATCGACGACCAGGCAACCATTCCGAATACCGCGTCCTCGTTTACGGGGACGCGCCTCCTCGTGCAGGCCGACGCCCAGTACGAGACGGAGCGGTGGCTCGTGGCCGGGGCCCTGCACGCGGCCGACCTGGAGCATGACGGGCCCACCGTCCCCGAAACAGAGGCCCAGTCGCCCGTCGGCTACTACGCGACGGCCGGGCTGAACGTCGACGACCGGCATCAGGTGCTCGCGCGGCTGGAGGGCTACGACCCCGACACGCCCGGTTCGTCCCCCGACGACCAGCTCGTCCTGGGATACAACTACGACGCCTCGTCGGTCTTGCGGGTGGTGGTCAACTACAAGGCGTCGACCAAGGACGTGGCCGACGGCTTCTTCACGGGGCGACTGCAGGTGGCCTTTTAGGAGACACGAATCCGAACGCCCCGTACCCATCAGTTATTTTTGCGGAGCGGGCGCGAATGTATTCGGGGGGCGTCCCCGTCGTGTTTGCTATTTGCTAGAAGCGGTGGGCCAGGCCGAGGCCGGCGAAGAACGCGCCCCGGTTCTCGTCGACCTGAAGCCCGGTATTCACGTCCAGCTGCGTGTTCGGGCTCGACAGGAGGGTGAGGCCCGCCTCCACGTAGTTCCGATTGAGGCCGGTGGTGTAGAACCCGGCGTAGCCGACGTACGCGCCCACACGGTCGGTAACGCCGAAGCTCAGCGTCGGGATGAAGAGGTATGAGGGGTCCGCGTCGCCGCCGTACGGAACGGAGGTCCCGGCATTTGCCGAGAGGCCGAGGCCCTCCCCGAGGGCGCCGTTGAAGGCGAGCGCCAGGGTTTGGGACACGCGCTCGTTCTCGAAGGCGCCCGTTCCGGTCGGGAGGGCCCAGGTGCTGACCACGCTGAGTGTGGACAGGGACGACTGGGCGAGGCGGAGCTTGCCGCCGACGCTCGTGCCGGTGTACTCGGTGTCGGGGGCGTCGAGGGCGAAGGAGCCGACACCGCCCCGAAGTTCGAGGAAGTCGGCCACGCCGTAGCGGAGCAGGAGCTGCCCGAGCTCGGCGTTCGTGCCGAAGTCGTCGTTGGCCGCGGCGGCCCCGAGTTCAGCCTGAACGGTGCCGGGCGCGACCGTCGCCGGGCCGTCCCCAAACCCGGGACGATCCGCAGAGATCTGTCCCGTCGCGGACGAGGGGGCCAGCAATACAACGGCGAACGGGAGGACAAGAGCGAGGGCAAGGCGGGTCGAAGAGAGGTTCATGCGTCGGAAAGAGGCGTTTACGAGAGGGAATGAGGGAGAGACGAGTGAGGGCCGAAGGGGCTAGGTCGGTTCCGGGTTCGGGGCGGAGGGGAACGGATCGTCCGTTTCGCCCGCCTGCTGCACCGGAAACGGCGTCGTCTCGCTGCCGGTGTAGAGGGTCCGGTGGGGGAAGGGAATTTCGATATCGTGCTCGTCGAAGGCTTCCTTAATTTCCACGGGAATGCTGTTGCGGAGGTCGAGGAAGTGTTCGGTCTTGGCCCACACCGAGAACTGGTGATTGATGGACGAGTCCCCGTAGCCCTGAAAAATGATAAGAGGGGTCGGTTCTTCGAGGCACAGGGGGTTGCGGTCCGCCACCTCCATCAGCACCTCGCGCACCTCCCGCAGGTCTTCTTTGTAGGCCACCCCCACCTGCAGGTCAATCCGCCGGATGGGAAACCGGCGCAGGTTGGTCACCTCCGACTTGATCATCGTCTCGTTCGGAATGCGGACGAACAGGTTGTCGAAGGTGCGGAGCTTGACCGAGAGCAGGTCGACCGAAAGCACCTCGCCGGTGGTGCCGTTCACGCGGATCACGTCGCCGACGGCGAAGGGCCGCTCGCCCAGCAGGAAGAGGCCACTGATGACGTTGGAGGCCGAGGTTTGGGAGGCAAACCCGATCGCGACGGTCAGGATGCCGGCCGCCCCGAGCAGCACGCTCAGGTCGAACCCAAGCTCCATGAGGGCCGAGGCCGTGAACAGCCCGGCGATGCCGTAGAGCGCGCCCCGCCGGAGGATCATGGCTCGTTGCGCGTCGTCCTCTGCAAACAGCCGGGCCAGTCCGTTTCCGGCCAGGCGGCCGAGCGCAAGGCCGACGAGGATTTTTAGCAGGGCCTTGAGCGCGCTTACGGCCTGCGGGCTCGTCAGGTAGTCGACGGCAAGGGTCCACCACTGCTCCATGAGACGGTTCGGTTGGAAAAGAGAACGTTGCGGGGAGGCGCTACGGGGCGAAGAGCGTGCTCACGGCGCTGAACGTGCTCGTGAAGAGGCTCTTCTTGGTCGTCTCGCGGGGCTCTTGGAGACGCTCGGCCGCCTTCGCGTCGGCCGGGGGGCCGCTTCGGACCTGCACGTCGGCCCCCTCCCGGCCGGCCGAGTGCGTCATCGTCACGGCCTGGGTCCAGAGCCGACCGCCGGAGGCCGTGTACAGGGCCAGGTGCTGGGTCGGCAGTTGGACCCGCTCCAGGGCCAGCGGGTCCGCAGCGGTGTTTCGGATCCGGAGCGGCGTCACGGCCCGGTGGTCGCGGCGCGGAAGGGCGTCGAGGCGGAGCCGGCCGGCGGTGCGGGTGGCGTAGCAGAGTTCCCCGTCGACGGTGGAGGGGCCGAACCACGTGTCGGACATGCGGAACGACGGCACCTCCTGCAGTTTCCGCTCCGAGTCCGGAAGCGTGATCTGAATCCAGAGGGCCGTGCTCAGGTAGAGCGTCACCGATTCCTCCGGGGGCACGTACAGCGGATGCTCCGGCCGCGAGACGACCGGCCGGTCGGCCAGGGCCGGCCGCAGCGCAATGCGCGGCTCGGTGTCGCCGAAGCTGTAGCGGCTGGTGTGAACGGCCGGATCGTCCGTGTCGAGAACAGGCGCCATGTCCGCCTCCGAGAGGGGCATCGTGACGTCGCTTCGGTTGGACAGGGGATCTGCGGCCCCGGCGTCGGGGGACGGCCGATGAACGATCCGCCACTCGCGGTCCGTGCGGTAGAGCCAGAGCGTCGACGGGCCGACGGCCCACCGGCCGCCGGTCCGCACGTCGAGGGAGACCGTGCCCCACCACGGCGTCGGGTCCCCGTTGGGCGTGGAGGGCTCCATGGTCCGGCTGAGGAATTGGAAGAAGAGGGCGAGGGGGGAACCGCTCGAAAATAAAGCGCAATCTCGGCAATCGCCATCCAAGCAATCGCCATCCAAAAATAAAGGCAGAGGTGTCCGTGGGCAACCGGAAGAGACCGCGTGTGCGGGGCACCCGTACGATGCCCCCGAGCCGGTCGAGTGCACGCCCCGACATTTTCATAAGATCGGAAGGATTTCGGGCGGCGCGGCCCTGGTGGTTGTGTCTCCGAGGCCGGCTCTTCACCATGTGCGTACCCATTCCTCGTCCTTCGCCTCGCTCCCGCCTCTCCACCCGTGGCTTCGCTTCTTTTGGCCCAGACGGCGCCCGTCTTTACCCTCGACATGTTCGTCGTGTTGGGGCTCATCGCCGTCGTGCTTGTCCTGTTCATCACGGAGGTCATCCCGATCGACATGACCGCTCTTGGGGTCATCGTGGCGGTTGTGCTGCTGGAGCCGTGGACGGGCGTGGGGCCGACGGACGGCGTGGCGGGCTTCGCGAGCCCGGCCACCATCACGGTGCTGGCGATGTTCGTGCTCAGTGAGGGCGTCCGGCGGACCGGGGTGCTTCGGCGGATCGGAAATTGGATCGTGGACTGGGCGAAGGGAAGCTTCTACAAGCAGTACGGGGCGCTGGTGGGGCTCTCCGGCACCACGGCGGGCGTCATCAACAACACCCCCGTGGTGGCGATGATGATTCCGATGGCGATCAACATTGCACGCAAGACGAAGATGTCGCCGTCGAAGCTGCTGATGCCGATTTCGTTCGCGTCGATGCTGGGGGGGATGCTTACGGTGATTGGGACCTCCACCTCCATCCTGGCGAGCGACGTGAGCGCGCGCTTGATCGGGCATCCGTTTTCGATGTTCGAGTTTACGGCGCTGGGGGCGCTCGTGCTGACGACGGGCGTCGTGTACCTGATGGCGGTGGGGCACCGGCTGCTGCCGGAGCGCATCAAGCCGGAGGAAGACCTGACCGACGAGTTTGAGATGAGCGGCTACCTGACGGAGGTCGTGGTGACCGAGGCCTCGCCCCTCGTCGGGGTGGCGGTGCGGCAGGCGCTGACCGCGCTGGACCTGGACATCGATGTCATGCAGATGCGCCGCGACGGGGAGGCGTTCGCCGCTCCGCTCGGGCCCAAGCAGTTTCGCGCGGGCGACGTGCTTCTGCTGCGAACGAGCCGCGATTCGCTAATGGAGCTGATGCAAACCCAGAAGCTGGAGCCGGTGGTGCACACGAAGATCACGCAGGATGACGTCGAGATCGAGCGGGAGAAGGAGGTGCTTACGGAGGTGGTGCTGCTGTCGGACAATCCGCTCCTCGGGGAGACGCTGCGGTCGATCCGGTTTGCGCAGCAGTACGACGCGTTGGTGCTCGCGATTCGGCGGCACGGGAAGCTGCTCTACGACGAGATCGACGCGATGCCGCTGCGCGGGGGCGACACGCTGCTGGTCCAGGCGTCGGCCCCCGCCGTTGAACAATTCGAGCGGAACCGGACCTTCGTGGTCGTGCAGGACGACGAGGAGACGTCCTTTCGGAGCGAAAAGCTCCCGCTTGCCCTCAGCATTGTGGGAGGGGTGGTCGGGCTTGCGGCGCTGGAGGTGATGCCGATCCTCGTTTCGGCCCTGGGCGGGGTCGTGGCCATGGTGGCCACCGGCTGCGTGCGGCCCACCGAGGTGTATGAGGCGGTGGACTGGAGTGTGATCGTGCTCCTGGCGGGCCTCATTCCGCTGGGGATGGCCATGGAGCGGTCCGGCACCGCGGCGTACCTGGCCCACGGGGTGACGGCGGTGTCGGAGGGGATCCCCGCCGTCGCGCTCCTGCTCGTCTTCTACGTCTTCACCAGCCTCGTCACCCAACTCATCAGCAACAATGCCAGCGTCATCCTGATGATTCCGATGGCCGTGGAGGCGGCCCAGCTGACGGGGGCGGATCCCTTTTCGTTCGTGCTCGCGGTCACCTTCGCCGCGAGCGGGGCCCTGCTCACCCCGATCGGGTACCAGACGAACCTGATGGTGTACGGGCCGGGCGGGTACCGCTTTACCGACTTCCTACGGATGGGGGCGCCGCTGCAGGTGCTGCTCGCCCTCGTCACGTGCGGGGGCATCTGGCTGCTGTGGGGCGTGTAGGGGCGGGGCCGACCTTCCGTCTCCCGCACCGCCGCTCCCACTCGATGTGGGGCCCATCCGACAATGGGGCCGGCGTCCTCGCGCGGCGGGCGCCCCAGGTCCGATTCCGTCGGAGGCGCAGCCCGGGCCCCTCTTGGTCCTCTTTGGGACGGCGGGCTACAGGGACGGGGCCACGCGACCGATCTGAGTGGGGGGCGTTGGGATTAGAACAGGTCCGCGTCCGCGGAAAAGGACTCCAGCTCCGTCACCACGCGCTGCAGGAAGCTGGACCCCATGGCGCCGTCGATAATGCGGTGGTCGTAGCTGAGGGAAAGGTACATCATGTGGCGCACGGAGATGGCGTCGCCGAGGCCGTCGTTTTCCACGACGACCGGCCGCTTCTGAATGGCCCCGGTGGCGAGGATGCCCACTTGCGGCTGGTTGATGATGGGCGTGCCCATCAGGGAGCCGAGCGAGCCGATGTTGGTGACCGTGAAGGTGCCGCCCTGCAGCTCATCGGGCTGGAGCTCCTTGTTGCGGGCCCGTTCGGCCACGTTCGCCGCCTTGCGGGCCAGCCCCGACACGTTGTAGTCCCCCGCGTTGCGAATGACCGGGGCGAGGAGGCCCTTGTTGCCGATGGCCACGGCGATGCCGACGTGGAAGTCGTGCTTGATGACAATCTTGTCGCCCTCCACGCTCGCGTTGAGCAGGGGATGTTCGCGGAGCGCCTCCACCGCGGCCTTCACGAAGAAGGGCGTGTACGTCAGCTTCACGCCCTCGCGCTCCCGAAAGGCCTCCTTGTTGGCCTCCCGGAGCTGAACCAGGCCCGTCACGTCGGCCTCGGCGAAGGAGGTGACGTGAGCGGACGTGGCTTTCGACCGCACCATGTGCTCGGCGGTCATCTTGCGCATCCGGTCCATGGGCTGCACCTCGATGCGGTCGCCGTACTGCTGGCGCAGCTCCTCGTCGCTCGGGCCCTCGTCGACCGTGTAGTCGCCGCGGGCGGGGGGGGCCTCGTCCGAACGACCGGGGCGCGGCGGCCGCTCGGGGGCGGATGCAGGGGCCGCGGGGGCCTCCTCGCGTTCGTCGAGGTAGGCGAGCACGTCCTCCTTCGTCACGCGACCGCCCCGGCCGGAGCCCTCAAGCGACTCCAGCTCGCTCATGCGAAGCCCTTCCTCCTTCGCGATCGAGCGCACGAGGGGCGAGTAGAAGCGCCCGTCGTCGCCGCGGCGCGTAATCGTCTCCTCGGGGGCGCGCTGCGGCTCGTCGGCGTCGGGCACCGCCCCGTCGCCGGAGGGGGGCGTGGAGGGCAGCTCCGCCTCGTCGGCCTCGGGGGCCGTCTCCTGCGTGGTGTCGGGCTCGTCGGACGCGGGGGGCTCCACCGATCCGGCCTCCGCCTCCGAGGCCAAGAGGGCCACGACCGTGCCGACCTCGACGGTTTCGCCCTCCTCGACGAGCTTCTCGGTAAGCACGCCCTCGGCGGGGGAGGGCACCTCCGTGTCCACCTTGTCGGTGCCAATCTCCAGAATGGTCTCGTCGATGGCGACCGCCTCGCCGATGTCCTTGTACCAGGCGACGACGGTGCCCTCGGTAATGCTCTCGCCCATCTTGGGCATCACGACCTCCACCTCGTCGCCGGAGGGGGCCGGAGACGCAGCTTCTTCTGAATCCGTCTCTGGGGGCGTCGCCTCCGCCTCATCCTCGGCGTCCGCGTCCGGAGCGGCCTCTTTCGCCTCGTCCGCGGCCGCTTCGTCGTCGGACGGCGCCTCGGCGGGGGGCTCGTCGTCGGCGTCCACCTCCGCGGCTGCTGTGTCGGTGTCTAGCGTTGCGATGATGGTTCCCACCTCCACCGTGTCGCCCTCCTCGACGAGCGTCTCCGTGAGCACGCCGCCCTTGGGGGAGGGCACTTCCGTATCGACCTTGTCGGTCCCGATTTCGAGCAGAATCTCGTCCTGCTCCACCTCGTCGCCGGGCTGCTTGTGCCAGGCAATGACGGTGCCTTCGGTAATGCTCTCGCCCATCTTGGGCATTTCAACGTCAACTTGTGCCATGATTTCGGTCGTGTGCCGTGCAGTGAGAATGCGTGGTGGCGATCCGGGGAGACGCCGTGTGGAAGGACTTCCAATGTAGGGAATGACGCCCACGAATCAAATAGTGGGACGGTTCTGGCGCATGTGGAAAATCGGAGGGTGCGGCAAGAAACGATGGCAAAAAACGGAAGAATCAGTGCTGGCGGTTGCGTTCTTCGTCGCCAGCAAAGATCCTAAAGAACCTTCGCACAGCGCAGCATTGCTAACGTCTTTGAGCCGCGGACACTGCGCTTCCGCGCCTGTCACGGGGCTTCTAATCCAGAAGCCCGTCTTTCCGTCTCGTTCGAGAACCGATCACAGTCTCTCTTCTGTCGTGAAGCAGTTTGTCGTCGCCAACGCCCCGCTCGTTGCGGGCATTGCCTCGCTCCTTGCGCTCGCCTTCGCCTTTTACCTCGTCCGGTACATCCTACGCCAGGATGCCGGCAACGAGCGCGTGCAGGAATTGTCCCGGGACATTCAGGCCGGGGCGAAAACGTTCATGACCCGTGAGTTCCGGTACCTGGCCATCTTCGCCGTCGTCGTGGCGGTGGTGTTGTACTCCATGCCGGAGACCGGGCTCCCGACGACGGTTGGGTTTCTCGTCGGGACGGTGGCCTCGGGGCTGGCCGGATGGATCGGCATGTGGATCGCGACCAAGTCCAACGGGCGCACGGCCCACGCCGCGCAGACCAGCTTCGCCAAGGCGCTGAACATTGCCTACTCGGGCGGCTCCACGATGGGCTTCTCGGTGGTGGGGCTCGGGCTTCTGGGCCTGGCCGTCATCTACGCCCTGTTTCCGGAGCACAGTCACGCCTGGCTCGGCTACGCCTTCGGGTCCTCCTGCGTGGCGCTGTTTCTGCGGGTGGGCGGCGGCATCTACACCAAGTCCGCCGACGTGGGGGCCGACGTGGTGGGGAAGGTGGAGGCTGGCATTCCGGAAGACGACCCCCGCAACCCCGGCGTCATCGCCGACAACGTGGGCGACAATGTGGGCGACGTGGCCGGGATGGGCTCGGACCTCTACGAGTCGTACGTCTCGGCGGTTGCGGCGACCATGTTCCTCGGCGCGGAGGTGGACTTCGCGGCGGCCTTCCCGAACCTCGGGTTCGAGGACCTGGGGCTCATGATTGCCTTTCTCTTTGGGGTGCTCGGCATCGTGTCGTCCATCATCGGGTACTTCTTCGTGAACGCGGGGGAGGGGACCGACGTCTCCTACGAGCAGCAGGCGGCCAACGCCCGGTCGGCGCTGAACCGGGGCACCACGGTCGCCAACGTGCTGACGAGCCTCCTCGCCCTGGGGCTCATCTTCTGGCTCGTGCCGGCCGGGGAGTCGGCCGCGGCGGTGATCGACGACGCAGCGGCCTCGATGGACGTGCGCTGGGCCCTCTTCCTGACCATCCTGTCCGGCCTCATCACGGGCGTCGTAATCGGGAAGGCGACCGAGTACTACACCTCCGAGTACGCGCCGGTAAAGCAGATTGCGGAGTCGGCCGAGACAGGGGCCGCGACGACCATCATTGAGGGGCTCGGCACTGGCATGTTGAGCACGGTAGTGCCCGCCCTGGCGGTGTCCGTCGCGACACTTCTGGCGTACTACCTGGGCGGCCTCTTCGGCATCGCGCTGGCTGCGCTCGGCATGCTGCTCACGCTCGGCGTGGTGCTGTCGACCGACGCCTACGGGCCGATCACCGACAACGCGCAGGGCATCTCCGAGATGGCCAACCTCGGTCAGGACGTGCGGGAGCGCTGTGAGGCGCTCGACTCGGCCGGCAACACGACCGCCGCGATCGGGAAGGGCTTCGCCATCGGCTCCGCGGCGCTGGCGGCGCTCGCGTGGCTGGCCACCTACTTCTCGGAGGCGGCGGCGCAGAACCTGCTGTCGCTGGAGGCGGGCGTCAACCTCATGAACCCCGCCGTCCTGGTGGGCCTGCTGCTGGGCGCCATGCTGACGTTCTACCTCTCCTCGGTCGGCATCCACGCCATTAGCCGCGGCGGGGCGGCCGTCGTCAACGAGGTGCGGCGCCAGTTCGACGAGATCGACGGCGTGCGCAGCGGGGACACGAAGCCGGACTACGCCCGGTGCGTGGACATCACGACGGGCGCGGCGCTGCGCGAGATGATGCTGCCCGGTGTCGTGGTGCTGGTGGCGCCGGTCGTGGTGGGCGCCCTGCCGGGCCTCGGGGTCGAGGCGCTGGCGGGCCTGCTCGCCGGCGTGCTGATGAGCGGCTTCCTGACGGCCATCTTCATGTCCAACGCCGGGGGCGCCTGGGACAACGCCAAGAAGTACATCGAGTCCGGCGTGCACGGCGGCAAGGGCAGCGAGGCGCACAAGGCCTCCGTGGTGGGCGACACCGTGGGCGACCCGCTGAAGGACACGGCAGGGCCCTCGCTCAACGTCCTCATCAAGCTGATGGGGAAGGTGGCGGTCATCTTCCTGCCCCTCTTCGCCTACCTGCTGGGCTAGCGCGCCCTCACATTCTGTGTCTTCCTGTCCCCCCGGCCGGGCGCCCCGGTCGGGGGTTTTGTTTTGAGGCCCACGCCAGCGGAGGCGCGTCAGTTGAAGCGATTCATCGCCGCGTCTATGTCGTCCCGGGCCATCGTGAGGACGGCGTCCTCGGCGTCCTCGCGGGCCGACCGGGCCGCCGGCCGCTGCTCGTCGGTGAAGGGGGAGAGGACGTAGTCGGACTGGCGTCCCTCGGGAAAGTCGTTGCCGATGCCGACGCGGAGGCGGGAGAATTCGGTGGTGCCGAGCCGCTGGGCCACGTGGGCGAGGCCGTTGTGCCCGCCGCTGCTGCCCGTGGGGCGGAGCCGGATGGTGCCGACGGGAAGGTGCAGGTCGTCGACGATGACGAGCAGCCGGTCGATCGGAAGGTCGTAGTGGGCCCGAAGGCCCGCGACGGCGTCGCCGCTCCGGTTCATGTAGGTGAGCGGCACGGCCAGCCCGATTTTCTGATCGACGTACCGTCCCCAGCCGACGAGCGCGTCGGACTGGTGCTGGAGCGAGATGTCGAGGCGCCCGGAGAGCCCGTCGATGACCTGATGGCCGACGTTGTGGCGCGTGTCTTCGTACTCGGCGCCCGGGTTGCCGAGGCCAATGGCGAGCAGGGAGGGGGTGGACATGCGGTCTCAGGGAGTGGGGGGAGAAATAGAAAAGGGCGACCGGGGTCGGCCGCCCTTCTGGGGGTCAAATGGAGGGGCGTCGGCGCGCGGCCGACTGTGCTTACTGATACTCCTCGTCCGCGCCGCCCTCGCCGGCTGCCTCTTCGCCCTCGGCGGGCTCGCCTTCTTCCGTGTCGACGGCCTCGCCCTCTTCGGCAATCTCCTCCTCTGTGAGCTCCTCCTCTTCTTCTTCAGCCTCGGTCGTGGGTGCGGTCTCGATCTGCGGCGCCACGACCGTGACGAGCGTCTGGTCCCTCGACGTTTTGATCTCGTAGTCGGTCTCGAGGTCGTAGACGTGCAACGAGTCGCCGATGACGAGCTCGCCGATGTCGACCTCGATCTGGGCGGGAATGTTCTCGGGCAGCACCGAGATCGTGAGCTCACGGGCGATCTGCTGCGTGTCGCCGCCGTTCTGCTGGCCCACCGGAATCCCGGTGTAGTTCAGCGGCACCGTCAGCGTAACCTCGTCGCCCTCTTCGAGCGCCTGGAAGTCGGCGTGCAGGGGCCGGTCCGTGAGTGGGTGCAGGTCGTAGTCCTTCAGGATGCAGTTCCACGTGTCCCCGTTCATCTCAACCTCAGCCACCGGGGCCGAGCGCCGATAGATCAGCTTGTTGAGGGCGGCGATCGGAATCTGCAGCGGCGTCGACTCCACGGTGCGCCCGTACAGCACGCACGGAACGCGATCGTTGTTGCGGATTTCGCGGGCGGCCTTCGAGCCGGTCTCGCGCGGCTGGGCTTCGATGACGGGGGCGTCCATGACGGGAAGACGGTCCGGTGAAAAGGGTGACAGCAACCGGGGCAGATGACCGGTCACCTCTCTATGCAGAATGCATGCTAAGTCCACCCCTCCGTTTGGTTCCAGGGGGGCGGGACCGATTCAAGCAAAATAGACGCCGACGGGCTGGTGGGGCCCATCCGGGCCGCCCGGACGCCTCGCCCCAACGCCTCCTGGTTCCTGCCGCACGGGACAGCGGCCCCCGCTAGTCGGTGAAGAGCGTGGAGACCGACCGGTCGGTGTAAATGTGGCGGATGGCCTTGGCGAACAGGTTCGACACGCTGACCACCTCGATGCAGTCGGACGGGCGCTTGAGGGGCACCGTGTCGGTGATCATGAGTCGCTCAAGGGGGGAGTTCTCGATGCGGTCGTAGGCCGGGCCGGAGAGGAGGCCGTGCGTGCAGGCCGCCATGATTTTCAGGGCGCCGTGGTCCTTGAGTGCCTTCGCGGCGCGGGTTAGGGTGCCGGCCGTATCGACGATGTCGTCGATGATGAGGACATCCTTCCCCTCCACGTCCCCGATCACGTTCATCACCCGTGCTTCGTTTTGACGGGGGCGGCGCTTGTCGATGAGGGCCAGGTCCACGCCCAGGCGCTGGGCGTAGGCGCGGGCCATCTTGAGGCCGCCCACGTCCGGGGCCAGCACGACGAAGTCGTCGAGGTCGAACTGGCGAACGTGGTCGGTCAGGACGGTGGAGCCGTACAGGTGGTCCACCGGGACGTCGAAAAAGCCCTGGATCTGGGCGGCGTGAAGCTCCATGGTCAGGATGCGGTCCACGCCGGCGGAGGTGAGCATGTTGGCCATGAGCTTCGCCGCGATGGAGACGCGCGGCTGGTCCTTGCGCTCCTGTCGGGCGTAGCCGAAGTAGGGGATCACGGCCGTTACGCGTTCGGCCGAGGCCCGCTTGGCGGCGTCGATCAGGAGGAGCAGCTCCATCCAGTTGTCCGCCTTCGGATGGGTGCTCTGAATGATAAACAGGTCCGCTCCCCGAATGGACTCCTCGAACCGCACGTAGATCTCGCCGTCCGCAAAGTCGCGGATGCTGAGGTCCCCGAGGGTCGTGCCGTAGGCCTCGGCAATCTTGTTGGCGAGGGCCGGGTTGGAGCGGCCCCCGAAGATGGCGACGCGGTGTTCATTGCTCGACGCACGCATGAGTGGGCGGGGCACCGGGGCGGCAGCGGTCAGGGGGATAGAGAGCTGGTTGCCCGGGGTGGATTCGAACCACCACTAACGGCTCCAAAGGCCGCTGTCCTGCCATTAGACCACCGGGCAATGCGGGGCGCACGGTCTCCTCTTCGTGCTCCTCCTGTAGAGTAGAAAAGAACAGGGACTGAGTCAACGAGCCAACGGGGGATCAGTTCGTGAAGAGGGGCTGAGAAGTACCGGGTTACAGACGGGACGGCCCTCCCAGGCCCAGCCGTCAGGTCCAGGCGCGGAGTTCGGTGAGCTCCTCCGTTACGGTGTCGATCGCGTCGGCCGCCAGCCTGCCCCGATCGGTAAGCAGGCCCCCGGTGACGAGGGCGGCGGGGGTGGTGTCAAACCGAGGGGCCCATACCTCCACGTCCCGAGAGCCGTCGTACACGGCCCGGTCCGCGGCGGACTCGTCGGACGCACCGTCGTCCACTGCGATCTTGTCGACGGCGCACGCAGCGTACACGGGCACATCGGCCCGATGCGCCGCGAGGGCGGCCCCGTACGTTCCGGCCTTATTGACCACCGCCCCCGAAGGCTGCACCGTGTCCGCCCCCACGAGCACGGCGTCGACGCTGCCCCCCTGCAGGCGACGCGCGACGGCGGCGTCGGGGAGGAGCGTCACGTCGAGGCCCGCTTCGGTGAGGCGCTCGGCGACGGCCACGCCCTCGTCCCCGGGCGCCGAGACGGCCACGCTGACGGTGGGGGACGGGTCGGCCGCCTGCAGGGCCGACAACACGGTGCCGGAGCGGGACAGGGTGAGCACGTGGGTCCCGCTTAGCTGAGTGGCTGCGGTCTCGGCCGCCGCCGCGTCGGCCGCCAGGGCGTTCTGGATGGCCTCGTGGGCGTTGGTCTCGACCGCATCAGGGGGGAGCTCCGGGAGGCTCGCGTGCATGGCGCGGTGCAGCCGGTTCGCCAGCGCCGCCATCGACGGCCGGGCGTCCAGCAGGCGATGCGCGGTGCCGATTAGGCGGCCCCGGGCATCCTCAATCGTGGCGGCCTCGGAATGGGCGAGCATGCCGGCCCGGTCGCGCAGTACCTCCAGGGCCCGAATGGAGAGATAGGCCGACCCGTGCGTCGTGTCGTTCGTGAGGCCGAGGATGGACGGCGCCACGCGGCGGTACGAGGTCCAAAGGTCCGGTACTGTGTCGCGCCGCAACAGTACGGTAGGGGAGGCCCACTCGACCGCCTCGGTTTCCCAGTTCGTCTGGATCGACCGGCTGTCGACGTCGAAGAGGAACGGGTGCACCCGCCAGTGCGCCCCGTGGTCGTCGTCCTCGACCGTGAACGCCGAGCCCTGCCGCCGGGGATGCACGTCGGCGCCACGCAGGCCTGTCTCCTCCTCCACCTCCCGCAGCGCGGACGCCGCGGGATCGCCGTCCTCGACGTGCCCGGCAACGGCGCCCCACCGACCGGGATAAGAGTCCACCGCGTCGCTGCGGCGAAGCAGCAACACTTCGCCTCGGTGTCGGAGAAACACGGTGACGACGGGCGTCGGGTCGGCGTCGGGCATGAGAGAAAGACCAGAACACGTGCAGGGAAGCAAGGCGACGAAGGGACTGCCTCGCACGCGCCCCGCCGCTCAGCGATCCGGCCGCAAGGGCGGGCGGTTGGAAATTTTGCGTCCGATTACTACTATAGAAGTAGTAAAAAAAACAGAGGCACCTGCCGCCATGTCGACCCTTCACGATTTTCTTTGGCTCCTGCTGGCCTGCGCGTGGGTCTGCGCCGGGTGTGTTGCGACATCCCCCGACCCTACTCGAGAGGCCCGGCCGGGGCCGGTCGACGCGAGGCCCGACTCGACTCGATCGGTACCGGTTGATCGGGACACGACGCGCCGTCCATCCGGTGATGCCGGACCGGTGCAGGCCCTACGGGCCGCCTACAGGGAGGGCGCGTACGACGCGGTGGTCCGTCGCATCCGCAGCCGACGACGCGACGACTCGCTCCACAGCTCCGCATCGCAGGCGCTCCACGTCCTGCTTGGGCGAGCGGAACAGGCCCGGGGACGCCATGCGGCCGCCATTGACGCTCTGAACACGGCCCGACGCATTGCCGAGGGCGAAGGGCGGGCCACGACGGCGATCGATCGGGCCCTCGGGGACAGCCACGCCGCGCTGTATCGGTGGCCGGAGGCGGCGTCGGCGTTCGAGCGTGTGCTCGGCGCGCGTCCCGACGACCGGGCGGCCCGGCAGGCGCTCGCGGAGGTGTACCGGCGCGCTCGAAGGTGGTCGAAGGCGCGGGCCCAGTACGCACGACTGGTGCGTGCCGACGCCTCGAACGGACGGTGGTGGGCGCGCCTCGGGCAGTGCAACCTTGGGCTCAATCAAACAGAGCGGGCGCGGCGCCACTTCGGGAAGGCCCACCGGCGCGTGCCGCAGTCCGCGGAGGTCGCGCTGTCGCTCAGTCGACTGCACCGCGCGGCAGGACATCTCGACGCAGCCCGGCGCGTGGTGGACACCACCCTGACCCACCAGTCGGGGGACCCCCGACTGTGGCGCCGTCGGGCCGACCTCGCATTCGAGCGAGAGAATCTCAAGAGGGCGCGCCGTGCGTACGTCCGGACGCTAGCCACAGGCGACTCGTCGGCGACGGTGTACCGGCGGATTGGCCTCGCCGACGTGCGCCGCCAGCAGTATGCCCGGGCCCTGCCCTTCCTCCGGCGGTCCCTGCAACGCGATTCCAGTCACGCCCGTACCACCCTCTATCTGGGCGTCACATACCTGCGGCTCGATAGCCTGCGCCGGGCGAGCAGGTACCTTCAGAACACCATCGACCAGGAGGCGAGCGGGCCGATCACGGACGCCTTGGCGCACCAGGGGGCCACGTACAGTCGACGCGGGAACGTGTCCGCCGCGCTTGAGGCCTACAAAACGGCCCGTCGGCTGCGTCCGGGGCGGGCGGAGCTTGACTTCCGCCTCGCGACGGTCTACGACGAGCACTACCGGGACAAGGCCCCCGCCGCCCGCTACTACCGCCGATTTCTCCAGGCACACGAGGGGGGACTTCCCGAGCTGCGCCGATACGCGATGTCTCGTCTGAAGGCCCTTCGCCCCACCCTCCACATGCAACAGGGGCCCGCGTCGAGTGAGTAGGGGTAGGGATCCAGCCGGGGCGGGCCCTGTTAGAAGACTGTGCAAAGCGGGCAACCATCGGGCGGGGCAGGAGGGCGCGACTGTTTCGAAGCACGCCTGCTCGGGCGGCCCGACTCCCTCCCTTCGATTCTTCAGAGGGGCCCTCCCCCACACAATCGATCCTTTGGCTCCATGCGACGGACCGCCGCGCTTCTCATCGTCCTCGGCCTCATTTTTAGCACCCGCGTGTCGGCCCAGCCGGCGGTCTCGGTCCGCGGAAATGTAGGGGCGGCGTTCTTTCAGTCGCCCGAAGGCCTGAACAACATCCTGAACTCCGGGGTGGACCTGGGGCTTGAGGCAGGACTCGAGGTGTACGATGGGTTGGAGGTCGTCCTGCAGGGGAGCTACGACCGGTTTACCCTGAACAGCGACAATGTTGCGCTTCTGGACGACAACCTATCGGTCGGGACGTCGGTGGAGGGCGGTGCGCTGAACCTTATAAACGGGACCGTCGGGCTGCGCTACACCCTCAAGAATCAGAGCGATGCCCATCCGTACGTGGCGGGGGGCATCGGGCTGTACCGGACCGAGCTCGCGGAGGCACGGGTGCGCCAGGGTGAAAACGTGCTTCCGGAGCGATCCACGAGAGGAAGGGGCTTTCACCTCGCGATCGGGTCTAACTTTCGGGTCGACGAGACCTACGGGGTCTTTTTCGAGCCGCGGTACGTCGTCGTCGACACGGGCGGCTCGGATCTTCAGACGGGGGATTCGACCCGCTACGTCACCGTCCGGCTGGGAGTGGAGGTGCAGTTTTGACCCGCCAGGGACTTCCAGCGACACATGAAGGTTGACGGAGACACGCAGAGGACACGAGGTCCGTCCAGACCTACGCGGCCGCCGTGGCGTTGACCGCCTCGACCCGCTTCACTTTCGGCACGGACCGCTTGAGGGCCTGCTCGATGCCCGCGCGCAGCGTCATGGTGCTCATGGGGCACGATCCACAGGCCCCCAACAGCTCGAGCTCCACGACGTAGTCGGCGGTCACGTTCAGCAGCCGGACCGACCCGCCGTCCGCCATGAGGTAGGGGCGGATCGTGTCGAGGGCCTCCTCGATGTTGTCGCGCAGTTCCGGGTCGATGTGTGGGGACGACCCGTCTTCGGTGTCGGGGGAGGAAGGCACGTCGTCGGACATAAGGCGTCGAGGCGATTGCGTGAGGCGGCGTGAACCCGGACGTCGTACTTCTTCAATCCCTAACGGACGGGACGCGGGCGCGTTCGGAAAATGTGCGGGGCGCGGCCCTGTTCGGTGCCATTCCGGGCCGGCAGCCGGGCGGCCCTTATTCGTAGAGGATCTCGATCTTCTGCGTCGGGTCGTCCTCGGCGTTGCGGAGGGCGACCTGCTCGGTGAGCTGATCGGCGATCTCGGCAAACGCCTGGGTCGAGGCGCTGTCCGGGGCGGACCGCACGATGGGGGTGCCCTGGTCGCTGCTCTTGCGGATCTCCTGCTGAATTGGCACCTCCCCGAGAAACGGCACGTCGAGCTCCTGGGCCAGCTCCTGGGCGCCCGCCCGGCCGAAGAGGTAGTATTTGCGGTCCGGCTGGTCGGGTGGGGAGAAGTAGGCCATGTTCTCGACCATGCCCACCACGGGCACGTTTACGTTGTCGAACATCGCCTTGCCCTTCCGCGCGTCGGCGAGAGCGAGGTCCTGCGGCGTCGAGACGATGACGGCCCCGGTGAGGGGGATGGTCTGGACGATGGTGAGCTGGACGTCGCCCGTTCCGGGGGGCAGGTCGAGGATCATGTACTCGATGTCGCCCCAGTCCACGTCGCCGAGAAACTGGCGCACGGCCTTCGTGACCATCGGCCCGCGCCAGACGACCGCCTGATCGGGGTCGACCATGAAGCCCATCGACAGGGTTTTGACGCCGTGCTTCTCGAGCGGCACCATCTTGCGCTCGTCGTTGACGCGCGGCTTCTCCCCCTCCATCCCCATCATCTTTGGAATCGAGGGGCCGTAGATGTCGGTGTCCACGAGCGCCACCTCGTAGCCCTGCTCGGAGAGGGACATCGCCAGGTTGACGGCGACGGTGCTCTTGCCCACCCCGCCCTTGCCGCTGGCCACGGCAATGGTGTTCTGCACGCCGTCCTCGCCGCTCGTCTGCTGCTTCTCGCCCCCCTGATCGCCCACCATCACGTCGTCCCCCAGCGGAATCATCTCGCTGTCCACCTCCACGTCCACCGTCAGTTCACGGCTCACTTCTTCGTGCAGCAGGCGCTGGCAGGCCTCTTCGACCTGACTGGCGAAGGGCCCGTCCGGGTCCTTCACGACGACGGTGAATGAGACGTGCCCGTCCTCGATCGTGAGGTCCTTCACCATGTCGAGCCGGATGATGTCCTTCTCCTCCTTTGGGTGCTTGATCTGTCGGAGGACATCCAGGATGTCTTCGCGGGGGACGGACATAGGAGCAGGAGAGCTGGTGCGGCAGAATACTGAAGCGATACACCCCACCACAGGAACGGGTGGATGTTCCTCTCAGCGGCGGAGATTTCCGCCGAATTCCCGCATCCCGCAACGCCGGGTTGCCGGGGCAGCAGCGTCGGGAAGGAGGGGGCGATCGGAAACGTGAAGGCACCCGGGACGGGGGGAGGAGAACTGGCAGGGGACAGAGTCCGGCGGGCCCTGAACGGGGCGGCACTCGGGGGCCCTGATCAGGACGGGGAGGCCGGCGCCGAGGCCAGGAGGCGGAGGGCCAGGCCGTGCCGCAGTTCGTAGGGACTCACGCGAAGATCATCCAGGTCGTAGTGGGCCAGAGTGCGGTCGAGGAGAATCACGCCCATCGGGAACACGTCGGCCCGGCCCGCCATCGCCTCCGGGTGCAGCTCAAGGATGCCGTCGACGGACCGACCGAGGAGACGCTCGCGCCAGTCGCGTACGTCCTTCCGAGACAGGACGAGGCCGTTGTCGTGTAGCGCGTCCCAGGTGCTGGCGGGGCCCGCGTGGACGAGCGCCAGGGCGGCGGCGGTGCCGGCCGTGCCGATGAGCACAGGGGCGTCCCCGACCGCCGGCGCGCGGGCCGCAAGGGCCTCGTCGACCACCTGCGCGGCCGTCGTGACGGCACCGGGGGACGGGGGCTGCGACGCGAAGCAGCGCTCGGTCAGGCGCACGCACCCGACATCGAGGCTGGCGTGATCCCGGATGGCCTCGGCGGGCGACGAGCGCGTCTGGCCTGGGGCCGCGCCGGCGATGAGTTCCGTGGACCCGCCGCCTACGTCAACGACCAGGCATGCTCCCGAACGGTCGTCGAATGCCGCGCGGGCCGCCGCAAAGCTCCACGTCGCCTCCTCGGTGCCGGAGAGAAGATCGACGGACAGTCCCAGGGCGTCCCGCACCGACGCGAGAACGGCGTCCCGGTTCGCCGCGTCGCGGAGGGCACTCGTGCCGGCGGCCGAGACCCGATCCACGTCGTACGTCCGGGCCTCCTGGAGGTGGTCGCGCAGTGCATCGAGGAGGCGCCCCTGCGCCTCCCGGCCAATGCGGCCCCGGGCATCCACCCCCTCCCCGAGCCGCACGAACCGCTCGGCCGTGTGGAGGCGGCGCAGCTCGGTCCCGTCCCGCTCGGCGACGAGGAGCTGAGCCGTGTTCGTGCCGATGTCGATGGTGGCGAGGCGCATGGGCGTCAGGGGGATGGGGAACGAGCGAATCGACCGGCCCACCATCCCTCCTCCGCAGCCTCTGCGTCGAGGGCAAGGCCGTGGGACGCAACCGCATCGCGGATGTCGTCGCGCTGCGGCCGGAGGAGGCCGGAGAGAAGAAGAGAGGCGCCCGGGGCGAGGCGGGCGACGAGGGCCGGCATCAACTCCAGCAGGACGCGTCGCGTGATGTTTGCGGCCACGAGGTCGTACTGGGTGTCCGATGCGACGTCCACGGACCCCTCCTGTACGGTGACACAGTCGGTCTCCTCATTCCGGCGTACGTTTTCGCGGGCGTTGCGCACCGCGTCGGGGTTGGTGTCCACCCCCCGTGCCGCGTCGGCACCGATGCGACAGGCCGCAATGGCGAGCACGCCGGTCCCGGTGCCCACGTCGAGCACGCGATCGCCGGGGGCGAGGGCCTCGGCCAAAAGCCGCAGGGCCAGTCGTGTGGTGGCGTGGTGTCCCGTGCCGAAACTCATTTCCGGATCGATGCGGAGCACCGTGGCGTCGTCCCGGGCGGACGGTGGGGCCACCGAGGTGGGACAGACGAGAAACGGCCCGGCCCGTACGGGCGAGAGGGTGTCCTCCCAGACGGCGTTCCAGTTCTTCGATTCCAGGGGCCGAATCGACAGCGCATCGGGGTGCCCGTCGGCGGCCAGGCGGGCTTTCAACTGCTTCTGATCGACGGCGGCCCAGCGCTCGGCCGGCACGTAAGCGCGGAGTTCGGTGTCGTTCTGCACGAAGCCGGTGGCGGGCTCTTCCAGCTCCGCCAGAAACGGGGCGTGCTCCACGGGCGGAATGGTGAGAGTGAGCTCGATCGTATCCATCTCATTATGCAGGCGTCGTTGTGCTTCATCGCACCCGACCCGTGTACAGGGAGGCGATGCCGAACGTGAGGGGCGTCCACGTCAGGTCGACGAAGCCGGTCCCTTCCATTCGTCGGAGAAAGTCCACGCCGTCCGGAAACGCCGCGACCGAACTGGGCAGGTACTCGTAGGCCCCCTGGTCGGGGCTCAGCAGGCCGCCGATGCGGGGCAGGACGTGGCGGCTGTACCACGCGTAGAGCTGCTTGATGGGCGTCGTGCGGGGCGTGCTAAACTCCAGCACGACGAGGGCGCCGCCGGGCCGCAGCACGCGCCGAATGTCGTCGAGGCCGGCGTCGAGGTCCTCGAAGTTGCGCACGCCGAACGCCACGAAGGCCGCGTCGAATGTGCCGTCGTCGAACGGCAGGTCGGCAGCGTCCGCCTTCTGGAGCACGATCCGGGAGGCGAGGTTCGCCCGCTCGATCTTCTCCCGCCCCCGGTCCAGCATTTCTGCGGAGAGGTCGATGCCGATGGTCTCGCGGGGATGAAGGGTGCGCTGGGCCTTGAGGGCCAGGTCGGCGGTGCCGGTCGCCACGTCCAGCACCCGCCGCGGCTGCTCGGCCCGCAGCGTCCGGACGGCCCGGGACCGCCAGTACCGGTCAATGCCGGCACTGAGGACCCGGTTCAGGAGGTCGTAGCGGGGCGCCACGGCGTCGAACATGGACTCCACGGCCTCTGCCTTGCCGTCGGCCTCGCCGATGGGGGGATGAGAGGGGTCGGGCATCAGAATTGAAGATATGAAACACAACGAGGGATGCGCCCACCCGAGCACCGCGCTCCTTCGGGTCGTCCTTGTTGCTCGGAAAAGCGCCTCATTAATGAGCAACGTGAAGCAATTAATGAACAGCGCGGAGTACGAAAAGGGTCCGACATATGCCCAAACCGGCGTCTGCCACTGAGGACCGTCTCGCCGGCACTTCTACTTGGTCCTCACATTTCGTCTGTGTCCCAGTGGAGTACGGCACTGACGCAATGACCCCGCTCGGCTCCTACTGAGATCCCGAGGGGCCCCCCTGGGGCCATTGGGATGGGGTTAGCTCAGAATCTGCGTCAGCTTCAGCAGGTCGTAGTCGATCGACTTGCGCCGGCCGTAGACGTTGCGGAGGGGCGTGAGCTTGATCTCGTTGTTGGTCATGCCCACCATCACATCCGAATGGCCGTCCATCAAGGACTCGACGGCGGCTACGCCGAGGCGGCTCGCCAGGACCCGGTCGCTGGCCGTCGGGGCCCCGCCCCGCTGCGTGTGGCCGAGAATGGTGGAGCGGAGCTCGATGTCCGAGAAGGCCGCGTCGTCCCGCAGCGCGCGCTCGATGCCCTGGGCCCCGCCCAGCTCGTCCCCCTCGGCCACGACCACGATGGTGGAGCGCCGCTGGGCCGTCATGAGGGACAAGATGCGCTCCTTTACCATGTCCATCTCCGTGATGGTTTCGGGGATCAGGATCAGCTCCGCCCCGCCCCCGATGCCGGAGTTGAGGGCAATAAACCCGGCGTCCCGCCCCATCACTTCCACGAGGAACAGCCGGTTGTGGGCGTCGGCCGTATCGCGGATGCGGTCGATGTTGTCGATGGCCGTATTGAGGGCCGTGTCGTACCCGATCGTTTGGTCGGTGCCGTACAGGTCGTTGTCGATGGTTCCCGGGCAGCCCACCACCCCGAGCCCGTGTTCGTCGTAGAGCTTCGAGGCCCCCCGAAACGTGCCGTCCCCCCCAATGGCCACGAGGGCGTCGATGCCGTTCTCGCGGAGGCTGTTGGCCGCCGCCCGGCGTCCCTCCTCGGTGCGAAAGGCCTCCGACCGGGCACTCTTGAGGATCGTGCCGCCCGACTGGAGGATGTTGGAGACCGAGCGCCGCTCCATCTCCACGAAGTCGGCCTCGATCATGCCCTCGTACCCCCGACGGATGCCCATCACCGCAATGTCGTTGGCGATGGCCGTGCGGACGACGGCCCGGAGGCACGCGTTCATGCCCGGGGCGTCGCCGCCACTGGTGTACACGCCGAGGCACTCGATGTCCTGCATGGTCGGTCGAGAGGGGTCGATGACGGGGAAAAGAGAAGAAGGCAGCGGCCCGGGCTGGCCCTCACCGGACGGGCCGAGGGCGCGCCACCACCATACCAATCTGACGATCGATCGTCCGAACGTACCGTTGAAGATCGGGCGAAACCGTCACGCCGTCGGTGAGGGAGGCGTGCAGGAGGCCGATCGTGTTCGGTCCGCTGTCGGGGGGGACGTAGACGAGCCCGGTGTGGGCCACGTCGAGCCCGTCGATCGAAGAAACGAGCGCCACGATGTCCCCGGCCTGGAGCTGATCGTAGACGGCACGGACCGAGTCCTGCGGCACGTACCGCACCGGATCGCGCCGCTGCTGCGCACGCAGGCGCGCCTCCATCTCCTGCACGCAGGCGAAGAGGCTGTCGTCGGTGGCGAATCGGTCGTACGCCGACCGGTGGGTGCTCATGAAGTCGAGCGTGTCGCGCAGGGGACGCCCTTCCAGCTGCGCGCCCAGCCGCCGCACATGGCCCCGCGTCGCGTTGTTGGTGATCCACTCCGTGAAGTAGTGCAGCCGCCCGCAGTAGCCCACCGGCCCGCCGCCGCGGTACCGCTGCTCCGCGAGGCGTCGTGCGAAGCCCGCGTACGTCGTGTCGGATGCCTGGGCGCCGCGGGCCAGGGCGAGGGCGGTCTCGACAAACGTCACGCAGTCGAACCCATCAAAGCGAGCGACGAGCGTCTCGGTCGTGGGGGCGTTGAGCGTGCCGGTGCGGTAGGGACGCCCGCGGAAGTGACGTCCCACGGCCTGCACCACCGGCCCGATTGAGTCGGTGGCCTCCGAGTGCGACAGGGCCGTCTGCAGGGCCGCCTCGAAGCGATCGGCGGTCGTGTCCGGCGGGGAGAGCACGCTGTCCGGCAGGGCAAGGGACCCGCTGGATTGTGGAGGGGCGGCCGCCTCGGTGGAGCCGTCGGGGTTGGGCCGGCAGCCGCCCAGCAGCGCAAGGCCGATGAGCAGCCCCGGCAGTGTGACGAGCAGGCTTCGGCGATATGCGGGCATGGTGGGCGGGGCTGGAGTGGACACGTCGAGTCCGGTTTCACCCATTTGGGGGCGACTCGTTTCCGCGCAGGGTGGGGGCCGCGGCGGAGAACTCGGACACGGGGGTGTCGAGATCCGCCGCCTCGGCGTCGGCGAGGGGCCACCAGTCGGGGCTGACGTCGAGTGCCCGGATGAGCTTTTGCTCGAACGCGGGCCGGGGGACGGTCGTTACCCCGAAGCGTTCGAGGTGCTCGGTCGAGTACTGCGTGTCGAGCAGCGTAAAGCCGCCCGCCCGCAGCTGCCGCACGAGATGGACGAGCGCCACCTTCGAGGCATTGCTGACCCGATAGAACATCGATTCGCCGAAGAACGCCCCTTTGAGGCCCACCCCGTAGAGCCCGCCTGCCAGGTCCCCCTCCTGCCAGCATTCCACGCTGTGGGCGTACCCGCGCTCGTGCAGTTCAGTGTAGACCCGAATGATGCGCGGGGTGATCCAGGTGCGGGCCCGGTCCGCACAGGCCTCGATGACGGACGCGAAGGCGCGATCGGCGGTCACCGAAAACTCCCGCCGCCGCACCCGCCGACGGAGGTTGTGGGGGATGTGGAACGCATCGAGCGGAAGATATGCCCGCGGGTCCGGCGCGTGCCACCGCACGATGCCGGTGTCGTCGTCCCCCATCGGAAAGACGCCGTTGGCGTAGGCGCGGATCAGGAGATCGGGCGTGAGGTCATCGGGCATAGACGGCAGAAGAAGGATGGGGGCGAGCGGAGAAAGCCGACGCGTTCGGGTGCTCATTTTGGAGTAAAACTATGCCTACGGGTGTGAGTTTGTGTCGGGTGATCGCGTCGTTTTGCCCCAAACAGATGCTTCCCTCATGGACGCTTCGGATGGCCAGGTCTACCGCGCGCTCGTCGACGATCGGGCGTTCGATATTGCGATTCAGGACGACCAACTCGTCGTGGACGGCGAGGCGAAAGACTACACCTTCGAAGTGCTACGGGAGGGCTACGTGTCGATGATCGTGGACGGTGCGAGCGTGCCCGTGTCGGTGGAACCGACGGGGAAGGACACGCTGCGCGTGACCATCGACGGGCGGCGCACGGAGGTCCAGGTGAAGGATGAACGCGACCTGCTCGTGGAAGAATTTGGGCTTGGGGAGGAGGCCGTAGCGGGGGGCGAGGTGCGGGCGCCCATGCCGGGCCTCGTGCTCGACCTGCTCGTGGAGGTGGGCGACGAGGTGGCGGTCGACGAGGGCCTTCTGGTGCTGGAGGCGATGAAGATGGAGAACGAACTGAAGGCCCCGTCCGGCGGCGTCGTACAGGCCATCTACGCCGCGAGCGGCGACGCGGTGGACAAAGACGCGCTGCTAATTAAGATTGAGGCCGCGTGACCCCCACCGAAGACCGTCGTCGATCCATGGCTTCTTCCCATTCTGTTCTCGTCACCGGCGCCACCGGCTTCGTCGGCTCCGTCCTCACCCGCCAGCTCGTCGATGCCGGGACCGACGTGCGCATCTTCCGGCGCGACACCTCGTCCCTCGACCTCTTGGGCACGTACGCCGAGCGGGTCGACCACGCGGTGGGCGACCTCCGGCGGGCCCGAAGCCTGTACGAAGCAATGCAGGGGGTCGACCGGGTCTACCACGTGGCGGCCAAGGTGAGTTTTGCGCGGGGCGACCGGGCGGCCGTCCGGCGCGTCAACGCGGACGGCACGGCCCACGTCGTCAACGCCGCCCTGAAGGCCGGGGTCGACCGGCTCGTGCACACCTCCAGCATCGCGGCCCTGGGCCGCCCGCCGGAGCCGGACGGGGCGATTGACGAGACGACCGAGTGGCAGGGCCTGCCCCACCGCTCCGCCTACGCCCGGTCCAAGCGCCGGGCCGAGTTGGAGGTGCACCGCGGCATCGCCGAAGGGCTCGACGCGACCCTCGTCAACCCTTCGCTCGTCTTCGGGGTGGGCGGGCCCGAGACCAACACGCGCCGCATCGTCGACGCGGTGCGCAGCGGCTGGCTGCTCGCCGTGCCGCCGGGCGGGACCAACGTGGTGGACGTGCGTGACGTGGCGGCGGGCCTGCGGGCGGCGATGCAGAAGGGCGAGACGGGCCGTCGCTACTTCCTAGGGGGAGAGAACCTGTCGTGGAGGACGCTCGCCACGACGCTCGCGGACGAATTTGGGGTGGCGCCGCCCCGCTACACGATTCCGCCGTCGCTTCTACGAGTCGGGGGCATGCTGGCCGAGGGCGTCGCCGCCCTCACCCGCACGCAGCCGGTCCTCGCACGCACCACGGCCCGAACCGCCGCCCGCACCTACCGCTACGACAACAGCCGTGCCCGCGCCGAGCTTGGGTGCACGTTTCGGCCCTTTGCGGAGACGGCCCGACGCGTCGCTGCCGTGCTGTCCGGGGACGCCCCGACGCCGTAGCCGAATGCGCTCGGGGACATCGCGCGTGGGGACACCGACGCGTCTCTTCCCCTCGTGCCCGGGGCCCTCGTCAACCTCCGAGTTCGGAGACGGCCCGTGCGATCGTGTACGGGACGAGCGCGATGACCAGGCCCAGCACCGCCACGGCAATCTGTTGCTGTCCGCCCCGCACGGCGTAGAAGTGGGTCGTGACGAAGATTCCGGCCCCCACCGAGCAAAGGATCGAGAGCGTCCAACAGAGGGTGCGGACCGCCCATCCTGCCCACGACAGAATCGACGATGAGGAGTCGCTGGAAGACATGGCGGGGGACGTAGTCGGTGGAAAAGGGAGGACGAACGGAACGGGCAGCCCAGGCACCGACCGGACGCGGCGTGCCGCCGATCGTGGCATGAAGGCGGGTGTGCCGAGGCGTTCCGGACAGGGTCACGTCCCGTCCGGGGTACGGTTGGGCCGGGACGCATCGGCGAAGACGCGACGCCCGGCCAGTGCCGTGCCGGCGACCATGGTCAGTCCCCCGCCAACGTACGCCATCGCAATTCCACCGGTCGCGTCCCCCAATCGAATTGGGAGGTCTGCGGGCATTGCGTCAATCACGAGACCGCCCGCGGCCACCGCGGCGCCGACCACGAGGGCAAAGCGAGAGAGTCGTTCTACGTACACGGAGGGAGACGTCACGGGGGCGCTAACGAGAGCCGGAAGTGCGTGGGGACGAGAAGAGTCTTCACGGTCGGGACCTGTGGTGCTTCATGTCTCTCCCACGTCCGCTGGAAAAATACGTTCGAGGCCTCAGCGCCCAGAACCTGAAAGTCAAGCTACGTCCCCGCCTTCGGCAGTCGTCGATTGGGTGTTCGGACGCGCAGGGGGCGTCACAGGAACGGCCCGGATGTTACGGTTCTCCGATTCTTGCGCTTTGCCCCGTCGACCACGAAAGGACTTTCCACGAGACATGTTGATACGGTCCCAACAAGATAGAGCAGTTCCATCGCGCCGTCCTCGGCGTTTGAGTCCAGCGTCCGGAGAAGCGACCGGACGATGGGCCCCACGCAGAATCGGAAGGAAGCCCGGCTGTTGAACCCCAATGCCGACGACGGCATCGGGCCCGTGTCCTCTTGCTCAGGTGCGTTCGCCATGCGTGTCGCCGTTCCGTTTTGCCTGTCTCTACTCATGTTCGCCGCCTCGTGGATGGGGGACGGAGAAGAACGCCGACGGGCCCTCCCCAGCGCTCTGCTTCATTCGAGTCCTCTGACCATGACCACTGCTGCCGACTCCCTTCCCGAGCCGTCCCCCGACCTGTCCCCGATGGAGGTGATTCGCCTGCAGGTGGAGGCGCTCGGCAGCAACGACACGCCGTACGAGGATGCCGGCATCGAGGCGGCCTTCAACTTTGCCTCCCCCGCCAACAAACGCGCCACCGGCCCGCTCCGTCGATTTCGACGGCTGTTCGAGACGCCCGCCTACGGGCCCATGATTGACCACGAGAACGCGACCTACAGCACACCCCAGGTCGAGGGGGCCGTGGCCCGGATGGGCGTGATCCTCACCACCGCGCAGGGCGACCGCGTGGGGTACCTGTTCCGCCTTTCGAAACAGGACGGCGGGGCGCACACGGACTGCTGGATGACCGACGCCGTTCAGCGTGTGCCGGTCGATCAGGTCGACACCCAGGAAATCTAACCCGTCCCGAGGCCGTCCCCGACTGCCGCCATTGTTGACGAAGAGACGAGTCTAGACGCATGCCCGACGCTGTGCTTACCGACGAAGAGCGCGCCCAACAAGACGATCGGCCCGACCGGGCGTTTTACCGGGAGCCGCGCCTCGTGCAGCACGTCGACGAGCAGTTCCGGGAGCGCCTGACCGACCTCTACCGTCGGCAGCTCGGGACGGGCGATGACGTCCTCGACCTGATGAGCAGCTGGGTGTCCCACCTGCCCGACGACCTGGACCTGGGGCGCGTGGCCGGGCACGGTATGAACGAGGAGGAGCTGGCGGCCAACGAGCGCCTGACCAAGTGCTTCGTTCAGGACCTGAACGAGACGCAGGGCCTTCCGCTGGAAACGGGGGCCTTCGACGCGGCCCTCTGTGCGGTATCGGTACAGTATCTGCGCCACCCCGAGCAGGTCTTCGCCGAAGTGGCCCGCGTCCTGCGGCCGGGCGGAATTTTCGTCGTGAGCTTCTCGAACCGAATGTTTGCCCAGAAGGCCATCCGCGCCTGGCGGACGGCCTCCGGGCCCGGACGCCTGCAACTCGTGAAGCAGTATTTTGAGGCCGTCGAGGCCTTTCGGGACCCCACGACGATCACCGAGAATCCCTTCGTGCCGCCCACGCGCCGGTTCCTGGGAGGGGCGCCGGACCCCTTTTACGCCGCTCACGCCCGAACACAAGACTGAGGTGCCGGTGCTCAGGCGCGTGCGCCGGAAGGGGCCGGGAAGCGGTCACGGTAGGGGCAGGCCGTCTCCGCCCCAGCCCTTCGAGGGGCCTCGGCCCAGGGGGGCGGCGTTCCGGTCGGTCGGCGGCTCTACAGCGTCGCCTCCTCCGACGGATGCCCGTCCCCGCTGTACTCCTGTGGCACCTCCTCCGGCGCGGAGTGGCCTGCGGAGGCCGACTGGCCTGACGGGGCGGGCTGGCCTGTTGAAGGCGACGAGCCTGCCCCCGCCTCGATCCGGAACTGCTGAACCGTCTCCTCCAGCTCGGTGCTGAGCCGCTCCAGCCGGTCGGCGGTGTCGGACACCTCCGTCACCCCGGCCGCCGACTCCTGGGCCGCCGTCGAGATCGACTGGACGCTCCGGGCAATCTCCTCGCTGGTGGTGGACTGCTCTTCGGAGGCCGCCGCAATCTCGTCGGTCATCTGCTCGACCCGGCTGATCGAGCCGACAATCTCGTCCAGCACGGCGCTGGCCTCGCGGGAGAGCTCGATCCCCTCCTCCGCGTTGGCGCTGCTTTGGCGGGCCGCCTCCACCGCCTCCTGGATTTCGGTCTGGACCTCGCCGATGATCTCGGCAATCTCGGTGGTGGCCTGGTCGGTCTCCTCCGCCAGCTGGCGCACCTCCTCGGCCACGACCCCGAAGCCCTGGCCGGTGTCGCCCGATCCGGACTCGCTGCCGGCCCGGGAGGCCTCGATCGCCGCGTTGAGGGCCAGCAGGTTGGTCTGGCCGGCGATGTCGTCGATCGTCTCGACGACCTGGCTGATCTCCTCGCTGGAGGCCTGGAGGCGCTCGATGGTCTCGGCGGTGCCCTGGACCTCCGCGGCGATCTCCTCCATCTTGCCGGTCGCCTCGGCGACGACCTGTTGGCCCTCCTGGGCCTGCTGGCTGCCGTCCCCGGCGGCCTCGGCGACCTGCTGGACGCTGCGGGCGTTTTCCCCGATCGTCTGGTTGAGCTCTTCGACGGCGGCGGCCACCTCCTCGGCCTGGGCGGACTGCTCCTCCGCAGACGCGGCCATCTGCTCGGAGGAGGCACTGATCTGCTCGGTCGCCGAGGCGGTCGAGCCGGCCGCCTCCCGGACCCGCCCGACGATGGAGCGGAGGCCGGCGACCGCCTCGTTGAAGCCCTCAAACAAGCGACCGATCGCGCCCTCCCGGCCGGTGGGGAGGCGAACGGTCAGGTCCCCGTCGGCAAAGCGGCCGATCGCCTCCAGCATCGTGTCGACGCTCTCCTGGAGGCGCTCCTTCTGCTGCTCGGACTCCCGGACGGCCTCCTCCACGCGGCGCTCGACGGAGGCCTTCTCGTCTTCGAGTGCCTCCATGGCCTCGGCGATCTGGCGCTGCTGCTGGTTGAACGCCTCGGCGACCGCGGTAATCTCGCGGGCCCCCTCGACCGAGACGGTCACGTTCTCCTCCTCGCTGTCGGTCAGCTGGCGGGCGAAGGACCGGAGCGGGTTGGTGACCCGGCTGCGCAGGACGTAGAGGATCGCCGCGATCCCCGCCGCCAGGAGGATGAAGATGCCGACCATGGCCCACCGGACGGTTGCCGACCAGCTTTGGTTCGACGCGACCCTCTGCGCGGCCTGCTCCTCGATGGTTCGTCGAAACTGCTGCGTCGGTTTCATAATCGTCTCCTTCGCCGCCGCGTATTCTTCGCCAAACATCAGCTGCTGGGCCTTGTCGCGCTTCTCCTCGGCGGTAAGGGCCTGATCTGCCGCGGTCAGAGTGGCCTCCGCGACCGCACTGGGCATCTCCGATTCCGGTACGCCTTTGGCCTCCAGGACGAGGCGCATCGCCTGCATCTCGGTTTTCACGAGTGCATCGGACGCTTTCTTTGCCTCTTTTAGGAACTGAAGCGCCTCGTCCGATGCTCCCTTCAACTCCAACTCGTTGACGGCCATCTTGCGGCGCTGGGTCTCCTGGACCTCCGTCCAGTACTTATCGAGATGCTTCGGGTCGCCGGTCACCGCAAACAAGCGAGCCTGACGGGTTAGGTAGTCGGAGGCATTCGCGACCTGCTGGCCAAGATTCTGAAAGTCGTATTGTCGTTCGTACGACGACTTGAGGGCCTCGGCGGAGCGGGAGTTGACGTAAAGTCCCGCGCCGAGAACGAGCAGGAGTATCGTGAGGGTGACCGCGGCCCGGCGGGTGATCTTGGAAAGCTGCATGGACGTCCGGGAAAGATGCATTCTTGAGTGTGCACGATTCAGTTGTTCGAGTTATCGCGCACTCAAGGCTGCCTTTTAAGGCGGTCTTTCCGTAGACTCCGTTAGGGAGTAATCGACGGGGCCATGGGTCTAAGCCCGGGCGGGTCGAGAAGAGCAGGGACCCCAGGCCTGTTTGGCTCAGTCTAGGGCCAGTCGCGCACAGGACGGTGCCTCCAAAAGCGATGCGCTTAGGGACGCCGGGGACACGAAGGCCCGCTGGAGACCACAGACGAGACGGGGCGTCCAGGCGGATCCGGCGGGCCAGAAGACAAGCGGTAACTGGAGAGGGCCCCGGAAGAGCGTCGTGCGGGCGAAGAAGGCCGCTCGGTGCCGGGGCCCTGCGGCGATGCGCTACGTCGGCCCGGGGAGCCGCACTGTGAAGTGGCTTCCCTCGCCCTTCTCGGTGTCCACGTCGATGGACCCGCCCATCTGGTCGACGGCCTTCTTGGTGACGGTCAGGCCGAGCCCGGTGCCCTCGTACTCCCGTGCCAGGCCCTCCGACTCCTGACGGAACGGATCGAAGAGGGTCTCGACCACCCCCGGATCCATGCCAATGCCGGTGTCTTCGACGTCGAGGACGGCGGCTTTCCCCTCGCGGGCGACCCGAATCCGCACCTCCCCGGCATCGGTGTACTTGATCGCATTGGAGACGAGATTTTGCAGCACGATCTGCACGCCCCCCTCATCCGCCTCGGCCCACACGGGGGCCTCTCCGGCGTCCACCCGCAGGCGCAGTCCCTTGCCCTTGGCTTTCGGGCGAAGCTCCTCGGCAATGGTTTCCGCCTGCGCGGCAACGTCCACCGCCGTGCTCTCCAGCTGCATCTGCCCCGCCTCCAGTTTGGACAGGTTGAGGACCCCATCGAGCGTGTTCAAAAGCCGGCGGCCGCTTTTTCCGATGAGGTTCGCGAAACGGAGGGCGGCCCCCTCCGCGTCCTGCGTCTCCTCCCCAATGGCGTCGGCGAAGCCGATAATCGACGTCAGTGGCGTGCGGATCTCGTGGCTCATGTTCGCGAGCATGGCGGACTTGGCCCGGCTGGCGGCCTCCGCCTCCGCCCGGGCCGTCTCGGCCTCCTCTTTTGCCTCGCGGAGCGCGCCCTCCCGGTCCAGGCGGCCCAGAACGAGGGCCGCGTAGCTGCTCAAAATCTCCAGCAGGCGAAGGTTGAAGGGATCGAAGCCTCCGCCCTCCGTCTTGCCGACGACCACGACGCCACGGTCCCCGATCGGCACGGCCGCCGCGGAGCGCAGCCTCCCGTACTCGATGTCGTTGTCGAGCCCGCCTACGTCTTCGACGATGACCGTGTCCCCGGTCTGGAGGGCCCGTGCCGAAAGGCTGTCTCCGCTTTTCGGTTGTGGCTCGGGGGAGGGGACGGAAGGGCCTGCGATCGTCGTCCGCGCCGGATGGATGGTGTCGCCGTCTACGAATCCCGTGTTGCGGAGCGGGTAGTCGAAGATGCTCCCAAGAAGCTCGTGGATGCGATCGGAGACCTCGTCGGGGCCTTCGGTCGTGAGCACCCGGCGCGTGGCCCTGTACAGGGCCTCGATCTTGTCCTGTCGTTCGTGGAGGGCCTGCTCCCGCTTCTTCCGCTCGGTGATATCGATTCCGAAGGCTGCGACATGGGTCACTTCCCCCTCAACGTCGGTGATGGGCTTGTGCGTCCGTAGGAAGTGCCGAACCCCATCCGGCGTGTCCATCCGCTCCTCGAACTGAGTGGTTCGCTGCTCCTCGGCGGCCGTCCGGATCGCTTGATCTCGGCGGCGCCCAAGCTCCGGGTCCATGCCTCGTTTCCGGCAGTACTCCAGGTTCGTATGGCCGATGATCCACTCCCTCAGCTCTGGATCCGCGATGCTCTGCTTGTTGACAAATTCGTACCGGCCATCGGGCTTGAACACCGCGAGGTCCTTTACGGCCTTCTCCAGGATCTGCTCGTAGTATTGCTTTGTGCTCCGCAGCTCCCGCTCGTCTTCTTTGCGGGCGGTGATGTCACGGACGACGCAGACGATGCTCCCGTCTTCGAGGACCGTTAGGGTCAGCTCCTGCGGAAACGACGACCCGTCCTCCCGCACCCCCCGGGCCTCTCCCCGCCAGTCTCCGGTCTCCTCCAATGCCGCCATCGCCTCCGCTTCCAGGCGCTGCTGCTCCGCCTCCTCGTAGCAGGCCGTCCAGGACCGTCCCACGAGAGCCCCCGGCGTGTCGTATCCGTAGATGCTCGCGTGGGCCTGGTTGACGTACTGGTAGGTGCCCGCCTCGTCGAGGATTGCGATTCCGTCGCTCGCGACCTCCATGGCACTGGACCGATGCCGGAGGGCCCGCTCCTTCTGCCGGCGGTCGGTCATGTCCCGAACCGTGCACACGAGCCGGCCCTCGCTCACGACCGTTAGGGACAGGGCCGCGGGGAAGGTCGTCCCGTCGGGACGGCTGCCGGTGACCTCTCCCTGCCACTGGCCCTCCTCCTCCAGGATGGGGAAGACCTCTTCTTCAAGGCGGGCCACCTCGTCGTCGGCGTAGAGCCGTCGCCAGGATGCCCCGAGCAGCACCTCCGCGCTTTCGAACCCGTACATGTCCGCGTGGGTCTCGTCGACGTAGACGTACCGGCCGTCTTCCAGAACCGCAATGCCGTCGGCGGCTTCCTCGATCGCTCGCAGCGACGACTCGATTGTGCGTCGGCGTTTCTCCTGCTCGGTGATGTCCCGGAAGATGCCCACTGCGATCTGCCGCCCCCCGACCTCCACGGTTGCCGCGCTGATCTCGACCGGCACGTTTTCACCGTCGTCGGTCTGGACGTAAATGGAAGAGCCGTCCTCGAAATGCCGGACGGTCTCCTCTGCGCCCGACCGGCAGCACGCCTGAAACAGACGCCGGTACCGACCGGCCTCCCCGTCGGGATGCAGGTCCGTCTGGTGCCGTCCGGCGATCTTCTCCTCACTGGCCCCGATAAGCTCGGCGGCCTTCTGGTTGACTTCGACGAGACGGCCCGTGTCGATGTCGGCCAGAATTACCGGATCGGGCGCCGCCTCCAGGAGCAGCTCGTATTTGTCCCGGATCGCGTCGGTCTTCTGCTCCCGGCGGTCCTGCTCCAAAACGCGCCCGATCGACTGGGCAAGCAGCTCCAGGGCCGCCTCATCGCCTGGCCCCAGCGGCGCGGAGCGCGGCTCCCGGCTCCCAAAGCACACCGTGCCGTAGACCCGGCCCTCGACGATGATTTTGGTGCCGAGATAGCAGGACAGGTCGTACGTTTGGTAGGCCGGGTCCGTCGTCCAGCCCTGCTCCTCTGCATTCTCGATCGAGAGGGCCTCGCTTTGGGTGATCAACTCTCGGCAGTAGGTGTCCGGCAGGTCGGCCTCTGCGCCCCTCTGGAGCTTCGGATGCGCCCCGACCGCCGCGACGGTCCGGTGGGTCGACTCCGCCAGGTCAATTTGGGCAAGAAAGCCGACCTCGACCCCAAACCGGTCGACCCCTGCCTGCAGGAGAGCCCGAACCCGTTGCCTCGACGACAGGCCGTCGGTGCCCATCGCCTGACGAATCCGCCTTCGAAACGAGGAGGCGAATTGACCGGCAGATGGGGGGATGTTCTCTGGAAAAGAGCCCTCGGTGGTGGTCTTCCCTGCGTCTCCGTCCGATGAGACCGCAGTCAGCGACCGAAGCAAGGAAGGACCTGTGGGTAGGAAGGAATCCGGAGAAGCCCTCCAGGGGACAGGTGAGAACCGGTGGGTGGAAGGGGTAGGGTCCCGTGCGTGACTCATGGGCCCGTGTGAGCAGATAAGCGGAGAGTGCGTACAGGGCATCTGTTCAGGCCGTGTGCATCCCCCAAGAGATACACAGTCGTCGCGGCGCGCCCTGCGTCATCGCGAACGATCGGCGCAGGGTAAGCCGCTCGTACTTATCTTTTAGACAATCAGATCGGAAAAATGTTTTCCTATAACTACGGATAGAATCCACTCGAACACGCCCCGATGGCAATCTTCGCCTCCGCCAATGCCCGGGCCGGTGGGCCCGTCGGCCTGGGGGCAGTCCCAAGGGACAATCTTCTCGTTGTATGCAGCAAATACCATGCGCGTCGCTGTGACTGCGGGACGTCTGTCGTCGTTTCCGGCCGCTTCGGTTCGTTCCCCGACGCAACGACTCGTCTGAGAGATCGTCTGGGGGACCGGATCGGTGTCCTCCAGACGTGTGGATGCACCGGCCCCGATGCCCAGAAAGCGTCGTAGTGGCGTAATCGGAGGCCCGGTGATTTGGAATGAGTCCTCCCGGAACGGTCCTGAGCGCGAGGCACGCAATGGTTGCGTACAGGGGGCCGTTCTGCGACAATGCGCCGTGCGACAGGGAAGAGGGCCGGGCATCTTGCCGCGGGTGGGGCCCCGTCAGCGTCCCCGATGGCATAGGGTTTGACGCCTATACAGAGACCAGTGCAGGCGTAGATCTCTGGGTGGGTTCCACCGACGAGCGCAGTCAACAGGTGTTGCTGTCGGTGCGGATCGTCCGTCGGCATCCCGACCCGATCGTCCGTGGACGGCCCCCTCGGCCCGCTGCGCTCTGAGGATTGCATTCGACGGCCGCGTTCAGATCCTCCGTGGCAGTGCGCGAAGCCACTGTTTCTGAAAGACGCTTCCCAGTTCATGAATCTGTTTCACGCCCTCGATCCGACGCACGTGACATACCTACTTGTCTTTGGAGCTGGAGCAGTAGGGGGACTACTCGGCCTCATGGCCTTCGGATTCCTGGGACGCCCGGCAGAGACCCGGCGGCGTGAGGCGGCCTCGGACGGACCGCAAGCGGCGCGGAATGCCCGCCTGGAGGCCCTCACCGAAACCATGCCCGGCGTGCCCTACGAATTTCGGGTCGGGCCGGACGGCGAGCAGTCCATTGCATTCATCGGAGACGGGGCCACCGAGCTTCTGGGGCTCGCCCCCGAGTCGGATGGGTTCTACGAACGATTTGTGGAGCACATTCCGGAGAGCCACCGGGGGGCGTTTCTTCGGTCGGTGGAGGAGGCGGTCACGACGCGTTCGCACTGGCGACACGAGGTTCCGTTTGATCGGCCCGATGGGGAGCGCATCTGGCTCCTCGGCTCCGCAGAACCGGATCCCCAGGAGAAAGGAGCGTTGTTTCGGGGACTTCTCCTCAACATCACGGAGCGGATCGAAGAGGAGCGTCGCCGCGAGCAAGTCATCCGACGTGTCACCGACGCGATCGTCGAGGTGGATGCCGAGTGGTGCTTCACGCTCGTCAATGACCAGGCCGAAGCGCTCTACGGAATGAAGGAAGAACACCTACTCGGGAGGACCCTCTGGGACGTATTTCCCCGGACGAAAGGGACCCGTTTCGAGGAGGAATACCGGCGGGTGATGCGGTCCCGTGAGCCCGTTCGGTTCGAAGAGCGCTTTGGGGGAATGGGCACATGGTTCGACATTCAGGTCTATCCAAATCCGGACGGGGGCCTGGCCTTCTACTTCGACGACGTCACGAAGCGGAAAGAACGGGAAGAACAGCTTCGGGAGCGGGAGGAATTGCTCCGGTCGATCACCGAAAACGTCTCGGAGGGCATCTACCGGTCGACTCCGGAGGAGGGAATCGTATACGCCAATTCCGCCTTCGTCGAGATGTTTGGGTACGAGAGTCGCGACGAGCTACGGGCGGCCGACCCGTCAACGTTCTACGCCGATCCCGCCGAACGGGAGGCGCTCTATCGACAGGAGGACGAGCAGGGCGGGCTCGACGGGGTCGAAGTGCAGTTCCAGCGGAACGACGGGTCGACATTCACGGGCCTGCTCAGTACTCAACAGGTCGATGCGCCGGACGGAAACCAGGTGTACAACGACGGTGCCGTCACCGACATCACCGAACGCAAGGGCCGAGAGCGACGGCTCGAACAGACCGAGACGCTGTTCCAGAACGCCCAGGACGCCCTTTTTCTCATCGACGTACGACAAAAAGACTCGGCGGCGTCATTCACGTACCGTCGAGTCAATCCCGTGTACGAGAGAAAATTTGGGTATACCGAAGAGGACGTTCGAGGGCGCTCTCCGGAAGAGGTGTTCGGGGCAGAAACCGCCGAATTTCTAGAAGAAAGGCTCCAGGCGTGCAAGCGTCGGCGCGAGCCGCTCGACTACGAGGAGAAGATTCCACTGGAGGAGGGGATGGCATACTTCAGAACCCGTCTTGCACCCGTGATCGTCGACGGGGAGGTGAAGCAGATCGTGGGAACCCCTCGCGACATCACCCAGCGCAAGCGGCGGGAGCAGATGCTCAAGAGTCGCCGGCGAAAAATTGAGGCGCTCTACCGGGCGACCAGCGGGCTCCTTTCCGTTGAGACCCGGGATGCCGTTCCGGGCCGCATCGCCGAGGTTTTGCAGGAGGTGTTCGACTTTCCGCTCCGGCACGTTGGCCTGGTTGAGGGCGAGATGCTCGTTCCCAAGGAGACGGTGGGGGAGGACCTCTCACGCATGCCGGAGCCGAAGGCCCAGCCCCTGAGCGAAGACCTCGTGGCGACCCGGGCGATTCAGGCGGGAGAGGCCGTCGTGGTCGAATCGACCGGCGGCCTGGAAAACGATCTTGACTACGGCACGCTCTCCACCCTGGCGGGCATACCGATCGGGGGGCACGGGGCGGTGGTCGTCGGGAAGGAGGCCGGCACCTTCGACGCGCTGGACCTGCGCCTTCTGGAGGTGCTCGGGGGCTATGGGACACTGGTGCTCGGCCGGCTCGAACGGGAAGAACGGCTCGTCCAGGCCCGCGAGGAGGCCGAGGAGGCCGCCCAGCTCAAGTCGGCAATGCTCGCCAACATGAGCCACGAGGTCCGCACCCCCCTCATGTCGATGATCGGGTCGGCGGACCTGCTCCGGGAAGACCTGGAGGAGGCGGGCCTGGAGGGGGAGCCCGCCGACATGGCCGAGCAAATCTTCCGGAGTGGGCAGCGCCTGCGGGAAACGCTCGACTCGGTGCTTGAGCTCTCCCGGCTTGAAAGCGGGGCCTACACCCTTGACGACGACTCCGCCTACCTGGACGTGGTCGTCCGGGAAGTGGCCCAGGAGCTGAACCTGAGGGCCCACGAGAAGGGGATTCAGCTGGAGGTCGGCAGCCCGGGGGCGTCGGTCGAGGCGGGGCTGGACGAGACGGCCGTGCGCCGGATTGTGAGGAACCTCGTCGAGAACGCCATCAAGTTCACGCCGGAGGGGGGCAAGGTGCAGGTGCGGGTCGAGCCCGAAGACGAGGAAACGGCCCTGCTGGCGGTCGAGGACACGGGCGTCGGGATCGCGGAGGAGGCCCGAGAGGACATCTTCGACGCGTTCAAGCAGGAGTCCGAGGGGCTGGGTCGGGAATACGAGGGGAGTGGGCTTGGCCTGTCGATTGTCGACCGGCTGACGACCATGCTAGGCGGGACCATTGAGGTCGAGAGCGAGAAGGGCACCGGGACCCGGTTTGCCGTACGGCTTCCCCGATAGGCCGGCGGCCCAAAGCGCGCCAAGATCTGTGTTGTGCACGTGCAGGCGTCGGGTGTGCGGACCCAGGGCACGGCCGATGCGCCCCGGCGGTTGGCGCCCCATACGCGTTCCGGAGAGCGCCCAAACGCTAGGATGTCACTTTGTGTTACATAAAAGTGAAGACGAGGTGCGCGCACATCTATCGTAGACTTTTTCGCCCCCAATGTGCTGTTTTTAAGTGCACAAATTAAGCTAAGTGCTACTCTAGCAGGCCGTTACTCAAGGCGTTTATTCTTATGGCTTCGGAGCATCCTACCGAAAATAGTCAGACGACCGAAGGGGCCGCAGGTGTCGAGCAGGATCTGGGGGCCGTCCTGACCGGACAGAACACGCCCTCCTTCATCGCACGCCTGGGCCGCGAGGCGGAGACGGCCCTCGGGTCTATTCTCGACCTGGCGGGGCGACTGCGGGACGCTTCCTCCGACATCGACGCGGTGACGACGAAAATCCAGGGGCGTGGCGAAACCCTTCGAAGAACCTTTCGGTCTCTGAGGCACCTTGCGCGTCTGTCCGACGAGGACGGCGCCCCCGATTCCGAAGAGGTCGATGCCGTTGCCCTGGCCCAAGAATGCCTCGATGAGCTCGATTCGGCCGCCCGCGGCACGGGACTCGAACTTGCTCTTGAGGCGCCGTCGTCCCCCGTCGAGATCACGACGAACGGGGCGACGCTGCGCCAGGCGCTGCGCCACCTTCTCGCAAATGCGATCACGTCCACCGCCCAGGGAGCGGTGACCCTTCGCGTCGACGAAGAGGACGCCGGGATCGCCTTTCGCGTCGAGAGCACCGGTACCGGGGGGCCTGGGGAGCCCGACGGGGATCTTTCGTCGCTGTTTGAGCCTTTTGGGCAGCGAGAGCCGGAACAGGGGGCATCGCCGAAAGGGCTCGGGCTCGGCCTGCCGCTCGCCAACGCCTTTTCCGATTATCTGGGGGGAGCCCTTGACGTTGAGAGCGGTCCCGAGGACAGACGGGGGGTTACGCTACGCGTGCCCCGTGACATTGTGGGGGCCACCCAGGAGGAAACCGACACGGGGGAGGACCGAGAAGCAATTCGTCTGCTGGTTGTGGAGGACAACGACGTCACCCGCCGGCTGCTCCGCCGAATGCTCGAGGACGCCTACCAGGTCGACATGGCCGAGGAGGCCGGGGAGGCGATCCAGCAGGCCGAAGAGGAGGCCTACGACGTGTTCATTCTGGACGTGAACCTGAAAGACCGCCGCACCGGTGTAGAGGTGCTTCAGGCAGTGCGCAGGATGGAGGGGTACGGGTCCACCCCTGCGGTCGCCTGCACGGCGTACGCCCTGGACGACCACCGCGAGCATTTTCTCCGGGCCGGATTCGACGACGTCGTGGCGAAGCCGGTCACCAAGCGCGAAATTCTCGATGTCGTCGATCAGCGGCTCGAAGAGCCTACTTCGTCGGAGGTGGAGGCCCCGGAAATATCATTGTCGGGGATTGAACTCCCCCCAATCCCGACCACACTCATCGAGGTCGCAAGTCTCGCGTCCAGCCCCGAGTCCCCCGACGTGGAGGCGCTCACGGAGGCGTTGCAGAAGGACGCGGTGGTGTCGCAGTGGCTCATTCGCCACATCAACTCGGCGTACTACAGCATGCGGGAGTCCATCGATACCGTCGAGCGGGCCGTGCGGTACCTCGGCTTTCAGCCGGTGTGCAACCTCATCCTGACGAAAGTGATTGGGGAGAGCTTTTCCGGTGCCGAGGAGCCGGAAGGGGAGCAGGTCCAGCAGTACATCATGAAAACCAGTGTGCTGGCGGCCTACGTGGCCCGCGAGCTGTCGAAGGAGATCGGCTTCGAGGAGCCCGGCGTGGCCTATACCGGCGGCATTTTTGCCCAAATCGGCCGGCTGGCCCTGCTCGAAGACGAGGGCGAGACCTACGTCGACCTTTGGTTTGAGGAGCAGGACCGGTCGGCGTCCTTTCGGGGCCCGCCCCCGCAGGGACAAGAGATTCTGCACTTCGAAGAGGACTACGTGCAGAACGGCCTTGCGGTGGGGAAGGCGTGCGGCGTCTCCGACAAATTGCAGGCTGTCCTCCGGGCCCACCACCGTCCCGCCCGGGCCCGTACGGCGTTCCGCCCGCTCGTCCCGCTCGTCGCGGTGGCCTTCAAGGTGGCCCACCACGCCGACGACCTCGAAGACGAGAATCCGTGGGACGGCGAGGAGGCCCTCGCCCGCGACCTTCAGGGGTTCCAGGTGACCCGTCACGTAGTCGAGGGGCAGCCCCTTTCCGAGCGGAAGCTGATCGCGCTGGTCGTGGACATCGTCGGGGATGCCATCGAGTTCGTCGACGAGGTTCTGGATGCGGCCTAGCCCCGCCCCCGGAGGCGTCTGCGCAGCCGCTTCTGATTGCCCGGCACGCCCCCACCTCCCTGCCTCAGGGGACAACGGGACGCACAGGCGATTAGGAGGGCCCGGCAGTGGCGGACCGGCGGGCACTGAGCTGTAGCACCAGCCGTCGCGTGCTGGTGAGGAGGTCGGACTCGAGGATGACGTTGCGGGCCGGAAGGCCCAACGCGCCGAGGCGGGCCGTTACGTCGGTGCCGTTGCTGTGCTGGGTCGTCACGGCGAGCAGATGCTCGGGGTCGATCTGGGCCTCGTCTACGAGCCAGCGCGTGATGCGGAGGGCCTGCGACGGGGCGGAGGGGTCGACGTGGAGGACGAGGTCGCGCACCTCTCCCATGCGGTCCCGACGGTCCTTCAGGGTAGCGGCGCTGCAGGAGCGAACGTCGAAGTGGGCAACCACCTTCTCGTCGTGCTCCAGGTAGCGGGCGAGGCCCTCCTGGGCCCGGGGCGTCTGCTCGACGACTAGGATGGGATGGCGGTCGGCACTGGGGCGCGGGGCGGGCGGGAACGTGTGGGCTACGGACTCCTCCAGCGCCACGTCGTAGAGAAAGTCCGCCACCTGGTCGGGGAAGGCCCCCTCGTCGGTGTTCCAGTCGGACTGAAACGGGTTCATGAGGCAGGTGCGGAGGAGGGTCAGCGACGCCCCGTTCTCCGCGGCCTCCTGCACCACGTCCGTGGGCAGCAGGTCCTCCAGGATGTGCGCGTAGCCGGCCACGTCGACCTCGGTGCGGGAGAGCAGGAAGGCGTACTGGTTGATGTCCTCCCGCCCGTCGACGGTCATCTGCTGCCAGATCCGGTTCGTGTAGTCGTTCAGGGAGGCGACGCTTTCGACGCCCGGGGCCGGGGCGATGACAAAGCAGAACGCGACCGTCTCCGGGTGGTGGAACGGGCGCAGGTTCAGCTCCCCCTCGGCGGCGGAAAAGCGCTCCGTCAGCGCCTCAAAGAGCTGCTGGTTGGCCCGGATGCAGTTTTCCATGAAGCGCCCGTGCCCGTCGGGCGTGAGGGGCACCATCGCCTGCGACAGGTAGCAGCTGACGGCCACGGCGCCGGGGCGGGAGCCCTCCAGCGTCCACTGCCCCAGGAAGCCGCCGAACCCGGACTGGTCCTCGTCGGCGAGGTACGGCGCCTTGTAGGCGATGGCGTCGCGGACGTGGTAGTCCCGGAAGAGAACGGCGCCCGCGGGGTAGGGCACGTAGCCGAACTTGTGAGGGTCGATCGTGATGGAGTCCGTCGCGGGGAGCGTCGCGAGGGCCTCCGCGTCGTCGGCGGGCAGGAGGCCGTCGGGGCCCGCGAGGTCGTCGTCGAGCTGGGCGGGCGGGACGAAGTTCCCGTCTTCCGTCTTCGGGAGAAGGGAGGCAAAGAAGCCCCCGAAGGCGGCGTCGCAGTGGTGCCAGAACGTGAGGCCGGCGTCGCCGACCTCCTGGCGCACGGCCTCAATCTCGTGCAGCGGGTCGATGGCGCCCTCCTCCGTGGTGCCCACGATGGAGACGACCCCAAGCACCGGCTGCCGGTTCTCGATGCACGCGTGGAGCCGCTCGCGCAGCGCGTCGGTGTCGAGGCGGATGCGGTCGTCCACGGGAACGGTCTCCAGCGCGTCGGCCCCGAGGCCCACCACGTCCATGTTTTTCTGCCAGCAGTAGTGGGTCGCCTGCGAGATGAACACCTTCGGCAGACGGGCCGGGTCGTCGGGAAATGCGCGGTTGTACTGGAGCAGAAACGAGGCGAGCCCGGCCCGCCGCACGCTGGGGAGCGCCTCCTGAAACGCCTGCGCCCGTGCCGGCGGCCCCTCCTGCAGGGTCGCCTTGATGCGCAGGTGCAGGTCGGTGATGGCGTCGATCGGGAGGTTGGAGAGGCGCCACGTGGACAGGGCGTCGAGGGCTGCGCGCTCGCCGGTGGCGGTCGTCACCTCCAGGTCGGCGAACGACGCTAACGCGTCGGTCTGGTGGGCGACGAGGCGGACGGCCAACGGGTAGAGCCGAATGTTGCGGGCGATCCAGAGCGTTTCCAGGTTTGCCACCGTCCCGCCGCTGCAGAGGTGCCCCCAGCTGTAGGCCGAGCGCCGCGCGTGGGCGTCGCGGGGCAGCGTCTCGGGAAGAAACGTGGGGTAGCCCACCATCTCGGCAAGGGCCTTGAAGTAGGCCCGCTCCTCCCGCACCGTCTCCGGGGACACCTCCGCCACCACGTTGTTTTGGTTGTAGAGGAGCCCGGCAAAGTAGCCCACGAAGGCGGGCAGCGACGGGTCGCTCACGATGTGGGCCACCTGCCGCGGCGAGTAGAGCGGGGCCGCGCGCTTCAACTCCGCCAAAATTTTTGAAAGCTCGTCCCGAAGCCGGGCCGACATGTCGTCGAACGCCTCGGTCCGCTTGTCCCGCTCATCGATCAGGCGGGGGTCCCGCGGGTGAAAGTTGCGGCGCCAGAAGACGTGGTCGCGGAGCACTTCGAGGAGCAGGCGCTCCAGCTCGTCGGCGTTCTCGCCCTTCGGGCCGAGAAAGGCGGCCTTGTGGAGTGCGTCAGAGGACGGGGGGGTGGACATGGCGGGCGGAAGTTGTTGGCGAGAAGCAGGAGTGAGCCCTACGGGACGGGGCAAGAATCTTTTCGGTGTGGCGGATTTTCACGGAGGGGGCGGGGGCTTGGCCGGCCCCTGGCCAACGAGATCGTGAATTCTTCGTCGCGGACGGGGGGGCACCCGTGCTGTGGAGCGGAACCCGGAGGGGGCTTGGGCGAATACCTGAAATCGACCGTGCCCTGTTCTATCCTGTGGCGTGCCGGCTGCCCAGTCGGCCTGCGTTCTGTCTGCCTCACCGACCCGGTCGCGCGCATGCCGACGACCCAAACCACCAAGATCAACCAGCTGCTGGACCCGGAGCACGTCCGCATCGGGCTGGCTGAGCCCTCGAAGACCGCGGTGATCGATGCGCTCGTCGACGTGCTCACCGGCCACGGGGCCATCAGTCGCCTCGACGACGTGCGGGCGGCGATCTTTGCGCGGGAGGAGAAGATGTCGACCGGGGTGGGGAAGGGACTCGGCCTCCCCCACGCCAAGACCCCGGCGGCCTCCAATACGGTCGCGGCCTTCGCGACCACCGACGAGCCGGTCGACTTCGGGGCGGTCGACGACGTGCCCGTGCAGATTCTCCTGCTGCTCGTGGGGCCGGAGGAGCACAAGTCGCAGCACGTCAAAATCCTGGGCCGCATCTCGCGGCTCGTAAGCCGGGAGCCGCTGCGGGAGCGCCTTCTGGACGCCGAGACGCCGGAGGCGGTGATCAAAACCCTCCGCGAGGGGGAGGCCGCGCTCCGGAGCTGAGGCCGGGGGCGGCGCGCAGTAGAGGGCGGGGACCCACTTCTCTGATCTTCTTGAGCGATTCCTGTTGCCAGTGAGCACTTCGTTCCAAAACATCAAGGGCACCTTCGACATCCTGCCGGACGCCTACACCGACGACGGGGGGACGCGGGTAGCCGCCAGTGCCGAGTGGCGCCACGTGGAGGCCACGGTCCGCGACGTGATGCGTCGCCACAACTTCGAGGAGATCCGGACGCCCGTGCTGGAGCCCACCGAGCTGGTGGCGCGCGGGGTGGGCGAGTCGACCGACATCGTGCAGAAGGAGATGTTCGCCTTCGAGCGGAGCGACACGCAGTACGTCCTGCGGCCCGAAATTACGGCGCCGGTCGTGCGCTCCTTCCTCCAGCACCACCTCGACCAGCGCGGCGGGGTGCAGAAGTTGTTTTACATCGGCCCGTGCTTCCGCGCCGAGCAGCCGCAGAAGGGGCGCTACCGGCAGTTTCACCAGTTCGGCATCGAGGTCCTGGGCGCGGATCAGCCCCGGGCCGATGCCGAAACCATCGCCGTGCTGATGGCCGTGTGCGAGGCGCTCGGCCTGTCCGACCTGCGCCTCCGCCTCAACACGCTCGGGACGCCGGAGCGCCGCGAGGAGTACGTCGCCGCCCTGCAGGACTACCTGGCGCCGCACGCCGACGAGCTGTCGGAGACGAGCCGCCGTCGCCTGGAGCAAAACCCGCTGCGCATCCTCGATACGAAGGTGGAGCACGAGCAGGCGCTCCTGCGCGACGCGCCCACGCTCATCGACTTTGTCAGCGACGAAAGTCTCGCCCACTACGATGAGGTCAAGAGGCTGCTCGGCGACCTGGGCGTTGAGTACGACGAAGACCCTCACCTCGTACGGGGACTGGATTACTACACCGAGACGACCTTCGAGCTCGAACACCCGGGCCTTGGGGCGCAGAGCGCACTCGCGGGTGGGGGGCGCTACGACCGGCTCGCGGAGGTGTTGGGCAGCGACGATCCGGTGCCCGCGGTCGGCTTCGCGGCGGGGATGGAGCGCCTTTTCCTCGCGCTCGATGCGGCGGAGGCGGACCGGCCCGGGGCGGACACGCCCGATGTTTTCATCGCGGCCCTCGGCGACGAGGCGGAGGCGTGGTGCTTCCGCACGGCCCAGGAGCTGCGCGCGGGGGGGCTCCACGTGGCCCACGACCTCATGGGCCGGTCGCTCAAGGCGCAGATGAAGGAGGCCAACCGGCAGAACGCCCCGTACGCGATGATCATTGGGGGCAACGAGTTGGAGGCCGGGGCCGCGACCGTCAAAGAGATGGAGAGTGGGGAGCAGGAGGACGTTCCGTTTGACGACCTGGTCGAGTACCTCACCAGTCCCGCCGAATCCGCTTAGCGGGGATCCGCACTGGGGAATGTTTGCTGACTGTCGACAATTGTCTCTCGTCTCAATGCCGAAGAAGGTGTGGGTGCTTTTTCTCTTGTGCGTGGGGCTGGTACTAGGGTGTCGGTCCCGCAGGCAGGCCATGAATGGGGAGGGGACGTCCGTGCGGGCCATGACCTACAACATTGAGGACGTGCGCACCGCCGACCTGCGCCGGACCGACCACCCCCGACTCCAGCGGGCGGCGGCGCGCATTCAGCACCTCGCCCCCGATGTGCTGCTCGTCAACGAGATGACCTACGACCAGCCGGGCGACCCCGGCTACCGGGCGGGCGACCCGGAAGGCCGCAACGCCCAGCGGTTCGTCCACCATTACCTCTCCACGCCGCAGGCCGACTCCCTCGACGGCCTCTCGTACCGGACGGTGATGCTCCCCGTCAATACGGGGCTGCACAGCGGGCTCGATCTCAACAATGACGGGCAGGTCGCGCCGGCCGTCCCGGAGATCCCCGGCGCGCCCGAGGACGGCAGCGTGCCCCCACAGACCGACGCGGGGCGCACCTACGGCAACGACGCATGGGGCTTCGGCACCTTTCCCGGGCAGTACGGCATGGCCCTCCTCGTCCGTGACGATTTGACGGTGCTCCGCGACTCGATCCGCACGTTTCGGCTCCTGCCGTGGCACGAGAAGCCGAACGCGTCGGTGCCCCTCGACACCACCTCGTTTGAGCCCTGGTACAGCCCGGCAGAGTGGGCCGCGGTGCGCCTCTCGTCCAAAAGCCACTGGGACGTGCCGGTGCGACTGCCCAACGGAGAGGTCCTGCACGTGTTGGCGAGCCACCCCACGCCGCCCGGGTTCGACGGGGTGGCCCGACGCAACAATCACCGCAACCACGACGAGGTGCAGTTCTGGAGCGACTACCTGAACCAGGCCGCCTACGTCGAGGACGATTCGGGACGGGGGGGCGGCCTGCACGACGACGCCCCGTTCCTCGTCATGGGGGACCTGAACGCCGATCCGGACGACGCGTCGATCTTCCGGAACGCCATCCGGCACCTGATCGGCCACGAGCGCGTCGACGGGGGCGTGGTGCCCGAGGCCTCGCCGGCGCGGCAGGCGGACTATCCGGACCTCGACCCCGACGACACGTCGCGCTGGGGGGCCCGCATCGACTACGTGCTGCCGGCCGCCACCGTGGCTGTCGACGACGCCGGGGTGTGGCGGCCCGCTCCCGCCCGCGTCCCCGACGTGCCCGTGAGCGACCACTTTCCGGTCTGGGTGGACGTGCGCGTCGGCCCGTAGACCGCGCCCCCTCACCGTCACGACAATTCCCAATCTTCTCTTCGTTGCTTGTTATGGAGTGGAGACAGGACACCGTCCGCCTCGCCCCGAAGCCCCGCGGGTTTCACCTCGTCACCGATCAGATCCTGGAGCGTGGACCCCGCCTGGACGACTTTCAGACGGGCCTCCTGCACGTCTTCATTCAGCACACCTCTGCCTCCCTCACGATTAACGAGAATGCCGCCCCGGCGGTGCGCGGCGACATGGAGCGTCACTTCAACGAGATGGTGCCCGAGAACCAGCCCTACTACCAGCACACCGTGGAGGGCCCCGACGACATGCCCGCCCACATCAAGGCGTCGCTGCTCGACACGAGCCTCTCCGTTCCCCTCCAGGATGGGCAGCCGGCCTTTGGCACCTGGCAGGGCATCTACCTGAACGAGCACCGCGACAACGGCGGCGCGCGCTCGGTGGTGGTGACGGCCTATGGGGAGACGGCGTAGTGCCGCAGAGGGCAGGTTAAGCGACCGACTTGGCCCGTGGCGCGATTCGTTCGGTGAGGCGTCGGGCCCGGGCGTAGAGGTTGTGCACGTGGGTGTAGGTGAAGCGGGCGCTCCGGCCCAACAGGTGAAGATTGTTGAAGTGGTCCAGGTACGTCTTCAGGCGGTTGGCTTTGTCGTGGGCACCGACCTCCAGGATGGGGTACGCGAAAGGGAGGGCCCGGTGGTCGACCGCGACGACATCTCCGTCCCCCTCGATGAAGCCCTGGGTTGCCAGCAGGTCCACCGCGCTGTTCCGAAGGGTGTCGTCCGACTGCTCCCACGCCTCGGTGTGCGGATGGCAGGGGCGTTCCAGGACGACGACGGTCTGGTCGTCGGGGGCCATGTGGGGGCTGCGGTTCTTCGGTTCGTAGAGGCGGGTGAACGGGACCGACCGTTCGGGAAAGTAGAGGGAGGCGTTTGCGGTAAGGCGGGGGCGGTCCAGCCCCAGCACCACGAGACGAAGGTGGCGAAACCGCATCGACTCGGCCACCGACCGCACCGCCTCGGGCGGCGGCGGGTCGAGCAGATGAAGCACGCGCGTCAGGGGCAGGGTGCTCACGATTGAGTCCACGCCGACGCGGGCATCGTCGTTGACCGTGACCTGACGGATCTCACGGTCGTCGTGCGACAGCCGGGTGATGCGGGCCCCGGTACGGATCCGGTCGCGGCCGATGGCGTCGGCGGTGGCCTCGGCGATCTGGCCGTAGCCGTGCTTGGGGTAGTAGAAGGAGCCGTCGAGGTGGCGCGCCTTCTGGGTTGGGCCGCCAAAGGCCTCAAGTAAAAACGTCTTGAGGTCGAGGCCCTCCAGGCGATCCCCCGCCACGCGGGGCGAGAGCGTGGTGGCGTCGGCGCCCCACAGCTTCTCGGTGTAGTTGAGCAGGAAGTGTCTGGCGAGGGTGGGGCCGTAGCTCTGCAGGGCCATCTCCTCGAAATGCTCGGCGTCTTCCGAGACGCGAGGAATGGACAGCTGCTCCCACGCGATTTGGGCGAGGAGGGAGGGCGAAAGTTTTTGCAGGAGGTCGTAAGGGGCAAGGGGAAAGTCGATGCGCCGCCCGCGCCAGCAGATTTGGCTGGGGGCGTCCACGCGGCGGAGGTCGTCGCCCAGGAGGGCCCGCACGTCGGCGGTCACCGCGTCGTTCTTGTCGTGGAAGCGGTGCGCGCCGGTGTCGTAGCGGAACGGGCCCATCTGGAGCGTCCGCGCGTTGCCGCCCACGGCGTCCGCGGCCTCGAAGAGGCGCACGTCGAGCCCCTGCTTCCGGGCGTAGAACCCGGTCGCGAGCCCGGCGGGGCCTGCCCCCAGTACGGTCAGAGGGGACTCCTGCGGGTCAATGGTCGTAGACATAAACGGTCACCTTGGGCCACATGCGATTGACGTGCGGGTTGTGGTAGAACGTGCGGGTGCGGGTCGGGGCCTCGTCGAGCAGCGGTGCGTAGGTGCCCACCACCAGGGTGCGTCCCGTTTCCGCCTCCCGCAGGCGGTGAACGTCGGACGAGTCTTCAATTGAGAAAAACCGGGCCCCCACCTGCTGGGTTCGGAGGTATGTGTTGACGAGCGGGACGGACGCGACGCGCGTCGGCCCGGAATCCGTCTGGGCCGTGGTCTCGACAAACGCCTTGGCCTGGGCGATGGCCGATGGGGTGCGGTGCTGGGCCACGAGCACGAGCGTGACCGCGGCGTAGGCCCCGGCGGCCGCCAGGATCCCCCCGCGGACGGGCCACGCGCGGGCCCGCCACAGGGCCGCTGCGCCCGCCGCCAGCACCGGGAGCAGCAGTGCCAAGAGGGGCAGCACGTGCCGGCTCTTGTGCACGACGTTCTGGAAGAAGAACATCCAGAGGGCGTAGGGGACGGCCCCGGCCGCAATCATCCGGGCATATCGGCCGTGGAGGGTCCCGGACCGCCACAGCCGCCAGGTCCCGGCCCCACCGGTTGCCGCCACCCCTGCCCCCACGAAAGCCGTGCTCCAGTGACGCCCCGGCCACCAGCCCCCGAGTCCATCGGCCCACAAGCCCTGCACGGTCCCGGCGAGGCGGCGCCCGAGGTCCGACTCCGTCTGCACCGTGCCGCCGAAGTCCGTGAAGTGACCGGTGGTCTGGCCCCACGCCACGTCGATCAGGGTCCACAGGCCTGTGTCTAGGACCATCGGCACGAGCCATACCCCCACGCCGGCCCCCCCCGCCGTGATGAGGCGGACCGGTCGGGCGGAGCGTGCCAGCACGAGCAGGACCGGAATCACCACGAGGGGCAGGTACGAGAGCCGCAGCCCGGCCAGCAGCCCGGCCAGGAGCACGCCCACGAGCGCAGCCCGTCGCCGCCCCGGCCCGTCGCCGTTCCACGCCCGCATCAGCATTGCCAGTGTCGCCACGGCCCACGCCGTGCCCAGGAGGTCGGGCATGTAGCGATTCCCCATCAGCCACAGCAGAGGATTCAGGGCGACGACCCCGGCCAGCGCGGTTCCCTCTACGGAGCGCAGCGGTCGGCCCCACAGGCGCAGGAGCGCCCAGACGAGGCCGAGGGTGGCAAGCCCGCCGACCAGCGCAAAGCTGGTGCTAAACGATCCGGTGGGCAGGTAGAACAGCTCCGCCGCGGCCCAGAAGAGAGGGTATCCCGGAAAGTGCGGCTGCAGCGCTGCGATGTCGTACTCGTCGGCCACGCTGAGGGCGAAGCGCAGGCTGTCCGGGTCCTCGATGTATGTGATCGTGGTGGCGAGGCGGCTGGCAATGCAGACCACGGCCAGCGCGCCCCACGCCATGCCGGGCGCCCTCCAGTACCGCCGGAGCATCCGGCGCCAGGGCGACGCATCGGCGGCGGTCACCGGCGAGGCTGTGTCGCGCGTGCTCACGAGGTCGAACGGACAAGTTGGGGAATCAGACACCGACGCCCCTCCCCCGCCGGGGCGGAAGAGGGGCGATCGGTCATGCATCACCGGGCACAACCCCGTGTGATCCGTATGGCGTGCAGACTACCAGGCCGCCACGTTGCTGTCGCTGAAGCCGTAGGCGTCCGCGAGGATCTGCGTCGCGTCTGCGAGATCGCTCTCGTAGTCCGACACCTCCAAATTTTCGTTATACGGCGGATCATTGCCGATGTCCTCAAGGATGTTGGTGAGCTGCGAATCGCTCAGCTCACTGTTGTAAAACTGGAGGCTCCAGGCAAAGGCTTTGGCTTCCCCCCAGGCGCCCTCGTCGATGTCTCCCTGCGCGACGGTTTTCCCATCGTCGAGGCCGCTCAGCGACCCCTCCATCGAGTTGATGTAGTGAATTACGTTGACCGCGACGACCTTCTCCCAGGCGTCGAGGGCCGTCTGAGCGTGACCAGAGGGATCCTCGCCGTTTTCGATGTCTTCGCGTCCTTCGACGAGCGCGTTAAACGCATCGCGAGCGAAGTCGGGAGACGGTCCGTCGGTGCTCGAGGCTGCGGCGGACCGCTCGATGGCGTACGCGGCCCAGGTGTACACGTACTCGCTCGTGAGGTCGACCGAGCCGTTGCCGTCAATGTCGCGCGACACGTTCCCGTCGGCCAGTCCCTCTTCCCCGTTTTCGTAGTCGAGGTATGGCTCAAGCGTGCGGGGGAAGCCGAAGTAGCCGAAGGCGGCGTCCCACTGCTCGGCCCGGTTCGAGGAGACATTCTCGTTGGCGAAGTTGCTCAAAATCGCGGCGCCCTGGCCGTAGAGGGGCGTGCCCAGTAGCATCTTCTCGGCGAACTGGCTCAGGACGATTCCATTGTCGGTCCGGGTAATGTTCTCCGACCCGGCTCGCTCGAAGTAGTACTTAAGCATCTGGTCCGTCGTGATCCGCGACCCGGGATTGGGGGAGTCTCCACTTTCCAGATTCTGGCTCAGGGAGAGGGGCGCATCGTCCGTCAGGGAAGAAATATCCACCCCGCTTGCGATGTCGCCGTAGGTACTCTGCTCGGCGGAAATGCCGGAGGTTGGGAGCGTCTTGCCGTTGATGGTGCCCGTGTACAGTTCGTCGAGCACGGTCTCGGAGTTGTTGGAGGCGTTTCCGACCCGGACGCCGAGGTCAAACGCCAGAAGATTCGTCACTGCCTCCGTTCCGTAGGTGTTGGACGGATACTCAAACGTAGCGGTCTCGTCGCCACCGCCTCCATTTGAGCCGGTGCTATCGCAGCCCGTGAGCACCAGCCCCAAGGCAAGGAGGGGAAGCAAGAATGCGGTCGTGTAGCGAGAAAGGGAACGTTGCATAGGAGTCGATGCGTTCATAAGAGTGTATCTGTGTGAAGAAGGCGCTCCGCCTCCCAGGATCAGGATCCGGGGGGCGGAGCATTTTTCTGTGTGGGGTTAGAAGTCGTACTGAATCGAGAGATTGACCTGGCGGCGGGCACCGGGGATGATGCCCGTACTCAGGTTGGCACTCGGCTGGCTGGGGTTGGAGTGCAGCCGCGAGCCGATGTACACGTTGTCCGTCACGTTCTTGGCGGTAAGCTGGATGCTGAGGGCGTCGGAGTACTCGTAAGTCGCTCCGGCGTCGATCACCGTATGGGCCGGCACGGGCCCCCGCTCGCCCCGGTTGTTGGTGGCCTCCAGGTTTTCGAGGTCGGTGTAGAAGCGGCCGGTGTAGCTGAGGTCGGTCGACAGGGTGAGTCCGATGTCCGAGAAGGCCTTCGACAGGCCCACCGTGGCGGTGTGACGGGGGGCTGCCGGCAGCTCGTTGCCGGTGATGTCTTCCGGCAGGCCGTCGATCGCGCTTGAAATGACGCCCTGCACGACCGACGACTGCAGGTAGGTATACGAGACGTCCAGCGTGGGGAGGGGGGCGGCAAAGAGCCCGCCTTTCACCCGGGTTCGGGCCTCCAGGCCGTAGCTCTCCACCACCCCCAGGTTTTGCTGGAAGCTCGTGCGGCCGCCCACCAGGTCCTCCACGTAGAGGTAGAAGCCGGTAACCTCGAACTGGCCGGCGTCGGAGCGGCCCCGCACGCCCAGCTCCGTGTTCCAGCTCTTCTCGGCCTTCAGGTCGAATCCGCCGTCGCCTGCGCCGGTGGCGCTGGGCGGATCGAAGCCCACGATGGCGAAGGTGGCGCTGGAGGGCGGCGTGTAGCCGCGGTGGACCCCGCCGAAGAGGCGGGCGTTGCCCGGCCCGAGCAGCGGGCCCAGGTCGGCGGTCCCCAGGTTCCAGTTAAAGCCGAGCCGGGGCAGGGGGACGACGCTCGTCTGGTCGCGGTACTGGCTGCCGTTGAGGCGGTTGATCTGAGATTGCTTGAAGGCCTCTAGCCGAAACCCCGGTGAGAGGCGGAGCGGGCCCCACTGCACATCCTCCAGCGCGTAGAGGGAGAGCGCCCGCGTCTCGTAGACCGAGCTGCCGCCGATGATCGTGACGGGGTCGGAATCGGACACGTCGCCCTGATAGAAAACGCCTTCCCGCACGCCCACCTCGTCGCTGATCTTGCGGTTGTCCTTGAAGCGTTCCCAGTGCAGGCGGCCGCCCACTTCCAGGTCCGCCTCCTGCCCGAGCAGGCTGTGCTGGATGCCCAGCGAGTGCTCGACGCCGGTAACGTAGAAGGTGCGCACGTTGCCGAAGTACGGCTTGTCATCCAGCGTGATGTTTTCCTGGGTTCTCACGTCGCTGATGCCGACCCGCATGAGCGGCCCCGGCTCGTTCGGGGCGACCGGCTCGGCGTCCCTGTCTGGGGCCTGGTAGGCCTCCGCGTCCACGAACACATCCTTCTCTCGCCACCACGGGCGGTGAAAGACGTTGGCGTAAAGCCGCGTGGTGCCCTGCACGGCGTCGCTGTAGCGGCGGTTGTAGATCGTTCCCAGCGACGCCCGATAGATCTGGTAGAGGTCGTCGTCCTTGGGGTTGAAATCCGGGTCGGTGCGGAAGGAGTACGGCGTGAGGCCGGTATAGGTGGCGTTCAGCCGCTCATAGTTGGCATTGGTCTTGACGTACAGCGATCGATTGGCGCCGAGGTCGGCCTGCAGCTTGGCGGTGCCGTTAAACTGGCGGAAGTCGTTGTGCTGTCGAAAGCCGCTTCCCCGCTTGAAGAGCAGCTGGACCTGCGGGCGCACGTCGTCGGTCCCAAAGCCGCCGACCTCCCCGAAGGCGCTGACATAGCCGTTCGTACCGGGGGTCAGTTCGACGGTGCCCCCCGGCGAGCGGCGCTGTGGGCGGCTGGTGACGTAGTTGATCACGCCGGCCATCGTCTGCGGGCCGTGCCGGATCGTGGAGCTGCCCTTGATGACCTCGATCTCCTCGATGCGCTCGATGGGCGGGTTGTAGTAGAGCGGCGAGAAGACGTACGGGGCGGGTTGGATGGGCATTCCGTCCTCCATGACGAGAACACGCTGGGTCCGGCGGGGCTGCAGGCCGCGGATGCCCACCGACATGCGGGTTTGCGACATGCCGTCGTCGGCCAGGCCGTAGACGCCGGGCACGTGCTTGAGGGCGGCCTGGGTGCCGATGGGGTCCATCTGGTCCAGGGCGGCGGCGTCCACCTTCGTGGCCGCCCCCGGAAGGGCCGTCCGGGTGCCGCGCGTGGCGCCGGTAATCTCGAGGCCTGACAGCTCTACGGTGGCGCTTGCCAGTTCTATGGTCAGGCGCGCCGCCTGGCCGGCCCGGACCTGGACCGTGCGCGTGGTCGTGACGTAGCCCACGTGGCGGACGTGCAGGGTCGTGCGCCCGGGCGGCAGGTTGGTGAGCACAAAGCGACCGTCCGCGTCGGTGACGGTGCCTTGGGGCCGGTTGCTCCCGTTGACCCCCACCGTTGCGTCGGCAAGCGCCCCCCCTGTTTCTGCGGCAACGACGCGCCCTTCTACACGGCCCGTCGGCCCGTCCTGACCTACCGCCAGCCCGTTATTTAGACCAAATACAAGAAAAGAGAGGGCGAGAACGTAGCCGACGCGCATACTGCGAGATCCAATTCTGTATCCGTGTGCGAGGCGCCCACCGCCGAGACTAGAAGCGGGCCGGGTTCGTCGTCGTGCTATTAGTCTTCGACGAGGACTGGGTGGAATCCACGGCGGTGGCGGGCGGGGACAGGCGGTCGAGGGCACTGTAGCTCCCCCCTTCCTCGGGGGCTCCGTCCGATGGGCCCAGGATGGGATCGTCCGAACACGCCGGCAGAACGACGAGCAGAAGAAGCAGGACCCCAAGCCCTATTCCCATAGAGCGACGTGTGAACGAGTGGTCCATGCAGAACGCAAGAGCAATGACTGACTATTTAGACCACTTATAGATAAGAGGGGCTTTCTCGACGATCAACCGCGGATCATACAGAAGCTGTAAAATTGAGAAGAGGGGGGCGCGTACAGCCGGGGCCCCAGGGCCTTCGTCTTCGTCCCTCGGAGGCGGGCCAGGCCCGGACGGACTACTCGGCCGGTTCCAAGACCAATGCTCCCAGCGGGGGAAGGGTCAACGACAGAGAGTGAGAGTGCCCGTGTTTCTCGACCGGATCGCTGTGGACGGCGCCCCGATTGCCCACGTTGCTCCCGCCGTACACGTCGCTGTCGCTATTGAGCCGCTCGTGCCACCGGCCGTCCCCCGTGGCCCCGATGCGGTAGTCCTCGCGGACGACCGGGGTAAAGTTGAGCACAAAGACGAGCGACCGGTCCCCGTTGAGGCGGCGGTAGGTGAGGACGCTGTTCTCGCGGTCGTCGTACGCGATCCATTCGAAGCCGTCCTCCTGGTCGTTCCAGAGGGCCGGTGCGTTCTGGTAGAGGTGGTTGAGGTCGCCGAGCCACTCCATCAGGCCCTCGTGCAGCGGCTCGTCGGCGAGGTCCCATTCCAGCGCCCGGTCGTGGTCCCACTCGCGGTGCTGTCCGAACTCGCCGCCCATGAAGAGCAACTTCTTGCCGGGGTGGCCGAACATGTGGGCGTAGAGCAGCCGCAGGTTGGCCGCCTTCTGCCAGTCGTCGCCCGGCATTTTGCTCCACAGGGAGTTTTTGCCGTGCACCACCTCGTCGTGGGAGAGGGGGAGCGTGTAGTTTTCGGAGAACGCCCAGCTGAGGGTCCAGGTCAGGTCGCCGTGGTGGTGCTTGCGGTGGACCGGCTCCTTGCTCGCGTACTCGAGCGTGTCGTGCATCCAGCCCATGTTCCACTTGTAGAGGAAGCCGAGGCCGCCGTGCTCGGTGGGGGTGGTGACGCCGGGCCAGGCGGTCGACTCCTCGGCCAGCATGATCGCCTCGGGGTACTCGTCGTAGACGTGCTCGTTGGTGTCTTGGAGGAGGCTGATGGCGCCCAGGTTTTCGCGGCCGCCGTGCACGTTGGGCGACCAGTCGCCCTCCCGGGAGTAGTCGCGGTAGAGCATGGAGGCGACCGCGTCGACCCGCAGGCCGTCCACGTGGTACTTGTCCATCCAGAAGAGGGCGTTGGAGAGCAGGAAGTTGCGCACGCCGTTCTTGCCGAAGTCGAACACGCGCGTGCCCCAGTCCGGATGCTCCCGCATGAGCGGGTCCTCGTATTCGAAGAGGTGGGACCCGTCGAAGTAGGTGAGCCCCTGCGGGTCGGTGGCGAAGTGGCCGGGCACCCAGTCCATGATGACCCCGATGCCACGCTGGTGCAGCGTGTCGATGAGGTGCATGAGGCCTTCGGGGTCGCCGTAGCGGAAGGTGGGGGCGTAGTACCCGAGAATTTGGTAGCCCCACGACCCGTAGTACGGGTGCTCGGCGAGGGGCAGAAACTCGACGTGGGTGAAGCCGAGGTTCTGCACGTGGTCGGCCAGCGGCTCGGCGACCTCCCGGTAGCTGAGCGACGCGCCGTGCTCCTCGTGGCGCCAGGAGCCGAGGTGCACCTCGTAGATGGAAAGCGGCCCGTCGATCCCGCTGGGGCCCTCACGGGTGGTCATCCAGGCGTCATCGCCCCACGTGTAGGTGTCGAGGTCGGTGATGAGGGCCGAGAGGCCCTCGTAGGTGTTCTGGGCGGGCGGCTCCATGCGGAAGGCGTAGGGGTCGGTGCGGTCGAACCACTCGCCGCCGGCCCGGAGGTGGTACTTGTACTTGTCGCCCGGCTGGGCGCCGCGGACGTAGCCCTCCCAGAGCCCGCCCTCGCGTCGGTCCAGCACGTCGGCCCCGAAGCGCCAGTCGTTAAAGTCGCCCGTCACTTCCACCCGGTCGGCGTTGGGGGCCCAGACGCCAAACCAGGTGCCCCGCTGGTTGGGGTGCGCCCCCATCCGTTCGTAGCTGTGGGTATGGGTGCCTTGCCGCCAGTAGTAGATGTCGTCGTCGGTGAGATGGGGCATGGGGGGAGAAGAATGGGTGGAGCGGGACACTCGGGCAGGGAGGAATCAGGCGTCGAGGGGGTCGGAAGCGGTCGCGTCCCGAGGGGCGAGCAGGCGGTGGAGGCCGTGCAGCGGAAGCCAGGCCCAGTCGGGACGGTGGTTGAGCTCGTAGCGGACCTCGTAGAGGGCCTTGTCGAGCAGGAAGGCCCAGAGGAACGAGTAGCGGGCGGGGGCGGCCGGAAGGAAGGCGGCGTCGCCGGTCGTGTCGGCGTAGGCGTCGAGGAAGGTGGTCTCCGTCCAGTAGAGCAGCGCGTCGATCCACGGCTCGTAGTCCGGGTCCACGTCGGCGTGGTCCTGCCAGGACGCGAGAACGGCGTACTCCAGGGACCGAAGCATGCCCGCGACGTCGCGCAGTGCATTCTTGCGCCGCCGCCGCTCGTCGAGGGGGCGGGTCGGTTCGCCTTCGAAGTCGAGGACATAAATGTCGCCCTCGGCCCGGAGAAGCTGGCCGAGATGATAGTCGCCGTGGATTCGGATGCGGTCGTGGGTTCCGGGCACGTCGTCGAGGGGGGCGAGGCGATCGCGGGCCGCACTCCACGCCGGGTCGGACGGCACGTGCCCGGAGACCCGGTCCGGCTGCCGATCCAGAAGTGCGCGGGTCTCTTCCATCTCGGTCCGGATGCGCGTGCCCAGCTCCGCCCCCGCATCCGTCGGCGCCTCAACGGGGCGCATCTCGTCGCCCCCGGCCTGGGCCAGCGCGTGGTGCATCTCGGCGGTGCGCACCCCGAGCGTCCGCGCGAACGAGATCAACTCGGGGGCGAGCTCTTCGAGCCACACCGGCACCGTCGCGTCCGAGAAGCGGTCCGCCGTCCATTGCGGGCCATCCGCCGACGGGCCCGTGTTCTTGGCCTGCTCGTGCGGGAACGGCGAATTTTCGACGCGGTCGAGAAAGGTGGTCGTGCAGGAGAGCGTGTAGCTCCACGCGTCGGCATCCACCGCCAGGGCTTCCTGAAGCACCCCAAGGGTGTACTGGCGGTGGCGACGCCGGAAGTTGAGCGTGCCGTGAAGCCGCGGCGAAAACGTAAAGTCGATGTCCGTGAGGTGCTCCAGGAGCTCTTTCTCGGGGTTGGGGCCCTCCTCCAGGCGGCGGTAGAGCTTGAGGAAATAGTCGTTGTTGACGATGGCCGAGGTGTTGCTCTGCTCGCCGGTCAGGAGGCGCACGTCGTCGGGAGGGGCATCGCCCATCGCCTCGGACGGCTCGGCCGTGTAGAGCCCCTTCAGCGAGCGCCCGGTGCCGCCCCGCTGCCACCAGCGGAAGAGGGTGGCCCAGAACCGAGGGTTGACCGTGGCGTCGTAGACGAGCCGTCGCTCCTCGGTGTCCTCCACCTCCAGCCACGCCAGGGTGGCGTTCGGGTGCTCGTCGAGAATGTCGGAGGCCTCCGGCTCGGGGGCCGCCATCAGGGGCAGGGTGTAGAACGACGTGTCCTCCGGCAGGTCGACCCGGAGCACCGACAGGTAGACCACGGGGTCGCTCTGGAGGCGCACCGCGTCCTCGACCTCGACCCCTTCGATGCCCTCGCCCTTGCCGCCGAACCAGCGCTGCTCGTTGATAAACTCGGGGAGGAGCGCCTCGATCTGTTCGGGGCCGCGGCGCTGCGCCATCGTGGGCACGAGGACGTTCTGCAGGCCCTCGGCGACCGGCAGCACCGGACGGGTGCGGCCGTTCTTGTCCTCGAGGGGCTGAAGGCCGCTGCGGCGGGTGTCGTCGCGCTGTACGTCCTCTTTGGGCACGAGCTTGAACCAGTAGAAGTGGTGGGGGCCAACGGTCAGGTGATAGTCGTCGTCTTCGATGGGCGGGAACGCGGACTGGCCGGACAGCTCGACCGGCGCCAGGCCCTGCAGGTCCTCCCGGGCCGGAATGTGGACCGACTGCGTGAAGCGGGACAGGTTGTTCACCACCAGAATGCGCTCGCCCTCGTACTCGCGGAGAAACGCGAGGATGGACTGGTTCTCCACGGGCAGGAGTTCGAGACTGCCCCGGCCGAAGATGTTTTTGTGTTGCTGCCGGAGGGCAATAAGGCGGCGCATGAAGTGGAGCAGCGAGTACGGGTCCGCCTCCGCGTCCTCCACGTTTACGAACTCGTAGCTGTACTTGCCCCGGTTGATGGGCGGCATGAACAGCTTGTGGTGCGGCGCCCGCGAGAAGCCGCCGTTCTTGTCGGGGCTCCACTGCATGGGCGTGCGCACCCCGTTGCGGTCGCCGAGGAAGGGGTCGTCGCCCATTCCGATCTCGTCGCCGTAGTAGATGATGGGGCTTCCCTTGAGGCTCAGCAGCAACGCGTTCATGAGCTCGATGCGGCGGCGCTCGCCCCCGAGCAGGGGCGTCAGGCGGCGCCGAATGCCCACGTTGATGCGGAAGCGGTCGTCGGCGCCGTACTCGTGGTACATGTAGTCCCGCTCCTCGTCGGTCACCATTTCGAGGGTGAGCTCGTCGTGGTTGCGGAGGAAGAGGGCCCACTGCGCGTCGTCGGGGATGCCGCTGGTCAGGTCGAGCATCTCCACGACCGGCCGTCGGTTCTCGCGCCGCAGTGCCATGTAGAGCCGCGGCATGACGGGAAAGTTGAAGGCCATCTGCACGCCGGTGCTCTCCCCCTCCGCGTCCTCGCCGAAGTAGGGAAGCGTGTCCTCGGGCCACTGGTTCGCCTCCGCCAGGAGCACCTTGCCGGGGCCGTACCGCTCCTCCACGGCGGCGCGCAACTCCTTCACGTAGGCGATCGTCTCGGGCAGGTTTTCACTGCTGGTGCCCTCCCGTTCGAAGAGGTAGGGTACCGCGTCGAGCCGGAGGCCGTCCACGCCCATGTCGAGCCAGAAGAACATGACCTCCTTCATCTTCTCCCGGACCTCAGGGTTGTCGAAATTGAGGTCGGGCTGGTGGGAGAAGAAGCGGTGCCAGTAGTACTTCTCCGCCTTCGGGTCCCACGCCCAGTTCGAATCCTCCGTGTCGGTAAAGATGACACGGACATCGTCGTACCGTTCGTCCGTGTCGCTCCAGACGTACCAGTCGTGCTTGTCGGAGTCCGGGTCGCGCGCCTCCTGAAACCAGGGGTGCTGGTCGGAGGTGTGGTTCAGCACCAGTTCTGTGATGACCCGCATGCCGCGGGCGTGGGCGTCGTCGAGAAAGGCCCGGAAGTCGTCGAGGTCGCCGTGGATCGGAAGGACCTTGAAGTAGTCGGCGGTGTCGTAGCCGTCGTCCCGGAGCGGGCTCTCCAGGAAGGGGAGCAGCCAGAGGGTGTTGACGCCCAGTGATTCGAGGTAGGGCAGCTTTTCGCGAAGCCCTTGAAAGTCCCCGTAGCCGTCGTTGTTCGAGTCGTAGAAGCTGCGGACGTGCAGCTCGTAGATGACGGCGTCCTTGTACCAGAGGGGGTCGTCGAGGAAGTCGTCGGGCATTCGGGTACTGCGTTGGAAGGTTGGAACGTTGAAGGTTGGTACGTTGACGGCCGAACGTGAAAACGGTCCACCTGCCAACGTTCGAACGCCGCTATGCGTGCACGAGGCGATCGTAGGCGGCGTGCGTCTGCTCGCTCGTGCCGGCCGGTTCGAGCCGGAAAATGTGTGCGGGGCGGTCGGGGGAAAGGCGGAGGTAGTGATGAGTCCCCTGCCAGGTGTAGTGGGCGTCGTGCAGGAGGTCGTGGGCGGAGAAGGCCTCGTCGGCCGGCAGGCCGAGGTCGTGGATGGGCAGCACGAGCTGGCCCTCGCACTCGCTGTGGGGATCTAGGCTTACGACCACGACGATCAGGTTGTCCCCGGCGGCCTTGCTGTAGGCAATCAGGTCCGGGTGCTGCGTGTCGAGGAACCGAATCGACCGCGTCTGCTGCAGGGCGGGGTTTTCGTTGCGGAGGCGGTTCACCCGCGCCATAAATGGCTGGAGCGACGTGGGGTCGTTCCAGTCCCAGGTGCGGATTTCGTACTTTTCGTTCCGGGCGTACTCCTCCTTGTGGTCGCGCTGCTGGGTGTCGACGTGCTCGAAGGGCGGGCCGTAGACGCCGTAGGTGCTGGACATCGTCGCCGCGAGGACGAACCGACTCTTGTGGGCGGGGCGCCCCCCGTCGACCAGCTCGTCGTGTAGGATGTCGGGCGTGTTGGGCCAGAAGTTGGGGCGGAAGTACTCGGCCGCCTCGGTGTGGAACAGCTCCTCGCCGTATGCTTCGAGCGCGTCGGGCGTGTTGCGCCAGGTGAAGTAGGTGTAGGAGTTGTTGAAGCCGAGCTTGGCGAGGTGGTACATCGTCTTGGGCCGGGTGAAGGCCTCCGATAGGACGACGAGCTCGGGGGTGTCCTCGCGGAGTTCGCGCAGGCACCACTGCCAGAAGGCGAACGGCTTGGTGTGGGGGTTGTCCACGCGAAAGGTCGTGACGCCGTGGTCAATCCAGTACTCGAAGACGCTCTTCAGCTCCGCCCAGAGCGCGGGCCACGCCTCCGTTTCGAAGTTGATGGGGTGGACGTCCTTGTACTTCTTGGGCGGGTTTTCGGCGTAGCGGAGGGAGCCGTCCGGTCGGTGGTAGAACCACTCGGGGTGCTCTTCGACGTAGGGGTGGTCGGGGGAGCACTGGAACGCGACGTCGAGGGCGACCTCCAGGCCCAGGTCGTGGGCCGTCTCGACGAACCGGTCGAACGCCTCGATGCCGCCCAGCTTGGGGTGGACGCTCTTGTGCCCCCCCTTCGAGCCGTCCGCCAGAAAGCCGCCAATGGCCCACGGGCTGCCCGGATCGTCGGGGCCGGCCTCGGGGGCATCGTCCGGGCCCTTCCGGTTCGTTTCGCCGATGGGGTGGATCGGGGGAAGGTAGACGATGTCGAAGCCCATCTCTTGGATGCGCGGCAGCCGCTCGGCGGCCTCGTCGAGCGTGGCGTGCTCGTCGTCGTCCCGGACGGAGCGCGGGAAGAACTCGTACCATGCGCCGGTGCGTGCGCGCTCCGGGTCCACGAATACCTCGTAGGTCGCGCTGCTCGTCTGCTGGTGGTGGGGCGCGTGGCGGCGCGCGAGCTCGGCGATCTCGTCCCCGAGGGCCGCCTCCGCGTTGCCGTTCTCGAAGGCCTCGATGTGGGCCGTCAGCATCTCCCGGTCGTCCTCGGGGGCGTGTTCGGCGGCCTCGTCGAGCAGCGACGCCCCGGCGGTCAGCTCGCTCTCGATCTCGGACGGCGGCTCGCCGCCCTCCACCCGGCGTCGAAATTGATCCTGCCACGTGGCGAAGCGGTTGATCCAGGCCCGCACGCGGTACAGGTAGCGGCCGGGGGCCGACACCTCGAAGGCGCCGGCGTACTCGTCGTTTTCGACGTGGGGCATGCGGGTGACGTGCTCCGTCTCCTCGCTCGCGTGGCGGACCACGAGCTCTACGGCGAGGGCGTCGTGGCTGTCCACCAGGACGCCGGCGGTTACCTCTACCTGCTCCCCCACGGCCCGCTTGATGGGCCACTGCCCGCCGTCAATGGCGGGGGCCACCGATGAAATGACGACCCGGGACCAAGACTTGGGCATGGTCGGATCGGGCGACGCGGGCGGCGACGTGGCAGAAGAGGCCATGCTGGCGTGGGGCAGGAGCGAGATGCGGGGAGCAGGGGGCGACGGCGGATATACACGCTACGCATTGGGGGACAGAAATCCCAACATGAGGGCCACAGGCGCCGAAGCCGTAGATGCAACTGTGGCCGGTTGGGCTCATTGTATCCGAGGTCTGCGGCCTGATTTTTGTGGTTCACGTTGAGCGCTGCAGACTGCTCTGCGCTTTTGAGTTGTCCTTGTGCTGTATGGACGCGTCTTCTCCCTCATCGATCGACACGAGCCCGCAGAATCGGGGCGACCGTCACATTCAACCCGGCAAGCCCTATCCACGGGGGGCCACGTGGGACGGCATCGGCGTCAACTTTGCCCTGCACAGCGCCCACGCCGACCGGGTTGAACTCCTTCTCTTCGAGGACGCGGACGACCGCGAGCCGGCCGTCACGTTCGAGCTGCCGGAGCACACCGGCCCCATCTGGCACGGCTACGTCACGAACGTGCGTCCCGGACAGCTCTATGGATATCGCGTCTACGGCCCCTACGACCCGGCGAACGGGCACCGGTTCAACCCCAACAAGGTCCTGCTCGACCCCTACGCGAAGGCCATCGGGCGCCCCCTCCGCTGGGACGACAGCCTCTTCGGCTACGACGTGGACGCCGAGGAGGACGACCGTTCGTTCAACACGCAGGACAGTGCCCCCCACGCCCCCCTCGCGGCGGTGGTGGAGGAGACCTTCGCCTGGGGCAACGACCAGTCCCCCGAGATTCCGTGGCAGGACACCCTCATCTACGAGACGCACGTGAAAGGGATGACGCAGAAGCACCCGGACGTGCCCGAACGGCTGCGGGGCACGTACCTGGGCATGGCGTCCGAGCCGGTGCTCGATCACCTCAAGACCCTCGGCGTCACCACGGTGCAGCTCCTGCCGGTGCACGCCAAGCTGCATCGCCGGGAGTTGCTCCGGAAGGGCCTGCGGGAATATTGGGGCTACAACACCCTTTCCTACTTCGCGCCGGAGCCGGAGTACGCCGCCAACGGCCCGACGAGCGCGGTGCGTGACTTCAAGATGATGGTCCGTGCCCTGCACGACGCGGGGCTTGAGGTCATCATCGACGTCGTTTACAACCACACCTGCGAGGGCAACCAGATGGGCCCCACGCTCTCGTGGCGGGGCGTTGACAACCGGACCTACTACAAGCTCAACCCCGACGACGAGCGCTACTACATGGACTACACCGGGACGGGCAATACGCTCGACCCCGGCGACTCGTACGTCCTGCAGATGATCATGGACAGCCTGCGCTACTGGGTGACGGAGATGCACGTCGACGGCTTCCGGTTCGACCTGGCCTCGGCCCTGGCGCGCGAGCTGTACGACGTGGACATGCTCGGCTCCTTCTTCAAGGTGGTGCAGCAGGACCCGGTGCTGAGCCAGGTCAAGCTCATTGCGGAACCCTGGGACGTGGGGCCCGGCGGCTACCAGGTCGGGTCGTTCCCGTGGCAGTGGGCCGAGTGGAACGGCCGCTACCGCGACACCATCCGCCGCTTTTGGCGGGGCGACCGCGGGATGAACGGGGACGTGGCCACCCGGGTCACCGGCTCCAGCGACCTCTACGAGCGGTCGGGCCGCCGCCCGTTCGCGTCCATCAACTTCGTGACGGCCCACGACGGCTTCACGCTGCAGGACCTCGTGAGCTACGAGCGGAAGCACAACGAGGAGAACAAGGAGGGCAACGAGGACGGCCACGACGACAACCACTCGACGAACTGCGGGGTGGAAGGCCCCACCAACGATCCGGAGGTGATCGAGCGCCGGGAGCGGCGCAAGCGCAGCATCATGGCCACGCTCCTGCTGTCACAGGGCGTGCCCATGATCTTGGGCGGGGATGAGCTGTCCCACACCCGTCGGGGCAACAACAATCCCTACTGCCAGGACAACGAGATCAGCTGGTACGACTGGGACCTCGACGAACGCGAGCAGAAGTTCCTCGAGTTCGTCCAGCGACTCACGGCGTTCCGGCAGGAGCATCCGAGCTTCCGGCGACGGCATTTTCTGGACCCGGTCGACGAGTCGGACGGCTCCGGCGACGTGCTCTGGTGGCACCCCGACGGCCGTGAGATCACGGACGGAGACTGGCACGACGAGGGCCTGCACGCCTTCGGGTACCTGCTCCGTGGGCAGAACCTGGCGCCCGACTCGCAGGGCCGGCCCCGGACCGACGACTCGTTCCTGGTGCTCATGAACCAGGGCGGGGCGCCGGTCGAGGTTGAGGTGCCGGCGGAAACCAACGAACTCGACGATGTGCACTGCGCGGCCTGGCACGTGGTGCCGGAGCTGGCCGAGTTTCTGGACGATCCGGGCCCCGTTGAGCCGGGGGGCGTCCTGACGCTGCGTCCCCATCGACTCCTGGTCCTTCGGGCGGAGCCGTAGTGCGCGCCGGCGCCCCCTCGTGTCGTTCCGCTCCACAGAACACACCCCGACCGCGCGCCTTCTTGTTCATGCGCGGCCGGGCGCCGCCGCCCCGGGTCCGACGGACTTCGCTGCGCTCCCCAACCGGTCTCCGCACGGCATGTCCGACTCCCTCTCCCGCCGAGAGTTTCTTGAGCGTGCGGGCACCACCGTGGCCGCGTCGACGGTGGGCGTTCCGTCCGTTCTCCTTCCTGATCGAGACGAGGTCCTCGGGGTGGCCCTCTGTGGCCTCGGCAACTACGCCAAGACCCAACTGGCCCCCGGGCTCCAGAAGACCGAGCACTGCGCGCTGCGCGGCATTGTCACCGGCTCTCCGGAGAAGATTCCGAGGTGGCAGCGGCGGTACGACATTCCGGACTCGAACGTCTACAGCTACGACACGCTGCCCGAGATTTCCAACAACGCCGCCCTCGACGTGGTGTATGTCGTGACCCCGCCGGGCTTCCATGCGCGGGACGCCATCAAGGCCGCCGAGGCCGGGAAGCACGTCTGGTGCGAGAAGCCGATGGCCATGACCGCGAGCGAGTGTCGCGCCGTGATCGATGCCGCCGAGAAGAATGGGGTCCAGCTCACCGTCGGCTACCGGATGCAGCACGAGCCCAACACCCAAACCATCATCCGGTACGGCGAAGACGAGACGTACGGCGCGGTCACCTCCGTCGCGACCGCCGCGGGCTACGACGGAGCGCCCCCCGATCCGGACGACTGGCGTCGGGACGCCGAGCGTGGGGGCGGTGCGCTCTACGACATGGGCGTCTACCCCATCAACGCGGCCCGCTACGCCACCGGCATGGAGCCGGTTGCCGTGACGGGGCGTACCTGGTCCGAGCGCGACGAGATCTACAGCGAGGTGCCCGAGTTTGCGGAGTTTACCCTGGAGTTTCCGGGGGGAGTGACGGCGACGGGAACGGCCAGCTTCGGCGCGTCGATGAACTACCTCAAGGTGGAGTGCACGGAGGGGGGGGTATCAGCTGCGCCCCTTTCAGGCCTACTCCGGCGTGCAGGGGACGACCAGCGACGGGACCCGGTTGCCCCCCGACCCGACCGACCAGCAGGCCCGGCAGATGGACAACGACGCCCGAGCCATCAAAAACGACAATGCCCCCTTGGTCCCGGGCAGGGAGGGGCTCGCCGACGTTCGGGTTGTGCGGGCCATCATGGAATCCTCCGCGAACGACGGAGCAAGAATGGAGCTTTAAGGCACGATGCGATGGGCCGGCCGGTCCATCGCGTCCGGAATCCATCGCGTCCGGAAAACGCGTCTGCCCCCGTCCGGCGCCGTTGCGCCTGGCTCTTCTCTTCGGTCCGACCCACATCTCTTTCTGGCCGGAGCAGGCCGGATCGAATCGTCGAGGGCCCGTTGTCGATTCCGCGCTGAAAGCGCTGCACCCGGCCGGATCCGGCGAAACGCTTCTGGTGTCGCCAAATAGTGAAGATTTGAAGAACCAAACGGCGGCAAGTTATAAACAACATCTTCACGTGCCTAACACACAAACGGCTCATGAGTGGTTGGGCCGCACTTCTCGCCGGACATGCACTTCAATCGTCGTCTACTACGAGCCATGCGATACACGTTTTTCGGACACCTCTGCGGACAACTCTGTTCGGACTGTCAGGAGGACCTGGCACACGCTACCCTTCGGCTCTACCGACCCAAAGACGGGGACGATCAAGTCGTCGCCCGTGCGACCGCGGACACCAAACACACGCATCAGATTCTCGATGCGGCGGAGGCAGAACAAAAGGCGGATCGTCTCTTGGTCGAGGCGGACCTCGATTCGGAGGGCCGCTTCAACGTTGTGCTCGACGAAGAGGTCGACTACGACGGGGACGCCATCGAGGTAGACGTGTACCTCGAATCGGTCCCCGGGATGCCGGAGGGCACGGAGGCAGGCCCGCTGCAGGTGAGTATCACCACCCTCCAGCCCCAGTGGCGCAAGGGCGAAGAGGGCGCTCGATTTGGCTGGGAGTACTGCATTCCCGAACGGTTCTGGTGCCAGGTTCGTGGGCAGTTCGGGGCCTGGACGATCTGCGGGGACGTAACCCTCTGCGAGACGGGCGCCCCCGTGGAGGGCGTGACGGTCATTGCGTTCGATCGGGACTGGATTCAGGACGATGAGGTCGGGATTGCGACCACCGACGGAAATGGCCGCTTTCGCATCGACTATTTGCAGCAGGACTTCGAGCCCGGCACCGTCATCGACGTTGAACTGGTGGGCGGCCCCGACCTGTATTTTCGGGTGGAGACGCCCGCCGGGCAGCCGCTCCTCTCCGAAGACCCGTCTGCGGGACGAAGGAGCAGCCGGGAGAATGCCGGGCCCTGCTTCTGTGTGGACCTCTGCCTCGACGAGGAGCCCGACGACCCGGATCCTGAAGTCTACCCGGCCTTCACCCAAGTGGGCGGGTACGACTTTCAGACGGACATCGACAGCGGCCCGGCAGGCACGGGGGAGACCGTACGCGGCGGACGGGCCTTCCATCGCACCCTCCGACTGAATGGGATCATGTCGAAGACCCTAAACGGAAACCCCCTGGAGTACAAGTTTCAGTACCGAGAGCGGGGGGCGTCGTCCTGGAAGAACGTGACGCCCTCTCAGCTCCGCAAGATGAAGATTGGGACGCTCGAGAAGGTGGAAACTTCCGTCTCGCCCCCGCGCATCCGCACCAAAGATTACGTCGTGGGGGGAACACCTGATTCCGATGAAGTGGGTGTCACTTTCAACGGGAACTGGATCCCGATGCCCCAAAAGTCGGGGATTTTTAGTGGGGATGGGTCGTTCGTGCCGAATCACAACCAGATCCAACTGGACTCCCGGACGCTGGCGACGTTTACGCCCGCGGTCGACCTAACCGGCATCGACGCGGGGGAGAGTGCCGAGGCCCCCTCTGGGGTCTCCCTCGTGCAGAACAAGCATTTCGAGATCAAGATGCTCGTCCGAGAAAACCCGCCCAACTCGAGTCCCAGCGCGTCCACGGAGGTGGGTCACCTCGAAAACATTGCGATCAACAATCGGCTCTACGACTATGTCCGTCACCCCAACTGGATGGGGGAGCCGGTCGACGACGGGCTTGCCGTGGCGATGGTCAATCTCAAAGAGCTGGGAAGCGGCGGGTGCGAGGGCATCGAGGACGCCCTCAATGTACGCTTCACCGCGGCGCATCCGAACCTGGGAAACGTCGGGATCACGGTGGAGGGGCCCGGCGGCCCGTACCGCACGTCTCCCACGCCCAGTGACCCGAATGTGAACGGGAGTCGGGACGAAAACCTGTACGGATCGATCGATTTCCAAAACATCTCCGGGGGCAAAAAAGTCGAGGAGCTGAAAAACTGCGCGTACGTCGTGACCCTATCGGTGGGGGTGTTGCTCACAAACGGCGATCGCGTTCCGAGCAACCGACACGACCAGATCGCCTTTTGCAAAGGGTAGGGCTTCAGAGAGGGGGCGGAGTCCCGGGCGGACGGTGGCCCGTTCAGGGGCGAATCGGACGGGATGGAAGCGGGGCGGCCGGCACCGGTCCCTTGCGACTGGGGACGCTCGTTCTCACCTTGTGTCCGGTTGTTATCATTTTCGATGAGCGTCCCCACCCCATGCCGTTCCCGCTCCGCCGCCTCTCGATCGTGCTCGCCGTCCTGTTCGTGGCGGGCCCCGCCGGGGCCCAGCCCACCGACCTGACGCCGGAGCGCTTCTCGTTTGACCCGGACCTCGCCTACGACAGCAGCATCCCCGCGCCCGAGGACGCGCTCGGCTACGAAATGGGCACGCAGTTTACCCTCCACGCCGACGCGGTGGACTACCTGCGCACGCTGGCCGGCGCGTCCGACCGGGTTCGGATGGGCACCTACGGCGAGACCTACGAGGACCGCACGCTGCCCTATCTTGTCGTTACGAGCGCACAAAACCAGGGGCGTCTCGATCAGCTCAAGCGCAACAGCCGGCGCCTTTCGGACCCGGCGAGCCTGTCGGCGTCGGCCCGAGACCGGCTTCTCCAGAACCAGCCGGTGTTCGTCTCCTACAGCTACAACATCCACGGCAACGAGCCGGCCTCGACCGAGGCGGCCCTGCAGGTGGCCTATCGCCTCGCCGCGGCGCGGGACGACCGCACCCGGGCGCTCCTGCAAGACGCGGTCGTGATCATGTACCCGACCGTCAACCCCGACGGCCGCGACCGCTACGTCTACTGGGCCCGCTCGATGCAACGGGCGCAGGTGGCCACCGAGCCGGCCGACATCGTCCACGACGAGCCGTGGCCGCAGGGGCGGACCAATCACTACTGGTTCGACCTCAACCGCGACTGGGTGTGGAACGTGCACCCCGAGATGGAGGGCCTGACCGGCGTGTACCAGGAGTTCATGCCGCAGGTGCACGCCGACTACCACGAGCAGGGATACAACGACCACTACTTCACCATGCCCGGCACCACGCCGCGCAACCCGATCCTGCCGGACCGCTACGTGGCCTGGGCCGACACCTTCGGGCGCGCCAACATTGAGGCGTTCGACCAGAACCAGGTCGCCTACTTCACCCGCGAGGCGTTCGACTTCTTCTACCCCAGCTACGGATCGTCCTACCCTAGCGTGATGGGGGGCATCGGCATGCTGACCGAGCAGGCCGGCATCGGGGCGGGGCGGGCCGTCGAGAACAACGACGGCTACACGCTCACCTTCCGCCAGCGCGTGCACGACCACTACGCCACCTCGCTGGCGACGATCGAGGCGTCCGTCCAGAACCGGCGGGCACTTCTAGAATATGACCTCAATGCCCACTCGCAGGCAAGCAACACGATCGAGACCGCCGCCTACGTCTTTCCCGACGACCGGGGAACCGGCTACCTCTACGACGTGCTCGACATGCTCCGCCACCACGGCGTCGAGGTGGCGCGGACGACGGAAGCCACCCGCCTCGACAATGCGCTCGACTACCGCACCGGCGAGCGAGCGGATCGTCGGGTGGAGGCCGGGGCGTACGTCGTGCCCACCGACCAGCCGCGCCACCTTTTCGTGAACACGCTCCTGCAGCGCCAGGTGGCGTTTCAGGACTCGGTCATGTACGACATGTCCACGTGGTCGGCCCCGCTGGCCTACAACCTGGAGGCGTACAGCACGCGCGAGTCGGTCGGGGCCGAAACGGAGGTCGTAGAGACGGCCCCCACGCCGGACAGCGGCGTCACGAATCCCGATGCGCGGTACGCATTCGTCGTGGAGTGGAACCAACGGCATGCCCCGCGCGCCCTGTCGGCGCTCTGGGAGGCCGGGTACCGGGTGCGGGCGGCCCACGAGCCGTTCAGCACCGGGCCCCGATCGTTCGGGGCCGGCTCCCTCGTCGTTCTTTTGGGGCGCAATCCGGACCACGACGACCCGGCGGCCGACATGCGGCGCATCGCGTCGGAGGCCGGCGTTGAGATCGTCGGGCTGGATACCGGTCGCATGGCGGAGGGACCCGACCTGGGGTCGGCCGACAATGCCCCGGTGAAGCCCCCCGAGGTGGGCATGCTCGTCGACCAGCCCTTCTCCACCTACACGAGCGGACAGATCTGGTACCTGTTCGACCAGGAGACCGAGCTGCCCATCACCCGCATCCGAACGTCCAACCTGGAGGAGTCGGCCACCGGGGAGGGGCGGTACGCCCGCTACGGGAAGGCCTCCCTCGACGCGCTCGACGTGCTCATCCTGCCCGGCGGCTACGGGCTCGACGCGGTCTTCGACTCCACCCGCGTCGACGCCCTGCGTGAGTGGGTGCGCGACGGCGGTACGCTCGTCGGCACCGAAGAGAGTGCCCGGTTCCTGACGGCGGACGGATCCGGCCTTACGGGCGTGGAGGCACTGCCGGACACGACCGATAGTCCCATCGGGCCGTACACCTCGTACGCGGCGCGGGACGATTCAAGCGGGCTCGACTATGTGCCCGGCGCGGCCCTCACCGGCCGCCTCGACGCCACCCATCCGCTCACCTACGGGATTGGGGACGCGGTCTACACGCTGAAATACGGCGTCTCTGGCCTGGAGCCGAGCCCAGACCTCCAGACGGCCGGCCACTACGCGAGGGACACCGAGGAGCTGCTCGTGAGCGGCTACGCTTCGCAGGCGAACCTGCAACAGATGGCGGGCAAGTCCTTTGCCGGCACGGTCGCGATGGGGGACGGGCGGGTCGTCTTCCTCGTCGACAATACGCAATGCCAATCAGGGGTTGAGATAAACCACGTCGCCGCAAGCGGCTTGAAGAAAGGTGCAACCAACATCTTTCTGATAAGCCGCCCTTGGCGACATGGACACTACCTCTACGCTCATTCGGATCTACCTGTTCATCTGTCAGCGCTACCGGGGACGGCTCGCCGAAGCGGCCCAGCGGCAGAGTAACAACGACCAGCCGGATTTTACCGACGAGGAGGTGCTGACAATTTACGTCTTCGGACTCATCAAAAAGCGGACGACCATCAGCGAGATTCACAAGTACGTCGAGGACCACTTTTCGGAATGGTTTCCCGAACTGCCTTCCTATCAGAGCTACAACCGACGCCTGAATCGGCTGAGCGCCGTTTTTGCTCCGTTGGTTGAAGAAGCCCTCTCAGAAGTTGGTTGCGAAAAGATCCGCGACGGGAGGATTCGCATCGCCGATTCGATGCCGATTATGCTGGCGAAAGGGCAGCGGGCCTCTCAGGCAATGGTGGCCTCCGATCGACTCGCATCGGTCGGTTACTGCTCCTCGAAGGATACCTTCTATCACGGCGTGAAACTCCATCTTGTCGTGGAACGCAGATCTGAGGAGCTTCCAGTCCCGGAGCGGGCCGGGCTGACGCCTGGAAGCGAAAACGACCTTCGCGCTCTCCGGCGGGTATTGCCGTTCATCGAAGATGGAGTCCTTTGCGGAGATAAGGCCTACTGCGACGGGCCGCTCAAAGAGCGACTTGCCGAAGACCAGAACCTCGATCTACTGACTCCGGTCAAGAGGGAAAAAGGCCAGAAGACCCTTCCAGCGGCAGATAAGCTGTTTTCCGAGGCTGTAAGTCGGCTTCGGCAGCCGATCGAGTCGCTTTTCAACTGGATCAACGAGAAAACCGGCATTCAGCGGGCCTCGAAGGTGCGTTCTTACCGGGGACTGTTGGTTCACGCGTTTGGTCGGCTCGCCGCCGCGATGCTCCTTCTCGCTCTCAACCCCTGATTCGCATACGCAGTACCGCATGTTCTGGCGCGGCCCGAGCCGCATGATGCAGAACGCCGTGATGCTCGTGCCGGGACTGGTGGACTGAAAGGGCATGGAGGGGCCGGGATGGCCCCTGAGGGCCGGCCTACCCGGCCGGCAAGGCGTCCTCGATGGTGTCCACCAGCCGGTCCCGAGTGAAGGGCCTGCCGACATACTCGTCGAACCCCTCCTGGAGAAAGTCGTCCCGGTCCCCAGGCATGGCGAAGGCCGTGACCGCGACGGCCGGAATGTCGTCGATGTGTTCCCGGCTCCGGATCGTGTGGAGGAGCTCTACCCCCCCGTCTTTCTCGCTGAGGTTGATGTCCAGGAGGAGAAGATCGAACGAGTTCGTCGCGATGTGGTCGAGCGCCTCCTCCACGTTCGGGACGACGGTAACGTCGTATTCGCCTTGTAGCGTGTGCTCCAAAAGGAGACGGGTGTCCGGGTTGTCCTCGACCGACAAGATCCGCGGGGGATCGGATGTGTTCATGAAATGACTGCGGCCCAACCTTATGAAATGTAAAATCTATAGGACGCAATATATGATCTACGGGAATCGTTCCATCCCTCATATGCTCATAACGTTGGGGGTCGGTCTGGGAAAATAATCCCCTGAACAAAATGAGAACTGAAAGAAGGGGCGTCGCATCCGCAGGGGGAAAGCCGCTAGGCCGAAGAAGAGGCGTCGGAAAACCGGAGGGGGAAGCACGGTTTTGCCCTCTGGGCATTCACCTCGATCGTACCGATGGGCCCAGTCCGATACCCCGATTCGTGCTTGCGGACACCTGCTTGAACGCCTTGAAGAGGGCTGGCACTCGCTCCGGGCCCGTGCCGATGCCGGTGGGCGCGGCTCCCGGCACCGCATCCTGATTGTGTGTCCCGCGAACCTCGATGCGGGCCCCTCAGGGAGGCTTGATTGCACTGTCCAGTAAACTGCGACGGATGCGGTGCAGGTCATCTCCGTTTCAATGGCCCCACACCGGCGTGCCTGGCGCGTGCGTTCCGCAGGACGCACGGTCGCGAGCATGGCGGGCTTGAGCTGGCCTCTCCGGCCCGGTCCTCGACGCACTGCCCGAGGGGGGGCAGAATCTCCGACCGTGTGTCCGGGACGCAATACTCGAGGTCCTCGTCCACGTCCGGGGCCGTGTCGGGGGCCGTTCGTGGATTCGGCAGCCGCCTCGGGCCACGCCATTGCGTCGGTAGCGGGGCCCCGACCTCACTCCCAGAATAGCTCTTTTAGGTCGTCCACGGCGTCGGGACGGGTGGCGATCATGTACTGGCGGCCGGCCTCGATCACCATGTCCCCATCGGCCAGGTCTTCGGTCCCGAGGTCCGTGATGACGGTGGCCTTCGTGGGCAGGTCGAGTTCCTCGAGCGATCTGCCGACGGCCGGGGCGCCGGGCTTCGCCTCAATCTCGACAAGTTCAAACCGGGTTGAGAGATCGGTAATGGGCTGAACCGGGGCCCCGAACACCCGGCCGACCGCGACGCGCGCCCCAGCACGCTCGGGAAAGACGAACGCCTCCACGCCGTCGGGATTGCCAGTGGCAGCGGGGGGGCGGTGGCTCCGGGCCACGCAGCGGGTATCCGGCGCAAAATTTGCCGCCTGCTGGCAGATGGCAACATTCGTCGTTTCGTCGTCGGTCAGGGCGAGGAAGACGTCCGCTTCCCGGATGTTGACAGAAGTGAGAGTCTCTGCCTCTGTCGCGTCCCCCTGTACGAACGTGACGTCCTCGCGCCGCCCCGAGTGCACCCGGGTGATGCGCGGGTCCTGTTCGATAATCGTGACCCGGTGGCCGTACGCGGTCATGAGCGTGGCCGTCTCCCGCCCCACTCGCCCCCCGCCTGCGATGATCACATTGAGGGTGTGCTCCCGGTAGTGCGATACGCCCATGGCAGGTCGGTATGTGGACGTGAGCGGCCAATGAGTTGTGCTTGCCCCGTCTCCATCCCCTTCTTTCCCGTGTGGGGCCTTTGCGGGGGCTGCTCTCGTTGCCGTCAGGCTTGACTGGACGAGATTGGGGACCCGCTTCTAGCGCCTGGGGCGGTCGTGCGTCCAGTCCACGCTTGTCTCGAAAACACAGATAGACTTAACCGAACGCAGACAAGAAGAAAAAGAATTGAGGCCGTCCGTTCCGCCCCGCCGCAGACGTAACCCGCACCGCAAGATACGCGTCGCGTGTGGCTGGATCACGGCGGCACCCTGACCGGGGCAAGAGAGGACGCACGGACCGCTAACTGTGCCGTCTCCCGCGAACTCCGCTGTTGGATATGAGGAGGACGGGAAGAGACACAGCAGCCGTATGCAATTCGGGAAGGGAATCTCTGTCGATTCCAATGTCCCCGTGGGAATAGAAAAACCCGCCTCGGGAGCGACCAAGGCGGGATTCGGAAGGGACAGTACCGGTAGCGTGGGAGGGATTTGAACCCTCGACCTCCGGGTTATGAATCCGACGCTCTAACCAACTGAGCTACCACGCCGCTAAGACCACTGGTTTGTATGCCCGACTGCGCGTCGGGTGTTTCCGGCGTGCGGTGAAAAAGAAGTGGACGGCACCGCGTCCCTGTTTAGTTGAGGTGGTCGACGTGGCGGAGCGTCGCCGGGTCCATGAGGCGGTTGATCTCGTGGCGCAGCACGTCGCGCAGGTGCCAGCCGCTGGGCAGCTCGCCGTCCGAGACCTCCACGAACAGCGTGATGCGTCCCCGCGTGGCCCGGAGGGCATGCTTGTCGGTGTGGGGGGCGTTGGGCCGGTACGCGTGAAATTGGAAACCACGATGAGAGTCCACGGGGCGGAGGGGACGGGTGCACCATTGCGTGTGTGAGGATGCCGCCTCGTTCCACGGGGGCCATGCGGCTGTGTTCGGGGCCCTGTCCATGGGCGGGGGGCCGGTCTGGGGTTGTCCTCGTAGCCCCTGGGTCGTACGTTGTGTGTTCCAGTCATCCCCACACAGACGCCACACGCACGTCCGATGGCCTGGAGTTCTGTTCTCGACCAGGAGCGGGTTGTTCAAACGCTGCGCCGGGCCCTCACCCAGGAGCGGGTGGCCCACGCCTATCTGTTGCACGGGCCCGACGGGGTGGGCAAGCGGGCCGTCGCCTACGAGATGGCCCGGGCCCTGCAGTGTCCCGAACAGGCCGACGAGGCCTGCGACGCGTGCCCGACCTGCCGCAAGACCCGGCGCATGGTCCACCCGGACGTGCACGTCAACCTGCCGCACCCCTGGAGCCAGGAGAAGGACCGTGACGAAGAAGACATGGGAAAGCGGATCCGCCGCCTCGGCGACAACCCGTACGCGGCGATTGACTATGTGCGCCGCCCCTCGCTCGCCGACCCGTCCGAGACGTCGAACCAGCAGGTCTACTACCGCATCGACCAGGTGCGGCAGGACATCATCCAGCCCATGAGCCTGGCGCGGGGGGAAGGGGCGTACAAGGTCAACGTCCTCATCGACGCCGAGAAAATGCGGGAGGAGGCGGCCAACACGTTTCTGAAGCTGCTGGAGGAGCCGCCCCCGCAGACCGTCTTTTTGCTCACGACGAACCGACCCGAGCAGCTGCTGCCCACGATTTTGTCGCGGTGCCAGCAGCTGCGGTTCGACCCGCTCCTGCCGGAGACGATCGAGCAGGCCCTCGTCGACCGTGAGAACATGGCGCCGGACGAGGCCTCGATGCTCTCACGCATGGCGGACGGGTCCTACAGCCGGGCCCTTGAGCTGGCGGAGAACGACGCCCTGATGACCAGCCGCGAGCTGGTGCTCGACTACTTCCGGGCGGCCTACACGCAAAAGGTGGAGTCGCTCGACTCGTGCATTCAAGAACTGAAGAGCCAGGGCCGCGAGCGCGTGAAGAGTGTGCTTCGGCTTATGCTGCGCTGGATGCGCGATCTGCTCTTGTACCGCACGATGGGGGAGGAGGCCCCTCTGGTGAATGTGGACCAAAAGGAGGCCGTGGCCCGCTTCTGCAACAACCTGCCCGACGCCGACCTGGAGGGCATGGTGACGCTCGTGGAGGAGGCGATGGAACTGGCCGAGCGCAACGTGCGCGTCGCGCTGGTCCTCACGGCCCTTGCCCAGGGACTGGCCCGGGCGATGCGTGGGCAGGAGGTTGAGTCGTTGTACGTGCCGCTCTCCGAGGCCGAACGCCTAGCACCCGCCTAGAGTCCGAGTCCACCGACAGGGCGGGCCCGTTGATCCACTCGCCAATTGGCTTCTTGTTGTCATGGGCCGTTCGTTCCGTATTTCTGTGCCGGTGCGCTGGGGGCCGGCGTTTGCGATGGCCCTAGCGGGGCTACTGCTGGGGAGCGCGCTTGCGTCGTCGGCGCGGGCCCAGTCTTCCGACGCGGCCAAGCCGGAGCTTGAGGACGCCCTCGCAGTGGTTGACAGCCTCCGTAGAGCGGGCGCCTTCCCGGCCGCGCAGGAGCGCCTGCAGTCGCTGCGCGAGCAGCACCCCGAACGGGTCCCGGTGCTGTGGCGCCTCGTCTACACCTACGCCGACCTCGGACAGTCCACCGACGAGGAGAACGTGCGGGCGCAGTACTACAACAATGCGCTCAACGTGGCGAAGGCCGGCCTGGCGGCGGACTCGACCAGCGCCCGGGCCCACCTCGCAATGGCGGTGGCCCAGGGGCGGGCGGCCCTGGATGCCGGCACCCGCGAGCGCATCGAACGGTCCCGCGCGGTCAAGCGCCACGCGGACCGGGCCCTCGCCATCGACTCGACGCTCGACGGGGCCTACCACACGCGGGGCCGCTGGCACCGCGAGGTGGAAGACATCGGGTTCGTCCAGCGGGCCATCGTCAAGACCGTGTACGGCGGGCTGCCCGAGTCCTCGATCGACCAGGCCGTGCGGGACTTTCGGCGCGCCCTGGAGCTCCGGGACCGGATTTTCCACCACCTGGAGCTCGGCAAGACCTACCTGCAGATGGACCGGCCGGACGCGGCGCGGCGCGAGCTGCGGGCGGTCCTCGACATGCCGGCCGAGGAGCCCTTCGACCCGCGGTACAAGGACGAGGCCCGCCGGCTGCTCGACGACCTCGACTAGAGGCCATCGGGCGTTTTTACATCGAGCGTTTTTAACAGTGCGTCCGGAACGTCGGCAGGGGCGGTCGATGCCACTTCTGAGCCGTTGCCTGCGTCGCCCAATCGCCCGCCTGCATGCCGTACTCCGCCGAAATTAGCCGTCAGCAGCCCACCGCAATCCTGTTCCTGCTCGACCAGTCGGCGTCGATGCAGGAGCCGTTCGGCGGGGCGGAGAAGACCGGCGACGCCGCCCCCAGCCGGGCCCGCGTGCTGGCCGATACGGTGAACGACCTCCTGCAGAATCTGGTGCTGCGGTGCGCTAAGGAGGAAGGGGTGCGCGACTACTTCCACGTCGGCGTCATCGGCTACGGGCAGCGCGTCCGGCGCCTGGTCCAGCCGACCGAGGAGTACGACCCCGGCACCGGGCTCGTCCCCATCAGTCACCTTGCCGACCGCCCCCAGCGCATGGAGCAGCGGGTGAAGGAGGTGGATGACGGGGACGGCGGCACGACGGAGACGCGGGTCAAAACGCCGATCTGGTTCGATCCGCAGGCCAAGAACGGAACGCCGATGTGCCAGGCGCTCGACCTGGCGGCCCAGTCCGTGCGCGACTGGATCGACCAGCACCCGCACAGCTTCCCGCCCATCGTGCTGAACGTGACCGACGGGGAGGCGACCGATGGCGATCCGCTCCGCTACGCCCAGGAGCTCCGCTCGTTCGCGACCGACGACGGGGAGGTGCTGCTCTTCAATATCCACCTGTCCGCCTCGGAGGAGGCGCCGGTGGAGCTGCCCTCGGCCGCCGACGAGGTGCCAACGGACGACGAGTACGCCGAGGTGCTGTTTCAGATGTCGAGCCGCCTGCCGTTCTCCATGCGGTCCGCCGCCGAGCAGGAGGGCTACAGCGTGACGCTCGACACGCGCGGGTTCGTCTTCAACGCCGACCCGGTCTCGCTCGTCACATTCCTGGAAATCGGCACGCGGCCGAGCAACTTGCGGTAAGGGAGGCACGGTTTCGTCCAGTCCATGCATCGATGAGGAGCGTCCATGAGCGCGACCGCAGGGCCCGATTCGTCGGGGGGAGACGCGTCTGCGGTGGACGCCCGTATCTGGGCCGTGTCGAAGGGCGATGCGAGCGCAGACGCGTACGAGGACGCGGCGCATGTCCGGGCCGAGGCGTGGCCGGTCCGGGCCGCTGTGGCCGATGGGGCGACGGAATCGGCCTTCGCCGGGGCGTGGGCCGAGCGCCTGGCGTGCGGCGTGGTGGAGGAGGACGCAACCACCCCCGAGGCCCTGCGCCGGGCCGTCCCGGCGTGGCAGGCGGCGTGGCGGGACGCGGTCCGTGAGCGCGCCGCAGGGCGCCCCTGGTATGTGGAGGCCAAGGCGGAGGAGGGCGCCTTCGCCACGCTGCTGGGCCTGTCGCTGCGGGCCGGGGGGCAGTGGCGGGCCGTGGGCGTCGGGGACTGCTGCCTCTTTCGGGTGCGAGACGAAGCCCTCGTGCGGAGCTGGCCCTTCGACGCGGGCGAGACCTTCACGAATCGTCCCGCCCTCGTCCCCAGCCGTCCGAGTCAAACGCCGCCCACGCCCGAGGCCGCCTCGGGAGAATGGCGCGCGGGCGATACCTTTGTGCTGGCCACCGACGCCGTCGCCGCCTGGCTCCTGAATTCGGAGGCCCCCGTCGGGCCCGCGACGGTCGGGGCGTGGAACGAGGAGCAGTTTCGGCGGGCCGTAGAGCAGGGGCGTACCGAGAACACGCTCCGCAACGACGACGCCACGCTCCTCGTCGCACACGTGACCGAACCACCGTCTCCAGGCCCGGAGACGGCGGCACCGCCCATGAACCAATCGTAGGGACGAGACGCCCCGTCATGTCCAGCTATCCCACCCCGAGCGAGTACCAGGAGGCCCTCCAGGCCCCCGCCGTGGCGTTTGCGGACCCTGAGCTCCAGGACAGTACGCCCCGCACCAACGCGCTCGGCCTGCCGCAGCCCATCACCGGGTCGTTCGCCGCCGTCTTCCCGGTGACGACGGACCCAGGGGGGCGGTACGCGGTCAAGTGCTTTTTGTCGGAGAGGCCCGCCCAGCACGCCCGGTACGAGGCCGTTGCCGAGGCCCTGGACGCGGTCGACCACGATGCGTTCGTCGAGTTTGCGTATCAGCCGGAGGGCATCTCGGTGCGAGGGGACGCGTATCCATTGCTCAAAATGGAGTGGACCGGGGGCACCACCCTGAACCGGTTCGTGGAGGACCACCTCGACCGGCCCGATGTGGTCGATCGCTTGGTGGAGGCCTGGGCCCGCCTGATGGCAGACCTGGAAGACATGGATCTGGCCCACGGCGACCTTCAGCACGGGAATGTACTGGTGGAAACGGCGGGCGAGGCACTGCGCCTTCGCCTCGTCGACTACGATACCATGTATGTGCCGGCGCTGGAGGGGCGGGCGAGCGCGGAGGTGGGGCACCGCAATTACCAGCATCCCGACCGCACCGACGCCGACTTTGGGCCCGCCCTGGACCGGTTTTCCGGGCTCGTCGTCTACGCCGCCCTGCGGGCCTGCGCCGTCCGGCCCGAGCTGTGGGATGAGTACGACACGGGGGAGAACCTGCTCTTCCGCGACGCCGACTTCTACGCCCCCGAAGAGTCGCCCCTCTTCGACGCCCTGGCCGAGACCGAGTCCCTCCGGGCGCTGACGGACGCGCTGCGGACGGCCTGCTACGTGGAGCCCGCCGACGTGCCGCCCCTGGCGGACGTACGGGAGGGGCGGCTGGAGCCAAGTCAGGTCTCGGTCTCCCGGTCCCGGGCGCGGCAGGGGCGCGACGCGGCGGAGCGGAGCACGGTGGCCCGCGCCTTCCTGCCCGCGACGATCGGGGGCGGAGGGGTCGCTCTTGGGCTGGCCGCAGCGGGGGGGGGCCTCACTGCCGCCGCGGTGCTGCTGGTCGGCATCGGCGTGGGGGCGGGGATCGTCGCGACGCGGTACCGGCGTCTCTCCCTCGTCCGGCGCCGGCGCCGACTGGAGCAGGAGGCCGACCGCTTCGCGTCCACGATCCGGGAGCTCGACCGGGAGCTCGAGAGCCTCCAGAAGAAGCGCGCGGAGTTGCGCACGTCGATGGACGAGCGGCGGCAGGAGCGCCTGCGGGAGATTCAGGCGAAGGCGCTCCACGACCGCCTGAAGCACCACTTTGTCAGGGAGGTGCGGGACATCGACGGGCTCACCCACAAGCACGTCGTGCGGCTGAAGGCCGCCAACCTCCGTACCGCCTCGGAGGTCACGCCCGAGGCAGTCGAGGACGTGCGCCGCATCAGCGACCGGGCCCGCGCCCGGCTTAAGATGTGGCGGGCGGCGCTGGAGGAAAAGTACGCCGACGAGATTCCGGATGCCCTGTCCCCGGCCCAGGAGCGACGCCTGCAACGCTACATCGAGCACCGGATCGATGATCTCGACGACCAGATCGGCCGCACCCGCGAGAAGATACAGACGCAGCGGACAGAGCGCGAGCGCATCGAGGATCGGCTCGACGAGATGCCGGACCTGAGCATCGGGCGCTACGTGCGCTACCTGCTTCGGATCGACACGCTGCCGGACCGGACGGAGGAGCCCCCCGCGCCCGCGCCGCGCCCCGGTCCCGAGTCGTCCACCGATCGTGTGCCGGTCCCAGAGCCGGTTGACGAGGACCGCTCGTGGTGGGAGCGTGCGTGAGGGGCTCGTTAAGAGGGCAGTTCCCCGAGACTACTCATCCTCGTCCCAGAGGTCTTCCAGGTCGTCGATCGTCGTATCCGACGGTTCCTCCTCGGGGGTGTCGTCGCCGCGCACGAGGGCGAGGATGGCGTTGTGTTGGACGATCATGTAGTTCGTCTCCTCGTAGCGCAGGTCGATCGCCTCATTGCCCATAAAGAAGGCGTAGTCGCCCGGGTCGGCCTGGAGCGGCAGGTACCGGACGGGCGTTTCGGACTCCTTCCAGGTTTCGCTCTCGCTGTACTCGGGATTCTGGGTGAGATAGCCCGGGCCGGTTTTGACGACCCGTCCGCTCACCACTTCTCCCTGTTGGGATACCGACGCGGGCAGCACAAGACCGGTGTCCGTTTTGTCTTCGCCAGTCTGTGGCTCGATGAGAACGCGATCGCCGACGACAATCAGGTCCGCCATAAACATGAGCGTGAACTCGTAGAGAGAACGGGGAACGGAGCAAAAAAGACGGCAGGCCTAACGTGGCCGTCGACCGCAGGTTCATGCTCCCGCTCGGTTTGCACAAAAACCATACGCATCCTTGGTGCCGGGCCCGGACGAACTCAGGCGCCCTGGACTAAACGAACTGAAATACAGCGTAGACGAGAAGACTCACGACGCCCGCAGCAATGGCCATCAGCCGGATCGTGCGGTCAATCGGGTTCTCCATGGTGGGGGTGGAGGGACCAGAAGTGGTGAAAAAAATATGTTCAGCGGATCCAAACGTACAAGATCGTCTCGTTTATTCAAACTGGGTGCACTGGAAGTTCATGGCTTCTTTTGAAGGCCGTTGCGGCTCGCAGGACGACCCTGGTAGGGTGTGGAGGGCGGTGGAGGCGCCTACAGGGCGTTAAAGTGGGCATGACTGCACGGTGCCCCTTATTCCGAAGGATGGGGGCGTGCCGCCGCGTCCACGTACCAGAGCAGCGCGGCCCGGGGGGCCACCTGGGCGGCCGGCAGCGACGAATCCTCTTGGTCGAGCACGCGGGCGAGAGCGTCTTCCTTCCTCGCGCCGGCCACGAGAAAAACGGCCCGCCGGGCGCCGTTGAGCGCCGGCAGGGTGCACGTGAGGCGGCGGGGAATCTCGTGGCGGGGCGGAGCGGTCACGGGGCGGACCCACGCCTCGTCGGTGCGGCGCTGCTCGGGCGTGCCGGTTTCGGGGAAGAGGGAGGCCGTGTGCCCGTCGCCCCCGAGGCCGAGAAGGACCGTGTCGAATGTCGTGGAGCGGTCGGAGAACTGGTGCCGGAGCGTCTCCGCGTAGGCCGCGGCGGCCGCGTCGGGGGAGTCCAGGTGGGTTGGCATCGGGTGCACCTGGTCGGGCGGGATGGGGACGGCCTCAACAAGTGCATCATTCGCCATGCGGGCGTTGCTGTCCGGATGGTCGAGCGGGACGAACCGCTCGTCGCCCCAGAACAGATGGATTTGGGACCAGGGCAGCGCCCCCTCGGCCTCCGCCGCAAGCAGTTCGTAGAGGCGCCGCGGCGTGCTCCCGCCCGCCAGGGCGAGGGCGTAGTGGTCTTGTGCACGGAGGGTCTCCTGGATGTCGGCCGTCAGGTCCCGGGCCGCCGCCCGGCTCAGGGCTTCGAGGTCGGGAAACCGGCGAATGGCAGACGAGGGCGATGGGGGCATGCGGGCACGTGGGTTTGGAACAAGGGCCGGATCCGTGCGGTGGCGTGGCGGTGGTAGGCCGCCGTCGGCCCGGACGAGCATGGCATTGGGACCGGCCTACGCCGGCTGCAGGCTGGGCTGGGGCGAGGTCGGCAGGGTGAAATAAAACGTGGAGCCCTCCTCGGGAGCGCTCTCGACGTGAAGTTCGCGATCGTGGGCGGCGAGGATGTGCTTTACGATGGCGAGTCCCAGTCCGGTGCCCCCCTGGTTGCGAGACCGGCTCTTGTCCACGCGGTAGAAGCGCTCGGTGAGGCGGGGAAGGTGGTCCGGTGAGATGCCGATGCCGTCGTCCACGACCCGGATCACGACCTCGTCGTTCTGGCTCTCGGCCTCCAGCTGGACGGTACCGCCGTCCTGGTTGTACTTGATGGCGTTGTCCACCAGGTTCACGAGGACCCGACGGAGACGGTCGAAGTCGCCGTAGATCTGGGGAAGGTCCGGTGCGACTCGTTGCCGGGGCATAATGCCCTTCTCCTCGGCCCGAATTTCGACCGACTCGATCGCGGCGTCGAACAGCTCCGCCACGTTGAACGCCTCGTTTGACATGTCGAGCTCGTCCGTCTCGATCTTGGTAATGGTCGAGAGGTCGCGGGCGAGGCTGTCGAGGCGGTTGGCGTGGTGGAGGATTTTTTTGAGGAACGTGCGGTTCACCGACTCGTCGTCGAGGGCGCCGTCCAGCAATGTCTCAGCGAAGCCCTGGACGGAAAAGATCGGTGTTTTGAGCTCGTGGGACACGTTTCCGATAAACTCGCGCCGGTAGCTTTCCATCTCCTTGAGCTCCTGGATTTCGGTTTCCAGGCTCTGGCCGGTGCGGTAGACCTCCCAGAGAAGCGTGCTCAGCTCGTCGCCGTGGGGGCCGGAGGGCGGCGTCTCGGCGGCAAACTCGTGGGTGCGGATCTCGTGCAGGACCCCCTGGAGGTGGCGGAGGCGGCGGTGGAGCCAGACGTGACTCGCGGCGTAGACGAGGACGGCAGTGCCCAGTCCGAGCAGGGCGGCGCTCCCGCCGGAGGCGCTCGACACGGCCACTGCTCCCAGCCCGGCGATGAGGCCCGCCGTGGCTCCAAGCTTCAGGCCCAGGCGGCTCACGAACGGGGGGAGCCGGGGAACAAATGACACGGGCTCTGCGGGGTTATCAGAAACTCAACATGCGATTGGATCGGGTCATACTTTCTTGCCCCAGCCGCGCGTTCCACTGTCCAGGGGGCGGAGGCGTTAACAAACCGAAAACCGTCCCCGGCGAGGCGCTACGGGGCGCTGGGGAGGCCCGCCTCGTCGTCGAGGGCGGGCAGGCGGTCGAGGAGCGAGGAGAGGGGCGGATCGTGCGTCTCTGCAAATAGCTCGAACGACACGCGATCACCGATGGTGTCGAGGGGCCGATGCTCCTCGATAACGGGGCGGTAGGTCTCGTAGCAGTGGAGGGCCTCGCGCCCCGTTTCCAGGTCCTCGTCCCGAATGGGTACCTGGCAGTCAATGAGCGTTGGGGGGGAGTGCGTGAGGTGGGGCGGTCGGTCTGCGTCGTCGGCGGGGGAGAGGGTGTAAAACGCAAGCCGGCGAGGGGCGGTGGCCCCGTCGCGGCGAAGGGCGCACACCGCGCGCTTCACGACGGCGTGGGCCACGAGATGGTCGGGGTGTCCACTAATCCCGTGGACGGGGTACGTGACGACCACGTCCGGTTCGTGGGCGTGGATGTGGGCGGTCACCTCGTCCTCCAGCACCAGCGGATTGAGCTCGGCGAGCCCTCCGTCCGGGTATTCCAGGACGGTCAGGGAGCTAAGGTCCAGGGTGGCCGCCACGCCCTGCATCTCCTCGTAGCGTGCCGCCGCCATGTCCGCCTTCGAGTACCCGAGGCGCTCCCGTTGCGACGTGGCCTCGCCCCGCGTGAGGGTGAGCAGGTGCACCTCGTGCCCCGTGCGGCGCTGCTGGGCGAGGGCGGGCACCGGGCCAAAACACTCGTCGTCGGGGTGGGGGAAGACGTACAGCAGAGAGGCCATCGGGGGGCGGAGGCGTTTCGAAAGGCAATACACGTCCTCCTATGCACGAGCCGCCCGCGTGGTCGCCGCGAGGGCCGCGCGGATTGTACCAGGAAGGGGGAGGCCTCTTAATCGGCGTCCCCATCCTCCTCAATGACCTCGTGGAACACGGTCTGGCCCGTCTCCAGCATCCGGCGCGCGTAGGGGTGACAGAGCTGGCAGTTTTCGCCGAAGGTGACGTGGGCCTGCAGCTCGCCGATGGAGTCCGCCCCTGTGTCCTCCGCCACGGCCTTCAGGGCCGCGAACGTCTGCTCGTAGCAGTAGCAGCGGTCGATGGTCATTGTGGAGGGGACGCGAATGAGAAAGAACTACCGGGTTGCCGAGGGAGTCGGGGCCGGCTCGCGCCGCCAGGCCGTCTCTCGATGAGAGCGATCGATCGCGGCGTGGAAGCGGTCCGGGTGGAGGATCTCGGCCAGAATGTCCAGGGAGGCCGCCAGCCGGGGGCCGGGCCGATTGAAAAAGTGGTTGCCATCGGCACGGTACACGTGGCCCGCCTGCACGGCGCGGAGGGCGGCCCACCGGTTGTCGTTTCGGAGAACGTCCATCTCCGCATCGGTCCGGGACAGGCCGAACCCACACGCCATTACGACGATGCGGTCCGGGTCGGCCTTGTGCAGGGCGTCGAGGTCGCCGCGGCGACGGGCAAAGACCGGCGTCCCGCCCGCCGCCTCTAGAAGCGTCGGGACCCAGCCCCCGGCCCCCATCAGCGGATCGATCCACTCCAGGGCCGCGACCGTAGGGCGGTCGGTCGCGTCGGCGGGCGCCACTGCGTTCGAGGTCGCCTGCATCCGGTCGCGCATCCGGCGCACGAGCCGGTCGCCGCGGGCCGGGCAGCCGAGCGCCCCGGCCACGCGTCGGATGTCGTCGCGCACGTCCGCCAGGGACCGGGGCTCCAGGGCGACGACCGTCGGGCTGCCCTCGATGCGGTCGGCCACCGCCTGCTCGACCGTTGGGAGGGACACGGCGCACACCTCGCACTGTGACTGGGTGAGGATGAGGTCCGGGCGCAGGGCGTTCAGCCGCTCCACGTCCACGTCGTAGACCGACATCGCCTCGTCCAGCAGGGCGCGCACCTGATCGTCAATCTCCCGGCTCGACCCTTCCAGCGGCACCTTTGGGGCGGTGAGGGCGGGCAGCGCCTCTACCCCGGGCGGGTGGTCGCACTCGTGCGAGCGGCCCACCAGGTCGTCCCCGTGGCCGAGGGCGGCCACGATCTCGGTGGCGCTGGGAATGAGGGACACAATGCGGGGCATGGGGAAGAGGAGTAGTGAGGATTACGCCGAGGCGGGGGCCGGGTCCACCCGGAGGGCCGGCACCACCCGCTTCAGCAGGGCCACTCCGCCAAACAAGAGGCCCACGTACGCGGCATTGCCCGCGAGGCTGTTGGCGAGGTACGGGAGGCCGGCGACGTAGCAGGCCCAGAGGCCGGCGGCCGTCGGCGGGTAGGTGTCGAACAGCCACCACATTCCGAAATTGGTGACCAGGAAGAACAGCAGCGACCCGGCCACGGTAGCCCCGACGACGCGCCCCACGCTCCGCTCCGACCGAAGCCCGAAGCCGAGCACGCCGATGGCCGCGAAGCCGCCGTAGACAAACGGCACGAGCGCGTGGAAGCCGATCACGAGGTCGCCCAGCAGCAGGGCCCCGAGCGACACGCGGAGGCCCACCCACCGGTTCGCAAAGTGCGCCCCGCCAAAGAGCGCCAGCGCGGCGATGGGCGTGACGTTGTGCGGGTGCGGGGCGATGCGGGCGGCCGCAGCGAGCAGGACGATGCCGGTGAGAACGGCGAAGCGGATGAGACGATCGCGAGACGTCATAGGAGCCTAGATGTTTGCCGGTAGAAACGGAGGCGCACGAGAACGCGCAGAGGCCCTACTGCCGGTCGCCGAGGAAGGTGATGTGTCCCGGAGAGTTCCCGGTCTCGAAGCGTGTGACTTCGTTCCCTTGTCGATCCAGAACGAGCGCCGTACCATTCGCACTGAAAAGTGGAAACCCACCTGCACCAACGGGCAGACGGGTCACGTACAGGTCCTGAGTCACGTCGTCGTACCCAACCGCAGTGATACCGATCAGCCCATCGTCCTGCGGGATCTCGAGGGTCGCGTCGAGCGCATTGGCGTTGGTATCGATCCGGAAGATCTCTCCCGTTCCGTTCCCTCCGAATGCCTGGCTCCCGCTAATGGTGTACAGCTCTTCGGCCCCCTCCGAGTAATACGCTGACTGCGACCCGTTCGCCGAACCAATGGGGGCACCAAGCTCCACGCGGTCTTTGATCGTTTCCTCGATCGGGCTCAAGAACAGCACTTCGGAAGCCTGTTCGCCTCCACCCTGACAGACCACCGCCACCTCGTTCTCATCGTCCACGAATACACTCTTCGGATTGGCGCAGTCGGGGAGAGACAGCGTGGTGTTTACGGTGTCGGCGCCCGCATCGAGGACAGAGAGAGTCCCGTCCGCAGAGTTGGCTACAAACGCCTTCCTGGCAACCGCGGCAATTCCCTCCGGCGACCGACCAACGTCAACCCGTTTCGTGACCGAGTCGGCTTCCAGGTCCACCACCGATACGGTGCTCGTATCAGGGACGAAGTTCGATGGAGCGTCATCCAGATCGCGACTTAGGTTGGTGACATAACCCTTATTCTCTTCGGGGAAGGCAATCCGTCGCGGTGAGCGCTGCAGATTTGTGATCTGATCCACTGGACCGAGCTGCTCAGTATCGAACGTCGTAATCTTGCCTGCATTATCGGAGGTTGTATTGTCGACGACGAAGAGACGACCGTTGTGCTGAGCCAGGCTGTTGATAAAGGCCACTTCGATGTCCTTGAGGGTGGCCGTAGAGGCGGTGGGGTTGTAAAGCGTAAGGGAGCCGTCCTGGGCACTGAAGTTGCCCGAATTGGCGATCACCACGTCCGTCGTCACGCGGCGGCCCTCGTCGTCATTCGAGCCAAAGAGGTCGCAGCCCGTGAGCGACAGGGCAGCGACGGCCAGGAATGCGATCCAGACGGCGGGGCGGCGCAGCCGCGCATTCGGAAGGGACGGGAGAACGGAAGACGAGGAAGAAGAACGCATCGTCGATAGAGGTCAGGAAGAGGGAAAGGAAAAGCGAAGTCGAAGGGTGGCGTGGCGGGGGGGCATGGGGTAGAGCCGCACGATTTCGTAGCGGCGGTCGAGCACATTTTTGACCTGCGCCTCCAGGGCGAGTCGGCCCGCATCGAAGGCCCACTCGTAGGCGGCCCGGACGTCAACCGTCTGGTACGGTGCGAGCGACCTTGATTCGTCGGCAGAGTAGAAGCGAGGGCCTACGAGCCGGCCCGTCGCGGAGACGGACAGTCCTCGCCATTCCGCACGGCCCCACAATTTCCACGTCTGTCGGGGGACGTAGGGCAGTTGCGCCCCGTAGGCCGGCGAGTCGGGGTTTGCCCGGTTTTCGGCTTCGGTGTGGGTGAAGTGGCTGCCGCCGGACAGGGACAAATTCGAACGCAGTTGTTGCCGTCCCCGCACGCTCAGCTCCAGCCCCCGGCTGTGGACGTGGGACACGTTGGACGGGCTCCACACCTGCACGCCGTTCGACACGTAGCTGGGCCGCCACACAATCTTGTCGGTCAGGCGCGTGGCAAAGGCGGTGGCCTCCACCGTGAGGAGGGCGTCGGGGCGCGCGAGACGGAAGGACACGCCGCCCTCCGTGGTCCAGCCGTCTTCGGGCTGAAGCCCAGGGGTCCCCCCCGGCTCGTAGTAGCGCTCGTTGAAGGTAGGGTAGCGGAAGGCGCGTCCCACGAGGCCGCGGAGCGTAAGGCCGACATCGTCGAACGGGCGCAGGCGGACGCCCAGACGAGGACTCGGCACGACCGTGGGCTCGCCGTTCGCCCCGATGGCGTCGAGCCGCACCGCCGGCTGAAGCTCAAACGGAGCGAGGGAGAGGGTCGCGTCCACGAACGTGGCTCCGGACACCCGGTCAACCCCTCCGTCCAGCGAGGCGTGATCGTAGCCGACCGTGGTGCCTGCCGTGATCGACCCGAGGGACGAGAGGGGATAGCGCAGCTCGGCGTCCGCGTCCGTGGCCGTCGTGAGGGTCGTGCGGTCGGTCTGGGTCGGGGGGTTGCGGTAGCGCAGGCGGGAGCGCTGTCCCTGTGCCGAGAGCTCGAGGGTGCCCGCCCCGAGGGGCAGGGTGCCCTCCGTCCACACCCGCCCCAGCTCGTCCCACTGACGAGCCCCCCCGCTGCGTGCGCTAGCCGGTCCCGGAAGGCCCCGCCGCGCCTTCGTCCACCACCCGGACAGGCGCCACCGCTGCGCGTCCCCCCGCCACGTTCCCCGTCCGAAGAGGGTCATCGTGCGGGCGCCGGCTCCGTTCCGCCGCAGCGTCTGCGTGGGCACCAGAAACGAGTTGCGGTACTGAAAGTCGCCGTCCGTGCGGTAGTAGCGCCCCGCCACCAGTCCGGACCAGGCGCCCCGCCCGCCCGACGCGAGGGCCGACACGTGCCGCTCGTCGTACGCGCCGCCGCCGCCCGCCACGCGGAAGAGCGGATCGGTCTGTGGGCGCAACGTGCGAAGGTGAACGGTGCCGCCCAGGCTCCCGGAGCCGTGCCGGGCCGACCCGGCTCCGTGCTGCACCTCCACCGACTCGATCAGCAGGGTGGGAAGCAGCGACAGGTCCACCTGGCCCGTCTGCGGGTTCGCAACGCGCAGGCCGTCGAGCAGGACCTGTGTCTGCGTGCCGCCCATGCCCCGCATCGAGAGGGTGGCGAGGCCCGTGCTCCCGTACTGCTTGACAAACGCCCCGGAGCGCATCGACAGGAGGTCGGCCACCGACTGCGCGCCGCTCGCGGCCACGGCGTCCGCGTCGAGGGTCGTGACGTGGGCGGCCGCCGGGATGGAGGCGGCGCGGTCCAGAACCCCTTCCACCGTCACCTCGGGGAGGATCACGGACATTGCGATGGACGAGTCCGGCGGTTCCGAGACGACCGGGGGGCGCCGCGTCGTGTCGACGGGCGCGGGTGCCTGGGCCCATCCGGGGACGGGCAGCAGGAACGCCGAAGCGATAAGCAAGACGAGTGCAGCCATAGAAAAAGCCCTCACCTCAGTACAGAGGCGCGGGCGGCTGCACGGGGCCCACGAAGGACGCCCCCACGTCCGCGACAGGAGGGACGGACGGGGCAGGATCGGCGTCCGCTACGGAGGGGACGCACGGAAGAACGGGGCCATGATCGGGGCAAGCGCGCCACAAGCCTCTGGTCCCGGAGGTTGTTGGCGGTGAGAGAATCCGCGATGGCGGTCGGGATCCTCGTCACGCACACAGGCAGGTCTCCTGGCTCGTCGAACCCACGGGCCGTCCAAGCGATCGGCGGCCCACGGTCGACGGAAGCGCTCGGCGGCTCCCCTTCCCGCCACGACGAGCCGTCCCGACGATGGTTGTCGGGGTCACTCGGTCGGGCAGTGGCGAACCGCCTCCAGCGCGCGTCCGTCGTTCGATTCACAGTTGCGGGTACAGCCCCAGACTGGCCGTGGCGGAGGACGGAAGCGCAGTCGTCAAGACGAACTGAGCGCTTCGGCGTGCGCCAGGGCGGCACTGGTGTTCCCTTTTCATCCCGCCCGGCGGGCGCCGGGCGAGAACCTGTGACGTGTGTGAAAGAACGGGTCTCAAATACAATCCCAATGTAGACGCTCGGCGCGGCAAAGCACAATCCCTTCATGGGATCTTTCGTGTACGCGCCCAGGGCGCGAAAGGCGTCACTGACCGCGGAGGCGGCGGGCCAGTTTCGCGGTGCGTGCCGCATCGTTCGGGAGGGAGGCGTCGTCGTCGGGGGCCTCAAGGGGGCCAGGGGCTGTGCCGTCCAGTGGGGAGAGCCCGCTGGACTCGTCGTGATCCGCGATCCAGGCCTCGCTGGTGACGATTGTTTCCAGGTTCTGCACCCGCTCCTGCAGGGCATCCCGTTCCGCCTCCAGGCGAGCGAGGCGGTCCTGTAGTCCGTCGATCCGGTCCTCAACCTCACGCGTGGAGCTGCCCAGTTCCCGGTGCTTGGTCTTGAATTTAAGCCACTCCTTGTACCCGGCGAGGGCAATGCCCAAAATGGGGGTGGCGAAGACCATGACGACCGCAACCAGGGGAATGAGAGACATGGGCATGGCGCCGGGTTTGAATCGTTGAAATAGCATAATCATACGCCGACGCCTTCATTCCTGTTGCACAGAGGGCAGTAGGCGAGGAGGGGCGCCGAACGAACGTGCCTGGGGACCGAAGGGGCGGACACTTGATTTCGAGGAGTGCCCGCTTCACTTTTGGGAATGGAAAACAAAACGGGCACATCCGCCCCCCCACCAACTGCGTTCCTCGTTGTGTCTCGAGCCATTGCCTGGCACCTTTCGTTTATCGGAGCGGGACTTCTATGGATCGCCGGTCCGGCATGGGGGGCTGCCCGTCCGACCCCCGACGACAGCCTTCGGCTTGGACCGGCGGCGTCCATTGCCGAGGTCCGAGTGGATGCGAATGCGGACCACGTTCCGGACCGGAGGGGAGAGACCGTGACGGTGGCGGGGCGGGTCACGGCGGGGCGAGGGCGCCTGGCCGTGTCCCGGCCCCGACTGGTTGCGGTTCAGGACCGTACGGCCGGGATCCACGTGCGTCTGCCCGACAGCCTGGTCGTGGAGCGGGGCGACAGCCTTCGCGTTCGGGGAGTGGTGACGCACGCCTACGGGCTGACCCGACTGCGGGGGGCCGAGGGGCGGGTTGTGGAGGCCGGGGCCCGCACGCCGGCCCCGCTTCCACTCACCGTGAACACAGCGGCGGGGGAGCAGCACGAGGGCCGGCTCGCCCGCGTTCGAGGGCGCATCGCCGGAAAGGGGACCAACCGGGGGGGCGACTACCTGCGCCTTCAGGCCCAGGGGACCGCGTCGCCGGCGCAGATTGAAGTGTTCGTGGCGGAGCGGCACGGAGACCGGTTCGGGCTGGATCGCTTCGCAGAGGGCGACGCGATCGAGGTGACAGGGGTGGTGGGCCAATACGACTTTGAGGCGCCGTACGACGAGTACTACCAAATCGAGCCCCGAGGCCGGGACGATCTTGCCCAGGTCGGGTGGCCCTCAACCTATCTCCGAGCAGCACTCCTGATTCTTGCGGGCGGAGGGCTCGTGGGCGCGATTGTCGTGATTGGGCTTCGGGCGGCCGTCCAGCGCCGCACGCAGGAGCTGGAGGAAAGCCGGGCCCGCTTTCGTCGGCTGGCGGAGGCCACGCTTGAGGGCATCGCCCTCCACGAGACCGACGGAACGATCGTCGACGCGAATGCATCCCTGGCCCAGATGATGGACACGGACCGGGAGGCCCTGATCGGGAAGGACATCACCGCCCTCCTCGCGTCGGCCCCGTCGGTTCATTGGGACCGGGCCGAGGGGAGGACCGACGCCCCGGTCGAGACCGAACTGGTCCATGCGGGCGGCACGACGACCCCGGTCGAGGTCGAAACGCGGACCGTGACGACCGGCGACGAGCCCGTTCACGTGTGCGCCGTGCGGGACCTCTCCGAACGGAAGGAGTGGGAGGACGAGATGCTCCGTGCGAAACAGGAGGCCGAGCAGGCGGCTCGGCTCAAGTCAACCTTGATCCACAACATGAGCCACGAACTCCGCACGCCCATTACCACCATCACGGGCTACGCGGAAGTGATCATGGAGGAGGCCGAGGAGCCGCACCGGTCGTTTGCCCTTCAGATTCGGGAGAGCGGACGGCGCCTTTCGGACACGCTCCAGTCGGTGCTGGACATGGCGCAGATTGAGTCCGGCACGCTCGAGGTGACGGTGCAGGAGGTGTCGGTTCCGGGGGTGGTCCGCGACGTCGTCGACCGGCATGCGCAGGCGATCGAGGACAAGGCCCTCACCGCGGAGCTCGACGTGCCGGAGGACTGTGTCGTGGCGACGGATCGCGCGCTCCTGTACCGCATCCTCAACAACCTGGTCCAGAACGCCGTCAAGTTCACGGAGAAGGGGAGATGTCAAGTCTGGGTTGAGCCCGTCGCGTTTGGGGTTCGCATTCACGTGCGGGACACGGGTGTCGGCATCGACCCCGCGTTTCGGCCGCATCTCTTCGAGCCGTTTAAGCAGGAGTCCGAGGGGGTGGCGCGGGAGTACGAAGGGACCGGGTTGGGCCTCGCCCTCACGAAGCGCCTGGTGGACCTGCTCGGGGGCGCCATCGAGGTGGACAGCGCCAAGGGGGAGGGCAGTGCGTTCACGGTCGAACTGCCGTCGTTGACGGAGGCGGAGGCGTCCGCCCCGGCCGTCGCCGAGGGGCCGATGAACTGACTGGGGCGTCGATCCGGCGCAAAAGAGCTAGGGGGCGAGAAACCGCCGCACAGGGTCGACGAGCGCCGGCCCCAACTCCTCCGGCACGTAGTGGCCGACCGAGGGGTAGCGGCGCACGGCGGTCCCCGAAACGACGTTCTGCCAGCGCCGCAGGCACGCCTCAGTGCCGAACGCCGGATCGGCCATGCCCCAGCACAGGAGGGCCGGGCAGTCCCGCAGCCGGTGTCGCCGCGTCCACAGGGCCCGGAGCCAGTCGGCCTCGGTGCGGAGGGCCCGGGCGAAGGCCCAGCAGGCGTGTCGGCGCGGCCGGGAGTCCAGGGCGGCGGCGTAGTCCGTAATCCAGTCGTGTTGGGGGCCGCCGCCGGTGGTCATCGGCATGACGATGCGCGCGAACGCATTGCCGTGCTCGACGGCGAGGCGGCCCGCCGGGGTGGCAAGCAGTCGGCTTGCCCCCTGCAGCAGTGGGCGGTGCGTGAGCGGCCACGCCCAGGTGTTCATCAGCACGAGGCGCCGGACGGTGTCGGGGTGGCGGAGGGCGTAGGCCATGCCGATCGGGCCGCCCCAGTCGTGCAGCACGAGGGTGAGATCCGAAAGGTCCAGTGCGCACAGCAGGCGCTCCACCAGCACGGCGTGTGCGGGAGGGCGGTACGAGAAGCCTGGTGGGGCGGCCGAGCGGCCAAACCCGAGATAATCGGGCGCGATGCACCGGTGGTCCCGCGCCAGGTCGCGGAGGAGGTGGCGGTAGAGGCGGGCGCTCGTGGGGTTGCCGTGGAGGAAGACGACGGGCGGCCCGCTGCCCGCGTCGGTGTAGGCGAGCGGGCCGGCCGGGGTCTGAACGGTCCGCGTGGCGTCCGGGGCGGTCGGGGCCGAAGGCATGGGACGAAGGGGATTGGGCCGGCGGCGGGCTTAGTCGAGCAGCGTGGGGGCCGACTCGTACTGGTCGGCCACGGCGCGGGCCTCCGTGGCCATCCGCTCCCGGAGCGCGCGCGGCTCCAGCACCTGGGCGTGGCGCCCCCAACTCAGGAGCCACGGCATCACCTCGAGCACGTGATCGACGTTCAGGGTCAGCAGCAGGCGGTCGTCGGACAGATGCTCGCGGGACTCCACAGCGACGGACGACGGGACCTGCACGGCCGCAGCCGCCTCGTCGGCGAAGACGACCCGGACGCGCCGTTGGGACGGGGCCGCCGGGCCCTGCGAGCGCGCCCCGTAGCTGGCCGGGCGCTCGAACGTGGCGTCCGTCATGTCGAGGCCGCGGATGCGCTCCAGGCGCAGGTGAACCACATGCTCGCGGTCGTGGCCGTACCCCACGAGGTGCCACGCGCTGCCCTGTCGCACCAGGCCGTACGGGTCGATGCGCCGCGTACTGGGGCCATTGTCGGACGCGCCCGCCAGCGTGGCCAGCAGGGTCCGCTCCTCCACCAGCGCGTGGCGCGCCTGTCGCAGTAGGCCGTCCTCGGTCGAGTCGCCAAAGACGTTGGACGGGATCAGGGACACGCTTCCCCGCAGGGAGAGCACACGTTCTCGGTCGTCGGGCGGGAGCACGTCCTCAATCTTGTGCCGGGCCGCTCGGGCCGCGGCCTGGTAGCGCCCGCTGAAGTTGCGGGCGGCGTAGGCACTGCCCAGGACGAGCATCACCGCCTCGTCGCGCGTCAGTCGGATGGGGGCGAGCAGGTAGTCGTCCGGCAGCCGGTAGCCCTTGCCTGGCACCCCCTGCAGCGGCACGCCGGCCTCCACCATCGCCTGCACGTCGCGGTACACGGTTCGCTCGCTGACGCCGAGGGCGCGGGCCAGGTCGGTCGCGCGCGTCCAGGCGTCAGGCTCTAGTTGCAGCAGAATGGCGGGCCAGCGTTCGGAGGGCGTCATGGGCGAGGGGGCGGCGTCGCAACGGCTACGTGGACCCGCCAAGATAACCAAATTGACGCCGGACTTTCATCCTCCGGCTATCGGCGTTCTTCGGGCAGCCGGACGCCCGCCGCCACGTACGGGCGCGGCAGGGACGACGGAGAAGAAGCCTGCTGCGTCAGGGCCGCGATTCGATCGTCCGTCTCCTCGCTGAGCGCATCCAATCCCAGCCGCGTCCGGGCCGTGCGAAGGAATTGGGCGCGAGCCTCGTGCAGGGCCGACACGCACCCCCTCACCGCCTCCGACGAGGCCTCCCCGCTGGCCTCCTGGGCCTCGAGCGTTTCCCGAGCGTCCAGCAGCGCGTCGACCAGTTCCTGCGCGCGACGAATCGTGTCCTCCTCCAGCACAGCGGTTGCCTGGGTGAGGGCACTTGTGCAGTCCCAGAGGTGCTCGTCGGCCTCCTGCTTGACGTCGAGCAGCGTCTTCCCGTCGAGTGGTTCGCGCAGCGGCGCCCGCCCGCACTCCAGCCCGGGGGCGTTCCCCTTTCCCGGACTCATCGAGGACGGTTTGGTCGAGGCCGAGCCGTTCTCCGAGAGCTGCGTCCCCACCAGAAGGCGCGTTTCGTAGGCACGGAGCGACGCCAGGGCCGACGAAATGCATTGGTCGATCGCACAGACGTGTTCGATTCGTTGCTGAAGGGCCGTCGGGGCGGGCGCGTGATCGGCGTGCCTGTGCAACATCCATCCAATCAGGACCCCCACGAGAGGCCCCGACACTGCCATCAATGCCGTCACGGAGCTGTCGGTGCTATTGTGATCGTAACACGAAAAATATGCCCAAAATGGCGAATGTTTCCAAATTTGTGCCGCCAGACTGGTCAAACGCACAAAAAAGTTTTGCTCAAGGTGTCAAGTGGGTACTGTGAAGGATATGTGCAGGGAAGCGCTTCTGATTGAAGATGCACGGCCGGGCGTCCATGAAGGGCATTGGGGACCGAACGTCGTCGAGCCTGGCGGGCGACCTAAGACGACGGCTCTACCGCCCAGACAAACGTAAGGAGCGGCCGCACATCCCGGGCCATGCGGACGACCTCCCCCGCAAAGTCCGGGGACTGGAGGGCCTCCTCCGGGTAGTCCCGCTTGACCACGTAGTTTTTCCACTTCAAGTACGGGGCAATCGGGGTGTCCCGGTAGTCGCTGAAGCCCTTCGGCATGCCCGTGAGGGTGTCCTCCATGCTGTGGACGGGGAGCCCCCGGCCTTTCATCTCGTCGAGCAGCTCGAAGAACCGCTCCGGCTCCGCCGCGATGCGCTCCCGGACGGGGCGGAGGTACGAGACGCTCGGCTGATAAAAGCCCGCTCCCAGAAAGCAGTAGTCCGGCTCCACGTGCACGTAGACGACCCCGTTCTCGTCGCGCTGCCCCGAGCGGTCGAACACGCCGCTGACGTGCGTCTTGTACGGCGTCTTGTCGTCGGTGAAGCGCATGTCCCGGTAGATCCGGAACCGAGACTTCTTGGGATGGGCGGTCAGCGGAAGATCCGTCTCGGCGAGGCGCCGCGCGTCGTCGATCAGCAACAGCTCCAGCGGATCCTTCAGTTCCGCCTCGTAGGTCTCCTTGCGCGCCTTGAACCAGCCGCGGTCGTTATGGTCGGCCAGGGCGCGGAGAAACGCGAATGCCTCGGGGCGGAAGCCCGGGAATGGGGGACGAGATAGGAGCTCAGCCATCGAGGGGAGTTGCCGGGAAATGTGGAAACGAGAACGCAGAACGGTCCACAAATCACCAACGAGTCGGGCGGGACCGTTCTCCAGTCCCCTCTCCCCGTGGAAGCGAAGGCGTGGGACCTCGCGGTGCGCGCGTCCTTCGAGATTGTCGCTGCTCCCCCGGAGGGATTACGTCCCGAGGTCCATCTCCGCCACGATGGACTTCATTCCCGCCTCGAATTTGTTAGCGCCGCCCTGGGAGGGATGGCGCACGTAGGTGGGATCGGCACCGACCTCGTCGAGTGCGCGTTCGCCCTTGCGGCCCACGCCGACTGTGCGGTCGGGATCGAGCGCATCCAGCACCCCGCGCAGCAGGTCGTGCCAGTCCCGCACCTCCGAGCGGCGGGGCGTGCGGATCGAGAGCGGATCGTCGGCGTCGTGCGGGTGGAGGGGGAGGCTGTTCCAGACGAAGAAGTGGGGGAAGTGCGGCTGCAGGACGCGCCAGAAGATGGACGCGCTGTACTCGGTGATCGGCACGTCCTTCTGGCTCGTGGCCGTCCCGCCGATCGGAAAGTCCGGATCGGTGAGCTGCGCTTCGCTCGTGACGGGCACCCCGGAGAAGCGGCAGCCCCAGGGGCCGGGGGCTTCGAGCAGGAGGAAGAGCCGCGGCGGCACGTCGAAGCACGACAGGTACCGCCGCAGGTTGTCGCGGCGATGGGTGGGGGCCTCGGGCACGTCGAGGTCGTCCCGGCGGTCGCGGTACGGGTTGAACAGCTCGTCGGTGGAAGCGGCCGGAAAGACGTGCGTCTCGAAGAGGTCCCAGACGGCGGGGAGCATACAGGGAAAGGGGGCGTGAGGGGAAACAGGGAAGGGCAATGAGAGGGCGAGACGCCCGGGAAGCGACTGCCTCAGGTCGCCCTTCTGGATGCCCGTCGGGCGTGCCCGTGCTACGCAGAACTAGAGGAGGCGTCGACGCGGGGAAAAGCAAAGTCGGCGTAGCCCATCTCGGCGGTGCCGAACCAGCGGTACGCGTCCTCGCGGGCGTCTTTGTAGGCCTCGTAGATCTTGCGGTACTGCGGATTGCCGGCGGCGTTGTCCTCCAGAAGCTGGGTCGTCACCGTCTGGGCGCGCTCCATAACGCCATCGGGAAAGCGGCGGAGCGTGGTGCCTTCGTCGAGCAGGCGGTCCAGGGCCGCGGGGTTTCGGTGGTCGTATTCGGCCATCATCCGGACGTTCGCCTCGGCGGCGGCCGTTTTGAGGGCCTCCTGGTACTGTGTCGGAAGGCTGTCGTAGGCGTCCCGGTTCACGTAGAACGTGAGGGCCGGCCCGGGCTCCCACCAGCCGGGGTAGTAGTAGTACTGGGCCACCTCGTGGAAGCCGAGCTTCTCGTCGTCGTAGGGCCCTACCCACTCGGCCGCGTCGATTGCGCCCCGCTCCAGCGACGGGTAGATCTCGCCGCTCGGCAGCACCTGCGCGTTGACACCCATCTCGCTCATCACGCTGCCGCCCATTCCAGGGATGCGCATCTTGAGGCCGTTCATGTCGTCGAGGGCGTTTACCTCCACGTTAAACCAGCCGCCCATCTGCGTCCCCGTGTTGCCGCCGGGCAGGTTCAAGATGTTGAAGTCGGCGAACAGGTCGCGCAGCAGGTCCATGCCGCCGCCGGAGTAGACCCAGGCGTTGTACTGGCGGGCCGTGAGGCCGAACGGGACGGTGCAGTCGAACGCCAGCGCGGGGTTTTTCCCAATGAAGTAGTAGCTGGCCGAGTGCCCCATCTCCACAGTGCGGTTCTGGACGCTGCCCAGCACCTCGAGCGGCGGCACCAGCTCGCCCCCGGGATAGGGAAGAATCTCGAAGTTCCCCCCGGTGAGCGCCTTCAGGCGCTCGGAGAGCACCTCGGCCGCGCCGTAGATGGTGTCGAGGGAGCGGCTGAAGCTGGAGGCGAGCCGCCACCGGACTTGCTTGTTGGTCTGCACGTTGGGGGCGCCGTCGCTCGCCGACGATTCGCCGTCGCCGCAGCCGGTCAGGAGGCCGGCCCCGGCGGCGCCGAGCAGGGCTTTTCGGGTAAAGTCGCGCCGTTCCATGAGGGGGCGAGGTCAATGCACAGGGCGTGTGAACGGGGCCGTTTAGTATAGGAGCCAATTCACCCCCTCGCAACCACATGTCTGCGTCAGGCCTCCCACAAGGGCTGGGGAGCCGGAGCTACAGCAGGACGGCGCGATGCATGGAAACGTGATGCGTGATGGGCGTTCTCAGGGGCCACGATTCCTGCATCCCGTCTCACTCCTCGCGGTGCGGGCGGAGCGGGCGCATCACGACCTCCGAGATGAGGTGATTCGCCGGGGCCTCCAGCACGTGCTGGACCGTTGCGGCGACGTCGTCGGGGTCGAGGGGGTTTTCGGTCATGTCGACCCCTGCCACGTCGAAGAAGTTGGTCTCGACGGAGCCGGGGTAGAGGCACGTCACGCGGATGCCGTCCTCGCGCACCTCCTTCATCACCGCCTCGCTAAAGCCGCGCACGGCGAACTTGCTGGCGTTGTAGGCGCTGATGTTGGGGTTGCCCAGGAGGCCCGCGATGGAGGCGATGTTGACGATGTGGCCGCCGAAACCGGTCGCCTCGTTCTGCTCCCGCATGCGGGGGACCGCCTCGCGGGTGCAGAGGTAGACGCCCCGCACGTTGGTGTCCATCTGCACGTCGAAGGCGTCGGTGTCGAGGTCGTCGACCGGGCCGAATTGCCCGAGCCCGGCGTTGTTGACGAGCACGTCCAGCCGCCCGGCCTCGTCGTCGACGGTCTCGAAGGCCGATTCGATCGCGTCCTCGTTCCGAACGTCGCACGAGACGGGGACGAAGGCGGAGCCAAGGTCATCGTGCAGCGCCTGGAGCGCGTCGGTGCTCCGGGCGAGGCCGCAGACGGTGGCGCCCTGGTGTACGAGGGTGCGGGCGATGTGGGCACCGAGGCCCTTGCTGGCGCCGGTGACGACGGCGACGGCGTCGGTCAGATCCATGGGAGAGGAAGGATTGGGAGACAGTTGGTGATGCAGTCTTCTTCTATCGGTCGGCTCCGGGCGGGGTTGCCGCTTGGGGCGTGATTACTTCGGGAATGGAGGGGTGGGCTGCACACCTGGGGCGCGGAGGCACCCCGCCGAAAGCGGCCTCGCGGCCTGCAGGGCACGAGACGGGCCCAACCGACCGGTCGTCCCGTGCCGCGCCGCCGCTAGAACATGTCCTCCGGCATGTCCACGTTCACCTGCACGCTCTGCACCTCGATGGCAATCGGGTTGCCGGACATCATTTGCTTCATCATCTCCATCTGGCCGCCCATCATCTCTTCCATCTGCTTGCGCTGCTGCTCCGGCAGCTGCTTCATCTTCTCCATCGCCTGGCGCATCTGCTGGCGCTGCTCGGCGGAGAGGTTCGCGTTGAGCTGGATCTCCATCCGGTGCGGCAGGGTGAGGCCGTCGGTCGTCTGGTAGTTCTTGAAGCGAATGGCGACGGACGACGGATTGGGGCCCTGCTGCCCGGACGCGGCGGTTTCCATGACCATCCGGGCGGGCACGTGCCGCTCGGCGTCGACGTAGTAGGTCATGCGCGTCGCGTTCCCGCTCATGTCAGGGTCGACCGCCGAGGGGGTGTCCACCCGCAGGACGTGGCAGCGCAGGCCGTCGATCGTTTCGGTGCCCGCGTAGGTCGCGTGCTGCCGGAGTCGGTTAAACTGCATGCCGTAGGCCGCCGACGGCGTGGTGTTGGCGGCGAACGAGGAGGTCCCACTGCCCTTCATCTGCGTCTGGGTCCGGTAGGTCGGGCGGCCGTCCTGGGTGACCTTCTGGTTGTAGGCGGTGTAGAGGTTGGTCTCTACGATGTACGTGTCGACCGTCTCGAGCTGCCGGTCGTAGGCGGCCTGCATGTCGTCGACGACCGACGCGACGGACTGGGCCGACGCCGGACCGGCACCGAGGAGGAGAGAAAAAACGAGCGAAAGGGCGACGGGGAACGAACGGCGGCGCAACATGGCGGCGTGGAAGTGAGTCAGGGGATGTGTGTCGCAGGTTGGTCTGCCCGACGAACGTTGGCGGGTAGGGTGCGGGGAGAACTCCTCAACACGATCTCAATACGCCCGGTCGCATTCCAGGATTCATGAGTCACCACGACGTGGACGCGGAGAAAGAGATGAATCGGCTGCTGGCGGCGGGAGGGACGCCGCCGGTCCAGACCGATCCCTTTACGATCGGCGACGTGCGCCTGTCGCCCGAACGCATCGTCGGGCTGCTCCGGCCCCACATGCGGGAGCGGCGGCTGGACCGCATCCAGACCGTCGTGGCCAACCGGACGCGCAGCGTGGTGCCGGTGGTGGAGGGGCTCGTGAACACCGGCAACGTGAGTGCCGTCATGCGCTCGGCGGAGGCGCTGGGGCACCAGGACATGCACGTGGTGAGCGGCGAGCACGACCGGTACAAGCACTCCCAACGCACGGCCCAGGGGGCGCAGCACTGGCTCGACGTGTGGCACTGGGACGCGCCGACCGCCTGCGCGACGCACCTCCAGGACGCCGGCTATCGCGTCGTGGCCATGCACCTGCACGCGGACACGGTGCCGATTCGGGACCTCGACTTTACGCAGCCCACGGCGCTCGTCTTCGGCAACGAGGACGCGGGGGTGACCGACACGATGCTCGAGGCCTCGGACGCGGCGTGCGAGGTGCCGCTCCCGGGCTTCACCGAAAGCTTCAACGTGTCCGTGGCGGCGGCCGTGGCCCTCTACCACGCCCAGCAGGATCGCCTCGACCGCCAAGGGCACCACGCCGACCTCAGCGACGAGGCGCGGGCCCGCCTCGAGGCCCGCTTCTGCCTCCGCAGCGTCAACAACGCCGAGCAGATCATCGAGCGGAAGCTCGGGGACGAGGGGCGGTCGTAGGCGGTGGGACCCCGCCCCGGACGGGCAACGCGGCTACCTGGACTGCGCCGTCTCTGCCTCGGCCGAGCCGGCGAGCGACTGGAGCTGGCGCCGGACGGAGGCGTCGGCGCCCTGCCACTGCGAGGCGAGGGCCGATCGGGCTGCCTGAGCCGCCTCCGGCCGATCGGCCCGGGCGGCCGCACGGGCCTTGCCCCAAAGCGAGCGGGCCCGGGCCGGATACCGCTCCAGCGTCGTCTCAAACTGCGTGAGGGCGTCGGCCGGCCGGTCGAGCGCGAGGAGCGCCTCGCCGTACAGCTCGGGGGCGGGCTTCGCGGGGAAGGGCGGCCCGAAGTTCAGCGGCCGGTCCGTTTCGAGGGCCGTGGCCTCCTTGAGGTGCGAGAGGGCCTGTTCGTCGTCGCCGGCCTTTAGCGCGATCAGCCCCTCCAGCTCGAGCACCTGAATCCGAAGCGCCTCCGACGGGTCCTCGCCCAGGGCCGACTGGGCCTTCTCCAACGCCGAGCGGGCGGCCGACAGAGTGCCCTGCTGCGCGGCGGCGAGGCCCCGGCCCGCGTGCAGGGTGACGGCGCCCCGCGCGTCGAGGGCAGCGGCGTCCACGGCCATCGCCTCGGCGAGGGCGTCGTACCGGTCCCAGTGCTCCGTCTCCACGACGTAGGCGACCGGCATGTACCAGCGCATGTAGTCCGCGTAGCCGGTTTGCACCCGCGAGTCGGTGGCGTGCGTCCGGGTCGTGTCGAGGATGGCCCGGGCGTCCGCGTGGCGGCCCTGCTGGAGGCGCGCGTAGTGGAGCCAGTGCAGGGCGTGAAAGCCGCCGCCGCTCAGGCCCTCATCGGCCGCCGTGCTCTTGTTTTTTGCCGCCCGGTACGAGTCGACGTTCGACGAGGCGCCGCGGGCCCACTGCCCGAGGGCGAAGAAGATGTGGGACGGCATGTGCAGGGCGTGGGGGGCCGCCGGAGCAATGTCGGCGTACACGCGGGCGGGGCGCAGGCCGAGCGGGGCGTGCACCGGGTCGTCGTAGGCGTGGATCAGGTAGTGGGCCGCCCCGGGGTGCTGCGGGTTTGCGTCGAACACCTCCTCCACGATCGACGCGGCGCGCATGTACGTAGCGAAGTCGCGCCCCTCGTGGGCGGTGCCCAGGATGGACAGGGCGTGGAAGGCCTGCGCATCGAGGTCGTCGGGGTACTGCGCGGCGAGGTCCGCCATTGCGTCCTCGTAGGCGTCGTCGCGGGCCTCTTTGTCCATCGGGGCCTCGTTCCCGGCGCCGTAGAGCACGTGCAGCGTGCGGAGGTAGGCCGCCTCGCGCTCGGTGGCGGCCGCGTCCAGCTGGGCATCGGGCGTGGGGGCCAGGTCGCGGAGGGCCTGGAGCGCCGCCTTGCGGTCCTGCTCCATCCAGATCGGATGGTTGTGCGTCATCGCCTCGCCCCAGTGCGCCATGGCGAAGTCGGGGTCGATTGCCTGCGCCTCCTGGAAGGCCGCGCGGGCGTCGTCGTACTCGAAGCTGTGGAGCATCAGGAGGCCGCGCAGGAACGGCTCCTGGGCCGCCTCGGCGCCCGAGTTGGCAAACTCAGTGGTGCCGTACTCGGCCGGCTGGGCAAGGGCCGGACCGGCGAGGAGGCCGAAGGCGAGAAAGAGGGCGGCACTGCGGGCGAGACGGCGCATCGCACGGGCGGCGAAAGGGAGAAAAATGATGCATGCACTGCCTACATCCGCCCTCCGTAAAGGTTCGAGGGGGCGAGTGGCGCGCCGGACGGTAGGAGCGGGCTCTATCCGTCGGCGGGGCCCACCCGGACCCATGTCAGGTCGTCGCGCGAGACGGCAATCCGGCCCTTCGCGTCCACGAACCGCTCGGCGCCGTCGGCGGGGACCCGGAAGAGGTCGATCGGGGCCGTCCGGTCGGCTGTTTGGGCGGCCCGGTCCACGGGATCCCGCACCGCGTCCAGGGACCGGTCCCACTTGCTGAAGGCGAGGTGCGTGTCGGGGTAGGCGGTCACGAGGTACTCGGTCTTGTCCGGGCCCACGGCCCCGGCCTCGCCCCAAAACTGCGGCCGCCCCCGCCGCCGGTCCATCGCCACCACGTCGGGCTTGTACTTGTCGTCGACCGCGACCTCGACGTCCAGGTCCGGATAGTGGGGCAGGTGCAGGGCCCACAGGAACGCCTTCATCCAGACGTGCTCGATGCGCTCCTGCTTGCGCTTGACGAGCACAATCTGTTCGTCGTGGGCACGCAGCGTCAATTTGCGGCGGAGGTGGCGCATCGGCAGGGGCGTAGAAGAAAAAGAGCACCGGGCACCCATAGGGCCGGCCCCAATCGCCGCCGTGCCGGCCGTTGCCCGGGGGCCGTCGATGGGTGCAACGTCCGTCCGGACCGGAGTGCCGAGACGTTTGGCGGTACCGCTGCGGTCGCTCGGGGTTCAGCATGCGGGGGCGTCTCGGTCCGTTTTCCAGGCGTGTGACGTTTGGCCCGGGCCGGACGGCTCACGGGGATGGACGCTGTCTTTTGCACGCCCCCAGCAGTTCGTCATGGGGCTCCGTCCAGTCGCACTGCGCCGGCTCGTCGGCCTCGCGTCGGTACTGCTCCTTGCGGGGGGGGTTGCCTCCACCCGGGGCGACCGACCGGGACATTGCGAGGGCTTACGAACAGGTCTTTCAGGCCGCCCTCGAAGCGCTCGAACGGCGGCCGTTTCCGATTGAGAAGGCCGAGGCGGCCGTCGGCAAGGCCCTCGGCAGCAGCGCCATCTACGACGCGTACCTGGATGCGATTGCGGAGCGTGCCGCGGACCTACAGGGCGACGGCTGACGCCCCGGAAAACGGCCGGCGAGGTCGTGCGTTAGAGCCTTTCCCTTTTTCACTCGCCTTCAGACCCCCGACTGTCTATGGACGTCACGATCGATACCGTCTCGCCCGCCCGCGTTCACGCCCTCGACCACCTCGAACGGGTGCGCACGGACGACGCCTTCGTCGACAAGCTGACGATTGAGGATGCCGACGCCCGCACCCGCCGGCAGGCCCGCGAACTGGTGGCGGGGGTCACGCGGCAGCGCCGGTGGCTCGACTTTGTGCTGGGCGAGGCGTACCACGGGGACTACGACTCGATGGAGCACCGGCTCCAGGAGATCCTGCGGCTCGGGCTCTACGAGCTGCTGTTCCAGTCCACCCCGACCCACGCGGCCGTCGACGAGTACGTGGAGCTCGCCAAGCAGGCGCTCCGCCCCGGTGCGGGCAACCTCGTCAACGGCGTGCTCCGCACCATCGACCGCGACCGCGAGCACATCCCCACGCCCGACACGGGCGACGACGCGAACGACCTCGCCCTTCGCTACTCCCACCCCACCTGGATGGTGCAGCGCTGGCTGGACCGCTTCGGGCTCGACGAGACGACCGAGCTCCTCCGCGCCAACAACCGGCGGCCCATGTACAGCGTGCGCATCAACCCGCTGCGCACGAGCGAGGCCGACGTGGCGGCGTGGCTCGACGAGCACGACGTGGTGAACGTGGACTCGCCGTACCTCGACCGGTACCTGCGCCTGAAGCGCCTCCAGGCCCTCATCGCGGGCGACCTGCTCGACGACGGGCACGTGGCGGTGCAGGACGAGAGCGCCGGCCTCGTGGTGCAGCTGCTCGACCCCCAGCCCGGCGAGACCCTGATCGACGGCTGCGCGGCGCCGGGCGGCAAGGCGATGCACGCGGCGGCCCGCATGGAGGGGACTGGGACGATCTACGCGGTCGACCGCGACGAGCAGCGCCTGGAGCGGGTCGAGACGGCGGCGGAGGCACAGGGCGCGTCCGAGATGGTGGAGGCGGAGACGGCCGACCTGCGCGCCTGGGCCGCCCGGCCGGAGCCGCCGCAGGGCGACCGGGTGCTGCTAGACGTGCCGTGCACGGGAATGGGCGTGCTCGCGAAGCGGGCCGGCCTGCGGTGGCGGCGGTCAATGGAGGACCTGGAGGAGATGGCGGAGCTGCAGGACGAGCTCCTCGACGCGGCGGCCCAACTCGTGCGGCCGGGCGGGCTCCTGGTCTATAGCACCTGCACCACCGAGCCCGAAGAAAACGAGCGGCGCGTCGAGGCCTTCCTGGCCCGCCACGACGGGTTCGCGGTCGAGTCCGCGGAGGGCCACGTGCCGGACGAGATGGTCTCGGACGCGGGCTTCCTCGCGACCTTTCCGCACCGCCACCGGATGGACGGGGCGTTTGCGGCCCGCCTGCGACGGGACGAGGCCTAGTCGCGGCGCTCCGTCGGCTCTCTCGCACACCCACGCGCTTCGTCATGCCTCTTCGGCGCCTCGGGCGATCGGTGCTGGGCCTGTTGCTGCTCGCGGCCCTCGGGGCGGGGCCCGCCCACGGGCAGCGCCTCGCCAAGTACGGGGCCGAGTTTCTGGCGGGCGGCGTGGACGCGCGGGCCCTCGGGATGGGCGGCGCGTACGTGGGACTGGCGGACGAGGTGAGCGCGGGGTACTGGAACCCGGCGGGCCTGCACGGCCTGTCCTATCCGGAAATTGGCTACATGCACGTGGAGCGCTTCGCGGGGGCCGTGTCGTTCGACTACGGCGGCGTCGCGATGCCGGTGACGGACCGCTCCACGGTCGGCGTGTCGGTCTTTCGGAGCGGGGTAAACGACATCGTGAACACGCTCGCGGCCTGGAACCCGGACCGGGGCCAGCCGCTGCCCGACTACGAGAGCCGCATCACGCGCTTCTCGGCGGCCGACTGGGCCCTCTTCGTGAGCTACAGCCGGGCGGTGAGCGACCGCCTGTCCGTGGGCGTCAACTTCAAAGGGATCCACCGCTCGATCGGCGACTTCGCGAACGCCTGGGGCTATAGCATGGACGTGGCGGCGCGCTACCGGGCGGGGCCGTACCGGCTCGGGGTCGTGGTCCGCGACGTGACGACCATGCTGCAGAGCTGGAGCGTCAACCCCTCGGCCTTCGAGGTCAACTGCATCAACCCGATCGACGAGCAGCCCTTCGACGCCTGCCTGAACGAGGACGGGACCCTCATCGAGAACAACGCGACGCGCTACCAGGCCGTCTTCGACCAGCGCATCCCACAGGGGGGCACGGCGCTCGTGCTGCCGGTGGCGCGCCTCGGCTCCGGGGCCGTGTGGCCGGTGGGGGACGGGCACACGCTCACCGTGGGGCTCGACGTGGACGTGGCGGTGGACGGGCGGCGGGCCTTCGTGCCCAACGTTGGCGACGTGTCGTTCCGGCCGCGGCTGGGACTGGCGTTCCGCTACGCCGGGGTGGTGGAGCTGCGGGGCGGCGTGCAGCGCCTCCAGGTGGGCACTCCCATCGGCGTGGACCTCACGCCGTCCGTCGGCGCCGGGCTCGACCTGGAGCAGGTGTCGGTCGACTTCAGCTTCGGCGACTTTGCGGGGATCGTGGCGGACGACCTGGGCTACTCCTACCGCATCTCGGCCCAGCTCCGCCTCGAACAGCCCGGCCTGGAGCGGCCGGCGGAGTGATGCTGCCCCGATCGCCGCTTTCCGACGGAGAGCCGCCCGGGAACGGAAGCGGTCCTGAGGGACGAAGAAGGAGCGTCAGCCCGTCGGCTCCGCATCGATCAAGGGGGTCAGGCGCTCGGCCCCCCGAACGTCCTCGAAGGCCCACGCGGAGACCGGCTCGTCCCGGGGGATGACGGAGACATCGCCCGTCGTCTCGAGCACCACGGCCAGCACCTGCGCCGGGTGGGCGATGCCGTGCTGGCGCAGCTTCGACCGGAGGTCGTCCTCCGTCACGCGTGCGGCGTCGAGGTGGTCGGACAGCACCTCGTCCCCGGCCATGATGAGGAGGGGCTCGTTGTCGACGAGCCGCTCGACCGGGGCGGCGGCCCGGCGGAGGGTCGAGACGATCCACTGCATGCCGTAGAGCACGGCGAGGCCGGCGGCCCCGACCAACAGCGACGGCTGCTCCGCGAGCAACGTGGAGGCCACGACGGAGCCGATGGCCACGGTGATCGCGAAGTCGAAGCTCGACATCTTTGAGAAGCTCCGCAGCCCCGTCAGGCGCGTCAGGACGAGCAACGCCGCGTAGATGCCGATCCCTGTGAGCAGGATCATCGGGAGGGAGGGATCACTGCCGGTCATCCACGTCCAGTCAATCATTGTACGGGCGCACTCAAGGAATGGGGAGTGGGCGGAGCAGGGGCGGCCGCAGTTTCAACCGCGGCGACGTGGGGCCCCGTCCCGCGCCTGCAGGGACCCGTCATCGGTGCCGTCCGGGAGGTGCCATTCGTTGGCGGGCGCACCGATCCCGAGGAGGGAAAATCACAGCAGACGTAAGGGATCCGACGGGACATTGGGGGATGCGAGCCTGCGGGCGTTCGGTCGCGATAACGGACTCTTCACCTGACCCGGGCGAGCATATCGATCAGCCGAACTCATAGAGTCTGAATGACTTCGATCGGCAGAATTTCCGCTCTTTCTCGTCGTCGCTTCCGCACGGCAGAAGCAAACCGGACTACCTGTGCCGATTGAAAACGGCAGCAGCCCGGGTTCAGATGCAAGGCGTGTTATGTGCTCTCCTCCGAGACCTTGGTGTAATGAGAGCAAGGGTTATGGTCCTTCCCGCCTCAATCAAGCTCTTCGTAACCATTCACGACGAATACCCAATTGGAATCGCCGTTTTTTGCCGAAGCCCCCACGAACTGTACGTATAGCTCCAAAAGTCCCCCTTTCGGCCATTTGTTCTTCAGAAACGGCACCAGTTTGCTCTGAACGGGCAACCAGTACGATCCTTCTTCCCCAATGAAGAGAACCTCATTGTCGAAAAGCTCCTTTACCGGCGCATCAATGCTACGGGCCTCCGCCCAACTCTGTATTAGGCGTTCGGTAGTCGATGATATAGAGCGAATCTCTCCCCCGTATTCTAACTTCGTGCGGAGGGGAAACCGCCTGGAAATAGTCAGGAGCTTCGTGCTTCCGGAGGTGTCCGGAAGCTTGTTGGGCAAATGACTGTGGTTCTGAATCACTGTATCCAACCGAGCGGGTCGATATCTATCCCATGTGGATTGAGCCTCCAGAGTCGGTACGCATGTCGAGAGTAATACAGTCAAAAGCGAAATGGAAATGGATATCCGTATCATGGGGTAATGATCGAGTGGACATAACGAGAAAACTCACCTGACCCGGGCGAGGTATCGTTCGGTCGAAACCGGTGCCCTTCGAACTGAAACGTACGACGAAATACTCATCCGATCGCGTCATCACTATCGGTTAGCGAAGCCGAAGTGGCTTACCTGAGCCGCAAAAAAGCGGCAGCAGCCCGAAGGTGTAGCGGACGTGTTATGTGCCTGGATTGAGGGTTTGGTTAGGGGGTTCTCTTCGATACATTTTTGATAATATCCGCAACGTTGGTCGAGAATGAAGACTGTTGGCCGCTATTATCTGGCTTGAAGCCAGTCTGTTGTGGAGAGAATATTGACTCGGTGGTTCTGAGGAGCACCGCGTTCTTTACTGCTGGCTCGTCGGTTGTTTTGGTGAATACCTCAAATGTCATTAGAGCATTATACCTGTGCCGGTTTACAACATAATTATGGCGTTCAGACCGATATGTCCTCGCAGAAGTAACGAGCCCAAAGAAAAGTAGGGAGAATATTGCGATCCGAGTAATCGCAAGCCTGGCGACTATCCACATAGGACGCTCTTGTATCGTAGAGCTTGCTTCTGCTATACCCGTGTATCCAAAAATTAAGAATAGTGCGTAAACAACTACCAGTACAGCAAATGTAATAGATACACCTAAAGCGTATACGCTATACCACCAGTGTTTATTTGCCTCGTCTGAAAAATATTGTGCCCTTTCATTAACTGCACCAGCCTGAGCTGACTCCTTCAGCTTTTCCTCAATTTCGCCAACTTATTTTTTTGTGTCAGAAACGCTATCTAGTAGATTTTTAGCTTCAGACTCTAACTTCTTTATTCTTTCTATGTGCTGGTGTGCAGTATCACTTCCAGCTGTCGCAAGTATAATTCCTGACGCCTCGAACACCTTTCCCATCCCCTCCTGCAGATTTCTTTGACCTCTTGGTAAGTCGCCTGATCCCCTGTTCAGGCTCTCTAGGGCATCATATATCGATTTGGCCCCATCTTTGACCTGTTTACCTGTCTTACCACTAACTGTACGAAAGTCTACTTCGTTGTCCATCCTTTGGCATAGCTGGACTATCTTCTTCAACCTTGTCATGTTTGTTGGAGTAAGCCCGAAATCTGCTCCATCCTCGAGTATTTCATCTTGTTGGAGGTTACTCAACTTTTGAATTGCGTCGGGTGTTTTCGACATATTAAGTTAGTATACTATGAATACTAGGAGCACCGGATCGACACTGAGACGCACACATAACCCCTGATTATATCAGAGCACTCAACATATCCACGCACTCGTTTCGTAACCCCGTGGAACCAACGCAGTTGGGCGAACAGGACTGTTCATATGTCAAGCAGGTTCGATTCACGGAATATCGCCTACCGCTTGACATACTCGATATTGGCAATCTTACTTTCAAGCCATACGTCGTGTCGGAGCCAACTGCCGGTCGCCATGCCCGATGCCCCAGACCAGTCGCCCAAACTCCTCGATCAGGTGCGGCAGACCTGCCGGCGCCGCCAGTACGGCTACCACACGGAAAAAGCGTACGTCCGCTGGGCCGAACGCTTCGCCTGCTTCCACGACACCACCCATCCCCGCCACCTCAACGAGGACGACATTCGCGCCTTCTTAGGTCACCTCGCGTCGGAGCGCAACGTGGCCGCCTCCACGCAGAACCAGGCCCTCAACGCCCTGACCGAACGAACGTGAGGGCGGAAGTGGTTTTAGACCGCGCCCTGATCTTCCTCTACGAACAGGTGCTTGAAATTGAGCTGGACGACATTGGACCGCTCGACCGCGCCGACCGCCCCAAACGCCTCCCCACGGTGCTCTCGCGCGAGGAGGTCCATCGCCTGTTCGACGCCATGTCGACGGGTCCGAATCGCCTGATCGCGCATCTTCTCTACGGCAGCGGCCTCCGGCTGTCCGAAGCCCTTCGCCTCCGGGTTAAAGAACTCGACGTTGGAACCAGCCGCCTCCACGTCCGGGACGGCGTGGGCGGCGTCTCCCTGCCGGATGCCATTGCAGAGAAGTATCCGAATGCAAAAACCGAGTGGCGCTGGCAGTACGTGTTTCCCCCCACGACCCTCTCGGAAGACCCGCGCAGCGGGGCGGCCCGCCGCCACCACCGCTCCGACTCGGCCGTGCAGCGGGCCGTCAAGAAGGCCGCCGACGCGACCGACATCGAGAAGCGGGCCACCTGCCATACCCTTCGTCACTCGTTCGCCACGCACCTGCTGCAGGACGGCACCGATGTCCGGACCATTCAGCGGCTCCTGGGCCACGAGCAGCTGCGCACCACCATGCAGTACGTCCACGTCCTGGAGCAAAGCGGCGACGGCGTCACCAGCCCCCTCGACACGTTGCCCAAGGACTCAGCATAGCGCTCCCCGCCTTCTCGACGCGTGCCCCACGTCCCGCGTCCGACGTACCCGCTGGCTCTGCTCGCCTGCTTTGAGAAAAACCGTCGCTCCAGGTAGGCTCCGGCGCAGGGCCGGGAGGGACTTTACGCGTCGATCCCCTGCTCCCGCAGCAGGGCGTGGAACGCGTCCTCGTCCAGCACCGGAATGCCCCGGTCGTCGGCGTCGTCGCGCTTGCTGCCGGCCCCGGGCCCGGCCACCACGTAGTCGGTGTTGCCGCTGACGCTGGAGGTGGCGTTCGCGCCGTGCTGCTCCACGAACCGCTGCACCGCGCTGCGCGTCCAGCCCTCCAGGCTGCCGGTAAAGACGAACGTCAGGCCCTCCAGCCGCGCCGCGTCCTCGGCGTACGGGTTGGTCAGGGTCAGCCCCGCGTCCCGCATCTCGTCGATGACGCCCCGGTTGGCGTCGTCCGCGAAGAAGGTGGCGATGCTGTGGGCCACCTCCGGGCCGATGTCGTCGATCGTCGTGAGGGCGTCCTCGTCGGCGTCCACGAGGGCGTCGAGCGTGTCGAAGTGCTGCGCGAGGAGGCGGGCCGTGGCCGACCCCACCAGCGGGATGCCGAGGGCGTAGAGGAAGCGGTCGAGGTCCTGCTCCAGGCTCGCCTCGATTTCGTCGATCAGGTTCTGGGCCGACTTGTCGGCGTAGCGCTCCAGCTGCAGCAGGTCGGCCTTCTCCAGCTCGTAGAGGTCCGAGATGGTCTGAATCAGCCCCGCGTCGATGAGCTGCTCGGCGCGCTTGTCGCCCAGCCCCTCGATGTCGGTCGCCTCGCGGGAGGCGTAGTGCTTCAGCCGCTCGCGGAACTGGGCGGGGCACGTCATGCCGCCCGTGCAGAACGCCTGCTTCTTGTCGTCGCTCAGGACCACCTCGGACCCGCAGACCGGGCACGCGTCGGGGATGTGGTAGGGGGCTTCGGTGCCGTCGCGCTCGTCTTCGATCACCTTCACCACCTGCGGGATCACGTCGCCGGCCCGCTCGATGAGCACCGTGTCGCCGATGCGGATGTCCTTGCGGTCGATCTCGTTCTGGTTGTGGAGGGAGGCCCGCGTCACCTCCACGCCCCCCACCTCTACGGGCGCCAGCACGGCGACGGGCGTGATGCGGCCGGTGCGCCCCACCTGCACGAAGAGGTCCTCGATCGAGGTGGTGGCGCGGCGCGGTGGAAACTTGTAGGCCGCCGCCCAGCGCGGGTCCCGGTCGCGCACGCCGAGCGTCTCGTGCCCGTCGAAGTCATTCACCTTGATGACGAGGCCGTCGATCTCGTAGGGGAGGTCGTCGCGCCGGTCCACGAGGGCGGCGTGGTGGGCCAGCGCCGCGTCGATCCCGTCGCAGCGGCGGATGTGGTCCTCACAGACGCGCAGGCCCCACTCCGGCAGGGCCTCCAGCACCTCGGCATGCGTCGCAAAGTCGCGCCCGTCGACGGGGGCAATTTCGTAGAAGTAGATGCGGAGGGGGCGACGCGCGGTGATATTGGAGTCGAGCTGCCGGAGCGAGCCGGCGGCGGCGTTGCGCGGGTTGGCGAACACCTTTTTGCCCTCCTCCTCGCGCCGCCGGTTGAACGCGTTGAACTCGTCCTTGCGCATGTACGCCTCGCCCCGCACCACGAGGCGGTCGGGGACGGGCCGGGCATCGTCCCGGAGGCGGAGGGGGACGCCTTTGATGGTCTTCACGTTGGCCGTAATCTCCTCGCCCGTCTCGCCGTCCCCGCGGGTGGCGCCCTGCACGAGGCGCCCGTCCTCGTAGATCAGCTCCACGGCCAGCCCGTCGAACTTGGGCTCGGCGATGTAGGTGACCGTCTCGCGCCCCAGCTCCTCGCGGCACGTCTCGGCGAAGTTGCGCACCTCGTCCTCCTCGTAGACGGCCTTTAGGCTGAGCATGGGCGCGGGGTGGGTCACCGTGCCCAGCTCGTCGCGCACCGGGCCGCCCACCTGATGGGTGGGGGAGTCGGGCGTCTGCAGCACGGGGTACTCGGCCTCCAGGGTCTGGAGCTGTTGGAAGAGCCGGTCGTACTCGGCGTCGGAGACGACCGGGGCGTCGAGGACGTAGTAGCGGTAGTTGTGGTGCCGGAGCGCGGCGCGAAGCTGCTCGGCCGCCTCCGCCGCGGCCGGCTCGGAGTCGATGGCCTCCAGGTCGAGGTCGGGCGTCGGGTCTACGTCGGGCATCCGTGGCGTTTCGGGGGTGAGAGAAAAGAGGGGCGAGGGCGTGGAAGAATGCGTGCCGGGGCAATCGGCGGCCCGTGTTCCGCCGGCCCCTTCTCAAATTCGATCCGGGGGCGGACGTTCGGGGCGGGCGCTGGAATTACGCGTCGTCACGAATTTGTTCGAAGCGGCGTTCGGGGCTGTCGTAACGCCGCAACGCGGTGCCCGGCGTGGGGGGCGGCGCCTCCGCCCTGGCGCGCATGTCTTTGACGGGACCCCAAATGTACCCAGGCCGGAGCGGGGCCACGTTGAAAAACGGTCGGATTATCGGAGGGCGGGCCATCGCGTGCGGGGCACGGAGCGGGACGACAAGGGACCGGCGTGGCGCAGGGGGTAGTGGGGATCCGTCGGGCAGGCGGCCGGTTTGGAGGGGCGGTTCGCGTTCTGTGGTACGAGTTGGGCCGCTTCGGGCCGATCCTTGCATGCGTTCTGTTGTTTGCGCGTTAGTTCTCATGGGGCTGCTCGCGGGGGGCACTGCGAGTCAGGCCCAGGACACCCGTCAGTACGGGTTCACGATCGGCGTCAACCGGGTGACCCTGCAGTCCCCGGCGTCCGACCTGGGCAGCTATTTTGCCGCGGTCGGCGGGGGCGTGGTGCGCCAGCCCCTGTACGGCCCCGTGTCGGCGCAGGCCGAACTCCTGATCAGCCAGAAGGGCACCCGGGTCGATCGCGAGGAGGGCGGGGCCATCGACTACGGCGCCGGGTACCTCAAACTGCCCCTCCTCCTGCACCTGGAGGCGCCGTCCGTCCAGTCGGTCGTGGTGCACGGGGAGGCCGGTGGGTTCGGGGCCGTCAAGCTGTTTGAGCGGCAGACGCCGGGGGGCGACGTGAACCTGCCCTTCGACACGGGCCGGTCGTTCTACCGCCGCCTCGACGCCGGGGTCGTGGCGGGCGTGGGGGCCGCCCTCCCGATTGGGGGACAGCGGCTCAACCTGACCGTACGCCGGGTGTGGGGGCTGCGGGACGCGGCGCGCGACGTGACGGACCAGCCGTTCCCCGAGGCCTCCTTTCCCGCGGAGGGGAAGACGCGGGCGTGGTCGCTGATGCTGCGCCTCGGCCTTTAGTGGAGGCGGGTAGTGGAGGCGGGGGCCGCCCGTGAAAACGCGTCGTCGGGGAAGCGCTCCAGGTGGAATCAATAACAGAATCAACAGCCGAGGCAGGGCCCAATCGGCTCTCAGCCGACGCTGGGAGGGACAATCGGGGGCGGTGGGGCGTTTGCAAAACGGCGGTCGGCCTCTTTTCTTGAACCAATCTCCCCCACAGTTCCCCTTTGTCCCACGGCGGACCGCGCCCCAGGCGCCGCCCCGCCGTGCGGTCGATGTTTGTTTTTTGACGACGACCCCTCGGGCACATGTACCTCAGCAAACTCGAACTGCAGGGCTTCAAGAGCTTTGCGGATGAGACCACGCTCACGTTCGACCCCGGCGTGACCACCATCGTCGGGCCGAACGGGTGCGGCAAGTCGAACATCGTCGACGCCATCCGCTGGGTCATCGGCGAGCAGCGTCCCACCGTGCTCCGGTCGGAGAAGATGGAGAACCTCATCTTTAACGGCACGGCCGACCGGCGCCCGCTCGGCATGGCGGAGGTGGAGCTGACGATCGAAAACACCGACGGGGTGCTGCCCACGGAGTACGCCGAAGTCACGATCGGCCGCCGCCTCTTCCGCGACGGCACGTCCGAGTACTTGATGAACGGGACCACGTGCCGCCTCAAGGACATCACGGACCTGTTCATGGACACCGGGATGGCGGCGGACGCCTACTCGGTGATCGAGCTGAAGATGGTCGACGAACTGGTGTCCGGCTCCACCGAGGACCGCCGGCGCATGTTTGAGGAGGCGGCCGGCATCACACGCTACAAGATGCGCCGGCGCCAGGCCCTCCGCAAGCTCGACGGCACGCAGTCGGACCTGGAGCGCATCCGCGACCTGACCGACGAGGTGAGCACGCAGGTGGAGCGCCTGGAGCGGCAGGCCGAGAAGGCGCAGCGGTACCAGGAGGCGGAGGCGGAGCTGCGGCGCCTGGAACTGCTGCTCGCGCAGGTGGAGTTCAACCGGCTTACGGAGCGCCAGGACGCGCTCCAGCAGAAAGAGACGGAGCACGCCGAGCGGGCCGCGGCGCGGGCCGAGGACGAGGAGGCGACCGAGGCCCGCCTTCAGGAGCTGCGGGAGACGCTCGCGACCCGGGAGGCCACCCTCCAGGAGCGTCGGGAGGCGCTCCAGGAGCACCGGGCGCGCGTCCGGGAGTTGGAGGCGGAGCAGCGGCTGCAGCGGGAGCGTCTCACCCGGGCCCGCAACGACCGCGACGAGGCGCAACAGGCCCAGGAGGAGGCCCGCGAGCGGCGTAGGGCCCTGACCGACGAGGTGGAGCGCCTGGAGAGCGCCCTGGAGCAGGCCCGTCCCGCCCTCGACGACGCCGAGGCCGCCCTCGATGACGCCCGCGAGGAGCGGGACGCGGCGAAGGCGGCCGCAACCGACCGCCGTGAAGACGTTCGGGAGCGCCGCGAGGCCGCCGAGGCGGCGGAGGCCGAGCACGCCGAGCAGCGCCGGGCGCTCGACCAGCGCACGAACCGGCAGGAGCTTCTGGAGGACGAGCGGACGCGTGCCCGCACCCAGTACGACGACCTGGCGGAGACCATCGATGGGCTCGACGCGCGCATCGACGAGGCGGAGGCGGACCGCGCCGCCGCCCAGGAGGCGCTCGAGGAGGCCCGCTCGGCCCGGGCGGAGGCCGCCACGGAGCGCGACGAGCGGCGGGCCGCCCTGGAAGCGGCGCAGGACGAGCTTCGGGAGCTGGAACGCCGCCGGGACGCCGCCGAGGCGGAGGTCGAACTCCTCGAGGGCCTCGTCGGCAGCTACGACGAGGTTTCGGATGCCGTGCAGTTCCTGGCCGCCGAGGAGCTGTTCGACGACCTCTACACCGTGGCCGACGTGCTCGGGTGCGACGACGACGTCCGCGTGGCGCTCGACGCAGCCCTGGGCGCCCTCGCCTCCTGCGTGGTCGTGCCCACCGTCGACGACGCCCGGGCCGCCGTGGCCCGGCTGCGCGACGCCGAGAAGGGACAGACCTCGTTCCTCGTGCTCGACCGCCTTCCCGACGCGCCGCCGTCCGTGTCGGCGCCCGAGGGCGCGGTGCCCCTCCGAGACGTCGTCCGCACGACGGACCCGGCGTACGCGCCCCTGGCCGACACGCTGCTGCGTGATTGCTTCCTCGTCGACACGCTGGCGGCGGCGGAGGCCCTCGCCGAGCAGACGCAGGACGCGGCCCGGTCGGTGCGGGTGTTTGCCCGCACGGGCGAGTGGGTCGACTCGACCGGTGTCCTTCGGGGGGGGAGCCGGCAGGAGGACGTGTCGCCGGCCGCGAGTCGCCTGGGGCGCCGCGAGCAGTTGGCCCGCGCCCGCGAGCAACTGGGCGACCTGCAGGCGGCCTGCGAGGAGCAGGACGAAGACGTGGCGGAGGCGGAGGCCGCCCTCAACGAGATCGACCTCGCGGGCCACGAGTCTGCGGTACAGGAGGCCGAGGCGACCCTCGCCGACGCCGAGCAGCGCCTGGAGCGGCTCCGCTACGAGCGAACGTCGACCGAGGAGCGGCGCGCCGAGCTGCAAGAGCGCCTCGACGAGATTGAGGAGGAGCTCACCGAGCACGAGGACCGCGTCCACGAGCTGCGGGAGGCGGTGGAGGCCGCCGAGGAAGAGATGCAGCGCCGGCGCCAGGAGCGCGCCGAGGCGGAGGAGGCCCTCGCCGAGGCGGAGGAACGCGAGCGGGCGGCCGTCGACGCCTTCAGCGAGGCGCAGGTGGCGGCCGTCGAGGCCCGGAACCGGGTGGACAACCTGGAGCAGGACCTGGAGCGGACCCGCGACCAGATCGACGAGATCGACCAACAGACCGGCGAGCGCACGGCCAAAATCGAGGACCTGGAGGCGACCATCGAGGCGGCCCTCGACGAGCAGACGGAGCTGGACGAACAGATCGAGGCCCTTCGCGAGGAGCGCGAGGACCGGGACGAGTCCGTGGAGGCGGCCGAAGCGGCGCTCCAGGAGACGAAGGCAGAGATCGAGGAAGTGGAGTCTCGCCTCCGGTCGATCCGGCAGGAGCGCGAGGCGGCCCTGGAGCAGAAAAACGAGGCCGCCGTGGCCCTGACGAAGGTGGAGACCCGCACCCAGGACCTGCTCGACAGCATGGCGGCGGACTTCGACCGGGACCTGGCGGACGACCCGGTGTCGGTGCCCGAGGCGTTCGACGAGAGCGAGGCGCAGTCCGAGGTCAAGAGCCTGCGCGGGACGATCAACGCCCTGGGCGACGTGAATCCCCTCGCGCTTGAGGAGTACGAGGACGAAAAGGAGCGCCTCGACTTTCTGCGGGAGCAGAAGACGGACCTGGAGGAGGCGGAGGACACGCTCCTCGACACCATTCAGGAGATCAACACGAAGGCCTCGGAGCGCTTCATGGAGACCTTCGACGAGATCAAGGAGAGCTTCGGCACCATCTTCACCGAGCTGTTCGGGGAGGGCGCCTCCGCGGAGCTGCAGCTCGAGGACCCGGACGACCCCATCGACTCGGCGATCGAGATCGTGGCCAAGCCACGGGGCAAGCGGCCCGTTACGCTCGACCAGCTGTCCAGCGGCGAGAAGGCCCTCACGGCCACCGCGCTGCTCTTCTCCATCTACCTCGTGAAGCCGAGCCCCTTCTGCGTCCTCGACGAGGTGGACGCGCCGCTCGACGACGCCAACGTGGAGCGCTTCATGAACCTCGTCCGTCGCTTCGAGGACGACACCCAGTTCGTGCTCGTGACCCACAACCAGCGCACGATGGACCTCTCGGACCGCATGTACGGGGTGACGATGGAGGAGCAGGGCGTGTCGACGCTCGTGGGGGTGGAGTTCGACGAGGCCGCGGAGCTGACCGAGTAGGGCGGGAACACTGGGGCGCGTCGTGCACGCTGGAATGCCACAGGCCCGAATCGAATGGATGCGTTGCTTACGGAGGCGCTGAATGTGTTGCGCCGCACCGGTCTCGACGCCGTGCTGATCCTCGCGGGGGCCGCCGTGCTGGGAGGGCTCGTCTACGGCGCGGTGCACCGCGGCCTCCGGGCCCTCACGCGGGGGCTGGAGGGGACGCTCCCCCTGCGCGGGGCGCTCCTCCGATGGACCCGCGGGCCACTCCGCGTGCTGGCGCCCGTGGCGTGCGTCTACCTGGCGCTTCCTGCCGTCCGCGCGTCCTTCGCCGATACGACCCAGGCGGTGCTCGACAACGGGCTGCAGGGCCTGTTCGTCGTGGGGGTGGCCTGGGCGCTAATCGCGGTGCTGTACGCCGTGGAGGAGGCGGTCTCGGAGCGGTACAAAACGGACGTGCCGGACAACCTGGAGGCCCGGAAGATCATCACGCAGACGCGCATCCTCCGCCGGATCGCCGCGACGGCCATCGTGGTCATTGCGGGTGGCATTGTGCTCATGCAGTACGATCCCCTCCGGGAACTGGGCACCGGCATCCTGGCGTCGGCGGGCATCGTGGGCATCGTCGTCGGCGTCGCGGCCCAGCGCACGCTCAGCGACCTCATTGCCGGCATTCAGATTGCACTCACCCAGCCCATCCGGGTCGAGGACGTGGTCATCGTGGAGGGCGAGTTTGGGTGGATCGAAGAAATCACGCTGACCTACGTCGTGGTGCGGGTGTGGGACCGGCGGCGCATCGTCCTCCCCATTACGCACTTTTTGGAGCAGCCCTTTCAGAATTGGACCCGCACCTCGGCGGACCTCATCGGGACGGTCTTTTTGTACCTCGACTACACGGTGCCGGTGGAGGAGCTGCGCGACGAGCTCCGGCGCATCGTGGAGGCGTCGGAGCACTGGGACGGGGACGTGGTGGGGCTGCAGATGACCGACGCCTCCGAGCGCACCGTCACGCTGCGGGCCACCGCAAGCGCCAAGGACGCGTCCACGCTGTGGAGCCTGCGCTGCGAGATCCGCGAGCGGCTCGTGGCCTACATCCGCGAGCACCATCCCGACGCCCTGCCGGCGCTGCGCACGCGGCTCGATGGGCCGGGGGAGGGCGAACGCCCGGCCAGGGGCGGAGATGCATAGGTTGCCCTCATCAAAACGGGCCGACGCTTCGGGGACGCTCTCCACTTCGTCGCCCAAAGTCTGATTTGCTTCGCTGGCGCCGCAAGGGGAGGCCCTTTCCCGCGGCCCGATCGCGCCCGCTGGCCCCACCTCACGCTGAGGAGGAGCTGGACGGCGAGCCGTCCCCGAAGCTGTGCCCGTCCAGTGCCGACCCGTCCCCACTAACGTCACTGGCAGAGGGCGGCTGCCCGGCCGGTTGCGTCGTCGGGGTCCGCCCCTCGCCGTCCGGACGCTCGATCCGGAACTGCTGGACCGTCTCCTCCAGCTCGGTACTGAGCCGCTCCAGCCGGTCGGCGGTGTCGGACACCTCCGTCACCCCGGCCGCCGACTCCTGGGCCGCCGTCGAGATCGACTGGACGCTCCGGGCAATCTCCTCGCTGGTGGTGGACTGCTCTTCGGAGGCCGCCGCAATCTCCTCGGCCCGCTCCTCGACCTCCGAAATGGCCGTCACAATCTCTTCGATGGCCGCTCCGGCCTCCTCGGCCAACTCAAGCCCCTTCTCCGCCCGCTGGCTGCTCTGGCGCGCGGTGCCGACCGCGCCGTCGATCTCCTCGCGCACCTCGTCCATCATGCCTGCGATCTCGTCGGTCGCCGCGTCGGCCTCCTCCGCCAGCTCCCGCACCTCCTCGGCGACGACGGCAAAGCCCTTGCCTTCTTCCCCGGCCCGGGCGGCCTCGATCGCCGCGTTGAGGGCCAGTAGGTTGGTCTGATCGGCAATCTCGTCGATGCGATCGACCACCTGGCCAATCTTGTCCCCGTAGGTGCCGAGCCGCTCGATGGTCTCGGTTGTGTTCTCGATGGCGGACGCGATGCCCTCCATCTGGCTGGTGGCCTCGCGGACCGTCTCTCCCCCCTGACGGGCGGTCTCGCCACCGGCCTGGGCAACCTCTGCGGTCTTCTGCACGCTGCGGGCGTTTTCCCCGATCGTCTGGTTGAGCTCTTCGACGGCGGCGGCCACCTCCTCGGCCTGGGCGGACTGCTCCTCCGCAGACGCGGCCATCTGCTCGGAGGAGGAACTGATCTGCTCGGTCGCCGAGGCGGTCGAGCCGGCCGCCTCCCGGACCCGCCCGACGATGGAGCGGAGGCCGGCGACCGCCTCGTTGAAGCCCTCAAACAAGCGACCGATCGCGCCCTCCCGGCCGGTGGGGAGGCGAACGGTCAGGTCCCCGTCGGCAAAGCGGCCGATCGCCTCCAGCATCGTGTCGACGCTCTCCTGGAGGCGCTCCTTCTGCTGTTCGGACTTCCGGACGGCCTCCTCCACGCGGCGCTCGACGGAGGCCTTCTCGTCTTCGAGCGCCTCCTGGGTGGTGCGGATGTCGCGGATCATCTCGTTGAATCCGCCGGCCAGCTCCCCGATCTCGTCGTCGGTCTGGACCGGGACCTCCACGTCCAGATTCCCGTCGCTGACGGCCTGGGCCCCGTCCCGGACGCGCCGAATGCGCCCGGCGATGCGACCGGACAGCCAGAGGATGGCCCCGATGCCCATGCCCAGAATCAGGAGATTGATGAAGACCGTCAGCATCGTCTCCGACCAGATCTCCGACATGGCCTCATCCAGGGAGTACGCCAGCACCACGTTTCCGTACCGCTCCCCGTCGTACTCGATCGGGTGGGAGGTGCGCAGCAGTCCCCCCTGGCGGACCGTCGAGCCGGCCTGAAGCAGCGCCCCCGTATCGACCTGGAGCCCGTCGGGGTTGTGGTCGAACAGGACCGCGTCGTCCTCGTCGAGAATCGCGACGTACCGCACCTTCGAGTCGTTGGTGGCCCAGTCGAAGGTCTTCTTGACCAGGTCGTAGTTCGAGCCGGCCAAGCCGGCGTCTATCCTGGGTGCAATCTGCTGGCAAATCCGTTTCCCGTGGGGTCTGTCCGTGAGAAGCGACTGGGGGGCTGCCCCAGACGGGGAACCGCCGGCCCTGTTTCTGGGCCCGACGAGTCGGACTGCCTCCGACGAGCATCGGTGCGGGCCGTTTGTTAGACGGATCCCCGTGAGGCGTGCCCGGGCAGCCTGGGCGTACGCCTCCGTGGCGAGAGGGGAGGCGACGCCGGCTCGCTACGTCGGATGCGCCTTTCGGGGGAGAATGGGGAAGTCCGACGGGTGATGGGGCCGTAGGAGATGAGGACGCCCACGCCACGCGACCATTCGCCGGGGGAAATGGAATCCGGAAAACACCGGGTGATCGGGCCGATGGATCGGATGCTTGAATCGTAGGTTACACACGATGTCTATATAGCTCTGGCACTTCCCTTCCGCCTGCGTCCAACGCTCTGTCTCGGTCGCTATGCCCGACGAAGCCCCTGCTGAATCCTCCCGTTCCAACCCGGACCGCTCGCGTCTTCTGCTGAAGTGGGGTGGGGGGCTCCTCGGCGGACTCCTCGTTCTGGTTCTCGCCGCGGCCCTTCTCCTGCCCCGTCTCTTCACCTCCGAGCAGTTGAAGGGATACGTCGTCCCGCCCCTGGAGGAGGCAACGGGGCGACAGGTACACATCGACGCGATTGGACTGCGCGTGCTGCCGGCCCCTGCCGTGCGCGTCTCGGGCTTTCGCCTCGCCAACGCCGAGGGCTACGGGCCGGCGCCCGCCGTGGAAGCCCGGGCGTTGACCGTGGACGTGGCCCTCTGGCCCCTGTTTTTGCTGGACATTCGGCCGACGGCCGTGGCCCTGGAGGCACCGGTGGTGCGCTACGAGGTGGGCAAGGACGGGGCGACCAACTTTGATGATCTGGGGGCGTCCGACACGACTGCGGCGGCGGGCGACGAGTCGCCGCTCGCCGGCATCCCCGTGTCGAGTTTTCGCGTGTCCGGGGCCCGGATGAACTACACGGACCGGTCGACCGGCCAGGCCCTCCGGCTGGACTTCGAGGCGCAACTGAGCGCGCGCCCCGATGGGGCGGCCATCAGGAGCGAAGGGACCGTCGACCTGCGGTCCGTGCGGGCGCTGCTGCCCAGCGTGGGGCCCGACACCCTCGTGGTCCAGGAGGCGGCGGCCACGTACGACGTCCGCGTGGCGCCCTCCGAGGGGGAGGTCGAGGTCCGGACCCTCCAGCTCGACACGGCGCCGGTTACGATCGCGGCGGACGGCACGATTGCCGGGTTGAACGCGCAGCCCGCGCTCGACCTCGCGTTCGAAACGGGGCGGACGGACCTCGCCGAGATTGCGGCGTTTGCGGCGGTGGCGGGCGTCAATCCGCGGGGCACGCTCGCGCTCGATGGCACGGTCGCGGGGCCGCTGGCCGACACGACGGAGGGCCTCGCCCTGTCGGCGACGGGGCGGCTTGCCGAGGCGGGCGTGGACTACGAGGGCACGGCCCTGCTCCGCGACCTGAGCGCCGACCTGTCGCTCACGCTCGACTCGGTGGCCGCGCGGTCCGTGGACGGGCGTCTGCTGGGCGCCTCGCTTGCCGGTGACCTGTCGGTGCGCGATCTGGGGGACGACCCGCGCCTCGCCCTCCAGCTGAAGACCGGTGCGATGAATCTGGCGGACCTCGCCGCCTTCGCTCCGCCGGAAGAGGTCGGTGCGTATAATCCGCAGGGGACGCTTCGACTCGACGTGACGGCCCGGGGCCCGGTGCCGTCGGACGCGGCGTCGATGCGGCAACTCGCCATTGACGGGTCCGGGCGGCTTGCGGGCGGCGGCGCGGACTACGAAGGGGAGGCGCTCCTCCGCGACCTGCGGGCGGGGCTCGGGTTTTCGGGCACGGCGGCCTCGGTGCAGGACCTGAACGGACAGCTTCTGGGCCGCCCGGTCTCGGGGAGAATCCGTGTGCGCGATCTGTTTGGCCAGCCGCAGATAAAAGGGCAGCTCGCCGGAACGGCGGATCTGCCCCGCCTCGCATCCCTCGCGGGGGCCGACGTCACGGCGGGGTCGATTGCGGGGCAGGCCGACTACGACGTGCAGTTTGAGGGCCCGACGAGCGTCCCCGACGCGATCCGGCCCCGAGGGACGGTGCGCCTGGCCAATGTCCGGGTGCCCTACGCGTCGTTTCGGAATCCGGTCGAGATTCCCGACGCCACCGTGCAGCTGACCGGCACGGGCCTCTCGATGGACCGGTTTGCGGTCCGGTCGGGCGAGCAGGCCGCGTCGCTACGGGCCACCGTGCAGGACCTGTTTCCCCTCTCGGAGGGACTGGCGGAGGCCGATCCCGCGCTGTCCGCAACCTTTGCGCTCACCGCCGACCGTCTCGACCTCGTGGCCCTCTATCCGGAGGCCGACACGTCGGACGTGACCTACTCGCAGCTCTTCGCCGCGCACCTGTCGGGCGGGACCCTGGATGGGCAGTCGCCCGAGGCCGTGGCCGACGAGATGTACGGGGGCGTCCAGCTGCCGGCGTACGCCGTGGAGGGGCGCGTCGAGGTGGGCACGCTGCTGAACGACCCCCAACGCTTCGACGACCTGGCGTTCGACGTCCAGATGGACGACCGGCGGCTGCGGGTGCAGAACCTGACGGGGACCACCTACGAGGGCACCCTTGCCGGCTCGCTCACGCTCGATCAGCGGACATCGGCGTCCGCCTCCGTGAGGCCGGCGCCCAACTCGGTCTGGCTCGCCGCGGCGGCCCCGGGGCGGGTTCCTTCAGCGACGACCCCTGCGCCGGCATCGGCACTCACGTACGATTTTGAGCTGCGGGACGCACAGGCCGGGGCCGTCCTTGAGGACTGGACGACACTGGGGCGCCTCGTAACCGGCACGCTGACCCTTGACGCCGACGGGGAGACCGCCCTGACGGATGGCTTTTTGCCCCGGGCGGAGGCCTTCACCGCCGTTGGGCAGTCGCTCGTCGCCAATGGCGGCCTGTCGCTCGACGTGGGGCCGGCCCAGGCCCTCGTCGACGCGCTGAACCTGCCGGCGGCCTCCGTGAAAGAGTTCAACCGCCTCGGCGGCCCGTTCGCCATCGAGGACGGCCAGTTCCGGCTGAACACGTGGGACGTCGGGGGCCCGCGGGTGGACGGGCAGTTGGACGGCGCGCTGGGCCTGGGCGGCGGCGTGGACCTCGAAATGAGGCTGCAGGTGCCCCTCTCGATCCTCAACAATTCCGGGCTGCCGGGCCGTTTGGGCGGGGGGGACGGCCAGCTCGGGGCCCTCCTCAGCAAGCTCGTGGGGGGAGACGCCGGCGCCCAGGCCGTGCCGGTGACGGTCCGCCTGGGGGGCACGATGCGCGACCCGTCCGTGGAGGTCCTAAACAAGGACGCCATCACGTCGACCATCCGCTCGCTGGCGAAAGAGGAGGGCCTCAACCGCCTCCGAGACCTGTTTGGGGGGAACGGGGGCGAGTAGGGCCGCCGGCCGGACCGGGCTGCGGGACAGGAGCTACCACCCGAACACGGGCCGCGGGAGCGGGGGCCACCCGGGGGATCCGTGATGCCCCTGCGCGGCCGGGATGACGTGCTCTGCCAGCAGGCGTAGGATCTGCTCGTTGTGGTCGTCGCTGCCGCGGGGGCGATCCCGGAGCGACGAGGTGCAGGCCACGACGAGGTCGAGCCGGGGGACCACGAAGACGTACTGCCCGCCGTAGCCCCAGGCAAACGCCACACGCTCGCCCCCAAGCTCGTGCGTGAACCAGAGGTGTCCGTACTGGTGGTCGCGGTAGGTGGAGCGCACGTAGGTCCGCCAGGACAGGTCAACCCAGTCCGACGGCAGCACCTGCCGGCCCCGGTAGCGCCCGCCGTTCAGGTACAACTGGCCAAACCGCAGCATCGCCCGGGGCGTGAGGGCCATGTTGTTGCCGCCGAAGTAGCGGCCCGTCGGGGACTGCTGCCAGCTGCGGATGCGCACCCCGAGCGGGTCGAAGAGGCGGTCCTGCGCAAAGGCCCGGAGCGACCGGCCGCTCGCCTCGGCGAGGACGGCTCCTAGGATGTGCGTGGTGCCGGTGCTGTAAATCATGTCGCCCCCCGGCCGGTCGACCAGGGGGCGCCGCAATGCATTCGCCACCCAGTTCGGACTGGACACCCACGCGCCGTAGTTTCCGAAGCTCGTCGATTCGAGGCCCGTCTGTTGCGTGAGCAGGTGATCGACCGTGATGCGCTGCTTGCGCGGGGCGTCGGCGAGGAGGGTTGGGAAAAACGGGCCAATGGGCTGGTCGACGCCGCCGAGGATGCTGTCCGCGAGGGCAATCCCGGCGAGGGCGCTGAGCACGCTCTTGCTGGCAGACTTGAGGTTGGCTCCCTGATCAGGATTGTGTCCGTTGAAGTAGACCTCGGCCACCGTCGTCGTGTCGCGGGCCACGAGCAGGCTGGTGAGGGGCGGGGCAAGGTCGGCGGCCCGGTCTACGGCCGCGGCGAGCGCAAAACTGTCGAACCCGTACGACCCGGGCGGGTGTGCCCGCCATGTTTCCGTCGTGGGGCCGGGCTGCGCGTGCGCGGGGGCCGTCAGCAGGGACAAGAGGAGCAGACTGCCCAGTGCCGTGGGGGCGGAGGGGCGACGGGGGGCGCTCCGAGGTGTCGCGGGACGGAGAGACATGGACGCGAGCGAGTTGAGAACGTGGCAAACCGCCCGTGCGTACTTCAACGCCCAAATTGTGTTCGGATCCGCAAAGGGCGTCCCATTCGATGGACGTCCACCCTGACCTCCTCGAACGCGTCTCTGCCAAGTGCGGGTCGGTGAACAGCGAGACCCTGGCGCACGTCGTCACTCTGGCGGCCGCCGTGATCACGCAGGCCATCCGACCCCTCCACGGTGATCGTGAATGAAAGCGCCATCGTTCGCCTCATGGACAGGGGGAGGCTATTCTGCCCCTTCTGCCGGGGCAGAAATTGGCCCCACACTCCCGCGCCCCCACTCGCCCGCGCCCTACTGGCCTCTCTCCTACAATCAGGGGCAGCGGAGCCGCCATCGCTCGACCGAGCGTTTCAGATGCGATCGCCCGGCGAGTGAGGGTTGCCATTCGAGGAGGGAACCCCTACTTTCGAAATGCTCGGTTTTCCTCGTCCACCCCCTTGTGCCATGTCTATGCGTCCGACGGCTCGCATTCTCGGCTGCGCGCTTTTGCTCGTCGTTGGCGTCTTTGCCCTCCCGGCCTGGACGTCCGCCCCGAACGCGTCGCGCCCCGGCTCGTCGTCCGGAACGGCCGGTCCCGCACCGGTCCCCGAATACGCAGAGAACGGAATGGTCGTCTCCGCGAAGAAGCGGGCCTCCCAGGCGGGGGTGTCGATGCTCAAGAAGGGCGGCAACGCCGTCGACGCGGCCGTGGCCACGGGCTTCGCCCTGGCCGTCGTGCACCCCTACGCGGGCAACCTGGGCGGCGGCGGGTTTATGGTCGTTCGCATGCCTGACGGGTCGGTGACGACCATCGACCACCGCGAAGACGCGCCCAGCGGGGCCACGCAGGACGTGTACCTCGACGACGACGGCAACGCCGTCCGCCAGCGCAGCCGGCGGGGCTACCTGGCCTCGGGGGTGCCCGGCACCGTGGCGGGCCTGCTGACGGCCCTCGACGAGCACGGCACGCTCGACCGCGCGACGGTCATGGCCCCTGCCATCCGGCTTGCCGAGGAGGGCTTTCCGCTGCCGCACACGATGGCGGAGGACCTGAACGACCGCTACGAGGCGTTTGCCGAGTTTTCGGCGACCAAGAAGTACTTCACGAAGGGCCGTGCATCGGCGGAGTACCGGGCGGGCGAGCGGTTCGTGCAGTCGGACCTGGCCCGGACCTTGAAGCGCATTCGGGACAAGGGCAAGGCTGAGTTCTACGAAGGGCGAACGGCCTCGCTCATCGCCGAGCAGTTTCAGGCCAACGGGGGGCTGATTGACGCGCAGGACCTGGCCGAGTACGAGGCGGTGGAGCGGGATCCGGTGACGGCAACCTACCGGGGGTACGAGGTGCACTCGATGGGGCCGCCTTCCTCTGGGGGCGTCGCCATTGCCCAGCTCCTCAACGCGGCCGAGATGAGAGACATCGACCAGATGGGCTTCAACTCCAGCGCGACCGCCCACTACATCGGGGAGGCGATGCGCCGCGTGTTTGCCGACCGGGCGAAGTGGCTCGGGGATCCCGACCACGTGGAAGTGCCCACGGAGGGACTCATCCAGAAGGACTACATGCGCGAGCGGATGGCGTCCTTCGACTCCAGCCGCATTACGCCCACCGACTCGGTGCGGGCCGGGGAGCCCATGCTGGCGGGCGAGTCGATGGAGACGAGCCACTACTCGGTCGCCGACAGCAGCGGCATGGCCGTAAGCGTCACCACCACCCTCAACAGCGGCTACGGCTCGAAGGTGATGATCGACGGGGCCGGCTTCTTCATGAACAACGAGATGAACGACTTCGTGCTGAAGCCGGGTGTTCCCAACCAGTTTGGCCTTTCCGGGACGAAGCGCAACCTCGTGGCGCCGGATCGTCGCATGGTGTCCTCCATGTCGCCCACGATCGTCGAAACCCCGGAGGGCGAACTTTCCCTGGTGATCGGGGCGCCGGGCGGGTCGACCATCATTACGACCACGTTCCAGGTCATCATGAACGTGATCGACCACGGGATGGACATCGAGCAGGCCGTGACGGCCGGGCGCATCCACCACCAGTGGAAGCCGCGTCACCTCAGCCACGAAGAGTTCGCCCTGTCGAGGGATGCGGTCCGAAACCTCCGGGCGCGTGGGTGGGAGGTAACGGAGGGCGTCTTCGGGGGCATCCCGCGATGGGGGCGCGCGCAGGGCCTCCGCGTCACACAGTCGGGCGACGAGGGGCGGGTGTTCTACGGCGGATCGGACCCGCGGGCCAACGGCGCAGCGGTGGGATTTTGACGCCCAATATAGAACGTCGCGGAATGGCGGGCGTTTTTTTGCCGTCACTCAGGCCCCAAGGGGCCGAGCGAAAACGGCACATGAGGACCGGACCGCGGCGTTGACGTGGCGTATACGTATGACCTCCATCCCGAAATTAGCATTCTTCTCATCCGAAATGCCGGAGACACGTGGACCGGGGAGGACATTCTCGCCAGCGCGGGGGCGGTCGTGTCGGACGAGCGGATGGAACCCGGCCTTGATTGGGTCTACGACCTGCGAACGGTGCAGGAGGCGATAATCGGGGTGGAGGACATGGAGTGTATCCTCGAACGGTTCTCGACCTACCGGGCGGAGGGACGGGTAGCGAGCAGCAGTGCGTCCGTCATCGTCCGGACGGAAGACGTGAATCTGCACTTCACCCCCACGCTCTACAAGCACCGCGCCGGCCGCCCCGAAGAGCTATTCGAGGTGGTACAGACATTGGAGGCGGCGCGGCAGTACCTGGGCATCCAAACAGCGGACTGGAACGCCGCATTGACGGATTGAGGCCCGATCGCCGGGCCCCTGGGCCTGGGGGGACAAGGTCGCCGGTTGGGCCCCTACTGCGTCCGGGGCGCGGGCGCCTGCCAGTCGAACTCCTCCTTGCTCATGTCCTCGTCGACGGGCACCGGGTAGTCGCCGGTAAAGCAGGCATTGCAGTAGCTGAGGTCGCTGTGGTTGGCCCGCTTCACGGCCTTCATGAGCCCCCCTACCGACAGGTACGCCAGGGAGTCGACGCCGAGATAGTCGCGCATCTCCTCAATGCTGTCAAATTTGTTGGCCAGTAGCTCGTCGGCATCGGGGAAGTCCATGCCGTAGAAGCACGGGCTGATGACCGGTGGGGACGACACCCGGAAGTGAACGCTCTTGGCGCCGGAGTCGCGCAGCATCTTCACGAGGTAGCGCGCCGTGGTCCCCCGCACGATCGAGTCGTCGAGCACCACGACGGTCCGGTCCTCCAGCAGGCCCTGCACCGTGTTGAACTTGCAGCGCACCTTCATCTCGCGGCGGTCCTGGCCGGGGGCGATGAAGGTGCGGCCCACGTAGTGGTTGCGGATGAGGCCGAGGTCGAACCGGCAGCGCCGTCCCATGTCCTGACACTCCTCCGCAAACCCGAGCGTGGAGGTGTTGGCCGAGTCCGGCACCGGCACCACGATCGGGGTCTTCTCGTCGTCCTCCGCCTCCTCGGGAATGGGCGCCTCCTGGGCCAGCTGGATGCCGAGCTGGCGCCGCACCTTGTCCACCATCTCCCCAAAGATCTGCGAGTCGGGGCGCGAGAAGTAAACGTACTCGAAGACGCACTGGCTGACCCCGTACTTCGTCGGGATCTCGTGGCTCTCGAAGTCGCCGTCGTTCACGCACCCCTCGCGGTCGATCACCAGGATCTCGCCCGGCTCGATGTCGCGCACGTACTCCGCGTCGATCATGTCGAAGGCGCACGTCTCGCTGGCGACGCAGTAGGCCGGCCCCTCGTGGCGCTCCGGGGTCTCCAGGCGGCCCAGGGCGAGCGGCCGGAACCCATTCGGGTCGCGGACGGCAATCATGTGCTCGTCCGTCATCAGGAGCAGCGAGTAGGCGCCCTCAATCTGCATGAGGGCGTCGATGATCTGGTCGATGTGATTCTGCCGGCGGCTTTGGGCCGTGAGGTGCAGGATGAGCTCGCTGTCGCTGGTGGTCTGGAAGAGGGTGCCCTGCTCGCGGAAGCTATCGCGGAGCTCCCTGGCGTTCGACAGGTTGCCGTTGTGCGACAGGGCAAGGTTTCCCTTCCGGTGGTGCACCACCAGGGGTTGGATGTTGTCCCGGTTCGAGGACGCCCCGCTCGTGGAATAGCGATTGTGCCCGATGCTCACGTCCCCCAGCAGCTGCTTGTTGAACAGGGCCGGGTCGTCGAACACGTCCAGCACGAGGCCGAAGTCCTTGTAGGCCGGCATCGTGGGCTGCTCCTGCTGCTCGTCGTAGGTGGAGGTGACGATGCCGGCGGCCTCCTGGCCCCGATGCTGCAGTGCGTGCAGGCCGTAGTAGGTGTGCCGGGCGGCCTCAGGGTGGTTGAAGATGCCAAAGATGCCGCAGTGCTCTTGAACGGCGTCGCTCATGGGGCAGCGGCGAGGGCGGGCCGCAGACTGGTGGGACGGGCGCTGAGCAGAAGTTTTTCGGCGACCAAGGCAGGAACAGCGGTCACGCAATTCAAAACTAGGGACGCGGCCGGATGATCCCAATCCGTTCGGGCCCGCGGCCGCCGTCCGCGGAAAATTCTTGCGCACGGGTCGGCGCCCCGGACGGTCCGTTCGCGGGGACGTGGAGAACGGCGACCTGCTGGTGCCGGTGGGGGGGAGGGCGACGCAGGGCTAGAGGGCAATGACCCCCACGGCAAGCCCAATGCCCACGGCGTTGGCCACGAGGTCCTTTCCGCTCGCCCGCCCGCCGATGCGGGACGCGTCGTAGAGCTCCTTGGCGAGGCCGACGGTGGCACTGCTGGCGACGGAGGCCGGCAGGGCATTGCCATCCGACCAGCCGGCCTTGTGCACGAGCACGTACTGGGCCGATAGCGTCCAGAGCCCGCTGAAGACGAGGTGCCGGGCCTTGTCGCGGGCCCACCACCGGTCGCGGCGCACCGGCCGCCGGGCCGGGCGCGTCGGCGGCACGAGAAGCTCGACCCGAAGCCCGGTGAGGGTGGGCGGCAGGGGGGCGGGCGTGGAGGCGACAGAATCTGCGGCGGGCGGGGGGGCAGCCCAGGCGTTGGCGCCGGCCGCTGGCAGGCCGACCAGCAGCGCCCCCCCACGCCCAGACCCACAGCCGACCCGGAATGACGTGCACTGGTTGCATCCGTCGAACGAACGTGCTTACAGCGTGCCGGTCAGGTAGCCCATCACGATGCCGAAGACGACAACCGGAATGATGTACCGCATGCCGAAGATCCAGACGCCCAGAAAGCCGTCGGCCAGGGTCGAGCTGCCCTGACGGAGCTCGTCGGCCGCCCGGTCGGCGCCCCATACCCACCCGATGAAGACGCTCAGAAAGAACGCCCCGACCGCCAGCCCAGCGCTTCCAATAAGATAATCGAGGACGCCGAGCACGTTGTTCTGGCCGAACAGGCCGCCCTCGCCGAAGAGATAGCTCAGGTCGCTGAACGCCCCGACCGCGCCGAAGGAGAGGGCGGAGGGAAGGGCCATGAGGAACGTGATGACCCCGATAATGAGCACCGACTTGCGGCGGGACCAGTTCTTCTCGTCGACGAAGTAGGACACCACGACCTCCAGCAGAGAGATGCTGGAGGTGAGCGCCGCAATCGACAGGAGGAGGAAGAACAGGAACTCGACGATGCCCCCGAGGGGCATCTGGGCAAACACCTCGGGCAGGACCACGAACACGAGCGCGGGCCCGGTGGCCGGATCGGCGCCCATCGCGAACAGGGCAGGGAAGATCATGAACCCGGCCATGAGGGCAATCATCGTGTTGAACAGGACCACATAGCCGCCCGACATGGCGATGTCTTCGCGCTTGGGCAGGTACGAACCGTAGGTGATCATGGCCCCCATGCCGAGGCTGAGGGTAAAGAAGGCCTGCCCGAGGGCAGCGATGACGAGGTCGAAGGTGATCTCTGAGAAGTCGGGCACGAGGTAGAAGCGCAGTCCCTCCGCGGCCCCGTCGAGCGTGACGGCCCGGACGATGACGAGGAGAATCAGCACGAACAGAACGGGGAGCAGGATCTTGGCCCACCGTTCGATGCCCTTCTCCACCCCGCCCACCACCACCAGAAGCGTGAGCAGCAGAAAGAAGGCCACCAGCCCGACGTTCAGCCACGGGGACGCCGCAAACGCCTCGAAGCCCATGGTGGGGGCGAGGACGTCTTTTACTGCGTACCCCACGGCCCAGCCGGCCACCACGCTGTAGTAGCTCAGAATCACGAACCCGGCGAGCACGCAGAAGCCCCCCACCACGATCCAGGCGGAGCCGCCGCCGGTGATGGACTTGATGGCGCCGACCGGGTTCTTTTGGCTGTTGCGCCCCAGCGACAGCTCGCCGAACAGGTAGGGCATCCCGATGAAGAGGATGCACAGCAAATAGATGAGGACAAAGGCCCCGCCCCCGCCCTCTCCGGCGAGGTAGGGAAAGCGCCAGATGTTGCCCAGCCCGATGGCGGACCCGGCGGCGGCGAGAACAAAACCGATCTGGGACGACCACTGCTCTCGGTCGGTCGAGGTCGTGCTCATGGGGAGTCGTCGGGTTGGCTCGTAGAAGGGGGAAGAGAAACAGCCCGCGAGAACGGACTCAGCGCGCTCGTCACCGCCCGAAGTTAAAAGGTGACGAACGTGATCGCAATCGGGGGCCGGATGAGGGCCGAGAGGCGGGGGGACGCCCCGCAATGCCCGTCACAGCACGCCGTAGAGCAGGTCGACGACCAGCACGGTCAGGATCGTAGCGGGGAAGGCGTATTTGATTGCCGCCCGCCAGACAGGGCCGACCCATCGCCCCATCGCGTGTCCGTCGCCGGTCCGCAATTCGTCCAGGGCGTCGTCGGCGTCCCACACCCACCCCACGAACACACTCAGGAGGGCGGCGCTGAGGACGAGCGCCACGCTTCCCCAAAGAAAGTCCACGACGTCCAGGACCCCAGGGGCGGGCCCGAGGAGGCGGTCCCCGACGAGCCACGACAGGTCGCTGAGGGCGGGCACGGCCCCCTGTGATAGGGCCGACGGCAGGCCGATCACAAACGCGACGCCCCCGGCGCCCCAGGCCGCTGTGCGGCGGGACCAGGCCGTTTCGTCAACGAGGTACGAGACGAACACCTCCAGCAGCGAAATGCCCGACGTAAAGGCGGCGATGGCGAGAAAGAGGAAAAACAGCGTCCCGACGAACGACCCGAGCGGCATTGCCCCGAACACATCGGGCAGAACCACGAACACGAGCGAGGGGCCCTCCGCCGGGTTCTGGCCCATCGCGAACACGGCGGGGAAGATCATCAGGCCCGCCATGAGGGCAATGAGGGTGTCGAAGACCGCAACGTAGCCGCCGGCAACGACCAGGTTCTCGTCGTCGGGCAGGTACGAGCCGTACGTGATCATCGTCCCCATGCCGAGGCTCAGGGAAAAGAAGGCCTGGCCGAGCGCCTCGACGACCATCAGGCCCGATACCTGCGAAAAATCGGGCGTCAGGTAAAATTCGAGCCCGGCACCCGCACCGGGCAGGGTGACGGCCCGAAAGGCGATGAGGCAGAGGAGGACGAACAGCACCGGCATCAAAATTTTTGCCCACCGCTCGATGCCCCGACGCACCCCCTGGGCGACCACCCCGGCCGTGGCGACAAGAAAGCCGCCAAACAGCGGAACGACCCACAGCGGATCGGCGATGAATTGGGCAAAGGCGGCGCCCGACGCCCCCGCGGCAGTGAGGTCCCGAAATACGTACCCCACGGCCCAGCCGGCCACCACCGCGTAGTAGCTGAAAATCGCGAGCCCCGTCACCACGCAGAGCCCCCCGACGAGCGACCACAGCGAGTGCCCCCGAATGGCCCGGATGGCCCCGACCGGATTCCGTTTGCTGTTGCGCCCGAGGGCCAGCTCCGCAAAGAGATACGGAACGCAGAGCAACAGGAGGCAGGCGAGGTAGATCAGCACGAAGGCGCCGCCCCCATTGTCGCCGGCCTTGAAGGGAAACCGCCAGATGTTGCCCAGGCCGATGGCCGACCCCGCCGCGGCGAGGACGAAGCCGAGCCGAGAGCTCCACTGCTCCCGTTCCGGAGAAGGAAATGCCATTTCGGGACAGGCGGTTGAGCAAAGGGACTCGCCGCGCCGAGCGCGACCGTTCGGGTCGGAACGACCCGGTGGGACGAGGACAGTCAGACCGCGAAGATAACGGGTACTTCCCCTGAACACAACGACGAACGACGGGGGGAGGCGCCTGCCCACGGAAAATCATGGAAAACAGAAACCCGCCGGAGGGGGCTACGCGGTCCACGTGTCCTCGTCCGGGTACCGATCCCGCTCACAGTACGTCCGGAGTCGAGGAACGCCCTGCGCGAGGTAGAAGGGCGGGCCGGCCGGCACGCCCTCGCCCGAGAGGCGCACCACCTCCACGTCGCCGGAGGCCTTGTATAGCTTCACGCGGCCGGCCACCGTGTCCTCGGCACCGAGATCGTAGAGGCAGTAGCGCGGCGTTTCGTCCACCTTCCGGAGGGTGACTGGAAGGGCCATGGGTGGGGCCGGACTAGATGCCCGAGGCGATGAGCAGCTCGATGTCGCGGTGGCTCATGCCGAACATCGAGGCCAGGTTCTGCTTCGTGAGGTGCTGCCGGTAGACGTACGTGCCGTTGCGCAGCCCCTCATCGCGCCACAGGGCCTCGTTGATGGACCCGGCCTCGCCGATGCGGAGGAGGTAGGGGACGAGCACGTGCGTGAGGGCGTACGAGGCAGTCCGGGCCGCATTCGAGGGCATGTTGGGCACACAGTAGTGGACGATGTCGTGCCGCCGGTAGGTGGGGTCGGAGTGGGTGGTGGGGCGGCTCGTCTCGATGCAGCCGCCCTGGTCCATGACCGCGTCCACGATGACGCCGCCCGGGGCCATCGACTGTACCATGTCCTCCGTGACGAGGAGGGGCGAGCGCTCGCCGCCCGTGACCATGGCTCCCACCACCACGTCGGCCGAGCGGACGGCCCGGCGGAGGTAGTGCTCGCTGGCGACGGCCGTGGTGACGCTGCGGTCCAGCGTGTTTTCCAGGGTGCGCAGGGAGCCGAGTTCCGTATCGAGCACGATGACGTGCGCCCCGTAGCCGAGGGCGGTGCGGGCGGCCCACTGGCCAATCACGTCGGCCCCCAGAATGACCACCGTGGCGGGCGGGACGCCCGAGATGCCCCCGAGCATGACCCCCTTCCCCCCCTCGTTGCTTTCCAGGTAGCGCCCGGCAATCTGGATCGACACGGACCCGGTGATCTCGTGCATCATTCGCACGAGGGGGAATGTCCCGTCCGGGTCGCGAATGAATTCGAACCCGATGCCGGTAATCTGCAGCCGCATCAAGTGGTGCAGAAACTCGGCGGTCGTGCCCCCAAGATTGAGCGCCGAGAGGAGAATCTGGCCCTTCTGGAGAAGCTCCATTTCGTCCTCTACCGGCGGCCCCACCTTCACGATCAGATCGCTTCGTTCGTAGAGGTCGTCGGGGGCGGATACGAGTTCGGCCCCGGCGTCGACGTACTCGTCGTTCTGGAAATGGGCCTCGTGCCCGGCGCCCTCCTCTACGTACACCTCGTGCCCGTTGGCGACGAGGGCCCCCGTCCCGCTCGGGGCCAGGGCCACGCGTTGCTCCTCGTTGCCCACCTCGCGGGGCACGCCGATGCGGAGAGACTCTTGCTCGTCGTCCTGCTTGAGGGGCTTCTCCTGCGTCATGAGGCCGCGCTCACGCTCAAAGCCCTGCTGTAAAGAGGGAATCTCCATATAGATCGGTGGGCCGCGAGGTACAGTGCATTCGGGGGACGAACGCCCGATAATCGGGCATTGGGTCTGCAAACGATTTAAACTATAAAAGCAACATCGCTTTTGCACACTCAGGCCCGTAGGGGAGGCACGAACGGGGCGCTTCCCTTCGTGCTCTCAGCAAGCGACCGCCGGAGGAGAGGAATGGGTAGACCTTTTCCGGCCCGGCCCCTATGTTCGACGTTCCACCGAGTCCCCACATCGAGCCGACCGTTTAGAGATGTCCCGTAGCGCCCCCATCGGTCCGACTGCCATCGTAGGGGCCGGAGCTCTGGGCACGGCTCTCGCGCGAGGCCTCTCCGCAAACGGACACCAGGTTGAGGCGGTGGTGAGCCGGAACGAGGAAGACGCCCGGGCGCTGGCCAATCGGGTCGGGGCCTCCGTGGCGGGGACGACGGGAACGGCACTGCCGGCCTCCGTCCGGCTCGTGCTGATCTGCGTGCCGGACGACGCAATTGAGGAGGTGGCGGAGGACCTGGGGCACTGCGACCATCCGTGGGGGGACACCGTCGTGGCCCACACGTCCGGGGCGAGGACGGCGGCGGTCCTCGATCCCCTCGCCCGGCAGGGCGCCGCCCCCATGAGCTTCCACCCGGTGCAGACGTTTACGGAGGAGACGCCCCCCGAGGCGTTCGAAGGGATCGTCGTGGGGATCGAAGGCGACGACCGGGCCCTTGCCGTGGGGGAGGCCCTGGCCGGCGTGCTCGGGGCGCAGCCCCTCCGGCTGACGCCCGACGAGAAGGCGCGGTACCACTGTGCCGCCGCCCTCGCCTCCAACGGCCTCGTCGCGCTTCTGGCCGTCGTGGAGGAGGTGCTCGGGGGCTTGAAAGAGGACGACAGCTCGGCGTCGGGCGCCGCCCTCGTTGCGCCCCTCGTGGAGCACACGTGGGCCAACCTTAAGGAGGGGCGTCCGGAAGAGGTGCTCACCGGCCCCGTAATGCGGGGCGACACGGGCACTGTTCGGGCACACCTCGACGCGCTAGAGCGGGGAGCCCCGCACCTTGTGCCCGTTTACGCGGCCCTTTCCCGGGAGATGGTGCGTGTGGCCGCGCGAGGCGGGCACCTGTCCGACGACCAGGCAGAGGCGCTCCGCTCCTCTCTGGGAACGGTCACGGACGCCGACCCCGACTCGGAAAGGTAATCCCCCTTTCGCGTTGAGTGAACGTAAGACTCCCTCTTTCTTGACAAGTGTGCGGCGGAATTTGGAACCCGCACCGGCCCTGTGATTTTGTGTGAGCCTGCTTTCAGGCGCCTTCGGAGCATCAATTGGAGACGCCGCAGGTGCCATCGTGGCCCCCTCCTCCACTGTTGTTTCACAATGCGACATCCTGCATGAGTACCGAGGCACACGAGCGCCAGACCGGATCAACGGCGGCCGAGGACGAACAAGAGGCCGACCCGGAGCAGTTTTCGGGCCGGTCGCTCTTGCTGGCGGACGAGGACGAGGCGCCGTCTGAGGTCCCGAATCCGGACGTGGAGGCCCTCCGCGCCCTCGTGGCCGAGGCCGACTGCCAGTGTGCCCCGTACCAGTCGGTGGCGGTGGCCGCCGTGCAGATTCTAGAGAAGGCCCTTCGCTACGAGCGGCAAGCGGCGAGCGCGGCCCTTTCGCTGGGGCAACAGGAGAAGATGAGATCCATGGTGGAGACGGCGGAGCAGGCTGTGTCGGTCCTGCGCGACACGCTCACCGCGCAGGGGCACAAGGTGATGCATCTGTGCACCGAAAAGTCCCCGGTGGGGCCGGCGTCGGCGGCCGACGATGCGGGACAGCCCTGGTGGTTCACGTTGTCCAATGCGCTGGAGGTGCTGGAACAGGGCACCGACCAGATGACCTCGCTCACGACGGGCCAGTCGCCGGGCAGTGCCGCCCGCGAGCTGAGCCAACTTACCGCCCAACTTCTTCGAAGCCACCACGATGCGCTGCTGCTGGAGGCCGAGGAGTGGATCTCATAGGGCCTCCCGGCGGTCGGCTCGGCGTTCCGGAGAAAGCCGTCGTCTCGTTGCTACGCGAAAGGCCCCTGCGGCCGAGTGCCGTTTGCCCACCGCTCGTGTACGTTTGCTCTCTTCCATTGACGATCTAGTCCCCGAATGTCCCCCGCATCCTCAGAGCTCAGTGAACAGGAACAGCGCCGACGTGAGGAGCGCGACGCGCTCGAACGGCGCGGCATCGACCCCTACCCCTACGCGTGGGACGTGGATGCCCACGCCGACGAGATCCTCGATACGTTCGACGACGACCTGCATCAGCCGGAGGATGGCGAGGTCGGGGGGTACAAGGTCTCCGTTGCCGGCCGCATCACGGGGCTTCGGGTGATGGGGGGCTCGGCGTTCTTTGACCTCCGGGACGAGACGGGCACGATTCAGGTCTACGTGCGCTCGCAGGACCTGGGCGACGACTTCTACGACGAGGTCTTTACGGAGCTGTTCGACATCGGCGACATCGTGGGCGTCGAGGGGTTCGTCTTCCGGACGGGGATGGGGGAGGTGACCGTCCGGGCCGCCGACGAATTTCAGTTGCTGGCGAAGGCCCTGCGGCCGTTGCCGGTGGTGAAGGAGACCGAGGAGGAGACCTATTACGAGGTGACGGACAAGGAATTCCGGTACCGGCAGCGGTACGTCGACCTCGCAGTGAACGAGGACGTGCGGGGCGTCTTTCGGCAGCGGTCCAAGCTCATCTCCACGATGCGCGGCTTTCTGGACGAGCAGGGCTGTTTAGAGGTGGAGACGCCCGTCCTTCAGCCTGTATACGGCGGGGCGTCGGCCGCCCCGTTCGAGACGCACCACAACGCGCTCGACATGCCGCTCTACCTCCGCATCGCGGACGAGCTGTACCTGAAGCGGCTGTTGGTGGGGGGCTTTGAGGGGGTCTACGAGATCGGGAAGGACTTTCGGAATGAGGGCCTGAGCCGGTTCCACAATCCGGAGTTCACCATGATGGAGTGCTACGTGGCCTACAAGGACTACCGGTGGATGATGGACCTGACGGAGGACCTTCTCCGCACGGCCGCCACTGCGCTGCACGACACGCCCACGGTGGCCTTCGAGGGACACGAGATCGACTTCGGGGGGGGATGGACACGAATTCCGTTCTTCGAAGCCATCGAGGAGGCGACCGGCTTCGACCTGTACCGGGCCGGGGCCGATCGGGTCTACGACGTGGCGGCGAACGAACTGGGGCTGGAGGAGGTCGAGGCCGACATGGGCCTTGGCGGGCTCCTCGACGAGATCTTCAGCGAAACGGTGGAGCCGACGCTCGTCCAACCCACCTTCGTGACCGATTATCCGATTGAGCTGAGCCCCCTCGCCAAAAAGCACCGCGAGAAGGAGGGGCTCGTGGAGCGGTTCGAGCTCGTGGTGGCGGGGCGTGAGGTGGCCAACGCCTTTAGCGAGCTCAACGACCCGCAGGATCAGCGCGAGCGGTTTGAGCGGCAGGCGCGCCAACGCGCCGCGGAGGTGGACGATGATGTGGATCCGGAAGACTTGATCGATGAGGATTACCTCCGGGCCCTGGAGTACGGCATGCCGCCTGCGGCCGGGCTGGGCGTCGGCATCGACCGCCTCACCATGATCCTTACTGGGCAGGAGTCGATCCGCGACGTCATTCTCTTCCCCCTGCTCCGCCCCGAGCAGTAGTCGGCCCCCTGGGCGACGCGGCGCCGCGTTCACCAATTGCCGGTGGGTGCCGCGCATCGCCCGGGACACGGACGCCCCTTTGCCAGAAGGCCAGGCGCTCGTCTGTCGGGGGACGTGTGGTGTTGGCGACAGCACTGCCCGTCCGTCGAGGCGGCCGGCTCCAAGAGCCGCACCGGGACCGGGGCGAGCCCGCTCCTGGACGGGCCCCATCAAAAAACGGGCGGACCCCCGCGAAGGGATCCGCCCGCAGAGGCGGCTCAAATGGGCGTAAGGGACGCCTACTACATGCCGTCGTCTTCACGCTGCGGCAGCGAGTCGGCGCGGCGGTACTGCCGCGTGCCGCCCTTCTTCGAGGTGATGCCTTCAACCTGGCCCTGACCACTGGTCATGATGCGGGAGCCGGGCACGCCGTTGTTCTGGTAGAAGCTGGACACGGCCTCGGCTCGATCCTCCGAGAGCGACTGCACGTTGCGCTCGCCCGGCGCGGCGAAGCCTTCAACCTGCACGCTCAGGTTCGGGCAGTCGGAGAGGATGTCGGCGTTTTCCTGAAGACTTTCCTCTCCTTCCTCGGTCAGCGTGCTGGAGTTGCGATCGAAGAAGGCCGAGTTCATCTCGCTCACGGTGGTGCAGATCTCCGGGAGCACGCGGTTGACGCGGACGGTCACCGTTCGGGTGTCCTCCCCCACATCGTTGGACGCCTCCAGGCGCGCGGTGTACTGTCCCGGCTCCTCGTAGGTGTGGGTGGGCGACTGGCTCATCGACGAGGAGCCGTCCCCGAAGCTCCAGCTCCGTGACACGGGCGTGTCCCCCTGCACGTTGCTGCTGAAGCGCACCGTCTCGCCTTCGTCGACGGGGTTAGGCGTCGCGTTGATCGAGGTGATGGAGGCGGGCTGGGGCGGCGGGACCACGCGCACGGAGATGGTGTCCGAGTCGGAGCCTCCTTCGTTGCTCGCCTGGAACCGGATGGCGTACTGCCCGGTGGAGCTGTAGCTGTGATTCGTCAGCAGTCCGGAGCCCGTCGCGCCGTCGCCGAACTCCCAGGTGTAGGTCAGGGGGTCGTCGGCCTCCGCCTCATTGATTGAGGCTTCGAACGTGCCGGTCTCGTCAGTCTCGAGGGTGTCGGGGCCGCTTACCGACTGCACGACGGGGGCGGTCGCTCCACACCCGGCGAGAAACAGTCCCCCGACAATGAGGAGAAGAGGGGCCCAGAGTGAAGAGAGAGAATGCGCGTTCGAAGAGATATTGGTGTTCATCATAGGGTTGATGGTGTTTTAAAGGAAGTAGAGGCCGAGAGAAGAGAAACGGTGGCTCCCCAGGGCCACCCCCACTGGAGAGTTCAGGGTTTCTACACGATGTGAAGGTATAGAACGTGGTTCGGACACGCAATTGCTTCCCCAAGAATAAATCCGGGGTCTTCAAGAAGAAATCGCCTATGGGGCGGGGCAGCGATTGGCCCCCAAGGGAAAAGGGGGCCGTAGGTGGGGCGCCAAGCTCGTTCCGGATGGGGGCGGAGGTCCGCGTCCTGCGGCCCATCCGCGCCCTGGAGACTGCGTTGGCCGGGGCAAAATGGGGCCCCGAACATGCTACTCCAGGGCATCCACGTGCTTTTCGAGCTTGCTCTTCCGGTTGGCGGCTTTGTTCTCGTGGATGATGCCTTTGGCGGCCAGACGGTCCAGGTCGCCCTTCACGTCGTTGAGGAGTTCTTCGGCTTCTTCCTTGTCGTCTAGGGAGCGGAGGGTTTTAATTTTCGTGCGGACGCGGCTCTTCTGCGACTTGTTGCGCTTCTGGCGCTTTTCATTTTGCCGCATGCGCTTCTTTGCAGATTCGTGTCGGGGCATGGTCTGGGGGGTCGGTACGTGACGAGAGGGTTGCGAGTAGTGTTGGGTACGCCTCCCTGAACGCATCGCGCGGGCCGGCGACGGGTTCCTGTCTCCCCGTCGAAGATTGTGCGAGTCGCCTCAAAGGGGATAGGCGTTCTTTTCGGAAAGCGGCCTAGAAACCGAAAACACCGCGGTCCGTTCCTCACCGCCAAGACACATTTTTCCCTCCGCCCCGGACGGGCGGGCTGCTCGGCGGCACGGCCGAATCGGCCTGTCCCATCCTTCATTTGGTGCTTGGCAGAAGAAAGGTGTTATGTGGTCGTTCTTCGCGGATCTCGTCCAAAAGGTGGGCACCGAGCAAACCATCGTCGTCATGGACGCGGAGGGGGTGGGCAAGACGCGACGCCATCACGTTCGCCCGTCGCGCATGGTCGCGATGTGGGGGGGGAGCCTGGCGGCGGCCGGTCTCCTCGCGGCCCTTCTGGTCGCATTTACACCACTGCGTACCCAGATTCCGGGCTATGGAACGGAGGAAATGAAGGAGAGCGCCCGCCTCAATACCCTTCGTGTGCGGGCCCTTCAGGATTCACTCGCCGCCCAGCGGGACTACATCCAGCGCCTTCGTCGACTCATCACCGGTCGGGTTGAGCCGGCGCCCCCCTCCGACGGAGCCCGTTCGGAATCTGGGTCGGGAGGGGGGGCAGTGGCAACGGGGGACGCGGGGCCCCCAGCGAGCGAGGGACCGTCCGGCGCATCCGCCCGGAACGCCCACCAGCAACCGGCCTTCGCACCGAGTCCCCGTTCGGGCGCCGCCGCGAGCGCCCCTGGGGGCCTTTCGTTTCCCCTCTCGCCCCCGGTCGCGAACGGGTTTCCGACTCGAGGCTTCGACGTGGCAACCGGGCACTACGGCATCGACGTCGCAGTGTCCGAGGGCGATTACGTCCGGTCCGTGGGGGACGGGTACGTCGTCTGGGCCGACTGGGCGCAGGACGGCGGCTACACGATTGCGGTTCAGCATGCCGGTGGATACCTTTCGGTCTACAAGCATAACAAACGCTTGCTCAAACAGCTGGGCGACCGGGTGACGGCCCAAGAGCCGGTCGCGGTAACCGGAAACACGGGCGCCGTGACGACCGGCCCTCACCTACACTTTGAGCTCTGGCAGAATGGCCTTGCCCAGGGGCCGGACGCCTATATCGCAGGCTGGTAGCCGATGTCAGGGCGACTGCCGAACCTCCTTTGGACTTCCATTTTTCGCTGATGGGACTCTTCGCCAACTCGCAAACGGACGACGCTTCATCCTCCATGGCTAACCAGACACGCACCGTTCAGGATCAGGTGAATCTCGTCGGCGAAGGCACGGTCTTCGAGGGAACCGTGCGGGCGAAAAGTGACGTCCGCGCCAGTGGGCGCATCGTGGGGACCCTCGAGGTCGATGGCAAAACAATGATTGCCGAAGAGGGAGAGGTAGAGGGGGAGATCATCGCGACCAACGTCGAGATTGCCGGGCAGGTACAGGGCGAGATTTACGTGGACGAGCGTCTGGTCCTCAAGAGCACCGCCCAGGTGGACGGGACGATCGAGACGGATCGCTTGGTCGTGGAAGAGGGGGCGGAGTTCACGGGGGAGTGCGAGATGGGCACCACCCTTTCTGAAAGCAAGGCGCCCTCTGGGGAGGCGAGTTGGGAGCGCGACTCCGTTCGCTCCGAGCGATCTGAGGCCGAAGACCCGGAGCCGTCGGGCGAGGCAGCTGAGGCGTAGACACGGGCCGGGCCAGGGCCGTGCCGCACAGGCCATCGGTGCACGTTGGGTATGAGTCGTTCAGAAGACCGGGCTCACGCTGAATCGGACGAGGCGCCGACCGACCGCCCCGGCGCTTCCCGGGCCGACGACGAGGGCTCCGCGCAGGAGGGGGGACCGTGGAGGCGTGCCCTTCGTGACATCGCCCCGTATCTCGACCTGGGCTGGCGCCTCATGGGGGTGGCCGCCTTTCCGCCCCTCATTGGAGCGTACGTTGACTGGCAACTCCAGACCGCCCCCTGGGGGTTGTTCGTCGGGGCGGCGATTGGGCTCGTGGGGTCCGGGCTCCAGCTCCGACGGCTTCAGCACGAATTCCGCTCTTGACGCCGCGGCGGGCCGCCATAACGAGCCCGTTAGGTCTGGGGCGCTCCTCCGAAATTCTTTCATGCACGATTCACCGCTTCTCATAAGTCCTGCACCGCCCCGATGCGTAGCTTCAGTGGCGGTGTGGGAGCATTGATGTGCGTAGCGTAGGGGCTTGCCCCACGTTCATTGCCGCGCATTGCCCTCACTGACCAACTGCCGGCACCGCGATGACAACTGGGTTGTGGCTGGGTCTCGGAGGGGGAGTCGCAACGGTGGGGCTCCACGTCCTGGCCCGCATGCTGACGCACTACGCGGCCCTGCGGGCATCGGACCGAGAGACATTCCTGATCATTGAGCTGGGCGGGCTCGGGGGACGAATGGGTCTTGTCTTCGTCGTAATGATCGTGGTCCTCCTGTACGCTCCGGTCCACGTGCCGACGTACGTAGGGACCCTGCTCGGGCTGCTATTCGTGAGCATCGCGTTCGAGATTTGGATGATTGTCCGACGGATGAGACAAGACGGCCTCATGGCCCGAGATTGAAAGCGCTCAGTCCGTCGCGCACATGATCGCTATTTCATAGATACAGACCTTATGATCGGTCGGGTTCGCCCTCTGCGAATTGTTGCCCTCCTCGTGCTGGGAATGAGTCTGGCACTGCCCGCGGCGCCTGCGAAGGCCGCGGACGGAGAGCTGACCCTTGAGGGCATCGTCAACAACACCATCCTCGGGCACGCCGAGGACGGCTACTACCTCAACCTCAAGCCGTTTGCGCAGGTTGAGCTTCCGCGCATCATGCTCGTCCGCACGGCGGACGGCGCACTGACCCTCGAAGCGTACGGAAGCACGAAAGGGCTCCTGCAAAACGGACCGTATGGCCTGGCCGCCCACGGGGACGAAGGGGAAGGGCATGCCGGTCCGATTACGGCGTCGGCGGAGCTCGCAGAAGCCATTGAGGCGAAGGAGCACCTCCACAGCACGGCGGTCCGCACCAGTGGGGAGGTCGTCGCGGACCTCTCCATTTCTCGGCATCTCATCTTCGGGCTGCTGGCGATGCTCATCGTGCTGGGGGTCTTCATTGCCCTGGCACAGCGCTACAAAAAGGAGCACGACCGACCCGAGGCCCCCAAGGGCGTCTTTCAGAATATGATGGAGGTCCTGGTCGTTTTCGTCCGCGACGAAATCGCGAAGCCCAACATTCCGGACGGAAAGTGGCGCACGTTTCTGCCCTACCTGCTGACGGCCTTCTTCTTCATCCTCGTCGCCAATATTCTGGGGCTCGTGCCGTTTGCGGGGGCGGCCACGTCCAACATCGCGGTGACGGGGGTGATGGCCATCATGACGTTCTCCATCGTGCTTCTCTACGGCTCGTCCGACTACTACAAGGAGCTGCTGACCGGGCCGCCGGACGCCCCTGTTCTCATTCGGATCATCCTGGTGCCCATCGAGATCATCGGTCTCGTAATGCGGCACCTTGCCCTCGCCATTCGTCTGTTTGCGAACATGATGGGCGGATCGCTCATCATCTTCAGCCTCATCGGGCTGGTCTTCATGATGAACGTGATCATGGGGGAGGCGGCGGCCTGGTCGACCACCGTCATTAGCATAGGATTCACCGTCTTCATCTTGTTGCTCAAGCTGCTCGTTGCCTTCATTCAGGCGTACGTATTCACCATTCTCTCGGCCCTCTTCATCGGAATGGCCGTGGAGGAGCATCACCCCGACGGTGAGGAGGCGGCTGAGCCCGACGTCGGCCTCGACGGCCGGGTTGAAGACCGCCTCGACGCCGTGGAAGACAAGATGGAGGACCGCGTGCAGCCGACGACGGCCTAACGCCGGGGCGATGTCCGGAGGACGCCGTCAGGCTGCGCAACACACGACCGCTGCACGACCACTCGCATACTGTACACATCACACTCGGAGAAGAACACTATGGACCCCGCTGCTCTTGCATACCTCGCCGCCGGTCTCGGAGCCGGCATTTCTGCCGTTGGCGCCGCGATCGGAATTGGCCGGCTGGCCAGCTCCTCAATGGACGGGGCGGCTCGCCAGCCCGAAGCCGCCGGAGACATTCGAGGCCTCATGATTGTCTCTGCCGGTCTTATTGAGGGTGTGGCCCTGTTTGCCCTCATTATTTGCCTCCTCCTCGTCCTCTTCGTCTAACGGCCGTGCCGAAACGGAACGAGAGGGCGCACGTGCAGTCCACGTTGCCTCGGGGCGAGCACGATTAGAGACTCGACGGTGCGAGGGGGCAGCGTTGCGGCCGTCCCGTCCCGCCCGGGAGAACGTGGCCGTCCGCCGCACTCGTCCTGCCACAATGGTTCGGGGATACGTCTCCTGATGCCACGGCCGAGGCCCACGAGGTGTCCCAAGGCCCCCGGGGTGGCGGCCCGTTGTCGGCCTCCACCGTGCTGCCCGAGCGCCCGCGCCCTGCAGTTAAATTTCGTCGTCCGGTTTGTCCTTTGCCTATGACCGCCCTGTTTGCCCAAAGCCTCGTCACCCCATCGGTGGGGCTCATTTTCTGGAAAACCGTCGCGTTCCTCATCTTCCTCTACATCCTCTACCGATTCGGGTGGGGGCCGATCACCGAGTCGCTGGAGGAACGAGAGGAGGAGATTGAGCACTCCATCCAGCGCGCCGAAGAGGCCCTCGAAGAGGCCAAGGCGATTCAGGCGGAGAACGAAGAGGCCCGCCGTGAGGCGGAGCAGAAGGCCCAGCAGATCCTCCGGGAGGCCCGCGACTCGGCCGAAGAGCTCCGCGAGGAGGAGAAGGCCAAAACGCGCCGTGAGATCCAGGAGATGAAGGAGCAGGCCCAGGCCGAAATCGAGCGTGAAAAGCAGGCGGCCCTCCAGGAGCTCCGTGACGAGGTGGCCGACCTCGCCATTGAGGCGGCTCAGAAAATCATCGAGAACGACCTGGACGCCGACCGGCACCGGCAGCTCGTGGACGATGCCCTCGACGACTTCCCGACGAATTAGCGCCCGGGATGGGATGGACCCTGTCCGCGCGCCCAATCCTTTACTCCAGACAGCCGTATGAGCCAGCGCACGGTCACCCGGCGGTATGCCGCCGCGTTATACGAAGAAGCCAACGCGAACGGCGTCCTTGAGGCCGTCGATGAGGACGTCCGGATGCTTCTTGAGAGTCTCGACTCCAACCGCCCGCTGGTGCGGGTCTTCGAAAGCCCCGTGATCCCTCAGGACAAGAAGGATTCCATCGTCCGTGAGCTCCTGGGCGATCGGGTCGAAGACCTGACGGTGCGGTTCCTTCGGCTGCTGATCCGGAAGGACCGCGAGACGATGACGGAGGCCATTCTCGACCAGTACCAGACCCTTCGCGACGAACAGCGCGGCATCGTTGACGCGGAGGTCACGGTGGCCCGCCCCCTGGCGGACGAGACCCGCACGACGCTGGTGGGGGTCCTGGAGGAGAAAACGGGCAAGGAGATTCGCCTCCACCTGCACGAGGACGCGGACCTGATCGGGGGGCTTGTGGTCCGAATTGGGGACCGTGTCTTCGACGCCAGCGTGCGCAGCCAGCTCGGCGCCCTCCACGATCGGCTCCGTGAGGCGACCCTTTCGGAAAATGCCCTCGACGACGGGGCGTAGCCCTCCGCGGCCCGCCGCCGTCCCACTTGTTCTTCACGACTTGATCTCTCGATCCTTCCATGTCCAACGGTAGTATCCGACCCGACGAGGTCACCGACATTCTCCGTCGCGAACTTGGCGATTTTGAAACCGAGGCGGAGGAGTACGAGGCCGGGACCGTGCTGGAGGCCGGTGACGGCATCGCAACCCTTTACGGCCTGAGCAACGCCCAGGCCAGCGAGCTCGTGGAGTTTCCCGAGCAGGACGTGGAGGGCATGGTCCTGAATCTCGAAGAGGACAACGTGGGGGTCATTCTCTTCGGCGACGTCGACGCGGTGAGTGAGGGCGACGAGGCGCGTCGCACCGGACGCATCGCGTCGGTCGGCGTGAACGAGAACATGCTGGGTCGTGTCATCGACCCGCTGGGGCGCCCGCTCGACGGCAAGGGGCCCATCGAGGGCGAGAAGACGGTGCTCCCGCTGGAGCGAAAGGCGCCCGGCGTCATTTACCGGGAGCCGGTCGAGGAGCCCCTGCAGACGGGCATCAAGGCCATCGACTCGATGATCCCGGTCGGGCGCGGCCAGCGTGAGCTGGTCATCGGGGACCGCCAGACCGGAAAGACGGCGGTCCTGACCGACACGATTATCAACCAGAAGAAGACCCACCAGGAGGGTACGGACAGCGGCGATCCCGTCTACTGTGTCTACGTGGCGGTGGGGCAGAAGGACTCGACGGTGGCGCAGGTGCAGCGCGACCTGGAGCGCAACGGGGCGCTGGAGCACACGGTGATCGTCAACGCCTCGGCCTCCATGCCGACGCCCCTGCAGTACGTCGCTCCGTTTGCCGGGGCCTGCATCGGCGAGTACTTCCGCGACACGGGGCGGGACTCGCTCGTGTGCTTCGACGACCTCTCGAAGCAGGCCGTCGCCTACCGGGAGCTCTCGCTCCTGCTGCGTCGCCCGCCCGGCCGCGAGGCCTACCCGGGCGACATCTTCTACCTCCACAGCCGCCTGCTCGAGCGGGCCGCCAAAATCATCAGCGACGAGGAGGTGGCCACGCAGATGAACGGCCTCCCCGACGCGCTCCAGGACAAGGTGCAAGGCGGGGGGTCGCTCACGGCGCTGCCGGTCATTGAGACACAGGCCGGCGACGTGTCCGCCTACATCCCGACGAACGTCATTTCGATTACCGACGGCCAGATTTACCTGGAGACCGACCTCTTCAACTCCGGCATCCGGCCGGCCATCGACGTGGGAAACTCGGTCTCGCGCGTCGGCGGCTCGGCGCAGATCGACGCCATGAAGGATGTCGCAAGCACGCTCCGGATCGACCTTTCGCAGTACCGCGAACTGGAGGCCTTCGCCAAGTTTGGGTCCGACCTCGACCCCTCCACGCAGCAGCAGCTCAACCGCGGGGAGCGGCTCGTCGAGATTCTGAACCAGGACCAGTTCTCGCCGGTGCCGGTGGAGGAGCAGGTCGCCATCATCTACGCGGCCATCAACGGCCACCTCGACGATGTGCCGGTCGACGACATCGAGGACTTCGAGGAGGAGTACCTGGAGCGCCTCCGCCTCCGCCACGAAGATGTGCTGACCGAGATCCGCGAGACCGAAGAGCTTACCGACGCGGCCGAAGAGGTCTTCGAGGAGGTCGCTGCGGACATGGCCGACGTCTACGCCGAGGACGAAGAGGAGGAAGAGGAAGATGTGCTCGCCGACGAAGGCGCGACGGCGTAACCCCTCACCGAGGCCCCGCTGCGCGGCGGCGCGGCTCGATCAGCCCCCGGCGAACCGATCGGGGCGGCCTCAAACGAGGCGTCCGTGCTTCCTCCACTGCCTGTCGGCCGTCCCCATTCCCACTCCTGTACGACGACCCCCCTGCCTGATCCATGGCGAACCTTCGCGACATTCGGAACCGGATCGACTCGATCGAGAACACCAAGCAGGTGACCCGGGCCATGAAGATGGTGGCGGCGGCGAAGCTGCGGCGGGCCCAAGAGAAGATCTTCCGGGCGCGGCCCTACGCGTACAAGATTGGGGAGCTCACCAACCACCTCAAGCAGGAGCTCGACCCCACGGCCCACCCCTTCTTCCAGGCGCCCGAAGAGGCCTCCGGGGCCCTGGTGATCGTGATCACGGCCGACCGTGGGCTCTGCGGGTCCTTCAACAGCGACGCCATCAACACCGCGGAGCACCTGATCGAGACCACCTACGCGGAGACGCAGTCGGCGGACGACCTGTTCATGCTGTGTGTCGGAAAAAAGGGGCACAAGCACTTTCAGAAGCGGGACTACCGCCTCGTCGGTGATTACAAAGGCGTTTTTGACGGCCTCAACTTCGACGTGGCCCAACAGGTCGTGGAGGACGCGGTGGAAGGCTTCGAACGCGGCATCTGGGGCGAGGTGAAACTCGTCTACAACGAGTTCAAGAACACCATCGTCCAGAACCAGATCGTAGAACCCCTGCTACCCATTCCGGAGGAGCGGTTCGAGACGCCGGTGATGGAGGAAGAGGCCGATGGCTTTGCCCTCCCGGAGAACGGCCGGGCCATCGACTACATCTTCGAGCCGGGGGCCCCTACGTTGCTCGATGAGCTCGTGCCCCGCTACCTGTACTACCAGGTGTGGCGGGCGCTTCTCGAATCGAACGCAGCCGAGCAGGGCGCGCGGATGGTGGCGATGGACAATGCGACCTCCAACGCCGAGGAGCTGATCGAGGACCTGACCCTTGAGTACAACCGGGCCCGGCAGAGCGCCATTACCCGTGAGCTGCTGGACATTACCAGTGGGGCGGAGGCCCTCGAAGAATCCGGGTAGAACCCAGATTGGGCAGAGCACCCGTCCGCGGCGGGGGCGTCGCGCCCGTGCAACACTGTCCGCGGCGCAACATACCACAAGACCAGAAGACGGAGAGGTGGCCGAGCGGTCGAAGGCGCTCCCCTGCTAAGGGAGTAAACGGTGATGAGCCGTTTCGGGGGTTCGAATCCCCCCCTCTCCGCCGTCCGCGCCGGTCCCGATCCTGTCGGGACGGGCCTTTTCTTTTTCGGGCCTTCCGCGTTCTGCGTGGGCTTGCCCCTCACGACGACTCTCCCTGATGGCCGAGTCTATGTCCAGCTGTCCCACCGTCGCCATCGCCGGAGCCACGGGCTTTGTGGGCACGGCGTTGCGGGACGCGCTGCGGGACGCGTACGACGTGGTGGGGCTCACGCGGTCGCCGGTGCGGGCCCGGGCGAACGCGGGCCCGGCCTCCGCCGAGGAGTGGCGGCACGCCGACCTCTTCGACCCCTACGCGGTGCAGGACGGGCTGGAGGGGGCCGACTACGCCATCTACCTCGTCCACTCCATGCTCCCGTCGGCCCGGCTCACGCAGGGCCAGGTGGCCGACCTCGATCTCCTGCAGGCCGACAACTTTGCACGGGCGGCCGAAGCGGAAGGCGTCGACCAGATTCTGTACCTCGGGGCGCTCATCCCCGAGGACAAAAGCCCCCTGCCGTCGCCCCTCCGCCGCCGGCTCGAGATGGAGGAGGTCCTCGGCTCCACGTCCGTTCCGCTGACGACGCTCCGGGCCGGGCTGATCGTAGGGGCGGGCGGCACGTGGCTGAGCATGCTGCTCAATCTGGTCCGACGCCTCCCCGTCATGGTCCTGCCGTCTTGGACCCGGGCCGAGACCCAGCCCATTGCCCTCCGGGACGTGGTGCGGGGGCTGGAAAAAAGCCTGGGCAACCCGGAGACGTACGAGGCCACCTACGACGTGGGAGGGCCTGAGGCAATGAGCTACCGCGAGATGCTGCTGCGCACCGCCGACGTGCTGGGGCTCCGGCGCCGAACCACGACGGTGCCGATGGAGTCGCCCCGCCTCTCGAAGCTCTGGGTCTGGCTCTTCGGAAGCGTGCCCTGGGCCCTCGTGACGCCCGTGATCGACAGCCTGCGGTTCCAGACGCGCGTGCAGCCGAACGAGATGCACCGGTGGCTCCAGAACGACGCCCTGTCGTTTGAGGGGGCCCTGGAGGCCTCCGTGGACGCACGCGGCCATCCGCTCCCCAATCCGCGAGATGATCTTCGGGAGCAAGAAGACGCCGTCATCCGCGACCAGAGTGTGGTCCGTTCGGTGCAGCGCATGCCGTGCCCCCCGGAGTTTACGGCGCGGGACGTGGCCGACGAGTACCTGCGATGGCTGCCCCGCCTGGGGTGGCCGATGCTTCAGGTGCACGTGGAGCACGGGCGGGTCGCGCACTTCGAGCTGCGCCCCATCGGCACCCTCCTCAAGCTCCGGTTTGCGGCCGACCGCAGCCCCGAAGGGCGACAGCTCTTCTTCGTGACCGGCGGGCTGCTGGCACAGGGCGACGGCGAGCGGTCCGGGCGGCTCGAATTTCGGCAGGTGCTGGGGGGGGAGGCCGTTCTGGCTGCCATCCACGACTTCTCGCCCCGGCTGCCGTGGTACGTCTACAACAGCACGCAGGCCCTGGCCCACCTCGTGGTGATGTGGGGCTTCCGGCAACACCTGGAGCGCCTCACGCAACGACAGTCCGAAACGCCCTCCGTTTCGTCCGCCCTCCACGGCCCCTCCTCGTAGGTCGCGCCTGCTCTGCCTCACGAACCCTGTTCCGCCCGATCCGGTCGGGCCGTTTTGCCCCTCGATGTCTACTTTTGCCGACGCGCCGTTTACCGAGGACCAGGAAGAGGCGTACGATCACGTCTACGATCGCCTCGCGCAGGGCGAGCGGTTTACGGGACTGCGCGGATACGCAGGCACCGGGAAAACGTACCTCGTGAGCCGCCTCGTGGAGCAGCTCCTAGACGAGGACTGCACAGTGACCGTCTGCGCCCCGACCCACAAAGCAGTACAGGTGCTGAGCGACGAGCTCGGCGACGCCCCCGTGCAGATGCAGACGCTCCACTCCTTCCTGGGCCTCCGACTGCAGCCGAAACAGGACGGGGAGTATGAGCTGGTGGCGGAGGAGGAACGCAACTTCGCCGAGGGGGTCGTGATCGTCGACGAGGCGTCCATGATTGGCCGCGAAGAGTGGTCGCACATTCAGGATGCGCCCTTCTGGGTGCAGTGGCTCTTCGTGGGCGATCCGGCGCAGCTGCCCCCGGTGAACGAGGATCCGTCGCCCGCGCTCGACGTGCCGGGCCCCACCCTGGAAACCATCCACCGCCAGGCGGCCGACAATCCGATCCTCGAGCTCGCGACCAAGATCCGCACCGGGGCCGACGGCCGCTTCGGGAGCACCTTCGAGGACGGGAAGGGGGTGGCCGTCACGCGCAACCGGGAGGAATTTCTGGACAGCATCCTGAGGGCCTTCGACGCCGACGCGTTCGCGGAGGACGCGACCCATGCCCGTGTGCTCGCCTACCGCAACAAGACGGTGCGCCGCTACAACCGCGAGATCCGCGCCGAACGGTACGGGGCCGACGCGGATCGGTTCGTGGAGGGGGAGTGGCTGGTCGGCACCGAAACCTGGTACTACGATGGCGTACAGCGGCTGACCAACAGCGAAGAGGTGCGCGTTAAGAAGGCCCAGGTGGAAACGTTCGAGGCCGACGACCAGAGCGAGTGGACCGTTTGGGAACTGAAGATCCGCACGCCGGGGCGCGGCCTCACGCGCACGATTCACGTGTTGCACGAGGAGGAGCGGGAGCGATACGAGAATGCGCTGGAACGCCGGCGCGGCAAGGCCGAGGACGACCCGTCCAAGTGGGACCGGTTTTTCGAACTCCGCGAGCGCTTCGCCCGCGTCGACTACGCGTACGCCACGACCGTGCACCGGGCGCAGGGCTCCACCTACGACACCGTGTTCGTGGACCACCGCGACCTGCGCGTGTGCCGGGGCGAGGAGCGGGGGGCCCTCCTCTACGTGGCCGTCACGCGTCCGTCCCGGCGGCTTGCACTGCTGGTGTGAAAAGCCAGAGGGGCCTCGGGCCCGGAACGATACGTCCTCACTCGGAACGCCGCTCCGCGGTGGCCTCCACCTCCGTCCAGACGCGGAGCAGGTTCGCCCCGAGGATCTGCTGAATCGCTGGGTCCGAGTAGCCGCGCCGGAGGAGCTCCGCGACGAGGGCCGGGTAGCCCGAGGCGTCCTGCAGGCCCTCCGGCAGCGCAAAGACGCCGTCAAAGTCGGAGCCAAGGCCCACGTGCTCGGTGCCCACGAGGCCCACGGCGTGGTCGATGTGGTCGGCCACGTCCTGCACGGTGCCGATCGGGTGCTCGCGGCGCGTCTGTTGTTCGTAAACGACCGCCTCGCGCGAGTCCTCCGCCCAGCCCATCGAGTCGATGTGCGCATTCATGGCGTCGCGGATGGGGGCGTCCCGGTCCCGATACGCGTTGCGGAGGAAGGAGGAGCCGAACGTGATCATCACGACGCCGCCGGTGTCGGCGATCCCTTCGATGAGTTCGTCACTCACGTTGCGTTCCCAGCCGGGCGTAAAGTGGCGGCAGGACGAGTGGGAGGCGATGACCGGCGCGTCGGACTGCTCGATGGCATCCAGGGCCGTCGCGTCGGTGACGTGGGAGACATCCACCATGATGCCGAGCCGGTTCATTTCCGCGACCACCTGCTCCCCGAACGGACTCAATCCATTCCACCGCGGCTCGGCGTCGTCGTAGGACGAATCCCCGAGTCGGTTGTGTGCGCCGTGCGTGAGGGTGATGTACCGGATGCCGCGGTCGTAGAAGTGCTCCACGTTGTCGAGTTCGCCGCCGAGGCCGGCGCCGTTTTCCATGCCCAGGGGGAGGGCCACGGCCTCCGTCGTGGCAATCTGCCGCACCTCGTTCGGCGAGGTCGCCAGTGCAAACTCGGTCGGGTGATCCGTCGCGATCTTCTCTACCAGGTCGATGAGCGCGTCGGCCCGGTTCGTCGCGGCGGCGGGGTTGCTCTGCAGGTACGGGGGAATGTAGATGGACATGAAGGGCGCGTCGAGGCCGCCGGCCCGGGCCCGCGGGTAGTCGACGTCGCCCCCCACCGTGGAGTCGGCCGGGTTTTCGTAGAAGTCATTCAGGCGGTAGGGCAGGTCGACGTGGCCGTCCACGAGGAGGGAGGCCTGGACGAGGCTGTCGGCCCGGGCCTCGATCGACGCGGCGGGCTGTGCCTGAGAGACCCCGCTCCCCATCAGAAGAAGCACGAAGGAGCCAACGATCAAAGAAGAGGTCGGGGCCGGCATAACGAAGACAGGGCGGTGGAGAGAGATCCTCCAAAGAGAGGGCGGGGGCAGGCCGAAGCGGGGGGTCACCTGCGCGGCGCAGGGGTAGGCAGGCGCTCGCGCAGGGTTTTCAGGTACGACGGGGTGTCGAGAAGCCGCGGGCCGTACCACGAGAACGGCTGGCCGTCCACGATCTCGACCGACGTGTCGGGGAGGGCCTCGCGGAGGTCGGCCGTGAAGGCGTCCTTTTCGTGGAAGGGAAAGGGCTCGCTGGAACAGAGGACGACGTCCAGGTCCTGCTCGGCAAGGTCGGCGATCGTCACGTCCGGGTACCGGGTCTGATCGCCGTAGGCGTTTTCGAGGCCGCCCCAGTGCATCACGTCGTGGATGAACGTATCATTCCCGATGGTCATGTAGGGGTCGCGCCAGATGAGATAGGCGGCGCGGAGGGACGTAAAATCGGGCAGGGACTCGAAGCGCGAAATAATCTTGCCGACCAGGGTGGAGGTTTGGTCGGACGTCTCCGTGAGTGTGCCCACCGTGCGGATCATTCCGAGGGCGTCCTCAACGGTCTTCACCTCCGTGACGAACACCGGCGCAATTTCATCGAGCGTCTCGACGTCCTCGGCCGTGTTCTCCTCGTGGTTGGCGAGAACGAGGTCCGGGTCCAGGTCGCGGACGGTGTCGAAGTCGACCTGCTTCGTGCCGCCGACGATGGCCTTTTCCGAGCGCCAGTGTTCGGGCCGCTCACAGAAGCGGGTGATGCCGACGACCTCGTCCGCCAGGTCCAGATGCGCCAGCAGTTCCGTCTGGCTGGGCACCAGGGAGAGGATCCGGCGGGGCCGGTGGTCGAGTGTGACGGTGTGGCCGCGGGCGTCGGTGGCGGTAGGCATTGGAAGACTGGACTATGAGAAGGCTGGATGCCGTAAAACGACGGCCTGAGCCGGGTTGATTCCTGCAGAGAAGAATCGTTTCGGGGGCTGGGGCGTGTGGTCGGCCCGCATCCTCCCTTTCAAATCGCACCCCCCATGTCCCTTCCCACCGAGCCCATCGGCAGCATTCCCCGCCCCGAAGAGGTCATCGAGGGCCTGAAGGCGTACCGACGGGGCGACCTGAGCCAAGAGGCCCTCAATCAGATTGCCGACCGGGCCCTGCGGGCCACCATCGGCGCGTTCGAGGACACCGGCTCGCCCGTCATCACGGATGGGGAGCAGGCCAAGCCCAGCTTTCTGACCTACCCGATTGAGGGGGCCGACAACGTCGAGCCCGGCGGGGTCGAGATTCCGTTCGAGGCGGGACACACCCGCACCCTGCCCCGCCTCACCGCAGGCCCCTTCCGCTACCAGACCTACGCAGCAGAGTACCTGGAGCGGGCCCAGGCCTACGCGAGTGTGCCGGTGAAGCAGAGTGTCATATCGGCCTCGGCGCTCAGTTTCCTCTACCCGGACGACGGCCTCGACGGGTACGCGCGCGCGGCGTTTCTGGAGGACCTGGTCGACGAGGTGGAGGCCGACATTCGCCGGTGCCTCGACGCCGGGGCGCACGCCGTCCAGATGGACTTTACGGAGGGCCGGCTCGCGGTGAAGCTCGATCCCTCGAAGGGATTGCTCCGCGAGTTTGTGGCGCTCAACAACCGCGTCCTCGACCGCTTCTCCGACGAGGCGCGCCAGCGAATCGGCGTGCACACCTGTCCGGGGGGCGACAAGGACTCCACCCACAGCGCCGACGTGGACTACGCGGAGCTTCTGCCCCTGCTTTTCGACCTAAACGTAGGCCGCTTCTACATGCAGTTCGCCAGCGAGGACGAGCCGGCGCGCGTGCTCGACGTTGTGCGCGAGCACAGCACGGACGACCAGACGATCTTCCTCGGCGTGACGGACGTGAACGATCCTCGTGTGGAGTCGCCCGAGGAGGTGCGCGACACGATTTTACGGGCGGCGGAGCACCTTTCGCCGGAGCGGCTCGGGACCACCGATGACTGTGGCTTTTCGCCGTTCGGGGACGACCGGTCCACGGCCCGACGCACCGCGTTCGACAAGATCGAGGCGCGGGTGGAGGGGACGAGGCGGGCACGGCAGACGCTCGGGCTTCCGGAATAGCTCATTCCGATTGCGCCAGCGCGTCGGGCAGGCGCTCGGGCAGGCCGCCGAAGCGGCCGTTGCTCATGAGGAGGGCCACGTCGCCGGGCTGCAGCGTGTCTGTAAGAGTGGGGAGCACGGCGTCGACGTCCTCGAACACCTCGGCGGGGACGCCGCGGTCGCGGATCGTGTGGGCCACGGCCGTCGGGTCGAGCATCGCGTCGGCGTCGTCGTTGTGGCGCACCGGCGGGGCCTTCAAAAACACGCGGTCGGCGGCGTCAAAGGCGGTCCCGTAGGCGGCCTCAAAGCGTGTGCGCCGGCTCGTGTTGGACCGGGGCTCGAAGATGGCGACGAGCCGCCGGTCCGGATGGGCCGCCCGGAGGGCCTCCACGGTGGCCGCCACGGCGGTGGGGTGGTGCGCAAAGTCGTCGACCACGAGCACGTCGTTGGGGCGGCCGCGCACCTGCTGGCGCCGCTTCATGCCCCCGAACGAGGCGAGCCCCGCCGCAATGGTGGAGGGGGACACGCCTTCTCGACGGGCGAGCAGGGCGGCCGCCAGCGCGTTTTGCACGTTGTGCCGCCCCGGGAGGGGGAGGCGTACCTCCTCACGGTGCCGGCCCATGCGCAGGGTGAACGACAGGCCGCTGCCCGTGGGCGTCAGGGCCTCGGCGCGAATGTCGTTTGAAGGGGCGAGCCCGTAGGTCCGGACCGGGGCCCGGGTGTGGTCGGCGAGGGCCCGCACGGCGGGGGCGTCGCCACAAAGGGCCAGTTGCCCGTCGCGGGGCAGGCGGCCGACGAACTCCTCGAAGGCCCCTCGATAGTCGTCCCGGTCGACAAAGATGTCCGCGTGGTCGAACTCCAGGGAGGTGACGATGGCCGACTGCGGGCGATAGTGCAAAAACTTGGGCTGCTTGTCGAAGTACGCACTGTCGTACTCGTCGCCCTCCACCACGAAGGGGGCATCCGAGCCCAGCGCGTAGCTCTGCTCCGTGTCCTCCATGACCCCGCCGACAAGAAACCCGGGGTCGACGCCGGCGTGCCGGAGCAGGTGCACGAGCAGGCCCGTGGTGGTGGTTTTCCCGTGCGTGCCGGCCACGACGAGGGGGCGCCGCTCCCGAAGGAAATGATGGGCGAGGGCCTCCGGAAACGACTGCTGCGGAAGGCGCTCCTCGCGGGCGTGCGCGGCCTCCGGATGGGTCGGCGTGCAGGCGTTGCCGACGACCGTCAGGTCGGGAGGGGGCACGAGGTGCGACGTGGAATAGCCGTCGTGGACCGGAATGCCCCGCTCGGCGAGATGGGTGCTCATGGGCGGGTACACCCCGTCGTCGCTCCCCCGAACGTCGAGCCCGGCCTGGTGGAAGAGGCCGGCCAGGGCCCCCATGCCCGTCCCACAGATGCCAATGAGGTGGACCTCTTCGATCTGGGCGGGCGGCGGCACGTCGGGACGCGAAAACTGCCGGAGCGACGCGTCCGGCAGGTCGTCGATGGGACGAGGCATACGGCGCTACATCGTAGACGGGTTGGGGCAACTACTCGTCCGATGGGGACTCCGACGAGGACCGCCGCGCCATCTCGGCGGCCACCTGCGACTCCGTCTCGGCGGTGGTATCGGACTCCAGGACGGTCTCGCTGGACGCCTCGGCCTCGGCGTTGGTGGGGGCCTCCAGCGCCTCGTCGGAGACCATTCCCAGCTCGCGGGCGCGCTTGAACCACTGCTTGCGGGCGAGGGCCTGCATGTCCTCCACGGAGTCGGCCTCGTCCACGATCTCAAGCCCGAGGAGCGTTTCGACCACGTCCTCCATCGTGACAACCCCCGCCACGCCGCCGTATTCGTCCACCACGAGCGCAATGTGCTCCAGGCGGTCGAGCAGGCGCTCCAGCAGGTCGGGCAGGGCCAGGGTCTCGTGCACCACCAGAATGTCACGAGAGATCTCCGAGAGGGAGACGTCGAACTCCTCCTGGGCGGCCCGGAGGAGCATCTCGTCCTTGAGCACGTAGCCGGTAATGTCGTCCGGGTCGTCGTCGTAGACCGGAATTCGGGAGAACCGAAACTCGTCGTGCTCCTCCACCACGTCGCCGATCGTCCTGTGCTCCGGCATCTGGAAGATGACGGTGCGGGGGGTCATCACGTCCTTTACCCGCAGGGAGTTGAAGCGGAAGAGGTTCCGCAGGATGCGGGACTCCTTTTCCTCAAAGACGCCCTCCTCCTCCCCGAGCTCGGCCATCGCCGTGAACTCCTCGCGGCTGAAGGCCGCCTCGTCCTCGTCCTGCGAGAGCAGGTACGTCAGCCCCTGCGACAGCTTCACGAGGGGCCACATCACGATGATCGTCGCCGTGAGGAGGCGAACGAGTGCCGGGGTGAGCGTTCTCCAATAGACGGCCCCGAGGGTCTTCGGAATGATTTCCGAGAGAACGAGAATCAGAAGGGTGAGGACGCCCGCGACGATGCCGGTATAGGCCTCCCCAAAGACGACGGCCGCCTGCGCGCCCACGCCGGCCGCGCCCACGGTATGGGCGATCGTGTTGAGGCTCAGGATGGCCGCCAGCGGGCGGTCGACGTTCTCCTTGAACTGGTGCAGCCGCTTGCCGACCGTGCTCCCCTCGCGCTCCAGTGCCGCCACGTACGAGGGCGTCACGCTCAGCAAGACGGCCTCCATCACGGAGCACAGGAAAGAGACCCCGATCGCCAGTGCAACGTAGAGGAGAAGTAATCCCATTCGCGATCAGCGGAGAGCTCAAGAACAGTCAGGGGGACAGGCCCGAACGGGGGAACCCATCCGGGCGCCCGCAGAGTGCCCGGGACGCTTTTCAGGTCGTGCTGCAAACGGACCCCTCATAAATGCGGATGGGTTCTTTCGGTTTCTTGGGCGGGGCCGAGGCGGTGGACTCGAGGCCGAAGGCCCCCGGTGGGCGACGGGTCCGCCCGGCGGCAATGCGGATGCAACACGAGATTTTCACGCGTTCGTCCGGGTCGAGCCGGTCGTCTTCCGGCCCCGATGCGTCCGGGAAAGACAGAGGGGGCGTCCCCGCCTTCACGTCTTGGAGGGACGATCCGCCTGTGGCGTCGAGGCATCGCCCGCCGGGGCCCCGTCGCCGGGGGAGCCGTCATCGAGCAGGCTGTCCGTCACGACCGTCTCGCTGACGATCGAGGCGTCGTCCGAGCTGCCGCCGAAGGCCGTCGTCAGGCGCAGGCTCACGGAATCAAATACCGAGTACATGACGGGGACGATGACGAGGGTGAGAAAGGTGGCAAAGGTGAGCCCCGAGATGATGGCCGTCCCCATGGGGCCCCAGAACTGCGTATTTTCACTTCCGAACTGGAAGTTCGGGGCAAAGTCGGCCAGTAGGCCCACAAAGTCGACGTTGATGCCGAAGGTAAGCGGAACGAGGCCGAGAATGGTCGTGAGGGCGGTGAGGAGGACCGGCCGCAGGCGCGTCGCGCCGCCCTCGACGATGGCCTCCTGTTTGTCCTGGCCGCGCCCGCGGAGCTGCATGATGTAGTCGACCAGCACAATGTTGTTGTTCACCACGATGCCGGCCAGGGCAATGATGCCGATGAAGGTGAAGAGGTTGAAGGGCGTGCGCGTGAGAATGAGGCCCAGTAGGACACCGATCATGCTCAGGCCCACGGCGACCATGATGATGAACGGGGCGCTGATCGAGTTGAACTCCACGATGAGGATGAGCAGAATCAGGGAGGCCCCGATCAGGAGCGCCGTCGTGAGGAAGCCGAAGGACTCTTGCTGGTCCTCGTTGCCCCCGGTGTACTCCATCGTGTAGCCCGGGGGCAGGCCCTGCCGGTACTCGGAGAGCTCGTCCTGCACGCGGGTTAGCACCTCTGGGCCGTTGTAGCCGGGGGCGGCGCCGCCGGAGACGGTCACCACGCGGTTCTGGTCGATTCGGGTGATGGACCCGAAGCCGGTTCCCTCCTCAATGTCGGCCACCGAGGTGAGGGGAATCTGCTGGCCGCGGGGGTTGGTCACGGTCAGGCTCCCGAGGCTCTCGATGCTCTTTCGGTCCTGCTTTTGGAGGCGCACGGTGATGTCGTACTCGTCCTCCCCGCTGCGGTAGGTGTCGGCCTCCGTGCCCTGGATGGCGGTCCGCACCGTCTGGGCGATCTGGCTCGTCGAGAGGCCGTACTCCGCCGCCTGGGCGCGGTCCACGTCGACCTGCACCTCGGGCCGTCCGGTGTTCAGGTTGTCCGTGACATCGACGAGGCCGGGGAGGCGCCCGCTCTGGGCCGCGTCCGTGAGCCGGCGCTTGACCTCGTTCGAGATCTGGACAATCCGCTCAAACTCCGGCCCCGAGAGTTCAATGTTGACCGGGGGGCCGGTCGGGGGGCCCTGCTCCTGCTTCGTAAACTCAATCTCGGTGCCCGGAATGCCCTGCAGTTGGGCACGCATCTTCTCCAGGGTGCGGGTGGACGACTCCGGCCGCTCGGCGTAGTCCACCATGTTAAGGGAGACGCGGGAGCGCTCGGGCTGTTGGGCCCCGCCGCCGAACTGGGCGTCCCCGCCCACCCCCACGTTCACCAGGAGGTTTTCGATGTTGGCCTCCGAGTTCGGGTTCTGGTCCAGCAGCTTCAGGATGCGGTCCCCCACCGTCTGTGCGATGCGGTTGGAGGCTTCGATGTTGGTGCCCAGCGGCGCCTCGGCGGTAATTTGCACCCGGTTCGGGTCCGTGTCGGGAAAGAACGCCTGACCGGTGGGGGCGACCAGGTAGAGCCCGACGATGAGCACGAGGCCGCCGAGCGAGCCGTTCAGGAGCGCCGCCCGGGTGTCCGTCAGCAGAAGGCGGTCGCGGGTGTTGAAGAGGGCCCCGATGAGGCCCACCCCCACGACGAACACGGGGGCCGCCGCCAGGCGGAGCATGGTGCCGGGGCCGATGCCGCCGGCAAGGTAGTTGAGCCCGAGCACGGCGAGCATCACGGCGAGCAGGCCAACGCCCCCCTTCACGCTCGTCCAGCCGCCCAGGTAGATGCTTTCGAGGGTGTGCACCAGAACGCCGAGGGCGCCGAGGGCCGCCAGCACGCCGCCCGGCACGAGCAGCAGCAGGCCGGCGGTCTGGCCGGCCACCGTCGTGATCAGGCCGCCCCCGGCGGCCAGCAGGGCGCCGGCGGCCAGGGCCGTCAGCGCGCCCGTGTTGCGCAAGAAGGCGTACGGAACCGAGTAGTCGCGCTCCAGCATCCGCTGCAGGTAGCCGCGGTACCAGCGGATCAGGCGCGGCAGGCCGCTCTCGACGAAGCGATCGCCGATGGGGGACATCACGTAGACGTGCAGAAGGTAGAGTGCCGGAACCGCCGTCGCGACCACGACCAGCGTCTTCCAGTTCGCGATGCCGAGGGTCACGCCCAGGAGCAGAATCAGCCCCACGCCGCCGTATCGCGCCAGGGCCGGCCACCGCGAGGAGCCCTTCTCCCCGTTTGAACGGCCCTTCACCTCCACGAAGAAGCCCGTAATGACCGGGTTGATGATGAGGGCCACGAACAGCGAACTCGTGAGCGTAATGATGAGCGTGAGGGGCATGTAGCTCATAAACTCCCCAATGATGCCGGGCCAGAGCAGCATCGGGGCGAAGGCCGAGACCGTCGTGGCGGTGGCGGCGACCACCGGCCCCCCCACTTCGGCGGTGCCCAGCCGGGCGGACTCCCACCGCGAATAGCCCTGCTCCCGGAAGCGGTAGATGTTTTCGATTACCACCACCGCGTTGTCCACCAGCATGCCCAGGGCGATGATGAGGGAGAAGAGGATAATGAAGTTGAGGGTGTACCCTAGCGCCTGAAAGACGAGGAAGCTGGTAAACATGGACAGCGGAATGGCGATGCCCACGAGCGTGGCGTTGCGCACCCCCAGGAAGAACAGCAGCACGGCGATCACGAAGATCAGGCCGCTGATGATGTTGTTCTCCAGGTCCGTCACCAGCGACTGTACGTTCTCACTCTGATCCCCGGTGAGCAGCACCTCCGTACCGCTGGGAAAGCTGAACGCATCGAGGGTCGACTTCACCGCGTCGGAGGTCTCCAGAATGTTGGCGCCGGGCCGCTTTGTGACGTTTAGCGAGATGACCTGAGCCGTGCGGCGCTCCGACGCGGGCACGGATACGGTTTCGCCGTCCGCGCGCTCTCGCTTCAGGACGCGGAGGCGAGAATAGGACGTGCGGTCCTTGAAGCCGAAAATCACGTCCGCGACGTCCTTCACCTGTACGGTGCGACCGTTCGCGGTGGTCTTGACCACCAGTTCTTCGATCTGCTGGGCCGGCTGGTCGAACTGGCCGTCGACCCGAACGAGGTAGTTCAGTCGGTTCACGTCGATGGAGCCCCCCGGAATGTTCGTGTTCTCCTGCTGGATGGTGTTCACCAGGCTGTTGTAGGAGACGTTGTAGTTTTTGAGGGCCGCCAGGTCCACGTTCACCTGCACCTCGCGCGTGAGCCCCCCAATCAGGTTGGCCTCCAGCACGCTGGAAATGCCTTCGAGGTCGTCCTGCAGGTCCTCGGCCACCGTCTTCAGCCGCGCCAGCGAATAGGTGCCCGAGAGGTTGACCGTCATGATGGGGAACTGGTCGGTGTTGATCTCGTCGACCAGCGGCTCCTCCACGGCCCCGGGCAGGTCGGGCTGGGCGCGGTCTACGGCCCGGTTCACCTCCTGGTAGGCCTTGTCCGTGTTCACGTCCGGCGTAAACTCGACGACGATGGTGGAGACCCCCTCCGAGGAGGTGGAGCGCATCTCGTCGATGCCGTTGATGGAACTGATCTCCTGCTCAATCACCTGAGAGACGGTCGACTCCACGTCGCTCGGACTGGCGCCCGGGTAGACCGACGTCACGACGATCTGCGGGAACTCGATCGACGGGTTTGACTCCTTCGGAATCGTGAGGTAGCTCGCCAGCCCGCCGACCGCCAGGATCAGTGTGAAGACGGCAATCGCCGTGCGGTACTTGATCGAGAGGTTGGTGATCTTCATCGCGGAGAGGGCGGATGGTACGAGGCAGAGTGTCTATCGGGGCGTGGGGCGCGCGCCGCCCCGCGTCACCGTGAGGCGTTCCTGGTCAGTCGGTCGGCGGGGTGGGAAGCGACGAGCTGCCCTCGTACGGCGTGCCCGCCGCCGTGGTGCTATCGTACTGCTGGGCAATGCTGACCGGGGCGCCCGGGGACACGTCGTTCTGTCCCACAACGATGACCTCGTCGGTGGCGGAGAGGCCCGACTCTACGACGACGAGTCCCCCGCTGGAGGGACCGAGCGCGAGGGTGCGTTTCCGGGCCACGTCCGTCGAGTCGGTTCGCTCCGCCACGTAGGCGTGCGTGCCGGACTCGTCCCGAACGACGGCCGAGCGGGGAATCGTGATGGCGCTGTCGATGACGGCGCGGGTGACACGGAGGTTGACGCCCATCTCGGGCTTCAGTGTGCCGCGCTCGTTCGACACGGTCGCTTCGATGCTGAAGGTGCGGCTCTCAGGGTCAATTGTGCTTCCCACGAATGTGACCTCGGCGGTGCGGACCCCCGCCCCGTAGCGCCGAAAGTCGAGCTGCACGGGCGTGCCCGCCTGAATGTCGTTGGCGTAGCGCTCCGGAACGCCGGCGGTGACCTTGACCCGGCGGGTGTTCACCAGGCGCGCGATTCGAGTGCCCGGCGAGGCCTGCTCGCCCACCTCGGTAAACCGCTCCTCGATGCTGCCGGCGAAGGGCGCTCGTATCTGCGCGTTGTTGAGCCGGGTTTGGGCCTGGGAGAGCGCGGCCCGTGCCTGGTTGCGCTCCGAGCGCACCTGCTCAAACTCCAACGCGCTGATCACGGAGTCGCGGTAAAGCGGCTGCTGGCGCTGGAAGCGATCCTGGGCCAGGTCGTACTGGGCGCGTGCCTGCTCGACTGCCGCCTCGGCCTCTTCTGCGTCGATCTCGGCCACGATCTCGTCCTCCTCTACGCGCGTGCCTAGGTCCCGAAGCATCGTCACGGGCCCGCTGGTCTGGGCCGAGAGTGTGGCGTCGTCGAGGGCCTCTACGCTGCCGGTCAGGCTAACGACATCGGTGAACGAGCTGGGGGACAGGACGAGGGTTTCCACCCGGGAGGCCTGGGGCGTGCGCCCCTGGCCGGCCCCCTCCGAGGCGGCGCCGTTGGTACACGCAGTCGTTCCTGCCAGGAGGCTGAGGAGCAGTGCGGCCGCGACCGGGCGCGACCAGGAGAGGAAAGAAACCGTGGGCCAATGCATCGGGAAGCGGGGAAACGTTGTCGGAAAGGAAGAAGGGCCAAAAGGCATGTCGCGTAGACGGAGCCGTTCTGAAGCGTGCCGCCGGGCTGGGCGGAGACGCCGCGTTATTCGAGGCGGGCGGTCTCGAAGGAGGCGGCGTCCGGCACCCCGGCGGGCTGTCCGACGGCGGTTTCGAAGGCGCTCTTGGCGTTCATGTAATCCCGGACGGCCTGCAGGTAGTTGAGGCGGCTCTGGTCGAGCTGCCGCGAGGCCTCGCGCACCCGAAACGGACTGGAGACGCCCTGCCCGAGCCGCTGCTGGGCGAAGCGGTAGTTGGTACGGGCGGTCTCCAGGTTCGTGGACTGGGATTGAATCCGCTGGCGCGCCGCCTCCAGATTCCGCAGGGCGCGCTGCACCTGAATGCGGACGGACTGGCGGAGCTGGGACACCTGCAGCTCGGCGCGCTGCACCGCCACCTCCTGCTGTTGGATGCTCGACCGCCGCTGAAAGCCGTCGAAAAGATTCCAGCTCAGCTCCAGGCCGACGCTGAGCGAGGGATTCCAGTACGAGTCCGCGAAGACACCCCGTGTCCGCGTGTCGAACTCAAACGGATCGGTCGGGTCCGAAATCACGGAGGTCCGGTCGCTCGGGATGCGCCCGGACATCGACAGGTTCGCCACCGCCGCGACGGTGGGGAAGTAGCGGGCCTGCTCCGTGTCCTTGCGCACCTCTTGCAGCTCGGCGTTGAGGCGGGCCCGCTCCAAATCTGACCGGTTTCGGAGGGCCCGATCTACGGCACTTTGGACCGAGACCTCGGCGTACTGGTCGCGCTGGTCGGCCTCTAAGTCGCCGGTGAGTTGGATTGCGGCGTCGGCGTCGATGCCCATGGTCTGCTTCAACCCATCGAGGGCCGAGGCGTAGTCGGATCGGGCCTGCACCAGTTGCGTCTCGCGGTTGGCCCGCTCCACCTCTGCGCTCAGGCGCTCGGACTTCGGCACGGTGCCGGCCGAGACCTGCTGGGACACCTCGCGAAATGTTTCTTGCGCCCGCTGCAGGCCCTGCCGGGCCACGTCGATCTGTGCACGGGCCAGGAGGGCGTCGTGGTAGGCCTGCCGCACCTCGTTGACGAGCACCCGCTTTTGCCGATCGAGGGCCGTCTGGTTGAGGTCCTTGAGCGTCTGGGCCCCCTGCACCGCCGCGATGGCCTGGCCGTTGTAGAGCGTCTGCCGGAGGCGGAGGGCCCCGGTGAACTGGTTGGCCACCCCGAATGGGTTTCCTCCCCCACTGCCCGGCGTAATGCCGGCCTCCCGGCGCCCGGCCTGCTGGCGCCTCCGAAACTCCTCGATGGTGATGGGATCGGGATTCGGGTTCCCATCCGTCCGGAGCTGTTCGTTGAACGTGACCCACTCCGACGCGCCGCCGCCCGAGAAGAGCCCCGTGACGTCGCTGCCGGCGAACGGATTGGCGGTCCTGATATTGCGGGTGTAATTGCCGGTGGCGTCGAGCTGGGGGTACAACCGCCCCCACGCGCTCTGGATGCGGGCGTCGGCGTTGCGCACGTCGAGCTGCACGTCCCGCAGGGAATAGCTCTCCTCCAGAGCGACCTGAATTGCGTCGGTGACGGAGAGCAGGGTGCCCGACCGGCGACGAGCGGATGCCCGGTCCCGTGAGGTGTCTGGGTGGGCTGTGGTGTCCGAGTGGCGGATCGGCTCAATCGGCTGGGCCGGTGCGGCCGACGGCGCGAGAAGAACCGCGCAGGCGCACACCGCCAGCCCGACGGCCAAAAGCGAGGAATGGGAGGTACGCATGAGAGGCGTCGTCACGTCGGATGGAGGATCGAACACGTCACGCAGAGGCCGAGGAGGCATCCCCGACCGCCAGGCCGTCGAACAGAATGGTCGTTAGGGCGTCGGCCGCCCGGTCGGGGTTGTTCAGGGGACGAACCGCGCCGGCGGGGCCGTCGGTGGGGGCGTGGTCGCCCTCAAGAATGTGGTGCGTCCCCATGCTCCGGAGGCTCGTGAACAGGACGTTCGCCACCAGTGTGGGGGAGAGGCGTCGAATCTCCGCCTGGTCCATTGCCTCACGGAGCACAGGCACAAGGGTGCCCAGCACACGCTCCTGCTGCTTCTCGAAAAACTCGACGCGCTCGGTCTCGTCGCTGAACGCAATGGTGTGAACCTCCTTCACCAGAACGAGAAACAGGTCCTGCTGGTCGCGAACCATCTCGAAGTAGCGCACCACGAACTCGTGGACCGTGTCCCGCAGCGGACGGCCGCCGGGGGACGCGTGGAAGACCGTCCGGATGAGCCCTTCTAGCTCCTGGGAGGCCTCGTCGAAAACGGCGAGAAAGAGCTCTTCCTTTCCCCCTTCGAAGTAGTTGTACAGCGTCCCCTTGCCGAACTCTGCCCGCTCCGCAATTTCGTCGAGCGTAGCGTCGGCGTATCCCTCCTCCGCGAAGACGGCCCGTGCGGCATCGAGCATGGCCTGTCGTCGTCGCTTGCGCTCACGCTCGCGACGGGACAGAGACGGATCGGGGGAACTGGCCATGAAGCGAAGTGCCCGGATGGCTGAACGGTCAGAATATGACTACTGAGTCACCGAGTGACCGTATAGTCACTTCGCGGGCGATCCGTTCGGTGCGTTTGGGAAACGCGCCATGAAGATTGGGCGGGGATCCTGCGAAGGAGCGACCGTGGTCGGGGCTCCACAGGATGCGACCGTATCGACCCCCTGGATCCAGATGGGGATGGCCTCCGTGGAGGCGAGGCCTGGGGGCCGAGAGCAGTGCCACGTGCCGCGCATTAGCGCTCCACCGCGGCGCAGCCGAGTCCCTCCAGCGACTCGTTCAGGAGCGACAGGCTTTCGGTGGTGTCCACGCGGGCCTCAAGCCGGGTCAGCAGGTTGAGCAGGCCGACCAGGGCCTTATTGAGAAAGATGAAGTGCGGAGACCCTGTGGCGGCGCGGAGGTGGGAGGCCTGCTCGAAGCAGTCCTGCAGGCGGTCCCGAAAGGCCGGGTCGCCAAAGTCGAAGGACGACTGGCGGTAGGGCTCTACGATAAGCGATCCGTACTCGTCGAAGAAGTGGCGCAGCTCCTCCTGGGTCTCTGCCGGGAGGCCGTCGTGGAGGATGTCGAGGGTGTAAAGAAGGTCGGTGATCTGGTCCTCGTCGCCGGCCATGCGGGCCCGGAAGAGGCGCAGCATGTCGTCGCGGAACTGCTGGGGAAAGGTCTTCACGCAGCCGAAGTCGATGACCCCGAGCCGCCCGTCGTCGCGGAAGAGGAAGTTGCCGGGATGGGTGTCGGCGTGGAGGGTACGGGCATTGCCCGCCACCTGCTCGTGGAGAAAGTCCCACAGCAGCTGCCCAAATCGATCACGCTCGCCTGGGCTCGGATCCGCATCGAGGAAGGCATCGAGGTGCTGGCCGTCGACGTGCGTCATCGTCAGGACCGTCTCGGCCGTCCGGTCGGGGACCGGGCGGGGGACGACGAGCTTCTCCCCGTCGTACTGGTCCGCGAAGTGGTCGATGTTCTGCGCCTCATTGAGGTAGTCTGTTTCCTCCTGGAGCCGGGCCTTCACCTCCTCAAAATGGGCGTCCACCCCGTCGCCCTGAATCAGGCGCTCGAACAGCGTGCGGGCCACCGACAGGTCGGACTCGATGGTCTCCCGCACGTTCGGATACTGCACCTTCACCGCGACGTCCCGGCCGTCGTCCAGGCGCGCCCGGTGGACCTGCCCGAGCGAGGCGGCCGCCATCGCCTCCGGCTCGAAGTCGTCGAAGAGCAGCTCCGGAAAGCGCCCGAGCCCGTCCCGAATCCGCTTGCGCACCAGCGCCTTGTTCATCGGCGGCACGCTGTACTGCGCCTCCGCCATCACCTCCATGAACTCGTCCGGCAGCAGCCCGGTGTCCATGCTCATCGACTGGGCGAGCTTGAGGGCCGTCCCGCGGAGGCGGGTAAACTCCTCGAAGAGATCGCGGGCGTTCTGTGCGTTAAGCTCTCGCTTCCGCGCCTCCTCCTCCGCACCGGTGGCCCGGTCCATGAGGTACTGGGCGTAGTTCTTGCCCACCTTCAGCCCCGTCTTGGCGAACAGGCCGCTCCGCTCCAGCTTGGAGGCGGGAAAGTCGTCGGAGGCGTCGTCGGTGCTCATGCTGCGTCGAAGTTCATGAAAGGTGCTGCGGAAAAGGGAAACGGCCGAAGCGGAAGAAGTATTGCGTACGGTGTATTTCGTATTGCGCAATAGCTCCGATACGCAACACGCACTACGAAACCCTCGAACAGGGCAACACGGTCTGGACGTGGACACTACGTTCCGGAAAAGAGCCGCCCCACGATCGGGAGCCGCCCGATCCCCAGCGAATCGTGCTGTACGATGTGCCAGGCAAGATTCAGACCACTGGATACGCCGCGGAAGGTCACCAGTTCGGCGACGAACGCAACGAGCTTGTCGACGAGCGCCGTGGTGGCCTCCTGGTCCTCGGTTTCGTCCCGGATCCAGTGGCGGATGAGGGCGAACGTGACCTCGGTCAGCACTTCGTGCACCGGCCACAGGCCCGTGACGAGCTGGTTTGTGCCCGGCACGAGGCCATCCTCCGTCAGGAGGCCGCGGAGGGCGCTCCGCACCCCGGTTCGGAACGAGGACTGGTAGCGGGCCCGGTCGTCGAAGGTGGCCTGGACGAATGCGCGGTGCTCCCCGAGCGCGTCGAGCAGAATGTAGTAGAACGACGCCAGCCGCTCCTCGAAGGAGAAGTCCTCGTAGCCGGTCGTGGCCGCCGTGAGCATCCGGTACTGCTCCAGCGTAAGGTCGTAGAAGGCCGGGGGCAGTTCGTCGACCGTCTCGAAGTGGGCCTCGAACACGGCCCGTTCAACCTCGGCGTCGGCACAGACCGCCGGCACGGTCAGGGGCGCCTCCTGCTCTCTGCGGAGCCGTAGGGCCGATTCCACGAGCTGCTTTTTCTCGGCGAACGCGTCGGGGTCGGGAATGGGGCAGAGAGAAAAAGAAATGGACAGGCATTGAGAGGGCCCTTACGCACGATTCCGTAGGATTTTCCACGGGCCGCGGTGCCGGACGCCGAACAGGCTCCATCGGGCCGCGTCCACTCCCAAACGCATCCATTCGCGCCCTACGCCGGGACGTCGTTCTCGGGCACCCCCGTGGCCGTCTCCGTGTCGGGGTGGCTGCTCCATTCGTACCACCCGCCGTCGTAGACCGAAATGTTGGGCCATCCCATCAGGTAGGCGTTCATAAACGCCTCGCTGCCGCGCCAGCCCGTACCGCAGTAAAACGCGATGTGCTTGTCGGGCGTGATGCCCATCTCGGCCCACTTCCCGGCGATCTCCGAAAACTCCCGCGTCGTGTAGTCGAAATTGCGGTAGTTCTCCATGTGGTAGGCGTCGCTTCCACAGTTGCCGAACACCGCCCCCGGGATGCGGCCGGTCTTGTCGATGTAGTGGTAGCCGCTCCGCTCCCCAATGAACTCGGCCCAACTGCGCACGCTGACGAGGTCGCCGTCGTCGGCCTCCAGAAGGGCCTTCGCCTCGTCGAGGGTGAGCATGTACTCCGGATGGGCCGGCACCTCGGCCCCGAAGTCATCCACCGGCGCCGGCTCCACGTCGTCGGTCGAAACGTCGTAGCCGGCGGACTCCCACGTGCTGATCCCACCGTTGAGGATCTTGACGTCCTCCACCCCGGCGTACAGCATCAACGCCGCACACCGCATCGCGCCCAGGTGGCCGGCGCTCTGGGCGGGATCGTCCTGGTCGTACGTCGGGTAGGAGAAGCGCCCGTAGAGCACAACGGTGGTGTCGTGGCGAATGCCGTGGTCCTCGAGGGCCGACTTCAGCTCTTCCGGGGAGCGCCGATTCCACGTCTCTGGCGACTCCAGGGCATTCGTGTTGAGGGGGATGGCGCCGGGGATGTGGCCGTCCTCGTAATCTTGGCGGTAGCCGAAGTGCGCGTGGCACAGGACATGATCGTCGCCCCGCATGCCGGGGGGCGTCTCGCCGGTGCGGAGGCGCTGCACCCACTCCGGATAGACGAGCTGTTGGTACCGCTCCATGCGCTGGAGGGGCCGGTCCGGGTCGGGCGCCCAGTCCTCCAAAAAGCCGTCGTAGACGCCGACCGCCTCAAAGCCGAGCCGCGAGAGCTTATCCGCCATTTCCGCCGCGGCATCGGCGGTGTAGCCGTACACCGTCACGGGGGCATTCTGCGACAGTCCCTTCTCGTCGAGCACCTCCACCCAGTCCATGTACTGCGTCCATTGCAGGGGCAGGCTCTTGGCGCCCGGCACGTGCCCGCTTCGGGACTCGTCTTGAAGGGGCCAGCCGTTGTAGGCCGCGATGGGGCGAACGTCGAGAATCGTGTGGTCGGGGTCTTCCGCCTGCAGGGCGAACGCTTCGGTGGAGACGGTGTGGATCGTTTCTTCCATCAGTCCGGGGAGGAGGCATAACAGAAAAACGCTCGCCAACGAATTTGAGGGAGCGGGCGATAAGACGCAACTCTCGAAGGCCGTCGCTGGACATCCGAATACAGAAAAACCCGCAACAACTTTAGCGGAGCGTCGGAGCAAGGCGGCGGGACGTGGGCGAGACCCGGCACAGACCCCGGTGGATCGACGGATGCCGCGTGCGCCCGGCCCGGCGCCTGCAGTCCCCCCCCGAGGGAGGAGGACGGCAAACCAGAGAATGGCGAGTGCCCCCAGAAGCGGTGCCCGCCCGAGCCGGCTCGACCGCCATCGCATGCGTTCGGCCTCGGACGTTCCGGCGGTCGAGCGACCGCTCCCCGCGGCAGGGCGGCGCTGGCCGACGGGGTTCGCTGTCTCCGTCTCGCGTGGGGCCGAGTCTACAGGAGGAAAGACCGAAGTGACAGAAAAGGCACCGTCGGGGGGCAGACGAGCAGCCGCCCGTGCACGTGGTGCTCACGCGAGGAGCCGGTCGTACTCGATTTTGATGCACCGGTTGCGCACGTAGGGCAGCCCCGCCTCTTCGGCCTGGGCCTTTGCTTCCGTGGTCGACACCCCGAGCTGCGTCCAGATCACCGGATGCTCGTCCGTCTGCTCGACGCGCTCAATTGTCGACCGGACCATGTCCGCCGTGTGCTCTGGGGCACGGAAGATATCGACGATGTCGAGGTTCACCGCCGCCGGGAGGCTCGGCAAATCCGGATAGCACGGTTCGCCCAGCACCTTGTCGTAGTTCGGGTTGACCGGCACGATGCGGTAGCCGCGGTCCTGCAGGTACCGGGCAATCTTGTGGCTCGTGCGCGTCGGGGTGGCCGAGCAGCCGACCACCGCAATCGTGTCGGCCGTGTCGAGCACAGTGAGCAGGTCCAGGGACGGATTGTCGGGCATAGAACGATTGAATTCGTGCGTGGGCAGTGGAGAGGCGGAGGGGCGGTGCTTACCCTATGCCGTACTCCAGGATCCTCTTCTCCCCTCCGTCCCGTACAATTCGGTGTTCGTTACGACCTGTGCCGAGCACGAAGCGGGGAGCGTCCTCGACGCCACAGTTCACTAGACCGTCCAGCCGCCGCCCGTCATGGCCTATCCGTTTCACGACATTGAAACCAAGTGGCAGCAGTACTGGGAGGAGCACCAGACCTTCCGCACGCCCGACGAGGTGCCGGACGACCAGGAGGAGTTCTACGTGCTCGACATGTTTCCGTACCCCAGCGGGTCGGGCCTCCATGTGGGCCACCCGGAGGGCTACACGGCCACCGACATCGTGGCCCGCTACAAGCGCAAGCAGGGGTTCAACGTGCTGCACCCGATGGGGTGGGACGCGTTCGGCCTCCCCGCCGAGCAGTACGCGCTGAAGACGAACACCCATCCGCGCGAGACGACGGAGAAGAACATCGCGCAGTTCAAGCGGCAGCTGAAGCGCCTCGGCTTCTCGTACGACTGGCAGCGGGAGATCAACACCACGGACCCGGACTACTACAAGTGGACCCAGTGGATCTTCCTGCAGCTCTACGAAAAAGGACTCGCCTACCAGTCCGAGGAGCCGGTGTGGTGGTGCGAGGAGCTGGGCACCGTGCTGGCGAACGAGGAGGTCATCGACGGCAAGAGCGAGCGGGGCGGCTATCCCTGCGAGCGGGTGCCGATGCGGCAGTGGGTACTGAAGATCACCGAGTACGCCGATCGGCTGCTGGAGGGGCTGGAGGACCTGGACTGGCCGGAGAGCACGAAGGAGATGCAGCGCAACTGGATCGGCCGGTCGGAGGGGGCGAACGTCTACTTCGACCTTGTGGGCGCGGACGACGCGCTGGAGGTCTACACCACGCGGCCCGACACCCTCTTCGGCGCCACCTACATGGTGCTGGCGCCCGAGCACGAGCTGCTCGACGAGATTACGACCGACGAGCACCGTGAAGACGTAGACGAGTATTGCCGACAGGCCCTCCGGAAGAGCGAACGAAAGCGCCAACAACAGGGCGACAAGACGGGCGTGTTTACCGGCGGCTACGCCGTGAACCCGGTGAACGGGGAGGAAATTCCGATCTGGGTGGCCGACTACGTGCTCGTCTCCTACGGCACCGGGGCCATCATGGCCGTCCCTGCCCATGACGAGCGCGACCACGCGTTCGCCAACAAATACGACCTGCCGATCCGGGAGGTCGTGGAGGGGGGCGACATCGACGAGGAGGCGTACACGGGCGACGGGCCGCACGTCCATTCGGCCAACGAGGCGGTCTCCCTCAACGGGCTCCGCAATGAGGAGGCGAAAGAGGCCATCACCGAGTGGCTCGACGAGGAAGAGAAGGGGGAACGCACCGTCAACTACCAGCTACAGGACTGGCTCTTCAGCCGCCAGCGCTACTGGGGCGAGCCGTTCCCCATCGTCTTCACGGAGGACGGCGAGGACAAGCCGGTGCCGGAGGAGGAGCTGCCGGTCACGCTGCCCGACCTCGATGTCTTTGAGCCGAGCGGCACGCCCGAAGGGCCGCTGGCCACCATCGAGGACTGGCGGGAGACGACCGACCCGGAAACCGGCGAGCCGGCCCAACGCGAGACGAACACGATGCCCCAATGGGCGGGGTCCTGCTGGTACTACCTCCGCTTCATCGACCCGGACAACGACGAGCAGCTCGTCGACCCGGAGAAAGAAGAGTATTGGATGCCCGTCGATCTGTACGTGGGCGGCTCCGAGCACGCCGTGCTGCACCTGCTCTACGCCCGCTTCTGGCACAAGGTGCTCTACGACGCGGGCGTGGTCTCCACGAAGGAGCCGTTCCAGACGCTGGTGCATCAGGGCATGATCCTGGGCGAGACGGAGTACACGGCGTACCGGGACGACGCCGGCGAATTCGTCTCCGCCGAGCAGGTGGACGACGATGCCGACCTCACGCCCGTACCGGTGGACGACGGGGACGTCAAGAAGGACGGGGACGTGTTCGTCCTCGCGGACCGGCCGGCGGTGCGGGTGGACGCCCGCAGCCACAAGATGAGCAAGAGCCGCGGCAACGTCATCAACCCCGACGACGTGGTCGACGAGTACGGGGCCGACACGCTCCGCCTCTACGAAATGTTCATGGGGCCGCTGGAGCAGGACAAGCCCTGGAGCACCGACGACATGGAGGGGGTCCATCGGTTCCTCAACCGCATCTGGCGCCTGGTCGTCGACGCGGACAGTGGCGGGCTTGCGGTGAGCGACGAGGAGCCGGACCGCGAGCAGCTCCGCACGCTGCACCGCACCATCAAGACGGTGACGGAAGACATTGAGGCGCGAGACTTCAACACCGCCATCGCGGCGATGATGGAGTTCGTGAACGCGGCGAACAAGTGGGACGCACTGCCGCGGCAGGTTGCAACGCCGTTCGTCCTGCTGTTGAGTCCGTTCGCGCCGCACCTCGCCGAGGAGCTGTGGGCGCGCCTCGGCCACGACCAGTCGCTGGCCTACGCGGACTGGCCGGCGTACGACGACGAGCTGATCCGGCGGGAGGTCGTGGAGATGCCCGTACAGGTGGACGGCACCGTCCGCGCCACCATCGAGGTGGCGGCCGACGCGGAGGAGGCCGACGTGCTCGCCACCGCGAAGGAGGCCGAGAATGTGGCTCGTCACCTCGACGACGAGGACCTCCAGCGCGAGATCTACGTGCCGGGGCAAATCGTCAACTTCGTGACCGGGTGAGTATTTCGTTGTGCGTATTGCGTATCTGTGTATCGCCCACGCAATACGAAATACGCAATACGGACCTCCAGTCCAGGGCAGTTTTCTCTCCGATTTGCAAGCCTTGAAAATCGCACTTCCCATGCCCACCCTCGACGTCCTCGCCTTCGCCGCCCACCCCGACGACGTAGAGCTCTGCGCGGGGGGGACCGTGTGCCTCCTTGCCCAGCAGGGATACGACGTGGGCATCGTCGACTTCACAAAGGGCCAACTGGGGTCGCGAGGCACCCCCCAGCAGCGGATGGAGGAGGCCGAGCGCGCGTCGGATATCATCGGCCTCAGCGCCCGCGAGAACCTTGGGCTGATGGACGGGGACATTCGCAACACGAAGGCCAATCAGCGACGGGTCATCGAGGCGGTGCGCCGGTACCGGCCCGACATTGTCCTCCTCAATGCCCCCGAGTCGCGCCACCCCGACCACAGCGACGCCGCCGACCTGTCCACTGATGCCCTCTACTACAGTGGGCTCCAGGAGATTGAGACGACGGGCCCCGACGGGACTCCGCAGGCGCCCTGGCGGCCGCACCACGTGCTTCATTACATGCAGGCCGTCTCCTTCGAGCCGACGATGGTCGTGGACGTGACCGACGTATGGGACCAGCGCATCGAGGCGCTGCAGGCCTTCGCGTCGCAGTTCCACAACCCCGACTACGAGCCGGACCCGGACGAGCCGGAGACCTTCGTGTCCAACCCGGAATTCTTCGAATGGGTAAAATCGCGGGCACGCACCTACGGATACACGGTGGGCGCCACCTACGGCGAGCCGTTTAAGTACCGGCACGGCCCCTTCGGCGTCACGGACCTGCCCGGCGTGCTCAGCAAGGAGAAGGAGTTTCGGTGAACTGGATCCCACGTGAATTGCGGGCGGGACGGGCCCAGACCCCGCAACAAACGACCGGTCTACGTTTTTAGCTACAATCAAACCCGCCCAAGGCGGCTGGGAGTTGACACCGCTCCCCGCGACGTAATATATTACCCCACTGCAACTGCGACGAAACGACCTTCCTCCCCCCATGGCGGACACGAGTGACTTTCGAAACGGCATGACGTTCATCTGGAAGGACGATCTCTGGGA